>NZ_JBAKFW010000006.1:0-322212 GCF_036888815.1 Agrobacterium sp. CCNWLW155
CTTGAGGGGGAGATGTCCGGCAGGACAGAGGGGGGTGAGCCCGGAACGCCGGAGTGTCAATGATTTTCAACTGCCGTGTAGGGTGTCGAAGAACGCGCGGCGGGCGGATGACGGACGCAGCCGCACCCCGGCTCAGGCCGGGGTGACGGAGGGATAAGGATCAGGCCGTCGCGAGGCAGGCGTTGAAGCTCTTTTCCAGCTTCTCACGGTCCAGTTCGCGGCCGATGAAGACGAGGCGGCTTTCGCGCTTTTCGTCTTCCTTCCACGGGCGCTGGTGGTCGCCCTCGATGATCATGTGCACGCCCTGCACCACGTAACGCTCGGCATCGCCCTTGAAGGCGATGATGCCCTTGAGGCGCAGGATGTTCGGGCCGTCGGTCTGGGTGACCTTCTGGATCCACGGGAAGAAGCGTTCGGGGTTCATCTCGCCGCCGCGCAGCGAGACAGACTGCACCGTCACGTCATGGATCGGCGAAACCGCGCCGTGGTGGTGATCGTGCCCGTGGTCGTGATCGTGGTGCCCGTGATCATGGCCATGATCGTGATGATGGTGGTCGTGATCGTGGTGATGATGATCGCAATCGGGGCCGCAGACGTGGTCGTCATGGCCGTGCTCGAGGAAATGCGGATCGTTTTCCAGCGCGCGCTCCAGATTGAAGGCGCCCTGGTCGAGAACGCGGGCAAGATCAACACCGGAACGGGTGGTCTTGTAGATGCGCGCGGACGGGTTGATGGCGCGCACGATATCCTCGATGCGGGCCACTTCCTCAGGCGAAACGAGATCGGTCTTGTTGACGACGACGACATCGGCAAAGGCGATCTGGTCTTCAGCCTCGCGGCTGTCCTTCAGGCGCAGCGGCAGGTGCTTGGCGTCAACGAGGGCGACGACGGCGTCAAGCTCGGTCTTGGCGCGCACGTCGTCATCCATGAAGAAGGTCTGGGCGACGGGAACCGGATCGGCAAGGCCTGTCGTTTCAACGATGATGCCGTCGAAACGGCCGGGGCGGCGCATCAGGCCTTCCACGACGCGGATCAAATCGCCGCGCACCGTGCAGCACACGCAGCCATTGTTCATTTCGTAGATTTCTTCATCAGACTCGACGATCAGATCGTTGTCGATGCCGATCTCGCCGAATTCATTGACGATGACAGCGTATTTCTTGCCGTGGTTCTCGGAGAGAATGCGGTTGAGAAGCGTCGTCTTGCCGGCGCCGAGATATCCCGTCAGGACGGTGACTGGAATGGGCTTGGCTATAGCTGTTTCGGTCATGGAAAACCCCGCGTGGAGAGAGGCTATCAAGCCTCAGGAAGATGTGTCGTCGTCCATATAGGCGCGACGCCCTGGCAGTTCAAAGAGATTTTGGCCGAATTCGGCCATGTCACTCAAATTTTGTTATGAAATAACGTTATGTCAAAAGCGTGGATATCTTCAAGCAGTTCGACAAGGCCATTCACAGCGTGGGAAATCAGCCTTTCGCCCTTTTCCGCTGTCGCGGCGGCGGCGTTTCCGGCAGCCCCGTCAGGGTTGAGATCGCTCATCAGCCAGCCGAAGGCGTGTGGGCCATAGGCGCGCAGGTGTTTGAAGCGGCTGGCGAAATCGCTCTGGCGGGAGGGAAAGTCGGCGGCCTTTTGCATCGCCACCCGCTCGGGGTGAAGCGCCAGCATGACGGATGTTTCGATATCGCCGCCGTGAATATCGATCGCCTTGTCCTGCGGCTCCATGATATCGGCCGGCACGCCGAACCGGGTCCAGCTTGTGGCGACCGCCAGCATGCCGAAACGGGCGCGGGCCTCGGTGGCGACAATGGTCATCAGCGGTGAATTGCCGCCATGGGCGTTCAGCATCACGACTTTACGCACGCCCTTTTTATATTCCGCCTCGGCAATGCCGAGCCAGCGCTCAATCGCCTCATCGTAACGCAAGGTCTTCGTGCCCGGCACATTCATATGTTCGATGGAATACCCGACCGGTTCCACCGGCAGGAAGGAGATGGGCAGATGGCGGGGCAGGGCGGCGGCGAGGCGGGCGACAATGCCTTCGGCAATCAGCGTATCGGTCTCGAAGGGCAGGTGGGGGCCGTGCTGTTCATGTGCGCCGAGCGGCAGCACGGAAATTGCACCTGTTGCGCGAAGATGAGGGTCTGTTACGTTTTCGTCGTGATAATGCGTGTATGAGTTTGGCATCTGGCAGTCCGCGCGTGTATTCGGTAAGGATTTCCAGCAACATATATCGGTTCCGCCACAGGGTAAAAGGCACTCGCATATGAGCAAGGACAAATCCGGGCATAAGGACAAAAGCGCCAAGAAGGAAAAGGGCGGCAAGAAGGTAAAGGACGCCAAAAAGAGGGATGAGAACTTCAACCCCGAGGAGCTGGCGCAATCCATTACCCAGGCCGCCCGCTCCATGCGCACGGCGCTGAGCCACAGCCTTGCCGAAAGCGGGCTTTATGCCGGGCAGGACGGCGTCATCCTGGCGCTGGCGCAGGAAGGCAGCCTGACGCCGGGGCAGATCGCCCAGAAACTCGGCGTCAAGGCGCCCACCATGACGCGCACCATCGGCCGCATGGAAGCCCAGGGTTTCGTGGAACGCAGCGGCGACGACGAGGATGGCCGCGTGACGCTGGTGAAGCTGACGGAAACGGGCCTGAAAAGCGTCGACCAGATCAACACCTCGATAGCCGATTGCGGAGCAAGGGCGATTGAAGGGCTTTCGGCCAAGGATATTCGCAACGTTGTTAAACTTCTCAAGGCAATAGACGCCAATCTTCAATAATTTTGTTGAAATTTTTAAAAGAATCATCTGTTTTGCGGGTATTCCTTAAACGGGTTGCGGATTTTGTTTAAATTGTTTAATTGCAATTTAAACGGAGACATCCGTCAGTGACACGCGTTTGGGGAGGAATGCCGTGGCCCAAAAGGTCAAACTGTCTACGATTGCCGAAAGTCTCGGTCTTTCGACCGCCACCATTTCCCTTGCATTGCGCGATAGCCCGCTGGTCGCTGCCGACACGCGGGACAAGATCAAGGAACAGGCGCGGGCGCTGGGTTATATCTATAACCGCCGCGCCGCCAGCCTGCGCACCTCGCGCTCCGGCATTGTCGGCGTGGTATTCCATGATGTGATGAACCCGTTTTACGGGGAAATCCTCAAAGCCATCGAAAGCGAGCTGGACCGCAGCCGCCAGACCTTCATTCTTTCCAACCATTATGATTCGGTGGAAAAACAGCGCACCTTCATCGAGACGCTGCTGCAGCTCGGTTCCGACGGCATCATCATGTCGCCCGCCATCGGCACGCCGATCGAGGACATGACGCTGGCCGAAGAAAACGGCATGCCCGCCATTCTGGTGGCGCGCTCGATGGACGGCGTCGACATGCCGACCTATCGCGGCGATGACAGCTACGGCATTTCGCTTGCCACCAACCACCTGATCAGCCTCGGCCACCGCACCATCGCCATGGTCGGCGGCACGGACCAGACCTCGACCGGCCGTGACCGTTACCAGGGTTATGTCAATGCGCTGCGCAAGGCGGGCATCGAGGTTGATCCGAACCTGCGCATTCCCGGCCCGCGCTCCAAGCAGGGCGGGTTTGAGGCGGCGGTGCATTTCCTGTCGCTGCCGCAGAAGCCGACCGCCGCCGTCTGCTGGAACGATCTCGTCGCCATCGGTCTTATGAACGGCATTTCCCGTGCGGGTCTGGTGCCGGGTGTCGATATCTCGGTAACCGGCTACGACGATCTGGAAGAAGCCGCGATCGCCACCCCGGCGCTGACCACCGTTTCCAACGGCCAGGCCGAAGTAGGGCGCTTAGCGGCCCGCGCATTGCTCGACAGGCTGGCGGGCAGCCATGAGCCTGACGGCATTCACCTCATCAAGCCGGAAATGCGTATCCGGCAATCGACCGGGCCGGTGCGGCCGCGGGTGTGAGCCTGACCTGATGCGCAGGAGTGGTCTTGGCGTCGCACTTCCCCGTCTCACGCTTTGACCCGAAAGCCAGCCGAGGTGCGTCCGCGCGGCGGGAAAGGACTCTTTTTTAGGAAGATGGTCCCGCCACCTGCGCCGACGTCATCCTCGGGCGTGTCCCGAGGATCTGCAACGTCTTGATTTTGTCGACGTGATTAGATCCTTGGGACAAGCCCAAGGATGACGTCGCGAGAAACCATATCCTTCGCGCTTGACCTCCATTCAGGCGCAACCTCTCTCGAGATTTATACCGAATACCGGCGGATCAGGTCGGCATGACGGACGTGCATGTGTCGCAAAAAAATCAGCATGAAACTTCCGTCTGCCCCCATAGCATCCCCTTATTGCCCTTTTCACGGCCGCCGTTGTTTGAAAAGATCGCCGCCCATAGGAGTGGGATGGCGAGCGGTTCGCCTGAAACCCACTCCTGATATCGGAATGTTATCAGGAGGAATATCCGCTCATGTCTGACAAAAAGGCCGTCGTTCTCGTTCCCGGCAAGATCAACCCGCGCGTTCTTGAACGCCTCGAAGGCAAGGTCGAGATCGTGACAGTGCCTGCCGGCGCCGAGCCGGTTCTGCCTGAGGGTGCGGCGGAGCGCATCAATGCCGTCGCCGTTTCCGGCGTCGTCAACGCCAAATGGATCGATGCGTTGCCGAAGCTGGAGATCATCGCCAATTTCGGTGTGGGTTATGATGGCGTGGATGCCAAACATGCCGCCACGCGCGGCATCGTGGTGACGAATACGCCCGACGTGCTGAACGATGAAGTGGCCGATACGACGATTGCGCTTTTGATCAATACCGTGCGCCGGCTCTATCAGGCCGAGACCTGGCTGCGTGACGGCAAATGGGTTGGCGAAGGGCCGTTTGCCCTCTCTCCCTTCTCGCTGCGCGGTCGCAAGGTGGGTCTCTTCGGCATGGGCCGCATCGGCCAGGAAATCGCCAAGCGGCTGGAGCCCTTCAAGGTGGAGATCGGATACCACACCCGCAGCAAGCGGGATGGCCTCCCCTATACCTATTACGGTTCGCTGAAGGAGATGGCGGAGGCTGTCGACATCCTGATCTGCATCGTGCCCGGTACGCCGGAAACGCATAAGGCGATCAACGCCGAAATCCTGACGGCGCTTGGGCTTGAGGGCGTGTTCATCAATGTCGGGCGCGGCTCCAGCGTTGATGAGGACGCGCTGCTTGAGGCGCTTAAAAGCGGTGCTTTGGGGGCTGCCGGTCTCGACGTGTTCTATGCCGAGCCGAAGGTGCCGGAAGCCTTCCTGTCGCTGCCGAATGTCTCCCTGCTGCCGCACGTCGCCTCCGCCTCGGTTCCGACGCGCAATGCGATGGCCGATCTGGTTGCGGATAATATTCTCGGCTGGTTCAGGGATGGCAAGGTGCTGACGCCGGTGCCGGAAACGCCGGTGAAGGGGTGAGGTTCCGGCGATACTATGATGGGCTGCGGGAGACAGCCCATCCAGGTTTCTAAGAATGCGCCAACCTCTCATCCATCATCCTCGGGCTTGACCCGAGGATCCACAAGCCGTTGCAGTCGATGGATCCTCGGGTCAAGCCCGAGGATGACGTCGAGTGCAAAGGTTCAATGGTCATGTTCGAGAACGGAGAGAGGGCTCGGCGTCAGCTAGGACGCTTTTACGCCAACCCCTATTCCGCAATCTCCTCCGCCGTCACCCAGCGCCCTTCGGCAAACGAACGGGCCATGGCGTGGATGCTGCGCTCGATCTTCAGCCCTTCCTCGAAATCGATGATATGGGCCTTCTTTCCCTCGATCGCCGCTATCAGTTCGCGGCATTCGATCACCTTCAGATCATTGAAGCCGAGGCCGTGGCCGGGGGCGGGGATGAAGCGGTCATAGGGCTTGTGGTGGGGCGCAGCGAGGATGGTTCTGAAACCCTGATCCTCGGGGCGTCTATCCGTGGTGTAGAGCTGGAATTCGTTCATCCGCTCCTGGTCGAACAGAATCGAGCCGGTGGAGCCATAAATCTGGATGGCGATGCGGCCCTTGCGGCCCCAGGCGGAGCGGTTGGCGATGAGCACGGCGGAAATGCCGCCCTCAAGCTTCAAGAGAACGCTGGCAAGATCATGCGTCTCGACGGCGCGCTCGCCGCCGCCGGCAAGCGGGCGAGTCTCATAGGGTTTCACCATATCGGTGATGGCGCTTTGTGCGTGGCCGAACAGGGCAAAGAGCAGCGACAGCGGGTGAACGGCGAAATCATCCAGCGCGCCGTAACCGGAGGACGCCTCGCTCTTCCAGTAGAAGGGCTGGGTGGCATCGGCCATGAAGTCCTCATCCATCTCGGCGCGGACATGGTAGACCTTGCCGATCGCGCCTTCGTCGATCAGGCGGCGCATGTGGCGGATCATTGGGTTCTGGATGTAGTTGTAGCCCATCGCCGCCGCCTTGCCCGACCGGCGGGCCGCATCGCGCATCTTCACCGCGTCAGTAAAGGCGGGTGCCATCGGCTTTTCGCACCAGACATGCTTGCCGGCCTCAAGGGCGGCAATGGCCATTTCCGGGTGGAAGGCATTCGGCGTGGTGACCGAGATGACGTCGATCTCGGGATCGGACAGCAGATCGCGCCAGTTGCCGGTCGAGCGGGCAAAACCGAACTCGGCCGCCTTTTTTGCTGCCAGTTCGGGATTGACTTCCGCCAGCGTCACGAGGCGCGGGCGCTCCACATCGCCGAAGACGCTGGTGACATTGTTCCACGCGAGCGCGTGGCATTTGCCCATGTAACCCGTGCCGATAAGGCCCACGCCAAGAGCGGCCATGGTATTCTCCTCCCGAGAGTTTTATAATGAAATCAATTCTTTGGATGCGTTCGTTTTGCTCCAAGACAGTCTCGAAACGTACCTCCGCGTGCGCCCTCATTCCTGTGACAAGCACAGGGATGAGGCGACGGTGGAATATGCCTGCCTTACGGATTGTCCCGCTTGAAAATCCAGTCGTGATCCGGGTGGTTCTTGAAGCGCCATTTGCGCATCGGCCCCGCCATCACGTTCAGATAATACATCTCGTAACCATAGGGCGCGCCGCAGGGGTGATGGCCCTTCGGGACCAGCACGACATCGCCATCCGAAACCGCCATGGTCTCGTCCAGCGAGCCGTCTTCGGTGAAGACGCGCTGGAAGCCGAAACCCTGCGCCGGGTTCAGCCGGTGATAATAGGTCTCTTCCAGATAGGTCATGTCGGGGTAGTTATCCTCGTCATGCCGGTGCGGCGGATAGGACGACCAGTTGCCTGACGGCGTGAAGACCTCCGTTACCAGCAGGCTGTCGGCCACGTCGCGCTCTTCCATGGCGATGGGGAAGATGTAACGCGTATTGGCGCCCTTGCCGCGTTCGGTCAGCTGCACACCGGCGGGGCCGATCTGCTGCGCCTCGCGGCTGCCTTTTTCGCCGGGTGCGGTGCAGACGCCGACGGTGCAGTCGGTCGTGGCCGTCAGCGACCAGTCAGAGCCGGCGGGAACATAAACGCAATGGGGCGGCTTGCGCTCGAACACATTCATGCGGTCGCCAAGTTCGCCGAAGTCCTTGCCATCAGCGGAAATCGTCGCCTTGCCTTCGACCAGCACGAGGATGACTTCCGTATCGCCGGTCTTTTCCGCCGCCGTCTCGCCCGGCTTCAGGCGGTAGAGGCCGAAACCGACATAACCCCAATCCGCGCTTTGGGGCGTGATATCGTGCACCTTGCCGCTTGTCGCGACCGGCTTGCGCAGAAGTGAGGTCATGGTGGTGTTCCTTTTCGTGAGTAGCACAAACATGTCATTCGGTAGTTTCGCGTACCACCGTCATTCCGGCCTTGAGCCGGAATCCAGCCGACGCGCGTCCGCGCGGCGGGAAGACTCTTTTCAGCCCAAAGACTTGGGCTGGCTGGATACCGGCTCAAGGCCGGTATGACGGGTGGAGTAGGCCGCCCCGCCTTCCGTGGTTCGGTTCAGGCAGCCTGAGCTTTGTCCAGTCCGGCCTCACGCGCAAAAGCCTTCAGCGATTTCAGCCCGAGGCTCTGATACTCGAACGGATTACGCAGATCAGGATCCTGCTCGGCTTCGATCACCAGCCAGCCGCTGTAATTATGTTCGGCCGCCACTTTCAGCACCGGCGGAAAATTCACGCCGCCCTCGCTGTCGCCGGGCACGGTGAACACGCCGCGGCGAACGCCTTCGAGGAAGGAGAGCCGCTCGCCCCGTACCTGATCGGCAATGGCAGGGCGCACGTTCTTGGCATGGATATGGCCAACGCGACCCATGTATTTCTGCGCGACGCGGACGGGATCGCCGCCGCCGAACAGGCAATGGCCGGTATCGAGCAGCAGGTGAGTCTTCGGCCCCGTGTGTTTCATCAACAGGTCGATCTCCTCTTCGCTCTCCACCACCGTTCCCATGTGGTGATGATAAACGAGGGTGATGCCCTGTTCGGCGGCAAAGGCGGCCAGCGCTTCGACACCGGCACCGAACGACGCCCAGTCCTCGGCCGCAAGGCGCGGACGGTCGACCAGCGCCTTGCTGTCATCGCCGTGGATGGCGTTGGAGGTTTCGCAGACGATGATGACCTTCGAGCCCATGGCCTTCAAGAGATCAAGCGCCGGCTGCATCGCCTTCTTTTCGGATTCGATGTCGTCGGTCAGAAGGTTCAGCGAATGCCAGCCGGAGACGAAGGAAAGGCCACGCGGCGAAAGCACGCCCTTCAGGCCTTCCGGGTCGGTCGGGAACTTGTGGCCCTTCTCGATGCCGTCGAAGCCGATCTTGGCGGTTTCATCAAGGCACTGTTCAAGGCTGATATGCGCACCCAGCGTGCGGTCGTCGTCGTTCGACCAGGCGATCGGGTTGGTTCCGTAACGGATCATCTTACTGTCTTTCCTTGACATGGTTTTCATAACGGGCGCGTGCCGGGCCGATTTCGGCGCGGTCGGACACTTCGGGCACCGCGACATCCCACCAGTGACCGCCGGCCTGCGGCGTCGGATAGGGGTCGGTATCGATGACGATCACGGTCGTGTGGGTGGATTCCCGGGCGCTGGCGAGCGCTGCTTCCAGCTCGGAAATGGTGGAGACCTTGCGAGCATCCGCCCCCATCGAGCCGGCATGGGCCACGAAATCGATGGCGATCGGGTTGACGTTGGTGTGGGCGTAGAGGTTGTTGAACTCCGCGCCGCCGGTTTCCATCTGCAGTCGGTTGATGCAGCCGTAACCCCTGTTGTCGGTGATGACGAGCGTGATCTTCACGCCCATGGCAACCGATGTCGCAAGCTCGGAATTCATCATCATGTAGGAGCCGTCGCCGACCATGACGATCACGTCCCGGTCCGGTTCCGCCATCTTGATGCCGAGGCCGCCGGCCACCTCATAACCCATGCAGGAAAAGCCGTATTCCATGTGATAGGAGAGCGGCAGCTTGGATTTCCATAGCTGGTGAAGCTCGCCCGGCATGGTGCCGGCCGCGCACATGACGACGGTGTTGTCACGCGACTGGCGCTGCACCGCGCCGATCACCTGCATATCGGTGGGCAGGCTGTTGGCGTTGTCCTCGCCCGGCGCTGCCGTATCGGCATCGGCCTTTTCGAACCATGCAGCCTTGAGGCGGGCATCCGGCGCTGCAAAACGGTGGCTGCCGAGGGCGGCGGAGAGCTTTTCAAGCCCGATTTTCGCATCCGCCGTCAGGCTGATCGCATCGTGCTTGGCGCTGTCATAGGGCTGAACGTTGAGCGCCAGGATCTTGCGGTTGGGGTTCTTGAACAGCGCCCAGGAACCGGTGGTGAAATCCTGAAAACGCGTGCCGACGCCGAAGACCAGATCGGCCTTCTCGCTGATGATATTGGCGCTTTCCGCACCGGTGACGCCGACGGGACCGAAATTGAGGTCGTGGTCCCACGCAATCGCCGATTTGCCGGCCTGCGTTTCAACGACGGGAATGGAGTGGGTTTCGGCAAAGCGTTTCAGTGTCTCGGTTGCGCCGGCAAAATGCACGCCGCCGCCGGCAACGATGATGGGGTTCTTCGCCGCCTTCAGGGCGGCGACTGCCTCTTCGAATTCCACGACATCAGGCTCAGGACGGCGCTGACGCCAGACCCGCTTTTCGAAGAAACTTTCAGGGTAATCATAGGCTTCCGCCTGCACATCCTGGCAGAAAGCGAGCGTGACCGGGCCGCAATCGGCCGGGTCCGTCATGGTGCGCATGGCGCGGGGCAGGGCTGTCAGCAACTGTTCCGGCCGCATGATGCGGTCGAAATAACGGCTGACCGGACGGAAGCAGTCATTCACCGTCATGGTGCCGTCGCCGAAATCTTCGAGCTGCTGCAGCACAGGGTCTGGGCCACGATTGGCGAAGACATCGCCGGGGATCAGCAGGACCGGCAGGCGGTTGACATGAGCGAGCGCTGCCGCCGTCACCATGTTTGCCGCACCCGGGCCGATGGAGGAGGTGACCGCCATGGCGCGGCGGCGGCGCAGCTGCTTGGTGTAGGCAATGGCTGCATGCGCCATGGATTGCTCGTTCTGGCCGCGATAGGTCGGCAGTTCGTCCCTGATGCCATAAAGTGCTTCGCCGATGCCGGCGACATTGCCATGGCCGAAAATGGCCCACATGCCGGCGATATAGGTTTCGCCATGTTCATTCATCTGCGCTGCCAGGTAACGAACCATGGCCTGCGCAGCCGTCAATCTGATTGTCTTCACGCTGCCTCTCCCTTTTTGGCGCGCGCCTCATCCCAAACACGGCACAGGCTGGTGTAACGCTGCGCCATATCCCTGACCGCATCCTCGTCGGTCATCTTGCCGGAAAGCCAGCCGCGGGCGGCGTCGGCAAATATCGTGCGGCCAACGGCGAAACCTTTGACCAGATCGAAACCGGCCGCAAGGCGGAAGCTTTCTTCCAGCTCGCTTTGCGGTGCATCGAGGCCGAGAACGACGATGCCCCGCACGTAAGGATCGTTGCGATGCACGGCGTCGCAGGCGTTCTTCCACGCGGCGCGGGTCTTCATCGGCTCCAGCTTCCACCAGTCGGGGTAAACGCCGATCTCGTAAAAGCGCTCGATGATGCGGGCGGCGGTCAAATCGTCGGTCGGGCCAACCTTGGAGGGGATGACCTCCAGCAACATTTCCAGCCGATTGCGACGCGCCGCCTCGAACAGGCGCATCACGGTCTCTTCCTGCGTGGCGCGCATTTCTTCGGTGTCATCGGGGTGATAGAAACACAGAACCTTGACGACGTTTTCAAGCGGCCATTCCGACAGGCCGCCGAAATCCTTGCCGAGATCCGGTTCCAGCGTCAGCGGGCGCGAGCCCGGCCATTCCACCGGACGGCCAATCCACAGGCCGGAGCCGCTGGCGGCAAACAGCGCATCGCGGCCAAGGCGGCCATCGCAGAGAATGCCATAACCCGCCTCGCCACCGGAAACTTTCTGCGCTGCCTGAAGGCAGAGCTTCTTGAAGACGCCGATCTGCTCGTGCTTGACGCCAAGCTCGTCGGCGATGGCCTCCAGCTGCATGCGATGATCGAAGGCGAAGACGCGCATCGTCTCCCAGTCGCCCTTGCGGTTGGTGGACCAGTGTACCTGCTCCAGCGCCTCGTCCTTGCGCAGCGCCCTGTTGCGAATGCCGGCCTTGAAGAAATATTGCAGTTCTTCCCAGCTCGGATAGGCCGGGGTGCAGCCATGGCGGGAGACGGCGAAAGCGCCGCAGGCATTGGCGTATTTCAGCGTCGTCGGCCAGTCTTCGCCGCGCAGCCAGCCGCGGAACAGCCCGGCCATGAAACCGTCACCCGCACCCAGAACGTTGAAGACCTCGATCGGGAAACCTTCGCCCGTCTCGCCATCATCGAGGCTATCGGGAATAGCGCCGGTGAAGACGACGGCGCCCATCGGTCCGCGCTTGCACACCAGCGTCGCATTCGAGACCTTGCGCACGGCGTTGAGTGCCGTGAGCGTATCGGTGGAGCCGCCGGCGATGTGGAATTCCTCTTCCGTGCCGACGATCAGGTCGAACAGATGCAGGGTGGATTGCAGCTTGGCGGTAACCTTCTGCGATTCCACGAAACGGCTTTCGCCATCGCCATGGCCGGCCACACCCCAGAGATTGGGGCGGTAATCGATATCGAGCGCGGTCTTTGCGCCATTTTCACGGGCAAGTTTCAGTGCTTTCAGCACTGCCGCTTCCGTTTTCGGATGCGACAGATGCGTGCCGGTGGCGCAGATGCAGCTCGCCTCGGCAATGAAAGCGGGATCGATATCGTCTTCGCTGAGCGCCATGTCGGCACAGTTTTCACGATAGAAGATCAGAGGGAACTGGTTCTGGTCGCGAATGCCGAGCAGCACCAGCGCGGTCAACCGCTCCGGGTCCGTCTTCACGCCGCGCACGTCGACGCCTTCACGCACCAGCTGTTCGCGGATGAAGCGGCCCATATGCTCGTCGCCGACACGGGTGATGACGGCGCTGTTGAGCCCCAGGCGCGCAGCGCCGGCGGCAATATTGGTGGGAGAGCCGCCGATATATTTGGCAAAGGAGGCCATGTCCTCCAGACGGCCGCCGACCTGCGAGCCGTACAGATCGACAGACGAGCGCCCGATCGTGATAAGATCAAGTTTTTTCAAAAGCTTCCTCCTTAGCACCGCGCTTTTGCGCGGTGTGCCTCATGGTGTCGGGCGGATCAGGCAATCATGCCGCCACCTATCGCCATCCCGTTTCGGTGAGCCTCCTCCGCTCACATATCCCGTCACGAGACGGACGATTATGGAACGCCCGTTTCATGGATTTGGATCATAAATTCTATTTTTCCCGTTTTCAATAAAAATATTCAGGCGGTCTTGCGTGTTCCCACAGCAACCGCCAGCGTGATGGCGAGACAGAGCGTGGCGGAAAGCGAGCGGAACGCGCCGAAATCGATCTCCGTGACGGTCAGCAGCGTCGCGCCTGACTTCCGGAGCGGATTGACGGCGGAATCCGAAAGCGCCACGACCGGAATGCCGTTGGCGCGGGCGTTCTCCGCCAGTTCCAGCGTTTCCGCGGAATAGGGGGAAAAGGTGATCGCGATCAGGGCGTCGTCGCGGGAAATTGCGCTGATATTGCCAAGCCCGCCGACGGCGCTGTGCAGAACCGCCGGCACCTTCATCTTCTCGAAGGCGTAGGCCAGATAGCTGGCAATGGGGAAAGAGCGCCGCAAACCGATGATATGCACGGTGCGCGCCTTTGCCAGCGCTGCAACCGCCTCGTCAAGCTGCCGCGTATCGACCGATTTCAGCAGCATTTCCAAAGAGGAACGGCCGGCCTCCACGAATTCCGCAAGCAGGCCGGAGGCGCTTTCATCGCCTTTCTCACGCAGATGGTCGAGCCGCGTGGCATAATCCGGCCAGCCGCCGACATAGGAATCACGGAACAGGCGCTGCATTTCCGAAAAACCGGAAAAACCCATGATCTGGCAGAAGCGCATGAAGGCCGAAGGCTGCACGCCGGCGCCTTCGGCCATTTCGGCAACGGTGGAAACGGCGATGCGATCCTGATTGGAAGCGACATAATCGGCGCATTGCCGCAATCGTTTCGGCAAACCCTCCGCGACCTGGAGCAGCCGCTCCTCAAAAGCCTTTACGGAGTCTGGCGCCTCGATTGCCGTCATTGTCATTCCCTCATGCAGACTGAAATCGTGTGCACTTTAACTGCAGTGGAATTTTTATTCCATTGGGTTTTTTAAGGGGCGGGGAAATGGGCGGTGGGCGCTTTGTGTGATCGGTCAGCGTCCGTCATTCCGGCCTTGAGCCGGAATCCAGCCGGCGCGCGTCTGCGCGACGCGAAGAGTCTTTTCACCCCAAGGACTTGGGGTGGCTGGATACCGGCTCAAGGCCGGTATGACGGAGATTGTATATATGAACGCGCAACGGCGATGCGTTGGGTTAGTGCAACCCGCCAACCCCAAGATGCGTATCGATAATACCAGGGTTCTCCACCAGTTCGCTGGATGGCCCTTCCCAGACGATGCGTCCGCGTTCCATGATGATGGCGTGGTCGGCGAAGTCGATGGCCATCTGGATACGCTGTTCGACAAGAAGAATGGTCATTTCGCCGGATTGCGCCAGTTTGGAGAAGGCCGCCATCAGTTCTTCGCAGATGACGGGGGCGAGGCCTTCGAGCGGTTCATCGAGCAGCAGCACGCGCGGCTGGCCGAGAATGGTGCGGGCGGTGGAGAGCATCTGCTGCTCGCCGCCGGAGAGCTGCGAGCCGAGATTGCGGCGGCGCTCTTTGAGGCGTGGAAACAGCGTGTAGGCTTCCTCGATGGCCGATTTCGGCCTGCCTTTGAGGCCGACGAAGAGGTTTTCCTCAACGGTCAGTGTGGGGAAGACATCCCGCGTCTGCGGCACGTAACCGAGACCGGCTTTGGCGCGGGCAGCGCTCGGCAGGGTGGCGATGTCCTGTCCGCCGAGGCGGATGTCGCCTGCAAATCGTTTCGTCTGGCCGGCCAGCGTGGCGAAGAGGCTGGTCTTGCCTACGCCGTTGCGGCCGAGCACGGCAAAACGCGAGCCCGATGGCACGGAAAGCGACAGGCCCTCGATGACCCTTGTCGGGCCGTAACCGGCGGTGAGGTTGGTGATTTCAAGCGGCGCTGCGGGCATCGGCGTAACTTCCCAGATAGGCTTGGCGGACTTCCGCATTGCTGGTCACTTCATCCGGCGAACCGTCGAAGATCACCGCGCCTGCGGCGAGCACCACCACACGTTTGGCGAAACGGAAGACCAGATCCATGTCGTGTTCGATCATCAGGATGGCGAGGTCGGCCGGCAGCCGGTCGAGCGCCTGTTCGATGCGCGCCGTTTCCGTGGAAGGCACGCCGGCGGCCGGTTCGTCCAGCAGCAGGATTTTCGGGCGGAGCGCCATGGCGAGCGCGATCTCGATCAGCCGCTGCTGACCATAGGCGATTTCGCGAACCCGGGTTTCGGCAAGGCCAAGGAGGCCCAGCGTGCCGAGAATGTCGCGTGCTTCGCTCATCACCGAGGGCATGGCGCGGTATCGGCCGAAAATCCGGCCCGTCTTGCCTTCACGCTGGAGAATAGCGAGGGCCACATGTTCCTCCGGCGTCATGTCCTGAAACAGCCGGGTGACCTGGAAGGAGCGGACGAGGCCGCGCTTCACCCGCTGGCTGGAACTGAGGCCGGTCACGTCCTCACCGGCGATGCGTACTGTGCCGGCCGAGGGCTTGAGGTTGCCGGTGACGAGATTGACGAAGGTGGTCTTGCCGGCGCCATTGGGGCCGATCAGCACTGTGCGGTCTCCCGGCGAAAGCGACAGCGAGACATTATTGGTGACGACGAGGCCGCCGAAATTCTTCTGCAGGCCGGAGACTTCGAAAATGGCGCTCATTTGCGACCTCCCCGCAGGCGTGTGATGATCTGTTCACCCGCGCCATAAAGCCCGCGCGGGGCAAAAAGCACGACGGCGATCAGCAGCAGGCCGACAATTGTGAGCCAGTGGAACGGGTTGGCGGCGGAAACGACATCCTCGAACCACATGAAGGTGACGGTGCCGATCAGCGCGCCGTAAAGCGAGCCCGCGCCGCCGAGCACCAGCATGACCAGCCCTTCGGCAGAGAGTGTGAAGCTGAGGCTGTCGAGACCGACGACCTGGGTGGAGATGGCGTTCAGCGCGCCGCCAATGCCGGCCACGATGCCTGATATGACGAACATCTTCAAAATAGTGCCGTTGACCGAACCGCCCATGGCCTGAATGCGGATGCTGTCCTGCTTGACGCCGCGGCACAACATGCCGAAGGGCGAATTGACCACCACCTTGAGGGCGAGGAAGACGAGGAGCAGCAGACAGACGCCATAGATATAGGCGGTGCGGCCGAAAAGATCGAATTCGAAAGTGCCGAACAGGGCGTCGGGGGAGACGCCCGATAGCCCGTCGCTGCCGCCGGTCCAGCCGGATGCCTTGTTGGCGGCCTCGTGGAACAGGTGAATGACGGCGATGGAGAGAACGAGCTGCGGCAGGCCGTGGGCGCGCAGCAGAACCGTGCCGGAGATCAGCCCGGCAACGCCGCCCGCAGCCGCGCCGATGGCGGTCATCAGCAGCGGGTCGGTGATCTCGAAATGGGCGGCGGCAATGCCGGCGGCATAGGCGCCCGCGCCAAAGAGGGCGGCATGGCCAAGTGTCGCGACGCCGCAATAGCCGGTGACGAGATCGATCGACAGCACCAGAAGCGCAATGGCGATGATACGGGTCAGAAGCGCCAGATTATCCGGAAACAGATAATAACCGACGACAGCGGCGGCAATGATGAGGAGCGGCCCTGCGAGCGCGCGCAGCGGCGAACGCGTCTTCGGGATTTCTGCCGTTTCAGTCACGTCGTTCATAAGCACCGCCATCTCATTTCGCCCTTCCGAGAAGGCCGCGCGGGAACAGCGTGATGATCACGATGACCGCCAGGTAAAAGAAGAATTCGCCATATTCGGGGGCAAGATACCGTCCGGTCGTATCGATCGCGCCGAGCAGCAGACAGGCGATCAGTGCGCCGGGAATGGAGCCCGCACCGCCGACCGAGACCACCACCAGGAAGGTGACCATGTAGCGCAGCGCATAATAGGGTTCGACCGGCAGCAGTTCCGCACCGATGACACCGCCCATGGCGGCAAGGCCGACGGCGATGGCGAAGCTGACGGCATAGATGATTTCGGTGCGCACGCCGAGTGCGGCCGCCATGGCGGCATTATCGACGGCCGCGCGCAGCTTGATGCCGAAGGCCGTCTTTTCGAAGGTGAACCACAATGCGCCGGCCACGGCCAGCCCACAGGCAATGGCGAAGATGCGGTGCGTGGCAATGGTGCGGAAACCGAGATCGGTGGGGCCGGCCAGCTGCTGCGGCAGCGGGATGGTCTTCAGCGTCGGGCCGAAAACGAAATTGGCGATGCCGATGATGCAGAATGTGATGCCGATGGTCATCAGCACCTGTGTCAGCTCCGGTGCGCCATAGATGCGGCGATAGAGGAAACGTTCGAGCGGAATGGCGATGACGATGGTGCCGACAATGGCGACGATGATCGCCACGGCGTAACCGAGGCCGAGGCCGTGGGCGGCATAGGAGGCGAGATAACCGCCGATCATGGCGAAGGCGCCATGCGCCAGATTGACCACCCGCATCAACCCCATCGTGACCGAAAGGCCGATGGAGATGATGAACAGAACCATGCCATAGGCAAGCGCATCGATGAGGATGCTGAAGACCGTCTGCACGCTGAAAAACCCTCCCGGTGCTGCAATGCCCATCCGGGCCGGAGACGGGCCGCTACTGGCGGCCCGACAACGTCGTCAAAGCTGTCCTTTACTTCGCGGCGGCGAGGCCCGGATCGCCCTGCTTTTCGAAGGTCTGGACTTCCTTGTTGTAATAGGCGCCGTCATCGCCCTTGGCCACTTCGCGCAGATAGATGTTCTGGGTGATGTGGCGGCTTTCCGGATCGATGCTGACAGGGCCGCGCGGGCTTGTCCAGGAAAGACCCTTCACCGCGTCCACTGCCTTTTCCGCATCCTGTTTGCCGCCGGTGGCCTCGATCATCTTGCTGATGACATACATGCCGTCAAAGGCGCCGACGGAAGGGAAGGACAGCTCCTTCGGATTGCCGATCGCCTTGGTGGCGGCTTCCACGAAGGTCTTGTTTTCAGGGGAATCATGCGAAACGGCGTAATGGAAGGTCGTCTGCATGCCGAGTGCGGCTTCGCCAAGCGCCGGCAGGTCGGATTCCTGCGTCAGATCACCCGGTGCGAAGAGCTTGACGCCTGAAGATTTCAGGCCGTTATCGTTGAAGGCCTTGACGAAACCGAGTGTCGTCGGGCCCGACGGCAGGAAGGCGAAGACGCCTTGAGCGCCGGAATCCTTCACGCGCTGCATGATCGGGCTGAAATCATTGGTGGAAAGCGGCATGCGGATGGTTTCCACCACCTCGCCGCCAGCGGCCGTAAAGGCGGCCTTGAAGGCATTTTCGGCATCGACGCCCGGGCCGTAATCGCTGACCAGCGAAATGACCTTCTTCACGCCGCCATCAAACGCCACTTTGGCGATGGGGGTGGAGGTCTGCCAGGTGGTAAAGGAAGTGCGCACCACATAGGGGCTCTTGGTCACGATGGCCGATGTCGCGGCATTCATGATGACCATCGGCACATTGCCCTGCTTCAGAAGCGGCGTAACGGCCATGGCGTCGGGGGTGAAATAGAAGCCGGCGAGATATTGCACGCCTTCCTTGACCACCAGTTCCTGCGCCAGCGCCTTGGACTGCGCCGGATCGGCCTGCGGCACATCGCGATAAACGACTTCGACCGTGTCGTTGCCGATTTTGTTGCCGTGAAGCGCAAACCAGGCGTCTATGCCGGCCTTGAAGTTCTTGCCCTGCAGCGCGAAGGGGCCGGAGAACGGACCGACCACGCCCACCTTGATCGTATCGGCATAGGCAACGGAACTAAAACAAATGGCCGCGATGGCGGCGGTGATCCGTAGTTTCATAACTTCCTCCCAATTGATCCGTGGCTCCCATCCACCGATCCAGACTGTCAGATTGATGACTGAGATGGTCAAAGTAAAATGAAATAAGGGGGGTAATAGATAACCTGACGGTTATCAATGGCGCAGTTTATCGTTCCGTCTGCGGATGCGTCGCCATGTAACGCGATTTGAGGGTTCCTTGCCTTCGCATCTGCTGCTGCCGTCATGCTGGCTCGGGGCCTGAATGACGGCAGGCACTGCAACAGCCCGAAGGCCGTATTTTGGGGTGAGAACAGTTTCGCGCAAACTCAACACGGGATAGTGAGAATGTGAAGACGAAACCAATGCCTTAACCAGTTCTAAGGGGATTGTTCGTAGTCTCGCGAAGCATATTTTGGATCTTTATTTGGTGTCTTGATGGGCGAATATCAAAATAAAGCTGTTGAGCTGATGCGGAATCGCGCTGGAGATAAGATGCTCAACAACAGGATCGAGCGTCGTGAGGCGTTCCTGCGCAAGGCGCTCACGCTCTATCAGGCCATGGGCGGAAGCGTGGACGACATGCAGGCCGCCGTAAAGGGCGCCGCGTCCACATCCGCGCCGACCATCGACGTCGCCGTCGGAGACGTCATGTACAAGCTTGCCGCGATCGGGCACGTCGCCGATATCGATATCATTCAGGCGGCCTATAACAAGCTGGATGCCGCGAACCTGCATATTCTCGACAGGGGCAAAAAGCTGTTGAAGAAGCAGCGGGACCAGAAGCCTGCCGCCGCCATGACGGCGAAATAGGGCAGCCTCATTCTGTTTTTTGTTGAACGTATGCCCCAGCGCCCGGCTGGAGCATACGCTTTCATGTGTCCGTGCTTCAGGCGATGACTGGAACCCAGATTTCGACGATTCCCCGCCCGGTCTGCGGATCGAAGCGCCGGTCATAAAGCTCGAAATCGGGAGAGGGCGCGGTCTTCAGCCCGGCATCGGGCAGCGCCTTGTTCCAGATCGTATAGGCTGTTCTCGGAAGATCCGAGACGTGGCCGTTATGGACAAAAACCGCATAGGATTGCGCGGGCACCTCGATATGGTCCATGCCCGGTGTTTTCCTGAGCGCCTTCACGCCGGCAAGATATTTGCAGTTGCCGGCGGCGTCGGCAACGCTGCAGACGCCGTAAGCGGCTCCGGCCACGGCTGCCTCGACTTCGCTTTCGCGCAGGTTGAAGGCCTGCCACAGCGCTGGAATGGCGCCGTTGTTCTCCAGTGAGCAGGCGGTGCTGAGGCCGACCACCATAAAGGCGTCGGTGCGGCGAATTTCCGGCGGCTGGAGGTCGATGAACATGTCTTTCTTCATTGTGATTGGCTCCATGAGATCAAGGGATGAGGTTGATCGGGCCTTGCGAACAATGCTCGGTAATGTGTTGAAATAATTCGCAAAGGCTCGTGTGAACGCCTCATGGGACCCGTATCCCGCACCAAGTGCGACGGTGAGGATGTCAGCATCGCACTGCGCGATGGTCCTAGCCGCCTCGGAAAGCCGGCGCGCCCGGACATAGGACATGATCGACAGGCCGGTGGAAAGCTGGAACAACCGGCACATGTGATGTGTGCTGATCGCGCAGCGGTCCGACAGGACCGTCAATGTCAGGTTTTTATGCAGGTCGCTTTCGATCTGCCAGATGAGCTTGTCCAGAGCGGGCATGGGGTCTCCTGTGGTTCACGCCCGCATCATGCAAAACCGTTCCGCTCAACGCTTGATCGGGTTTGACTTGTTGTCGCGTGTGAGCCCGACCTTACAGGAGACGGTTTGTCGAATGTTGCCTCTTTTCACAGATTCGCCGGGCTGACAGCGCGCCCAAAGGCGGGCGCGCCAGCCTGGTCGTTTCCGGGTGCGATATCAGGCGACTTGCGGCGACAGAATCTCCTGCCATGCCGCATAGGCGGAGAGAACCGTTTCCATCTGTGCCGTGTGGCCGGTGATGAAATCGTCGCCATAGATCGTTTCATCGGGATATTCGGTGATCAGCGTCATCGGCACGGTGTGGCGGTCGTCGATGGAGGATAGGCACGGAAAGCCGTTGATGATGCGGAAACCGGTTTCGCCGGCATGGGTCTCGTAAAGTGCGATCTGGCGGTTGTTGTAATCGAGCAGGCCGGGAATCGCGCCAAGATGGCGGGTCACCCGGTCGAGCAGGGCCTCCGCCTGGCTTTCCCAGTCCGCATGGTGGCGGATGATGAGGAAGAAGCCTTTCGGCAGCGTCCACATGGCGAAATTGCGCGGCACATAACCGGAGAGTGGCCGGGTCCATTCATGCGAGGGATAACCGTGCAGGTTCACATGCAGGCTGGCGCCGCTCATCTCCTGCGCCTTGAAGCGGATTTCCTTCTCGTTGATATGCCTGCCGGAATTTTCCGGCGTGCGATATTCGAGATCATCGCCAAGCGCCGTGTAGCGTGCGGCGTGGTGCATGTGGCGCGGATTATCGACGCGCAGGCGCTGGTGCAGGGCGTAACCGTCGGGGTTTTCCAGCGGCGAGATGGTGAAATGCGCGCCCTTGCGCTCTGCGAGCCTGCGGGCAGCGCGGATGGCGCCAACGATGCCTGTCGTCTCGTTGGGGTGTTGACCGCCGCTGATCATGACGGCGGCATCGCTGCCGGCGAGATAACGGGCGGCAAGAATGCGGCCGGAACGCGAGCGAGCCTCGAAGGCCTCGCCGCCGATCTCTGTCAGTAGCGTCGCGAGCTGGCCTGCGGCGACCGGTTCGCGGGCCTCATCGATCCGCTGCTCGCCACCATCGAGGAAGGCGGTGGTCAGCGCGCGGGTCTCGATGCGCACGGAGACTTCGCCTTCGCTTTTGACGATTTCCGGTACGATCTGGCCGGGCTTCAGGCCCCGGTCACCCAGCGGCCGGCCGGACTTTTTCTGGAAGAATTCCAGCAGCGAGAAATAGAAATCCTCATGCAGCGCTTCACGCAGGCTGATGACCTCATCGCCGACGGAAAGCGCCAGATCGTCGGCCGGATGCGCGACACGGATGTTCAGCTCTTCGAAATAGGGCTCTTCATCGCCCCAGCCGTGGTTGGCGACGGCATTGATCGCCGCTTCGAAAAGCCGCTCGTAATCCGTTTCCAGCCGCTTGCCGGCCGTGTCGCCCGCAAGCCGGAACCAGCCGGTTGGCGAGACATTGGTTTCGCCGACGATATCGGTGTGAACCCGGTTTGGGGCCAGAACCTTCAGGGTTTCCTTCTTGCCGTTGCGGCTCAGCGTAACATCATAATGGAACCCGTCGTCCTCGCGGGCGATGAAGTCGATCTTCGTATCGCCCACCAGAGCCGCCAGCGGATAGGCTTCCAGCCGGAAGCGGTTGGCCGGTGCATTGGCATGCACCGGGTAACGCACCTCGATGGTGTCGACGCCATCCAGATTGATCTCTTCCAGAAAGGTGAAGAGGAGCGGCTTGTAGGCGCTGCGGATGCGGGCGCTGACGCCTTTTTTCTTCAGCCTGTTTTCGGCATCGCGACGGCTTTTGGCGTCATCGAAGGTCCATGCTTCGAAGGACTGGCCGGGCTCGGCAGTGGCGACGAGAGCATCCAGAGTGCGCTCGAGGGTCTGGTCGAAAATCTGGCTCATCGTTGTTACCTCGAGGTTCTGCCGGTGGGATCGAGGCTGTCACGCAGCCAGTCGCCGAGAAGGTTGAGGCCAAGCACGGTGAGCAGAATGGCGAGGCCGGGGAAAACGCTGACCCACCATGCCGTCTGCAGATAGGTGCGGCCATCCGCCAGCATGCCGCCCCAGCTCGGAATGGTCGGATCGACGCCGAGGCCGAGGAAGGTGAGGCTGCTTTCAAGCAGGATATTGTTGGCGACATTGAGCGTCATCAGCACGATGACAGGGCCGATAAGGTTCGGCAGCAGGTGCTGGAGAATGATGCGCCAGTCCTTCACGCCGATGGCGCGGGCGGAGAGAATGAATTCCCGCTCCCGCAGCGTCAGCACCGAGCCGCGCACGAGACGGGCATATTGCACCCATTGTGAGACGATCAGGAGGATGATGGTGTTGGTGAGGCTGCCGCCGACAATGGCGATGAAGGTGATGGCAAGCAGAATGAAGGGCATGGCGAGCTGGATATCGGCAAAGCGCATGACCAGCATATCCCAGAAACCGCGGTAATATCCGGCGACCAAGCCGACCGCGACGCCGAAGATGACCGCGCCGATGACCGAGGTGAAGCCGACCAGCAGCGAGATCTTGCCGCCGGCGACGACACGGGCAAGCACGTCACGCCCGAGCGGATCGGTGCCGAGCGGATGGGCGGCGTTGGCAAAGGGTTTCGCAAGGCGCGCCATCAGGTCGATCTTGTCCGCGCCGCCGGGAAACAGCACGTCGGAAAACACCACCGCAAGGCAGATGACTGTCGTGAGCGACGCACCGAGGATGAATTCGAGATTGGTGAAGCGCGACAGGCGCGAGGTTTTGGCAGCCATCGTCACTTACTCCGTGCGGATGCGCGGATCGACAAGCCCATAGGCGATATCGACCAGAAGGTTGATGCCGACGATCATCAGCGACAGCACGGTGATGACGGCCTGAAGCACGGGATAGTCGCGCGCGCCCACCGCATCGAAGGCAAGCGTGCCGAGGCCCGGCCAGTTGAAGACACGCTCAATGACGACGATACCGCCGAGCAGCCCGCCGAATTGCAGGCCGAAATAGGTGATGAGCGGAATGGCGCAGTTGCGCAGCGCGTGTTTGTAGAGAACCTTGCTTTCGCTCAGGCCCTTGGCGCGCGCCACCATGACATATTGCGAGCGCAGCGTATCGAGCATGGCCGTGCGCACAAGGCGCACATTGGTGGCGGTCAGGATCACGCCCATGGTGACTGATGGCATGATGTAGCTTGCAAAGCCGCCCATGCCGCTTGGCGGCAGCCAGCCGAGCGTGATGGAGAACAGCAGCACCAGCATGGTGGCCAGCCAGAAATTCGGGAAGGACAGGCCAACGAGTGAGAAGATGCGGATCACCTGATCGGCCGTCTTGCCGCGCGAGGTCGCCGCTTTGATGCCGAGCGGGATGGAAAGCGCAATCGACACCGCCATGGAGATGAAGGCGAGCAGCAGCGTCGCGGGCAGGGCATCGGCGATGAGGCGCGAGACCGGTGTGCTGCCGGTGAAGCTGCGGCCGAAATCGAGCGTCACGAGACCCTTCAGGAAGCTGAAATATTGCACGAAGAACGGCCGGTCGGTGCCCAGCGCCGCGCGGATGCGCGCCAGATCGTCTTCCGTCATGCTGCCGCCGCCCTGGAACATGGTGACAGCCGGGTCGCCCGTCAGGCGGATGGCGAAGGAAACGAGAAGGGTGATGGCGATGACGACAAAAATCGCCTGCAGCAATCGCTTGATGAGGAAACCGGCCACGTTTTTTACCTTGCGAGGAAACGGGGAAGAGAAATCCCGCCTTGCCCGCGAGAGGCGGACAAGGCGGCGTGTCAGAGGATCAACCCGCTTATTCGACTGTCACGTCGGTAAGCTTCAGGCGGTTATCCGGCGGCGCGACGAAACCCTTGACCCGCTTGTTGATGCCGTAAATGGCATTGGTGTTGTAAAGCGGGATTTCCAGCGCGCGTTCGGCGGTATAGCTGCCGATTTCCTTGAGGATTTTTTCGCGCTCGGCACGGTCGGTCAGCGGACGCTGGGATTCCAGCAGCTTGTCCAGCTTCTCGTCCTTGTCATAGGGGTTCCACTTTTCACCCGAGTGGTACATGGAATAGGCCGTGTTGTCGTAATCGAAGGTCCAGCCGCCCCATTTCTGCTGGAACATCGCGCCGGTCTTGCCCTGCGGGATGATGTCGTTCAGCAGCACGTTGGTTTCATAGGGCTTGATGGTGGCGGTGATGCCGACCATGGAGAGGTAGCTGGAAATGACCTGCGCCACCTCGTTCATCGTCGCGTCATTGCCGCGGATGTCGATCTGCAGCGCCGCACCCGGCTTGACGCCGGCTTCCGCGAGCAGCTTTTTCGCACCTTCGGGATCGTAAGGCAGCGGCTTCAGTTCCGGATCGTAACCGAAGGACAGCGCGCTCTGGAAGCTCGCGATCTCCGATGCCTGGCCGGCAAGGATCGACTTGACGATGGTGCCGCGGTCGACGGCCATGATGATGGCCTTGCGCACCTTCGGATCGGCGGTGATGCCGTCACGGGTGTTGAAACGCAGCGCATCGACCGTCGGGCCGGGCACGCTGACGATTTCAAGCTTGGAATCGCCCTCGATAACCGGGATCATGCCGATCGGGATGGTGGGCGGAATGACGAGATCGACGCGGCCGGCCTGCAACTCGGCAACGGCGGTCGCCGGCTCGGCGATGAAGCGGTACTCCAGTTCGGAAAGCTTTGGCGCACCGCCCCAGTAATCCGGGTTGGCTTCCAGCTTGATATTGGTCTTCGGTGCGTAGGAAACGAATTTGAATGCGCCGGTGCCGACTGGGTTGAGGTTGAAATTGTCCTCACCCTTTTCCTTGATATAGGCAGGCGGAACGATCATGCCGCCATAACCGGCAAGCTTGGTCAGCAGCACCGGATCGGGCGCCTTCAGCTTCATGTCGACGGTGTAGTCGTCGATGACATCGACACTTTCGATAGCGACATAGTTGGAGCGCTGCGGGCCCTTGGCACCCTGTTCGCCGAGAAGGCGCTCGAAGGTGAACTTGACGGCGGCGGCGTTGAAGGGCTCGCCATTGTGGAACTTGACGTTCTGGCGCAGCTTGAAGCGGATGCGCTTGCCTTCATCCAGCTCTTCCCAGGATTCGGCAAGGCCGGGCACAACCTTCAGATCCGGGCCGCGATAGGTCAGGCCGTCGAAGATGTTGGTGGCGACAGCCGCCCATTGCACGAGGAAGGTGTCGATTGGATCCCAGCTGCCCGGATCCTGCGGGCTGGAAATGGTCATCTTGCCGGCGGCAAGAGCCGGTGCGGCGGTAAAGGCCGTGGCGGCCATGGCAAGTGCGACGAACGTTGTCGTCATCCCCTTCTTGATTATTGTCATCTACCTGTTCCTCTTCAGATGGTTGTTGCGGTTCTGGTTGTTATTCAGGCGCTCTTCGCGATGAAGTGGCCCGGATTGATTTCCTCATGGGCGAGAATGGCCGGCTCGTCGCCGACACGGCGCACGGGATTGGGTATTTCGCCCTCGATCATGGCGATGCGACGCTCGATGGTCGGATCGGCGACCGGCACGGCCGAAAGCAGGCGGCGGGTATAATCATGCGTCGGCGTTTCGAAGACCTGCCGACGGCTGCCCATTTCCATGATCTAGCCGAGATAAAGCACGGCGACACGGTGGCTCATCTTTTCCACGACAGCCATGTCGTGGCTGATGAAGAGATAGGCGAGGCCCCGTTCGGCCTGAAGGTCCATGAACAGATTGATGATCTGCGCCTGGATGGAGACGTCGAGCGCCGACAGCGCCTCGTCGGCGATGATGAGCTTCGGATCGGAAGCCAGCGCACGGGCAATGCAGACACGCTGGCGCTGACCGCCGGAAAACTCGTGCGGATACCGCGCGGCATGTTCGGAGCTGAGCCCCACGCGTTCCAGCAACTCATCCACCCGCCGCCGTACAGCCTTCTGATCGTTGATCAAACCGTGGGTGTTGATCGGCTCGGCAATCGAAAAACCGACCGTCTTGCGCGGATCGAGCGAGGCGAAGGGATCCTGGAAGATATATTGTACTTCCTGGCGCATGCGGAAGCGCTCCGCCGCTGACATCTGCGAATAGCTGCGGCCATTGAAGGCAATTTCGCCTGATATGGCCGTCTGCAGCTGCTGGATGGTGCGGCCGATGGTGGATTTGCCGGAACCGGATTCGCCGACCAGCGCCAGCGTTTCGCCGGCATGAATATCGAAGCTCACCTTCTGCACGGCGCTGCAACGGTGCGTCGCCTTGCCGAACAGGTTCTTGCGGATATCGAAGCGGACAAACAGATCCTTCACCGACAGCAGCGGCTTGGCGTCATATTTCGCGGTGTTTTGCACGCGCTCCTCGCCGATCACGACCGGCTGGCCATCCTGCAGCACGGTAAGCGGCAGGCGCTTCGGAAACTCTTCGCCTTCCATGCTGCCGAGGCGCGGAACGGCGGAAAGCAGGGCGCGCGTGTAAGGATGCTGCGGATTGGCGAAGATATCCTTGACCGGGCCTTCCTCGACCTTCTTGCCCTTCCACATGACGACGACGTCATCGGCCATTTCCGCCACCACGCCCATATCATGGGTGATGAAGACCATGCCCATGCCGAGCTTCTTCTGCAGGTCGCGCATGATGTTGAGGATCTGCGCCTGAATGGTGACGTCAAGCGCCGTGGTCGGCTCGTCGGCGATCAGAAGCTTCGGCCGGCAGGCGAGCGCCATGGCAATCATCACGCGCTGGCGCATGCCGCCGGAAAGCTGGTGCGGATAACGTTTCAGAAGCTCGGCTGCATCGGGCAGGCGCACCATTTCGAGCAGCTTCTGTGCTTCAGCCAGCGCCGCCTGTTTACCCATCTTTTCGTGCAGGACAAGCACTTCGCAGATCTGGTCGCCGATGGTGAAGACGGGGTTGAGCGAGGTCATCGGCTCCTGGAAGATCATGGCGATCTCCTTGCCGCGGATCGAGCGCATCGCTTTCTGCGAAACCTTCAGCAAGTCCCTGCCTTCAAACAGGATTTTGCCGGTGGGGTAGGTCGCACCCATCATGTCCGCAAGGCGCATGGTGGAAAGCGAAGTGACCGATTTTCCCGATCCGGATTCGCCGACGACCGCGACCGTCCGGCCGGCCTCGACGCTGAAGGAGATATCGTCCACGACGCGGCTATTGCCGAACTCGACGCTCAGGCCTTCGACCGAGAGGAGGGCGTTTGCGTGTGCGGCAGTCATGTCAGCGTCTCCGGCGTGGCGCACGCGGCAAAGCTGGCGCGGCCATCTGAAAATGGGGAAGGGGAAAATGTCTCGGGCAGGCGCGTGCTGGGCGACGCCATGGGCAAGGAAGGGGATGTCGCGAAGAACTGCATGTCTTCAGGCCGTTTTGTCGGCGGAATGCGCATTGGCTATCGCCCGCACGCACGGTAGATTCGATTTCATCGAAGCGCCGCAGGCAACCTCATCAATGTCGGCCGGATGATTTGCGTCGGCCGCAGATTCGACGATGCGCATGTAACTCTAATTCCCCACCCTTGTTTTGCCGAAAAAGCTAACAAAACCGAACAATCATGTCCAGAGTGTTGAACAATTTTTGTGTACTGCTCTACAAATACGCAGCTGCACCGATTTTGAGCGCGGGTTCCTGAAGAATGCTTCGCAATGAAGCGTGTATTCCACGATTATTGTCGTTAAAAACCGTCTGGCCAGGCGCAGTCAGGCGGATAAATTTATAGTGAGCTTGCAAAGCTGGGGACGCGTGGCGGTATTCGCGCGCTGTCCTGGCCGGTCGTGACAGGCGGGGCGCTGCTGATAAAATGGATGAAGAGCAACGGAGAATGGAATGCCGGGCATGAACAATAAGGCAGGCGCAGTCAGGCTGAGGGGCTTTCTACGGTGCTTGTCCACGGATGATATTGAACTCGTCCGGCGTCATCTTCCTGAACATCTTCGCCTGACCAGAGCGGAACCCGGCTGTATTTCCTTCGAGGTGTCCGAGACAGACGATCCCCTGATCTGGGAGGTGGAGGAGCTTTTTGCCGATCGTGCCGCCTTTGACTTTCATCAGCAGCGGACGCGGGCGTCGGAGTGGTTCACAGTGACTTCCGCCATTCCACGCGACTACGAGATAACGACACTGGCGTGAATGAGATCAGGCCGCAGCGGCGTTCCTGCCGGCTGCGGCCTGTTCGGATTTCGGTGCCGAGACTTATTCCTTCGGCATGCCGACCGGAGGCGCAAGCCGCCGTTGCGCGGCAATACGGAAGGGCGCGTTCATCGCGCCATAACCGCCATAGGCCCCACGCCTTTCGATGATTTCGAAGAAGAAACCCTCGCCGAAGGTGCGGCTGTAGATCTGGAAATATTCGCCATTGTCGTCGCGGTCATAAAGAATGCTCGCGGCCCGCAGCGCATCGGAAAACTCCGGCTCCAGCCCGAAACGGGCTTCCAGATCATCGTAATAATTGCGTGAGATCGGCAGGGCGTGGAAACCGCGCGCCTGCATCGCCTTGGCCGTCGCGAAAATATCGTCGGTGGCGAAGGCGATGTGCTGGATGCTGGTGCCGAAACCTTCGGCCAGAAATTTGCCGGCGAAGGTCTTGCGATTGTCCGCACCGTTCATGGTCAGGCGGAAATGCGGCGAGGGAACGCTTTCGATGGCCTGGCTGCGTACCAGCCCGCCCGGATCGACCACATCGACCATCGGCGTGCGGCGGGTGGAAAACAGCGAGGTGTAAAACAGAAGCCAGGTCAGCATTTCATCATAATGCGTTGTTTGCGCGAGATGATCGATGCGCTTTAACCCGGCATCGCCTTCCCCTGCCTGGGCGCCCGTGGAGACGAATTCCTTGTCCCAGATGGAGGCGAGCGCCGGCGAAGCATCAAGGAAATAGATGACGCCGTTGCCCACACCCTGAATGGCGGGAACGGCGACTTCGCCTGATTTGCGCGGCTCGGCGAAGGTGGGCGCGCCGAGCGCTTCGGCCCGGGCAAGCGCCGCCCCGGCATCATCCACCTTCAGGCCGAAGGCATAGGCATTGGTGCCGTGGATGGAATAGGACGCACCGGCGAAACTGTCGCCGTCATCGCTGGTATTGATGACGATGCGGATGTCACCCTGCGCATAAAGATCGACACTGCGGTTGCGATGCCGTGCGGTTTTCTCAAAACCAAGCGTGGCAAGCAGGGCCTCCAGATTGGCCTTTTCTTCCGGCGCGGTGGTGAATTCCACGAATTCCACGCCTTGCGTCTCAACCCGTTCCGGCATGGCGGGCACATCGATGCGGATATCCGGTTCGAGACGCCGCACCTGATCCATGAGGTTGATGAGCGAGCGGTGACCGTCTTCGGCAAGCAGGCGGGCCGAGCCGCCGCGGAACTGGTCGTTGAAGATTTCGAGCGACAGCGGACCGCTATAGCCGGTGGCGGCCACGGCGCGCATGAAATCCACGACCGGCAGATCGCCTTCGCCCGGCATGTTGCGGAAATGGCGGCTCCAATAGAGCAGGTCCATGTCGATCAGCGGCGCATCGGCCAGCTGCACGATGAATATCTTGTCGCCGGGAATGGAGCGGATCGAATTGGGGTCGATCTTGCGCGACAGCGTGTGGAAACTGTCGAGGATGATACCGACATTGGCGTGGTCGGCGCGGCGCACCACTTCCCAGGCATCGCGGTGATCGCTGATATGGCGGCCCCAGGCCAGCGCCTCGTAACCGACGCGCACACCATGTTTTGCGGCCAGTTCACCAAGCTTATGGAAATCGGCGGCGGCGCGGTCGATGCCGCCGAGCGAGACCGGCGAGACATTCGAGCAGATCAGCATCAGATCGGTGCCGAGTTCGCCCATGATATCGAACTTGCGCTGGGCGCGTTCGAAGGCGCGGGCGCGGTGTGGTTCCGGCATGCCCTCGAAATCGCGGAATGGCTGGAAGAGCGTGATATCCAGCCCGTGATCGGCGGCCAGCGCCTTCACCTCGCGCGGGGAAGCGTCATATGTCAAGAAATCATTCTCGAAAATTTCCACGCCGGAAAAGCCCGCCTTGGCGATGGCCGCCAGTTTTTCCGGGAACTCGCCGCTGATCGACACGGTTGCGATGGATGTGCGCATTGGCATGCCGTGTCTTGTTGTGTCATAGCTCGCCATATTGCCTTCCTTTTCAGCCTTATGTACTAATTGGTTAATAAAGGGGACGCCGCCGGATGGCAGCCCCGTCCAGGGAATGAAGCATGAGCAAAAGCACGACCTTGAGCGGCGCCCGCGATACGCGGCAGGCGAAACGCGACCCGGAAGGGGTGCGCCGGGACATTCTTTCGGTCGCGATGGAAGAGTTTTCGCAAAACGGCCTGTCGGGCGCGCGCATAGACGAGATCGCGGCCCGCACGCGAACCTCCAAGCGCATGATCTATTATTATTTCAGCGACAAGGAGAGCCTTTACCAGCGTGTGCTGGAAGAGGCTTATGCCAAGGTGCGCGGCGGCGAAAGCGATCTGGAGCTGGACGATCTGGAGCCGGCGGCGGCGCTCGACAAGCTCTGTCGGTTCACCTTCGATCACCACAGGCGTAATCCGGCCTTCATCCGCATGGTGATGATCGAGAACATCCATCATGGCCGGCACATGCAGTCTTCCGAAACGATCCGCCAGTTGAACCGCCCGGCCATCGATGCGCTGGAAAGTGTGCTGTTGCGCGGCCAGAAGCGCGGCGTCTTTCGCGAGGGCATCGATGCACTGGAACTGCACTGGCAGATCAGCGCGCTGTCCTTTTTTAACGTTTCGAACGCTGCGACCTTCTCGTTTATCTTTGGCGACAGCCTCTTCACCAGTGACGGCCAGGAGACCTTGTCGCGGCATGCCAGCGACATGGTGCTGCGTTATGTGCTGACGCCCGCCCATATCACGACGATCGCGAAAGGCGCTTGATGAGATGGCTGAGCGCCACTTCGTAACCTTCGATGCCAAGGCCGGCAATCACTCCTTCCGCTCGGGGCGAAATATAGGAATGGTGCCGGAAGGCCTCGCGCTTGTGAATGTTTGAGATATGCACCTCGATCACGGGCGCCTCAAAGGTATTCAACGCGTCGAGGATTGCCACCGAGGTATGGGTAAAGGCGCCGGGATTGATGACGATGCCGGCCGATTTGCCACGAGCTTCATGGATCCAGTCAATCAGCTCATATTCCCGGTTGCTCTGGGCAAAAAACAGCTTGTGGCCAGCGGCATCAGTGATAGCGCGGCAATTGGCCTCGATATCGGCAAGAGTTTCGTAGCCGTAGATTTCCGGCTGGCGCTGGCCAAGCAGGTTGAGGTTGGGACCATTCAGGATCGTAAAAAGGCTCATGCTACGCCCTCCGCCATGCAAAGCTCGGTGAAATGCGCGGTCATGCGCCCGGCATCCGGTTCGCGGCCGCAGAAGAGGCGGAATGCACCGACGGCCTGAAACACCGTCATGCCGCCGCCGGGCAGGGTGCGACAGCCCTTTTTCGCCGCCGTCGCCAGCAGCTCGGTGACGAGCGGCATATAGACTATATCGGCCACCCAGTGCCGCTGTTCGATGAGATCGGCCGCGACCGGCATGCCGGGATGGGCGGGCATGCCCATAGGCGTGGCGTGAATCAGGCCATCGGCAAAGGGCAGCGAGGCGGCGGGATCGTTCACGGCATGCGCGCGGCCCTCGCCGAAACGGGCATTGAGCTCCCGGGCCAGTTGTTGCGCCCGCGGGAAATCCCGGTCGAAAATGTCGAGACTGATAATATCGAGCTTTAACGCGGCATGGGCGACCGCCACACCCGCGCCACCGGCGCCGACCAGAAGCGCCCGGTCACGCTTGGCATCCGGCAGGCCGCGAACGAAGCTTTCGTAAAAGCCGTACCAGTCGGTATTGTGACCGATGCGGCGTCCATCCTTAAAGACGACGGTGTTGACCGCGCCCAGCATGCGGGCATCGTCCGACAGTTCGTGCAGATGCGGTATGACGGCCTGCTTGAAGGGATGGGTGATGTTGGTGCCGGCAAAACCGCGCGCCTCCAGCTCGTCCAGCAGGTCGGGAAGCGCGCTGGCCGGCAGTTTGCGGGCGGTGACATCGACAAGCTCGTAGGAATAGTCGAGACCATGGGCCGCCCCTTCGCGCATGTGCAGCGCGGGCGATTTGGAAAGTTGTATATCGGCGCCTATCAGGCCGACCTTGAAGGATGTTTTCTCTGTCATGATCACGTGTCGCTCATCGGACGGTGTGGGAGAGGCGGGATTATTCCCGCCCGCCTTAAGAGCGCGCGAACCTCAGTGGTGGGCGAGAATTTCGCCGAGGAACGTGCGCGTGCGCTGGTGCTTGGGATCGCGGAAGAATTCCTCCGGCGGGCCTTCCTCGATGATCTCTCCTTCCGACATGAAGATCACCCGATCGGCCACCTGCCGTGCGAAGCCCATTTCATGGGTCACGCAGATCATCGTCATGCCGTCGCGGGCAAGGCCGATCATGGTGTCGAGCACTTCTTTCACCATTTCCGGGTCGAGCGCCGAGGTCGGCTCATCGAACAGCATGGCCTTCGGTTCCATGCACAGCGCCCGGGCGATTGCCGCGCGCTGCTGCTGGCCGCCGGAAAGCTGGGCCGGGTACTTGTCGGCCTGGTTGAGAATGCGAACGCGTTCCAGATATTTGCGCGCCGTCGCCTCCGCATCGGCCTTGGAAAGACCCTTCACCCGCATGGGTGCGAGCGTGCAGTTTTCCATGATGGTCTTGTGCGGAAAGAGATTGAAGCTCTGGAACACCATGCCCACTTCGCGGCGAACCGCATCGATGGCGCGGCTGGAATCCGACAGCGTCGTTCCCTCGACCGTGATCTTGCCCTCCTGGATCTCCTCCAGATGGTTGATACAGCGGATGAGCGTGGATTTGCCCGAACCGGACGGGCCGCAAAGAACGATTTTTTCGCCCTTGCGAACCGTCATGTTGACGTTTTTAAGCGCGTGGAAGGCTCCATACCACTTTCCTACCCCTTCAAGGGCGATCAGCGGAGCCTGAGCGGCGGATTGCGGCATGGAACTTTCCTTCATGCTTGGCAGCAGTTTTAGTTGACGGTGTAGGGAATGTCGGGAAGCGAGGCCGGAAACTGCGGCACCGGGCGCTTCATCCATTTGGCGTAGACTTTTTCGAGGTCGCCATTGGCCTTGATCTTGTCCAGATAGGCGTTCAGCGCTTCGTTCCAGTCCTTTTCGCCGGGGCGCGTGGCGGCGCTGTTATAGAGGGTCACGAGGTCGAACTTCACCTCGTAATCCTTGCCGCCGGCGGCCGAAAGCCGGTCGCCATAGAACTGGTTGCCGCCGATCGCCTCGATCTGGCCCGACAGGATCGCCTGAATGGTGGCGGCGTCGTCATCGAAACGAAGGATATTCGCTTTTGAACCCGCGCCGGCGGTCAAGGCCGTGTCCATCGGGCTGGATTTCGGCGCACCGACGGTCATGCCCGTCAGATCGTCGAAACTGGCGATCTTCTTGTTCTTGGTGGCATAGACCGACATGACATTATGCGCGTAAGGCTGCGCATATTGCACGTTCTTCGCGCGCTCCGGCGTCATCCCCATCGATGCGAACAGGGCGTCGACCTTGCCGGTGCGCAGCGAAGGAATGCGGTTGGCGACTGCGAGCGGCACGAACTCCACCTTCAGCCCCAGATAATCCGCAAACCCCCTCGCCAGATCGGCATCATAGCCTTCCTGAACGCCGGTGGAATTGATGAAACCCCAGGGCGCATTATCGCCCTGGATACCGATTACGACCTTGCCGCTGGCTTTTGCCTCGTCAAGGGTTCTGGCATCCGCCGCTGCGGGCGTCAGAACGGGCAGCAAAGCTGCCGCCAGTCCCGCCGCAACGGTTGCTCGCCAACCCGTGAGGGTTTTCAAGATCCTCATTGCTTTTCTCCTCCCAAATCCTGACAGCCGTTACTTCACGGTGAAAGGGATGTCGGGCAGGCTGTCCGGGAAGGCCGGAACTTCGCGCTTCATCCACTTGTCGTAGATCTTGGCGAGCTGGCCGTCGGACTTGATCTTGTCGAGGAAGGCGTTGACGGTTTCGTTCCAGTCCTTTTCACCCGGGCGGGTGCCGGCGCCGTTGTAAAGCGTCGTCAGGTCGAACTTCGGTTCGTATTTGCCTTCGGCAGCCTTGTTCAGGCGGTCGCCGTAGAACTGGTTGCCGCCGACGACCTCGACCTGGCCTGAAATCAGCGCCTGAATATTGGCGGCGTCATCATCGAAGCGCAGGATATTGGCCTTGGAGCCGGCGCCGGCGGTAATCGCCGTATCCATGGCGCTGGATTTCGGCACGCCGACGTCAATACCGGTGAGATCGTCATAGCCGCCGATTTTCTTGTCCTTGGGGCCGTAGACGGAGAGCACGTTGCCGGCATAGGGCTTGGAATATTGAATGGTCTTGGCGCGTTCTGCCGTCATGCCCATGGTCGCAAACAGGAGATCGACCTTGCCGGTCAGAAGTGCGGGAATGCGGTTGGCCACGGCGAGCGGCACGAATTCCACCTTGACGCCGAGATAGTCGGCAAAGGCCTTGCCGATATCGGCATCGAGGCCGTCCTGTACGCCGCTGGAATTGACGAAGCCCCACGGCGAGTTGTCGCCCTGAATGCCGATGACGACCTTGCCCTTGGCCTTGGCCTCTTCCACCGTACCGGCGAAAGCATCGACCGGTACGACGAAGGGCAGGGCAACCGTTGCCGCGGCGAGCGCGAGCAGGGCGCGACGAGAGAGTTTCATGCTGGTGGTTTTCATCTTTGGCTCCTCCTTACAAAGCTGATGAGTTCTTCACGACTTAGCGGGTTGCGGTCTGCAGCCGCTTTTCAACGCTGGCGCCCCACAGGGAAAGCGGCCAGCAGATCAGGAAATAGATGACGCCGACGAGGGCGAAGACGGTGAGCGGGCGGAACGTCTGGTTGGAGACGATCTGGCCGGCGCGCGACAGCTCGACGAAGCCGACAATGGCCGCAAGCGAGGTGCCCTTGATGAGCTGCACGAGGAAACCGATGGTGGCCGGCAGCGAAATCTTGAATGCCTGCGGCAGGACCACGTCCTTCATGCGCGATATATAATGCAGGCCGAGCGCATTGGCGGCTTCCGTCTGGCCCTTCGGCACCGCCTGGATGCCGCCGCGCCAGATTTCGCCGAGAAAGGCGCTGGCATGCAGCGTGAAGGCGATGGCGACAGCGATCCACGCATCGACATTAAAGCCCGCAAGCGCCACGCCGTAATAAACCACGAAAAGCTGCATCAGGAGCGGCGTGCCCTGGAAAACGGCGATGTAACCGGTGCTGGCACGCTGGATTGCCGGGCTGTCGGCGACGCGGGCAAGCGCCACGCAAAGGCCGAAAACGCCGCCGCCGATAAAGCCGATGATGGTCAGCGCAAGCGTCCATTTCAGGCCTTGCAGCAGGAAGAAGAGTTCGTTGGGACCGATGGATGCCATTGTCTTTTCCTCACTTGACCGGATAGCTGAAGGATGCGCGGGAGATGAGCGAGAAAATGCCCATCATCAGCGAGGAAATGACCAGATAAAGCAGCGTGATCGAGAAATAGACCTCGAAGGACCGGAACGTATCCGCTTCGATCTTCTGCGCCACGGAGGTCAGCTCGTAAGCCGCGATCGAGGTGCAGACCGAGGTGGTCAGCGTCAGCATGATGAACTGGCTGGTGAGCGACGGGTAGACTGCCCGCAGCGCCGGCTTCAGGATGATATGGCGGAAGATTTGGGTGCGGTGAAGACCGAGCGCCAGTCCCGCCTCGACCTGGCCTTTGGGAACGGAATCGACGCCACCGCGAATGATTTCAATCGCATAGGCGCCGCCGTTGAGAGCCAGCGCAATGATGGCTGTTACCGTCGGGTTGAGCTTGATGCCGATCTGCGGCAGGGCGAAGAAGATGAAGAATATCTGCACCAGAAACGGCGTGTTGCGGATGGCTTCCACAAAGCCGATGACGAGCCCGCGCAGCAGCTTGAACCGCGAGCGGCGGGCGACGACGCCCAGAACGCCGATGACGGTGGCGAGTGACATGCCCGCAATCGCAAGGCCGATCGTCGCCAGACACGCCAAAAGCAGCTCGGGCAGGCGGTCAATGACCGCCGAAAAATCGAGACTGTAAGACATTCTTCCTCCCAACCCGTTCGGGTCCGGACAGGCGTTTCGCCTTGCCCGCATCGCTTTGGAAACCTTGCGGCGCCAAAGCCCTCCATTTGTCGGTGCCGCTGCAGGCTTCAAACCCTTGTCGGCGGCGTCCTGTTAATCTTAATGTTTGTACCAGTTAGTTCATTTTTGTGTCAAGCGATATGTCCGGTTAAAAAGCAGCTTCCGCGCTGTTTTTTCAGTCTCTGTATTTTTGAATAAAGTCTTTTTTATCAATGACTAATGCGAAGAAGCGCAAGCGCTTTCCACACGTCGCCGAGCCGCCTCCGGCCTGCCGTTTGGCAGTGTCCGGAAGCCCTGTCTGCAAACCAAATCGACCGCCTTGCGGCTAGTTTTCGCCTGCGCCCAGCCTGTCTATCTGCCCCGCCAATCGCTCGGCGATCAGCAGCGAGGCGCCCGTTGCCGTCACCATTTGCGGAAGCGACAGCCATTCCAGCATCCAGCCTGCGCCCGACCTTTCCTGTTCGTGCACCAGCGACTGGTGCAGCGCCGATATCTGCACGGCATTAAAGCGTGCGAGCGTCACCAGCGTTTCGGCATTGACCGGGTTCTGTTTGTGCGGCATGGCAGAGGAGCCGCCGCCGCCGGAGAGAAGGATTTCCCCACCGAGTTCGGCCATCAGCGCGATATCCTGCCCGAACTTGCCGAGCGTACCGGTGATAAGCGAGAGAATATTGCCAAATTCGGCGATGCCGTCGCGCTGGCTCTGCCATTGCTGTCTGTCTGCAAGGCCGAGCCGTTTTGCAAGATCGGCGCGCACCGCTTCGGCATTGTCGCCGAGCTTTTCCAGCGTGCCGGCAGCCCCGCCAAACTGCAGGGAAAAACCGCCCTGCGTGAAGGTTTCCAGACGCAGCAGGTGACGTTCCAGCGGCGCGATCCAGCTTGCTGCCCGGTCGGCCACGGTGATGCCGATGGCGGCCTGCATGCGGGTATAGCCCGTCAACGGGTTATGGCCGTCGCGGGCCGCAATGTCTCCCAGCGTGTCGATGAGGTGACCGAGCCGGGCAGCGATGATTTCCGCCGCCATTTTCAACCGCAGCATCAGGCTGGTATCGATGACATCCTGGCTGGTCGCGCCGAAATGCGCCTTGTCCGCCGCCTGACCGGCGACCGCGGCCCGCATCTGCCGGATGAGTTCGGGAACCACAACCCCGTCCTTTGCGACGCCGTTGCGAAGCCCGGTCATATCGGCGGCAAACTCCGAAAGTCCCGAGACGATCGCTTCCGCCACATCCTCGGAGATGATGCCGGCCTCCGCTTCCGCCTGCGCCAGTCCCGTCTCGAAACGGACCATGGCGTCGATATCCGCTCTTGCCGAAAACAGCTCGACGATTTCACTGTCGCCGAAAAGGCCGGACAGAAACGGATGCTCGAAGGGGGAAAGGCTCATCGTCCGTCTCGCTCAAATATCGAAAAACACGGTTTCGCCTTCGCCCTGAAGGCGGATATCGAAACGATAGACGTTACCTTGCTCCTTCTGGGCGACAAGCGTGGCGATGCGGCTCTTCTGCTCGACACGGGCAAGAACCGGATCGGCGGCGTTGGCCTCCTGTTCTTCCGGGAAATACATGCGGGTCTGCAGGCCGATATTGATGCCGCGGGCAACGATCCAGAAGGTGATGTGCGGCGCCATCGGCCGGCCGTCGCGGAACGGCACCGTACCAGGCTTGATCGTCTCGAAAACGAATTCGCCGGTATCCATGTCGCCGGGCGAGCGGCCCCAGCCGATGAAATTCGGGTCGGCCTTGCCGCGCGTTTCGCTGGGGCTGTTGTAATACCCGTCGGTATCGGCCTGCCAGATTTCGATCAGCGCGTCTTTGAGCGGCATTCCCGCGCCGTCATAGACCGTGCCGCGCACGCTGATGCGTTCGCCGCGCGCCTTGTCGTTATAAAGCGGGCCGGAACCGAGATCCTTTTCGAACACGCCTTCGATGCCGACGAAGTTGGGCGTGCAGCCGATATGCACATAGGGGCCCGCCGTCTGCGAGGCGGTTTCCTTGAAATAGTTGAGCGGCTGAACCATGGTCAGTTGCCCTCCATGCGGTTTTCGAAAAGGGTCGAGCGGCGGCCGCGCAGGACGATATCGAACTTGTAGGCCAGCATATCCATCGGCAGCGTCGCATTCATGTCCAGCGGCGCGATCAGTCTTCTGATCGCATCCTCATCCGGAATGGTCTTGACGATCGGACATTTCCAGATCAGCGGATCGCCTTCGAAATACATCTGGGTGATGAGGCGCTGGGCGAAACCGTGGCCGAAGACGGAGAAGTGAATATGGGCCGGCCGCCAGTCATTGACGCCGTTCGGCCAGGGGTAAGCACCCGGCTGGATGGTCTTGAACCAGTAATAACCGTTCTCGTCCGTGATCGTGCGGCCGACGCCGCCGAAATTCGGATCGATGGCGGCGAGGTAGCTTTCCTTCTTGTGGCGGTAGCGGCCGCCGGCATTGGCCTGCCAGAATTCCACCAGTGCGCCATCCACGCCGCGGCCGCGTTCGTCCAGCACCCGGCCGTGCACCAGAATGCGGGGGCCAACAGGCATCTCGCCGGGACGGGCATAGTTGAGGATGAGATCGTTATCCAGCGGGTTCAGCATGCCATGGCCGAAGACCGGCCCGGTGATCTCGCTCTTGGTGCCCTCAAGCGAAATCAGAGCGCGCTGCGGCGAGCGCAGGATCGAGGTCTTGTATCCGGGTGCATAGGCCAGCGGGTGAGTATCGCGGTTGCGCGCGAAGAACGGCCCGGTTTCGGGCGGTTGGTTGCTCATTTTGTCTCCTCCTCGCTGGAACTATCGGCTTTCATACCTGCCAGGGCAAGCTTGGCGATCTTGAAAGCGTGGTTGGCGGCGGGCACGCCGGCATAGATCGCCACATGCAGCAGCGCCTCGCGAATATCCGCTTCGGTGGCGCCGGTATTGGCGGTGGCGCGCACATGCATGGCCAGCTCCTCATCCTGACCGAGCGCAGCGAGCAGGGCGATGGTGACCATCGAGCGCTCGCGCTTCGTCCAGTGGTTGCCGGACCACACCGTTCCCCAGGCGGCTTCGGTGATGAGCTGCTGGAAAGGCTGATCGAAGCCGGACGTCATGGTCTGCGCCCGGTCGACATGGGCGTCGCCGAGCACGGAGCGGCGGGTTTTCATGCCCTGTTCGAAACGTTCGTTCTTGTCGATATGGTCCGCCATCGGTCAGTGCTCCGGCAAGGTCTTGAGAAAAATGCAAGCCGCCTGCGCGTAGGCCAGCGGCTGTTCAAGGCAGGGAATGTGGCCGCAGCCGGCGATGGTGACGAAGCGGCTTGCGGGAATGAGGCCCGCCAGCGATTGCACCAGTTCCGGCGGTGTCGAGCCATCCTGATCGCCCGCCACACAGAGCGTCGGCACGGCGATTCGCCCGGCCTCTTCGGTAAAATCCGCATCGCGGATGGCGGCGCAGGTGCCGCTGTAACCGGCCTCCGGCTGTTGCGAAAGCATGTTACGCGCGCCGGCATAGGCGGCATTCTCAGGCTGGCGGAAGGCGGGTGTGAACCAGCGTTCCATGACAGGATCGATAAGCGAAGCAAGGCCGTCTGCGGCGATCTTCTCAATGCGGGCATTCCACATCTCGGCCGTGCCGATCCTGTGAGCGGTGTTGCTGAGTACAAGCGCGTGGACGAGATCGGGACGGCGGGCATAAAGCCCCTGCGCAATCAGGCCGCCGACAGACAGGCCCCAGATGATTGCGCCTTTCACGCCGAGATGATCGAGCAGCGCGATCAGGTCACCGGCGTGATCGTCGATGGAATAGGGGGCATGCCCGACATCCGAGAGCCCGTGGCCGCGCTTGTCATGCAGCACATAGGCATAATCATCGCCAAGCGCTTCGATTACCGCATCCCAGATGCGGAAATCGGTGCCGAGCGAATTGATGAAGGCGATGACCGGCTTGCCTGTGTCCAATCCCTTGGCGCGATAATGGATCACGGTCTCGCCGCAGCGCAGAAAATGCATGATGTGCTCCTCCTGCCAAGGATATTGCAAGCGTGTTCCGGTTAAGTAAAATGACATTATCGATGAAAATCATAACCTGTGGATTATATGAGCGATGGTCGATCAGCGTATCAAGTTCCGCCACCTGCAGACTTTCGTTGAGGTGGCGCGGCAGAAAAGCGTCATCCGCGCTGCGGAAATCCTGCATGTCAGCCAGCCGGCGGTGACGAAGACGATCCGTGAGCTGGAAGATATTCTCGGTGTCTCGCTGTTCGACCGGGAGGGACGCGGCATCCGCATCAGCCGTTATGGCGAGGTCTTCCTGCGCCATGCCGGTGCGACAATGACGGCGCTGCGGCAGGCGGTTGATTCCGTTTCGCAGGAGGCGGCGCGCGCCGGTCCGCCGGTGCGGGTCGGCGCTTTGCCTACGGTTTCGGTGCGAATCATGCCGAAGGCGATGGCCGGGTTTCTGGCGGAGAAAACCGGCAGCCCGGTGAAGATCGTCACGGGTGAAAACGCCGTGCTGCTGGAACAGTTGCGGGTCGGCGATCTCGATCTTGTTGTCGGCCGTCTGGCCGCGCCGCAGAAAATGGCGGGCTTTTCCTTTGAGCATCTCTATTCGGAAAAGGTCCGCTTCGTGGTGCGCACCGGCCACCCGCTGTTATCGCCCGGCCTTTCGGTGTTCGATCACCTGCATGAATATCCGGTGCTGATGCCGACACGGCAATCGGTCATCGGCCCCGTCGTCGAGCAGTTCCTGATCGCCAACGGCGTTCCGGCCCTGCCGATCCGCATCGAAACCGTATCGGACGCCTTCGGCCGCGCCTTCCTGCGCACCAGCGATGCGATCTGGATCATCTCGGAGGGTGTGGTGGCGGCGGATGTGGCGGATGGTATTCTCGCAATCCTGCCTGTTGAGACCGGCGATACCAGCGGCCCGGTGGGGCTGACGGTGAGGGCCGATACGCAGCCCACGCTGCCGCTTTCGCTGCTGATGCAGGCCATCCGCGAGGCGGCGGGCGAGTTGCTGGATGGGAGGCCGGAGGCTGGTTCCTGATACGAGGGGCGGGGGTGGAAAAGTCTGAGAAGCTTTCCTCCGTCATGCCGGACTTGATCCGGCATCCAGCCCCGGCGTGACGGGTGTGGAAACGGTGCAGATAAAAAGCCGCGTGTCTGGTGGACCTCCTAATAGGGAAGCCCGACATAATTCTCCGCAAGCGCGGTCGACGCCGCGCGCGATTGCACGAGGTAATCCAGCTCCGCCTCCTGTATGCGCTGGCCGAAATCTCCGGTATCGGGGAAACGATGCATCATCGTCGTCATCCACCACGAGAAACGCACGGCCTTCCAGACGCGGGACAGCGCCTTCTGCGAATAGCCGTCGATGCCGGCCTCTGACCGGTCGCGGTAAAATTCGATCAGCGCCTCGCTCAGATAATGCACGTCGCTGGCGGCGAGGTTGAGGCCCTTGGCGCCGGTGGGCGGCACGATGTGGGCGGCGTCTCCGGCAAGGAACAGTCGGCCGAACCGCATCGGTTCGCAGACGAAGGAGCGGAGCGGCGCGATGGACTTTTCAAAGGACGGGCCCGTCACCATCGCGTCCGCATGGTTTTCCGGCAGGCGGCGGCGGATTTCGTCCCAGAAACGCTCGTCGCTCCAGTCCTCCGGCCGGTCGTCCAGCGAGCATTGGATGTAATAACGGCTGCGCGTGTGCGACCGCATGGAACAGAGCGCAAAACCACGCGGATGGTTGGCGTAGATGAGTTCGTGGTTGACGGGGGGCACGTCAGCGAGAATGCCGAGCCAGCCGAAAGGATAGACCTTCTCGAATTCCTTGATCGCGCCCTGAGGCACCGATTTGCGGCTGACCCCGTGAAAACCGTCGCAGCCGGCGATGAAATCGCAATCGATACGGTGGGTTACGCCGTCTTTCTGATAGGTGGCATAGGGGCTGGCGCCATCGAAATCATGCGGCTCGACATCAGATGCATCGTAAATGGTCACGAGGCCGGCTGCGTCGCGCACATCCATCAGGTCATGGGTCACCTCGGTCTGGCCATAGACCATCACATGGCTGCCGCCGGTCAGGTCGAAGAGATCGATACGGTGGTCGCGGCCGTCGAAGGTGAGAGAAAAACCGTCATGCGGCAGGCCTTCGCGGCGCAGGCGCTTATCCGCGCTGACCTTTTCCATGAGCTGCACCGTGCCTTCTTCCAGCACGCCGGCGCGGACACGGCCGAGGATGTACTCCTTGCTGACCCGGTCGAGAATGACGGTCTCGACGCCTTCTCTGGCCAGAAGCTGGCCAAGCAGAAGCCCTGATGGGCCGGAGCCGATGATGACGACCTGGGTGCGCATTGTTTCCTCCCGAACTTGTCTCCTATCAACAAATTGCCGAGGGGATGCGGAAAGCTCAATGGACTTTCTGATCCGCAAATTGCACAATCCGACCATTGTGAGGAGGAGCGAAGGAACATGCGGCTTGCTGCAAGTGAGGGTTTGTATGGCGAAGAAGCGGTGCAAGGCACTGATTTCCGCTTTCATTGCGAGACGCTTTTTTCCAGAAGCAGCCTTCACCGGTTTGAAATCGGCCTGCACCGTCACGCTGCCTTTCAACAAATCTTGTACATTTGGGGCGGTGAGGGCGATGCGCTGCTGGATGGTCGCATCGAGGCGATCCACCCGCCGGTCGCCATTGTCGTCCCGCCGGGTTTCGAACACGGCTTCCGGTTTTCGCGTGATATTGGCGGGGTGATCGTCACCGTGCTGCCGGGCGCCTTGCCGGCATCGGTGCAGGCGCTGTTGCTGCGGAATTTCCAGCGGCCGGTCCTGTTGCCGCTGCGGGATTTTGCCGATGGCGAACGCCTGCGCAGCGGGTTCGAACAGATTTCCGCCGAATATGAAACCCGTGAAACAGGCCGGGATGCCATCATCGAAGGTCAGTTCGCCATCGTGACGGCGCTTCTGGCGCGGGCGGCGCGGCCTCTGCTTGAGGGAACCGGCGAAGGTCTTGCCGAGCAGCGTTTCGAATTGCTGCTGTCACTGATTGCGCGCCATATTCGCGAGCCGCAGAAAGCGGAGTTTTATGGGAAGAAGCTCGGTCTTTCCGAGACACATCTCAATCGCCTGGTCCGTTCCGTTTCCGGCCTCAGCCTGCAGCGGCTGATCGCCAGACGCCAGATCGAGATTGCCCAGCAGGAACTGATCTTCACGGTCTCGAGCGTGCAGATGATTGCCGAGGGACTGGGTTTTGCCGATCCGGCCTATTTCAACCGGTTCTTCAAGCGCGAGACCGGCATGACGCCGCGCGCCTGGCGGTTGGCGGAGCAGCGGAAAATGGGGGATTCCGGCGTCCGGCAGGTGTCGTCTCAAACCAGCATTCTTGCCAGTTCGCGCTGAACGGCAAGAAGGGCGGGCAGGTATCGCTCCACCAGATCCTCCATCGAGGCGACCGAGGCGGCAAGCCCGACATTGAGCGCGGCAACCGTCTGGCCACGCACGCTTTTCAGCGGCACGGCGATGGAGCGAAGGCCGATCTCGACCTCCTGATCGATCAGCGCATAACCGCGATTGCCGGTGGCCCCGATTTCGGCGAGCAGGGCGTCCATGGCAATAATGGTCTTTTCCGTGCGCGCCACCAGCCGGGAGGCTTCGAGAATGTCGCGCTGCCGCTCGGCCGTCTGCGCCGAAAGCAGAACGCGGCCCATGGAGGTGCAATAGGCCGGCAGGCGCGAACCCGGCATCAGCGCAATCGACATTACCCGCTGCTGCGCGGCGCGGGCCACATAAACGATCTCGGTCTCATCCAGAATGGAGACGGAAGTGCTCTGGCCGATTTCCTCCGACAGCCGGTCGAGCAGCGGCTGCACGATGCGCGGCAGCGGCATGGTGGCAAGACAGCCGGTGCCGAGCCGCAGCACCTTCGGCGTCACGGTAAAGAACTTGCCGTCATAAGCCGCATAACCGAGTTCCGAAAGCGTGAGCAGGCAACGCCGTGTCGTGGCGCGGTCCAGCCCGGCAATCTCGGCGGCATCGGAAATCGACAGGCGCGGGCGCTCGGCGCTGAAGGCTTCGATCACCCGCAATCCCTTGGCGAGACCGCCCATTATGTCTCTTTCGTTGACGGCCATGTCACGGCTCCATTTGTGCGATATACGAACAAAAATCATATAACGCACAAAATCCTTGCCGTCGAGGTGGTTTCGGATTTACCTCACGGTCAGGCAGCCTTGCGGGTTTCATCCGTCCGGCTGGATGGAGGTTTTAATGGACAAGACAATCAAGAGCGCTGAAGAGGCGCTTTCCGGCATCGGCGACGGTGCGACGATCATGATCGGCGGTTTCGGCGGCTCCGGCGCGCCCATCGAACTGATCCATGCGCTGATCGACAAGGGCCCGAAGAACCTGACGGTCATCAACAACAATGCCGGCAACGGCCGCATCGGCATCGCCGCGATGATCGACGCCGGCATGGTCAGGAAGATGATCTGCTCCTTCCCGCGCTCTTCCGATCCGCGCGCCTTTACGGATCGCTATCTGGCAGGCGACATCGAGCTGGAACTGGTGCCGCAGGGCACGCTTGCCGAGCGCATCCGCGCCGGCGGCGCGGGCATTCCGGCCTTCTACACCCCCACCGGCTTCGGCACGGAATTGGCCGAAGGCAAGGTCATCGCGGAATTCGACGGGCGATCCTACGTGCAGGAGCGCTGGCTGAAGGCGGATTTCGCGATTGTGAAGGCCGAGCTTGGCGATACCTATGGCAACCTCACCTACAACAAGGCTGGCCGCAATTTTAACCCGCTGATGTGCATGGCTGCAAAGACCACCATCGCGCAGGTCTCGAAGATCGTCGCCGCCGGCGAGATCGACCCGGAGCAGGTCGTCACGCCCGGCATTTTCGTGAACGGCGTCGTGGAAATTCCCGATCCGCAACAGGAAGAAGTCCTCATTCGCGCGGGAGTAGCCTACGCATGACCACGACCATCGACACCCGCGAAGACATCAAGCTTTCCAACGCCCAGATCGCCTGGCGTGCGGCGCAGGACATCGAGGACGGTGCTTACGTCAATCTCGGCATAGGCTTTCCGGAAATGGTGGCGCGATACCAGCCGCCCGGCCGTCAGGCGATTTTCCACACTGAAAACGGCATCCTGAATTTCGGCGAAGCGCCGCCGGAGGGCGAGGAGGACTGGAATCTCATCAATGCCGGCAAGAAGGCCGTGACGCTGAAACCCGGTGCCGCCTTCTTCCACCATGCCGACAGCTTCGCCATGGTGCGCGGCGGGCATCTGGATGTGGCGATCCTCGGCGCCTACCAGGTGGCGCAGAATGGCGATCTCGCCAATTGGCGTGTCGGCTCCAAGGGTGTGCCGGCCGTCGGCGGGGCGATGGATCTGGTGCATGGCGCCAAGCAGGTCTTCGTCATTACGGAACATGTGACCAAGAACGGCGAACCGAAACTCGTTGAAAAATGTGCCTTCCCGCTGACCGGCGTCGGCTGCATCACCCGCATTTATACCAGCCATGCCGTCATCGACGTGGTGGATGGCCGTTTCGTGCTGCGTGAAAAACTGCCGTCGATGACGTTTGAGGAATTGCAGGCCATGACCGGCGCGCCTTTGGCGGTCGATGGCGAGGTCGTTGATCTCGTCGCCCCGGAACTGTGAGGAAAAACCGATGACCGATGCATTCATCTGCGACTATATCCGCACGCCGATCGGCCGCTTCGGCGGTGCGCTTTCTTCGGTGCGGGCCGACGATCTCGGTGCAATTCCCCTGAAGGCGCTTGTCGAGCGCAACCCGTCCGTTGACTGGGAAGCCGTCGAAGACGTGATCTTCGGCTGCGCCAACCAGGCGGGCGAGGATAACCGCAACGTCGCACGCATGTCGCTGCTGCTCGCCGGTCTGCCGGTTTCGGTTACCGGAACCACCATCAATCGCCTTTGCGGTTCGGGCATGGACGCCCTCATCGCGGCCGCTCGCGCCGTGAAATCAGGCGAGGCGGAACTGATGATCGCCGGCGGCGTCGAAAGCATGAGCCGCGCGCCCTTCGTTCTGCCGAAGGCGGAGAGCGCCTTTTCCCGCAATGCCGAAATCTATGACACCACCATCGGCTGGCGCTTCGTCAATCCGCTGATGAAGGCGCAATATGGCGTCGATTCCATGCCGGAAACCGGGGATAACGTCGCCATTGATTATCAGGTCTCCCGCGAGGATCAGGACGCCTTCGCCGTTCGCAGCCAGCAGAAGGCGGCCGACGCACAGGCCAATGGTCGCCTGGACAGGGAAATCGTGCCGGTGACGATCCCGCAGCGCAAGGGCGATCCGCTGGTGGTATCGAAGGATGAACATCCGCGCGCCACAAGCCTCGAATCGCTGGCGAAGCTGAAGCCGGTCAACAGGCGCGAAGGCGCGACGGTGACGGCGGGCAACGCATCAGGCGTCAATGACGGTGCGGCCGCACTCATCGTCGCATCGGCGGAAGCCGCGAAGAAATACGGGCTGACGCCGATCGCCCGCATTCTCGGCGGCGCCGCCGCCGGCGTGCCGCCGCGTGTCATGGGCATCGGCCCGGCCCCGGCCTCGGCCAAGCTTTTGGCGCGGCTCGGGCTGAAGCAGGAACAGCTTGACGTGATCGAGTTGAACGAGGCTTTCGCCAGCCAGGGCCTTGCGACGCTGAGGCAGCTCGGTATTGCGGATGACGATGCGCGGGTGAATGCGAATGGCGGCGCCATCGCGCTTGGCCATCCGCTCGGCATGTCCGGCGCCCGTATTGCCGGCACCGCGGCGCTTGAACTTTCGCTGACCGGCAAGCGTTTTGCGCTCGCCACGATGTGCATCGGCGTCGGGCAGGGTATTGCCGTGGCGCTGGAGCGGGTCTGACGGGACAGCGGCATTCGGCGTCGTGAGAACGGTGCGAATGTCGCCGTAAAACGATACGAATGCCTGCTGCCGCAGCTTCCTTACGTGTGACAGTGGCCATTCAGGTTACTCGGCAGGTGATTTTTTCGCTCTGACACATCCCAGCCCCCGCATTCCTGTGCATGTCACAGGAATCCAGCCGACGCGCGTCTGCGCGGCGGAAGGACTCCTTTCAGCCCAAGGACTTGGGCTGGCTGGATATCTGTGACAAGCACAGAGATGAGGGGAGGAGGCGTGCTGGGCCAAGCAAGCCGGCCCTGCGATGCAGGCCCCGGTCGATTATTCCCTGATAAAGTACTCCACGCCCTTATCCCTTTGCACATGTTGGATTCCATCACCATCCGTGACATGTTTTGCAAGACATGACAGGAATCTTTCCGTCTATGGGGTGCCCGCATGAAACGTCCCACCATCACAGATGTCGCAAAGGCCGCAGGCGTCAGCGTCGCCACCGTCGACCGCGTGCTGAACGGTCGGCTGCCAGTGCGTGAGGAAACCTCCCGGCGGGTGTTCGAGGCGGCGGAGAAGATCGGTTTTCACGCAACCAACATCATTCGCCAGCGCATGCTGGCCGATCTGCCTTCCTATAGTCTCGGTATCATCCTGCGCAAGGAACGGCACGCCTTCTACCAGACCTTTGCCGACGAGTTGGAGCTTGCGGCGCGCAACGTCCGGGATCGCCATCTCAATCTGCGCATCGAATTCGCCCAGTCGGGCGAGCCGAGCGAGCTTGCAGCCCTTTTAACGGGCATGAAGGGCCGTGTGCAGGCCGTGGCGGCCACCGGGCCGGACCATCACGATGTCACTGCCGCCGTGGAGGCCCTGAAGGCGAAGGGCATTCCCACATTTTCGCTGCTTTCGGATTTCGCCCAGGGGGTACGGGAAGCCTATCTCGGCGCCAACAACATGAAAGTGGGGCGCACGGCGGCCTGGATGATCTCGCGGCTGGCGCGCAGCAAGGGCAAGGTGCTTCTGCTGCTCGGCGGTCACCGCTTTCACGGCCATTCGCTGCGCGAGACCGGCTTTCGCAGCTATATGCGGGAATATGCGCCGGAATTCGAGGTGATGGACGCGCTGATCACGCTGGAAACCCGGCGGCTGACCTATGAGCTTGTCATGGACACCATCGCCAAACACAAGGATCTGGTCGGCATCTATTGCGTCGGCGGCGGCATGGAAGGCGTGATAGAGGCCCTGCAGCAGGAAAACCGGCAGGAGAGCATCGTCTGTCTTGTCAACGAACTGACGCCCGAGTCACGTCAGGCGCTGCTGGAAAAGCGTATCAGCGGCATATTCCAGACGCCACTTCGCGAACTATGCACGGACCTCGTCTCCACCATGGTGCACACCATAGAACATGGCATGGCGGAAACGCCGGGGCAGCGGTTTGTGCCCGCCCATCTATGGGTTCCTGAAAGCCTTTGATGGTTTGATGGATTCTATCATAAATTCCGCGTCTCTTTCTATCAGCCTTGATGGTTTCGGCTGGCGCTGACCCGTTGACGCCGGGCGCGGACTGGGAAATCTTGGGCGCATGTGGAACGGGCAGGAGGCTGGTCCACGACACCAACGATGTTTCAGGATTGCCGCACGCCGCAGATGACCGTCTCCGGTGACCGGTATTCCTTTGCCGGCGGTTGCAGCACGATGTGACGAAGTTTGCGTGGCCGGCTTCTTTTCAAGGGTTTTGGAGGAGAACGACATGAAAAGACATTTAGCGATTGCAACGCTTGCCACCATGCTGGCGACCACCGCGTCGGCTGAGACCATCGGCGTTTCGATGGCCCTGTTCGATGACAATTTCCTGACCGTGCTGCGCAATGGCATGATCGATTATTCCAAGGGCATGAACGGCGTTTCGCTGCAGATCGAGGATGCGCAGAACGATGTCGGCAAACAGCTGAGCCAGGTGCAGAACTTCGTCGCCGCCGGCGTCGACGCCATCATCGTCAACCCGGTGGATACGGATGCGACCGTGGCCCTTTCGCAGGCCGCCGCGGCCGCCGGCATTCCGCTCGTCTATGTCAACCGCCAGCCGGTCAATCTCGACAGCCTGCCGGAAAAACAGGCCTTCGTTGCCTCCGATGAAAAACAGTCGGGCACCCTGCAGACGCAGGAAGTCTGCCGTTTGCTGAAGGCGGCCGGCAAGACGGAAGCGAAGGCGGTGGTGATGATGGGCGAGCTTTCCAACCAGGCGGCCCGCATGCGCACGCAGGATATCAAGGATGTGGTGGCCACCCCCGATTGCAGCTTCATCAAGCTTGTCGAGGAACAATCCGCCAACTGGTCGCGTACTCAAGGGTCGGATCTGATGACCAACTGGCTCTCTGCCGGGGTGCAGTTCGATGCCGTCATTTCCAACAATGACGAAATGGCCATCGGCGCTATTCAATCTCTGAAGGCGGCCGGCCGGTCGATGGACAGTGTCATCATCGCCGGTATCGACGCCACGCAGGACGCGCTTGCCGCCATGGCGGCGGGTGATCTGGATGTGAGTGTTTTCCAGAATGCCGCCGGGCAGGGCAAGGGTGCCCTGGATGCGGCGCTGAAACTCGCCAAGGGCGATGCGGTGGACAAGAAGGTCTTCGTTCCCTTCGAACTGGTGACGCCGGCGAACCTCAAGAACTATCAGGCCAAGAACTGAGCCATGGCCTCGCCCAGGCGGCTTCTCCGCTCCCGGGGAGCGCCGCCGGGCGGCCGAACGCGCCGGAGCGGGCGGAATGGCCGGCTCCGGCGACACAGGATGATGCAACCAGCGGCGATTTCCGCGGGAGGAAACCTTGAAAAAATTACTGATGGCGACGGCGCTCTGCATTTTCGCAACGCCGGCTCTTGCCGAGACCCGCGTCGCGGTCTCCATGACGTCTTTCGACAACCCGTTTCTGACGATCCTGCTTAACGGCATCAGGGCCGAGGCCGGGCGCGATAAAAATATCGAGCTTCTGGTGGAAGACGCCCAGCTTGATCCCTCGAAGCAGCTCAATCAGGTGCAGAATTTTATCGCCAATGGCGTCGACGCGATCATCGTCAATGCCGTTGACGGTGACGCCACGGCCGCGATCACCAAAGCCGCGTCCGCCGCAAAAATCCCTCTCGTCTATGTCAATCATCCGCCAGCCGAACTGGAAACCGGCCTGCCTGATGGTGCTGCCTTTGTCGGCTCCAACGAACTCGATTCCGGCACCATGGAGGCGGAAGCGGCCTGCAAGCTGATGGGCGGCAAGGGCAAGGCCGTCATCCTGATGGGACCATTGGAAAACCATGCGGCGCTGGTGCGCACCAAGGATGTGGAAACGGTGTTTTCCCGGCCGGAATGCAAGATCGACATCCTCGAAAAGCAGACGGCGAACTGGAGCCGCACGCAGGCGCAGGATCTCGTCTCCTCCTGGCTGACGGCGGGTGTGCAGTTTGATGCCGTCATCGCCAACAATGATGAAATGGCGATCGGCGCCGCGCAGGCGCTGAAGGCTGCGGGCGTTTCCATGAAGGATGTCGTCATCGCCGGCATCGACGCCACGCCTGACGGCCTCGCCGCCATGCAGGCGGGCGATCTCGACATCACCGTCTACCAGAACGCGACGAAGCAGGGCGAAGTATCCGTTCAGACGGCGGTGAAAGCCGCTGCCGGTGAAAAAGTCGAAAAGACCCTCTGGGTGCCCTTCGAACTGGTGATGCCCGAAAACCTTGGGGAATATCAGGCCCGGAACTGAACCGGAATTTTGGCCGGCATGCCGACCGAATGCCGTCAGCAGAGCAGAAACATGGCCGCCCACGAAAAAAGCCGGCCAAAGGCCGCGGTCTCCTCTTCCGGACCGCGGCCTTGCATAACCGGCCCGCAAGGGCCCTTCGACAGACAATAATGACAAGGAAGCGTATATGCGCATCGCCATCGACCCTTTCATGCACCGCCATCTCAGCCTCGAAGCCCTCCCGTCCAAAGTGAAGGAACTCGGCTTCGACTGGATCGAACTCAGCCCGCGCGCCGATTTCCTCGAATGGTTCAAGGCGCCGCGTGTGTTTCCCGAGCGCATCCGGTCCTTCAAGAAGGCGCTGAAAGAGGCCGATGTCGGTATCGCCTCGCTGCTGCCGATGTATCGCTGGGCCTCCAATGACGAGACCGAACGGCAGGCGGCGGTCAAACACTGGAAACGCGCCATCGAGATCGCCATCGAACTGGAGGTCGACACGATGAACTCCGAATTCGGCCGAGGACCGCATCCCGACAAGGGGTCATGTTATTGCTGCCACACCGGCTCGATGATCGAGGCCTGCGAGGATGCATGGTGGCGCTCGATGGAAGAGCTGGTGCCGATCTTCGAACGCGAAGGCATCAACCTGCATGTCGAGCCGCATCCGGAAGACTGGTGCGAGACGCTGCAGCCGGCGCTGGACATCATCCGCACCGTCAATTCGAAGAACGTCAAATTCCTCTATTGCGCGCCGCATACCTTCTATTTCGGCGACGACACCAAGGCGATGCTGCGGGAAGCCAGGGATGTGCTGGCGCATGTGCATGTGGGCGATACCTTTAACCACAAGGCGAGCTCTGGGCTGCGTTATATCCTCAATCCGCCGGGCACGCAGGCGCGGGTGCACCAGCACTTGAATATCGGCCAGGGCGAAGTGCCATGGGACGACTTCTTCGGCACGCTTTCCGAAATCGGTTTCGATGGCATCATGACCTCCTGCGTCTTCGCCTGGGAGGACAGGGCCGATGAATCGGGCCGGTTCATGTGTGCCGAGATCAACAATTACATCGAAAAATACCGGAAGTGAGGTTTTGAAAATGACTGTGAGAATTGGTGTTATCGGCACCGGCGCCATCGGCCGCGACCATGCCCGCCGCATCAACAGGGTCCTCGGTGGCGCAAAGGTCGTCGCGCTGAGCGATGTCAATCATGGATCGGCGGAAGCGGTGCGTGATGATATCGCCCCGGACGCGGAAATCTTCGCCACCGGCGAGGAGCTGATCGCCTCACCCGATGTGGATGCCGTGCTCGTCACCTCCTGGGGCGCGACGCATGAGCAATATGTGCTGGCGGCAATCGCCGCCGGCAAGCCCTGCTTTTGCGAAAAGCCGCTGGCGACAACGGCGGAAGGTGCAAGACGCATCGTCGATGCCGAGGTGGCCCATGGCGGACGGCTGGTCCAGGTGGGTTTCATGCGCCGGTATGACGCCGGTTACGTGGCGTTGAAACAGGCCGTCGACAACAGGATAGGCGCGCCGATCATGGTGCATGCCGCCCATCGCAACCCGGCGGTTCCGGAGCAATATGTGACCCCGATGGCGATCCACGACACGATGATCCACGAGATCGACGTGCTGCGCTGGCTGCTCGATGATGACTATGTTTCGGCCCGGGTTCTCTTTCCCCGCTCGGCGGCCAGAAGCCATGCGCGGCTGAAGGACCCGCAGATCGTCATTCTGGAGACGGCGAAGGGCACGATCATCGACGTCGAAATCTTCGTAAACTGCCATTACGGTTACGATATCCAGTGCCAGGTGGTGGGCGAGGACGGCATTGCCAGCCTGCCGGAGCCGATGTCGGTGCAGACGCGCCTCGGCGCCAAGCTGCAGAACGATATCCTCACCGACTGGAAGGATCGCTTCATCGCCAGCTACGATGTGGAATTGCAGGACTTCATCCACGCGGCGGCGAAGGGAACGGCATCGGGTCCCAGCTCCTGGGACGGCTATGTGGCGGCCATCACCTCCGACGCCTGCGTCGCCGCGCAGGAGACCGACGGAGCAGCCGTCGCAATTAAGCTTCCCACGCGTCCCGCCCTTTATCAGTGAGGTCTTTCATGCGTTTCGCCATCAACCACATCACCGCCCCGAAGCTCTCCCTTGAGGAGTTCTTCGCGACAGCCCGCGAACTCGGCCTCACCGAAGTCGAAATCCGCAACGACCTGCCTGACATCGTCGGCACGGTGCAGCCGGCTGCCGTGAAGGCGGCGGCCGAAAAGGCCGGCGTGACGATCATCTCGATCAACGCGCTTTATCCCTTCAACGTCTGGTCGGGCGACCTACCTGCACGGGCCGTTGCCATGGCGGACTATGCAGCAGCAAGTGGTGCGAAGGCGCTGGTCATGTGCCCGCTCAACGACGGCACGGAAGTCTCGTTCGATGATCTCGTGGCCGCGCTGACGGCCATGAAGCCGATCCTTGAGGAACGTGGACTGACCGGCTTTGTCGAGCCGCTCGGTTTTCCTGTCTCGTCGCTGCGCACCAAGGCCGAGGCCATCAAGGCCATCGACGCGGCAGGCGGCGGTGATGTCTACAGGCTGGTGCACGACACCTTCCACCACCATCTTGCGGGCGAGACGGTGTTCTTCCCCGAACGTACCGGCCTCGTGCATATTTCCGGCGTAACCGACCCCGCCGTCTCCGTCGCCGATATGCTGGACGCCCACCGTGTGCTGGTGGATGGCGGCGATCGCCTGGAAAATATCGCCCAGATCAGGACGCTTCAGGCGGCCGGTTATAACGGTCCTTACAGCTTCGAACCCTTTGCGTCGGAAGTGCATGCGTTGAAGAATCCGGCCGCTGCCTTGAAGGATAGCATCGACCATATCTCCCGGGCGCTTTGACCGCCTTGCCGCCCGCGGTTTGCTGCGGGCGGCGTTCCCGGGGGATAAACGATCGGTAAAAACCCAGAGAAATCAATTCCGCATTTACGGATGATGCTGTAGTCTTCCGCTGACTAGAGAGCAGTAAACAGGCACGGGTATTCTTCAGATCGACTGCGCGAGGCAGGCTTTCTGCCCGCACCGTCTGAAGAAGAGTGGTTGAATTTTCCCTATATGAAAGCGGATAGGAAAACGACGCTTAAGGACGTGGCGCGGGAGGCGAATGTTTCGCTGAGCACGGCTTCGCACGCCATCAATGGCACCGCACCGTTGACCACGCAGGTTCGCGACCGGGTGCTGGAGGCGGCCCGCACGCTCGGCTACCTCGAAAACCGCAGGCAGAAGGCGACGATCGCCACCCTGCGCGTCGTGTTGCTCGCCATGACCAATGATGCGGCACCGCAGAGCGATCTTAACATGGTCAGCTGGACGATGCTGAACGGCTTCCGGCGCGAATGCGAGCGGCGCGGCATTCGTATCGTTCCCTATGTGAGCGCGACGAGCCGGCTCGATCCCGCCTTGGTGGCAGCGGCGGCGGACGCAGACAATGTCGATGGCATCGTGATCCTGAACGATGACAGGCCGCAGCTGGTCGAGGCGCTGTCGGCGCTTTCGCGGCCGGTGGTTCTCATCAATGGCGAGGATCCGGCCATGATCGTCGATACGGTGACGGCCGAGAACCGTTTTGGCGCGCGGCTTGGTATCGAGCATCTGCTGTCGCTCGGGCATCGCAATATTCTGCACATTACCTGGAAGGGCCGCACGACGATCCGCCGCCGTTATGACGGTTATAGCGACGCCTTTCTTGCGGCGGGCCTGACAGTTCCCGCCGATATGGTCATCGAGGTGGAAAGTTACGAGCCCGAATGGGGGGAAGCCGCCATCCGCCGTCTGCTCGCCGAAGACAAGCCGCTCAGAAACGCCACCGCCATTTTCTGCGCCGCCGACAATCTGGCGCTCGGTTGTCTGAAGGCACTGACGGAGGCAGGAATTCGAGTGCCGGACGATATCTCGGTGCTGGGGTTTGACGATATCATGCCGGCAGCCTTCAGTGCGCCGCCACTCAGCACCATCCAGTTGCCCGCTGACAGGCTGGGCGGTGCGGCGCTTGCGCTGCTGGAGCAGCGGCTTATGGCGGCCGATCCGACACGTCCGGCGCACCGGCTCGAGCTCGGTTGTCGGCTGGTGTTGAGGGGCAGCATCGCACCGCCCCCCAAGTGATGTCAGGGTTTATTTCATTCCCGTGCCGGCAATGCCCGTCGTGATGTAGCGCTGCAGGAACAGGAACACGACGGTGACGGGCGCCAGGCTGAGGAAGGTCATGGCGAGAATATAGTGCCATTGCACCGAGAACTCGCCCTGGAAGGCATTGAGGCCCACCTGTAGCGTGAAGTTTTCGCGGCTGCTGAGAACGATCAGCGGCCAGAGAAAGTCGTTCCAGCGCCAGAGCACCGAAAAGATGGCGAGAACCGCAAGCGCCGGGGCCGTCAGCGGCAGGATGATGCGCCAGAAGATGCGGAATTCACTGGCGGCATCGACGCGCGCCGCCTCGATCAGCTCGTCGGGGATGGTCAGCATATATTGCCGGAGCAGGAACACGCCCGTCGGCGTTGCGACGGTGGGGATGATGACGCCCCAGAGATTGTCAACGAGGCCGACACCGACGATGACAAGATAGGCCGGCACCATGACGACGGTGAGCGGGATCATCAGCGTCGAGATGATCAGCACGAAAATCGCCTTCTCGCCACGGAAACGGTATTTCGAGAGCGCGAAGGCCGCCATGGCGTTGACGATCAAGGTCAGAACCGTCGCGACAAAGGTAACGAAGACCGAGTTCTTGAGGAAGGTCAAGAAGCTGAACTGTGTCAGCGGATCGGTGAAGTTCTCCGTCGCAATGGTCAGTTTCTGAACCGGCGTTATTCCGCGCGTGTCGACGCTGACGGGCGGGCCGGGATTGGCCGGGTCGACCATCTGGGCTTTGAGGCCGACGCGGCGGATCATGGCCATTTCCCGTTCCACGCCATCGATGCTGGCTTTCCACAGGCTGAGCGGCTTGTCGTAACCCTGCACCTCCATCTGCACGGCGGCGCGCGGCAGAAGGCTCGGCGGAAACCGCGTGATCTCGGCTTCCGGTTTCAGCGAAGACATGGCGGCCCAGACGACCGGGATGAGGACGGCAAGCGTGCCGCCGATGAGCCAGACCCAGGAGAGGATATCGGTGAGGCCGATCCGGCCGGGGCGGCGGGTGCGCGTGAGGAAAGAGACGGCGTTGGACATGGTCAGGACTCCATCTTTTTGCCAAGGCGCAATTGCACGAGCGTCAGCGCAAGAAGCACAAGGCCCATGAGAACCGATGCGGCGGATGCAAGACCGAACAGCCTCAGATCGCTGCCGAAGGCCATCTGGTAGATATATTGCACCACGAATGTATTTGCCGTGCCCGGCCCGCCGCCATTGGTCAAAACCCAGGCTTCATCAAAGATCTGCACCGAGCGGATCATCAACAGGATGAGCACGACGAGCAGGTTGGGACCAAGCAGCGGAAGCGTGATGCGGAAGAGCGTGCGCCGGGGCGAAGCGGCGTCGATGGCGGCGGCCTCATAGAGGTCCTTCGGGATGGCCTGAAGGCCCGCCAGCAGGATGAGCGTATAAAAGCCCATATGGAACCAGACAGAGACCACCACGACGAAGAAACGCGACCAGCCGACATCGAGAAGGAAGATTTCCGGCGGCACGCCCAGCATCTGGAAAAAGGCGTTGAGCAGGCCGTTGCGGTCGAGGAACCATTTCCAGATGAGGCCGATGACGACCGGCGACAGCAGGACCGGGTAAAAAAACATGGCGCGGAAGAAACCGCGCGCGGCGATCGCCCGATTGAGGATGAGCGCGGTGATGAGCGCGACCAGCAGCGTGGCGATGACGTTGAAGCCGACGAACCACAAAGTGTTCCAGATCGCCGTCCAGAACAGGGATTCCCGGCAGCTTCCGGGGTCCATATAGCTCTGGCAATCCAGCAGCTTGCCGAAATTCTCGAAACCGACGAAGGGGCGGTCGGTGATCAAAAGTTCGGTGCCGCCGGTAAAGGCGTAACCGACGGCAATCGCAATCGGCAGGAAGGTGAAAATGCCGAAGAGAACGAGGTTCGGCATCAGGAAAATATAGGGCATGCGCCTCTTGCCGATCAGCCGCTCGATGAAGTTGAGCGGCACTTCGGCAATCGCCATCACGGCATCGAGCACACGGTCGGACAGTCTCGCGAGCTTCGGATTGGCCATGCTACCCTCTCCCTTCGCTCGCAAGGCGCGGCAGCGCCAGTTCGGTGGCGGGATCGAAGACATGCACCTTCTCACGCGCCGGCATGATCTTCAGCACCGAGCCGGAAGCGGGCGCGAAATGGCCCGCCTGATGCACGATGATCTGCTCCTTCTCACCCTTGATATTGCCGTAGAGATAGGTCTCGGTGCCGAGGCTTTCGTGGTACTGCACCTCGAAGGGCAGACCGGCATCCGCGATGGTGAAATGCGAGGGGCGTATGCCCGCCAGAACCGCCTGTCCCGGACTGACGGTTGCCGGATCGACAAGGCAGGGCAGGGACACGTCGTAGCCGGCGTCGATGGCGATGCCGCCGTCGCTGCCCTTGGTGATGACGCCCTTCAGCATGTTCATGCGCGGCGAGCCAAGGAAACCGGCGACGAAGAGATTGCGCGGATTGTCGAAAAGCTCGAGCGGGCTGCCCACCTGCTCGATGCGCCCGGCGCGCAGCACCACGATCTTGTCGGCCATGGTCATGGCTTCCACCTGATCATGGGTGACATAGATCATCGTCGTCTTGATATCGCGATGCAGCCTCGTGATTTCGGCGCGGGTCTGGACGCGCAGCGCCGCATCGAGGTTCGATAGCGGTTCGTCGAACAGGAAGATATCAGGCTCGCGCACGATGGCGCGGCCGATGGCGACGCGCTGGCGCTGGCCGCCGGAAAGCTGTTTCGGCTTGCGGTCGAGATAGGGTTCGATGGCCAGCATGCGCGCCGCCTCGTTGATGCGGCTTTCGATTTCCGCCCGCTTGAAGCGCAGGTTCTCCAGCCCGAATGCAAGGTTCTTGCGCACGCTCATATGCGGATAAAGCGCATAGGACTGGAAGACCATGGCGATCTTGCGCTCGGCGGGAGAAAGCGCGCTGACATCGCGATTGCCGATGGCGATTGTGCCCGACGTGACGTCTTCGAGACCGGCGATGATGCGCAGCAGCGTCGATTTTCCGCAGCCTGAAGGGCCGACGAAAACGACGAATTCGCCGTTTTCGATCTGAAGGTCGATGTCATGCAGCACATGAACGGCGCCGAACGCCTTGTTGAGGTTTTCAAGTTTCAGACTTCCCATCACCTGCTCCCTTCATCAGAGCCCGTCGTCGCGACGATCTCCTGCCTGTTCCAGCCCTCGGGCAAGGGCGTCGATCTTTTAATGGCGACATCATGCGCCGAAAATCCGTGAACGCCCTCAAGGTAGATCGCGGGCATGCCGCCCGGATAATCCTCCATGCCGACGATCCGGCCCTCAGCATCTTGCGTCCAGGCATTGGCGCGGCCGGCCGCATCGGCGCTTGGCGCAATATCGGCATTGGTGGGGCGCAGATCATATTGCAGGCCGGTGCCGAGCTTGCCGGGTTGCTGCGCAAGCGTGATGCGCTCCAGCCGGACATTGTGAATGCCGGCCTTCGAGGTGGCGACGAGGTTGATCGCGCCTTCCATCGAGCCGCTCAGGTCTTCCACGACCAGATTGTCCACACTGCCGGCCTGCCGTTCGGGGCGACGATCGACAACGGTGACGGTGACCGCTTCACCCGAACCCCAGAAGCCGCCCGGCGTTTCGTGGCACTCGGCTTTAATCCGTGAAAAGCGGATGTTGCGCATCGCGCCGCCATCGCGGGAGAAAAGGCCGACACCGCGGTTGGACTGGACGATACTGCAATCCTCGAACACGACATTGGTGAAGTCACCGAAGGATTCCGTGCCCAGTTTCAGCGCGCAGCTCATGCTGGAAACGGTGCAACGGCGAACGGTGATATCGGCGCAGACCCCCACCGCCTTGCCATCCGGTCCGGCGCTGGTCTTCAGGCAGATGCCGTCATCGGCAGTGGAGATAAAGCAGTCCTCAATCAATGCGCGGCGGCAGGCATCCAGCACGATGCCGTCCGTATTCGGCAGGCGGCGGTCGTTTTCGATGCGGAGATTGCGGAAATGGAGGTCTTCGCAATCGACCATATGCAGCGTCCACATGGGTGAAGCGCTGACGTGGAGGTTTTCGAGGCACACGTTGCGGCAGGCTTCCAGCACCATGACGCGCGGGCGTTTTTTGGCTGGAACATAGGTGCCCATGGCCTTGTCGTCGCCGATGATGAAGTTCTCACCGCCGGCCTCGATGCGGCCGGGACCGGTGACGGCGATGTCGTGCGCGCCGCTCGCGATGATCATGCCGCGGTTGGAATCCTCGGCGATGACCGAAACCGTCGTATCCGCATAGGCCTCGTAATCGGAAACGGGTGCAAGTACCGCCTCTTCGGCAAGGTGCAGTTCCACGCCGCTTTTAAGAACAAGGCCGCCGCTGACATGGCGCCCGGCTGCGAGCGATACACGCCCGCCGCCTGCGGCCGATACGGTGTCTATTGCCAGCTGGATAACGGCCGTGGCGTCGCGGCCATCGGCTGCGGCTGTGATTTCGCGGTTCATGCTCATGATGCCTGCGGCCTTTTCAGAAAAACGTCGATCAAAAGCAGCATCGTCAGCGCCTGCCCGTAGGGTGTGGGCAGATTGGGAATGCGGCGGTAGAAGTCGAGATCATGACCCATCGGCGTACCGTCGGAAACGCCGTGGACGACGCCCTCATCGTCGATATTGCCAAGCACCGCCTTCAGCGCGCGTTCCGCATGCGGCCGGTTCTCTTCGCCGAGGATGCCGGCCTCAATGCCGCGCAGAATGCCATAGGCGATGCCTGCCGTCGCCGATGTCTCGACCGGCGATGTGGGATCGTCGAGCAGCGTGTGGAACATGCCGTCCTCACGCTGGTATTGCCTGAGCGACCGCACCTGGCTCGCCAGTACATTGGCGAGGAAACGTTTGTCCTTTCCGGCAAGCGTCGGCACCAGTTCGAAGAGTTCGGGAATGGCGACGGTGATCCAGGAATTGCCGCGCGCCCAGAAGGCGTCAGCGAAATTATGGCGGCCGTTGAAGGTCCAGCCGTGATACCAGAGGCCGGTGACGGGGTCCGACAGATAACGCGTATGGATCATGAACTGATAGACCGCTTCGTCGATCCAGTCCTGGCGTTTGCAGACGACGCCGGCGCGGGCGAGGAACAGACAGGCCATGAACAGCGTGTCGTCCCATAATTCGCCTTCATTCAGCCGTTCCTTGACGACGTGCTGGAAGCCGCCATCTTCGGTTTTCGGCAATTCATGCACCAGCCAGTCGGCCCAGTCTTCCACCAGCGCACGGAAATTCGGCCGGTCGACATGTTCGGTCAGGATGACAAGCGGCAGCATCGGCGCGGAACTGTTGATCTGGCGCGGCGGCAGGCCACGCTCGATCTGCCAGCCATACCATGTCACGAGGTCGTCCAATGCCTTCTGGTCGTTGGCGGCCAGCGCCCGGCGCAGGAAACCGTACAGGCCCACACCCACTTCCCAGTCCCATTCATCGAACTGGATCTTGCCGTCGGAACTGCCGCTGACCAGACCTTCCTGAATGCCCTTGAGGCGGCTGAAGGCGGCGGCGACATTGTCGATCGTCGTCCTGAGAGTGTCTTTTTCCGTGCTTGGCTGGTTCATCTGTCAATTCCGCTTAGGAGTAGAAGGGTCGTGTCGCGCCGCCCGAGGCGGGATCGGCACTTTCGAAGGTAATTTTGGGTTGGGGCTGGTCGTGGTCGAAGGCCATGGCCTGACCGCCGATGGTGAATGCGCCTTCCCAGGTCAGGGTAAGCTCAGGTCCGCCCGGCGGCGTGACCGAGAGCAGCCGCCTTTCGGCATTGAAGGTGACCTGTGTGGCGAGAATTTTCTCGCGGAAACGGGCGAAGGCTTGCCCGTCGCCGCAGCCGATGACGCCCACCCAGCCGGCGCGGCGGCCGGGTGATCTGATCTCGCGATTGGCGGTGGCGCCGGCAGTGATGGGCTGAAGCCCGTTTGTTGCATAAAGCGCGGCAAAGCCACGGCCCGAACGGGTGATGAGCCAGTTGCCCTCCATCAGCACCTCGTCCAGCCCGTCGCGGCCGAGATAGGCATGGGTCCAGTCGTTGCGGTGATCGTCCGTGTCGAAGATCAGCATGGCCAGATCGCGATGCTGCGCCACACGCGGCAGGATGCCGCTTCCCGCCCAATAGGAAGGGCGCTGCGTGCCCCATGGATCGTCTTCACCGGGATGATTGACCCAGAGCCGCGCCATCGGATGGCCGGCAAGCTTGATGTCCATGACATGCTGCTGGTGGCCCTTGCGGCCGGTCTTGTGGTCGACAACGGTGGAAAGCTGGGCGGCCTCATTCTTGAACAGCACAAGCTTGCCGGGCTCCAGCCCCTGCGCATACCGCGCCTCGACCATGCGGCCGGTTTCCAGCTGGGAGAGGGCGGCAAGATGCGCCGGCGGCAGGTAGTCGCCGCAGCAGAACATCGGTAGCGAGGCGACGCCATTATTGAGCCAGCCTTTGCCAAAGGCGACCTCAGCAAAGGGCGCCAGTTCCGTCAGCGGCCCGGCGCGCAGTTCCTTGTCATAGGCTCTGCCTTGCGAACCGGAAGGGACGCCGCCGAGTGTGTGCAACGCGATCATCTCGAAAATGAGATCGAGCTGATGGCGGGCACGGGCGGCAAGTTCCGGCCCCGCCCAATGTTCGATGGCAAGAAGGCCGATGAAATCCACCGGGTAGTAGGCGGCGGAGTTCCATTCGGCGAGGCCATGCGCCTCGACGCTGTCGAACCAGCGCTCCAGACGGTCGGCGGCCAGCGCCGCCTGCTGCCGGCCGGAGCGGCCCGACGCGGTGAAAAGGGCATCCGGCAAATAGTCGCCGGCCAGCAGCTGGCTGGTGTGGAAACAAAGAACATGGTTCTCACTCCAGAACCACATGACGTCATTGCCCGGTTCGTCCACCCAGTAACGATAGCCGAGGATCGTTGCATCGATCCGCGCCCGCATGTCGGCCGGCAGCCGGTCGCCATAGGCGCGCACCAGCCAGAGCAGCGGGATCATCACGAAATCGGAGCAGTCTTCGCGCCTGTCGATGGAATGCAGCGTCGCATCAACGATGCCGCCAATCGTCTCGATGTCATCGCTGCCGGTGGCGACCATCGCCAGCGCGCGGCCGATGCGCCAGGCGCCGAAACGGGCGCTGAAGGAGAGGGCCGCCTTTTTGCGCTCGTTGATATCGGCATTGGATGCTTCCGGCGCGATATCATGCATGAAGGCGGCGTCGATGAGGCGGGTGACCGTCCCCGCTCCCGAACCCATGGTGATCCTGACACCGTGATACCCGTCCGGAATGCCCGACGTTCCGGGGATCGTCAGCGCGGATTGCCCGGCCTTCAGCACGGTGTCCACTTCCGCAAGCGCGGCGCGCTCGTGGCCATGGCTTTTGACGGCAATATGCACCGGCAGGTCGTTTGCCGGGGCCGCGCCGAAGACCAGTTCGAGAGGCGTGCCGGAAAATACATCCCGCGCCGGGTGAACGTCGCGCACCAGTGCGGCCAGACGCTTCGTCTCCTCCCGGTCGAGCGGCACCGGCAGCACGACGGTGAGCGGCACCGAATCGATGACCTCAAGTTCGAAAAACCAGATGATGTCGCGCTCCGCCAGATCTTCGCAGAGCAGCAGCACCTCGTTATCGCCCACCGCAAGATCGAGCGTGATGTCACGGCTGCTTTCGACATTGCGGATAAAGGGTTCGAAACGGACCTGTTCGACGCCGCCGACCCAGATGCGCACGCCGCCGCAGGTGCGCAGCCGGAAATGCGCCTTCCTTGCGGTCTCGCTGCGGAAGGTGCCCTTCAGCCAGCGCTGTACGTGGGTCGGAACATGCCAGAAGCCGGTGAATTCGACGCGGCGGTTGGAGCCTGGCAGGTTGAGGTGTGACACCGGCCACCCGGTATCGGGCGCGATATCGCGGCCGATCATGGTTTCCTGGAAAGCCTTGCGGCAGGGCAGGTCGCCCACATCCACGAAACCATTGATGAAGCGATAGTTCACGCGGTCTTCGGCGGGGGCTGCGATGCCGGGAAACGACGTCTCCACGAGATCGGAGACGATCCAGGCGGTCACCGTCTCGCCATCCGTGACGGTATATGTCGGCTGCGACGCATTCGCCGCAAATGCTCCATCCGTCATAATGGATCGCCTCCCGTCGATCTATAATGAAATTATTTTCACAAACCTGCTTTTCGCTTTTCTGCGCCGATTTGTGCGATTTCGCCAAAACAAACAGCTTGACGTTTATTCTGTCAAGTCGCAAAACATCATAAATCGAATTAAGCAGAGGAGCTTCCATTCGATTTATGAAAATGTTTTCATTGGGAGGATGAGCATGATGAAATTGTTTTCGGGCGTCAGCGCCCTCGTAATGGCCTCCGTCGCCGGTCTTGCGACGGCCCAGGCCGAGACCCGCACGATTACGTTCCTTTTTACCGATGACGACCAGGGGTACGTGCAGCGCATGTCAGAACTCAGCAAGGAGTTCGAGACGGCCAATCCCGGCGTGAAGATCAATTTCGTATCGTCGGGCTATGACGCCGTTTCCAAGCAACTGCCGGTGCAGCTGGCGGTGGGCGAGGGCCCTGACATCGCCAAGATCACCGACTGGCAGCTCGCACCCTATTATCTCGATATGCGGCCGTACATGAAGGATGCGAAAGCCTTTGCGAAGCTGCATGGTTCCAGCCTCGACCAGCTTCGCCTGCCCAATGTCAACGACCCGAAATCAATCAATGGCTATATGGCGTCGCAGACGCTGAACCTGCCTTTCGTCAACAAGACGCTGTTTGAACAGGCCGGTGAACCCTTGCCCGGCCCGACCGCCAAGTTCAGCGAGATCGTGGAAGCGTCCGCCCGCGTCGCCAAGGCGACCGGCGTGCAGATCCCCTTCACCATGGACCGTTCCGGCCACCGCTTTTCCGGCGGCGCCTTCTCTTACGGCTCGACCTATGTGAAGGACGGCAAGTTCAGCTTCCCTGATGATGCGGCGAAAAAATACATTGCCGATCTCTTTTCATGGACGCAGAACGGCAGTTTCCCCAAGGAGATGTGGGGTGCGGCCGGCGGTTCCCAGTACAAGAACATGGGTGACGAGTTCGTCAACGGCAATGTCGTGACGTATCTGGCCGGCAACTGGATGGTCAATCCGTTCCAGAACAAGATCGGCGACGGTTTCGAATGGACCGCGATCAATGCGCCCTGCGGCGATGCCGGCTGCTACGCCATGCCCGGGGGCACCGCAATCGTCGGCTTCAAGCGCACCAAATATCCCGAGGATGTCGCCCATTTCATCGAATTCCTCGGCTCCGAAAAGGTGCAGCGGGAAATTGCCGAGAACTATGTCATCCTGACGGGTGCCGAGATCGTCGATCCGCAATACAAGCTGAAGAGCGAAAACGCCAAGGCGGCGATGAAGGTCTTCCTCGACAACAAGAAGAATGTGCCGCAGGCCGCGCGTGAATTCGAACGCGCCAAGGGCGGCAGCGCCATGTATCAGCAGGTCGTGCAGCGTATGAGCCAGCTCATCGTCGGTGAATTGACGCTCGACCAGACCTACAAGGTTCTGGAGGATGACGTCGCCAAGATCAACGAGGCTGTCGCGGTCAAGAAATAACGGCACGGCCATCCGCTTCTGGCGGAATGGAGAAGCCGTCGGACGATATGCCCGGAGTGATACTCCGGGCATATTCCGCCGTTTCCCTGCGGAGGCGCGCATCGTCGCCAGGGAACCGCCGCAAGAAGCCGTTCCCGTCGGCCATCGAAAAACTGAAATATGCTTTGTTTAAACCTGACGATGAGGCGCGCGGAACGTCGCGCCGCCTGTTTTCGTCACGCGTCACTCGCTGAAAATCATAGGATTCGTCATGGCCAGACTGAAGATGTCGTCTTTCTTTTCCGCACGCTCGACCCTGCTCGCCTCGGTCGCCTTGCTGTTTTTTGTTCCCGGCGCGCAGGCTTTCGATGCCGTCGAACCGGTGGGGCGGGGTTTTGCCATCACGGTGCCGGAACCGGCCGCGACATATCCGCTGCCGCTTGCCGACAATTATCGCAACCAGACCGGCAAGAATGAGAAGGGCGAGGACGTCCGCGCCTACGACGACCGGGATAATCCGATCATTGAAATCCTCTCCGGTTTTAATCGCATCTGGACGATTGGCGATGAAAAATGGGCCGATGGCGGCGCCAATGGCGATGGCCCGGCGGATTTCAGCCATGTCAAGATCGTTGATCCCGCTGTCTGGCAGGAAAACATGCGCTACGTCCTGTCCGTGACCGGCGAGAACCGCACGCGCGCCGCCGCTTTCGAAGCCTATATGAACGACCGCCGCTCGCAGGGCTACAGCGTCATCGACGGCCTGGGCCCGCTTGCCGCATGGTATCGCGAAGGGGCGGGTGCGACGACGACGATCAATCACACGCCTGCGGATTTCGATCCGAACGAGGTCATCACCCGCAAGGAGGACGACAAGGGCACCGAGGCGGGTGCGGCGGATAGCGAGCTGAAGGATTTCGTCACTTTCATGAAGGTGATCCGCGGTCCGGAAGGCACGACATCGCCGGCCAAATATTTCTATTCCTCACCGCGTCCCTGGCGCATGAACGCCAAGGGCGAGGTGATCGAGACGGGTAAGGAAACGATCGGCGACCGCTCATTCGAAAACTATGACAGCGATCCCGGTGTCATCGTGCCGGCACTGAAATATGTGCGTGAAACCCGCGGTCGCGGCAAGGATGGCGGTTTCCCGAGCGGGCACACCAATGCCGCCTATCTCGCCGCCATCGCTTATGCCTATGCTGCGCCGGAGCGCTTTTCCGAATTGCTGACGGCTGCCTCCGAACTTGGCGAGAGCCGTATCGTCGCCGGCATGCATTCGCCGCTCGACGTGATCGGCGGGCGCATCACGGCAACCGCTATGGCTGCGGCCATGTTGCAGGATCCGAAAAATGCCGAGGTGAAGAAGGCGGCGCATGAAGCCTTGCAGGCCTATTTCACTAAGCGCCTGCCGCAGGGGCAGTCGCTCGTCGATTTCGCCCATGGCGCAGGGCCGGATGCCGACCGCTTTGCCGATGCTGCCAAGAACGTGGCGGATTATCGCCGGCGCATGACGTTCTCCTTCAGCCGCGACAAAGCCGTGGGCGATGATGCGCCGATGGTGGTGCCGAAGGGCGCGGAAGTGCTGCTGGAGACTCGCCTGCCTTATCTCGATGCCGCAGAACGGCGCGCCGTGCTGTTTTCCACCGGCATCGAGGCCGGTTATCCGCTGCTCGATGACAGCAATGGCTGGGGCCGCATCAATCTGGTGGCCGCCGCCGGTGGCTACGGCGCGTTTGACGGCGATGTCGAGGTGACCATGGACGCCGCCGCCGGCGGGTTCAATGCGGCAGACCGCTGGACGAACGATATTGCCGGGGCAGGGCGTCTCGTCAAATCCGGCAGCGGGGCGCTGACGCTCAGCGGTCATAACAGCTATGGCGGCGGTACCATTTTGAGGGAGGGAACGCTGGTGGCGTCGTCTGCCGATGCGCTTGGAACCGGCGATATGCTGGTCACCGGCGGCGCGCTTTCGCTCAGGGCAGGCAAAGACGTTGTCATCGGCGGTGACTATATGCAGACGGGCGGCACGCTGATGCTTGATGCGGAAAAGGCTCCGTTGCGGATCAGGGGCAATGCGGTGCTTGAGGGCGCAACGCTGAAGCTCGTTTTCGATGGCGCTGCACCGGCCGCCGGAACGCGGCTCGACGTTATCTCCGCCAACGGCCTGACCGGAACCTTTACGTCGATAGATGCGGGCACTGTAAAAGTGCGGCCGGTCTATACGGGTTCGGCATTATCGGTGGTGGTCGAATAGGGCGCGACAGTGCGGGCGCGGTCATGCCGCCGCGCCCGAAAGGGTCTCGTTTCAGGAATTCTGCCGCCGCATCAGCAGGAATATGAAGGGTGCGGCGAGCACGGAAACGATGGCGGCAAGCGCGAAGGAGGCCTGATAGCCGAATTTTTCGGCAATCGCGCCGGCACCCAAGCCGCCCGCCATGCTGACGATGCCGTCCATGCACTGGAAGAGGGTGAAGTCGACCCCGGCCTGCCGTGGGTCTGACCAGCCCATGAAACAGGCGTAGAGCGCTACAAAGCCGATGGACATGATGCCCGAGGAGCTTGCTACCGCAACCGCCATGACCACCCATTGCGAAACGTCGCGATGGACGCTGAAATAGGCGAAGACGCAGAGCAGCGCCGTCTGTACGAAGATGGCGACGAGCAGAACCCGCGATGCGCCGTAAAGCCTGACCAGCGTGCCGCCGAGCAGCGCACCGGCGAAACCGATAATCATGCTGCCGACACCATTCAATGCGCCGATGGTGGCTAGATCAAAGCCATAATCGACCAGAAACGGGCCGAGCATAGCGAGCCCCCATTTCTGTGCGGCGACATAAACGGCCGCGACCAGAAGGCCGGTGCGCACCTCGCGCCGCTTCAGCGCGTTTCTGATGGAGGGCAGGTGATCCCGCGTCTGCACCACCGTTTTTGCCGCCGGGCCGAACAGGAAGGGCAGGGCAAGCAGGATGACCAGTCCGGCCATCACAAGCGTGGCGCTCGTCCAGCCGGACCGCTCCACCAGCACCAGAAAAAGGCCCGCGCCGATGGCCGAACCGAGATAGGAGCCGCCCACCTGTGCGGCATTGCCCCAGCCGTGATGTTCGGCCGCCAGTGTTTCGACCGCATAACCATCGCAGGCTATATCGACCGTCGCGGTCACCAGCGCGATCACCGACAGGATGACGATTGCGACGGAGACCGGCGAAGGGCCGGTGAAGGCGAGGGTGGCGAGGCCGCAGGCGCAGGCGGCGATGCCCGCGCCGACGATTATCCGCGAACGGTTCCTGCCGACCGGCGGCAGGCGGTAACGCTCCACATGCGGCGACCAGAGGAATTTCAGCGCCCAGGGCAGAACGACGAGATAAAGCAGGCCGATCTGGTCCAGCGGCAGGCCAGCGGTTCTGAGCACTGCGGGCAGACCGAGAAAGGTCAGCCCGCCAATGACGCTCTGGCCGACATAAAGCCCGCCGACCGCCACGAAGACGGCGGCGGGTGACGGTCTTGCTGCGAGGGGGTTCTGCTGCAGCATCAGAAACGATACCGGATGCTGCCGACGATCTTGCGACCCTCGTCGTAATAGCAGAAGCCCGTGGTGCAGACCTGCTTGACCTCGTTGAGGAGGTTGGTGGCGTTGACCTGCAGCTTCACACCTTCCAGCGAGGGCAGGGCCTTGCCGAGATCGTATCGCAGCGAGGCATCGACGAAGGTGCGGGATTCATTGTCGAGAATGGGCGTGTGCTGGTTGTCGCCGAAGCTCGATCCCACGTAACGCAGGCCCGCGCCGATGCCGAGGCCTTCCAGCGCGCCGCCCTGGAATTCATAATCGGCCCAGAGCGAGAAGGTGTGGTAGGGCGAGGAATTGAGCTGCCTGCCAACTGTTTCCGACGTCAGCTTGGTGATTTCGACGTCGTTATAGGAGTAGGAGCCGATAAGGCTCCAGCCATTGTCGAGCGAGGCGGTCGCTTCCAGTTCCACCCCGCGCGAGCGCAGGTCGAGCTGCCGCAGCAGGTTGATGCCGGACGAGGTTTCGTAGACCGTGGCATTGTCCTGATCGAGATTGAAGAAGGCGGCGCTCAGCAAAGCGTTATATTGCGGCAGGGCATATTTTACGCCGAGTTCATATTGCTTGCCGACCGTCGGCTGCGCCTGGCCGATGACCGTTCCCGTGGTGATGATGACGCCCGGATTGGCGACGAAGGAGGTGCCGTAGCTGACATAGGGCATCACGCCGCTGTCGAAGACATAACCGAGGCTGGCGCGGCCCGTCGTTTTTGTTTCATCGCCATCATAGGTGGGAGCCGCTGCCGCACCCGCGGTCTGGGACTGATATTCGGTATCCAGCCAGTCGTGGCGGATGCCGGCCGTCAGGCGCCAGCGATCGATTTCAACCTGATCCTGCGCATAGATGCCGAGGGTGTTCATCCTCTGCTTCAGTATCAGCGACACATCAGGCACATAGGTGAAGGTGTCGGTGAAGGGGCTGGCGCCGTTGCCCTGTTTCGATGTGTAGGACATGTGGCTGAAGTCGATACCCGTCAGCAGGGTATGTTTCGCCGGGCCGGTGTCGAATTCGGTCTTCAGGTAATTATCGGCGGAAACGCCTTCATTATCCTCGATGGTGATGCCGGGATAATTGGCGAAGACCCATTGCTGGTCGGCCGAAAGGCCGGAGTAACGCGCCTTGCTGTAGAAGGTAACATTGTCGTTGATTTCGTGCTCGAACTCATAGCCAATACGCCATTGTTTCTGCTCGAAGTCATTAAAACGGGAATCGCCGCCATAGACCGGCGTCGCGCCGGTTGATTTGCCGTCGTTGCCGTAGTTGTTGATGTAACCCCAGGTGCCGCCGGTGGTGCTGTCCATATATTCGCCGAGCAGTGTCAGCTTGGTGCCTGCATCCGGCTGGAAGGTGAAGGCCGGCGCGATGAACAGCCGGTCGTCCTTGATGGCGCTGATTTCGTTACGTCCGTCGCGGGCCACGCCGGTCAGGCGATAAAGCATGGTCTTCTCGTCATCGACAGCGCCGGAAAGATCGAAAGCGCCCTGCACGCGGCCATAGGAGCCATATTGCAGCTCCACCTCCCGCAATGTCTCCTCCGTCGGGCGCTTCGAGATGATATCGACAATGCCGCCGGAGCTGCTTGCGCCATAGATGGAGGCGGCCGGGCCGCGCAGGATGGAGACCGCTTCCACGCCATAGGGCTCAAGCCGGGCGCTGCCGTTCTGGCTGCTGACCTGCCGCAGGCCGTCGCGGAAAATGCCTGTGGTGCTGAGATCGGTGCCGCGCACCTTGAAGGCGTCGAAGCGCGGCTCCGCACCATATTGGCCGATGCGCGCGCCGGGCGTGTAGTTCAGCGCTTCGGAGAGGTTCTGCGGCTTCAGATCGTCGAGCTGCTTGCGGCTGACGGTGGTGATCGACTGCGCGGTTTCGGCAACAGGCGTATCGGTCTTGGTGGCGGTGCGGCCGGATTTGCCGACATAGCCATTGCTCTCGATGATGCCCCTGGCGCCTTCAAGGCCGGTGCCCTGCACGGTGATTGGCGCAAGCAGGGTGCTGCCGGCGGCGGCAGAACCGCCGCCTTCACCGGTCTGGCCGGCGGGATCGAAAATGCGAACCGTATTGCCGCCGGCCAGCGCATAGTTCAGCCCCGATCCGGAGAGAAGCCCGCTGACGGCCGCCGATACGCTGAGCGTGCCCTTGACGCCCGCAGTGCTGTGGCCTCTGGTGATCGCGGAGGGGTAGACCATGCGCAGATTGGCCTGGCGGCCAAAGCTGAGGATGGCGTTTTCCAGCGGCCCCGCGGGAATGGAGACGGTGACGGTCGCGGATGCGCCACTTGCGGCTGGCGGTGTCTGCGCGCTGGCGGTCGTGGCGCCCGGACCTGCCGCGACGATACCGCCTATGATCGCCGTCGTCGTCAGCCAGAACCAGCCACGTGCCTGCTTGCCCAAATTCATGTCATTCCCTCTCACTCGTGATCATGCCGCCCGCTGAAACGGGTCCTGATTGCCTAGAGTGAAAAGGCGGGTCGCCTCCTGACGTCGGAGCCGCAAAAAGTTATTTTTATCTGGAGCGGACGAAAACCAGCATTCCGGAAAGCCGTGATACCGAAACGGGAAGGCTTTCTTCGAGAATGGTGAGCGCCTGATCCGTATCCTTCAGGTCGAAAATGCCGGAAACGCGCTGTTTCGCCGCCGCCTCATCGAGAATGACGATACGACCCCGGCGATATTGCGAGAGAATATCGAGAACCTCACGCAATGGCTGGCCGGAAAAGACGAGCTTGCCCTCTCGCCATGCCATGCTGTTGGCAACATCCTTGCGGGCGCGCACCAGCCTGCCGTCGCCACCAAGGGTCACGGCCTCTCCGGGCGTGAGCACGGCGACCTCGGCCCCTGTCGTCACCTCCACCCGGCCTTCCTCCACCTGCACTTCCTGCGGCAGTGCGCCATTGCCGGTACGGACCGAATAATGCGTGCCGAGCGCTTTTGCCGTCAGCGCTCCATCCTCCACGATGAAGGGGCGCTCCGGATTTTTCGCGACATCAAAATAGGCCTCGCCGCGAAGAAGGGTAATGCGCCGTTCCTTTTGCGAATAATGGACGGCAATTGCCGTGTCGGTATTCAGGCTGATACGGCTCCCGTCTTCCAGCGCCAGCACGCGCGTTTCGCCGATGCCGGTGTAATAATCCGCCTGCCAGCGGTCCTTTAATCCGCTTTTTTCCGCAAACAGCGCCGCAAGCCCGATGAGGCAGAGACCGGCCAGGCCCGCAAGCATCGCCCGGCGGGCCCCTCGGCGTTTTTGCCGCTCGGCCGGCGCAAGATCGATCTCGGCGAGTTCTCCCCAGAGGCTTTGCATTTCCTCATAGGCGGCAGCATGGGCGGCATCGGCCCGCAGCCAGACATGAAACGCCGCGCGCTCCGCTTCCGTCGCATCTTTTGATTGCATGCGCGCCACCCACAGCGCGGCCTCCTCGGCCAGACCGTCATCGGTCAAGCCGTCATCCTTCAGACCGTCCGGGCGCTCATTCATGTCCTGATCTGCCGTTTGTTACGTGCTGATGTGTATTCCTTTTCCCTTATAGAGTGAAAAAGGATGCGAACACCTGATGCAGGTTTACATTTTTATTTGCACGCGGACCTGACGGCAGTGCAGCAGCGCCTTGATAATGTGTTTTTCCACCATGTTGCGGGAAATGCCGAGCCGGGTGGCGATCTCGCCATTGGAATGGCCATGCAGGCGGCTGAGCACGAAGACCTGCTGGCAGCGTCTCGGCAGGGCCTCGATGGCCCGTGCCATCAAAATCAGGTGCTGCCGTCCGGCGACGATCCGTTCCTGCCCCGGCTCTTCGCAGGCAACGGCAAAACCCGCTTCGTAAGGGGCGAATAACGGCCGCTCGCGCGACTGGCGAATGGCCGTCAGGCGGGCGACGGACCGGGCGATCTGGAAGAGATAGGCCTGCGGATTGTCGATCAGCGTGGCATGCGAGACTTCCAGCGCCCGCAGCAGGGTTTCCTGCATGGCATCGGCGGCATCTTCCCGGTTCTGCAGTCGCCGGCGGAAGAACCGCATCAGGCGGCTTTCCTCCTCGGCATCGAGAACCTGTAACAGGGCTTTGCTCATCAATCGACCCGGTGACGTATTGGCTTGTCGCATGATGCGGCTGCGAATATACGCGCCGCCTCATATCGCAAGAAACATGATTATTATGATCATGTTTACTGCCATCGGGCCTTTGCTGCCAGCCCGTAAAAACCCGGGGGCCAAATTGGCCTCACGTTTCCGTGATGATTGTTGCGGGATTACATCAGGCCGCTTGGGCCAGCCTACAGGAAATAGCGGACTCTGAGCGGCAGCAGCGCAGCGCCGATTGCAGAGGGATCGCCGACCGTTTCGCTAAGAACCAGTTTGGCCTCCTTCGGGCCGACGCCGTAACGGTGTTCGCGCTCCGAGGGCATGTGCGTGCGTTCGATCATCATCTGGCCCAGCGCGCGCGGCAATTGCCCGCCGAAGACGATGGCTTGCGGATCAAGAATCGAGATCAGGCTCGCCACCAGACGGTCCACCTGCGGCATGGTTTCGGTCAGCCATTCCTCGACGCCCGGCCATGCGGGGTCGAACTGCTGGTAAAGCGCCTCGATCGAATGGATGTCGACGCCGTTTTTCTGCAGGGTGGTGATCAGATATTGCAGGGCGGGACGTTTGGGCGCTTCGTCCGGGCTGTATATGCCGCTGAATTCGCCGGCATTGCCGTGAAAGCCGTGAAAAGGCTGGCCGCAAAGGATCAGTCCACCACCGAAACCGTAATTGAACGACAGATAGGCGAAGGTCTGGCACCAGGAGCCGACGCCGCGTAGGCTTTCGCCGATCGCGCCAGTGGTGGCGTTGTTTTCCAGCCAGACCGGCAGGCGGAACCGTTTCTCAAGGATCGGCTTCAGGTCCATCAGCGACCAGTCGCGCAGAGGTTCCGGCGCATTAAAGGCGCGGTCTTCCGACACGAAGAAGCCGGACATTGAAAAACCGAGGCCAAGCAGACGCTCTCGCGGGACGCCGTGTTCGGCCAGCAGCCGTTTGAGGGCCAGCGACAAGGCGGCGAGCGTCTCCTCCCGGTCCTCCGGCAGCATATCAAGTTTTTCCTCGACAATCACGTCGCAGCGAAAATCGGCGATGCAGATCACCACGGAGTCGGTGTTGATGGAAATGCCGAGCGAATAGGCCGCTTCCGGCACCAGCTCGATTGTCGGGCTCGGTTGGCCGCGCGTGCCCTTGAGCGGCGCGCCGGTTTGCAGAAGTTCGCGCTCCAGCAGGCCTTCGATCAGCCGGTGCACGGATTGCTGCGTCAGGTTGGTGTGGCCGGTGATCGATGCACGGGCAATGGGGCCGTGGCGACGGACGATGTCGAGAATAAGACGCTCATTCTCGCTGGCAAGCGGCTGGCGGTCGAAACTCTGGCGCGGGGTTTGATCCATGGTCATGGCTTTGGATAACGGCTGTGCGGGGCGGCGGCAACACGGGGCTTTGGTACACAGGGACATTATTCCCAGCCCTTGTCATAAATATTACGCCTTATGTGTATTAATTGAAGGCGACAAAATCAGCCGACCATGAGACCTGAAAGTCGACCCATGCACCGAACCCTCGCTACCTCCCACAATACCTCCAATCCCTGCAATGTGCTTGCACTCTGCTCGCGCGACAATCCGGCCATCCTGACCATCGCCCACCGTGGTTTCTGGACTGCTACGGCAGAAAACTCACTTGCCTCCGTCCGGGCCGCGGTTGCGGCGGGTGTCGAGATGATCGAGATCGACACGCAGGCGACGGCCGATGGCAGGCTGGTCGTCATTCATGATGAAACGCTCGACCGCACCACGACGGGCAAGGGGACCGTGAGCGCGCTGCCTTTCGAGGTGGTTCGCGCAGCAAAGCTGAAGGCCGGCGCGGGTGGCGATGCGGCTGACGTGACCCATGAATGTGTGCCGACACTGGAAGAACTGCTGGAAGAGGCACGGGGCAAGATCACCGTCAATATCGACATCAAATTCACCCGCGATCTGCCGCAAGTCATGGAAACCGTGCTGCGGCTCGGTGTTGAAGACCAGGTGCTGGTGAAGACCGATATCGATCCTGAGGCCAGCCGTTTCGAGGTGCTCGACACGGACTGGTTCGGCAAGATCCCGCATATGCCGATGTTTCCGGTGAGAAAGGGCAGGTTTGCCGAGGATCTGCGCCGCATCGAGGCATTGAAGGCGCCGATGATCGAGGTGAAATTCACCGATATTGCCGATCTGGCCGAAGGCCGTGCCGAGATGGAGCGTCAGAATATCCGGTTGTGGATCAACACGCTGGATGTAGCCCATTGCCTCGATTTCAACGATACGCGGGCGCTGAAAGAACCGGAGGCGGTGTGGGGCGCACTCGCCGAGGCCGGCGTCGGTGCGATCCAGACGGATGAGGTCGAAGCTTTCGCCAGCTGGCTGAAGATGGATGCCGGCAAGCATGGGCACGATGAACGAGCGCCTTGAAGGCGCCGTCGCTACCGTCGAACAAGCGACGAAGCACGTCCTTCGCTTGTTCGACGCTATCGCCACACGGTGAAGTCGCTATCGGACGTCACCCCGCCTGAGCCAGCGCAATTGCGTCAGGGCCAGCGGGAAAACGGAGCTGGCCGGACACATCATGAACGGCGCTCCAGATCGCTTCGGCGACGTCCTGTTCGCTGGTCGTCATGGCCGGTTTGGCGAAGCCTTCGAGAATTGGGCCTGCGAAGTCCATGTAATCGTCCGGCAGCAGCTCTTCCAGCGGAAGGATGGCATTTGTCGTGAAACGGGTGGTTGGTGCATAGCCCGGTTCCACCAGCTTCACCCGGATGTTGAAATGACCGAGCTCATGGGCAAGCGAACCGGAGAAACCTTCGATTGCCTGCTTGCTGGCGGTGTAGGCGGCGGCGAGCGGAAAGGACGCGAGCGTGGCGCTGGATGTGACGTTGATGATCGCGCCGGACCGGCGCTTTCGCATCTGGGGAATGATCGCCTGCGTCATTGCCATCACACCAAAGCTGTTGGTGTCGAAGATCGCGCGGATTGCCGACATTGGCGTTGCTTCGAAAGCGCCGACCATGCCGATGCCGGCATTGTTCACCAGCACATCGACCGGACCTGCCGCATCGATCAGGGCCGCGATGCTTTGCCCGTCCGTCACATCCAGCGGCAGGACGCGCAACCGGTCATTATTGCCGCCGAAGCGATCGGGATCCGGACGCCGCATGGTCGCAACGACATTCCAGCCACGCGAGAGGAAAAATTCGGCGGTCGCCTTGCCATAGCCGGATGAGGTGCCGGTGATGAGGATCGTCTTGGTCATCATAAGTCTCCATTATTCGATATGACCTGACATAGACGATGTGTCTTGGATGATGTATGCTCTGGGCACCGTAATTCATTATTGATCGTCCAGACAGTGGATCCTCTTAGCGATATCATCGATCTCTTGCGGCCGAGCGCCGCCGTTTCAAAGCCAATCTCCGGCCGGGGCCGTTGGGGTGTGCGTTATCGCGCCTATGGCGCGCCGGGTTTTGCCGTCGTTCTTGCCGGTGCGGCATGGGTCATGATCGATGGCCGGGAGCCCCTGCGGTTGACGAAGGGTGATTTCCTGCTTTTACCCTCCACGCCCGCCTTCTCGCTTTGCAGCGATCCCGACGTCGACTCTATTCCGGTCGAGCCGCAGGGCCGGGCGGTGCGGCATGGTGAACAGGAAGGGGAGCCTGATTTTGTCGCGCTAGGCGGAAGCTTCATGTTCGAGCGGGTCAATGCCGCGCTTCTGCTGTCGCTGATGCCCGACCTGATCCATGTACCGGCGGGCGCGGGCGGAGCATCCCGGCTGGCGCGCCTGATCGAGTTGCTGTCGGAAGAATGCGTGCGCGAGGATGCGGGCAAAGAGCTGATCATCCGGCGCATGCTGGAGGTTCTGCTGGTTGAAGTGCTGCGTCGGCCGAACGCGGGCAGCGAGGCAATTCCGGCGGGGCTGGTGAAGGGGATGCGTTTGCCCGGGCTTGCCCGCGCATTGTCCGCCATGCACGCCAATATCCGTGCGAACTGGACCGTGGCCGAACTGGCCGAACTGGCCGGGATCGCCGGCATGTCGCGCTCGGCTTTCGCAGCGCGTTTTAATGAAATGCTCGGCTGCGCGCCGATCGAATATCTGGCCCGCTGGCGGATGGCGCTTGCCAGAGACGCGCTGATGCGCGGGGTAAAGTCCCTCGATCATATCGCGGAGGAGATCGGTTATGAATCCGCCAGCGCATTCAGCACCGCTTTCCGCAAAAGAAACGGTGTCGCTCCTGGCATCTTTGCCCGCGCAAATGGCGACAGACGCCGACAGCAGGCAATTTTTCTCTAGCAGTTGCCGGTCATGGCGATAAGGGTCGTCCCGGTTTGTCGCGAGGGAGGGGCGGAATAGGCGCGTTCGCTCCACAGCAGGGCTTTGCTCAGCGGATTTTTGACGGCTTCGATGATGCCGCCCGGGAACAGGATGTGGTCTGCGACATCGATGGAACCGACAAGTTCGCAATCCATGGATACCTGGCCATCAGCAAGCCTCGGGCTTGCTGATGGCCAGGTATCCCAGTCTCCAATGCTGAACCGGTCCGGGTGATTTGCCTTTCCCGCAAAGGCATCGGCAATCTCCTCCTGTCCTTTGGCCAATCCTGCAACGGAAAATCGCCTGCTCACGGCGATGAGGTCGACCATGCGGCTGCTGGCGTCGATGGAGATCATCAGCAGCGGCGGCTCAGCGCTGAGCGGCATGAAGGAGGTGATTGTTCGCCCGACCTGCTCTCCGGCGTGGGCGGCCGTGGCCACAGCCACGGCGAAGGCAAGGCCGGCCCATCGAACCCTTGAATTCACGCGGGGAGATTATCGGAGACGCGCAGGCTTTCAGCGGAAGAAGTCACGGGACCTGCACCGGTTCAGCCTGGATAAAACTCCCATAAAAATTGTTGTCGGGTCAGGGGTGCCGACACCCGGCAACTTAATCCGTTATCGGGCAGGAAGGCTACCGACTAACCGCGGCTAAGCCCATCCCTTCAGCGCCCTGCCTGAATAATAGCTGGGCGTCGTGGCACGGTAGATCGGTATGCTGGCGGCACCGAGATGCGGCAGGTCACTCATCATCGATTTGCGTATTTCCGGGGGCTCTACGAAGAAATCCTCACCAAGCATTTCCAGCGACCCGATGCGCTGTACGATATGGTCAAGAATCCAGTCGGGCAATGATCCGCCAAAAATGATGGCGCCGGGATCCATCGTTCGGGCGACGGTCAGAGCCAGCAACCGAAGCTGGTCCGTTGCCCTTTCCAGCCAGGTAACCACGGCGGGATGGTCGCAATAGCTTTCATCGATATCCTTCAAACGCCGGATATCCAACCCGTGGGCGGAAAGCGTGTCGCAAAGATCCTGTCCGGAGGGACGCGGATGTGATTTTGGAAACAGGCCACCAAACTCGCCAGCATTGCCGTTCGTGCCGCGATAGAGATGACGCTGCACCACGACGGCGCCGCCGATGCCATATGTCAGCCAGATCATCGCAAAGTTACGGATACTGCGGCCCGCTCCGTAATAAAGCTCGGAGAGAATGACGGTGTTGCCGTCGTTTTCATGAAAGACCGGGAAATCGAAATAGGGTTGGAAGTCCTTGTCGACGTCGATGTCGCGCCAGCTCTCGAACTGTTTGATGCGAAAGACATGGCCTCGATCGCGCTTGAAGTGGCCCGGAAAGCTGATGCCGCAGCCGAGGACATCCTTTTTTCTGATTTTAGCCTTTTCCAGCACTTGGCGGGCAGCCGTCTCGGCCATCTCCATAATGTGCTCGAAACTGTACCCTTCAAGCTCGGACCGAATTTCCTGCCTGATCGTGCCGTTGAGATCGGCGATACAGACACGCAGATCGTCTGGATTGAAATAGACCCCGAGCGTGAAAAGCCCGTTTGGATTGATTTCGATAGCAGTGGACGGTTTTCCCCGTTTGCCGTCACTGCGCGCTTCTTCTGCTTCTAGGATCAGGCCGGATTCCAGAAGATTGGCGGTCAGGCGGGTGAGGGTTGGCGCGGAGACGTCCATCTCGCGCGCGAGTTCAATGCGCGACATGCCTCCCTTGCCACGCAAGATTTCAAGCAGGCGTCGCTCATTGTAGCCGAGGTCGATCAAACCATTCTCCCGGGAGACGTTACGCCGGATGAATAGCGCAAACTGCGTGATTGTACAGCAAATTTCCCAGCCTAAGCGGAAGCAAGTGTTCCGGACGAAGTCTGACGTTCGTTATAATGCCGTTGTTTATCAGCGATCTAGCGCATTCCGAATTCGGTAGAAAATTCACGCTTGACTTATTAATTTACGTAAAGAAAATAAATATTAGGCAACGAGCCGCGACGGGAAAAACAGCAAAAAATCATGTCGCAGCGTCTCGTCTGTCAGGGAACAAAAAACGGAGCCTCCTTATGCGTCAATCACACACTATTTTTGCGCGCCTTTTTGCTGGCGCGGCATTCATGGCCAGTGCCACTCTTGCCCAGGCGGAAGGTACTGTCGTGGTCTATTCGGCAGCGCCGCAGCAGCTTATGGACGAGTTGCTGCCCCTGTTTGAAAAGAAGACCGGCACCAAGGTCGAGCTTGTCAAAGCCGGATCCGGCGAGCTGATGAACCGCATCAAAGCTGAAAGCGGCAAGGCGGCAGGCGACGTGATCTGGAGTGTCGACGGAACGGTGATCGATTTCTCTGCAGATCTTTTCGAACCTTACAAGCCTGTCGAAGCTGCCTCGATAAACTCCGCCTTTTCGCCAAGTGCGAACTGGGTGCCTTTCACAGCTGTCGTGACGGCCTTCATAGTCAACAAGGAGGCTCTGAAAGGTGCACCGGTTCCGACATCCTGGGCCGATCTTGCCAAGCCTGAATACAAGGGCCTGATCTCTTCGGCTCGTGCCGATCAGTCCGGTTCCGCCTATATCCAGATGGCAACGGTTTTGCAGGACTTCGACAGTGAGGAGAAGGGCTGGCAGATCTATACCGGCATCCTTGGCAACTCTGTCCTATCCACCTCTTCAGGCGCCGTGCCGCGTTTTGTCAATGATGGCGAGCAGGCCGTCGGTATTACGCTTGAAGATGCCGCCCTGCGCTACAAGCTCGGCAGCGCTCCGGTCGAGATTGTCTACCCGAAAGAAGGCACGGCAATTGCGCCTGACGGCATGGCACTAGTCAAGGGTGCCCCGAACGCTGAAAACGGCAAGGCCTTTATCGATTTCATCGTCTCCAAGGAAGCACAGGAAGTCGTGGTCAAAGCCGGTCGTCGTTCGGTCCGAACCGATGTTCCGGCGAACGCGGCACTGGTTCCGCTGTCAGATGTCCCGGATGCGAAGTACGATTTCAAATGGGCTGCGGACAACCGCTCGCGCCTGATGGAAAAATGGAACGAGATCCTTCTCGACGTCCAGTAAGAACATTGCAGGGGGGCGGTACGTCAGGACACTGTCCCCCGCTTATGTCGTTCACATCCGCATCTTCGTTCCGTCCGCCGTGGTCGCGTGCCGCGCAGGATATGTCATGGAGCAGCACATGGCCGCCGTTGAAATTACCAGAATCAAGAAAAGTTACCGGGATGTCGTTGCCCTTTCCGACATCAATATCTCCATCCCATCAGGATCGTTTTTCACGCTTCTAGGACCGAGCGGTTGTGGAAAGACGACGCTTTTGCGAACGATTGCCGGTTTTCATCAGCAGGACAGCGGTAGCATCAGCATCGAAAGGCAGGCGATCGAACATGTGCCCGCCCATAAGCGAGATGTAGGCATGGTCTTTCAGGATTATGCGGTATTTCCGCATATTTCCGTATTTGACAATGTCGCCTTCGGTCTGAAGCAACGCAAGGCGTCTTCCGCCGAGATCCGCGAACGGGTCGGCAAGATCCTCGATATCGTTCAGCTTGCTCCCTATGCCAAGCGTATGCCGCACGAACTTTCCGGCGGCCAGCAGCAGCGTGTGGGCCTGGCGCGCGCGCTCGTCATCAATCCCAAAGTGCTTTTGATGGATGAGCCGCTGTCCAACCTCGACGCCAAACTCCGCGTGGACCTGCGGCGCGAACTGCGCGAAATCCAGCAAGCCATGAACATCACCACCGTCTATGTCACCCATGATCAGGAAGAGGCGCTTGCCATGTCCGATCTGGTTTGTGTCATGTATGGCGGCGTCATTCAGCAGGCTGCACCACCATGGGAAGTCTACAACAATCCCGCCAATCGTTTCGTCGCGTCTTTCGTTGGAGCGAACAACTTTCTGACGCTTGACCGCACGGGCGGACAAACATCCATCTCCGGTCAGAAGATTGCATTGCCGCAGGCCCATGCGATTTCGCCGGAACGGAAGATCGTCGCTGCGGTCCGCCCCGAGGCGATTTCCGTCGGTCCTTCTGCGAACGCTGTTGACGAGCGCATCGAACTGCCGGTGACCATACGCCAGGTCAGTTTCACCGGTCGGGAAATGAATGTCGCGGCCGTACTCTCGTCGGGTGAGGAGATCGAGGCAATTACCAAGCCATCGCCAGAGATCATCGCCCTTCAACCGAATGAGAAAACGACGTTCTCCTGGTGTGCGAGCGTTTCACAGTTGTTCGGTGAGGGTGTAACCGGGGAGCGCCTGTCGTGACGGATATGACTGTGACTTCAACGCCACGAGGTTTTCAGCTGCGGCTGCCGGGTTTCTGGACAAGTGTGACGGTACTTGCCGTTATCCTGCTGGCGATCTTCCTGATCCTGCCGATCTTCAGCGTGTTCTTTATCAGTTTCTTCGATGCCAAAACCGGTGCATTCGGGCTCAGCAACTATGCGGAGGTGTTCACGCGGCGTTTTTATACCGTCGCACTCTGGAATACGCTGCTGATCGGCGTGCTGGGCATGCTTGGTGCGTGTCTTCTCGGTGTCCCGCTTGCCTTTTGCACGTCCCGTTATCGCATCAAGGGACGCACCTTCATCGCCACCTTCGCGGTGCTGGTCCTTTGCGCGCCGCCCTTCATTGGTGCTTATGCCTGGATCATGCTGTTCGGTGCCAATGGTGCGGTCACCAACCTGTTGTCCTTCGCCGGCATTTCTTTGCCGACGATCTATGGGATCCCGGGCATCGTGATGGTCTTTAGCCTGAAGTTCTTTCCGTACATCTATTTGATGACGGAGAACGCTTTGAACACCATTAACAAATCCTATGAGGATGCAGCCGAAAACCTTGGCTGCACATCATTCGAGCGTTTCCGCAAAATCACCTTGCCCTTGGTCTTTCCGGCAGTCAGCACCGGGGCGATCATCTGCTTCGTGCTATCGATCGCCGACTTTGGAACGCCGGCAATCCTCGGCAAAGGGATCAGAACGCTTTCCACAATAGCGTATGCGCAATACACTTCAGAGATGGCCGGCACGCCGACCATGGCTGTGACGATTTCGATGGTAATGATCGCGATTTCCATGGCCGCACTTCTGTTGCAGCGGCACATTCTTGCCAAGCGCCGTTACGCCAGTTCACTGACCAACCGACCGGTCAAGCAGTCGATGCGTCCGCTGAAATCATTCCTCGTGCACGGCTTCTGCTATCTGGTGGTGTTCATCGCCATGTTGCCGTCGCTCACTGTAATCTACACCTCGTTCCTCGCAACCAACGGCCCCGTCTTTACCGGCGGCTTCGGATTGGACAGTTATGCCCGCATTCTGCGGGATTCCCCGCAGGCCATCGCCAACAGCTTCACCTTTGCACTGGCTGCCGTAGTCCTTATTGCGATCGTGTCGGGGCTCTTGTCCTTCATCGTCGTTCGGCGCGACAACGCCGTCTCCGGTTCGCTGGATCTGCTGTTGATGGTACCCTATCTCATTCCGGGCGTCGTCATGGCGATCGGTTACGTCACGACGTTCCGCTATCCGCCTTTTGATATCACCGGTACGGCGCTCATCATCATCCTTCTGGTGTTTATCCGTCGGCTACCCTACGGCGTCCGATCCACAACATCGATCCTCCGGCAGATCAAGCCTTCGATCGAGGAGGCGGCGGTTAATCTTGGGGCTTCACCTGCAAAGACCTTCCTCTCTGTGACGGTGCCATTGATGATGCCCGGCCTGATCATCGGTTCGCTAATGAGCTTCATCACCGCCATTAACGAGCTGTCCTCGACGCTCATCCTTTATACCGCGCGCACGATTACCATGCCGGTCCTCATCTATATTCAGGTGATTGACGGGGAATTTGGCACGGCAGCGGCGCTGTCGACCGTTCTTTTGCTCAGTACAGGTATCTGCGTCTTCGTTGTTTTCCGTCTGTCGGAAGACAAGGAAGCATCCTTCGTCTGACCGCTTGACCATATCATAAAAGACCACAGCAGCGGCGACCGGCGTGTCGTCGCCTGCTCCTCTCTGCAAGGAACAGACACTATGAATATCGCGAGCTTTTCGCAATCGAAATACAAGAACGCGGCAACGCCGGGGGACGATGCGGCAATCATTCTTCCGGGACGCGTTCTCGCTGTTTTCGATGGCGCCACCGACCCGACCGGAGCGAATTACGGCGGACTAAGTTCCGGCCGCATCGCCGCACTTGCCGCCGCAAATGCTGTGGCAGAGATGAGCATTAACGACACCTTGCAGAGTTGTGAGGCCGCTGCGCTATTCCAGACCATCAGCGATATACTGAAAAGGGAGGCGCAGCGCATCAATGCGAACCACCCGCCGTCCACTACTCTCGCAATCGTGGTCGATATGGGCGACAGCTTTCGGCTGCTTTTGGCTGGCGATTCCGGCGTGCGTATCAATGGCACCCGGTTGCTGCAACATGCCAAGCTCATAGACCGCGTCAGCACGTCGGCCCGCATTCACGTCTTTAAACAGCTATTCGCTCTACTTGAAGACGGTGATGCAGCGGAAGCGAAAACGCGAGCCACCATATTTTCCGGCCTGCACGCGGCTGTGAAAGCCGGCATCATGACTATGCCCGAGGCAGAAAATGTCATTGTCGCCGCCGCTGCCGCAAGCGGTCTTCAAAACGATATCGAAGCCGTCGAAGAGTTTCTGATGGGCGGCATTCGTGTCCAGCCACACTATGCAAACAGACAGGGCCATGTTCTCGGGTACGCTTCGGTCAATGGCGGAGAGGTGATAGGGGAGGGCACGGTCGATCTGTCCCTAGCCAAGGATACGGTCACCAGCCTCGAAATCTTCTCCGATGGTTATCTGTCATTGCCAACCGGCACCGACGTCACAGACTGGGAAGCGGAATTCGCCCGCGTCGAGGCAGCAGATTTTCACAAGCTCAGCGACTACCCGTCGGTGAAGGGATCGACAACGAGCGAATTCAGCGACGACAGGACGGTAATATGCCTGAAGGCTCGGTAATAAATCCGCGACGACAGGTATTCCGTCGCTGTCGGTCTTCCGCCGGGTTGCGAAAAATCCCATAACTGATTGCCGGGTTATCGCCACTTTGTGGAAATGCTAGAAGCCGATGAAAAGACGCTGTGTATCTGATCGCCGAGGGGAAGCTCCGGGATCGAGCTCGCTCCTTATCTCCGTGCCGGTATAGGAGCGGTCGCTCCAGAGCAGGGCCTTGCGTGAGGGGTCCGAGACCGATTCGATGATGGCGCCGACAAACAGGATGTGGTCTGCGGCATCGATGGAACCGACAAGTTCGCAATCCATGGATAACAGCGCATCGGCAAGCCTCGGGTTTCCTGAAGGCCAGATATCCCAGCAGCCGATGGAAAACCGGTCCCGCAAGTTGCCTTTTCCCGCAAACACGTCGGCAACTTCTTCCTGCCCTCTGGCAAGCGCCGAAACAGAGAAGCGCCTGCTTGCGGCGATGAGATCTACCATGCGGCTGCTGGCGTCGATGGAGATCATCAGAAGCGGAGGCTCAGTGCTGAGCGGCATGAAGGAGGTGATTGTTCGCCCGACCTGCTCTCCGGCGTGGGCGGCCGTGGCCACAGCCACGGTGAAGGCAAGGCCGGCCATCGAATCCTTGAATTCACGCGGGGAGATCATGGGAGACGCGCAAGTTTTCAGCGGAATATGCGCGTGATTGACGACGCCGCCGGCGATCAGCCTGAAATTATGAGACATGGTGTGCCGGGCTAACCGCCCGCTCCCGGATTTTTCGAAAAAATGGATATCTTTGCCGCAGCACCATTCATGATGTCGGCATTGTCAGGTGGTGACCTTTTCTCATGCACGCGCGGCCAGATGCCGGAATAATGGCGATTGAGGTCGAGCCAGGCATGCAGTCCCGCTTCAGTGTCCGGCCGGATCGCGGCGGCGGGGCATTGCCCCTCGCAGATCCCGCAGTCGATGCACTGATCGGGATGAATGACGAGCATGTTCTCACCTTCGTAGAAACACTCGACCGGACAGACTTCCACGCAGTCCATATATTTGCAGGCGATGCAGTTTTCGGTGACGACATAGGGCATTGAGACGCTCGAAGGGAGTTGCAGCCGGACGGCGGCTGTCCGGCTGCGCCTGATCCGGCCGGCCGCACAAGGCAGCGGGACCGGCCGGATCGGTGGGGCTCAAATCAAAGACGGGCGGCGACTGCCTGCCAGTTCACCAGATTGTCGAGAAAGTTTTCGAGATAAGCCGGGCGCTTGTTGCGGAAATCGATGTAGTAGCTGTGTTCCCAGACATCGCAGCCAAGAAGCGCTTTCTGCCCGAAGCAGAGCGGATTGACCCCGTTTTCGGTGCGGGTGATCTTCAGCGAGCCGTCGGTATCCACCACCAGCCACGCCCAGCCCGAACCGAACTGGGAGGCGCCGGAGAGGGCGAAATTCTGCTTGAACAGCGCGACCGAGCCGAAGGACTGCGTCAGCGCATCTTCCAGCACCTTGGGGATCGCATGATTTTCCGGCCCCATGATTTCCCAGAAGAGATTGTGGTTCCAGTGCTGGGAGGCATTGTTGAAGATGCCGGATTGCGCCACCGCACCCTTCTCATAGGTGCCCCGGACGATGTCCGCGAGGCTGCTTTTCTCCCATTCGGTGCCTGATATCGCCTTGTTGAGATTATCGACATAGGCCTTGTGATGGAGATCATGATGAAACTTCAGCGTCTCCTCGGACATGCCCGAGGGGGCGAGCGCATCATGGGCATAAGGAAGGTCGGGAAGCTGGAAAGCCATGGGGTATCCTTTGTCAACTGTTCGCTCAAGAGCATGGAAAGAGCCTTGCGAAAACAAGGTGACAGTACTTCTAGGACCTCAACCATGGTTCAGGTCAAGAGGTTTTTTAAAGGCCACGCGACGCTGACGGGCAAGCGGGAAGAAAGCGCTTTTGGATCCGGTAGAGCGCTCCGGCAGAGCAGAGCCACTATGCTCCACCGGTCTTAATGGCCTCTAAGACTGCCGTTCTGCTTGATATTTTGGCAGCGACTGCGCAGCATGCTTTCTGTTATCTATGAGAGGGAGAAAGTCTTGGCCAGAGCCGTTGGAATTGGTGGCGTATTCTTCAGGGCAGCAGATGCTGCCGGTCTGGCCGAATGGTATGAAAAACATCTCGGCATTGACGATCTGCATAAATCCGTGTGGCATCAGGAGGCCGGAATGACGATTTTTGGGCCTTTCGACAGAAATAGCGAATACTTCGGTCGTGCTGAACAGCAATGGATGATCAATTTCCGGGTGGATGATCTCGATGCTCTTATCGCGAAGCTGACGGCAGACGGTATCGAGGTTGAAACCCGCGCCGAATGGGATTCGGAGGTGGGACGCTTCGCCAGGATACATGACCCGGAAGGCAATCCGGTGGAATTGTGGGAGCCCGCTCAGAGCTGACGACGTTTGTGCTCACCACGTATGGAGCCGGACGGTGAGTGCCTCCCTAGCGCGACAGTTGACGCCGGATTGATGGCTGCGCCCTTTCGAAATGTGCTTTCGAGGAAGAGGCTCTCAGATTGGGCAAACCCAATCCTGACCCGGGAGATTCCGATCATTGCCGGGCGCGTTCCACCATCTCAATCCAATCGCTTACTTGCCTTGCGGCAAGATCGACACCGTCAAAGCCCGAGGAACTTGAAGGGTTTGGTGTCCTTCAGGCTCTCATTCGCCATGCCCGAATAGATATGGATTTGATTGGGGCCGAGGTCGAGTTTCTTGACCGCACCGGTTTCTTTCGAGAGATCGAGTTTCGTCATGTCGATCCAGAAAATGTTCGGCGTCAGCGCCGATTCGAAGAAATAGAGTTTGCGTTTGTGATCTATCACCGTGCGCCAGCGGGTCGAGGAAATATTCGGCTGGTCCGGCGTGGTGATGCCGTAGGGAACGGAGACGTTGCGGATGACGCTGAAGACGCTCGCGATGGCTTCGACAGGGTTCTCGCTCTTGGGAATGGCATTGGCGTAGAAAGAGGCGCGGGCAAACCGGTCCGATGCGCGGTTGGTGCCCGGCAGCATGACAGTACCGCCGATCTGCTTCCAATATTCGTTGAGCGCCAGCTGGTGGTCGAAGATCGGCGAATTGGTCATCACCTGATACTGACGGCCGTGATGGATGACCTGCTTGCCATCGATGTATTCAACGATTGCGCTGTCGCCGCTCGCATCCGAAAGGGAAAGGTGCAAGGTCGCCAGGCGTTCTTCGCCCGGCACATTGTCGGTCACGATGGTGAAGGGGTTCTTCTCTAGTGCGCTGACCGCCTCTTCGACGGTCGCGAAATTATCGAGCACATATTGCGCCCAGGCGGCGATCGACAGGCCCGGAGTTTTTCCGTCATAAGCGGGGTAACTCGATTCGACCAGCCAGAGGACGTTTGCAGCAAATCCGGCTTCATTCATGCCGTCTGTCGTGGAAATATCATAGCCCGACGCGATGACGCTGCCATATTTCGAGGTCCATTTGACCGAATTCGGGCCGGCCTCGCCGGAGCGCTCCATGCCGCGGGGGAAGACCCAGATATTGGTTCCCACATCCGTTTTCCAATCCATCGACCGGGCCGTCATCACTTGATCATTTTCGCCGAGATAAACGAATCGCGTACAGGCTTCGGCAACCGATGTGGTCAGTGTCGCGACAGACAATATTGCGGCAGTACAGGCGGAAAAAATCGGCAAGGTCTTCAGGCGCATGGAAAAGCCTCCGGTGCTCGCGGCGCAAGATACAGCGTATGATAGAAAATCGGACTTGTTGGCGAGAGTCAAATAAGCTTAGCTACGGGCGATTAATTGGGGAGAAGGCATTGCTAAAATTATCAGTTTTTGCGGCCGTTATGGCTTTTTCCGCAACCGCAGCCGCAGGTGCGGACAACGTAGCTTCCACGCCCGCAAAGGTTGATGACAGCACCGACTGGGCGTTTCAGGCCACGGGTTATCTATGGGCGACTGGTTTGAATGGCAACGTATCGCCGTTCCGGCGTGCACCGACGCTCCATGTGGAAAAATCCTTTTCAGATGTCATGGATGATCTCAATTTCGGTGGGTTTCTCAATATCTGGGGGCGTTACGACCGTTTCGTCCTTTCCGGCGATTTGATGTATGTCAATACCACCGACAGCAAGGCGGCCGGTCCGTTGCCTGCGCTGCAAATTCCGGGTTTACCAACCTTGCCGGCCGGTGCCGCCATCGATGCACATGTGGACACACAGGAATTCATGGCGACCCTTCAGGCGGGTTACCGAGTCATCGATGCTGACGGATTCTCCCTCGACGCGCTTGCCGGTGCGCGCTTCTGGCACATTTCCAATGACGTTGCGGTCACCGCCAGCCATCCCTTGATCGGCAGCGCTTCTGCCAGCCATAGGGAGAGTTTCGGATGGGTGGATCCGGTCATCGGCGCGCGGGCCTTTTTCAGCCTGACGGACAAGCTGTCCGTTCAGGGACAGGTGGATATCGGTGGTTTTGGAGCGGGATCAGATCTTACCTGGTCAGCGCTCGCAACGGTCAACTACATCTTTACCGACACATTGTCGGTCTCGGCGGGCTACAAGGTGCTCGATGTGGATTACTCACACGATGGTTATGTTTTTGATTCCCGGCTGAGTGGACCGGTTGTCGGGTTGACCTATCGGTTCTGACCCTTTGCCCACGGAGTGGCCTTGACACGACCCCCTTGGAGTCTAGACGGGTCTCGTGTTCATTAGGGAGTATAGACATGAAAACGCTGGCAGCCGTTTCGGCATTTGTAGGCAAGACCTTTGCCCTCTGGGTCATCCTGTTTGCCGTGCTCGGCTTCTTTTTTCCGGATACGTTCAAGCAGATCGCACCGTGGATCGTCACGCTCCTGTCGATCATCATGTTCGGCATGGGGCTGACGCTTTCGGTCGATGACTTCAGGGAGGTCGTCAAAAGGCCATTCGATGTGACGATCGGCGTGCTCGGCCAGTTTCTCATCATGCCGCTTCTGGCGGTACTGCTTACCCGGATCATTCCCATGCCGCCGGAAGTCGCGGCCGGCGTCATCCTGGTCGGCTGCTGCCCGGGCGGCACGTCTTCCAATGTCATGACCTATCTCTCCAAGGGCGATGTCGCTTTGTCCGTTGCCTGCACCTCGGTAACAACGCTTGCCGCGCCACTGGTGACGCCATTCCTCGTCTGGCTGTTTGCGAGCCAGTTCCTGCCCGTTGATGGTTGGGCCATGTTCCTCAGCATCGTCAAGGTCGTTCTGGTTCCGCTTGCTCTCGGCGCCGCCCTGCAGAAGCTGCTGCCCGGTCTCGTCAAGGCCGCCGTTCCGGCATTGCCGCTCGTGAGCGTCATCGGCATCGTGCTCATCGTTTCGGCGGTGGTGGGAGGATCCAAGGCGTCTATCGCCCAGTCCGGGCTGATGATTTTTGCCGTCGTAGTACTGCATAACGGGCTTGGCTATCTCCTCGGTTATCTCGCGGCAAAGGCAACGGGCCTTTCGCTTGCCAAACGCAAGGCCATCGCGATTGAGGTGGGCATGCAAAATTCGGGTCTTGGCGCGGCACTTGCCACGGCCTATTTCTCGCCTCTCGCGGCGGTTCCGAGCGCCATTTTCAGCGTCTGGCACAATATTTCCGGCGCAATCCTGGCGAACTGGTTTTCGGGCCGGGTGGAAGCAGGCTCCGGAAACAAAGCCGCCTGAGGCTCCACAACTGTCAGGCCGCCTGCAGTTCAGGCGGCCTGACCCGCCTTAGAGCGGCATAGTTTGACGTGTTACGGTCGGCGGATTGAGACGGGCAAAGCCCGCCTGCCGCTGATACGGGAAATGCGGATAGGGAGCAGTCGTCTCGCTGGCCTCGTCCAGCCGCGCCACCTGTGCGGGTGTCAGCTCCCATCCCATGGCATCGAGGTTCTGGCGAAGCTGCTCCTCATTGCGTGCGCCGATAATGACAGTGGCAACGGTGGGCCGTCTGAGCAGCCAGTTGAGCGCGATCTGCGGTACGGTTCTGCCGGTTTCTTCGGCGATAGCGTCGAGTGCATCGATCACGCGGTAGAGACGCTCATCATCCACCGGCGGGCCGAAACTGGCGGTCTCGTGCAGCCGGCTCCCTTCGGGTAGCGGCGCGCCGCGGCGGATTTTTCCGGTCAACCGCCCCCAGCCTAGCGGGCTCCAGACCATCGCGCCAAGTCCTTGGTCCGCGCCGAGCGGCATCAGATCCCATTCGTAGTCCCGGCCAATAAGGGAATAATAGACCTGGTTGACCACATGACGCGGCCAGCCATATCGGTCCGCGACGGCGAGCGATTTCATGATCTGCCAGCCTGAAAAATTCGAAACGCCGGTATATCGCACCTTGCCGGAGCGGACGAGCGTATCGAGCGTCGAGAGCACTTCCTCAACCGGTGTGAAGGCGTCGAAGGCGTGGAGCTGAAGAATGTCGATATAGTCGGTCTGGAGACGGCGTAGGGCATCATCGACCGCGCGCAGCAGCCGGGAGCGGGACGATCCGGCCTCATTCGGCCCGTCGCCCATCGGCAGGCTGGTCTTGGTTGAAATCAGAACGCTGTCCCGCCTGCCTTTGATGGCCTCGCCGAGCACCTCCTCCGATGCCCCATTGGAATAGACATCGGCCGTATCGAACAGGTTGACGCCGGCTTCGAGACAGATGTCGATCAGGCGCCGGGCTTCCGCAGTATCGGAATTGCCCCAGTTGCTGAAGAGCGGGCCGGAGCCGCCGAAGGTTCCGGTGCCGAAACTCAAAACCGGCACTTTCAGGCCGGATTTGCCGAGATAGCGATATTCCATGGGGTGTTCCTTTGTTGCTTCGGCATGGTTCTGGGCCGGGCGCCTGATGGCGCCGCGCCTCCCATCCCGTCGTGATCTGGCAGACGAAGATTGTGATGCGTTTCAATCGCTGTCTGAAGATAGACGCTGGCTCTTCAATGAAATAGAATGCCGAAAATATTATCACTTGTGAGATGAAGTCATCATGGCGCGACTTGAGATTAACCGGGCAGGGGAGATGGAAATCTTCGTGCGGGTCGTTGAACTCGGAGGCTTTTCCCGCGCGGCCGCAGCGGCGAACATGACGCCTTCAGCGGTGAGCAAGCTGATCGCACGGCTGGAAGGCCGCCTGGGCGCGCGCCTCCTCATCCGCTCCACCCGGCAGCTTCAGATCACGCCGGAGGGCTGCGCTTTTTACGAGAGGGCCACCCGCATCCTCGCCGATCTCGAAGAGGCCGAACGCGCCGCCGGCTTGGGCGAACAGCCTGTCGGCCGCGTGCGGATCAACACCAGCGCTTCTTATGCAACGCATATTCTTGCGCCCATCCTGCCACGCTTTCTGTCGCTGCATCCGGGCATCACGCTCGATATCGTCCAGACCGATCAGGTGGTCGACCTCCTCGCAGAGCGCATGGATGTCGCGGTGCGTGCCGGGCCGCTCAAAAGCTCAAGCCTCGTTGCCCGCAAACTCGGCGAGACAAGGATGATCATCACCGCCGCTCCTGACTATCTGGAGCGCTGCGGTGTGCCGCAAACAATCGCCGATCTGGAAGATCACAATCGCCTCGGGTTTGGATATGCCCGGTCAGTCGACGGGTGGCCATTGCGGGACGACGGAAAGACCGTCCTCATCCCCGCGACGGGACGTGTGCAGGTGAGCGATGGCGAAGGCCTTCGCCGTCTGGCGCTTGCCGGCGTCGGGCTGGTGCGTCTTGCCGCTTTCACCGTGAGGGAGGATATCGCCGCCGGCCGACTGATCCCCGTGCTCGATCATCTCGATACGGGTGAGACGGAGATGTTTCATGCCGTCTATGTCGGCCAGCGAGGGCCGCTTCCCTCCCGCATCCGGGCGTTGCTCGATTTTCTGAGCGAATACGGGCGGGTGAAGTGACCTTCCGGAGGCATTGGAAAACACGACCAGGATGAAGACGGCGGGGGGCAAAAAAAGGGGCGTCCCGAATGACCGGGGCCTATGGTTTCGGACCGGACAGCGTGAAAGCACCAACCGCTTTCAGCGTGATCTGCGTCTCGTCGGCAAGTGTGCTTGGTATCGCACCGCAGAGACTGCCCGTCGTCACGACATTGCCGGCCTTGAGCATGTCGCCCTTGTTGAATGCCGCATTGGCAAAGGCGACAAGCGGGGCGAGCGGATCACCATTTGGATGTTTTACCGTGGCGTCGAAAAGCTGCGCCGACCCCTCGGTAACGGTAAGCTGCGGCAGGTTCTCACCATTTCCGGCAAAGACGTCCACGATGCCTTTATCCACTTCCGGGCCGATGACGAAGCCGTGGTTGGCGAGGCGATCCGCGAGAAAAAGCGGAAACGGCACCTGATTTTTCTCCACCAGCCTGTAGCGGAGAAGTTCAGCACCAAGGTGGACCTTGTCGATATATCCTATCAGGTCGTCCCTGGTCAGCGGCCCCGCCGCCGCTGCGGGGATATCGGCGGAAAGCGTAAAGCAGATTTCGACCTCGACGCCTTCGGTGCCATCTTCAGGAAAAGAAGCGAGATTGGTTTCATCGATCCGAACGCAATCGAACATGGGCGCCCCGATGGCCTCGCCATCCGGGCGGATCGCCAGTTTCCAGCCGGCGACCGGTTCCGCCCATTTTTCAGCAAAAGCCCGCTGGATCGCGATAGCCTCTTCAAGGCCACCGGGAATGAGGCCCTCCGCCTGCAACGCCGCCATAGTGATTTTTGTACCTTCGCGGCTCGCTGTGGTGAAACTTTCGGCCAGTTTTTCGATTGCCGTCATTGCGTCTAGGGTCCCGGATGTTTCAAACGGCAGATGCTGTCATGATTTGGCGCTGTCTGCCAAGGCCATTAGTGTCGAGTTCGCCCGCATCGCCGGCCTTAAAGAGAGGTGGTGCCGAACGATGGTGAGCGTCCGGTGAGCTGTTTTTGCTGATCGGGCAAATCAGGCGATGTTCTGGCATTAGAACCAGCATTAGTGCTGACATTAATACCAGAGCAAAGAAGTTTCATGGCCCGCATGGAGATCATGTCCGGTACCGAGCGCAGGCGGCGCTGGTCGGACGAGGCGAAGCTGAGGATACTGGCGGAAGCGGATGAGCCGGGTGCTCGCATTGGTGAGGTGGCACGCCGGCATGACGTTCATCCCAGCCAGATCCGCGTGTGGCGGAGGTCGTTCAACTATGTGGATCGACCCACGGTGTTCCTTCCAGTGGAAATCATGGAGGAGGTTGGCCTAAGTCAGGCGTCTACCACGGTAACGAGGCCGGCGATCGTCGAGATATTGCTGCGGAACGGTCGGTGCCTGAAGGTGCCGATAGACGTCGAGTTGAAGCTGCTCGGCCCGCTGGTCGCTTGCGTGGAGGCGGCATGATCGGACCATCGGGGAATGTACGGGTCTATCTGGCCTGCGGAGTGACCGATATGCGGCGTGGCATTGATGGTCTGTCCCGCGCTGGTCGAGACGGTCGTGAAGGAGGTGCCGGGCTCGGGCGCAATCTTCGGCTTCCGCGGAAAGCGCGCTGACCGAATAAAACTTCTGTGGTGGGACGGCCAAGGTTTCTGCCTGTTCTACAAGATTTTGGAGCGCGGATACTTTCCCTGGCCGACGGCGAAAAAGGGCGTCGCGCACCTGACGCACGCGCAGCTCTCGATGTTTGTGGAAGGGATCGACTGGCGCCGGCCCGCATGGACGTCCGCTCCTGTTCGAACAGGATAAAAGCCATATTTTGCAGTGACATCCGGGGCTTAATGCTGGCGTGCAAGAGGCAAATCGGCTAGGTTTGCGGATATGGAAACAGCGCCGCTGGACACTCAGGACGAGCTCATTGCTTTGCGCGCACTGGTCGCCGAGCAGGCGGCGAAGCTTGAGAGCCGGGAAGCCGAGGTCATCAAGCGTGATTCAATCATCGGGCTTCTTCGCGCGCAACTGGAGCTGCTCCGCCATCGCCAGCACGGCGACTCTTCGGAAAAGATCGACCGGAAGATAGATGATGCTGGAGGAGATGAGGCTTCCCGTGCCGAGGCTGAACTGCGCTCTGGGAAAACACCCTTGCCGGAGTTGGATGACGCGCCGGACAAGCCGAAGCGCAAACCATTGCCCGATGGGCTTCCAACGGAAGAGCTGATCTATGCGCCTCCCTGTAATTGCCCGACTTGTGGTGGCACCTCGTTCCTAGAGGCGCCCGACAGGGTGGTCCAGGTGCTGGAGCACGTGCCGGCGTCGGTCAAGATTGTCCGCCATGTCGAAAAGCGCATGATTTGCAAAGAGTGCGATACGACAGTGGCTGGCGAGATGCCGACCTTGCCGATCGAGCGCGGCAAGCCCGGGCCTGGATTGCTGGCCCATATCATGGTCGCCAAGTTCGATGATCACATCCCTCTCTACCGCCTGTCCGAGATGTACGACCGGTTGGGGGTAGACATATCGCGCTCCGTCATGGCGGATTGGGTAGGACGCGTGTCGGCCCTGCTTGCGCCGCTCGTTTCGCTCATCAGGACCCATATCGCCGCGCTTGATCGAATACGTACGGACGATACCCCCGTTGATGTTCTCACCCAGGACGGGGTAAGATAAAAACCGGCAGGGTCTGGGTCTATGTCTTTGACGGCAGTGGCTATCAAACCGCCACTCCCGGTGCCATCGCTTACTTCTATAGCCCTGACCGCAAGGGCGCACATCCGGCTGACCACCTCGCCACCTTCAGCGGCGTCATGCATGCCGACGGATATGGCGGCTACAAGAAACTCTACGGCAACCAGATCGTTGAGGCCGCCTGCATGACGCATGTACGCCGCAAGTTCCATGACGTGATCAAGCTGAAGCCTTCCCCGATCGCCGACGAGGCGTTGTCGCGCATCGGCGCGCTCTACGATATCGAGAACCGCATCAGAGGCATGTCGGCTGAGCGTCGTGCCCTGCGCCAACACCACGCCAGGCCCATTCTGGATGAGTTGCGGAGCTGGATAGAAAGTACGCTCTCAACCTTGCCACAGAAGCAGCGCCTGTCTGAGGCGATGCGATATGCGCTGTCGCGATGGACGGCCTTGAGCGTCTACGTCGACGATGGCCGTGTCGAAATCGACAACAACATCGCTGAACGAGCCATGCGTCCACTCGGAATTGGAAGGAAGAACTGGCTGTTTGCCGGCTCGGACAAGGGCGGTGAGCGCATCGCCAACATCCTGACCATCATCTAAACGGTCAAACTGCACGGCCATAATCCGGAGCTCTACCTGACACATGTCCTGACCCGGATCCAGGATCACCCCAAAGACCGACTTGAAGATCTGCTACCCTGGAACTGGATGCCAGCAAAAGCTCGATGCGAGGCCTCCTGATGGCTCGCTCGAGGTTCATCTACACACTCAACCAAGTCGCCGGCATGATCGGAGAGAACCTCGAACTGATCGAAGAGGTGACCGCAAACTCGGACAACATCTCCGAGGGCGAACTGGTTTACGTCAGTGATGGTAGTGAAGATGGCACCAAGTGTCTAACTGAGAATGGCATCGAAGAACTTCAAAGCCTACTTGCCGACATCAGGACGTGGGACGGCGGTATCCGTGAGTTCCTCATCGACACATAGTGCGATCCTGAAATAATCGACCGCATCATGGCCGATGAGATGAAACGCGGCCTATAGATTCCATCTCTCGACCTGCCAAAAATGCGTTCGCCGGTACACCCGTGCTAGCACTACTTTGGCAGATTAACTGACGGTTAATCTGCCAAAGTAGTGCTAGGTCCTGTTGACAAAGTATGGCAACCATATCTTCGCGGCGGCCAGAGCGAGGAATGCTGAGAAGGATTTTCGGGTTTTGTCGTATCGGGTCGCCACGCGGCGGAACTGCTTGAGACGGTTGAACTCCGCTCGATGCGGTTTCGATCCTTGTAGGCTCGAAAGTCGCATGCAGGCGGGTTCTTCCGGTTGGCCTTCGGCGGGATTACCGGTCTGATCCCGTGGATCAGCAGTTCTTCGCGCAAGAAATCGCCATCGTAGCCTTTATCGGCAAGGAACAACCTCGGTTTGCCGACCGGTATTGCCAGCAGATCAGACACGGCGTTGTAGTCCGATGCTTCGCCGCCGGTCAGGACGAAGCCGAGAGGGCGTCCCTGACCGTCTGCGCGAGCGTGGATTTTTGTCGTAAAGCCGCCGCGTGATCGACCAAAAGCCTCCTGATAAGTCCCCCTTTTGCGCCCGCAGCCTGAGAGTGGCCGCGAACCGTGGTGCTATCGATCATGTGCTGCCAGTCATCCGTCAGCCCGAGTTCGACCAGGGTCTCAAGGAGAGCATCCCAAACGCCTTGCTCGGCCCAACGGCGGAAGCGCACATAGACGGAATTCCACTTTCCATAGCGCTCGTGCATGTCGCGCCAGGGACAGCCAACGCGCAGGACGTGAAGCATCCCGTTCAAAAAGCGGCGGTTGTCATGCGATGGGCGAAACTTGCGGCCCCGCTCTCTCGGCAGCAGCGGCTCAACTATCCGCCATTCTGCATCACTCAAATCGCCTCGTTCCAAAACCGCCTCCTAAAAAGCAGTGTTGAATCACGCTTCAAGCGATTTTGGAATCGGGGTCAATTGCAGCTGGTCGGCTTTCGTGTCCAAAGTCTCGCAAATCTCGCCATCGCGAACCTCAACCCAGGCAGATTTCTGACGCTCAGAGCAACGGTCAAATATGGTCCAACCAGGCTGGCCGTCCGCGGTCATAAACGAAGCTATACAAAGCCCGCCTGCCAATTCGATCGAGAGCTCTGGAAGTCGTCCGAATAACGATACATTTTGAACGTCACGACCGATAAGCGACCGAAAAATCTCTTCCCAACCGTTTTCGTCGCTCCAACTTCCGCACACAATCGAGTTTTCATTTTCAACCCGCCAACTCCACTCGATCATGACCGTGAAGTCGCCCTGTGAATTTCCGGCAGTACCGTCGCGTCTCATTTGGGGTGATAAGCGGCCAAATTCCAAGAAAATTGTTGAGCCATGGCCACGCCAAACCGCCGACAACGGCTTTGTCAAAAGCGCAGATCGATACTTATCGAAAACTTCCAAAGGCGCTGGCAACTTGTCCCTCCCAATCCATAAAGGGATGGAACTTTCCGATGATCGAGAACTTTGTCAACAGGGCCTAACCCACTTAACCAGCAAATCGCTGGTCGCAAACTCGGGCAAAATTAATAACAAGCATGGCGTCTTTCTCTGCGACAGCAGCCAAAGAGTCTACATGCTTTTGCATGTAGGCTTCTGCATCGCTCTTTGATCGCCGAGATCGCTCGAAAATGCTTTCCGCCTGAGTAGCCAGCTTGTCGAATTTAGTTTGGTAGCCTGCGGACATTTTGGCGTCTCCAGCTCCTTGGTAAACCTTCGCCATCATCGCAAAGGCCGCTCCACACTGGAAAGGATGCTCATCCGTATTGGGTCCAAGTTCCGCTGAATCTTGACCGTAGCTCGGCGTTCCAAATGCCACGACCAGAAGCAAAATAATCGCACGCATCAAAAGCCCAACCTCTAAACGCTGAGGTTGTTATCATAGCGTCGTAGACACGGAAAACACCACCCCTCGCCGGAAAATCAGTTAACCGGACGCTTACGAACGATGAGCAATTGTTACAATTCTCCCGGTACGCCAAACGAACGGCGATCGTACCAGTGCACCTACGAGGAAAGCGGAAAATCATGGGCAAGGCAGGCTGCAACAATGCCGGCGACAATGCTGATGCCCTTGCACGGAGCGTTATCGGACGGGGAGAGTGCCCCGCCCGACCTGTTCTGACTTACGCGACGTCTGCGTCGAACTGTATGCTGTGAAGCCGCTTATAAAGGCCGTCCGTTGCGAGCAACTCGCGCCGGCTTCCCTGTTCCACAACCTCGCCATTGTCCATCACCACAATCTTGTCTGCGCGGTTGATGGTGGAAAGCCTGTGCGCGATGACAATCGACGTTTTGTTCAGTGTCAGACGTTCCAAGGCATCGCGGACAAGGGCCTCGGATTCCGAATCCAGTGCGCTCGTAGCTTCATCGAGGATCAATATGTCCGCGTCACGCAACATCGCGCGGGCGATCGCCACACGTTGTCTCTGACCACCCGACAGGCCGGAACCGTTTTCGCCGAGCTTCGTGTCATAGCCGTTCGGCATTTTCATGATGAAATCATGCGCATTGGCGGCCTTTGCGGCGGCGATGATCTCTTCGTCGGTCGCATTGTCTCGTCCGACGGAAATGTTGTGTTTAACGGTTCCCGAGAACAGAAACGTTTCCTGACCGACATAGGATACGTGTTCACGCAAACTGGCGAAGGAAACATCGCGCAAATCCATGCCGTTGATTTCGACCGCGCCGTCTTGTGGATCGTAAAGACGCATCATCAGATTGATAATGGTGGACTTGCCGCTGCCGGACGGGCCGACCAAGGCGGTCATTTTACCACCCTCGAAGAGAACACTGACGTCCTTCAGAACCGGCTGATCCGCAACATATTCGAAGCTTACGTTCTTGAGCTCCACATCACCACTCGCCTTGGGAAGCGGCAGGGCATCCTTCTTTTCAGTGAGCGTCAGCGGCGCATCCAGTACCTGGAACATCATGCGAACGCCGATCATGCCACCTTCAATTTGAACTCGCATACGAGCGAGACGTTTAGCTGGTTCATAGGCCAAGAGCAGGGCGGTGATGAAGGCCATCAGGTCCCCTGGCGAGCCGCCCTTCTCGAGCACGGTGTAGCCCGAAACCGCAATTACCACGGCGATGGCAAGGCCCGATAGCGTTTCCATGATCGGACTTGTTGCTGCCTCAAGTTTTGCAATACCGTTAGAACGATGCTCGACGTCGGAAACCGCCTTGTCCATGCGTTGGCGCATAAGCTTCTCGAGTGAAAACGCCTTGATCACACGCACGCCTATGCTTGTTTCTTGTACGACGTTGACAATCTCGCCAATGGAAGCAAGCTCCGCTTCCATTATTTTACGCACACGTTTGAGCACTAGGCGGACGCTGAAGATAGCTATTGGGCCGATAATCATCGAGATTGCGCTCAACAGAAAATTCTGAGCGAACATTACGAAAATTAGACCGAGCAAGGAAAATAGGTCTCGAACGAACGACGTCACGACGGTGTCTATGACACTACGTGCTGACTGGGCGTTGTAGGTCACACGGACGAGCAACTCCGAAGATGGCATATTCTGAAAAAAAGAAACGCCTTGCTTTAGGAGTCTGTCATAAATTTTTCGTTGTTGCTCAGCAACAATACTGTTGCCCGCTTTGCTCAGATAGTAGCTCTGGACAAAGGTCGCCATGCCCTTGACGATAAAGATGGCAGCGACCGCAAATGCGATCTCAAGCACGACGTCGAAACCACGTTTCAGATAAACGCTATTGACGATATCGCGCATAATCCACGCGCTGAGAGACGTCGTGCCAGCAACGACAAACATTGAGGCAATAGCTAGGGAATACCAACCAACGTGCTTTTTGAAATTTTCTTTAAAGAGTCGCACAAGCAACTTCTTGTCGTCTGGCGACAAAAAAGATCCTATCACTGAAACATCCTTGATTTGTTCCTTGGGTGTCTGACGGTGCTGAATTGCTGTCCAGTCAATTATCGCTCGCGCAAAACGAAACGATCACGTATATGTGTAGTGATGGATTTCGCTTTTTTCATGTTGCCTTCGCATATCTGCGACGCCACCGATCCGGCATTGACGCCAAATAGATCGAAGATCGGAGAGTGTCAATGTCCTGAACTTGTCGTCATTCCCGTTTCCAGCCAGTTTCTGGGGACACTCTTGATCCCGTGCACTTGGCTCACTAAGCTACCAGGATATGTCGTCGTCCGGTTCTTAGATGGTGCTTTAACTGGCCTAGATTATCAGTGATCGGGTCAAGATTCAGCACCTTTAGCTTGTAGTACTAGGTTTTTATTTTTGAGTAAAAATGTGCCCCTGAAAAGAAAACAATCCAAAATCTCAAAATTTCGTTCGTGAAGAAAATTGAGAACTGAAACAGCCGTGCTTTCACCTCCACGCTCTGGTCCAGCGTCCACCGCAACGTACTCAACTCGATGAATATTATCTGCAGCGCCCTGGAGCACCTCAGGTTCCATACCCTCCGCCTCTACCTTCAGAAGACGAATGAACGGCTCCTTGATAAAAGTGGAAGCAATCGTATCAAATTTTAACGTCTTAACCTTTATTTCATTCGTGGCGTTTTGTGGCTTGAAAAGGCTCGAGTCCGCTTCACTAGTTGCCAAAAAGAATGATTGTATCTCCTCAGTATTGCTAAGCGCGCACTCGAAAACTTGCTGAGTCGACACGTTCCTTTTCAAGGCTGCAAATGCGACAGGATCTGGTTCAAACCCAAAATACCGAGCACCACGTTCGGTCGCCCATATTCCAAATTCACCGTTGTTAGCTCCTACGTCAACGATTACATCGCCCGGACGCAAAATCGTTTCCTCTATCCGATAATCCCATAACAGTTGCCGGATCCTTGAATCCAACCCGTTTTTATAAAGATTCAATCGACGCTCATGTGCTACGAACACCTTATGTGCGGGAAGCAGATTGCTGTAAACCCCATCTACATTCTTAAAGTGCAGTCCAGCCTGCTCGTCGAAACCAGATCCTTCAAACGGGTCGTCGGTTGTTTGAACCTCTTCTTCGCTGATCGCGCTCCTGGGAGGAGAACTTTCTATTGGTAATTTAGCCCAAAGTCGCCTTAGTATTCTCATATCTTCACCATTTACTAAATTGCTTTAACGCTGCCCTGAATTTTGTCTTAACATCGGATAAAGAGAGCGCGTTCTTCGCAGTTGGAACCGCCTCCTGTTCCTTGGCAGTACCGTAGCCAACATAATATCGATCCGGACGTTTGTATCCCTCAATAGGCCATCTATGAACGGGGGAGTGAAGTATTTCTTCTTTTCTTATGAAGATTAAATCATCTTTAAGTTGTGAGACGGCGAGGGGCATCGTTAACTGATCGCGTCGTGAGTATCGCAGCACGAAGGCAAACCATTGCTCCATTACTTCAACACACAACGGCGACATATGTCGACGGGCAAGGAATCCGCCCCATAACGGCCTCGATGATAGAGTGTCAATGTACCGGGCTTCGATCAAATCGTGTAACTCCGAAAGAATGTGCGGGTGTTCGATGCCAGCGGCACGCACTGCGTCAAATTCATCCGACAAGGTCTCTCTAAAACTATGCCAGAAACAACCAAGAACTATACGATCATCGGGAACTAGGTATTGCCACACTTCCTCCGCAGACGCTGTCAAGCGGACACTAGGATCGACATATATCGATCTTTGGTAAGATTGAAGATAACGATGTGGTCTGAGTTTCTGCTCTCGCGAACTGCGCGGCAGGTCAACTGGAAGAATGGGATCGCATCGTATTAACTCCCAACCGTTACAATAAAGATTAGGTTGGTCAGTAAAGCAAAAGTAATCGGCCTCAGGATCTTGATTTACTGGTGGAAGCACATAGCCGTCGCCAATGATTACGGTGTATATTGCAATTTTATCTCTGGTCATTGTAAGTCCGATGTAATTATTGGACAACTTCAGTAATCAAGTGAAAAGTGGGTTCCTAGAGAAAAATGTCACGATTAGGGTCTCGCTTTGCGGCGCTCCGCGCGGCCCTTTTGCTGAAATTAGGAAGCTTCCTTGAAGTGGCGCCGGAGATTTTGCTCATAAAGAAGTAAGTTAGATAGTGACCTAGCCCAACGAGCGGAGTTTTTCTTGCCGCCATTAAATGGCTTTTAACAGCCTCAAGCTGATTTTTAGTGATATGCATATCATCTATTAAGGAAGAAATTTGTCTCCGACATTCCTCTGTGGCTTGGCGCTCACTCGCAAGCGAGGCTTTCCAGATATCTAACTGCTCATCACTATTTTTTTTTTGGGAGAAAGCCTCTCCAGCCATTTGAAAGTAATTTTCTATGAGCGCGCGGGAATCCTCAGTTGCAATTAAAGACAAAAATGGTGCCAAAGCGTCCGGGATATGCTTGCCCCAAAAAAGCACACCTAGCCCGTGCTCATAAGGGAAATTGATTGAAGGGTGTTCAGAAGCAATTTCAGCCCAAAATCGCCAAACTCCGAAATCCCTTTCTCTGACCTCTGTGTCATGTAACAAAACGACTGCGCGATCAGATAATTTTGGGACCCAAGAAATAAAGTCTTCTTTCACATCGTCGTAAAAATGTCGGCCATCTATATGTAGAATATCTACTGACTTATCTTCGATATCTTCAAGGGCTTGCGCAAACGTCTTTCTAAGCAAAGTGCTGAAAGAGGCATATTTTCTATTCTCCTCAACTACTTTTGAATAAACACTCTCATCGTAGTATCCGGCGTGCTCATCGCCAGCCCACGTATCTACAGCAAAACAGTCCGAAGAAACTTCGCTGACCGCCACCGCTTGACAAAAACTAAAGTATGAAAACCCGTAATGGGTACCTAATTCGACGATACGTCTGGGTCTCATCGTGCGAATTAACCACATCGAGAAAGGCCCATGCCGCAGCCACGCAGTCATCGGCCTGTAGTTTGGCACATCTAAGTGTAGATCTATCAACTTCATTTTATTTCAAGCCCATATTTGCGCAGGATTCTCAACATATCGACAATATGATTCCTCAGCCCTCTTTCCCAAACCGTTTCACTTGGGGTGCGGGGGCCTAAAGAGGCGACCGTTGGCTTATAAGAAAGCGGCCTCCCATTCTCCACGTCGTCGCATCTACACAATTTCGCCCTCCGTCGGTTCCACCTCCCTCGGGCAGGTTGACTTGACACTCGGGTGTCTTTTTCCGCGAAAGTCACATGCGTACACGGCGAATGCTGATGTTTGATCATTGATGTTCTATCTGCCTTCGACGATTTTGGTGATAAGCCGCCCAAAAAACATATTGTATATTTTGATTCTCCTCGAGCGCCATAGCATCCGTCGGTAGACCTTCTTTTTCAGCTTTGTCGACCTTCTTATTACTTGTATGTACTCGTCCATAATCGCGATAAGCTCTTCGCGATGGGCACGCATTTTTTTTTCTTGTTTGCTACTAGGACAGCGTACAGCCCGCCGTGCCTCCCCAATCACCAGTTTAGTGAATCGTGGATGGATGAGGTCTCTGACGAAAAAGCGATTCTTATCTTTATCATCGGGAAAAAGTGCGCAGAGTTTTTTTATGTATTTCAGCCGACTGCGACTCATTCGAATGCTGTAGGAAGTGCTGTCTGTATTGATACACCAAACGGTCACCGGCTCATCTATGAACTTGTTGGTGTAACCACGTCGGAACATCCTCAGAAAAAGATCATCATCCTCATAACCAGTGAACTGCGGATCGAACCCTCCTACGTCTTCAAACGCCTCCCGGCCGATCAGCGACGCCGACGGGAGTACAAACATGTCATTCCCGATCAGATCCGTTATGTGTCGTTTGGGATGGGAACTGTGGTGGGCCACCATTTCAGTGCGGCTAATATTACCATCTCCATCCGCTTCCATTAGATCCGCGTAAACCCACCCGAAATGTAGATCGTTGGGACTGACACCTCGCACAAGGGTTTCGATATGATGTTTAAGAAAGAAATCATCCTGGTCAAGAAAACAGATGTATTTCGACTTCGTGTTCTCAACACCAAAGTTGCGAGCGGAACCTTGCCCGCCATTTTCTTTCCGCAGTACGGTAAAACCGATTTCTCGAGCAATTTCTAAGAGATTTTGATGCTCTTCTTCGGTCGACCCATCGTCAACGACCACAAACTCGTTAGGCCTCATGGTCTGGTTGATCACGCTTAACGCAGATCTCCTGATGAATTTTGACCCGTTATAAAAGGGGATGATGACGGCGACGGTTATCTCGCTGTCTTTCTTTTCAAGCGGGGCACTCATCTAGACTCCAATCACAATTAACGACATCCGCTGATATACTCGCCTTCTCGCCCTGTAAACTATAGAAAGTCAGAGGTTATGTACGTCGATAGGACTTCTGTGGTTGCCGCCCGTTAACCGTCATGCGCGCGCCAGCAATTTCTGGCGCCTGTCCGCGCACAGGTCTCATCATCCCAAGGATCGAATTGAAGACCTGCTGCCCTGGAACTGGACGCAGCAAACACTCGATGCAAGGCCGCCTGATGGCGCGCTCGAAGTTCATCTACACACTCAGCCAAGTCGCCGGCATGATCGGAGAGAACCTCGAACTGATCGAAGAGGTGACCGCAAACTCGGACAACATCTCCGAGGGCGAACTGGTTTACGTCAGTGATGGTAGTGAAGATGGCACCAAGTGTCTAACTGAGAATGGCATCGAAGAACTTCAAAGCCTACTTGCCGACATCAGGACGTGGGACGGCGGTATCCGTGAGTTCCTCATCGACACATAGTGCGATCCTGAAATAATCGACCGCATCATGGCCGATGAGATGAAACGCGGCCTATAGATTCCATCTCTCGACCTGCCAAAAATGCGTTCGCAGGACGCCCACGCGATATGGGTCCTGATCAACAAGACGAGTGGTGTCAGCAAAGCGGATACGCGGCCGACCCAGTCGGCCATCACGGATCCGGAGATGTCTATCCCCAGCGGGTCGTACATCTCGGACAGCCGGTAGAGGGGATGTGATCGTCGAATTTGGCGATCATGATATGGGCGAGCAATCCCGGCCCGGGCTTGCCGCTTACTGTCTAGGCTCATCACTGCCCAACAGTTCTCTAGCCAGCGCTAGAGTTGAGACGGCAAGATCCCGATCTGCCGCGCCACTGCCGACATGTTCACACCGGGCTGACAGGCATACTCAACCGCTGTGGCCTTGAATTCGTCGGACCAAAACCGCCGCTTGCGAAGGCTTCTTCGGCCGGTTGAAAACGGAACTCTTCTATCCACGCGACTGGAAGGCCATCACGATCGAACAGTTCGTCGAAGAAGTGGATGCCTACATCCGCTGGTACAATGAGAAGCGCATTAAGATATCGCTGGGATCGCTCAGCCCGGTCGAGTATCGTAAGAGCCTCGGCCTTAAATTATGAAGCAGTCCAACTTTTTATCCGCATCCCCACCGGCTCAGTTCTGCGCGGAAACCAACACTGGAGATGTCTTTATCCCTGTCTCGATACCCAACGCGTTCGTAAGCGGATGGATGCCAGTGCCAGCGGAAAGCACGACTATGTCTGCTTCAACTTTCTTGTCGCCGACCCAGACGCCAGAGACCCTGCCATTCTCGGTCTCAATGGCAGTGACGGTCACCCCAAAGCGAACTTTGCCTCGGGCGTCAGATGCGGCAGCAACCAAGTCTTGAGCAAGTTTCTGCGGATCAAGCGCGAGATCGTCCGGGGCGAACGGGGCCAGATCAGGAACTTGACGGAGATTAGGCTCCAAAACCCGTAAGGCGTCATGCTTGAGCAATTCGACCCGTTCACCTGCTCTTTGATGAAGTTCCGCAAACCGCTCGGTGTCTTGCGGCGTCTCCTTCCACAGCAACGAACCACGACGTACTGACGCGAATGTTGATGGGAACGTGGCGATTAGTTTTCGATATCCAGCGGTGGCTTGCTGCCAGAGGGCATAGCTTCTGTCCCCGGGTGTTCCATTTATGACATTTATCCAACCAAATGCCCTACCTGTAACGCCCGCACCAGCCATTCGCTTTCCATCGAGAAGAAGAACGTCCGCACCATCCATAGACAGATTGTATGTTATCGCCGAACTGATGATACCAGCGCCAATTACGATTATGCGCGGCCTATGTTGCGTACGGAAGAAACCTCGAGATGACCGATGAGGAAGATTGCTAGGTCACCACTATGACAACGGCATGAAAGATAGGGCATTACCTAACAGGCGCGTTGATGTTGGGTTTTTGCTGTTGCGCGAAACGAACATTAAGCTTTCGTCCGCTCTTGGCGCATTCTTACCATCAATGTAGTAGCGGCATTTTCGGAATGACCAATCGAGCTTGGCCAATGTGCCAGGAAAACACCGCGTACATTCAGAGAACTCGTATGTTCGAAATACCCTACTCAGGATCAGCCGCGCCAGATGGGGTCTCCTTGCCGCTTACTAATGAACGGGAATGGCACTCAATCGCAAGAACGCACTCTTTGCGGGACACGATTCCGGGGCCGGGAATTGGGCGACTATCGCCTCGCTCGTCGAAACCTGCAAGCTCAATTCGGTTGATCCGTTTGCCTGTTTGACCGCGACACTCACAGCCATTGTAAGTGGTCACAGCCAGAGCCGGATCGGATCGACGAGCTGCTCCCTTGGGAATTCAACAGGACCGTCAAGCCAGCCGCTTGACGGGTTCAACTCCACTGGCATACTCGTCGAAGTGATGTGGAAGCTTGGACGTGAGCCATGATCGAAGACGACGAGCCCAATTTGGTGACCTCTGGTAAAAGCAAGAGGATCGTCGTTGATGGCTATCCCTTCTCTATCGACATCTTCCGGCTGGAAACCGATACGACGTGGACGCTTGAAGTGATCGATCACCAAAACACCAGCCACGTCTGGGACGATCAATTCGAATCCGACACAGAGGCTCGGGACGTCGCAGTCAAAACCATCGAGGCAGAGGGTGCCCTTGCGTTCATGCGCGGCAACAATGTCATTCCCTTCCGTCAAGGGTAAATCGGCGTGTCCTTAAAACGGCGCTTACATTGAACTTTCACCCAGCGGCGATAGACTTTGGGCCCGTTAGTTGGAAGTGAACAGTTCGCTGCTCTTAATGTTCCAGATGCGCCATGTTCGCGCCAAGCTCACGTTGGATCCGCCGAGTGTCGATTTTGCTGTTGCGGTCTATACAACGCCTGTGCTTCATTCCTGATTTCCTCCCCGGCGGATCCCGCAATCCGCTCGATTAGCCTCAAAGTCATTTCGGCGCTACCAACCGATAACCAAAGCGGAGATTTTTTTAGGAACTGAAATCCGCGAGCAGTAGAATAACTAGGTAACGTATATACGCTAGCACGGCGCGATACGGCAGTAAGAACTAGAGATATTCGGTCAGATCGCCCTTCGCTGGTTATTGGGTCTTTTTGCAGAACAGTAGATTGGATTGCCTCAAGTCCTTCATCGTCGGGAATAACAAGTTCTCGAGCAATTTTATCTATTTCCTCATTGCTGCATTTCTGGAGCTCCTGATCCAAATTATTTACTTCGTAAGTAGCTCCATGGGAGAAGCCATTCCTTATCGCCCATTGGGATAGTCCAATCTCACCTCGACGGACGGTTCGAGTCTTGTCGCTGCTTATATTGAGCCTCCTCCAAAATCGCACAAAAGCGGCATTCTGGATGATCGTTCTGTTAAAACCGAGCGCGTACGATGCATAATGGAAGTTTCTGTGACCGGTGTTATAGTTCCAATTGATTTTCCGGAATTCGTGAGGGTCCACACGGGGCATAGCATAGTTCGATGTGGCGGCCACGAAGTCTTTATCTAGGGCACGTGCTTGCTCGAACCAACTGCTTTGCTGTGGTACCAACCAGACTGAATCGTTCAGTAGCCACAATCGCTCTAGCGTTCCAAAATCACGGCTTAAGTCAAGAATTCCGTCGCGGTAACCTCCAAAATCGTATCCTACGTTTGGCCGTTCAATTATACGCGAGGTGTAATTCCGTAATAACTTCCGATCGGTATCCGACAGCGGTAGATTCGAAACTACTACAGGTGTGATTCCTTCACGTAACATTTCTTTCAGCATAGTGAGGTGCGAATTTTGAACACCATCGACGGGAAATATCAGATAGATACCTGCTTCGGTGCCTAATGAGACCCCTCCAGAAGTGCGTTTGATGGCGCGCGCGCCGACGAAGTCGTACCATCTTCGTACGACGATTAATTTAAATATTTCTGTTGGCGACCGAAGCAATTGGAGGCCAATTCTTACGAGCTCGCGGCGAATTTTCCGCCAGTAAAGTCTGTTCATAACCATAACGTCTATTTTTGGGAGGGCGGACCACTTCTCATGTTTTTTTATGATGAGAAATATCCCGCTATTCTTGTGTGTTTTGCCGCCGCAGCATTGCCATAGCTCCCGACAACATGCCTAATGCTTTAGATCTTCGCCTTTTAGAGATTATATTTGAAGGGGAGAGGAGAAGTAATAAGGACTGGACGACTGTCGACAACACCGGAAAGGGCCTGCCGTGCTTCTTTCCCACGTAGACTCTTGACATTGCCAAATGGCGTGCTTTGAAATAAGCGATCTCCGGTGAGCGAACAGAAGAACGCCCCGAGCCATGAAACACGTGAGAACCTACTATATAGAATAAGGGGCCAAATCTGCGCAATCTGATAGATAAGTCATCGTCCTCATGATAGAGGAAGATATTCTTGTCAAAGCCCCCCACTAGGTCAAAATTTCGCTTTGATACTAGTAGGGCGGCGCCTGATAACACAGGGACTTCTCTATCGGTTTTCGGCCAACCTCTTTTCATCCACAGAGTACGGGGTAGGAGATAGGAGCGTCGTTTGAAATAGTTCTTTCCGTTGTCGTTGGAAATGCGTGGATTAAATGCCGAACCATCTGGATGATTCTCGACTCCCTCTAGCAAAGCATTGAGCGCGCGCTCTCCCAATCTAGCGTCGGGATTTAAGAACAACAGCAGCGGAGTGGTTGCATATTTCGCCCCCTCGTTGCAACCTTGACCAAATCCATGATTTGACGTGAGCCTGATTATTTTGACACTGCGCTCTTTGGAGACTGTTTCGAATGTATTTGTATATCCGTTGTCAACCAAGATTATAGGTGTACTTTCAGGTACAGAAGCAATCATGCCTGCAATCACCGCGTCGCTATGATAGCAAACTGACACAACTGTTACATCCGAAAGATTGTATATTGTCAAGTTGAGGGGTGCTCTGCTATGGTCGATGCGGCGTTTATACATCATTGCGAGTGAATGAACTGAACTCACAAAGCGCTAGCCCGAAAAAATTAGGCTAGCGACAATATGCCGCTAGTCAACGTGAACCTTGAGTTGACACTTGAGGACGTCTCTGCATATTAGAAATCATCTAACATCGTGGACTGCTTCGATCAAGTGCTTTGACTTAAAAACCCTATTCTCCTCCGGAGTGTGTCGTGTGGTCTGGGCGACTATTGTTGTTTAAGTGGTCACGCCGACCTTAAAAGTTAGTCGCGCGCGAGCTTCCTCAAATATACACCGTAATCCCCCTTTCCGGCACTCTCAGCTAGATCGACGAATTTTGATTTGTCGATGAATCTTTTACCCAAAGCAATCTCCTCCGGGCAGGCAATCTTGAACCCTTGCCGTTTTTCCAGCGTCCGCACGAATTCGCCCGCTTCTAGTAGGCTGTCTGGGGTTCCGGTATCGAGCCAAGCATAGCCGCGCCCCATGATCGAAACTTTTAGTTTGCCCCGCTCGAGATAAATACGGTTTACATCCGTGATCTCATATTCTCCTCGTGCCGATGGTTTTAGATTAGCGGCAATGTTCACCACATCGGCGTCATAAAAATAAAGACCTGTCACAGCCCAGTTGGACTTGGGAGCCAAGGGCTTTTCCTCGATGGAAAGCGCGCGCATTTGATCATCGAATTCAACCACACCGTATCTTTCCGGATCGTTCACCTGATAGGCAAAGACGGTTGCTCCATCAACAATATCCGTGCCACCTTCCAACAGCTCCGGTAATCCGTGGCCGTAGTAAATATTGTCGCCAAGGATCAAGCAGGAAGGGGAGCCATCGATAAAATCCGCGCCAATCATATAGGCTTGCGCGAGTCCGTCGGGGCTCGGCTGCACCGCGTACTTGATCGAAAGACCCCATTGCGAACCATCTTTCAGCAGGTTTTGAAAAAGGGGCATATCGTGCGGTGTCGAGATAATAAGAATCTCACTAATGCCGGCGAGCATCAGTGTGGTCAGCGGGTAGTAGATCATCGGCTTGTCATAGACCGGCAGAATTTGCTTCGAGACCGCCAATGTCATCGGATGCAGGCGCGTGCCGCTGCCTCCGGCCAGAATGATGCCCTTCATGGCGTTTCCTTTTTGCTCTGCGCAAGAGCGGTGACGACCGCGCGCGTTGATGTTTGCCAGTTCGGCAGCCTTATGCCGTAAACTGCTTCCAGCTTGCTGCAATCAAGCCGCGAGTTTGCCGGACGCCGAGCTGGTGTAGGGTATTGCGCAGTTGTGATGTCGTTGACGATCATCGACTTCCCGCCGTTTTCTTCAGAAAATGCGAATATCTGTTTTGCGAAATTCGCCCAGTTCGTTTCACCGGTTCCGGAAAGATGAAAAACTCCACGAAGACGGGGCGAGGAATCTTCCACGAGTTTCCTTGCGATTGCTACGATAGCGGTAGCGATATCGTTGGCCGAAGTAGGGCATCCAAACTGGTCCGCAACCACATTGATCTCGTTGCGGTTCTCGCTCAGCCGGAGCATGGTCTTCACGAAGTTGTTGCCGTATTCTGAATAGACCCATGCGGTTCGCAGAACGGCGTAATTGCCGCTAGCCTCCGAAACGGCTTGTTCACCTTCGAGCTTCGAGCGACCGTAGATGGAAGTAGGGCCTGTCGGATCACTTTCGACATAGGCGGTGGCCTTGGCGCCGTCGAAAACATAATCCGTAGAAAGATGAATGACGGGAATGCCGATGTCACTTGTCGCTTGCGCGACGGCCCTTGCTCCGTCCCGATTAACGGCAAAAGCGATGTCCGGCTCACTTTCTGCCTTGTCGACAGCGGTATAGGCGGCAGCCGATACCACGGCATCGGGTTTTACCTCTCGTAGCGCCTTCAAAACAGTTTCAGGCTGCGCAAGGTCGAGTTCCGGTCGACCTAGAGCCACGATCTCCAGCTCGGCGCTCGCCAGCGCCTGAAGGGCGCTGACGACCTGACCATTTTTGCCGGTAACTGCCAGCCGCATCCGCTCAGCCCTTTGTCAGAACGCCGAGGCGCTCTCCGGCATAAACTCCCTCGCGAAGCGGCTGCCACCACCACTCATTGTCGAGGTACCATTGCACGGTCTTGCGGATGCCCGTCGCAAAATTTTCCTGTGCTTTCCAGCCGAGTTCGGTTTCCAGCTTCGTGGCGTCAATGGCGTAGCGCGCATCGTGACCAGGGCGATCCGTGACGTATTTGATGAGCTCGGCATAGGGTTTGGATTGCGGGCGCAGCTCGTCGAGAATGGAGCAGATGCAGTTCACCACATCGATATTCTTCTGTTCGTTTCTGCCGCCGACATTGTACTTCTCGCCGGCAAGGCCCTTTTGAACGATGAGCCACAGGGCACGGGCATGGTCTTCCACATAAAGCCAGTCGCGGATGTTCGCGCCGTTTCCATAGACCGGCAGCGGTTTGCCCTCCAGCGCGTTGAGAATTATCAGCGGAATGAGCTTTTCCGGGAAATGGAATGGCCCGTAATTGTTGGAGCAGTTGGAAATGACGACCGGAAGGCCGTATGTGCGTTGCCAGGCTGTGGCGAGATGATCGCTTGCGGCTTTGGAGGCGGAGTATGGCGATGAAGGGTCGTAAGGGGTTGTCTCTTCGAAAAGACCATAGTCCCCGAGCGAGCCGTATACCTCGTCGGTTGACACGTGGAGCATGCGGAAATTCGCCTTGGCGTCGTCGGCAAGGCCGCTCCAATATTGCCGTGCTGCCTCCAGCATCGTGAACGTGCCGTTGATATTGGTCTGAATAAAATCAGCGGCGCCGGTTATGGAGCGATCGACATGGCTTTCGGCGGCGAGATGCATCACGTAGTCCGGCTGGAATGTCGCGAACGCGTCATTCATCGCGACCCGGTCACATATGTCGGCCTGAAGAAAGCGGTGATTGGGTGCATTTTCGATTGGCTTGAGGGACGCCAGATTTCCTGCATATGTCAGTTTGTCGATAGTGAGAACATCCGCGCCGATCTCGCTCACAAGATAACGTACGAGGGCAGAGCCGATAAATCCGGCGCCGCCGGTAACTAGAACGCGCATCATCAGTTCCCAGTGCTTTGGTAAGTGAAATACTCAGGCAATTCCGACAGAAGCGGTTGCTTGGCATCCTTCTCGGAAAGAAGGCAACCTTCCAGCTTCGGCCATTTGATGCCAATGGCTGGATCATCCCATTTAACGCCTCGGTCGTGGGCGGCACTATAGGGCGCCGTGACTTTGTACGAGATGACCGTGTCGGCAACGAGCGTCATAAAGCCGTGGGCAAATCCCGCCGGAACCCACAGCTGCTCGCCATTTTCGGGGGAGAGCTCAACAGCCGCCCATTGTCCGAAGGTGGGCGATCCTGTTCTGATATCCACCGCGACATCCAGCAGTCTTCCCCGAATGCAACGAACGAGCTTGCCCTGTGCAAAAGGTTCTGTCTGGAAATGAAGCCCTCGTACCGTCCCTGCTTGTGCTGACAGGGATTCATTATCTTGGACGAATTCCGCATTCGCGACATTCTCACGAAACCACTCGCGCTTGAAAACCTCGCTGAAGTAACCTCTGCTGTCGCCGAAGCGCGCCGGTGTTATCTTCTTCACGCCCGATATCGGGAATGCTTCTAGTTGCATTGCGCGGATCCTGTCTGGTCTGTCTACTGAGGGTGATATGGCTTTATCGGCCGGGACAGTCAATAACGCTTTATTGATCTTCCGCACAAGAGCAGCAGGCTTTTCATCGAACAGTACGCCGGAGCTTCAGGGCCACCTGGTGTTTTTTTGCACTGAAGTTAACGAAGCCCTCGCCAAATTCTTCCTGTTCCCCACCCTCGAGACGTGAAAACCTGTGTTGCTTTCAGGCCACGTTGATCGTGATCCGATGGCGAATTGAATGACTCGCTTATACTGACATGCGGTCGCGCTCTTATTTTCACATCGTCCGCCGTCGCGCTTCCACGTCAATCGGGGCCTCCTGCGCGCTGCGTTCCGAGACGGTTGCCAAAACCGGTGATTGGACATCGTTTTGAAGATTACGGCAGGATCGCCGGTTTGAATCGGGGGCTTGAGGCGTAGACGCGCCGGACGTCTTGCGGGTCTAGCCGCCGGTGACCCAGCAGTAAGGGGTCATCAGCGACAGGCTGTCCTTGGCGGGTCGCAGTGACATGGAATAGCCGGGGCTCTTCCTTCAGTTCCTGCGCGTCGGGAAGCGGCAGTTTGCTTGGTTGCTGGTAGGATCGGGCGGATAAAGCGTCACCTCGGTCAGAAAACGTTCGCGCCGAGAGTAACAGCCGGCGTTCTGCTTGAGTTGCAGCAAAATGACCTTGTAGGTGTCCGCACCTTCGTGGATACGCTCGGTCGTTATGGCGGCGAAATATTGCCAGCCATTTCTCGGGTTATGCCCGGCAGGGCCGAAACCGGTGGCCTAGTCACGCGAGTCACTTGTTTTCATGCAAGACCGGTCTCTGCTGTCCCACGTAATAGGGATTACTGTCGCTAGGTGTGATTTTTAGCGGCCAAGAGGTGTTGCCAGCCTAACGCCCACTCCCTTGCCACCGGACTCTTCTATGAATTCTACGCCGGAGGCTTCAAAAGTAGCGCGCACGGCATTTATTGTGGAGGATTTTAATGCCTCTCCTCTTTCCAAACGCGCCACGGTATCAGGAGAAATTTTGGCCTCTTTCGCCAAATCTCTTGTTCCCCATCCCAGAGCTGCTCGAGCCATTTTGCATTGGATAAAGTTCATTTCGTAACGCTGATACGATTTCTGTTGAATAAGGTAGCGACTTCCGTTATCGTATCAATGATACGAAAACCGCATTTCAAGAAATGACCAAAATCAAGCTTAAGGGAGCTCGGATCATGGATGATTCTGAGAATAGCAGATCTTCGTCTATTGTAACACGACGCAAAGTGCTTTCTGTGTCCGCAGCCTTGCTGGCGTCGCAGGTTGACGTATCTGATGAAGCTGGGGGAACGAAGACGCCGCTTGCTTCAGAGGCTGATTATCGAGTGATCGATCTTTGGCGGAAATGGCTTGCGGCACATGACGAAACTCAACGCTTTTGTAAGTTACAACAAGGCCTTGAAAATAAGATGGTGGCCGCTGTCGGATTCCCGCAGGTCAAAATCGCAGTGCCGGGCAGGGCAGTAACAGTCTGTGTTACGAGTCAGGAGGAAATTGATCGGATATACGGCGACGCTCCTGAGAATCAAACCATTAGAGCTCAGGCACTAACTGCCCTTCGCGAGCGGGAGGAGGCTTGGGATCGTTTGGATGAGGCTTGGGGTTACAGTCGCGCTCAGAAGGCCGAGATACGGTCTGACCGCCTTGAAATGGAGCTGGCGAAAGCATTGTGGGCTGAGCCTGCGATATCGATTGCCGGAGCTATTGCAAAACTGCATTCCATTCTCCTCACCGGAGAGCAGCAGGGCCTGCCGGATGAATTCCCATGGTTGGAACTCCGTATGGTTCTTGATAACCTGTCAAAAAATGCGTTGTCTGAGTGAAGGTGGCTAGCCTGCCTGAGTTTCTATTACCATGCCTCTCGGCACGTAGATTTAGAAAAGCCGTAGGTGCTTCCCTAAACAAAGTCGGGCTTGACCTACGGACAACAAGTGAAAACAAGATCGACGGTCAGGTCATTTATATTTTTGATTGGGGCCTCGGCGTTATAGCTTATGCGGATGAGCTTTGCAGGTACTTCTTTCAAAGTCATGCCATCGCTGCGGGTATCTCAGTCCATTCGCAAGCGCGCCGCTGCAAAACGAGAAGCGACTCGCCAAGAGGCTGCTGCGGTCACTGAGGCGTTCTCGATATACGAACTTATTTTGTGCCGAAGCAAGTCGTGCAGACGTTCAGACCGAACGCATAAAAATATTCGTCAGTCCTGAATGTCACTGGCCACTCGTTGCGCTTAAGGTCTGCCGTCGAAGTCTTTGACGCATAGGGCTCTATGCATCACTAACTATTTCCACATCGCCCGCATCCGTGCACCGACATCGATGCGGATTTGCTGCGCGCTACGCTCCGAAGCTGCGGCTGAAACCTGTGGCCAGGTCATCGTTTCGAAGAATTGCAGCAGGGTTGCCGGTATGAAGCGGGTTCTTGCGGCGTAAACATGCCGGTCACCCTGCTGGTTCTGCCCGCCGGTGAAGAAGCGTTGTGGCGTGATCAGTGACAGGCTGTCCTTTGCGCGCGTCATGGCGACATAAAGCAGCCGGCGTTCCTCCTCCAGTTCCTGGGTGGTGCCGACCCCGAGGTCGGAGGGAATGCAGCCATCGACCACATTCAGGATGAAGACGGAACGCCATTCCTGGCCTTTTGCCGAATGGATGGTCGACAGGCTGAGATAGTCCTCGTCGAGCAGCGGCATGCCGGCCTGATCGCTGGTGGCGTCGGGTGGATCGAGTGTCAGCTCGGTCAGAAAACGTTCGCGTGAGGGGTAGCCGCCGGCAATCTGCTCGAGTTGCAGCAGATCTGCCTTGCGGGTGTCGGCGTCCTCATGGATGCGTTCGAGATGGGGTTCGTACCACAGCCGTGCCTGCCCGATTTCGCCCGGCCAGCCATTCGGGACCTGCCGCAGGCCCACCAGCATCTGCGTGAAGGTCGTCCAGTCATCGCCGGTCTTCGGCGGCGGAATTTCGGCAAGGGCAAGCAGCGGCTCGGGGTCTGTCGCGATCGCATCGAGAATATTGCCGGCCTTCTTTGGTCCGATGCCGGGCAGCATCTGCAGCAGCCGGAAACCGGCGACGCGGTCGCGCGGGTTCTGCGCGAAGCGCAGCACGGCCAGCATGTCCTTCACATGGGCGCTGTCGAGGAATTTCAGGCCGCCAAATTTGACGAAGGGGATGTTGCGGCGGGTCAGTTCCACCTCGAGCGGCCCGCTATGGCTGGAGGTGCGAAACAGCACGGCCTGCTGTTTCAGCGTCATGCCGGTTTCGCGGTTGGCGAGAATCTGGTCGATGATGAAGTTTGCCTGTTCGGTTTCGTCCTTCACCGTCACGAGCTTCGGGCGCTCCAGTGACTCCCGCTCGGTCCAGAGGTTCTTGGTGAACCGCTCCCGCGCCAGATCGATCACGCCGTTGGCGGCCGCAAGGATCGGCTGCGTCGAGCGATAGTTGCGATCGAGCGTGATGATGTCGGCCGCCGGGCTGAAGGAAGCCGGAAAATCAAGGATGTTTCGCACTGTCGCCGCCCGGAACGAATAGATCGACTGCGCGTCGTCGCCCACCACGGTCAAACCGCGGCCGCCGGGTTTGAGCGCCATCAGCACCGAAGCCTGCAGCCGGTTGGTATCCTGATATTCGTCGACCATGACATGGTCGAAGCGGTTGCCGATATCATCAGCCAGAATGGGGTCGCTGACCATCTGGGCCCAATAGAGCAGAAGATCGTCGTAATCGAGCACGTTCTGGACCTGTTTTGCCTCCACATAGGCTGCAAACAGTGCCTTAAGTTCGCTCTCCCAATTGGCGACCCAGGGATAATGCTGGCGCAATATCTCCTTGAGCGGCGTCTGGGAATTCACCGCACGCGAATAGATGGCAAGACACGTGCCTTTTGTCGGAAAGCGGCTTTCGGTCTTGGAAAAACCCAGCTCGTGCCGGGCGAGGTTCATCAGGTCGGCGCTGTCTTCGCGGTCGTGGATGGTGAAATCGATGTTGAGCCCGATTTGCTCGGCATAGATGCGCAACAGGCGGGCGCCGATGCCGTGAAAGGTGCCTGACCACGCGAGCGCGTCGGTGAGAGCCCCCGAATTGCCGCCGAGGACGTGTTTGCAGATACGCTCCACGCGGCGCGACATTTCCGTGGCGGCACGCCGCGAAAACGTCATCAGCAGAATACGGCGGGGATCGGCGCCATTCACGATCAGATGTGCGACACGGTGGGCCAGCGTGTTGGTCTTGCCCGAACCGGCCCCGGCGATGATCAGCAGAGGCCCGGCCGTGTGGCCGTCTGTCAGCCCAACGCCATGCTCCACTGCCTTGCGCTGCTGTTCGTTGAGCTTTTCCAGATAGGCAACCGCCATGCGAACAATCCTTGATACCTGCCTGTCCCCATGGTGAGGACATCTTCAGAGATGGCAGTCGTCGGAATCGCCGGCCATTGTCTGCCCTGTTGTCGCAATGATTAGCAAAGACTCAAACACCAATCCAGAACAAATGCTGAACGCGTTTTTCCCGTCGTTTAAACACGGTCGGTGGTGAGATTTATCGTTCCGAAAGGTCGCTTGCAGTTCGTCGGTGGCTGCTGGTTGCCGGGCGTGCCCGATCCCGCAATCGCAAATCAGATTACGCATGAGGAAATAACGGTATTATTATGAAATATATGAATATTCTCAATTTGTTTCAGTGCATTTTCGCATTCTGCAGCGAAACCTTTGAACCAACCCGGTGATCCGCGAGTTCAATGATCGCGCCTCGGGAGGAGGCGCGTTTTGGGAGGGCCAGACCATGAAGCATCTGAAACTTTGCCTGATCGCTGTCGCCGCAATCGCTGCCTCGACTTTTGCCCAGGCCGAACAGAAGGCGATGAAATCCGATGTCACCATCGCCTCTGATATCAACTATCTGCTCTACACGCCCAAGGACTACGCCAGTTCGGATAAGACCTATCCTCTTGTCGTCTGGCTGCATGGCGGCGATCAGGGCGGCGGCGACATCGAAAAGCTGCGCCGCAGCGGCCTGCCGAAACTGATTGAAGAAGGCCGCGATTTTCCTTTTCTGGTGTTCTCGCCGCAAAATCCGAGTGAGGAATTGCTCTATCCGATCGAGCGCGTGGCGAGTGTTCTTCAGGCGGTGGTGGCCGATCATCGGGTGGATCGCGAGCGCATCTATCTGATTGGTTATAGCCGGGGAGGGTTCGGTGCATGGTCGATGGCCGCGCAGTTTCCTGAAACTTTTGCCGCGGTTGTTCCGATCGCCGGCGGCGGTATCCGGCATTACCTCAATCGAACGAATGAAAGGGTAGCCTTCTGGGCCTTTCATGGCGCAAATGACGCTGTGATTCCGCTGTCCGACACGGTGCTCCTTGTGCAACGCCTTCAGGAACTGAAACGAAATGTCCGGCTCACCGTATTCGAAGATACGGACCATGAAGCGGTCGAAGGGAAAGTGCTGAAGGACGAGGCGATGTGGACCTGGTTGCTTGAACAGAAGCTCACCGGTGAGAAAGCACCTGCGGGTCCGTGAATCCGGGCTGATCGCTATTTTACGGCTGTTATAGCCGATTCCACCAGTGCCGCCGCCGCGGGGCGGGCTTTTTGTCACAACCCCGTGGCCTCCCTCAGCAAGTGCATCTTTATCGCTTGACTCGGTGCCCACAAATCGTGCTAATGCGCATTAGCAGCTAATACGTATTAGCAACGATCGGATGTCGGGGAGGGCATCGCGTGACCAATCATAAACGTCTCACGCAAAACGACATCGCCAAGCTTGCCGGCGTCAGTCAGGCAACGGTATCGCTTGTTCTGAATGGCGCACCGGCCGCGATTGCGCGCATCCCGGCTGAAACCCGCGAACGGGTACAGGCGGTCATTCGCCAGACAGGTTATGTCGCCGACCCGATCGCACGGCGAATGGCCAAGGGGCTGAACCGCATCCTCGGCGTTTTCACCTACGAGCCGGCTTTCCCGAGCGCGCAGGCCGACTTCTTCACGCCGTTCCTGCTGGGTATCGAGGAAGAGGCGCAGCAGCAGGCCTATGATCTTCTGCTGCTGACCAGCGCCGGCGTCGGCAATAACCGCAAGATTTTTTCGGAAGGCAACAGGCTCAGGATCGCCGATGGCTGTCTGGTTCTCGGTCGCGAATTCGACCGTAAGGAACTCGCCCGGCTGGTCTCGGAAGACTATCCTTTCGTGGCCATTGGCCGACGGGAAGATGCTGGTGGGCCGGTTCCTTATGTGGGCGGCGACTATGCCGCGGGAACACGGCAGCTCGTCGAGGACGCCAGAGCGCTGGGGCACTCGACGCTCGCTTATATCGGCCCCGATGGCCCGGCGGAATCGATCGCTGACCGCTGGCGTGGTTTCAGTGCGGCGCTCGGTGATGCAGCCACGCTTGCCCTTCATATCAAGGCCGTCAACCGGCCGGCCGACAAGATCCTCGATGCCATCCTTGAAAGCGGGGCGACGGCAGCCTTCTTCATAGAGCTGGCCGATGCCGTGCGTGTCGAAACCCTGGCAAGGGCGCGCGGGCTTGCCGTGCCCGAGGCTTTTTCGATGATCGTGCTTGGCAGCCATATCAGGGCCGCACGCAGCCCGGTGCGCTTCACCTCCTATGAAATTCCCCGAGAGGAAATGGGCCGGCAGGCGACTGCCATGCTGGTCAACCGCATCGAGACCGGCAGTCCGGGTAGCCAGATCCTTCTCAAATGTGAACCCGTCAGAGGGGAAACATTGGGCCCGGCCCCGGCAGCCTCCGCAAACAAGTCCCCAGTCAACAAAACGGATGTGACGACGTGAAAGACATGCAAGCAGATATTCTCGTGGTTGGTGGCGGCGTTGGCGGCGTGGCGGCGGCACTGGCTGCCGCACGGGTCGGAAAGCGCGTTATCATGACCGAGGAATATGACTGGATCGGCGGGCAATTGACCAGTCAGGCCGTTCCGTCGGACGAGCATACATGGGTCGAGCAATTCGGCATCACCCGCTCTTACCGGGCGTTGCGCAACGGTGTGCGGCAATATTATCGTGACCATTATCCGCTGACGGATGGCGCACGGGCCTGGGGCGATCTCAATCCGGGTGGCGGATGGGTGAGCCGCATCTGCGCCGAGCCGCGCGTCAGCCTCGCCGTCATGGAAAGCATGCTGATGCCCTATATCGGCGCCGGCCACCTGACGGTGCTCAAGCCCTGGCGCCCGGTCGCGGCCGATGTGGAGGGCGACAGGGTTCGCTCAGTAACCGTCCGTCATCGCGACAGCGGCGCTGAAATCGTCATTTCCGCCGATTACATCCTCGACGCCACCGAACTCGGCGATCTGTTGCCGATGACGGGCACGGAATACGCCAAGGGTTTCGAGGCGCAGTCGGACACGGGTGAACCCAGCGCGCCGGCCGAAGCCCAGCCGGACAATGTGCAGGCCGTATCGATCTGCTTTGCCATCGATCATGTCGACGGTGACCAGACGATCGACAAGCCTGACAATTACGATTACTGGCGCTCGTACCAGCCGCATTTCTGGGGCGGGCCGCTCCTCGGTTTCACCGCGCCGCATCCGCGCACGCTTGAGCACACCACCCGATCCTTCACGCCAAATCCCGATGACGATCCCCTGCTGGTCGATGCCGACCAGCGCAAGGGCGGCGGCGATGAAAACCTCTGGATTTTCCGCCGCATTGCGGCGCGGAAGAACTTTACGCCCGGTTTCTACAAGTCCGACATCTGCCTCGTGAACTGGCCGATGATCGACTATATGGACGGCACGATTATCGATGTGTCGGAAGAGGAAAAGGCGCGGCATCTGAAGGCGGCGGCGGACCTTTCCTATTCGGTCTTCTACTGGCTGCAGACGGAAGCGCCGCGTCTTGATGGCGGGCAGGGTTTCCGCGGGCTGCGGCTGAGAGGCGATATCACCGGCACCGAACATGGCCTCGCCATGGCGCCCTATATTCGTGAAAGCCGCCGCATCAAGCCGGTCACGCGCATCGTCGAGCAGGACCTTTCCCACACGGTTCGCGGTGACAAAGGCGCGGTGCGATATCGCGACAGCATCGGTATCGGCATGTATCGCATCGATCTGCATCCATCGACCGGCGGCGACAATTACATTGACGTGCCTTCCTGCCCCTTCGAGATTCCGCTCGGCGCGCTGATCCCTGAACGCGTGAAGAACCTCATTCCAGCTGGCAAGAATATTGGCACGACGCATATCACCAACGGTTGCTACCGGCTGCATCCGGTCGAATGGAATATCGGCGAAGTGGCTGGAATGCTTGCGGCCCACTGCCTGGAAAAAGGTCTCACACCGCATCAGGTGCAGGAAGACGATGACCATCTTCATGCCTTCCAGACGGCGCTGATCCGCGAAGGCATCGAAATACGCTGGCCGGACATAGCGGCCTATTAGGACGGCGGACTGCCGTTCGATCGAACCCATCTTTGGAGGAGGACTGGGAATGAACAATCATTGGAAAATGCAATCCACCGCCTGCGCGCTGGCCCTCATCGGCTCGTTTGCGCTCGCAGGAGCCGCAGCGGCGCAGGATGCGATCAAGCTGCGCATGACAATCTGGAGCGCCAACGAGGCGCATCTGAAGCTGTTCAACGACATCGCGGTGGGCTTCAAGAAGGATCATCCAAACGTCAGCGTGACCTATGAGTCCCTGCCTTTCGACACCTATACGACTGCGCTCACGACCCAGATTGCGGGCGGCAATGCGCCTGACATGGCCTGGATTTTCGAGACCTCGGCCTATGATTTCGTCAAATCCGGTGCGCTCTACCCGCTCACCGATACGCTGAAGGCCGCGCCGGGCTATAATCTCGAGGAAGTCAGCGCCGGCGCCACGGAACGCTGGTCGCAGGATGGCAAGCTCTTTGCCTATCCGTTCTCGACCTCACCCTTTGCCGTCTTCGTCAATAATGATCTCATCAAGGCCGCAGGCGCCAAGACGCCGGCGGACATGATCGCTGCCGGCGAATGGACATGGGAGAACGCCATCGCCACGGCCTCTGCCGTCGCAAAAGCCGGCAAGGGCGGGCTTGTCGTCCGTGATTTCAATTACCAGAGCTGGCAATATCTCACCTCGGTGTGGAACGGCTGGGGTGCTTCCCCCTGGAGCGCTGACGGTGCAACCTGCACCATGGCGGAAAAGCCGATGGCGGATGCCGTCTCGTTCATCCACGACGCCATCTTCGAGAAGAAGGCCATGCCCGGTCCGGGCGAGACGGTCGATTTCTTTGCCGGTAATGCGGCCATGACCATAACCCAGATCAGCCGTGCCTCGCTTCTGCCGAAGGACAAGCCTTTCGGCTGGGACCTCGTGCCGCTGCCCAAGGGGCCGGCTGGCGAATATGCCTTGATCGGCCAGGCGGGCATCGGCGTCATGCAGTCCGGCAAGAATGCCGAGACTGCAGCCGAGTTCGTCGCCTACATGACCAATCCGGAAAATTCCGCCAAGCTCAGCCAGTTCTTTCCCTCGGCGCGCAAGTCGCTGCTGAATGCGGAGGTGTTGAAAAAGACCAATCCGTTGCTCAGTCAGGAGCAGATCGAAAAGGTCGTCATATCAGGCATCGCCACCGGCAAGGTCATGCCCGGCCATACCGGCTTTGCCCAGATCCAGCAGATCGTGCGCTCGAACCTCGACGCCGTCTGGCGGCCGGAGGCCGATGTCGCGGGCGCGCTTCAAAAAATCTGCGGCCAGATAGGGCCGCTCCTGAAGCGCTGAGGAGAAAGCCATGGCTGTCGCGCAGGAAGTTACCCGTCGTCCAGATCGCCCGGTATCGGCGTTCTGGACCATCGCGCGGCGCGACAGCCTCGCTGGCTTTCTGTTCATCGCCCCGCAACTGATCGGGATCGTCATCTTCGTGCTGATCCCGCTCGGGCTGGTGTTCTGGTATTCGCTGCATGAGTGGAATGTGCTCGCCAATACCTTCACCTATACCGGTACGCAGAACTACCGGATGTTGATGGAGGACGGCAATCTTCGTGAGGTGCTGGGCGCGACCGCGATCTTCTCCGCCGGACTTGTCGTGTTCAACCTGTCGCTGGCGCTGCTGCTTGCCGTACTGCTCAACCAGAAACTTGCCGGTATTGCGATCTTCAGAACCCTGTTTTTCTCGCCGGTGGTCGTTTCGCTGGTAGCCTGGACGATTGTCTGGGGCTTCCTCTTGCAGAAAAATGGCGGCATCAACGGCATGTTGCTGATGATCGGCATCGAGGGGCCCAACTGGCTGCGCGAGGAGACGGCAGCGATGATTTCTGTCATCGTCGTGCAGGTCTTCAAGAATGTCGGGCTCAACATGATCCTGTTTCTGGCGGCGCTCCAGGGCGTGCCGAAGGAACTCTACGAGGCGGCCCGCATCGACGGTGCGCCCGCCTTCAAGCAGTTTCGTCGCATCACCCTGCCGCTGATCAGCCCGACGATCCTGTTGACCTCGATCATCACCATCGTCGGCTCGCTGCAGGTGTTTGCGCAGATTGCGGTTCTCACCCAGGGCGGGCCGGGTCTCTCGACCACGGTGCTGGTTTATTACCTCTATCAGCAGGCCTTCCAGTTCCATTTCTTCGGTTATGGCTCGACGCTTTCCATCCTGCTGTTCCTGATCGTCGCAGTATTGACCTTCGCCCAGTGGCAGATGCGCAAGAGGATCGTCTTTTATGAAAGCTGACCTTTCCCCCCGCATGCAGGTGGCGCTTTACGGGCTGTTGTGTGTGCTGCTGATCCCGTTCGTTTTCCCGACCTGGTGGATGGTGACATCATCGATCAAGCCGATCAGCGACATCTTCGCCTTCCCGCCGCAGTTCTTTCCCCAAAACCAGGATTGGACGACCTACTCGAAGGTATTCGAGTTGCAGCCCTTCGTGCGGCAATACTGGAACTCCGCCTATATTGCTGCTGTCGTGACGATTGGCACGATGATTGTCTCCTCCATGGCAGGATATGCCTTCGCACGGATCCGGTTTCCGGGTGCCAATCTGATCTTCATGATCGTGCTGCTTGGCCTGCTCATCCCCTCGGAAGTGACGATCGTGCCGCTGTTCCAGATGTTCCTGAAGGCCGGCATGGTCAACACCCACTGGCCGTTGATCCTTGTTCCGATCTTCGGCGCGCCAAGTGTCTTCGCCACCTTCGTCATGCGGCAGTTTTTTGTCACACTGCCGGGCGAGCTTGAGGAAGCGGCGCGTGTCGACGGCCTCGGGCGTTTCAAGATTTTCCGCAAGATTGCGCTGCCGCTGGCAAAACCGGCGCTGGCGTCGGTCGCGATCTTCACCTTCCTGCATTCGTGGAACCTGTTCCTCGAACCGATCGTCTTTCTTTCCAGCGCCGAGATGTTCACGCTGCCGCAGGCGCTGACCCAATATACCGACGCCTATGGCGGGCCGATGTGGAACATCCAGCTTGCCGCAGCGACGCTCACCGCGCTGCCCGTGCTCATCGTCTTCGTGATTGCCCAGAAGCAGTTCGTCGAAGGCCTCGCCCATACCGGCCTCAAGGGCTGAAGAACCGGAATCGATCGATGGCTAACGTTACCCTGTCCGACATCCGCAAAAGCTATGGCGCGGTGAAAACCATTCACGGCGTCGATCTCGACATCAGGGATGGCGAGTTTGTCGTCCTTGTCGGTCCCTCCGGCTGCGGCAAGTCCACATTGCTGCGGATGATAGCCGGTCTTGAAACGATTACCGGCGGCGAACTCAGGATCGGCGAGCGGATCGTCAACGATCTCGACCCGAAGGACCGCGATATCGCCATGGTGTTCCAGTCCTATGCGCTTTATCCGCATATGACGGTCGCCAGCAACATGGGCTTTTCGCTGGAGCATCGTGGTTCAAGCAAGCAGGAAATCGCTGAAAAGGTGAACTGGGCAGCGGATATTCTCGGCCTCACACAGCTGCTCGACCGTTATCCGCGCCAGCTTTCCGGCGGCCAGCGCCAGCGTGTTGCGATGGGCCGGGCCATTGTTCGCAACCCGCAGGTGTTCCTGTTCGACGAACCCCTTTCCAATCTCGATGCGAAATTGCGCGTCGTCATGCGCGGCGAGATCAAGGCGCTGCACCAGAAGCTCAAGACCACCACGATCTATGTGACGCATGACCAGGTGGAGGCGATGACGATGGCGGACAGGGTCGTGGTCCTGAATGGCGGCAGGGTCGAGCAGGTCGGCACGCCGCTTGAACTTTACGACCGTCCGGCAAATCAGTTCGTCGCCGGCTTTATCGGATCGCCATCGATGAATTTTCTGTCCGGGACGATATCGGCAGGCGGTTTTGAAACCGGGGGGGTGGTCTTGTCACTGCCGGCTGCTGCGGCCGGTCTGGCGGGAAGAGGGGCCGTCTATGGCATCCGCCCGGAGCACTTCTCACTCGATGCGTCCGGCGTACCGGCAGAGATAATGCTCGTCGAACCGCTGGGATCGGAAACGCAGGTCACCATGAAACTCGGCGGCTCTAGGGTGCTCGGCGTCTTTCGTGAACGCATAGGGCAGGTCGTCGGCGACGAGATAAGGGTCTCGCCAGCGCTCGACTGCATCCATCTGTTTTCGGATGAAAACGGAGATCGGCTGAACTGATTGTCGCGTCCGCGGCTGGCGCGAGCCGCAGACCCTATGTCCATCCGGAGGAAGCTCCGTCGCGGTTCAGGCTATTGCCGACCATGTCGCGACGGAGGATTTCAGAGAAAACTGCTTTCGAACAGCTCGCCTGAATAGGCCGAATGGGTAACGCCCGCTTCAAGATCGGCCTTGGTCAACTCATCGACAAAAACGCCGTTCTGCATGACCAGCACGCGGTCGCACATATGGGCGATGACCGCGAGGTCGTGGCTGACGAGAACAAAGGTCAGGCCGCGTTCTTCGCGCTGGTCGGCAAGCAGGTTCAGGATTTCGGCCTGGATTGAGACGTCGAGTGCGGATGTCGGCTCATCGAGCAGCAGGATCGGCGGCTCGAGGATCAGCGCGCGGGCAATTGCCACGCGCTGACGCTGGCCGCCGGAAAGTTCGTGCGGGAAGCGCTCGGCGAAATGTGCGGGCAGGCCCACCTGCTGCAGGGCGGCGGGAACCTTCGACCAGCCATCGCCAAGGCCCATCGCGCGGATCGGTTCGGCGAGCGCCCGGCCGATGCGGTGGCGTGGATGCAGCGAACCATAGGGGTCCTGAAATACCATCTGCGCCAGCTTCAGTTCGTCGGGGCTGCGGGTCTTGCCAACCGGTTTGCCGTTAAAGCTGATCGAGCCGGTCCAGCCGGCTTCCAGCCCCGCCAGCGACCGCAGCAAGGTCGACTTGCCGCAACCGCTCTCGCCGACGATACCAAGGGTCTCGCCTTTGTTGACCGTGAGGCTGACGCCGCGCACGACGTGATTGCGGTTTTCCTTGGCGCCGTAGACGACGTTGAGCTTGTCCACCGTGATCATCGCATCACCTCCGCATCGATTGCCTGACGGTCCAGCACCTTGAGACGCCGCACCGGATTGCGGGGATCGGGCATCGCCGCAATCAGGCCGCGCGTATAGGGATGCTGCGCATCCTCCAGCTTCGTCAGCGTTTCCACGACGCGCCCGCCATACATGACCAGCACGCGTTCGCAGAAGGCCGCGACCATGCGGATGTCATGGCTGATGAGGATCAGGCCGGAATTATTCTCGCGCACCATCTCGTCCAGAAGCAAAAGCACATCCTTGCGCACGCTGACATCGAGGGCCGAGGTCGGCTCATCGGCAATGACCAGCTTCGGCTTGGCGAGCAGCATCATGGCGATCATCACGCGCTGGCCCATGCCGCCCGATATCTGGTGCGGATAAAGCGCCATCACGCGGTCGGGATCGTTGATGCGCACGCGCAGCAACATGTCGCGGGCAGCACCTCTCGCCGCCTTTCCGGTCAGCGCCAGATGCAGTTCGGCGGCCTCCGCCACCTGCTTTCCGATCGGCAGCACCGGGTTCAGCGAATAACGCGGATCCTGCATGATCAGCGCCATCTCGCTGCCGCGGATCGCGCCCATCTGCCGTTCGGATTTCTCGAGCAGCGGTTCGGAGAGAAAATCCATCCGTTCCGCCGTCACCGTGGCGCTTTTCGGCAGGAGCCGCATGGCGGCGCGGCCGGTGGTGGATTTTCCGGAGCCGGACTCACCGACGATACCGACCCTTTCGCGCCCGACGTCGAAATTGACGTTGGACACGGCCGGAATGGTGTTGCGGCCGAAACGGACATTGAGGTCGCGGACCGAAAGGATGGGGGAGCTATCAGGAACGGGCATGACGCGGATCCAGGAGGTCGCGCAGCGTATCGCCGGCGATGTTGAAGGCAAGGCTCGTCAGCAGGATGGCGATGCCGGGCATGACGGCGACCCACCAGTAATCGAGCATGAACTTGCGGCCGCTGGAGATCATCGCGCCCCATTCCGGCAGCGGCGGCTGAGCCCCGAGACCAAGGAAGCCGAGTGAAGCGGCGGTCAGGATGATGCCGGCCATATTCAATGTCAGGCGAACGATGACCGAGGGAATGCACATCGGCGCAATGTATAAAAACAGGATGCGCATCGGCGAGGCGCCATAGAGACGGGCGGCGGCGACGTAATCGGTATTGCGCACCACAAGGGCTTCCGCACGGGCAAGACGCGCAATCGGCGGCCATGCGGTCAGCGAGATTGCGATGATCGCCGTGCCGAGACCGGCGCCCATGGCGGCCGCAAAGGCAAGCGCCAGCACGAGCGACGGGAAGGACAGGACGATATCGGTCGCGCGCATCAGGATCGCGTCGGTTCGTCCGCCGAAGAAGCCGGCCACCACGCCAATGGCAAGGCCGATCGGACCGACGATGATCGAGACTGACAAAACCGTCTGGATGGTGATGCGGGTGCCGTAGACAAGCCTGCTGAAAATGTCGCGGCCGAATTCGTCGGTTCCGGCCAGATGCGCCCAGCTGGGAGGCTGGAGCGCGTTTTCGAGCGCCTGACGGGCAGGATCGTAAGGCGCGATGAGCGGGGCGAAAATGGCGACCACGACCAGAATGGCCAGAATGGCGAAGCCGAACATGCCAAGCGGTTCGTCAGCAAGCTTTCGAAGCGTCCGCATGGTGGTGGTCGACAGGCGCGACAGGGCGCTGGGTCGATCAACAGTATTGTTGTGCGCGATATCGGTCATCGGGCGGCCTCCCGTGTACGGGGATCAAGCGTGGTATAGGCCAGATCGGCGAAGAAGTTGAGCAACATGAAAATGAAGCCGATGACGATTGTGGCGGCCAGAATCGCATTCATGTCGCCGATAAGCAGCGCATTCGTCATGTATTGGCCGATGCCAGGCCAGGAGAAGACGATCTCCGTGACCACGGCGCCTTCCAGCAGGTTTCCATATGAAATCGCCAGAACGGTGATGAGCTGCACGGCGATGTTGGGCAGCACATGACGGGTTATGGTGCGTGCGGGGCTGACGCCCTTGGCCCGTGCCGCGATGACATAATCCTGGCTGAGCTGTTCGAGGGTGAAGGCCCTCGTCATGCGGGTGATGTAGGCCATGGCCATATAGGCGAGGATGATGGCGGGCAGGATGATGTGTCCAAGCGCGTTCCAGAAGATTTCCGTCTCACCCGCAAGGAGGGTGTCGATGAGCATCAATCCCGTCTTCGGCTCCACGAGGCCTTCGTAAAAGACGTCGACCCGGCCGGGGCCTGCGACAAGGTTGAGGTTCGCGTAGAAAATCACCAGCCCGACGATGCCGAACCAGAAGACCGGTATCGAATGCCCGACAAGCGCAAAAACGCGCGCGAACTTGTCGATGAAGGTATCGCGGAAGAGGGCGGCGGCAAGACCGAGTGGGACACCGACGACCGTCGAGATGATGATCGCCAGCGTGGCGAGTTCGAAGGTCGCGGGAAACGCCTGCGCCAGATCGCGGGTCACCGGGTTGCCGGTCAGGATCGCAATGCCGAAATCACCATGCAGCAGGCCGCGCAGGTAGATGAAGAACTGCTGGTAAAGCGGCAGATCGAGCCCCAGCCGTGCTCGCATGGCCTCATAGGCTTTGGGATCGGCAAGTTCGCCGACGATTGCCCCGACCGGATCGGTCGGCATGACCCGGCCGATGATGAAGGTGATGCAGAGCAGGATGAAGAGGCTGACGATCAGTTGCAGAAAACGATGTCCAAGCCCGCGCAGTGAGATCTCCGTCATTGCTGGCCGTACTTCCCTGTGAGAACGCTGTCAGCGGTGGAGCCTTTGCACGCTGCTCGCCGCAGACGCGCAATTCTCCATTGCAAAAACTCTTGATGGTACTTCATCCCAACTCCTCCCTGAGTTAACATGAAAACATATGACGTGCTGTCATGTCATCATATGAGTAGCGAAGGGATTCGTATTCTGCAAGAGGGAAGAGTGGCATGATGGGCGACAGGGTGAGGCCGCGGGAGAGGCGGGCACAACAGATCATCGATAATCTCAGCGCAGAAATTCGCAGTGGAAAACAACTGAAAAACGGTGATCAGCTTCCCACGGAACCGGAGCTGGAGCGCAGCTATGGCGTGAGTCGGACAGTGGTTCGCGAGGCGATTGCCGATCTGCGCTCTGCTGGCTATGTCGTTCCGATCCAGGGTAAAGGTGTTTTCGTCAGCAATGCCAGTGAATGGGCCGGCGTGAAACTGACGCAATCCGAGGTCGGCACCATCGCGGAAACGCTGGAAATGCTCGAGTTCCGGCTTGCGACGGAAGGGGAGGCGGCGGCAATCGCCGCCTATCGCCGCACGGCCCAGCAGGAAGCCGCAATCTCTGCGGCGCACCGGAAAATGGCCCGCGCCATCGATGCGGGTGAAACCACCGTCGATGCCGATTACGAGTTCCACACGGCCATCGCGATCGCCACCAATAACCGCTTTTATCTGGAGGCGCTGCGTCAGTTCGGTTCGCGCTCCATACCGCGTGGGCAGTTCCCGACGCTGCCGGAAACCGGTGACGCGAATTATCTTCGCAAAGTGCAGGCCGAGCACGGGGCAATCCTGCTCGCCATCGTCGAACAGGATCCCGACGCGGCGCGAAAAGCCATGCGCGAACATATGCTTGCGAGCCAGCGCCGATACAGGTTGCTGTCGGAAGCGCAATAGTATCTCGACACTCATCTTATTTCATGCGATGTCATATGATGACTTGCATGGAGAGAGGAGAGAATCGATGTATGTCGGCACCCAGGTTGCTGCGCGCGATGACGAGGATTTCAGGGTTTGGGCGCAGCTCGGCGTCAAGAATATCAACGCTGATCCGCCCGGAAAACCCGCGAGCTGGACTTTTGAGGACTTTGAACGCCACCGTGACAAGGTCGAAAGCTTTGGCCTTGTCCTGGACATGGTGCAATTGCCGCTGCCGTCCCGGCCCATCGAACAGGCGTCGTATCCCGATATCCTGCTGGCCGGGCCGGATCGTGACCGGCAGATCGATGCGGTCTGCAAGATGATTGAAGATATCGCCAGGGCCGGAATCCCCGCCGCGAAATACAATCTCAACCTCATCGGCATTCCGCGCACGGAAATGGAGCGTGGCCGCGGCGGATCGCTCAATGAAGCCTGGCGCTGGGACAAGGCGGATCATGATGCCGCGCCGGGCCTGGCTGGCGTTCTTTCCGAAGACGAGAACTGGGAACGCATCGATTATTTCCTCGAGCGTGTGGTGCCGGTGGCCGAAAGTAACCGCGTGCGCCTGGCCTGCCATCCGCATGACCCCTATACACCTCCGGGTTACAGGGGCGTCACCCGCGTACTCGGCACGGTCGAAGGGCTGAAGAAATTCGTGCAGATGCGCGAGAGCCCCTATCATGGCCTGAATTTCTGCCAGGGGTCGATCGGTGAGATGCTCGACAATCCGCGCGAGGAGATCGATGACATCATCAGGTGGTTCGGCAGCCGCGACAAGATTTTCAACGTCCATTTCCGCAATATCAGCGGCGGCAAACTCTCCTTCATGGAGACGTTCCCCGATGAGGGCGACATGGACATGGTGCGTTCGCTGAAACTCTATCACGAACTCGGCTATCGCTACATGATCATGCCCGACCACGTGCCGACGATTGCCGGGCGCGATGCCGTCGGTGTCGCTTTCGCCTTCTGCTACGGCTACATCGCCGCCTTGATCGAAGCGCTTGATAACAAACATCTTTGACCATTCCGGCCCGCGACGCCCCGCTGCGTCGCGGCTTTTTCCCAAACATGAATTACCGATCTGTAGGAGGAGCAGGTATGAGAAAATCATTGATCCGTCTCGCATTCACCACCGCCCTTGGGGCCATGCTGGTACAGGCCGCGCCAGCCCTGGCCAAAACACCCAATGACCAGCTTGTCATCGGAACGTCGCTGGCCCAGGTGCTGTCGCTTGACCCGCACCAGGCCACCGAAGCAAAAGCCAATGAAATCATGGCCAACCTCTATGACCGCCTGATTTCGGTGGATGGTTCTGGAAAGGTTTCGCCACAGCTTGCCGAACGCTGGGAGACAGATGACAAGGGCATCACCTTTCATCTGCGCGAGGCCAATTTCGCCTCGGGCAATCCGGTAACTTCGGCGGACGTCGTCTATTCGCTCAGCCGCCTGTTGAAGATGAACCAGGCGGCCGCAGCCAACCTCAAGCGCGTGGGTTACAACGCGGACAATATCGACAAGCTGGTGAGCGCACCGGATGAAAAAACGGTACGCATCGATCTTTCCGGTGAGACGACGTCTGAACTGCTTCTTTATCGTCTGGCCATGGTCATCGCCAGCGTTGTCGACAGCAAGGAACTCAAGTCGCATGAAACCAATGACGATTGGGGCAATGGCTGGCTGAGAACCAATTCCGCCGGTTCCGGTCCCTTTACGCTCAATCGCTGGTCGCCGAATGAGATCATCATTCTCGAGGCCAACAAGGATTATGTGGCCGGCAGCCCGAAAATGCGCCGCGTCATCGTTCGCCATGTGCCGGAAAGCCAGGTGGAACGCCTGATGCTGGAGCGCGGTGATATCGACATCGCCAGCGCGCTGACGGCTGCCGATCTTGCAATCTTCAACAACAAGGAAGGTTTCCAGATTCAGCGTGTGCCGACGGGCGGCTTCTACGTCCTGTCCATGAATGCCGGCAAGGAGCCCTTGTCCAACCCCAAGGTCCGCGAAGCGATTGCCTATGGCATCGACTACAAGGGCATGGAAAAGACCATCATGGGTCCTTATGGCCGGGCGCGCACGGTGCCGGTGCCGGAAAACTTCGAATATGCCATTCCGAGCCCGGACTGGAAGCTCGATGTTCCGAAGGCGAAGGCTCTCCTCAAGGAGGCCGGTTATGAGAACGGCTTCACGCTCAATCTGAAGACGATCGCGCAGACGCCGCGCATCGACCTCGCCACCGCGATCCAGGCCTCGCTCAGCGAGATCGGCATCAAGGTCAATATCCAGCAGGGTAACGGTTCGGACGTGATTGCCGCCCATCGCGCGCGGGATTTCGACCTGCTCATTCCGCAGACCGGCGCCTACATGCCGAATGTGCTGGGCTCGATGGAGCAGTTTTCCAGCAATCCCGACAACTCGCTTGCCGCCAACAACGCCGGCAATTTCGTCTGGCGCTCGGCCTGGGACATTCCTGAACTGACTGCCCTGACGGCAAAGGCTTCGCTGGAGCCCGACGCCAAGAAGCGCGGGGAAATCTACACCCAGATGCAGGAAATGTTCGTCGCCCAGAAGCCGGCGGTGCTGCCGATGTTCGAGAGATTCGAGCCGATCGTGTTGAATGCGCGCGTGAAGGATTATGTGGGACACCCCAGCCAGACGACCCGGCTGGAAAAGGTTACGAAGGACTAAGGGCAACCACAGCCTCCGAAAAACCTGTGACGGGCGGTTTTACCGCCCGTTTTTTATCAGTGGCCAACCGCGGAGCCCGGCCGCGGCAGTGGATTGTCGGTATCATCCCCGCAATTTCAGGGGGTTTTCTCAAGGACTTCATCGGATTAGACCGTCCGATGACTATTCCTTCCGTCGGGCGAGAGTCGCGAACTCCGCTCACCCACCTCCCGAAGAATGCGTTGACGACCATGAACCTTGCACAGATAAAACTTCCGTCGCGGCCGCTGAGCCTCAAACGTGGCGTCATTTCGGTGCCGGCGGCCTATTATTTCTCCATTCCCGTGCTTCTGGTGATCACGGTCGTCATGCTCGTGGCCGAAGGCCCGGGCATATTGCGCGACTATCAGATCAGCAAAGACCCGCTGGAGATTGAAAACGGCGATATCAACGGCAGCTGCAAGACGCGCAAGGCGATCTTCACGACCTGCGAGGCGGATCTTTCCTATGAACAGGCGGGCGTGAGCTACAAGAAGGATGTCGAGGTCATGTTCGTCGATTTCCATTCCGGCGATTATGAAACCGGGCTGGTCATCTCCGCGAAGAACCCGGAACTCGCAACGATTTCGCTGGGCCTCGACATGCTCTGGAACCGTATCATCACGCTCGGCGTGTTCGTCGCCCTGCTCGGTTTCGGCAGTCTTGCGATGCTGTTCACACTTGTCCGTGTCCTGCGGGTTCGTCTGCAGCTGCGCAAGCCCGCGCCTTTGACCGTCATCCCGGTCGCGCTGACGGCCGTTGCCGAAAAACGCAGCCGTCTCTTCGTGACTTATGCCGATACTGTAAGGGACGATAAAACCAAGCGGCAATCCTTTACGCATCTGGAGCGGGGTCGCATTCCCGTTGTCGTGGGCCATACTGGTAAACATGATGTGGCGCTCGCGGTCCTGCATGGTAACAGCGCGTTACCGGTTCTGCTCGACGATCAGCTGGAACGGATCGACCTTACGGAGCAGGAGCGGGCGGAAGCTCTCGCATCGCTTGCCCCGATGGTCGCGAATGAGACACAGGGGGCTGCCGCGGCCCAGGCCGCGGCGATGAAGAAAGGGCCGGGTCTGCTGCGCAGACTGGGCACTTTCGTTGCCATCGTTGCCGTCATCATCGTTGCGGTGTTCGGTTACTGGCTGTGGTATGTCACAAGCGCTCCGTCGCAATTCAACTCGCCCGGAATGGACATCAACAACATGCTGCCGGCAGCACTGAACGAGTGGGGTTGCGCCCGTCTGCAGGAGCGTTTCGCCAATGGCCCGGCGCCTTTCGGATGCACCGCGGCAGATTATCGAAGCTGGAAGTAAAAGCTTCGGTCGATCACTTTTTCGGGTCGGTTTGCCAAAAGTGTTACAGCTTGGCACGCCGGCCCGAACTCTTTTCCTTTGCGCGAGAAAATATTGATACAATTATCAATAGTTGCATTAGAGATTTATAAATAAAGCACTCCCATAGTGCCACCGTGAGCGGTTCTTCAGAGGCTGGGAGAGTGCAGCATGTTCACGGTTTTGGAATGCGTTGCCATACAGCACGACCGGGCGGTCGTTCTTCTTGCAGCTGTTATCTGCCTGCTTGGCATGTTTGCTTTTTTTCACCTTCTGTTGCGTGCGGAGGAAAGTCCGGCCGGCCGTAAGCCCTATTGGGTGCTGGTTGCCGCCTTTGCCGGAGGCCTCAGCGTCTGGGCCACGCATTTCGTCGCCATGCTCGCCTATAAGGGCGCGGTTCCGATCGGTTATGATTTCGCCTTCACGGCTTTGTCGGCGGTTTTCGCCGTTATCGGTTTCTGGCTGGCGCTCACCGCCCGCTCGCAGGCCGCTTACAGCCCTGTCATCGTCGGCACGCTCATTACCCTGTCGGTTGCCGTCATGCATTTCGTCGGAATGGCGGGAATGGATGTCGCCGCCACGATCAGCTACCGGTGGGGGCCGGTGCTGGGCGGTTTTGCGGTTGCCTGGGTGTCTTTCCTGCTGGCCTTTTTTCTTTTCCGTGGCATCGGTTCCTGGAAGCGCATCGCCGCGCCGGCCGCATCGGCGATTTTCGCGATCTGCGCGCTGCATTTCACGACCATGTCGGCCACGGTGCTTTCGCCGGATCCGTCCGTATCCGGGCCTGATCCTGACAATGTCGCCCGGCTGATCATGATCTGCGCCATTTCCGGCGTCACGTTCCTGATCCTGTCTTCCACCGCCGCTGCCGCCCTGGTGGATCGTTATCTTGTCGATCTCAAGGGTCTCGTGGATGCCACGCTTGATGGCCTCGCCGTCGTCCGCGATGGGCGGATCGTGGAGCTGAACACCCGTTTTGCCGGCCTTCTGGGCAGGGATGAAGCATCGCTGGTCGGACAGAACCCCGACGATCTCTTCAAGGCTATCGACGGACAGCCTGCTTATCTGCCGCGCCATACGCCGGTGGAGGCGGTGCGCGAGCGCGCCGGGCAGGCGCAGATATTCGAACTCAGCGTACGCACGATCGAATATCGCGGCCGCCCCTGTGAGGTGATGGCCATCCGTGACCTGACGGAAAAGCGGGAAGCGCAGCGGGAAATCGAATATCTCGCCCGCCATGATGTTCTGACCGGCCTTTCCAACCGCACCATGTTCCAGACCCGTCTTCACCAGCAGATCGAGCATTGCGACGAGGATGACGAATTTGCGCTGCTGGCGCTCGATCTCGACCGGTTCAAGGCGGTCAACGACATATTCGGCCATGCCGAAGGGGATCGCGTCCTGAAAAAGGTCGCCGCCATTCTCGATGAATGTGCAAGGGCAGGCGATGTGGTGGCCCGTCTCGGTGGCGATGAGTTCGTCATCCTGACCGCGCGGCACACCAGGGCGGAAGAGGCGCGCCTGCTGGCAGAGACGATCCTTGGCATGTTCGCACTGAAGATGAATGTCGCCAACGATCCGACCTCCGTTGGCGTCAGCATCGGCATCGCTGTTTTCCCACGGGACGGCCGGGATCATGAAAGCATCATGCATGCCGCAGATCTGGCGCTTTACCGCGCGAAGATGGGCGGACGCGGCATATTGGCTTTCTACGACCCGGTGATGGATCAGGAGGCGCGCGAACGCCGCCAGCTCGAGACGGATCTGCGGCTTGCCATCAATCGCAACGAGCTGCTGCTGAACTATCAGCCGGTGCTGTCAGTCGAATGCGGCCAGGTCGTCGGCTACGAGGCGCTGGTGCGCTGGCAGCACCCGACACGGGGCGTGGTGCCGCCGGATGTCTTCATTCCGATTGCCGAGGAAAGTGGGATCATCATCTCGCTCGGCGAATGGGTACTGCGTGAGGCCTGCCGTCAGGCGGCCGGCTGGGCGCCGCATCTGAAGGTCGCGGTGAATGTCTCACCGTTGCAGTTTTCGCTGGCCAATCTCGGGCATGTCGTCTGCACCGTCCTGATGCAGACCGGGCTTTCGCCGAACCGGCTGGAGCTCGAAATCACGGAAGCTGCCCTTCTGAAAGATCGCAAGACGACGCTGATCATCCTCAACCAGTTGAAGGCGCTCGGTGTCGCCATCGTCATGGATGATTTCGGTACGGGTTATTCCTCGCTCAGCAACCTGCAGAGCTTCCCCTTCGACAAGATAAAGATCGACCGCAGTTTCATCGCCGCCATGAGCGACGATGACAATGCCCGCGCCATCGTGCGCGCGGTGATCGGCCTTGGCCGCAGCCTCGATCTGCCGGTCACGGCGGAGGGGATTGAAACGGATGCGCAATATCGCATGGTGGTCGACGAGGGCTGCGCGCAGGCGCAGGGTTATCTCTTCGGCAAACCGGATGTCGCGCCCGCGCAGGTCGTAAGAACCACCACGCGGAAGAAACATTCCGTTTGATAAAAGAGGCGACGGCGCAGGACGCCGTCGCCCCGCCTTTCCCACATCCGATGGAACGAGAGCGACGGCAGATCGTTAGGGTTGCGTATGGCGCGTCCATGCTGCGGTTGCCCCGGCGGTGCCGACGACCAGCCTGACGGGAGTGGTTTGATCCCCTGTCATGAACGCGCCTCGGATGAACTTCTATTGACGGGAGAGACCGCGATGACAGACCGCCTCGAGCCGCAGGACCCGCGCAGCCAGTATCCGCGCCCGCCCTTTTCGACCCCGACCCAGGAGATGCCGGGTCTGGTGACGAATATGACGCCTTTCCCTGACCATGGAGAAAAAAGCTACAAGGGCACCGGCAAGCTTGCCGGGCGCAAGGCGCTGATTACCGGCGGCGATTCAGGTATCGGCCGCGCGGTCGCCATCGCCTTTGCAAGGGAAGGCGCGGATGTGGCGATCTCCTATTTGCCGGAAGAGGAATCCGACGCCGAGGAGGTCGTGGCGCTCATCGAGGCGGAAGGTCGCGTGGCGGTTGCGCTGCCCGGCGATATCACCGATGAGGCATGGTGCCGCGAACTGGTTGAGAAAGCGGCTGGCGATCTCGACGGGCTGGATATTCTGGTCATCAACGCCGCGAGACAGCAATATCGCGAAGACATAGAAGAACTGTCGACCGACGATTTCGACCGCACCATGAAGACCAATCTTTATGCCCTGCACTGGATTGCGCAGGCGGCTGTTCCCCATCTCAAGCCGGGGTCGTCGGTGATCACCACCGCCTCGATACAGGCTTATGAGCCCTCCGCCATCCTGCTGGACTACGCCACCACCAAAGCCGGTATCGTCGCCTATACGAAAGCGCTTGCCAAACAGCTCATCGAAAAGGGCGTGCGCGCAAATGCCGTTGCGCCGGGGCCGTTCTGGACGGTGCTTCAGCCGAGCGGCGGCCAACCGGACGAGAAGGTGAAGAATTTCGGCAAGGACAGCGATTTCGGCCGTCCGGGACAGCCGGTGGAACTGGCGCCCGTTTACGTGCTGTTGGCGTCGCAGGATGCGAGCTTCATCAATGGCGAGGTTTATGGCGTCACCGGCGGCAGGGGCATTGCCTGAGGCGGTGCCCGCCAATGCCGGATAGACCTTTGAGGATTTCGAGATGAAACGGCAGGCAGAACGTTCAGACAGTAGCTTGAAGAGCTTCGATGTTCGCGACCGGCTGATACTGGCGCTTTATGCGCAGCTGAAAGCGGAGCGGCAGACCCGCGAGGCGATGGAGTGGGTGATCCGCAATGGGGGCCTTTCGCCGGAGGTGCTGGAAGCCATGGCTTCGGACCCGGTGCCGGTTCTGGCGGAGGCGGATGTACCCGCCATCGAGCGCATTCTGGCCGGCGACCGACGCCGGGAAATACCCTCCCGTAGCGATGACGAGGGACGACGGTCATGAACCGGAGAGCCAGTTGGAGAGGCCATCTGACCTTTGCCGATTTCAACTGCGAAATCGGTCTTTATTCCGCACTGACCTCGGCGGAGAAAATCGCGTTCAATATCGTCAACCGCAAGACCGGTCACCGCGTCGAGCGGCAATATGTTGATAGTGATACCGGCGAGGCGGTTCTTCGCGACGATCAGGTCAAGGGATACGAGCTCGACAATGGTGATCATATCGTCATCGAGGGCGACGAGATCGCGAAGCTGATGCCAGAGAGCGACAAGGTCATCCGCGTCAGTCACTTCCTGCCCTGTGACGAGATCGACAAGCTTTATTTCGACAAGTCCTATTATCTCGCGCCGGGCGGGGAGGGTGGTGAAGAGGCGCTGACGCTTCTTGCCAGAGCGATGGACGACGAGAATGTCGCAGCTCTCGGCGAAGCGGTGCTTTTCCGCCGCAACCGTATCCTGCTGATCCGTCCGAGCGGCAAGGCTCTCGTCGCGACGACGCTGAATTTCAGCTACGAGGTCCGTTCGCAGACATCCGTCTTCAAGTCGATCCCCGATATCGAGTTTGATGAAGAAATGCTCGAGCTCGCCGGTCACATCATCGAAAAGCGCGCCGGTACGTTTGATCCCGCAGACTATAGCGACCGTTATAATGATGCCCTGGCCGAACTGGTGAAAGCCAAGATCGAAGGCCGGGAAATCACGAAACAGCCGCCACGCCGGGAGGACAATATCATCGATCTCAAGGAGGCCCTGCGCCGCAGCGCCGGTGCGGGAGCGGACAGCAAGAAAAAGGCGACGGCAGCAGGCCGCAAGGCGTCGCGGAAAGCGAGCTGATCCATGGGATTGCAGGCCTATAACGCCAAGCGCAGTTTCGACAAGACGCCGGAGCCCAAGGGTGCGAAGATCGAACAGCAGGGATCGAGCTTCGTCATCCAGAAACACGATGCCCGCCGTCTTCATTATGATTTTCGGCTGGAAATGGATGGGGTGCTGAAAAGCTGGGCGGTGACGCGCGGCCCGAGTCTCGATCCCGAGGACAAACGCCTTGCCGTGCATGTGGAGGACCATCCCCTCAGTTATGGTGATTTTGAAGGTGTTATCCCCAAGGGACAATATGGCGGCGGCACCGTGATTGTCTGGGATCGCGGCAACTGGCAGCCGATCGGTGACGCCCGGAAAGGTTATCGCAAAGGTCATCTGGAATTTGAACTGGAAGGCGAAAAGCTGAAAGGACGCTGGCATCTGGTGCGCATGCATGGAAAGCCGGGCGAAAGCCGGGAAAACTGGCTGCTGATCAAGGGCGACGACGAGGAAGCCAGACATAAAGGCGGTGCGGATATTCTGGAGGAACGGCCGGAATCGGTGAAAACCGGGCGCAGCGTCGAGGAAGTCGCGGCCAAACCGAAAGATACCTGGAATTCCAAGCCGGTATCGAAAAAGGCTGCCGCTTCGACGTCGGGCAAAAAACAGGCGCATGCGCTGCCCAAAGGCGCGCGCAAACAGGCTATGCCGTCCTTCGTGCCGCCGGCGCTCGCGACGCTCAAGCCGAAACCGCCCGACGGAGATCGCTGGCTGCATGAAATCAAATTTGACGGCTATCGTCTGCAGGCGCGCGTCGATCAGGGCAAGCTCCAGCTCCTGACCCGCAGCGGGCTGGACTGGACGGAGAAATTCGGCGGGGCCGTGACAGGAGCTATCAAGGCGTTGCCGGTGGAAACGGTGTTGATCGACGGCGAAATCGTCGTGGAACGCGATAGCGGGGCTTCCGATTTCTCCGCCTTGCAGCAGGATCTGAGCGAAGGACGCAGCGACCGTTTCGTATTTTACGCCTTCGATCTTCTTTATCTCGATGGCAGCGATCTGCGTGGTGCAGCATTGAGCGAACGAAAGGCGCTGCTCGAAAAGCTGTTGCCGGCGGGCGATCCCTATCTCCGTTACAGCCAGCATTTTGAAGAAAGTGGCGCGCTTGTCCTCGACCATGCCTGTCGGCTCAGTCTTGAGGGTGTCATTTCCAAGGTCAAGAGCAGCAAATATGTTTCCGGGCGTAAGGGAGAATGGGTAAAATCCAAATGCTCGATGCGACAGGAATTCGTTATCGGTGGTTATACTGTCTCCTCGACATCGGACCACGCCATTGGATCGCTGGCGCTCGGTGTTTATGAAAATGGCAAGCTGCGCCATGTTGGACGTGTCGGGACAGGTTATACGGGCGAAGTGGCGGAGATGCTGCTTGGCCAGCTGAAGCCGCTTGAGCGCGAGGAAAGCCCGTTCGGTGAGAAACTCACCGCGCTTGCCCGACGCGATCTTCATTTCGTCAAGCCGGAACTGGTGGCGGAGGTGGAGTTTCGCGCATGGTCTGGAGATGGCAATCTGCGTCATGCCTCTTTCCGGGGGCTGCGCGAAGACAAGCCCGCAGGAGAAATCGAACGCGAGGAGAAGGCCGTGTCCGACACCAAGGCGCCGCAATCGACAATCAAGTTCACCCATCCGGACCGGCTGTACTGGCCGGACGATGGCGTGACGAAGGAGGGGCTTGCCGATTATTATGCGCAGGTCTGGCGGCACATCGCGCCCTTTGTCGTCAACCGGCCGCTGGCACTGCTGCGCTGCCCGGAGGGTATAGAAGGGCAGCGTTTCTTCCAGAAACATGCCTGGCGCGGCATCAACAAGGCGGTCGAGCAGATCAGAGACCCCAAGAACAAGGGCGGTGAACCGCTGATCCGCATCACCGATTTTGATGGCCTGATGGCGCTCGTGCAATCTGCCGCGCTTGAAATCCACCCATGGGGCGTGACCACCGCCAATTGGGAAAAGCCTGACATGATCACCATGGATATCGACCCCGGCGAGGATGTGGCATGGGAAGAGGTGATCGAGGCGGCGCTGCAACTGAAACGGCGTTTCGAAGAGGCCGGGCTTGCCGCTTTCGTCAAGACCTCGGGCGGCAAGGGCCTGCATGTCGTCGCACCGCTGAAGCCGCAGGCGGGCTGGCCCCCGGTAAAAGCCTTCGCCAAGGCCATGGCGGTTGATATGTCGAAGGCCGAACCGGAGAAATATCTCTCCGTCGCCACCAAGGCGAAACGGCAGGGCCGCATTTTCATCGACTATCTGCGCAACGGCAGGGGCAATACCGCGGTTGCGGCCTATTCGACACGCGCCCGGCCGGGAGCCGCCATTTCAGCGCCGCTCGAATGGTCGGAACTGACAGCCGAGATCGGCCCGGCTCATTTCACCGTCAACAATATCGGGGCTCGTCTTTCCGCGTTGAAAAAAGACCCGTGGGACGGCTTTTTTACCGCCGCCGAACCGCTGCCGAAAAAGGCCCGGTGAAGACGCCGATCCTCAGCTTCTCTTTTCGGAAGCGAGGCTTTTCTTCAGCGCATCCATGATGTTGATGACATTGCCGCCGGTGCGGGCCTTCGTGCCGGTTTTCTTTGGCGAGGAGGAGGCCTCCTCGCCTTTGGTCTTCAGCAGGGACTTGATCTTTTTCTGAATGGGATCCTGCACCAGAGTTGGCTTCCAACCCGTGACCTGTTTGCCGATGCGTTTTTCCATGGCGTCCAGCAACGGCCGGTCGATTTTCATCTTCGGCTCCAGCGCGTCGATGCTCTCGCGCACCTCCTCGCCGTAATGGAGGGTCCACAGGATGATGCCCTTGCCTGAAGGTTCCAGCAGGACTGCCCTTTCACGACGGTAGATCACCAGACGCGCAATGCCGAAAACATCGTTCGCTTTCATGGCTTCGCGAATGACGCTGAAGGCTTCGGTGCCGATCTTGTCTTCCGGGCGCAGAAAATGCGGACGGTCGTACCAGATCCAGTCGATCGACCCTTTTGGCACGAAGGTCTTGATATCGATGGTGCGGGTGCTTTCCAGCGCCACCGCGTCGATCTCATCATCCTCCAGCAGCACATAATCGTCTTCGCCGCGCGGAAAACCCTTCACCTGGTTCCTGGCAGCGACCGGCCTGTGGGTGACGCTGTCGACATAGCGGCTTTCGACGCGATTGCCGGTTTTTCGATTGAGGATGTGGAAGCGGTATTTGTTGCCTTCGGTCGTCGCAGGCGTCAACGAGACGGAGGCCGTCACCAGTGACAGCTTCAGATAACCCTTCCAGAAAACCTGCCGTGCCATGTCCGCGATCCGCATTGGTCTCCCGGAACAACAGTCACAGGGTGGCTTTTGTTCCGGGAGGGACGGCAAATCGGGACAGCATTGGAGCTATCAGAACAGCGAGGTCAGCCCGTAAACGGCAGCGGAGATCAGTGCGGCTGCCGGCATGGTCACGATCCAGGCGATGACGATATTGCCGGCAAGTCCCCAGCGCACTGCCGAGACACGGCGTGCAGCGCCGACACCTATGATGGCGCCGGTGATCGTGTGGGTGGTGGAGACCGGAATGCCGAGCCATGTGGCGCCGAACAACGTCAGCGCGCCGCCGGTTTCGGCGCAGAAACCCTGCATCGGGTTCAGCCGGGTGATTTTCGATCCCATCGTATGGACAATACGCCAGCCGCCGAACAGCGTGCCGAGCGCCATGGCCGACTGGCAGGAAATCACCACCCAGAAGGGCACGTAGAAGCTTTCGCCGAGATGCCCCTGGCTGAAAAGCAGCACGGCGATGATGCCCATGGTCTTCTGCGCGTCATTGCCGCCGTGCCCCAGCGAATAAAGCGAGGCGGAGATGAACTGCATGACGCGGAAGGTGCGGTCGACCGCAAAGGGCGTCTGCCGCACGAACAGCCACGACACGGCGAGCACGAGAACGAGCGCCAGGAAAAAGCCGATGGCCGGCGACATGAAGATCGCCCCCACGGTCTTCAGCAGGCCCGACCAGACGATGGAGTTAAAGCCCACCTTGGCGAAACCCGCACCGACGAGGCCGCCGATCAGCGCATGCGAGGAGCTGGAGGGAATGCCGAAAATCCAGGTGACGATGTTCCAGACGATGGCGCCGATCAGCGCCGCGAAAATGACCTGCGGCGATACGATGGCCGGATCGATGATGCCGGTGCCGAGCGTTTCGGCCACATGCAGGCCGAAGAACAGGAAGGCGATGAAATTGAAGAAGGCCGCCCAGGCGACCGCATATTGCGGCCGCAGCACCCGGGTGGAGACGATGGTGGCGATGGAATTGGCGGCGTCATGCAGACCGTTCAGGAAATCGAAGAACAGCGCGATGGCGATAAGGCCGACGAGCAGCGGCAGGGCAAGCGCGACATCCATCAGACGTTCTCGATCACGATGCCGCTGATCTCGTTGGCCACATCCTCGAAGCGGTCGACGACCTTTTCGAGTTCGCCGTAGATTTCGCTGCCGATCATATAGGCCATGGCATCGCCGCTCGCGCCATGCCGGCGGAAGAGGTCCTTCAGACCCAAGTCGTGAAGCTCGTCGGAGCGGCCTTCGACGCGGGTCACTTCTTCGGCGATGGCCGAGAGGCGATGCGCATTCGTGCCGACCTTGTTGAGAAGCGGAATGGCTTCCGCAATCAGGCCCGCCGCGCGCACGATCTCGTGGCCCATCTCCTTCATCAGCGGATCGAATTCGCTCTGCTCGAACAGACGGATGGTCTTGACGGTCTTGTGCATCATGTCGATGGCGTCATCCATGGACTGGATGAGGTCCTTGATGTCGCCACGATCGAATGGCGTGATGAAGCTCCGCCTGACCGCAAGCAGCACCTCGCGGGTGATCTCGTCCGCCTGATGCTCGAGGGCGACGATGAGGTCGCAGTTCTTCTCGACGTCGATGCCGCTTAAAAGTTGGTCAAGGGCTTCAGCCGCTTTGATGACGGTTTCGGAATGTTTGCTGAACATGTCGAAGAAACGGTCCTCGCGCGGCATCAGCTTGCGAAAAATACTCATCATGCGAATTGGCCCTCAATGGCGCTTTATCAGTTGTGGGGGGTGATTGTCATAAAACTGTCATAAATGCACGCGGGGCATTGATGCAACCCGGAAAATCAGCACTATCAACGGATATGAAATCTTCCAAGAAACGCCGGAAAACCCGTCCGGCCCGTCCACTCACATTGCTCCAGCAGCTGGCTGCGGTTCCCGAAAAGCTCTTCACCGGTGCTTTCCGGCAGCAATATGCCGCGCTCTGTTTCCGTTATGCCGCCAACGGCGTGGATGTCGAAATCCTCCTCGTCACGTCCCGTACCAGTCAGCGCTGGATCATTCCGCGCGGCTGGCCGATGAAGCGCAAGAAACCGCATCAGGCGGCGGCGATAGAAGCGTGGGAGGAGGCGGGTGTGCGCGGCCGGGTGAAGAAGGATGCGGTGGGCCGCTATACCTATCTCAAGATGCTCGACAATGGCGATGTCGTTCCCTGCATGGTCGACGTCTTCCAGATAGAGGTGACGGAAACGGACGCGACCTTCAAGGAGCACGGTGAACGCCTGCTGGAATGGGTGCGCCCTGACGAAGCGGCAAGACGCGTTCGTGATATCGAACTGAAATCGCTGCTGGTCGATTTCCGGCCAAAGGGCAAAAAGAAACGCCGGAGCGCTGAGACATCGTAACCGCATCTGCCCGGCATTCCTTCCTTCCGTCAGGACTGTAATGCCGCCGCAATAGGGCATGCCCAACCTTGCCTGATGATTGTCGTCAGGAGCCCGTTGCATGAATTTACGCCGCCCCGTTCTCCGCTTCCTATTGCGTTATCTCCACCCGATTATCGCCATCGCTTTGCTTCTGGCGGGCCCGGCCGCGATTCTCTTGCTGAGATGACGACAGGCGCGCCATCCGGAATGACGGGAAGGCGGTGGCGCCTTCCCGTTGTCAGCCGGATTGGTGTCCAGCCGACCTTGTCAGGCCGGCTGCTTTTGGGAAGATTGTGTCTCATGGTTCGAATGCCCCGTTTCATCCGGCCCTTTCGGTAACAGGCGGGCGAAACGCCTGATGATGCTGTCCAGATAAGACAGGATGGTCGGCACCACGATCAGGGTCAGCAGCGTGGAACTGATGAGGCCGCCAACCACCGCATGGGCCATCGGCGCACGCTGCGCGCCGCCGCCGCCAACGGCCAGACCGAGCGGGATCATGCCGAAGATCATTGCAAGCGTCGTCATGATGATCGGACGGAAGCGGATGACTCCCGCATTCTCCAGCGCCTCGTTCAGCGAAAGCCCCCGCCGCCGCTCGCGATTGGCGAAATCCACCAGCAGGATGCCGTTTTTGGTCACGAGGCCCATCAGCATGATGAAGCCGATCAGTGAGAACATGTTGATGGTGCTGCCGGCGACCATCAGCCCGATGAGGACGCCGATGAGCGACAGCGGCAGCGACGCCATGATGGCGAGCGGTTGCAAGAAGCTGCCGAATTGCGAGGCGAGCACGATGTAGATGAAGATGACGGCCATGCTGAGCGCCGTGACCATGTGGCCGACGGTTTCCTGCATGGTTTCGGCGTCACCGCCGAAGCGGATGCGATAGCCGTTCGGCAGGTCAAGACCGGCGGTCAGGCCCTGAAGCGTCTCCGTCACGTCGCCGAGCGTGCGGCCGGCAATATTGGCCGAAACCAGTATCTCGCGGCGATTGTCGATGCGGCGGATTTCGGCGGGGGCCGGCATGATGCCGATATCGGCAACCTGATCGAGACGCACCATCAGCGGTGCACCGTTCGCCGCCGTGCGGCCGGTCGCAATCATCAATTCACCGAGACTTGCCAGGTCGGACCGCCGCTCGGCGGGCAGGCGGGTGACGATATCGTACGTATTGCCGTCACTATCCGTCCATTTCGACACATCCTCGCCGCCGATAAGGGGGGAAAGTGCTGCGGCAAGATCGGCGTGGGCAATGCCGAGATCGCTCGCCGCCGCAGGCTTCAGGCGTACCGACAGGACAGAGGTCACATCCTTGGCGCTGGAGGTCACGTCCACGAGGCCCGGAATTTTTTTCATGTCTTCGACGAGGCCGGCGGCGATTTTTTCAAGAACAGCCCGGTCGTCGCCGAGGATGCTCAGCTGCACCGGGCTTTCGCCGCCGCCAAGGCCATTCTGCAGGATCGTGACCTCAATGCCAGGTATGGCCGACAGGCGCTTGCGAACCGGCTCGGCAAGGGAGAGCGGGGTTCGGCTTCGCATATCGAGCGGCACCAGGCCCACCAATATGGCGGCGCGATGTTTGCCGGCGGCGCCGCCTGTGTTGATGGTGGAATAAAGCATCTCGACCTCCGGAAATTCCCTCAGCGCCTTCTCGACCTGCCGCACCTTGGTCGTCGTATAGTCCAGAGAGGAGCCGACCGGCGCGGTGATGTTGACCTGGAAGCGGCCCTCATCGGCATTCGGAACGAATTCCGTGCCGACCAGCGGCACCATGAACAAGCTGGCGATAAATATGCCCGATATGACAAGCAGGGTGACGAGCCGGTGCCGCAGGGTCCAGCCGATGGCGCGGCGATACTGGCCGGCCATCCATTCGAAGCCGCGGTCGAAACGTGCGATCAGTCGGCCTATCGGGCCACGTTTTGCATCGGGTTGGGCGTCCGGATCGTACCAGACGCTTGATAACATCGGATCGAGCGTGAAGGCGACGAAAAGCGAGATCAGCACCGCGGCGGAGACGGTGACGCCGAATTCATAGAAAAACCGGCCGACGATGCCATCCATGAAGGCAACCGGCAGGAAAACCGCCACGATCGTCGCCGTTGTCGCAATGACCGCAAGCCCGATTTCATTGGTGCCGTCGAGGGCTGCGCGCAGGTGGGATTTGCCCATATGCAGATGGCGGGTGATGTTTTCGCGCACCACGATGGCGTCATCCACGAGAATGCCGATGGAAAGCGTCAGCGCCAGCAGGCTGAGCGTATTGAGCGTGAAACCGAGGAAATCGATCACCGTGAGCGTGCCGATGATGGCGATCGGCAATGTCAGCCCGGTAATCACCGTGCTGCGCCAGGAATTGAGAAACAGGAAGACGATGGCGACCGCGAGCGCCGCACCTTCGATCAGCGTCGTCTGTACCTGACCGACGGATTCGCGGATGGGTATCGATGAATCCGTGACGATACGCAGCTGCACGTTCTGCGGGGCAAGCTCGGCGTTGAGCGCATCGAGGCGCTTTCTCACATCCGTCGCCACCTGAACGGTATTGGCGTCCTGAACCTTGACGATGTCGATCGCCAGCGCCGTCTGGCCGTTATAGAGGGCGCGGCTTTCGGCATCGGCTGCCCCTTCGGAAAGTTTGGCGACATCGCGAAGCTCGATGGCCGCGCCGCCGCGCCTTGCCACCACCATATCCAGCAGCGCCTGCGGCTCCTCGATACGGCCCTGCACCTGGATCGTCCGTTCGGAGACGGGATCGACGACGCTTCCGGCCGGGCTGTTGGTATTGCCGGCGCGCAGCGCATTCACAACCTCGTTGATGCCGATTCCAAGGGCGCGCATGCGCGTCTCGTCGATCGTCACATCGATCTGCCGTTTGCGGGCGCCAACCAGCGTTGCCTGGCCGACGCCGGCAACGGTCGTCAGCTGCCGCACCACCCTCTGGTCGGCAAGCGTGGTGAGGGCGGGCACATCGAGCGACGTCGAACTGATCGCAACCGACAGGACCGGCTCGGCGGCGGGGTCGAACCTCGATATGACGGGCTTTTGGGCGTCTTTCGGAAAATTCGCCTCGATGGCGGCGATCTTGTCGCGGACCTCCTGCGCGGCGGCCGAGCTCTGCACTTCGAGCTTGAATTTCGCGACCACGACGGAGCGCCCCTCATAGGAGGTGGACGTGACCTCGTCGAGGCCGCCAATGGCGTTCAGCGCGTCCTCGACCGGGCGCGTCACCTCGGTCTCCACCGTCTCCGGCGTCGCGCCCGGATAAGAGGTGACGACGACTACCACGGGAACGTCAACATTGGGATATTGGTCCAGCCCAAGCCGCTGCAGCGAGAAGGCGCCCATGACCAGAAGCGCCACCATCATCATGGTGGCGAAAACGGGATGGGTAACGGATATGCGGGTCAAAAACATTTCAGCCTGCCTTGTCGATGGTGACGGCCATGTCAGGCCCCAGTTCGGGAAGCGGTGCGGTGAGGATGGTCTCGCCATCCTTCAGGCCGGCGGCGATCTCGACCAGGTCGCCATCGTTCCAGCGCGCTCCGACTGCGACCGTCTGGCGGCGAAGATGGCCATCCTCCACCTTCAGCACATGGTAACCCGTCTCGTCCTTGCGCAGCGCGATTGCGGGAACGACAAGCGCATCGTTCTTTTCACGCAGGAGGATCGATCCGCTGGCGAACATTCCGCCCCACAGCCGGCCGTCCCGATTGGCAAGCCGCAGATAGACGGCGACGAAACGGGTGCCGTCTTCGGCAACCGGGCTGATGCGGTCGACCGTGCCTTTGACGATCTGGCCGCCAAGGCCGTCGATCGCCAGTTCCGCCGTCTGGCTGAGCGCCACGCGCGGTATGTCGCGGGTGGCGACAAGAACCTTCGCTTCCAGCACGCTGGTATCGACCAGTGTGAGAAGCTCGCCATCCGCACCGACTCGCGATCCCGCCTCGGCCAGCCGACGGGTGACGGTGCCGCTGAAGGGTGCGCGGATTTCGGCATTGCGAAGGGCGAGGCGGGCGATATCCGCCTGCGCCGCAAGGCTCTGGAGCCTTGCCGTCTTCACCGCGACATCGCTTTTCGCCTTGTCGAGCTGTTCTGCCGACGCGATGTTTTTCAGGGCAAGCTGTTCGGTTCTCGTCAGGGCCTGCATCGCCAGCATCAGCTCGGCCTCAGCCGCATCCCGGTCGCTCTGCCGCAGCAAAAGCGTCGATTGCAACTCATCGGTTTCGAAACGCACGAGCAGCTTGCCCGCCTGCACCGTATCTCCGTCGCGGACATTCATTTCCACGATCTTGCCGGCCTCACGGGCGCGGATCACCACACGGGTGATCGGTTGAAGCTCGCCGCTGATGCCAAGCCGCTCCACCATCGGGCGCGTGCCGATCTTTGCCGTTTCCGCGGCCGTCAGCTCGAATGGCGTGCCTGCGGGGCTCATCGAAGCGGTTTCGACGAGCCCGTTCACGATGCCTTTGACACGCTCATTCGCATCGACGCCGCCGCGCGCCGGATCGAGAGCGGTGACAACGAGAACGCAACCTGCAAGCGCGATCCCCGCCTTGATGGTTCTCTTCATCCACATACTGAAATCCTTTCCATCCCGGGACCGCCGCTCAGGCGGTCGCATTGCCTCTGTCGAGGCGGATGGTTTCTGGATAGGCATCCATAATTGCAGCAGCATTACCCTCCGGGGCGCGCCTGCCTAAACGGAACCGCCTAGTGCTCCAAAGTTCTGTTTTTATGAATTTTCCAGAGGTGAAACCATTATGGATCCTGGTTGTAAATGCTCCAGCGTCGTCTTCGCCGCAATACTGCCGCAACCTTTCTGGCAGAAAACGGAAGGCGAAGGGACGGTGACGCATGAGACTTCTGTTGATCGAAGACGAAAAGGAAATGGCGGATGCGCTGACGGCGACGCTCGGCAAGCAGGGGATCGTCATCGACCATACCATGTGGCTCGGCGATGCGATGGAGCTGACGCGTCAGCACGTCTATGACGCCATTCTGCTCGACCGTCGCCTGCCTGACGGGGAAGGGCTCTCCTTCATTCCGCAGCTGCGCCGCGCAGGTATCGACACGCCGATCATTCTGTTGACGGCGATGAACGAGCCGGAAGAGCGGATCGCGGGGCTGGACGGCGGCGCAGATGATTATCTTGGCAAGCCGTTTCTCGTCGGCGAGTTGCTGGCCCGGGTGCGCGCGGTTCTAAGGAGGCCGGCAAACCTTGCGCCGGCCCAGATCACCGCTGGCCGCATCGTCATTGATCCGCTCCATCTCAGCGTCACGATCAATTCGGTTCCCTTCGATCTGCCAAGACGTGAGCTTGCGGTTCTCATTGCGCTGGCGAAACGCAAGGGCAAATCCGTGCTGCGCTCCACGCTCGAGGCAGCGGTCTATAATTACGAGGAAGAGATCCAGTCCAATGCGCTCGACGCGCATATATCGCGGCTGCGAAAACGCCTGCTCGATGCATCCGCAGGCGTCGGCGTCCATAATATTCGTGGTATCGGTTATCTGTTGAAGGAAGAAGCATGAAAGCGCAGGGCACGTCCAACCCGTCCTTGTGGTGGAAACTGAGCTGGCAGCTCAGCGTCGTCGTCTCTGCCATGATTGCCGTGGTCATCATCGGGCTCTGTTTTTACGGCGTGATGATGCTTTCCCCCAATATTGCGCTCTGGGACGACCTCTCGGCCACGCTTGATGGTTCACTTTCGCTCGATCCGCAAAAGGGATTGATCATTACCGAGAGCCCGGCATTGCGGGCCCTGAAGGCGGAGAACTCAACACTCTGGTTCGTTGCCTCCACGCTGGACGGGCGGGTGGCGACCTACGGCGCCGTGCCTGCCGTTTATGAGGAATTGTCGCGGTATCTGCATCTGATGACGGATGCCGATATTCGTGGAGGAAACGGCATCGTCGAGGTCGCCCTGGTTGAAAGCATGGAAACGAAATGGGGTGCGGTAAGGGTCATGTTCGGCGGAACGACGCATGTCGGCGGGCAGTTCCTGACGCTTCTTGCCGGAACCTACAAGATTTACGTTCCCCTGCTGGCTGTCATCCTGCCCGCCGTGTTCTTCTCGGTTCCCCGCATCGTGCGCCAGGCGCTTTCCGGCCTCAGTTCCGTCGTCAAAAGGGCCCCCGAGATCGATCCGCGCCGGCCGGGCTCAAAGCTTCCCGTCGAGGATGTGCCTCGCGAGGTGGTTCCGCTGATCCTTGCCTTCAACAGCATCCTCGAACGGCTGGAAGAGCAGTTTCGGGCGCGCCAGCGTTTTCTCATCGATGCGGCGCATGAGCTGAGAACACCAATTGCGATCATGCAGACCCGGATAGAGGGCTTGCCGGGGCCGGAACAGCAACGCCTGATGGAGGATGTCGCGCGGCTTGGCGAAACCACCGAACAGCTTCTCGCTTTCGAAAGAAACGATCAGGTGAACGACCGGCGCGAGACGGTGGAGCTCGTCGAGATGACCCGCACCGTCGTCGCCGATCTTGCGCCGCTTGCGCTTTCGGCGGGTTATGACATCTCCTTCGATACGCAGATCGCGCGATATGAGGTGATGGGCAACCCCTTCACCCTGCCGCGCGCCATCAGCAACATCGTACGCAATGCCATCGATTATGGTGGCAACAGGGGGATGATCCATATCTCGGTTCTCGCCAATGGTGAGATCGCGATTTCCGATGAAGGACAGGGGATAGCCGAAGACCAGCGGGAACGGATTTTCGAGCCCTTTTACCGCATCACACCGCGCAGCACCGGGGCAGGGCTTGGCCTCAGCCTTGTCAAGCAGATTGTCGCCAACCATAACGGGCGAATCTTTCTGGATAGCAGCGCTTTCGGAAGCACCTTCCGGTTACGTTTCTGATCGTCGCGTTGCGCGCTGTCCAGAGGCCGGTGATTGTAATGTTGCCGCAATTTTAGCTGTCGTACCGTGCGGGGCACAGGATCAATCATCCCAACCGGAGTACGTGCAGTGAAACAACAGTGGAATCTGTTTGCCCGGGGTTCCGGCGACAAGGCGTCCCGCAGCCGCGGTGTCGCCTTCGCCACCTTGCCCTTCGCCATCATCATGTCCGGCTGCACCTCTGTGCCGCTGAAAGAAGGTGGCACGCTTACCTCCTATGCGCAGCTCAGCCCGGCCAAGGGAAAGTTCACCAAATCGCGAACCTTCGTGGACGCCACCGGGCTGGCCGGGGTCAAGACCGTCGCCATCGTGCCGACCACCTTCTCCTTCGCCGCCTCGTCGCGGATCACATCGGAAAAGGATCGTGCCCTTGTTTCGAATGCGCTGGATCGCGCCATCTGCGTGGCGCTCAGCGATAAATACCGGATCGCCGCTCTTGGACAGCCGGCGGATATGACGGTGCGCACGGTCATCACCGATCTGGTGCCGACCGACAAGACCATGGCCGGGGTATCGACGGCCGTGACGCTCGGCAGCGGCTTCGTCCTGCCGGTCAGCGTGCCGCGTCTCCCATTCGGGCTTGGCGGGCTGGCCGTTGAGGCCGAGGCGGTGGATAGTGGCGGCGTTCAGCGCGCGGCGGCCGTCTGGTCCAAGGGCGCGAACTCCATTACCGGTAAGGCCCGAGTGTCGGAGATCGGCGATGCCTACGGGCTCGCCGACGATTTCTCCAATTATTTCGCGCGTATTCTGGTGTCAGGCAAGGTCTCCGACGGTCTGAACCTGTCTATTCCCTCTGGCCATCGAATCCGGTCGGCTCTGGGCGGAAAACCGAAATATGTCGAGTGCGATGCCTATGGCCGGTCACGTGGCTTGAAGGGCATGGTGGCTGACAAGTTCGGCGCGCCGCCGCAATGGACCGACGACGGGCACGCGAAAGTCGCAGCGCGATAGGCCAGCCGCTTTATGTGTAGATCGCGTGCGTTACGGCGCGCGCGATCGTCCGAACCAAGTGCCTATGCCGCGAGACCGAGCTTCTGAAGGCCGCATTCGCGGACGATCTCCGCGATATGGGCGAACTGCGCCGAGAGCGGGTTGCTCTTGCGCCAGACCATGCCGATGGTGCGCGACGGGCGCGGTTCCGCAAGCCGGAATACCGAAACGGTGGATTGCCGCGTCTCCATATCGACGGCCATCTGCGGAATGAGCGTGACGCCGATGCCGGCGCCGACCATCTGTACGAGGGTGGAGAGCGAAGAGCCCTCCATCAGCACGCGCGGCGGCGCATTGGTCGTGCTGCAGAAGGAAAGCGCCTGGTTGCGGAAACAATGGCCTTCCTCCAGCAATAGCAGGCGCATTTCACCCAGCTTGTCGGCGCTCGGCACCGGCATGCCCGCATCCTCCATCGGCCGCACCAGAATGAATTCCTCCGAAAACAGCGGCACTTCTTCCAGCGCGGGTTCCGAAACGGGCAGCGCGACGATTGCCATGTCTAGCCGGGCTTCCAGCAGGTCTTCGATGAGTTTCTGCGTTACCGCTTCGCGCGGGCGCGCCTCCAGTCCGGGATAATGCCGGGTTAGCGTCTTGATCACTTGCGGCAAGAGATAGGGCGCAACGGTGGGAATAACACCGATGCGCAGGCGACCGCTGAGAGGGCCATGCCCCGCGCGCGCCAGATCCTGCAACTCGTCCACCGAACGCAGGATGGCCCGGGTGCGTTCGGCAAATTCCTCACCAAGCGCCGTCAGCCTGATCTGGCGGCTGCCGCGTTCGACAAGCGGCGCGCCGATCAGTTCCTCCAGTTCGCGGATTTGCAGCGACAGTGCGGGCTGGGAAATCGCACATGCCTCGGCCGCCCGCCCGAAATGACCAATCTTGGCAAGGGCGTCGAAATAACGAAGATGTTTCATGGAGAGCGCAATCATAAGCTCAGCATATCGCAGCCTTTAGAATATACAATTGGAAATTATGGAACCCGGCTGTTAGTCATCTTCATGACAGAAAGAAGCTGTAGCTGTGAAAGATCACCAGCGTCGCTGCACGGTTTCCCATGACCTGCCGCGGGCTCTGGCTCCAACAGGCTGCACATGTCGAATTGACTATTCGTTTAATTGCTAAACCCATCGGAGGGCGAAATGGACGCAACTTCAAAACCGGCTGGCAAGTGTCCCGTCATGCATGGAGGCAACACGGCCTCCGGTAAATCGGTGACCGAATGGTGGCCGAATGCGCTGAACCTCGATATCCTGCATCAGCACGATACCAAGACCAATCCGCTCGGCACCTCCTTCAACTATCGCGAAGCCCTGAAGACGCTCGATGTCGAGGCCCTGAAGGCCGATCTGCGCGCCCTGATGACCGACAGCCAGGAATGGTGGCCGGCCGACTGGGGCAGCTACGTCGGCATGATGGCCCGTGTTACCTGGCATGCGGCGGGTTCCTACCGCGTAACGGACGGTCGTGGTGGCGCCAACACCGGCAACCAGCGCTTTGCCCCGCTCAATTCCTGGCCTGATAACGTCAACACCGACAAGGGCCGCCGCCTGCTTTGGCCGATCAAGAAGAAATACGGCAACAAGATTTCCTGGGCAGACCTGATCGCGCTCGCCGGCACCATTGCCTACGACGTCGCCGGTCTGAAGACCTTCGGTTTCGCCTTCGGCCGTGAAGACATCTGGGCTCCGGAAAAGGACACCTATTGGGGTGACGAAAAGGAATGGCTGGCGCCGAGCGATGGCCGTTACGGCGACGTGACCAAGCCCGAGACGCTGGAAAACCCGCTTGCCGCCGTGCAGATGGGCCTCATCTACGTCAACCCGGAAGGTGTGAACGGCAAGTCCGATCCGCTGGCAACGGCGGCGCAGATGCGCGAGACCTTCGCCCGCATGGGTATGGATGACGAGGAAACCGTGGCTCTCACCGCCGGCGGCCATACCATCGGCAAGTCGCACGGCAATGGCAGCGCCGCCAACCTCAGCCCCGACCCGGAAGCCGCAGGCCCGGAATTTCAGGGTCTTGGCTGGATCAACACCAAGGGCCGCGGCATTGGTCGCGACACGGTTGTTTCCGGTATCGAAGGTGCCTGGACGAGCGAGCCGACCAAGTGGGACAACGGCTTCTTCGACATGCTGTTCAAGCATGAGTGGACCTTGACCCACAGCCCTGCCGGTGCATCACAATGGGCGCCGATCACCATCGCCGAAGAAGACAAGCCCGTGGACGTTGAGGATGCCTCGATCCGCACCATTCCGATGATGACCGATGCCGACATGGCTCTGAAGGTCGACCCGATCTACCGCGAGATTTCGCTGAAGTTCAAGGACGACCAGGATCATTTCTCGGACGTCTTCGCCCGCGCATGGTTCAAGCTGACGCACCGCGACATGGGGCCGAAGTCCCGTTACATCGGCCCTGACGTTCCGGCGGAAGACCTGATCTGGCAGGATCCCATCCCGGCAGGCTCCACCAGCTACGATGTCGCTGCCGTCAAGGCGAAGATCGCGGCGTCTGGCCTTTCCGTTGCCGATCTGGTCTCGACCGCCTGGGATAGCGCCCGCACCTTCCGAGGTTCGGACAAGCGCGGCGGCGCCAATGGCGCACGCATCCGCCTCGCACCGCAGAAGGACTGGGAAGGCAACGAGCCCGCCCGTCTTTCCCGCGTGCTTTCGGTTCTGGAGCAGATTGCCCGTGAAAGCGGCGCGAGTATTGCGGACGTGATCGTTCTCGCCGGCAATTACGGTGTGGAACAGGCGGCCAAGGCGGCCGGCTTCGACATTGCCGTGCCTTTTGCGGCCGGCCGTGGTGACGCTTCCGCCGAGCAGACGGATGCCGACAGCTTTGCTCCGCTTGAGCCGCTGGCGGATGGTTTCCGCAACTGGGTCAAGAAGGACTATGTTGTCAGCCCCGAAGAACTGCTGCTGGATCGCGCGCAGCTTCTGGGCCTGACCGCGCCGGAACTGACCGTGCTCATCGGCGGCCTGCGCGTCATCGGCACCAATTATGCCGGTACGGCGCATGGCGTGTTCACCGACACGCCCGGCGCGCTGACGACGGACTTTTTCACGACGTTGACGGACATGGCCTATTCCTGGGTTCCGACCGGCAACAATCTCTATGAGATTCGTGACCGCAAGACTGGGGCAACCAGGTACACCGCCACCCGCGTCGACCTCGTCATCGGTTCGAACTCCATCCTGCGCGCCTATGCGGAAGTTTATGCACAGGACGACAGCAGGGAGAAATTCGTGCGTGATTTCGTCGCCGCCTGGACGAAGGTGATGAACGCTGACCGTTTCGACCTTCTGTAAGGGAGGCCGACCGTTAAATGGTGATGCACCTCCCTGAGCGATCGGGGAGGTGTTTTTGCGGCCGGTGGGTTGGCGAGATTGAATCAGTCACTACGCGATCCGGCATGAGGGGAGGTTATTCGCCTCTGCATTCCGCTCGTAGTGGGATGTGCTGCCCTATCGCCTGTCCGAAGACGAAACCGGTTTGCCGGGAGAGGATTTTTCGGCCTTTTCCGAGGGCGCTATGCCGCTTTTTTCATTCTCATGCGCATCCGGCCCGGCAACGATGACGCCGCGGCCCTTCTCTTCGCGCTTCTTGTCCGCGAAGTTGCCCGGTTCCTTCTTGCTGTCCATGATAGTCTCCATTGTTGCGTTCCTGTCAGGAGTTCAACGGGTGTCCTGGGCAGAGGTTCCAGAATAGTCGCGTCAGTGAATGTTTCTCTTCATAACGATCTTTGCTATTAACATGAATTCATAAGTCATGTTATTGGGGCGGAGCGCGATGACTGGCGCCGCGCGCCTGTCTTCCAAGCCCTCAACCCAAACCCGACAACCGGACGGTACCCGCATTGAGTTTCTGGCATTCCATGACCTGGCACACGGAAGGGATCAGCGTCACTGCGCCGGTGAAGTGGCGCCAGTTGGACGGGCTCGTCAGTGCTTTCTGGGAGGCGGAAAGCCAGATGGGGGCGAAGGGTTATTATCTTGCCGCCGATCCGCGCATCATGATTTTTTTCAACGATGTGTCTTCGCGCATCAGCATGTCCAACCGGAACGGCGAGTTCAGCAACCATTCGCGGCCGATGACACGCGCTGTTTATGTGCCGGCTGGCGTGCCGATGTGGACGAGCAGCAACGCCACGCACCGGTTCTCGCATCTCAACCTGCATATTCACAAGGACCGGCTGTTGCGCTTCCTGTCACCTTCGGTCGGCAGTTCGGCGGCGATGACGGCGCTGCGCCGCCCGGTCGAGATACAGGATATCGGCTCGGTGGAAACCCTTGCCGGGCTACTTGTCGATGAGCTGGCGGAGCCCTCGAAACATGCGGTCTATGCGGAAAGTCTCGTCGGCAGCATCGTTGCCGGCCTGTTGGATATTCCCGGCCCTTCACCGGAGCAGGTGAATGGCCGGTTGACGCAGGCGCAGTTGAACAAGCTTCTTGCCCAGGTCGAAAAGCGTGGCGACGACCGTATGACGGTTGCCGAGATGGCCGATATTGTCGGGCTTTCGGAAAGCTGGTTCGCGACCGTGTTTCGCCAGAGCACCGGCAAGACGCCGCTGCAATGGCAATTGGAACGTCGCATCAACGCGGCCCAGAAACTTCTGCTGGAAGGCGATCTGACTGTGGCCGATATCGCCGCCCAGCTCGGCTTTTCCGATCAGGCGCATCTGACCAAGGCTTTCCGCCAGTCCGTGGGCAACACGCCCGCCGCCTGGCGGCGTCTGCACAGGCTGCTTTGAATTGGATCCTCGGGACAAGCCCGAGGATGACGTTAAACATTAGGATTGTCGTATAGTAGTTTGAAACCAGATATTTTTTTTCTACCACGTCTTTCGCAAAGTCACGGAAAACGCCCGGCCGGGATTGTAGAAGTCAGCGCCGAACCCGCCATACGAAACGTGTTTTTCGTTGAAGAGGTTGGAGACATTGACATCCAGTGAGGCGGTTTCCTGAATCTTGTAGCTGAATGCCGCATCCACGGTCACGCTGCTTCCGGTTTCGATCTTGTTCGAATTGTCGAAATAATAGGCGCCGGTATAGCGGCCGCCGAGACCGAAGGTCATGTCGCCGAAATGGTCGTTACCTTCGAGCGTATAATTGACCCACAGTGAAGCCTGATGCTCGGGGACGAATTGCGGCCGGTTGCCAACATTGCCGCCGGTGCCGTTTTCGGTGATCTCCGCATCGAGATAGGAATAGGCCGCCGTCAGGCTGAGATTGTCTGTTACCTCTGCCTTCGCTTCAAGATCGAGGCCGCGCACGCGCACCTCGCCGATGGTGGTCGGCAGGCTGGTGATCGGGCTGGTGACGGTGATGTTGTTCTTCTTCAGATCGTAGATCGAGGCGGTGAACAGGGCCGGGAAAGCGTCCGGCCGGTATTTCACGCCGAGCTCGATCTGTTCGCCGCGTTCCGGTTCAACGGTGAGACCGGATGCAGGCACCACCGATTCGGCATAGCTGATATAGGGCGCGATTTCGTTGGTGACCTTGTAGGACACGCCGATGCGCTTGGTCAGCTCGCTGATGTCGCCGCTTGCCGTCGTGCCATTCAGCCGGTTGGTCTGGTCGGTGTCGATCCAGTCATTGCGAAGGCCGGCGCTGACGGTGAGCCTGTCGAAGAAGGTCAGGTCCTGCTGCAGGTAGATGGCTTTGGTTTTCTGGTCCGTCAGCGAGTTGGAGAAGAGCGGCACCGAGGAGGGTGCGCCGGTATAGACCGGGTTCATCCAGTTTATGTTCGGCGCAGCGCCGAAGTAGTTTTTGCTGCCGGATGTGTAGTCGTTGTAGAAGACGCCGACGAGGCTGCGGCTTTCGACATTTTCAAACCGCGTGTCATATTGCAGGCGCGTATCGATCAGGAAGTTTTCGGTCTCGGTGTCGTTGCCGAAATAGGAACGGTTGGCGATGGTCGAACCGTTGGTCGGCGTCGACGAGATATAGGCATAACCGAAGTCCGTATTCGCCTTGCTGTAACGGGCGTTGGAACTCAGGGTCAGACCCGAGCCGAAATCGTGGTCGAACATCACGTTCAGCGAATTGCGGTTTGTGCCGCGATAATTGTAGTCCGGTTCGCCGAAGAAGCGGCTCCGGTCGAAATGCGAGCCGACGGGATGGCCGCCGCCGCCGGGAACGCCATCCTTGTTGAGATGATCGTAAACGACGGTGAGGCTGGTGACGTCGGTCGGACGCCAGGTCAGGCCGCCCATGAAGAATTTCTCGTCATCGCGGGAATAGTCATATTCCGCATCGGCATTTCTGAGCTTGCCGGTCAGACGATAGGACAGCGTGTCGTCGCTGGTGATGTTGTCCCCGAAATCGAAGCCGGTTTCGGCGCGGCCGTAGGAGCCGCCGGTCACATAGGCTTCACCAAAACGGGTGCGTTTCGGCACCTTGGTGGAATAGTTCACCGAGCCGCCGGGATCCGAGACGCCGAAGGTGGTGGAATTGCCGCCCTTCAGCACTTCCACCCGCTCATAGGCATAGGTTTCTTCGCGCAGGGCACCGAAGGGACGGCCGAGGGTGAGGCCATCGCGATAGGTATAGGCATCGAAACCGCGAATCTTGAAATAGTCGAAACGGTCGTCGGAGCCGTAAAAATCCGTGGTCACGCCAGCGGTATATTGCAGCGCCTCCTCCACGGTCTGCACACCGCGCTGCTGCATTTCCTTGGCGGTGATGACGGAAACGGCGGCAGGTGTGTCGAGAATATCGGACGCCATCTTGCTGCCGCTCGTGGTGCGGGTGGCAACGATCGATTTCTGGTCGTCATTGTCGCCGCTGTCGATGGTGATGCGTTCCAGAACCGTGCTGCCGCCCGTATTGGCAGATTCCTGCGCCAGCAGGGAGCCGGGCAGGGTGGCGACAAGCGCCGTGCAGGCAAGCAGGGCCGCCTCCTGGTAACGACGTCGCGCGGTTTTGCGGTGTCTGCCTTCGGTTTCGATATTCATTGGTATGTCCCAGACCTTGATGCCCCGATCGCCGTTTTCACGGCCCACTCTCGAAGCGCCCAATAACTTGAGAAAGTTTGTCCGGTATTGTAACTTTTTGCGGTTTTGTACAAAACCCCGGAAATTTCACCGCTGTTGCGGCGGCATTTCTTGCCTGGGCTTGACGGGGGCATTTGAAGCTGAGAGTTCAAGTCCACTTTTGAACCTTTGAGAGCTTCGCCATGCTTCGCCCGTTTCGCTGCCTCGTGCCGGTATTTGTGCTTTTCCTGTCGATGATCGCGCCTGATATGGCCTCGGCGGAGGACACGGCCAGCTATCCCATCGTCATCAAACATGCGTTCGGTACGACCACGATTGCGAAGAAACCGCAGCGGGTCGCAACTGTCGCCTGGGCGAACCATGAGGTGCCGCTGGCGCTCGGCATCGTGCCCGTCGGTTTTGCGGCGGCCAATTTCGGCGATGATGATGGCGACGGCCTGCTGCCATGGGTGGCAAAGCGGCTCACCGAACTCGACGCGGCAAAGCCTGTTCTGTTCGACGAGGGTGACGGCATCGATTTCGAGGCCGTGGCGGCAACGCAGCCGGATGTCATCCTTGCCGCCTATTCCGGCCTCAGCCAGTCCGATTACGATACGCTGAGCCAGATCGCCCCTGTTGTCGCCTATCCCGTCTCCCCCTGGGCGACGGAGTGGCGCGAGATGATCCGGCTCAACAGCGCCGGGCTCGGCATGGCGGTGGAAGGTGAGGCGCTCATCAAACGCACCGAGGGCGAAATCGCGCAGGTCGCCGCCGGCTACCCGCAGCTGAAGGGCAAGTCGGCCATGTTCGTCACCCATCTCGACGCCACCAATCTCAGCGTCGTCAATTTCTATACGGCCAATGACACCCGGGTGAAGTTCTTCGCCGATCTGGGGCTCGCCTCGCCGAAAAGCGTCCTGGAGGCGACGAAGCCGGGGCAATTCGCCGCCGGCGTCAGCGCCGAGCGTGTGGATGCCTTTGACGATGTCGATATCGTCGTGACCTATGGCAGCCAGCCGCTGCTGAACGCCATGCGCGCCGATCCGCTTCTCGCCCGCATGCCGGCCGTCGCCAATGATGCGATCGTCATGCTCGGCCGCGATCCGCTTGGCACGGCCTCCAACCCCACACCGCTGTCGATTTCATGGGTATTGAAGGACTATGCCGATCTCCTGGCGAAGGCCGCCGACAAATCCTCCGGGAAATCACAGTGACGATGTCGGGACCCGGCAAAGCGACGGCGGTGCTGCTCGCCGGCCGCTCCAGCCGCGCGAGAACCGCATGGCTCGGCGCGGTACTGGCGCTTCTCGCGCTGCTCTGTGCGCTCTCCGTCGCCATCGGCACGCGTGAGGTCTCTTTTGCGGATATTCTTGGCGGGCTGAGTGGCCGCGTCGAGACGGTTGCCGAAGCGGCGGTTGCGGTGCGCCTGCCGCGCACGCTGCTTGCCCTGCTTTCCGGGGCCGCACTCGGGCTGGCTGGGGCCATCATGCAGGGTGTTACCCGCAACCCGCTTGCCGATCCCGGCATTCTCGGTGTCAACATGGGGGCGTCGCTTGCCGTCGTCATCGGCATTGTCTGGTTCGGCATCGCCTCGGCTCATGCCTTCATCACGGTCGCAATTGCCGGAGCGGGGGTATCAGCGGTTTTCGTTTATGTTGTCGGTTCGCTCGGGCGAGGGGGGGCGACACCCCTAAAACTCGCACTTGCGGGCGCCGCCACCTCCGTCGCCTTTTCGTCGCTCGTCATCGCCGTCGTGCTGCCGCGCAGCGATATTGCCGGCGGCATCCGCTCCTGGCAGATCGGCGGCGTCGGCGGAGCGACCTTCGAGCGCATCGAGACCGTGCTGCCCTTTCTCGCCGCCGGCTTCATCGTCAGCCTGCTTTCGGCGCGCAAGCTGAATTCTCTGGCGCTCGGCGATGAACTCGCCGCCGGGCTTGGCGAGAATGTCATGGCAGCCAGAGCCGTGGCGTCCTTCGGCGCCATTCTGCTCTGCGGCGCGGCCACCGCCATTTGCGGGCCGATCGGTTTTGTCGGGCTGGTGGTGCCGCATCTCTGCCGCCTGCTGGTTGGCGTGGACAATCGCTGGCTTTTGCCGTTCTCGGCGTTAGGCGGGGCGTGTCTGCTGCTTGCCGCCGATATTGTCGGGCGCATTGTGGCGCGGCCGTCCGAACTTGATGTCGGCATCGTCACCGCCCTTGTCGGCGCGCCTTTCTTCATCTGGATCGTCAGACGCCAGAGGGTGCGCGAATTGTGACCATGCACGCTCCCGTCATCGAAAATCTCGTCTTCAACCGCCATACACGTCAGCGCCGACGTCGCCTTGTCATCGCTGTCCTGTCGGTGATCCTGATCTTTGCTTTCGCAATCACGCTGATGCTCGGGCAATCCTTCACGCCGCCCCGTGATGTCATCCGCGTTCTGCTGGGGGAGGATATTGCCGGCGTCACCTTCACCGTCGGGCAGTTGCGCCTGCCGCGCGCGCTGCTTTCGATTCTCGCAGGCCTGAGCTTCGGGCTCGGCGGCGTCGCCTTCCAGATCATGCTGCGCAATCCGCTCGCCAGCCCCGATATTATCGGCATCAGTTCCGGCGCAAGTGCGGCGGCCGTTTTCGCCATCGTCGTTTTGCAGATGAGCGGGCCGCTGGTCTCGGTCTTCGCCGTCACCGCCGGTCTCGGCGTCGCCCTTCTGGTCTATCTCCTGTCCTTCCGAAACGGCGTGGCCGGCACGCGGCTGATCCTCGTCGGCATCGGCGTGTCGGCGATGCTTGAAAGCTTCATTGCCTATATTCTCTCCGTCGCGCCGGCCTGGACGCTGCAGGAGGCGATGCGCTGGCTGACAGGCAGCGTCAACGGCGCGAAGGTCGCCCAGTTGCTGCCGCTTTCCATCGCGCTCATCCTGTTCGGCGGCCTGCTCCTCAGCCGTGCGCGTGATCTGGAAGCTCTAAGACTGGGTGATGATGCCGCAGCAGCGCTCGGCGTGCGGGTGGGACGAACCCGCATCATCGTCATCATCGCCGCCGTGGGCATGATCGCCTTTGCAACGGCGGTCTCTGGGCCGATCGCCTTTGTCGCTTTTCTCTCCGGGCCGATTGCGGCGCGCATCGTCGGCAGCAACGGCTCGCTGCTCATTCCTGCGGCTCTGGTCGGGGCGGTGCTGGTGCTGGTGGGCGATTATTGCGGCCAGTTTCTGTTGCCGGGCCGTTATCCGGTCGGCGTCGTCACGGGGGCGCTCGGCGCACCCTATCTGATTTACCTTATCGTGCGGGTCAACCGCAGCGGAGGCTCGTTATGACCGGCCACTCCCTTTCCGTAAGCCGCCTCTCGGCCGGATATGGCGAAAACCTTATTATCGACGGGCTGGACCTCACTGTCCCGCGCGGGAAGATCACCGTCATCGTCGGCGCCAATGCCTGCGGCAAGTCCACCCTGCTGCGCAGCATGTCGCGGCTGATCACGCCGCGCGCCGGCCAGGTTCTGCTCGATGGAAAGTCGATCCATCATCTTCCCTCGCGTGAGCTTGCACGGCGCATGGGCCTCCTGCCGCAATCGCCGATAGCGCCGGAGGGCATTGTGGTCGCCGATCTCGTCAGCCGTGGCCGGCACCCGCATCATGGCCTGTTCGCCCGCTGGTCGCGGCAGGATGACGAGGCCGTCGCCGCAGCCCTTGTCGCCACCGATACGGTGGAACTGGCCGAGCGGCCGGTGGACGAGCTTTCCGGCGGCCAGCGGCAACGTGTCTGGATCGCCATGGCGCTCGCCCAGCAGACCGACATATTGCTGCTGGATGAGCCCACCACTTTCCTCGATATCAGTCATCAGGTCGAGGTGCTGGATCTTCTGACCGACCTCAATCAGACCCGTGAGACGACCATCGTCATGGTGCTGCACGATCTCAATCTTGCGGCGCGTTATGCCGATTATCTTGTCGCCATGAGGGACGGGAAACTGCATGTCTTCGGCACACCGGAGGAAGTATTGACGGAGGAGAATGTCCTTCGCGTCTTCGGCATCGAAAGCCGGGTCATCAAGGATCCGACCTCGGGCAAGCCGATGATGCTGCCGATCGGGCGGCATCGAACGGTGGCGGGGTGGTAATAGCCGTTCTCTTTGAGATACGGTTCTGTTGACTTCCGTACGTAGGCCAGCAATGATCCGCTCTTTCAAAAACAAGCTGGCTGCATCGATTGACGACGGATCTGTGAAGAAGGGCTTTCCCGCCGATCTGGTACGCGGCACCCAGCAGTTGCTCACGATCCTGGATGCGGCGACCACTTCAGAAGACCTTCGGTCACCGCCCGGTAACCCTTTGGAAAAGCTGTCCTGCGACCGTGAAGGCCAACATTCGATCCGGATCAACAAGGAGTGGCGCATCTGCTTCGTCTGGACGGAAGCAGGGCCGGAAAACGTGGAAATAACCGACTATCACTAGTCTGGCATTCTCGTGGAGAGGCTCATGACAAATCGGCCAAGGAGGGCCAGCGAGCATGACAATCAGTAAATCGCCTCCGATCCCTCCGGGAGAAATCCTGCGGGAACTCTATCTTGAGCCGCTGGGGATGTCGGCTTACGCTCTTGCAAGGCACCTCAATATTCCGCGTACCCGTATAGAACGGATTGCGGGAGAGAAACTCGGTATCACCGCCGACATTGCCTTGCGCCTGGCAAAATTTTTCAAGACCACACCGGAATATTGGCTGAACTTGCAGAACGCCTTTGACATTAAGGCGGCGGCCGCGAGGCTGGAAGCGGACCTTGCCAATATCAAAGAACTGGAAGCGGCCTAATTCTCAGCCGCCTGTCAGGTCATGGCCAGGCCGCGTAAGATGGTGGCGGCACGTTCTGCATTCGCGTTGCCGTTCTCCTGAAACGGCCGGGAGAGCTACCCTCGTTGCGGGTGAAGAAGCGATTGAAATAACCGGGGTCCTGAAATCCCAATCGGAACGCAATTTCAGCCACTTGCAGCGATGAGTTCAGAAGAAGGTCCCGCGCTTCGGACAGCAGTTCCCGGTGAATATAGGCCTGCGGCGAAAGCCCCGTCGCCTTGCGCACCGCAAATCCAAGGCGTTCGCGGTTGACGCCGAGGCGCCTTGCATAGTCTTCCACACCCCATTGGTCGCGTTTGTGCTGGTTGACCAGCAGCACAAAACGCTCGGTGAGGCTGCCGGGGGTTGAGACGGCTGCGGCAATATCGGCGATAGCGTGCTGGCAGATGCGGATAAGAGTGACGGAGAGCAGGCTTTCGATGATCGTGTCTGAACCGGTTGTCGCGCGGACATTTTCGCTGGCGATGGTCTCGAGATAACCCGCCAGCTCCAGCCGGTCCTTCTCTGCCGGCGTCTGCGTCAGAACACGTTGCAATATATTGCGAACAGCGCTTGCGCTCGTGCCGGTGGGCATCGCATGGGCAAGCCCGATCTCCGTCGTCTTAAGCAGCGATCCACGGCTTCCGGCATTCAGCCGCAGGCGGCCGGTGGGGCCGATGGGCAGCCAGATAAGCCCCGGCGCCGGGACAGGCAGCGTCTTTTCGCCCTGTATGATTTCCGCCTCCCCGGCGGACAGGAGAAGCAGATGGGCGCTGTCCGATTCCAGCCGGAACTCGGAGATGCGCAGCGTCGAGGCGAGGGTGCGCGCCGTGATCTCCACGCGATTGCCGGCAATCTGGCTATGCAGCGGCATTCCGGCCTCCAAAAGTACAATAATGCACTACATTAGTGCATTTTATATGCGGCTGTCATTGCTAAACTTTGATCAGCGCAGGGGAAAGCCTTGAGGAGAACGGCAACCCCGACAACGCGCTTTGGGAGGAACATCATGAATAATCTGAAGCGCAGAACGCTGTTCTGCCTGCTCTCCGGTGCTGCCTTGTCGGCGGTATCTTTCGGTCACGCCATTGCGCAGGATCGTACCTCGGTGAAGATCGGTTATGCCGTTTCAAAAAGCGGCGCCAATGCCACGGGTGCTGGCATCACCACCATTCCGAACTACAAATTATGGGTGAAAGAGGTCAACGATGCCGGTGGCCTGACCCTGCCGGATGGCAAGCGCCTGCCGGTGGAAGTGGTCGAGTATGACGACCGCTCCTCGGCCGAGGATGCGGTGCGGTTCACCGAGCGTCTGGCGAGCCAGGACAAGGTCGATTTCATCCTGCCGCCCTGGGGCACGGGCTTCAATCTGGCCGTCGCACCGCTTTACGACCGTTTCGGTTATCCACAGCTGGCCGTGACCGGCGTTACCGACAAGGCGCCCGATTTCGCGGCGCGCTGGAAAAAGAGCTTCTGGATGCTGGGCGGTGGTCATGACTATGCCAATGCGCTCGCCGATGTCTTGAAAGCTGCGCGCGATGCCGGCCAGATCAACGACAAGGTCGCGGTGATTTCCGTGGCTGACGGTTTCGGCATCGATCTCATCAAGGCCGCGCGGCCGGCGCTGAAGGAAGCGGGTTTCACACTTGCCTATGACAAGACCTATCCGGTCGGCACCTCCGATTTCGCAGCACTTGTGAACGAGGCGGCGGCGAGCGGTGCGGACAGCTTCATCGCCTTTTCCTATCCGCCCGATAGTTTTGCGGTGACGAAACAGGCGCAGACGGCGAAGTTCAACCCGAAGGTCCTTTATGTCGGCGTCGGCGGTGCTTTCCCGATCTTCCCGAAGGTCTCCGATGGCAAGCAGGAGGGCGTGATCAGCATCGGCGGCGTCGATGGCAGCAGCGACAAGATCGAGGATTATTTCAAACGCCACGAAGCCTTCATCGGCACCAAGCCGGACAGCTGGGCAAGCGCCATCACCTATGCAAGCCTCGAAATGCTGGCCCAGTCCATCCAGCGCGTCGGCCTCGACAAGGTGGCGGTGGCAAATGAACTTTCGACGGGAAGCTTCGACACCGTCATCGGCCCGGTCAAGCTTGAAGACAACCAGCTTCGCCAGCTCTGGTGGGCGGGGCAATGGCAGGGTGAGCGTTTTGTGGCGATTGCGCCCGCAGACCGCCCGGGTGCGGCCAAGCCGGTCGTTCCGAAGCCGCAATGGTGAGCCTTTGCCGGCCGGGGCCGCGAACCCCGGCCGGAAGGCTTCGGCCATCTTCCATACTGGAGACATTCCCTTGTTCTTATCCACCCTCATCTTCGGCTTGATGCTGGGAGGGACCTATGCGCTGATCGCGCTTGGACTTTCGCTGCAATATGGCATTGCCCGCATCATGAACCTTGCTTATGGCGAGGTGCTGATTGCGGCTGCCTTCATCACCTTCGTGTTGTTTTCCAGCTATGGCCTGTCGCCGCTCTGGTCGCTGTTCATCATCGTGCCGCTCGGTTACGCCCTGTCTTTCGTGATCTACCGGGTCATGATGCGGCCGCTGGTGCGCCGTTCGGGCGGCTCCGGCCGCCTGGAAGTCGATTCCATTCTGGCGACCTTCGGGCTGCTCTTCGTTATCCAGGGGATCATGCTCGTGGTGTTCGGCGGCAACTACCATTCCTATTCCTATCTCTCCGATGGCGTCGACATCTTCGGCACGACGGTAGCGCTGAACCGGCTCCTGTCGTTCATCCTGTCGGTCGCGATTGGCGGCGGGCTTTATCTGGCGCTCACCCACAGCCGCTGGGGCCTCAACCTGCGGGCGGTGGCGCTTGCGCCCAAATCCGCGCCGCTGGTCGGCATTGATGTGAACCGTGTGGCCTCGATCGGCTTTGCGCTTGGCGGAGCACTCGCCGTGGCCGGCGGGGTGATGATTTCGATGTACCAGACCTTTTCCGCCTCCTATGGCGTGGTCTTCACCATGAAGGCGCTTGTCGTCGTCATCATGGGCGGTGTCGGCAATCTGCTTGGCGCGCTGGTGGCCGGCCTGCTGCTCGGTCTCGTGGAAACCTTCGTGCTCGTTTATGTCGATCCCGGCCTCACGCTTGCCGCCACCTATCTGCTCTTTCTCGTGGTGCTGCTCTGGCGTCCGGAAGGCATCTTCGCAAGGAGGGGCAAATGATCCCGCTTCTCATCGGCCTTGCCGCAGCTGCACTGCTGGCGCTTTCCCCCTTCTTTTTCGATGCCTATGGCGTCGGCGTCATTATCGGCCTTCTCGGTTATGCGACGCTTGCCTCCGCCTGGGCGATGTTCTCCGGCCCGACGCGCTATATTTCGCTCGCCACCGTCGCCTTTTTCGGTGTCGGGGCCTATACGGTCGCGGTGCTGAGCGAGGTTCTGCCATGGCCGCTGGTGCTCCTGTGTGCGGCCCTTGTCGGCGCGGCGCTGGCGCTTGTCGTCGGGCTTTCCACACTGCGCGTCGCCGGCATTTATTTCGTGATCTTTTCCTTTGGTCTTGCCGAGCTCATCCGCCAGCTCATCACCTGGTATGAGGTGAATGTGACCGGCACGCTCGGGCGTTACATCTTCTTGCCGCTGGAGCCGCAACACGTACTCTGGCAATTGCTGGCGCTGGCTGTCGTCACACTTTTGCTGGCGATCCTCATCGACCGCAGCAAGCTCGGACTGGCGCTGAAGGCAATCGGTGACGACGAGGTCGTGGCCGCCCATGCGGGTATCAACTTGGCCCGCACCAAGCTGACGCTCTTCGTGCTGTCCGCCACGATCATCACGCTGGTCGGCGCCATTCAGGCCCCGCGCTGGGTCTATATCGAGCCGGCCATCGTCTTTAATCCGCAGGTATCGTTCCTCACCGTCATCATGGCGTTGCTCGGCGGAGCCACACGCCGCTGGGGACCCATTCTCGGTGCGGTGCCGCTGTTCCTGCTGTTCGAGTGGCTGGGCGCGAACTTCCCCAATCATTTTTCCATCATTCTCGGCGCTCTCTTCATCCTCATCGTTTTTGTTCTGCCGGATGGGGTGCTGGCGGCGCTGGAGAAGCTGCGCAAAAAGGAGAAAGCCGCATGAGCGCCGTTCTCGAAATCACTGATATCCGCAAGACCTTTGGCGGGCTGAAGGCGGTGGATGGCCTTGGCCTCACCATCGAGGCCGGCGAGGTCGTCGGGCTGCTAGGGCCAAACGGTTCCGGCAAGACGACGCTGATGAACCTCGTCTCCGGGGCGCTGAAGCCCACTGAAGGGTCTATCCGGCTCAAAGGGCAGGAGATTGCAGGCCGGCGGCCGGATGTGATTGCGCGCGCCGGCGTGGCGCGCACCTTCCAGCTCGTGCGGCTTTTGCCGTCGCTTTCCCTGCTTGAAAACGTTGCCGTATCGGCCATGTTCGGGCCACAACGCCTGTCCCGTATCGAGGCGGAGAAGGTCGCGCGCGCCTGCCTCGAAAGAATAGGCCTTGCCGGGCGGGAAACCATGCCGGCCGGCGACCTCACCTATATCGATCAGAAACGCCTTGAACTGGCGCGTGCGCTGGCGGGCGAACCGAAGCTTCTGTTGCTGGATGAATGGCTTGCAGGTCTCAATCCCACCGAACTGCAGGAAGGGATAGCGCTGATCCGGCGGTTGGCATCCGAGGGTACGACGATCCTGCTGGTGGAACATATCATGGCTGCTGTGCACGCACTCTGCCCGCGCTCCGTGGTCATGGCGGCCGGTCGCAAGATCGCCGATGGGCCGACGGCAACGGTGCTTGACGATCCGCAGGTCATTTCCGCCTATCTGGGAGCGGCGCATGCTTGAAATAGACGCACTGACAATCCGCTACGGCAAACATCTCGCGGTTGACGGCATATCGCTCAATGTTGCCAAGGGCGAAACGGTGGTGCTGCTTGGTGCCAATGGTGCGGGCAAGTCGTCTTTGCTGAAGGCGGTCGGCGGCATGGTGGCTCCGGTCTCCGGCGAAGTGCGCGTCAATGGCGCGTCGCTTGCCGCTGTCCCCGCCCATCAGATTGTGGAACGGGGCGTAGCGCTGGTGCCGGAGGGACGCGGAATTTTCGCGGCGTTGACGGTGGAGGACAATCTCCGACTTGGGGCCAATCCTCGCCATGCCCGTTCAGCGGAAAAGGCGACAAGAGAACAGATTTTCTCGCTGTTTCCGCGTCTTGCCGAGCGACGGCAGCAGCTTGCCGGCACCATGTCCGGCGGCGAGCAGCAGATGGTCGCCATCGGGCGGGCGCTGATGTCAGCGCCGGATTATCTTCTGCTGGACGAACCGAGCCTTGGCCTTGCGCCCATCGTTACGCAGGAACTTTTTGCCGCCTTGGCGGAGATCAAGAAGAGCGGCCTTTCCATTTTGCTCGTGGAGCAGAATGTACGGGAAAGCCTTGCGCTTGCCGATCGCGGTTATTTGCTGGAGGCAGGGAGGATTGTGGGGGCGGGAACGGCACAAGCCCTGTCCGCCGATCCCGCCGTGCAACGGGCGTTTCTTGGCGGAACGACCGCCGCTATTGTCTGAATTCAGGAGGAAGATCATGCAGACTGTCAATCTTTTCATCGGGGGCGACCATTGCCCGGCCACAAGCGGCAAGCGCTTCGAACGCAGCAACCCCATTACCGGCGACGTGGCGACGAGTGCTGCGGCGGCAACGGTGGCGGACGCTACCCGTGCGGCCGATGCCGCGGCTGCCGCTTTCCCCGTCTGGTCGGCGACGCCGCCCGGTGAACGCCGTCGCCTGCTCCTGGCCGCCGCGCAGGCGCTTCTGGCCGCCGGGCCTGATATTACCCAGGCGATGAAGGAAGAAATCGGCGCAACCGACGCCTGGGCCGGTTTCAACGTCAAACTGGCAAGCGACATGCTGGTGGAGGCCGCAAGCCTGACCACCCAGATCAAGGGCGAGATCATTCCGTCCAACCGTCCGGGAACCATGGCCTTGGCGCTGCGCCAGCCGGCGGGCGTTGTGCTGTCCATCGCGCCGTGGAACGCGCCGGTTATTCTCGGCGTGCGCTCCATCGCCACGCCGCTTGCCTGCGGCAATACGGTCGTGATGAAGACCTCGGAACTCTGCCCACGCACCCATGCGCTGATCATCGAGGCTGTCGCTTCGGCGGGTCTGCCCAAGGGCGTGCTCAATGCCGTCTCCAATGCGCCGGAAGATGCCGCAAAGATCGTCGATACGCTGATCGCACACCCCGCCGTCAGACGCGTAAATTTCACCGGCTCGACTCGTGTCGGCCGCGTGATTGCCGAAACGGCCGGCCGTTACCTGAAACCCGCTCTGCTGGAGCTTGGCGGCAAGGCGCCGTTCATTGTGCTTGACGATGCCGATATCGACGCGGCTGTCGCGGCTGCCGCTTTCGGCGCATACATGAACCAGGGCCAGATCTGCATGTCGACGGAACGCATCATCGTGCTCGACAGCGTCGCCGATGCATTTGTGGAGGCCTTCGCGAAAAAAGCGTCGAGCCTCACGGCCGGCGATCCGCGTGAGGGCAAAACACCGCTCGGCTCGCTGGTCAGCGCTGAAGCGGCCTCGCGCATTCGGGCGCTGGTGGATGACGCCATCTCCAAGGGCGCACGGCAGGTTGCCGGTGGCGGTGGCAACGGCACGATGCTGGATGCGATTGCCGTCGATGGCGTCACCCCCGCCATGCGGCTCTATGCGGAGGAAAGCTTCGGTCCTGTCGTTTCTATCATCAGGGCGGGCAGCATCGATGAGGCGGTGAGCATTGCCAATGAAACCGAGTTCGGCCTCTCAGCTGCGATTTTCGGCAGGGATCAGGCACGGGCGCTGTCCATTGCCGCCCGTATCGAAAGCGGCATATGCCACATCAACGGTCCAACCGTTCACGATGAGGCGCAGATGCCCTTCGGCGGCGTCAAAGCTTCCGGCTACGGCCGCTTCGGCGGCACGGCGGGCATTGCGGAATTCACCGAGTTGCGCTGGATCACGTTGCAGGACGGACCGCTGCATTATCCCATCTGAACAGGAAACGGTACAAGCTTGCGGGCGGCGTTACCGCCGCTCGTCGATCAACCAGCCGGTGAGCTTTCTCACCGCGCTGTCGCTGCTTTTCGGCCGCATCAGCCAGTAGCCGCGCCCCGGCGCATCGAGGCTTGGGCCTGCGGTCACAAGCACGCCGGCCTGAAGCAACGGATCGACCAGCCCGGCCCAGCCGAGCGCAAATCCCTGCTCGCCAATGGTTGCCTGCACCACCATGCTGTAATTGTTGAAGCTGATGTCGCCGCCATCATGGTCGGCCGTTCTCTGCACGCCGAAATGCTTGAAGTAGGAAGACCAGTCGAACCAGTGCGCCTGCGAGGTGTTTTCGAGGTGAATGAGCTTCCGCCGCGAAAAATCCGCAACGGTCTCGGGGGCTGGCGCCCCGGCCAGCAGGGCAGGCGAGCAGACTGGCGTGACCTTTTCCGAAAGCAGCAGCACCGCTCCGTCGCCGGCCTCCTGCCGCGTGCCGAAAATGATCATCACGTCGCTATCGTGCTTGCCCTGGCCCAGCGGATCCTGCGTGGCGACGATCTGGATATTGATATCCGGATTGAGCGTTCGAAATCCATGCATGCGAGGGATGAGCCATAAGGAAGAAAAGGCATAGTCCGTATGCAGGCGGATAGTCTGCCGATCCTCTGTCCGGCGAAGCTGCTGCGCGAGAAGATCGATGGCGTCGACATTACGCGAGACGATGTCGAACAGTTTGTGTCCTTCGGCCGTCAGTTCGATGCCGCGATGCTTGCGCCGGATAAGAGCCACGCCCAGCTCATCCTCGAGTTTGCGCATCTGATAGCTGACGGCCGGCTGGGTCAGTCGTAGCGATGCCGCCGCAGCCGTGAGGCTGCCGCGGCGGGCGACATCGGTGAAAATGCGCATCCATCCGAGATCGAGCGGCCGGTCAGACATTAAATTTCCTTATATCAGTCATCGAAAAATACCTGCTTCACAGGCAAAAACAATGTGGTGTTCAATAAACTGGACTAATAAAAGGGGAGCCGCAATGAAAACCGTTTCTCATCTGCACCGCATCGCCGCCGGTCTCATTCTGTCGGTGGCGGCATTCTCCACCCCGCTACAGGCGGCCGATGACGCCACCTGCAAGACCATTCGCCTCAGCGATCCCGGCTGGACCGACATTACCGCCACCAACGGCGTCGCTTCCGTCCTGCTCGATGCGCTGGGTTATGAAGGCGACGTCAAGACACTGTCGGTGCCGATCGGCTATCAGGCCATGAAAAATGGCGAAATCGATGTCTTTCTCGGCAACTGGATGCCGGCCCAGAAGTCCTTCGTCGACGATCTGAACGCGTCGAAAGCGGCCGAGGTAATGACGAAGAACCTTGAGGGCGCCAAGTTCACGCTGGCGGTGCCTTCCTATATGGCGGAAAAGGGCGTGAAGGATTTTGCCGATCTCGCCAACCATGCCGATGAGTTCGAAAGCAAGATTTATGGCATCGAGCCGGGCGCGCCGGCCAACCAGAATATTCAGAAGATCATCGACGCCAATGATTTCGGCCTGAAAGGCTGGCAGCTCGTCGAATCCGGCGAACAGGCAATGCTGGCGCAGGTGGAACGGGCGGGCAGGGACAAGAAGGCCGTGGTCTTCCTCGCTTGGGCGCCGCATCCGATGAATGAGAAGATCGATATCGCTTACCTCTCCGGCGGCGATGCCTATTTCGGCCCGAATTTCGGCGGCGCGGAAGTCTATACACTGGCCCGCACCGGCTGGTCGCAGCAATGCCCGAATGCGGCGACGCTGTTCAAGAACCTGAAGTTCGATATCGGCATGGAAAACAGCCTGATGGGCTCCATTCTCGGTGGCGAGGATTCAAAGGCGGCGGCGACGGCCTGGCTGAAGGCCAATCCCAAGGCGCTGGATGGCTGGCTGCAGGGTGTCACTACGCTCGATGGCAAGCCGGGTGCGGACGCCGTCAAGGGCAAGCTTGGTCTCTAAGCCGGAAAGTCGAAATGCCGCGTCCCAATATCCTGATCCTGATGGCCGACCAGTTCAACGGGACGTTTTTTCCCGATGGCCCGGCAGATTTTCTGCACGCACCACATCTGAAAGCACTGGCGGAGCGGTCTGTCCGCTTCGCCAACACTTATACGGCAAGCCCGCTCTGCGCGCCGGCCCGCGCTTCTTTCATGTCCGGGCAGTTGCCCAGCCGGACGCGGGTCTATGACAATGCTGCCGAATTCGCCTCCGATATTCCGACCTATGCACACCATCTGCGGGCGGCCGGTTATTACACCGGCCTTTCAGGAAAGATGCATTTCGTCGGACCCGACCAGCTGCATGGCTTCGAAGAGCGCCTGACGACGGATATCTATCCGGCGGATTTCGGCTGGACGCCTGATTATACCAAGCCCGGCGAACGCATCGACTGGTGGTATCACAATCTCGGTTCGGTCACCGGCGCAGGCGTCGCCGAAATCACCAACCAGATGGAATATGATGATGAGGTGGCCTACCACGCCACCCGCAAGCTCTACGACTTGTCACGCCGCCTCGATGATCGGCCGTGGTGCCTGACAGTCAGCTTCACCCATCCGCACGACCCCTATGTGGCGCGGCGCAAATTCTGGGACCTCTACGAAGACTGCCCAGAGCTTGATCCGCAGACACCGGCGATTGCCTTCGACGAGCAGGACCCACATTCGAAACGGTTGCTGGAAGCCTGCGATCACGAAGTTTTCGATATTTCACCGGAGCAGATACGCCGGGCACGGCGCGGTTATTTCGCCAATATCTCCTATATTGACGAGAAGATCGGCGAAATTCTCGAGGTGCTGAAGGCGACGCGGATGGAGGAGGACACGATCATTCTCTTCCTGTCCGACCATGGCGATATGCTGGGCGAGCGCGGGCTGTGGTTCAAGATGTGTTTCTTCGAAGGTTCCGCCCGCGTGCCCTTGATGGTGGCCGCACCCGGCTGGCAGCCGGCTTTGATCGACACGCCAGTCTCCACACTCGATGTCACGCCGACGCTCTGCGGTCTGGCGGGGCTCGATATCACCTCGCTCAAACGCTGGACGGATGGCGAGGATCTGGCGGCGCTGGCAGCGGGGACTGGCGAGCGCGGCCCGGTGCCGATGGAATATGCCGCCGAAGGCTCGATAGCACCGCTCGTTGCCCTTCGCGACGGCCGCTACAAGCTGTCGGTCTGCGAGGCCGATCCGCCGTTGCTCTATGATATCGAGGCGGACCCCGAGGAACGCACGAACCTTGCCGGCGATCCTGCTTTCAGCGCTGTCCTCTCATCGCTTTCCGCTGAAATCGACAGCCGCTGGCAGCTCCCGGTTTTCGATGCTGCGGTGCGGGAAAGCCAGGCGCGTCGCTGGGTGGTGTACAAGGCGCTGCGCAACGGCGCTTATTACCCGTGGGATTACCAGCCTTTGCAGAAGGCCTCCGAGCGCTATATGCGCAACCACATGGACCTCAACGTGCTGGAGGAAAACCAGCGGTATCCGCGCGGGGAATGAAGCGGGCGGGGCGGATCGCGCCGCATTTTTAGGTTTGTCGCCAATGGAAAGGACCTGCTTTTCATCGCTGCGACACGAGAAGCCGGAGCTTGATCCAGTTCAGTGCCGCAAGTTTGAAGCGATCGTAGAATGAACGCGCGAAACGTACATAGCGCATGATCCATGCGAGCCAGGGATAGGTGAGGAGCTTTTCCCGGCCGGCGTGATAAATGCGCTCGACGATCAGGAATGTCGCGAGATGGGCAAGGACCGTCAGAACCAGCCCCGCCTTGACGGCGCCATGGGCAATGAGGACGAGACCGATGATCTTCATGGGTTCGGCGATGGCGAAGGGCACCGCAAGGCAAAGGAGAATGGCAAGACGCGGCAATCGCGCGATCCGGCTTTCCAGTCGCTTGATGAATGTCAGCCCGGATATGGCCCTGATGACGGGCCGGTAAAGCGGACGGAAAATGCCGTCGAGGATCAGGGTGAAAACGATGATCGCCCGAAGCGGAAAGACGAGGATCGTCCGGATTATGCTCTTCACCTCGGCGGGTCTCCAAATAGGGCGTAAGACGCATCCTTAATCGCCTGAAAAATGTCAAAACCAAGTCGCATTTTCTGTCAGTTCTGCCGAACGCTCGCATACATGCCGGTGGTGCGGAATTCGCTCGGGTTGGTGCCGTAGAGCCTGCGGAAGACCTTGGAAAAATAATTCGGATCCTCGAAGCCGCAAAGCACGGATACCTCCTTGATGGGAAGGTTGGCCGCCGAGGTGAGAAGCTTGGCCGCCCGGCGCAGGCGTCGTTGCAGCACAAATTCCGCAGGCGGCATGCCCTCGCTTGCCGTGAAGATGCGGGAGAAATGCGCGCGGCTCAAGCCCGCCACATCAGCAAGGTCGCTGACGGACAGCCGTTCGCCAAGGTGACTGTCTATGTAGCTCAGCACCTGCTGCATCGTGCGATATTCGCCGCCGAAGGAAGGGTGCGAACCGAAGACATCATCATAAAGCGTCATCGCCGCCTCGTAAGCGACGGCCGAGGCAGCGCCTGGTGTCTCCGCGCCATTGACGAGTCTTGAGCAGCATTCGGCGAGCTGGTCCACCGTCTCGGACTTGAGTTTGAAGACGGGGCCGGTGACAGAGAGGATATTGCGGTGAATGCGCAAAGCTTCCTCGCCATTCATGGAAATCCAGAAGAATTCCCATTCCTTGCCCTCTTCCAGCCAGTAGCGGTGATTGTGGGGAATGAGCAGCAGCAGGGTTTCGCCCGGCCTCACCACATAGTGGCGGTTTTCGTAACGGAGGTTGCCCTGTCCGGCGATGCAATATTGCAGCACGGTAAAAGGCGTCTGGCCGCGTTTGCGCCCGTCCCAGTCGTAATTGCCGCTGCGGCGGATTTCATAACCGCTGCTGGTCGGCATGGTGTGCAGCGTCTGGCGGCCGCGCGGCAGCGAGACGGTTCGCATGCAGGGCCCCTGATCGATCAAATCCTGCAGCACAAAATTACCCATGAAAGCATAATCCTTCTCTGGTTCTATCGAACTTTATACGCATAATCCCGATCCGAGGAGACAGCCAGCGGGATATTGTTGCTGAAAAATTTGGGAGGAAGGCCGGTTTTCCGGGATTCTCACGGGTATTTTCCTGCAGCGCCATTTCATGATCCTTCGGCCCGTTTCACCCGTTCGATTTGCAACAGAGGTGGCGTTATGAGTTTCAAAATCGCTATTATTGGCGCAGGCAGCGTCGGTTTCACGAAAAAACTGTTCACCGATCTCCTGTGCGTACCGGAGTTTCGCGACATCGAAGTCGCGCTGACGGATATCAGCCAGCACAATCTGGATATGATCAGGGCGATCCTCGACAAGGTCGTTGAGGCCAATGGTTTTCCCGTAAAGGTGACAGCGCATACGGACCGCCGCCGGGCGCTGGAGGGCGCGAAATATATCATCAGCTGCGTGCGGGTCGGTGGGCTCGAAGCCTATGCCGACGACATCCGCATTCCGCTGAAATACGGCATCGACCAGTGTGTGGGCGATACCATCTGCGCCGGCGGCATTCTCTATGGTCAGCGCAACATTCCGGTCATTCTCGATTTCTGCAAGGATATACGCGAAGTCGCAGCACCGGGTGCGAAATTCCTGAACTACGCCAACCCCATGGCCATGAATACCTGGGCGGCCATCGAATACGGCAAGGTGGATACGGTCGGCCTCTGCCACGGCGTGCAGCATGGCGCGGAACAGATCGCCGAAATCCTCGGTGCGAAATCCCCCTCCGAACTCGATTACATCTGCTCGGGCATCAACCACCAGACATGGTTCATCGATCTGAGGCTTAACGGCCGCAAGATCGGCAAGGATGAGCTGGTCGCGGCCTTCGAAGCGCATCCGGTCTTTTCGCAGCAGGAGAAGCTGCGCATCGACGTGCTGAAGCGTTTCGGCGTCTATTCGACCGAAAGCAACGGCCATCTCTCCGAATATCTGCCGTGGTATCGCAAGCGCCCGGATGAAATCTCCCGCTGGATAGACATGTCCGACTGGATTCACGGCGAAACCGGCGGTTATCTGCGTCACTCCACCGAGACGCGCAACTGGTTCGAAACGGAGTTTCCGCAGTTCCTCGCCTCAGCCGCCAAGCCGATCGATCCGGCCAAGCGCTCCAATGAACACGCAAGCCATATTCTGGAAGCGCTGGAGACGGGACGGGTCTATCGCGGCCATTTCAACGTCAAGAACAATGGCGTCATCAGCAATCTGCCGGCGGATGCCATCATCGAATCGCCCGGCTTTGTCGACCGTTTCGGCATCAACATGGTCTCGGGCGTAACATTGCCGGAAGCCTGTGCAGCCACCTGCATGGCCTCCATCAATGTGCAGCGCATGTCTGTCCATGCGGCGGTGAGCGGCGATATCGATCTTTTGAAGCTCGCCGTGCTGCATGACCCGCTGGTGGGCGCCGTCGCCACGCCGGAGGAGGTCTGGCAGATGGTGGACGAGATGGTTGTCGCGCAAGCGCGCTGGCTGCCGCAATATGCCGATGCCGTACCGGCGGCGAAGGAGCGGCTTGCGACATCGAGCGTCAAGACCCGCGACTGGGCCGGCGCCGCACGCCGCAACGTGCGTTCCATCGAGGAATTGCGCGCCGAGAAATCGGCGCTGAAAAAGGCTGTTTGAGGAAAAGACATGGGAACAGGTCTGGCGGCGGAAGGGAGTCCGCCGCCACGACCGGAACGATCACAGAGGGTGGGCGGTCGAAGAGCTGCCATTTGGGAGGAATGACGATGTTACTTCAACGCAAGATCGGTATCATCTCGGCACTGGGGCTCAGTGTTTCGATGATCGCACTCAATGCGAATGCCTTCGAGACCACCACGCCGCCCGAGCCGCCGCAATTTCCGGCCGAAGGCAAGATCAATTACGTGGCGCGCGACTCGATCCTCGAATTCAAGGCGCTGCCTGACTACAGCGAGCCGGACTGGGTCAGCGAGAAATTCGAAAAGACCGGCAAGCTGCCGCCGCTGAAGGAACGCCTGCCGGAAGAACCACTCGTCTACAAGACCGGCAACATGCCTGACGGTATGGGCGTTTATGGCGATACCATGCGCCATGTGGTCGGCGGCCGGCCGGAGGGCTGGAACTATATTGCCGGCCAGAGCCAGGGCTGGGGCGGCATCGATATCGCCCTTTCCGAATGCCTGACGCGTACCGCGCCGCTTTTCCAGGTGGATGCCAAGGATACCGAGCCGCTGCCCAATCTGGCGAAAAGCTGGGAATGGTCTGAAGACGGCCACAAGCTGACGATGCATCTCGTCAAGGGGGCCAAATGGTCGGACGGTGAACCCTTCAACGCCGATGATGTGATATTCTATTGGGAAGATGCCGTCATCGACCCCAATGTTTCACCGCTTGGCGGCGGCGCCTCGCCGGAGGCTTTCGGTGAGGGAACGACGCTGAAGAAGGTCGATGATTACACCGTCCAATGGACCTTCAAGGCTGCCTTTCCCAAGCAATATCTCTACACCATGGCCTATCCGAGCTTCTGCCCCGGGCCGTCGCATATTCTGAAGCCCCAGCATCCGAAATATTCAAAGAACACCTATAACCAGTTCAAGAACGCTTTCCCGCCTGAGTATATGAACATGCCGGTCATGGGCGCATGGGTGCCTGTGTCATATCGGCCGGACGATCTCATCGTGCTGCGGCGCAACCCCTATTACTGGAAGGTCGATGAAAAGGGCCAGCAGCTGCCCTATCTCAACGAGGTCCACTACAAGCTTTCCACCTGGGCGGACCGCGATGTGCAGGCCGTTGCGGGCTCGGGCGATTTCTCCAATCTTGAACAGCCGGAGAATTTCGTCGCATCACTGAAACGCGCCGCAGATCCCAATGCGCCGGCCCGCCTTGCCTTTGGGCCGCGCCTCATCGGCTATAATCTGCAGATGAACTTTTCCGCCAATGGCTGGGGCAATCCGGATGAGCGCGGACAGGCCATTCGTGAGCTGAACCGCAATGAGGTATTTCGCCAGGCGGTCACTTCCGCTCTCGATCGAAAGGCGATCGGCGACTCGCTTGTGAAGGGGCCTTTCACGGCGATCTATCCGGGCGGCATTTCGTCTGGCACCAGCTTCTATGATCGCGCCTCCACGGTCTATTACCCCTTCAACCTCGAAGCCGCCAAGGCCTCGCTCGCCTCAATCGGCCTGAAGGACACCGATGGCGATGGGTTCCTGAATTTCCCCAAGGAAACGCTCGGCGGCCGCAATGTCGAGATTACCCTTCTCGTCAATAACGGCTACGCGACGGACAAGAGCCTTGCGGAAGGTCTCGTTGGCCAGATGGCGAAACTCGGCCTGCGCGTCGTCATCAACAGCCTCGATTCCAACCAGCGCGATGCCGCCCATTATGGCGGGCAGTTCGACTGGCTGGTGCGCCGCAACTCCACCGAGCTTTCCTCCGTGGTGCAGAATACCGAGCAGCTGGCACCCGTCGGCCCCCGCACAAGCTGGAACCACCGCTCGCCCGAGGGCAAGGAACTCGATCTGATGCCGTTCGAGAAAGAGATGGCCGATCTGGTACGCAAGTTCATCTCCTCGCAGGACAATGCCGAGCGGGCGGAACTGATGAAGCAATATCAGAAGGTCTACACGCAGAACCTCTATACGATTGGCCTCACCGAATATCCCGGCGCGCTCATCGTCAACAAGCGGTTCTCCAACGTGCCGCAGGGTACGCCGATCTTCATGTTCAACTGGGCCGAAGATTCCATCATCCGTGAACGGCTGTGGGTCGCGGCCGACAAGCAGGGCAAATACGAACTCTTCCCGCAGCAGCTTCCCGGCAAGCCGGGTGAGGGCGGCCCGATCAACTAAAGCATTTCCAGAAAAACCGGACCCCGGTTTCCGTCCGGAAATGCGAATACCTTGAAGTACTCCTCCCGGAGCACACCCGGTACCGGTCGCGCGTGAAGCGCGGCCGGAGACACACGGCCCATCCAAACGGAGGAAGACCGTTCGATGCTGAGATTCCTGATGATACGCATAGGCTCCGCCGTTCCGGTGCTGCTGATCCTGAGTGTGGTGACATTCGCCATCATTCAGGCGCCGCCCGGCGATTATGCAGACTACATCCGCTCGCAGCTGATGAACCAGGGCGGGGCTTCCTTCGAACAGGCGGAAGCGCAGGCGCAGGCCTATCGTATCGAACACGGCCTCGATAAGCCGCTCGTGATGCAATATTTCAACTGGATCGGCGGTATCATCACCCGTGGCGATTTCGGCTACAGTTTCTACTACAACAAGCCGGTCGCCGATGTGGTTGGCGAACGCCTGCCGCGCACCATTGCGCTGGCGCTGGTCTGCCACATCTTCGCATCTGTTCTCGGCATCGCCTTCGGAATCTGGGCCGCTACGCGGCAATATTCCTGGGTCGACAACCTGCTCTCCACCATCGCCTTTCTCGGCATGACCATCCCGCGCTTCCTGATGGCGCTGATCCTTGTCTATCTGATGGTGTTTCATTTCGATGTGTCTGAGATCGGCAGCTTCTTCTCGCCGCAATATGGCGGTGCGCCGTGGTCGTGGGGCAAATTTGTCGATCTGGTCAGCCATGTCTGGCCGGTGGTCGCCATCGCCGTCTTCGGCGGCCTCGCCTACAACATGCGGGTGATGCGCGGCAATCTGCTCGATACGCTGAATGCGCAATATGTGGAAACGGCGCGCGCAAAGGGTCTTTCGGAAGGCGCGGTCATCATGCGCCATGCCGTGCCGAATGCGGTGCACCCGCTCGTCATGTATCAGGGCGTTGTGCTGCCCTATATGCTGAGCGGCGAAATCGAGACCGCCATCATCTTCGCATTGCCGACCGTCGGTCCGGCCATTGTCGGCTCCATGGCGGTGGGGGATGTCTACGTCACCGCGACCTTCATGATGGTGCTCGCCGCCACGCTGATCGTCGGCAACATCATCGCCGACATGCTGCTCGCCATGCTCGACCCGCGCGTTCGCGAATTCGGGAGGGCTTGAGATGGTGGCCGTTGACAACATGAAGACCGAAACCACCGCCACCCCCAAGCCCGAACGCGGCACGCAGGGCAACGAGTCCTATCTCGCCCTGGTATGGCGGCGTCTAAGGCGGTCCTTCACCGGCATGCTGGGGCTGGTGCTGGTCGTGCTCTTGATCCTGATCGCAATTTTCGCCGATTTCTTCGCGCCGATGAACCCGCTGGAAACCAATGCCAGCTTCTCGCCGCCGCAGGTGGTGCGTTTTTCTGACAAGGACGGCAATATCAGTCCTTTCCCCCGGGTTTATGCGACTGCCGAGACCGAAGAACTCGATCCGGTGACGTTCCAGCCTATCGTCGGGCCGGACTACGACAATCCCGTCTATCTCGGCTTCTTCGTCGAAGGCGCGGAATACAGGCTTTTGGGCCTCATCCCGATGAGCCGTCACTTCTTCGGCTCGACCGACGGCCAGCCGGTGCATTTTCTCGGAACCGACAAGTTCGGGCGCGATGTGCTGTCGCGCGCCATATATGGTTCGCGCATCTCGCTCGCGATTGCGCTTAGCGTCGTTGCCATCGTCACCGTCATCGGCACCAGTGTCGGCTTGATATCAGGGTATTTCGGCGGGCCGCTGGATGCCTGGGTGCAGCGCTTCGTGGAGGTGGTGCTCGCCTTTCCGCAATTGCCGCTTTATCTCGCGCTGACATCGCTCATTCCCGTCACCGCACCGACCACCGTTTTCCTCGTCTTCGTGGTTGGCGTCATGTCGGCGCTCGGCTGGGCGCAGATGTCACGCGAGGTGCGCGGCAAGACGCTGGCGCTGGCGCGTATCGATTATGTCCGGGCGGCGATTGCCGTCGGGGCCACCGACCGGCGCATCATTTTCCAGCACATTCTGCCGAATGTGATGAGCCACGTGATCGTCGCCGTCACCCTGCATATTCCGAGCGTCGTGCTGCTCGAATCCTTCCTCGGTTTCCTCGGTTTTGCGGTGAAACCGCCGCTCATCTCCTGGGGGCTGATGCTGCAGGATACCGCGACCTATTCCGTCATCGGTTCCTATCCATGGATCCTCGCGCCGGTCGGGTTCGTGCTGGTCACCGTCTTTGCCTTCAACGCGCTGGGCGACGGCCTGCGTGACGCCGTCGATCCCTATTGAGAGGAGCGTGACATGGTAGCTGCCCAGAACAACGCCTACGCCCCCGCCATCCGCCTCGATGCCGATGACCGCAAGGACAATGCCATTATCGATGCCCGCAACATTGCCGTGACCTTCAAGGTGGAGCACGGAACGGTGGAGGCGGTGAAAGATATTTCCTTCCAGCTCTATCGCGGCGAGACGATCGCAATCGTCGGCGAGTCCGGTTCGGGGAAATCCGTCACGGCTCGCACCGTTATGGGCCTTCTGACGAAGCGGGCAACGATTTCGAAATCGGCGGTGGTGCGCTTCAACGGCGAGGACATCCTGAAATTCTCATCACGCCAGCGCCGGGCGCTGCGTGGCAATCGCATTTCGATGATCTTTCAGGAGCCGATGAGTTCATTGAACCCGATCTATACGATCGGCAGCCAGATCGTCGAGGCGATCCGGGTGCACTCAAAACTCAGCCGCAAGGAAGCGGAGGCAAGGGCGCTCGATCTTCTGCGGCAGGTGCAGATACCGGAACCGGAAGCGCGGCTGAAACAATATCCGCACCAGCTTTCCGGCGGCCAGCGGCAGCGTGTGATGATCGCCATGGCGCTCTCCAACGATCCTGATGTGCTGATTGCTGATGAACCCACCACCGCGCTCGATGTGACGGTGCAGGCGCAGATTCTCAACCTTATCCGCGATCTGCAGAAAAAACGCGGCATGGCCGTGGTGCTCATTACCCATGACCTGACGATCGTGAAGCAGTTTTCCGACTACGTTTACGTCATGCAGCATGGCGAGATGCGCGAACATAACACCACCGAACAGCTGTTTGCAGCACCGCAGCACCCCTACACGAAAAGGCTGCTCGCTTCCGAACCGCAGGGAACGGCAAAGCCGCTGCCGGAGAATTCCGGCGTGCTGCTCACGGCAAGCGGCGTGCGTGTCTCCTTCATGATGCGTTATGGCGGACTGTTCAAACCGGAACTGAAGGAACTGATCGCCGTCGACAGCCTGGGGCTCACCCTCAATCGGCACGAGACTCTGGGCCTCGTCGGCGAATCCGGTTCCGGCAAGACGACCTTCGGCCAATCCCTGCTGCGGCTGAACGAACCGGTGGGCGGCGAGGTGATCTTTGATGGGGAGAGGGTCGATGGCCGCTCCCGCGCTGAGATGCGGCCCCTGCGTTCGCGCATGCAGATCGTGTTTCAGGACCCCTTCGCGTCGCTCAATCCGCGCATGACCATCGGCCAGATCATCGAGGAAGGGCTGATCATCAACGGCCTTGGCCGGACCAAGACAGAAAGGCTGGACCGGGTGCGTGATGCGCTGGAGGTGGCCGGCATGCCCGGTAACATCCTCTCACGTTTCCCACATGAGTTCTCAGGCGGCCAGCGCCAGCGCATCGCCATTGCGCGCGCCGTGGCGCTGGAGCCGGAATTCATCCTGCTCGATGAGCCGACCTCGGCGCTCGATCTTTCCGTGCAGGCGCAGATCATCGATCTGCTGCGCAAGCTGCAGGACGAGCGGGGTCTGAGCTACCTGTTCATCTCCCACGACCTGAAAGTGGTTCGCGCGCTCTGCCACCGCGTCATCGTCATGCAGCGCGGGCAGATCGTTGAGCAAGGTCCTGTCGAGGATGTGCTGACAAACCCAAACACAGAATATACTCAGCGGCTTGTACGGGCCGCCTTCGAAATCGCTTGAATTCCAATGCCGGAGGTAGACATGGCAAGAGATCCCAAGATCACATTTATCGGCGCAGGCTCCACGGTGTTCATGAAGAACATCGTCGGCGACGTGCTGCAGCGTCCGGCCCTTTCGGGCGCCACCATCGCACTCATGGATATCAACCGTGAAAGGCTGGAAGAAAGCGCCATCGTCGTCAACAAGCTGATTTCGACGCTGGGGGCAAAGGCGAAGGCCGAGACCTATACCGACCAGAAAAAGGCGCTTGCCGGCGCGGATTTCGTCGTCGTCGCTTTTCAGATAGGCGGGTACGAGCCCTGCACGGTCACCGATTTCGAGGTGCCGCGCAAATATGGCCTGCGCCAGACCATTGCCGATACGCTCGGCGTCGGCGGCATCATGCGCGGTCTTCGCACCGTGCCGCATCTGTGGAAGATCTGCGAGGACATGCTGGCCGTCTGCCCGAACGCGATCATGCTGCAATATGTGAACCCCATGGCGATCAATACCTGGGCGATTGCCGAGAAGTACCCGACGATCCGGCAGGTGGGTCTTTGCCATTCGGTTCAGGGCACGGCCATGGAACTCGCCCATGATCTCGATATCCCATACGAGGAAATCCGTTACCGTTCGGCCGGCATCAATCACATGGCGTTTTTCCTCGAATTCGAACATCGCCAGCCGGATGGCAGCTACAGGAGCCTTTATCCCGATCTCGTGCGCGCCTATCGCGAAGGCCGTGCGCCAAAGCCCGGCTGGAACCCGCGCTGCCCAAACAAGGTGCGTTACGAGATGCTGACGCGGCTCGGTTATTTCGTTACCGAAAGTTCCGAGCATTTTGCCGAATATACGCCCTATTTCATCAAGGAAGGACGCGAAGACCTGATCGAGAAATTCGGCATCCCGCTTGATGAATATCCGAAGCGCTGCATCGAGCAGATCGAGCGCTGGAAAGGGCAGGCGGCGGCCTATCGTTCGGCCGAGAAGATCGAGGTCAAACAATCGAAGGAATATGCTTCCTCCATCATCAACTCGGTCTGGACCGGCGAGCCTTCTGTCATCTACGGCAACCAGCGCAACAATGGCTGCATCACCTCGCTGCCATCTGATTGCGCGGCGGAAGTGCCCTGTCTGGTCGATCATAACGGCATACAGCCGACCTTCATCGGCGAATTGCCGCCGCAACTGACAGCGCTGATGCGCACCAACATCAATGTGCAGGAACTGACGGTTCGGGCGCTGATGAGCGAAAATCGCGAGCATATCTTCCATGCCGCGATGATGGACCCGCATACCGCAGCCGAACTCGACCTCGACCAGATATGGTCGCTGGTGGACGATCTGCTGCTGGCCCATCGCGACTGGCTGCCGGAATGGACGCAGGTGGAAGTGAAGCGGGCGCGGGCGGTTTAAGGTTGGCCCTGTCTTTGCCCGGAAGTCCGAAGGCGGCTGTGAGAAACGCACTTGCCTTCGGGACTTCCGGCAGTGGCCCTAAAACCTCTCCGTCGTCATCCTCGGGTCAAACCCGTTGATGACGACGAGTGTGGTGTCAGCAACCTCTGGACAGTCGCGACGACAGCAGCAGAACGTTTGACGAGCGCAATTTGCACCCTCCCAGCTTCCTGCCCGAAACATCCTTGGGCCCATTTGACTTGTGTCAAGGCCACGAAACACCACGACACCTAAACAGCCCTTGACCCGATCTGTTCTCGCTTGGCTAGGAGAAATGTCGGGTGCGAATTCTAAACGCGATGGTGGCTGGCTTCTTCGGTTTTTACGTATTACGGTTGAAACCTGAAGGGTTCATGGGGAAGACGGATGTCTAAAAAAGGCTTGCTCATTGGTCTGGTGGTTCTGGCTGTTGCCGTTGCCGCTTACTTTGCCTGGTCGAAGCTGAAGGGGGAGGGGCTGCCTTCCGGTTTCGCGTCCAGCAACGGTCGGATCGAGGCGGTCGAGATCGACATTTCCACCAAGACCGCCGGTCGCCTTCAGGACATCATGGTGCGCGAAGGCGATTTCGTGAAGGCCGGACAGGTGCTGGCGCAGATGGACACCGCCCAGCTGGAAGCGCGGAAGCGTCAGGCGGAAGCACAGTTTCGCCGTGCGAAAATAGCAATCGATACGGCCAACAGCCTTGTCGCACAGCGGGAGGCGGAGAAGACCTCGGCGCTGGCGATCGTGGAACAGCGCAAGGCCCAGCTTGATTCCGCCTCCAAGACCTATGCGCGCTCGAAGCAGCTGCTGACGGGCAATGCCGTTTCGCAGCAGATCGTCGACGACGGTGAAGCCGCCGAGCTGTCCGCCCGCGCCACACTCGCCTCCGCGCAGGCCTCGCTTGCCGCCTCCGATGCGGCAATCAACGCGGCCAAAGCGCAGATCGTTGATGCCGAGGCGGCTGTCGATGCGGCGCAGGCCGATATTGAAAGCATTGAGACTGACATAGCCGATGCGACGCTGAAATCGCCCCGCGACGGCCGCGTGCAATATAGGATCGCCCAGCCCGGAGAAGTGCTGTCCGCCGGTGGACGGGTTCTCAACCTCGTCGATCTCGGAGACGTCTACATGACCTTCTTCCTGCCGACGGCAGAGGCTGGCCGCACGTCCATGGGCTCCGATGTGCGCCTGATACTGGATGCGGCACCGCAATACACCATCCCGGCGAAAGTTTCCTTTGTGGCCGATGTCGCGCAGTTCACGCCGAAGACGGTTGAAACCGAAGAGGAACGCCAGAAGCTCACCTTCCGGGTGCGGGCGCAAATTCCGCAGGAACTGCTGCAGAAATATATCCAGTATGTCAAAACCGGACTGCCCGGCATGGCCTATGTACGGCTTGATCCGCAGGCCGCCTGGCCGGAAAACCTCGAACGCAATCTCGTCAAGTGACGGTGGCCACCATGGTCGCGCCTCCCGCAACGAATGACAGGAACGCACCGGTCGCGCGATTGACCGATGTGCGGCTGACCTTCGGAAGCACCATTGCGCTGGCCGATATATCGGTCGAGATTCCCGCAGGGAGGATGGTAGGGCTCATCGGGCCTGACGGCGTCGGCAAGTCGAGCCTGTTGTCGCTCGTCTCCGGCGCGCGGGCCATCCAGAAGGGCAAGGTGGAGGTTCTGGGTGGCGACATGTCCGATCCGCGCCACCGTGAGGATACCTGCCCGCGTATCGCCTATATGCCGCAGGGTCTTGGTAAGAACCTTTACCCCACCCTGTCCGTCTTCGAGAATATCGACTTTTTCGGCAGGCTGTTCGGACAGGGCAGCAGGGAGCGGCAGGCGCGCATTGCCGAATTGCTGAAGAGCACCGGCCTCGAACCATTCGCCGATCGCCCCGCGATGAAGCTTTCCGGCGGCATGAAGCAGAAACTCGGGCTCTGCTGCGCGCTGATCCACGATCCGGACCTGCTTATCCTCGATGAGCCGACCACAGGCGTTGACCCGCTGTCGCGCCGGCAGTTCTGGGAATTGATCGATTCCATCCGGGCCGGGCGTCCGGGCATGAGCGTCATCGTCGCCACGGCCTATATGGAAGAGGCCGCCGGTTTCGACTGGCTGGTCGCCATGGATGGCGGCAAAATACTGGCTACCGGTTCGCCCGCCGAACTTCTCGAGCGCACGTCGGCACCCAATCTCGATGCAGCCTTCATCGCGCTTCTTCCCGAAGAAAAGCGCAAGGGTTACCACGAGGTCCATATCGCGCCGCGCAAGGTGACGGGTGAGGGCGATTACGCCATCGAGGCGTCGCATCTCAGCATGCGCTTCGGTGATTTCACCGCCGTCGACAATGTCAGCTTCAAGATTCCGCGCGGCGAGATTTTCGGCTTTCTCGGTTCGAACGGCTGCGGAAAATCCACCACCATGAAGATGCTGACCGGGCTTCTGGCGGCCAGCGAAGGCGAGGCCAAGCTCTTCGGGCACAAGGTGGATGCGAGCGACATGGCGATCCGCCACCGCGTCGGTTACATGAGCCAGGCCTTCTCGCTTTATTCAGAACTGACGGTGCGGCAGAACCTCGATCTTCACGCCCGCCTGTTCAAGCTGCCGGAAGACACCATTCAGCCGCGTATCGCCGAAATGGCGGAGCGATTCGATCTCGGCGCGGTCATGGAAACCCTGCCGGACGACCTGCCGCTCGGCATCCGGCAGAGGCTGTCGCTGGCGGTGGCGATGATCCATTCGCCTGACATTCTCATCCTCGATGAGCCGACCTCCGGTGTCGACCCGGTGGCGCGCGACGGGTTCTGGCAAATCCTTGCCGATCTCTCGCGCGACGACAATGTCACCATCTTCATCTCCACCCATTTCATGAACGAGGCGGAGCGCTGCGACCGTATTTCGCTGATGCATGCCGGCAAGGTGCTGATCAGCGATACGCCTGATGCGATTACCAAAAGCCGCAATGCCGCAACGCTTGAAGAGGCTTTCGTCGCCTATCTCGAGGATGCCTCGGGTGTGAAAAAAGTGAAACCCGTTGCACCGTCCGCTCCGGCAGCTGAGGTGCCCACGACACAACATGCCGCCCCCGTCCGCAAGAGGTTTTTCGATTTCAGGCGCATGTTCAGCTATACCCGCCGTGAGGCGCTGGAATTGCAGCGTGATCCCATTCGCGGAACGCTGGCGGTGCTCGGCAGCGTTATCCTGATGTTTGTCATCGGATACGGCATCAATCTCGATGTCGAGGACCTGACCTTTGCGGTGCTGGACCGCGACGATTCCACCATCAGCCGTGACTACGTGCTCGATATTGCCGGCTCCCGTTATTTCATCGAAAAGGAACCGATCCGCGACTATGCCGATATGGATCGGCGCATGCGTGATGGGGAACTCAGCCTTGCCATTGAAATTCCCCCCGGCTTTGGCCGGGATGTCTTGCGCGGCAAGACGGTGGAGGTGGGCGCCTGGATCGACGGCGCCATGCCGCAGCGCGCCGAGACGGTGCGCGGTTACGTGCAGGGTATGCACCAGACATGGCTTGCGCGGAAGGCCGCCGAGATTTACGGCAGCGCCGCCACGCAGAACAGCTTCAGCATCGAGACGCGCTATCGTTACAATCCTGATGTCAAAAGCCTCGTCGCCATGGTGCCGGCGGTCATTCCGCTGCTGCTCATGCTTATTCCCGCCATGCTGGCGGCGCTCAGCGTCGTCAGGGAAAAGGAGCTTGGCTCCGTCGTCAATCTCTATGTGACGCCGACCACGCGGCTGGAATTCCTGATCGGCAAGCAGCTTCCCTATGTCGCCCTCGGCATGCTCAATTTCCTGCTTCTGACGGCATTTGCGGTCTTCGTCTTCCAGGTGCCTTTCACCGGAAGTTATCTCGCCTATGCGGCGGGAGCGCTGCTCTACGTCATCATCGCCACCTCCATTGGCCTTCTCATGTCATCCTTCATGAAGAGCCAGATCGCAGCGATTTTCGGCACGGCCCTGCTGACGCTCATTCCGGCCACGCAATATTCGGGCATGATCGATCCCGTCTCCTCGCTGCAGGGCGCCGGCGCCTTTATCGGTAACATCTATCCGGCCACCTATTTCATGACCATTTCGCGCGGGACCTTTTCGAAGGGGCTTGATTTCGCCGGGCTTTCCGGCTCGTTCCTGCCGCTCATCATAGCCATTCCGCTGCTGCTTAGTGCCGGTGCCGCACTTTTGAGGAAACAGGCGTCATGAGGCTGTTTTCGTCCAACATCTTCCAGCTCGGCATCAAGGAACTGCGTGGCCTTGCGCGTGACGGCATGCTGCTGCTCCTGATTGTCTATGCCTTCACGCTGCAGATCTACACCGGCTCCAGCGCGCTGCCGGAAACGCTGAACAATGCCGCCATCGCCATTGTCGATGAGGATCAGTCACCGCTTTCCGGCCGCATCAGTACGGCGTTTTATCCACCCTATTTCGCACCGCCGAAGCAGATTTCCATCGCGGAAATGGACAAGCGCATGGATGCCGGGCTCGATACTTTCGCGCTCAACATCCCTCCGGATTTCCAGCGCCGGCTGATGGCGGGTCAGCAGCCGGCCATCCAGCTCAATATCGACGCCACCCGCATGAGCCAGGCCTTCAGCGGCGGCGGTTATGTGCAGAGCATCGTGACCAGCGAAGTTCAGGAATATGTCAACCGTTATCGCGGTGCGACTGCGGTGCCGGTGGACCTCACCCTGCGCTCCCGTTTCAACCCGGAGCTGGACAAGTCCTGGTTCGGCTCGATCAACAATATCATCACCGCCATCACCATGCTGTCGATCGTGCTGACGGGGGCGGCGCTCATTCGCGAGCGGGAGCACGGCACGGTCGAGCATCTGCTGGTCATGCCGGTCACGCCGCTGGAAATCATGCTCAGCAAGGTCTGGTCCATGGGCCTCGTCGTGCTGGTGGCCTCGGCATTTTCCCTGTTCGTGGTCGTCAGGGGGCTGCTCGCCATTCCGATCGAAGGCTCGCTTTCGCTTTTCCTGCTCGGAACGGCATTGCAACTCTTCGCCATGACCTCAATGGGCATATTCCTCGCGACCGTCGCCGGTTCCATGCCGCAATTCGGCATGTTGCTGATCCTGTTCCTGCTGCCGCTGCAGGTGCTCTCGGGCGCCATGACGCCGCGTGAAAGCATGCCTGATATCATCCAGTACATCATGCTTCTTGCGCCAAACACCCATTTTGTCATTCTGGCGCAATCGGTGCTTTTCAGAGGGGCGGGGCTGGATGTGGTCTGGCCGCAATTGCTGGCGCTGCTGGCCATCGGCTCCGCGCTCTTCGTTTTTGCGCTTCGCCGTTTCAGGCGGTTCCTGCGCTGACGACAGCCGGATTTTCCGCTTGTTCTGCCCATTTCCACGCAAGTTGAATTAATTGTGTTCGGTAACGGTATGTTCGCCTTCCGTGAATATGCCTATGAGGACGGCTGGGTAAGCGGGCTTTGTTCAGGAGTAGCAAAATGAATATTGCAGCACGTCTTTCACTGGCAGCCATGATCGCTCTGGCGGCAACACCATCCCTCGCGTCGGAAGATATGACGTCGGAGACGAGCGAAGCGATATTCGGTTTTGGCGGCGCCATGACGAAAGAAGACATGCTGAAAAGTGCAGCCCTCTTTCCGGTGGAATATGAGCGCAACGCCATTCTGGGCGGCGGCTACCAGTTTTATCCCTACCATATCGGCAACGTGAAACTCGGCGGCGAAATCGGCGCCGCTGCCAGATTTGGCAAGGGCTTTACGGGTGAAGTCTGGGTGGGTTCGGTTGCGCGTTACGAGCAGATCAGGCTCGGAGAGCGGCTGTTCATCACGCCAAGCTTTACCGCCGGCCTCAGCCTTGTCACGGATGCGCAGCGGGGCCGCGAGCGCGAACAGGAAATCAAGGACGACGGCAATGCCAATGTCCTGTTTTATCTGGGGCCGGAAATCAACGTGTCCTTCAGCGAGGATTCCTCGACGGAATTCTTCTGGCGTCTTCACCACCGTTCCGGCGGTGGCAAAACATTGGGCAATATGAAAGGCGCCACAAACGCCAACGTCTTCGGCGTCCGCTACAAGTTCTGAGCGGCAGGGATGGTCCCACGCCCGGTGAACTGTCTGAATTTCAGTCACGTTTCTTTTTCGCCGCAAACCGTCATGGGGAACCCGTGCATGCAGTGCATGGGTGGATTGCCTTATTCTGCCTGTTAATGCGTCACCGAAAAGCGCATATAGAGGACATCAAAGGACGCCGGGACGAAAACGTTACTGACGTCACCTAAACCTCAGAAAGGGTAATGTCATGAACGTAGCACGCAGCTTCAACAATTGGCGCAAATATCGTCAGACCATCAACGAACTCGGCCGTATGAGCAGCCGTGAACTGCACGATCTCGGTATCGATCGCAGCCAGATCACCAGCGTCGCCCGCGCCGCCGTCGGTAAGTAATCATAACGATATTGCCGCTATTGAATGCCCAAACGCCCGCTTTGCGGGCGTTTTTGTTTTGGGGGCCTCTCCTCCGTCATCCTCGGGCTTGACCCGAGGATCCATTGCTTTCCACGGGTCAGGATCCTCGGGTCAAGCCCGAGGATGACGTTGAGTATGTGCAAAGCGATGTCATTCCACGCCTGAGGACGACTGAAGCGAACCAATCGCCAGGAATTTTCGACGATGAATATTGCCATGCACAAAACGCATGTCTGCGCTGCAACCTTGTGCCTGTCAAACGCGCAGAAAAATGGTATCTTCAAATCATCGAAACGGATGTACCTCCTCCCACATCCTTTCGGTAATGCGGGCGATCCTACTCCTCCTCCCAAAGGATTGCCTCGGGGACAGCGGTTTTCCTCCTCCCATATCGCTGTTCATCTTTTCAAAAAGCCTGCCGCACCTCCTCCCGCGGCAGGCTTTTTTGTTTTCGGAAACTTCCCTTTATTTTCAGGATTATCTCAGTCGAAAGCCATCATGCCGATGGGCGTTACGGCATGGGTGCCTGCGCGTCTGGCAAGGGCATAAGCAAGGCACTGCTCCACGGCATCCTGCGGCACGGGCTTGGCGATCACGCCGGCGCCTATGCCGAGATTGACGACGACTTCGGGGTTCGCCGTCATGAAGATCACCACCACGCCATGGTCTTCGGAAAGCCGCCGCCCGATCTCCGGGCCGGTCTGTCCGTCGGCAAGATTGACGTCGACGAAGGCGATATCGGCGCGGCTGCCAAGCGCCACGGCCTCTTCCAGCCGGTTGGCGATGCCGATGACATCAGCATCTTCTTCCGCCTGCAAAATGGAATCCTCTATATCCATGGCGATGAGGAATTCGTCTTCCACGATCAACACACGCGGCTGTTCCGTGCGGAAACCCGGTTCGTTCTGCAAGACGTCTGCCAACATATGCCTGTCTCCATTCTGTGTGCTTCAGAGCACCGGACCGAAAAGTGCAGCGCGGTTTTCGGGCCTTCGATGCGTCAACTATGCCTGGAGCGGGAAGGGCCGGTTCCGTTTTATCTCCCGCCGCTCCAGCGCGGTCGGCAAGCAAACACTTGTCGGCGTAACTCGTTCCAAAGTGAGATAAACATAGTGAATGGAGTGTAAACGGCGCGCCTTTTCGGCTATCACCTCTAGGAAGCGAAGCAGTTGATTCGGTTCGGTTTTCATCCGGGGAAGGGGTCGGAGAACGTCGCCGTGGAGCATCTTTCGCCCCCTGGAACGCCGGTCTTTCGCCATTATGGGGCGATAGGCCTGCATGAAAATTCAAAGCGTTACAGCCTCTTTCCCGCTCGGGGAGGAAGCGCTGGGACCTTGCCGATCATTCGCGTGCCGCGGTCAAAAAACGGCGCGGGACCCTATGAGTTTAGAAAGAGAATAAGACGATGACCCAGTCTCCGCGCGCCACCATTGCCCGCAACACGCCCAATATCGCCGTCGTCGGCGTCGGTGGCGGTGGCGGCAACGCGATCAACAACATGATTGCCGAGGGCATCGGCGGCGTTGATTTCATCGCCGCCAATACGGATGCTCAGGCGCTGAAGAAAACCGATGCGCCGCGTCTCGTGCAGCTCAGCTCCGAACTGACCGGCGGGCTTGGAGCGGGCGCTGATCCGGAGGTCGGCCGGCAGGCGGCGATCGATTCCCTCGACGAGATCATGGATCACCTGAGCGGTTACGACATGTGTTTCATCACCGCGGGCATGGGCGGCGGCACCGGCACGGGTGCTGCCCCCGTCATCGCCGAAGCCTGCCGGGCGAAAAATATCCTGACCGTCGGTGTCGTCACGCTTCCCTTCAGCTTCGAGGGCGCGCGCCGCATGCGGGCTGCGGAATATGGCTTTGCCAACCTGCTCAACACGGCCGATACCGTCATCGTCATTCCCAACCAGAACCTGCTGCGCATCGCCGATGCCGGCACCACCTTCGAGAATGCGCTGAAGACGGCCGACAAGGTCCTGTCGCTTGGCGTGCGCTGCATCACCGATCTCATCCTGCGCGAAGGCCTCGTCAATCTCGATTTCGCCGACGTGCGCTATGTCATGAAGAATGGCGGCCGGGCGCTGATGGGCACGGCGCAGGCCAAGGGTCCGAAACGCGCCTCGGAAGCGGCGGCCGCAGCCATCGCGAATCCGCTGCTCGGCGAACCCTCGCTGAAGGAGGCGCGTGGCGCGCTGGTATCCATCTCGGGCGGCAACGATCTGACGCTTTATGAAATCGACGAGGCGATGACGCTGGTGCGCGAAGCTGTGAGCGAAGAGACCGACGTGGTTATGGGCGCTTCCTTCGACCCCACGCTTGATGGTGCCTTCAAGATTTCCGTCGTGGCCACCGGCCTGCGCAACTAACGTCTTGTTAGAGGGGCGGCATTGCTGGGCGTTTCTTCTCCCCGCCGGGGAGAAGGGACAAGCCGCGTATTCTTGGCTCCCTAGAGAAATCGTCTTTCCTTAAGCGGGGTAATAACGCCCACGCCACAAACCGAACGATTAAAAGCCGTCGCGGGCAATTTTCGCGACGGCTTTTTGTTGTTTTTGAACAATTATTCCGCCATTCGAAGAGGCGACGGCGCTGCGCGGCGTTGATTGCGAAAAAATATAATAGTACTCTTTATGTCGACAAGAGGGATTTGATGATGACGGATATAATTGCTTCTGCCGAGCGCAAGCGCGGCTCCGGCGTGAAGATGGTCTATGATCTGCTGCGCGACGAGATTCTCGATCTGGTTCTGCCGCCGGGCAGTCCCATCGACGAGGTGCAGCTTGCCGAGCGGTTCAAGATGTCACGCACGCCCATCCGCGAGGCACTGGTGCGGCTTTCGGGCGAGGGGCTGATCGATACGCTGCCGAACCGCTCCACCATGGTGTCGAATATCGATTTCCTCAACATGCATACCTATTTCGATGCGCTTGTGTTGATGTACCGGGTAACGACCCAGCTTGCCGCGCAATATCACCGTCCGGAAGATCTGGCCGGAATCCGCGCCCACAACGCGGAATTCGCCATTGCGGTCGAGGAGCAGGATGCGCTGGCGATGATTTCCACCAATGCCGCCCTTCACCTTTCCATCGCCGAAGCCGGGCGCAACCCCTATTTCACCAGCCTGTTCAAGCGGCTTTTGGATGAGGGACGGCGCATCCTCAGGCTTTATTACCAGTCCTATGATGATCGTCTGCCCAAGCGTTTCGTCGATGATCATGAAGAGATGATCGCGGCGATTGCCGCTCGCGATATCGCTCTTTCCGAAAGGCTGGCGCGGGAGCACGCCGAACAGATCGTGCGGCAGGTGCAGAAACTGCTGGTGCGAAACGAGCGGCTGGAAATAAATCTGTAGCTTGTCGATTTCTTGTCGACAAATAAAATACAAGATAGTAATGTCCCTGTCGAAAGGGTGGCGCGGACGTGCGTCCATTCCCGAAAAACATGTCCCTTAGGAGCTAGTAATGACGGCCAGCATTTTTTCCGGCGTGATTCCCGCCTTGATGACCCCCTGCAAGGATGATCGCACCCCTGATTTCGATGCGCTTGTTCGCAAGGGCAAGGAACTGATCGCCGATGGCATGTCGGCCGTGGTTTATTGCGGTTCCATGGGCGACTGGCCGCTCCTGACGGATGAGCAGCGCATGGAAGGCGTGGAGCGCCTGGTGAAGGCTGGCATTCCGGTCATCGTCGGCACCGGCGCGGTCAACACGGCGTCTGCCGTTGCCCATGCTGCCCACGCCCAGAAGGTTGGCGCCAAGGGTCTGATGGTTATTCCGCGCGTCCTGTCGCGCGGTTCGGTCATCTCTGCCCAGAAGGCGCATTTCAAGGCCATCCTCGCGGCGGCTCCTGAAATCCCGGCCGTCATCTACAACAGCCCCTATTATGGCTTCGCCACCCGTGCCGATCTCTTCTTCGCGCTACGCGCCGAGCACAAGAACCTCGTCGGCTTCAAGGAATTCGGGGGCCCGGCGGATATGCGTTACGCTGCTGAAAACATCACCAGCCGTGATGACGACGTCACTCTTATGATCGGCGTCGATACCGCCGTTTTCCACGGCTTCGTCAATTGCGGTGCAACCGGCGCCATCACCGGCATCGGCAACGTGCTGCCGAAGGAAGTCATTCACCTCTGCAAGCTGTCGCAGGCCGCCGCCAAGGGTGATGCGGATGCCCGCGCCCGTGCGCTGGAACTGGAACAGGCGCTCGCCGTTCTCTCGTCCTTCGATGAAGGCCCGGATCTGGTTCTCTATTTCAAGCACATGATGGTGCTGAAGGGCGACAAGGAATACACGCTGCACTTCAACGAAACCGATGCCCTGACGGACAGCCAGCGCGGTTATGTCGAAGCGCAGTTCAAGCTGTTCAACAGCTGGTATGCCGACTGGAGCAAGCTTCCGGGTGCCGTGCAGGCCTGCAAGGCTGCCTAAGCAGCCGCTGATGTGAAAACAAAAGGCCCGCAAATGCGGGCCTTTTTTGCATGTCAGGAGGTTTGATGTCTCCCCTCCGTCATGCTGGACTTGACCCGGCATCCAGCCACGGCGCGTCTGCGCCGTGAGGAATGAGTCTTTCGTGATCAAAGACTTGATCGCATTGGACCCCGGATCAGGTCCGGGGTGACGGGGCGGGGGATGCTGTGCAGTTGCAAAAAAACGCTGAGTGACTTTGTCATTGCGAGAAGGCCCGCGTTCGCGAGCCTTCTTGTTTCCGCTTTGCGGTCAGGAGACCGCGTCCAGTCCCTTCTCCAGCAGTTGGTCGAGCCCGGCCACTTCTGCAGCGGTCAGCGTAATACCTTCATTTTCCGATTTGGCACGGGCGGCAAAACGGCGGCCGGAGGGCAGGCGGGCGCCCTGGCCGATGATGGCGTCAAACAGCACTTCCGCGCGCTGGAAGGGGTCTCCCGGCCGCCCCTTGGCAAAGGCCTCCGGGGAAAAGGCGACGATCAGTTCCCCATGGAAGGGCGCAAGCGTGGTGGTGCCGAGATAGTCCAGCACTTCGGGACTGGTGAGGTCGCCGATCATGATGCCGGCGAGAAGCTCGATCATGGTGCCGATGGCAGAACCCTTGTGGCCGCCAAAGGGCAGCATGGCGCCGGCAAGGGCCGCCTCCGGGTCCGTCGTCGGATTGCCGTCTGCATCGACCGCCCAGCCTTCGGGTAAAGGTTTTCCCGCGCGCCGGTGCAGTTCTATCTCGCCGCGGGCGGCAACGGATGTCGCGAAATCAAAGACGTAAGGCGAGGTGTCCTTGCGCGGCCAGCCGAAAGCGAAGGGGTTGGTGCCGAGCAGCGGTTTGGTTCCTCCCGTCGGCGCGACGGTGGAATAGCTCGGGCACATCACCAGTCCGGCCAGCCCGTTCGAGGTCAGTCCCTCCACCTCGGGCCAGAGCGCCGAAAAATGGGTGCAGTCATTGATGACGAGTGCGGCGACGCCCAAACGTTCCGCGCGTTCCACCAGAACCGGCAGGCCAAGCTCGAAGGCAGGATTGGCGAAGCCGCCATTGGCATTGACCTTCACGATCGCCGTACCGTCCTCCTCGGCCACATCAGGTGTGGCATCGGGCTTCACCTTGCCGGCCTTGACGGTGCGCAATGCGCCTTCAATGCGGTAAATGCCATGGGACTTGCAGGCGTCGCGCTCACCGGCGGTGATGACGCGCGCCAGCGCTCCCGACTGCACGGCATTTAAGCCAGCCCTGCGGAAAATCGCCTCCACCCGTTGAAATAGTTCGTCGATGGTCAAGGTGGTGGTGTCGCTCATCATAATCCTCCGATATCGGCTCGCACATTTTGAATACATAAAGTATACAATGGCTGGGGTAATGCAACGTGTCTTTTCGGTGCGGCTGTGTCAGAGCGGGAATCCACTTTATCGGACACAAAGATTCCTTAGGCCCTCATTCCTGTGCTTGTCACAGGAATCCAGCAGACGCGCGTCTGCGCGTCGGAAAGACTCTATTTAGCCCAAAGACTTGGGCTGGCTGGATCCCTGTGCCAAGCACAGGGATGAGGGGCCTTTGATGTTTCCGCTCACCTTGTCGGCTCCTCGCGCCAGCTTTCGAAACTAATCCATTGAACCTCATCAGTTCGCACGTGCACAAAATTCTTTTTGTATACTCATTGTATTTTTATGTTGATTTATCGCTTTCTTGGGGAAATAGTGACCTCGCCTTCAAGGGCAGACCAATTCTGGGAGCAAATCAAGAATGAAAAAATCGGTCATTTTCGCCGGCCTGCTGGCCGCCACTTCCGCTATCACCCCGGCCAAGGCCGACAAGCTTGACGACATTATTTCGTCCGGCACGCTGCGTTGCGCCGTTGTGCTCGACTTCCCGCCGATGGGCGCGCGTGATGACGCCAACAATCCGATCGGCTTTGACGTCGATTATTGCAACGATCTCGCCAAGGCGCTTGGCGTCACGGCTGAAATCGTCGAAACGCCGTTTCCCGAGCGTATTCCGGCGCTGATGTCCGGCCGCGTCGACGTTGGCGTTGCGTCCACCTCCGATACGCTGGAGCGTGCCAAGACAGTCGGCATGACCGTGCCTTACTTCGCCTTCGAAATGGCCGTTACCGCCAACGACAAGTCGGGCATCAAGTCGTTCGAAGACATGAAGGGCAAGACCGTTGGCGCAACCGCCGGCACGTTCGAAGCCATCGCGCTCGAAAAGTCGGTCAAGGAATGGGGCACCGGTGAATTCCGCCCGTACCAGACGCAGGCAGACGTGTTCCTCGCACTCAGCCAGGGCCAGATCGACGCCACCGTTTCCACCTCGACGGTTGCCCAGTCCAACGTGAAGGGCGGCAAGTTCGCCGGCATCTCCGTGGTCGGCAAGGCGCCTTACGACATCGACTATGTCGCGCTCTTCACCAACCGCGATGAATACGGCCTCATCAACTACCTGAACCTCTTCATCAACCAGCAGGTTCGCACCGGCCGTTACGCCGAACTCTATGAAAAATGGGTTGGCGGCGAAGTTCCTTCGCTCACCGTCAACGGCGTTTATCGCTGATCAGGACTTTTCGTAAACGGCGCGGTCGAAATGATCGCGCCGTTGATCGTTTCTGAAAAGGCGGGACACTTAATGTTCAACTATACATTCCACTGGAATCAGGCGCTGAAGGCTCTGCCGCAGCTTCTGGACGGTGCGGTGGTGACGCTGCAGATCGCCATTCTGTCGATGGTGATCGGTCTGACCTTCGCCATCGCGCTGACGCTGTTCCGGCTCTCCGGCAACCGTATCCTTGGCGCTTTCGCCTCCGTCTGGGTGGAAGTCGCCCGCAACACGCCGGCGCTGTTCCAGATTTACATGGCCCATTTCGGCCTTGGCAATTTCGGCATTCATCTGAGCCCCTATACGGCGCTTCTGGTCGGTATCGCCTTCAACAATGCCGGTTATCTCGCGGAGAATTTCCGTGGCGCGCTGAAAGCCATTCCCGATACGCAGACCCGTTCCGGCCGTTCGCTCGGCATGACGTCGATGCAGACCTTCCGTCTGATCATCATGCCGCAGATGCTGCGCGTCGCGTTTCTGCCTGCCACCAACCAGATGGTCTGGGCAATCCTCATGACCTCGCTCGGTGTCACCGTCGGCATGAATACGGATCTCGCCGGCGTCACACAGGCCTTGAACGCCCGTTCGTTCCGCACCTTTGAATTCTTCGCGCTCGCCGCGGTCATCTATTACGTGATCGCCAAGATCGTCACGCTTGCCGCCCGATTACTGGCCGCGCGTCTGTTCCGTTATTGAGAGAGGTGAGCCATGTTTGAAACCGCTCTCACCTGGAGTGATCTCGCCTTCCTGGCCAAGGGTGCCGGCATGACGCTTGCCGTCACCGCCGTCGCCGTCACGGCAGGCACCATCATGGGGATCATCTTCGGCATCATCCGCTTCCAGTTCGGCCCCTATTGGTCGCTGCCGCTGACCTTCATTCTGGATATTTTCCGTTCCGTGCCGCTGCTTATCCAGCTGGTGCTCGGCAATGCCTTCCAGTCGATCGCCAAGCTCGGCTGGCCGCCATTCACCACCTCCTGCGTGGTGCTGTCGCTTTATACGGCGGCCTATTGCACAGAGATCGTGCGCGGCGGCATCGGTGCGGTGCCGTCGAATACGCGGCGTGCCTGCCGGTCGCTCGGCATGACGTGGTCGCAGGACATGCGCTACATCGTGCTGCCGCTTGCCACCCGCGTGTCGCTGCCCTCCTGGATCGGCTTGACGCTCGGCGTCATGAAGGATTCGGCGCTGGTGCTGTGGCTCGGCCTCATCGAGCTTCTGCGCGCCTCGCAGATCCTCGTCACCCGCCTGCAGGAACCGCTGACCATCCTGATGATCTGCGGCGCCATCTACTTCCTTATCAGCTTCCCCATCGCCCGTTTCGGCGGGTATCTCGAAAGACGGTGGTCCCCCAATGATTGAGATCGAAAACGTCCGCAAATCCTTCGGCCCGCTGGAGGTTCTGAAAGGGATCAACCTTACCGTCAACAAGGGCGAGGTCGTCACCATCATCGGCGGCTCCGGTTCCGGCAAGTCGACGCTGCTCACCTGCATCAACGGCCTCGAGCCGATCGACAGCGGCAAGATCGTCATCGACGGCACCGAGGTGCACGCCAAGTCGACCGACCTCAACAAGCTGCGCCGCAAGGTTGGCATCGTCTTCCAGCAATGGAACGCCTTTCCGCATCTGACCGTGCTTGAAAACGTCATGCTGGCGCCGCGCAAGGTGCTCGGTATTTCCAAGGCGAAGGCTGAGGAAATCGCGGTCAAGCAATTGACCCATGTCGGCCTTGCCGAAAAGCTGAAGGTCTATCCGAACCGCATGTCCGGCGGCCAGCAGCAGCGTATGGCGATTGCCCGCGCGCTTGCCATGTCGCCGGAATATATGCTGTTCGACGAGGTCACCTCTGCGCTTGACCCGATGCTGGTGGGCGAGGTGCTCGATACGCTGAAGATGCTGGCGGATGAAGGCATGACGATGATCTGCGTCACCCACGAAATGGCCTTCGCCCGCGATGTCTCGAACCGCGTCGCCTTCTTCCATCAGGGCGTGATGGCGGAAATCGGCACACCGGACCAGCTGTTCGGCGCGCCGCAGCATGCTGAAACCCAGAAGTTCCTGGCGAGCGTGCGGTAATGCCTGCACATGATGTCATCGTCATTGGGGCCGGCGTCGTCGGCCTCTCGGCGGCAATCGCGGCGCAGGGCCGCGGTCTTTCGGTCACGGTCATCGACCGTGAGGGACCAGCAGCGGGCGCTTCAGCCGGCAATGCCGGCGCCTTTGCCTTCACCGATATCCTGCCACTTGCATCGCCCGGCATTCTCTGGAAAGCGCCGAAATGGCTGCTCGATCCGCTCGGTCCACTCAGCGTGCCGCCCTCCTATGCGCTGAAGATCGCGCCGTGGATGTTCCGGTTCTGGCGGGCCTGTGCGGCATCGAAGGTGGAACATTCCACCGCCGCCCAGACGGCGCTGATGGATCTGTCGAAGGTCGAGCTGGAGCCATTCCTGAAAAAGACCGAGACAACAGCCATGCTGCGCAAAGAGGGCAACCTCCAGGTCTATGAAAGCGATGCGGAGTTCGAAAGTTCGCTTCCCGGCTGGAAGGCGCGTGAGCGCCACGGTATCGAGTTCCGGCATCTCAATGCCGAACAGATGGCCGAGATACAGCCCGGCATCGCGTCGCGTTTCACCTGCGGCACGTTCACGCCGGGATGGTATTCCATCGCCGACCCGAAGCTCTACACGCTGGCGCTGGCCGAACATTTCCGCGCCATAGGCGGGCGCATCGAACGCCTCGATATCGCGTCGCTCAGGCCGCTTGAAGATGGTGTCGAGGTGGTGAGCCATGACGGTCGTACCCGCAAGGCCGCCAAGGTGGTGCTGGCTGCGGGCGCCTTTTCGCATCGCATCGCCCGTTCACTCGGGGAAAAAATTCCGCTGGAAACGGAACGGGGGTATAATACCACATTGCCGTCCGGGGCTTTCGATCTGCGCACGCAGGTGACCTTCGGCGGTCATGGTTTCGTCGTCACGCGGCTTTCTTCCGGCATCCGCGTCGGCGGTGCGGTCGAGCTGGGCGGGCTTGAGCTTCCGGCCAATTTCGCCCGTTCCGAGGCGCTTCTGGCCAAGGCGAAAACTTTCTTGCCGGGCCTGAAAACCGAGGGCGGCAAGCAATGGATGGGTTTTCGCCCGTCGCTGCCGGACAGCCTGCCGGCCATCGGCGAAGCGCGGCACACGGCACGGGTGGTTTATGCTTTCGGCCACGGGCATCTGGGGCTGACGCAATCGGCGGGCACGGCCCGCATCGTCGCCGATCTTCTGACGGGGCAAAAACCCGCCATCGATACAAGGGCATTTTCGCCGCAACGTTTCTGACGGAGATTTCCAATGTCTTCTGCCGTTTCGACAACAGCCGTTCCTGAAGCCCGCAGCATCCTGGCCGGTGCGGCCGAAGGCCCCGTGATCGCCACGACAGAAGCGTTGAGTTTCTGGGGTGGTGTCGATCCCGCCACCGGCAGGGTGATCGATGTGCATCACCCGCTGCACGGCATCTGTCTCACCGGCGGCGTGCTGTTCATGCCGACCAGCCGCGGCTCGTGCACGGGGTCGGGCGTGTTGCTCGATCTCATCCTCACCGGCCGCGCGCCGTCCGCACTGGTTTTCTGCGAGGCGGAAGATGTGCTGACGCTGGGCGCACTTGTGGCGGCGGAAATGTTCGACAGGGCGCTGCCGGTCATCCGCCTCGACGCCGAAAATTTCGCCCGCTTTTCCCGGGCCGCCCATGTCCGCATTGATGGAAACAGCATCGAGGCCGATGGCCTGTCGCTTGCCATCGCGACTCCGGCGATTGCCCATCTCGACCTTGAGGATGAGGACCGGGCGATGCTCGAGGGTCGGGATGGCATCGCCGTGCGCCAGGCCATGCGCATCATCGTCGCCATGGCGGCCCAGCAGGGGGCGTCTGCGCTCATCGATATCACGCAGGGTCACATTGACGGCTGTATCTATGCCAGCCCCGCCAACCTCACCTTCGCGGAAAAGATGGCTGATATGGGCGGCAGGGTGCGGGTGCCGACGACCATGAACGCCATTTCGGTGGACAAGGCGCACTGGCGGGCGCAGGGCGTGCCTGATGATTTCGGCGATCCGGCCGCGAGACTGGCGGATGCCTATGTGCGCATGGGCTGTCGACCCACTTTCACCTGTTCGCCTTACCTGCTCGACAGCGCGCCGAGTGCCGGCGAATCGATCGCCTGGGCCGAATCGAACGCGGTGATCTTCGCCAATACGGTGCTCGGCGCACGCACTGCCAAACATCCTGACTTTCTCGATCTCTGCATTGCACTGACGGGCAGGGCGCCATTGTCAGGCGTTTATCTCGAAGAAAACCGTCGTCCGCAGCGTATTGTCGACGTGGCTTTGCCTGAGGGCATCAACGACGCCTTCTGGCCGCTCGTCGGTTATCTCGCCGGTAAGGCAGCGCCGGATTGTATTCCGCTGCTGCGCGGCCTCGGCTCTGCAAAGCCGTCTCGGGATGATTTGAAGGCGCTCTGCGCTGCTTTTGGCACCACCTCCGCAGCACCCATGCTGCATATCGAGGGTGTAACGCCGGAAGCCGGGTTGACCCCGATTGACACGGCTGACACCGTCACCATCTCGCTTGCCGATATGGCCGCCGGCTGGTCGCTTCTCAACGAAGGACCGGAAGAGGTGCAGCTTGTCGCCATCGGCAGTCCGCATGCCTCGCTGGAGGAGTGCCACGCTCTTGCGGCTGAATTTGCCGGCCGCAGGCGCCATGCGGATGTCGCCGTCATCGTCACTGCCGGTCAGCAGGTCATCGATGCGGCCGGGCAGGACGGCACGCTGCAAAGCCTGCATGGCAGCGGCGTGCAGGTGCTGCCTGATCTCTGCTGGTGCTCCATTTCCGAGCCGGTCTTCCCAACGAAGACCCGCGCCCTGATGACCAATTCCGGCAAATACGCCCATTACGGGCCCGGCCTCAGCGGCCGCGCGGTGCGCTTCGGCAGCCTTGCCGATTGCGTTGAAAGCGCGCTGACCGGCCGAGCTGATTCCCGTCTTCCCGCCTGGCTTTCCTAGAGCGCGTTCAGACGCGCTCTCGATCTTTCGTTTTCCGCATTTTCCGGACGTAAAACCGCTACGCACTTTTACTGGAAATGCTCTTGAGGAGAATTCAATGCGCAGTATCAAGACCGTTCACGTCATCTCCGCCCATGCGGAAGGCGAGGTGGGGGATGTGATCGTCGGCGGCGTAAAGCCGCCACCGGGTGAGACGATCTGGGAACAGAGCCGTTTCATCGCCCGCGATGAGACCCTGCGCAATTTTGTGCTCAACGAGCCGCGCGGCGGCGTGTTCCGCCACGTCAACCTGCTGGTGCCGCCGAAACATCCTGACGCGGACGCCGCCTTCATCATCATGGAGCCGGAAGACACGCCGCCCATGTCCGGCTCCAACTCCATCTGCGTCTCCACCGTGCTTCTGGATGGCGGCATCGTGCCGATGCAGGAACCGGAAACCCATATGCTTCTGGAAGCCCCCGGCGGGCTGGTAAAAGTGCGTGCCGAATGCCGCAACGGCAAGGCCGAACGCATTTTCGTGCAGAACCTCCCGAGCTTTGCCGCGAAACTCGATGCCGAACTCGAGGTTGAGGGCCTCGGTATGCTGAAGGTGGATACCGCTTATGGCGGCGACAGCTTCGTTATCGTCGATGCCGAGGCTATGGGTTTCAGACTGAAGCCGGAAGAGGCGCATGACATTGCCCGCCTCGGCGTGCGCATCACCAATGCCGCCAACAAGGCTTTGGGCTTCGACCATCCCGAAAACCCGGACTGGCGGCATTTTTCATTCTGCCTGTTCGCGGGCAAGGTGGAGCGCACGGCGGAGGGTCTGCGGGCAGGGGCGGCAGTCGCCATCCAGCCGGGCAAGGTCGATCGTTCGCCGACCGGCACGGCGCTTTCGGCCCGCATGGCGGTGCTGCATGCGCGCGGCGAAATGAAGGAAGGCGAAACGCTGACGGCGGTGTCGCTGATCGGTTCCACCTTCACCGGCCGTATTCTTGGGACCACCAAGGTCGGCGACCGTCCGGCCATCCTGCCGGAAATCTCCGGCCGCGGCTGGATTACCGGCATCCACCAGCACATGCTTGATCCCTCTGATCCATGGCCGGAGGGGTATCGGCTGACGGATACCTGGGGCGCGCGGTAAGGGCGATACACCGCGCTTCCCTCATCCCTGTGCTTGTCACAGGGATCCAGTCAGCCCAAGTCCTTGGGCTGAAAAATCCCTTTCGCCGCGCAGACGCACGTCGGCTGGGTTCCTGTGACAAGCACAGGAGTGAGGGAAGAGAGTGGATTAGCCGCCCGCCCGCTTCGTCGTCTCCCGCACGATCAGCTCGAACCCGACATCCACCCGTGCACCCTCGGGAATGGCAGCGTCCTTTTCTGCCTCCAATATCGAAAGCAGCAATTCGCCCGCCTTGCGGCCGATCATCTGGGCGTCGACCCTGATCGTAGAAATCGCCGGATAACATTGCCTGCCGATATCGAAATCGCCAAAACCGAGGATGGAAATGCGTTCGGGCACATGAATGCCGCGGCGATGACATTCCATCAGTGCGCCGACGGCGGAAATATCCGAGACGGCGAAGATGGCCTCGACATCCGGGGCCTTGGCCAGCAGCGAGCCGAGCGTCTTTGCCCCGTGGTCATAGGAGACCGGCGCACTGCCTTCGCGGATGATAAGGTCGTCGGCAATGCCGGCTTCGCGCAGCGCCGCGCCAAAACCGAGAAGGCGGGTTTCGCCGCGCCAGTCCTTCACGTCGCCATCGGCTCTTGAGCCGAGCGCGCCGATTCTTTTAAATCCAAGTGATATCAGATGTTTGGCGGCGGTTCTTCCCACTTCGTAATTGGAAAAACCGACAGCATGATCGATCGGATGTTCGGGAACGTCCCAGATTTCCACGATGGGGATACCGGCGCGCATCAAGACTTCGCTTGCCATCTTGGTATGCACCGTGCCGGCGACGACAATGGCGTCGGGGCGGCGCTCCATCATGGTGCGGATGACGCGCTCTTCCTCCTGCAGATCGTACATGGTGTAACCGATCAGCAACTGGTAGTCGGCCGCGCGCAGCGCATTGGCGAGCCCTTGAGCGCTATCGGCGAAGTTGGAGTTGGTGAGCGTCGGCAGGATGGCGGTGATGAAATTGGTACGGCGGGAGGAAAGCGATCCGGCGATTCGATCCGGCACATAACCGAGCTTCTCGATGGCCTTCATCACCTTCTGGCGTGTCTCTTCAGACACCAGCGCAGGATCGGCCAGCACCCGCGAAACGGTCATCTTGGAGACGCCCGCAAGTTTCGAGACGTCGCTCATGGTAGCTTTTTTTGACGTGACTAACGCTGCGGCCAAGGGCGTGCGCTCCACCAAAGCATGTCTCCCTAAATTCGAACCGGTTCAGGACAAGACATACACGAAGATATCAAGGGAAAGCACGCCGCATGATTGCATATCGGTGCGGCGTGCACCGGATTTATGCGACGCGGCTATAGACCAGATGGTAAAAGCGGCCGTCGCACATGCTCATCATCTCATCCGTCAGCACACGGCCTTCCAGCCGCACGGGAGAAACCAGTGCTTCTTCCACCGCCTCCATCGACGGATAGTCGATTTCCTGCACCATGATGATCGAGGCCGCATCCGGGTCGGTGCGCTCGGTGCGCATCACCCGCACGGCCTGCGCGTTCGGCATGCGCTTCCAGACCGGCAGCAATTTCTCCTCCACGATACGGAAAAACTCCTCCTCCCGACCGGGGTGAATCCTGCCTTCGAAAATTGCCGAGCGTGTGTACATGTTTCCTCCCGAATGAATGCCGACCGAAACAGTTCTGTAGATCGGACTTGCAATGATACCGATAACATGCATTATTAGTCCTGCCAAGAACGTGAAGCGGTGTCGAGCAGAGGAAAATCGATAACCAGCCGAACTTGTTGAATTTCATAGGGAATTCATCTGGTTTTGTGCTTTCGCGGTTTCTTGGGAGGAGTTTTTAGTCAATCGCGTTAAAATGTTATCGAGAACATTTTCCGGTTTGCGCAAGGCCGCTGTTCCACTTTGGGCAGCCACTATAGGGTTGGAGGAGAAACCATGAGCATATCCAGATTTCTGAAGAACATGACCGTTGCAGTCGGTGTTGTCGCAGCTTCGCTTGCTGCCACCACGTCCGCCCATGCCGTCTCGCTCAGCGAGATCACGGCGCGTGGCAAGGTCAAGATCGGCGTTCTCACCGGTGCACCGCCGATGGGCATGGTGGACGAGAAGGGCAATCCTTCCGGTTATGACGTTGATGTCGCCAATCTGATCGGCTCTTACCTGTCGCTGCCGGTGGAACTGGTGCCGCTGACACCGCCGGCGCGTATCCCGGCACTTCAGACCGGCAAGGTCGATTTCCTTGTCGCGACGCTTGCGCCGACCGGCGAACGCGCCAAGACCGTCATGTTCACGCAGCCCTACAGCGCGTTCAACATGGACATCATCTCCGGCAAGGACCAGAAGTTCGAAAATCTCGACAGCCTCAAGGGCAAGCGCGTTTCGGTCAATCGCGGTTCCTCGCAGGAAACCGCGCTGCGCAAGGCTAATGTCGAAGGTCTTGAAATCGTTGTCTATGAGGACGATTCCACCAGCGCCCAGGCTCTGCTTGCTGGTCAGGTAGATGCCGTGGCCCTGCCGTCCACGGTTGGCGAAGCGATCATCAAGCAGCGTCCGGAAGCCGGTCTGCAGGTTGGTTTCACCTTCTTCCAGCAGGGCAATTCCATGGCGACGAAGATCGAGGATTTCGAGCTGCGTCAGTGGCTGAACACTTCCATCTATCTCATGAAGATGTCGGGCGATCTCGACCGTATCTCGGTGAAGTGGACCGGCCGTCCGCTGCCGCAATTGCCAAGCTTCTGATTGAGCCTTTCAACGCGCCCGCCGGGGAACATTCCGGCGGGCCGGGAAATGTCAACGGAGTGACGCATGTCCTATACTTTTCAATTCGGCGCGCTCGCCCAATATCAGAATGAGATTCTGAACGGCATATGGCTGACGATCAAGCTGTCGGTCCTCTCCATCGTGCTGGGCTGCGCTTTCGGAATTCTTCTAGCCTCGCTGCGCTCCATCAATGGCGGCATCGTCCGTATCATCGTGGACGGTTATGTGGAGGTGATCCGCAACACGCCGTTTCTGGTGCAGCTTTTCATCGTCTATTTCGGTTTGCCCGGTCTCGGCTTTCGCGTCGGGGCGGATACGGCAGCGCTGATCGGCATGACGATCAATCTTGCTGCCTATTCGACGGAAATCATCCGCGCCGGCATCGAGGCGGTGCACAAGTCGCAGATCGAGGCGGGCGAGGCTCTGGGCTTCACAAAATACCAGATCTACCGTCACGTCATCCTCGTGCCTGCCATCGCCAAGGTCTATCCCTCGCTTTGCAGCCAGTTTGTGCTGATGATGCTGGCATCGAGCATATGCTCGGCCATTTCCACCCATGAGCTTGCGGCCGCCGCAGCCTTCGTGGAATCGCAGACCTATCGCTCCTTCGAGGTCTATATCGTCGTCACGCTCATCTATCTTGCGCTGGCGCTCAGCCTGCGGCTCATCCTTGCCCTTGTCGGCATGTGGCTGTTCGGCCGCCGCGTGGCCCGCAAGACGATGACCGCCATGCCGGAGGTGCAGTCATGACTCTTCGAACTTTCGGCTGGAACGAGTTCGGCTTCCTGCTGACCGCCCTGCAATGGACCGTGCTTCTGACGATCATTGCGCTCATCGGCGGTGGCCTCGTCGGTTTCTTCGTGGCGCTGGCCCGCAGCTCGAATTTCAAGGCGCTGCGCATTGCCGCCGGCACCTATATCCAGGTTATTCAGGGTATTCCGGTGCTGATGATCCTGTTCCTGTCCTATTACGGCCTCAGCCTTGCCGGACTGGAACTGCCGCCACTGATTGCCGCCGGCGCATCGATGACGATCTATACGTCGGGTTATCTCGCCGAAATCTGGCGCGGCTGCATCCAGGCGGTGCCGAAGCAGCAGTGGGAAGCATCGGAATCGCTGGCGCTTACCCGCGCCCAGCAATATCGCTACGTCATCCTGCCGCAGGCGATCCGCATTTCCCTGCCGCCGACCGTCGGTTTTGCCGTTCAGGTCGTCAAGAATACGTCCATCGCATCGATCATCGGTTTCGTCGAACTGGCGAGAGCGGGGCAGCTCATCAACAATGCCACGTTCCAGCCGTTCCGCGTCTTCGTCGCGGTGGCCGTGCTTTATTTCATCGTCTGCTACCCGTTGTCCCAGCTGTCTCGTTGGCTGGAAAGGAGGCTTCATGCCGGAAGTAATCGTTGAAAACGTTCACAAGAGCTTTGGCGCTCTGGAAGTCCTCAAAGGCGTGTCGCTGACGGTCGGCCGTGGTGAAGTTTTCGCCCTCATCGGCCGCTCCGGCTCGGGCAAGAGCACGCTGCTGCGCTGCATGAACGGGTTGGAGAAGATCAATTCGGGCCGCATCGAAATCGCCGGCCATGCGCTGGGCGGAGATGCCACAGCGCTGCGCAAGCTGCGCACCGATGTTGGCATCGTGTTCCAGAGCTACAATCTTTTCCCGCATCTGACGGTCGGCGAAAACATCATGCTCGCTCCGCGCATCGTCAAGGATGTGGCAAAATCGGAAACGAAGGACATTGCCCGCGAGGTTCTGCAACTCGTCGGCCTGTCGGAGAAATTCGATTCCTATCCCGACCAGCTTTCCGGCGGCCAGCAGCAGCGCGTGGCGATTGCCCGCTCGCTTGCCATGCGGCCGAAGGTGATGCTGTTCGACGAGGTGACCTCAGCACTCGATCCCGAGCTGACCGAGGAAGTGCTGACCGTGATGGAAAACCTCGCGAAAGACGGCATGACCATGATCCTCGTCACCCATGAAATGGCTTTTGCGCGCCGCGTGGCGACCGAGACCATCTTCATGCACAAGGGCAAGATCTGGGAGCAGGGCCGTTCTTCTGAATTGTTCGCCAATCCGCAAACGCCGGAACTCCGGCAATTCGTCAAGGCCGATGTGAAGTAGTTCACCGGCGCAAAGGAAACTCCATGACCACTGAAATCGTGCAACTGTGCCCGCTTATCCCGGCACTGGAACAGGAACTTGCCGAGCGCTTCACCGTGCATCGCCTGTTCGAAGCCGCGGACAAGGCGGCGTTCCTTGCTGAAAAGGGCGCGGCGATCCGCGGCGTCGTCACCGGCGGCCATATCGGCCTGCCGGCGGATATCGGCGCGGCGCTTTCCAATCTTGAAATCGTCGCCATCAACGGCGTTGGTTTCGACAAGGTCGATCTGACTGACGCGAAACGGCGCGGCTTCCGAGTCTCCAATACGCCAGACGTGCTGACGGCCGATGTCGCCGACCTCGCGCTTGGCCTCGTTTTGGCGCAGGCGCGCAAGCTGCCGCAGGCGGATCAGCATGTGCGCACCGGCCAATGGCTGAAGGGCGATATGGGGCTTTCCACCCGTGTGGCCGGCCGCCGTTACGGCATTTTCGGCCTTGGCCGCATCGGTCAGGCGATCGCAAAGCGGCTTGAGGGTTTTGATGCGCGCATTTCCTACACGGCGAGAAGCCGTCGCGATGTCGCCTATGATTATCATGACAGCATCGAAGCGCTGGCTGCCAATTGCGACGTGCTGATCATCGCCGCCGCCGCCACTGCAGAAACGCGCCATATCGTCAATGCGGATGTGCTGAAGGCGCTTGGACCGCAGGGTGTGCTCGTCAATGTGGCGCGCGGTTCGCTGGTGGATGAGAAGGCGTTGGTCGAAGCGCTTTCGAACGGCGTAGTCGGTGGCGCGGCGCTGGATGTCTTCGAGGATGAGCCGCGGGTGCCGGAAGCGCTTTTCGCCTTCGATAACGTCACACTCGCCCCGCATGTCGGCAGCGGCACGCACCAGACGCGGCGCGCCATGGCCGATCTTGTTCTCGCCAATCTCGATGCGCATTTTGCCGGCAAAGAGCTGCCGACGCCGGTTGTGTGACGGACAACGAATTGCCTCCTATAGGCTGACGGCGCAGCTTCTGCTGCGCCGTTCCTATTCAGGCAGGCGGGACGTCATGGAGCCAGTTGCAAAAGGCAGGTTTCCCGGCAATCTCTTTTCGCCGTTCATATTTATATAATACGTATAAACCTACTATTCTGCTTCCTTGCAAAGTAATGAGGCGGAGAGGTGCGTTCCAAAGGCCCGAAGACAGCCGAGCAGAACCTGATGCCGCGAAAAAAGCGCGGCGTCACGCCATCTGCCACTCCTGCCATGAGCGAGAATGCCAATCCTTCCGACCGGCACGCGCTTCTGGAAGCGATGATCGACCACGTACCGGATTTTATCTATGCCAAGGATCTGGAAGGACGCTTCCTTTTCGCCAATCGCGCCATCGTCACCGAAAACGGCTTTGATACGGTCGAGCAACTGATCGGGCTCACCGATTACGATATTAACGGTGAGGCAGCGCGGCGTGCCGGCATTCCCGATACCGAGGCGCGGGTCATGCGCACCGGCGAACCGGATCTCGGTTACGAGGAACGCGCCATGCGCGGTGATATCGACCGCTGGCTCATGATGTCGCGCGTGCCGCTGAAGGACAAGGCTGGCAACATCATCGGCGTGGTCGGCGCCTCGCGGGATATAACCCAGAAAAAGGCTTCGGAGAGACTGCTTCAGGCGCAGGCGCATATTCTGGAAATGATCGTCGCCGCCGCGCGTATTGAGGATTTTCTCGAGGAGTTCGTCAAGGCCATCGAAAATCTCGCAACCGGACTGGCCTGCGCCGTGCGGGTGTTTGATGCGGCAGATGGGGAGCCCTCCGTTTATGCCTCGCCCGCACTTGCGCAGGAGGAGGGGCTGGCCGCACTTGTTTCCAGCGTCAGTGATCCTGAGTGCCTCACCCATCCGGCAGAACACATCGCCTTCAGTTTCGATATCCCCGCCAGCGAAGGCAAGGCGCATGGTTTCGTCTGGTGCATGCTGGCCAGCCGCAAGCCGGAGGCGGCGCTGCTGGAGTTTATCGGTGCTGCGGCGCGTATGGCGGGCCTGGCGATTGACCGCAAAAGGGCGTCGGAACATATCGCCTTTCTGGCTGATCACGACATGCTGACCCGGCTGCCAAACCGTCGTTTCCTCGATACGAGATTGCCTGAAATTTTGGCGGCGGCGGCAAAGACGCACCGACGGGTCGGCATCGGCTTCCTCGATCTCGACAATTTCAAGCAGATCAACGATACGCTCGGCCACAGCATCGGCGATACGCTTTTGTCGAAAACCGCCGAGCGCATTGCGAAAAGCCTCCGGAAAAACGATCTCGTTCTCCGGGTAGGCGGGGATGAATTCGTCATCATTCTTGAAGAAGGCAGGAACGATGTAGAAGCCCGGCTGCAGCGCATCCGTGCCGCGGTCTCGCAGCCATTGCGCATTGGTAATTACGATATCAAGGTCACATGCAGCATCGGCATGGCCTTTTTCCCGGAGCATGGGGAAACCACGGCGGAAATCGTCGCGGCCGCCGATCTTGCCATGTATGAAGCCAAACATAACGGGCGCGACAGCATTGCCACCTTCACCCCTAATATGGCGGATGATCTGAGGAAGAAGTTCACCCGCATCGAGGAATTGCGCAAGGCCGTGAAGAGAGACGAGTTCGTGCTGCACTTCCAGCCGCAGGTCGATCTTGTCAGTGGCGCAATCAGCGGCGTGGAGGCGCTGGTGCGCTGGCAGCACCCCACGGAAGGTTTGCTTGGCCCTGCGGAATTCATCGGGCTTGCGGAAGAAACCGGGCTGATCGTGGAACTCGGAGAAAGCATTCTCAGGAAGGCCTGTCGTCAGGCGCAGGCATGGGCGGCCGCCGGCCTCTTGCCCGTCAAGATGGCGGTCAATATCTCGCCGCGGCAGTTTCAGGGCGGGCTGGTGCAGCAGATCAGGTCGGTGCTGAAGGAAACCGGCCTTGCTCCATCGCTCCTGGAAATCGAAATCACCGAGACGCTCATCATTCAGGATGTCGAAACATCGGTCCGGATCATGCGGGCCATCAAACAGATGGGTGTCAGCCTGGCGTTGGATGATTTCGGGATCGGTTATTCCTGTCTTGGCATGCTGAAGACCTTTCCGCTGTCCTGCATGAAGATAGACCGCTCGTTTCTCACCCACCTGCCCAAAAAAACCAAGGACAGCGCCATCGTCTCGATCATGATCCAGCTTGCCGGGTCTCTGGGTATCGATGTCATTGCCGAAGGTGTGGAAGCCGGCGAACAGGCGGCATTTCTGCGCGATGCCGGTTGCCCCTATGGCCAGGGTTATTATTTCAGCCGGCCGGTGCCCGCAGAGGTGATTGAAGACATGCTGGCGAAGAAGACGATATTCCCCACCGGCTTAACCGAAGACAGCAAATAGGCTGCCCCGGCGGCCGATTGTTTCAAATCGGCCAGACGTGGCTGTCCCCGTTTGAGGGAATTTGGTCTTGTCGTCAGCGCACGGTTTGCAGGAAAATACCCGCATCCATTTGCGGGCTTCCCCGCCTCGCTTTAGTGTTCTTCTGCTCGCACCATCCGCATGGTCGCGAGTCACGCGGGAGGATGCATGATCGACAAGCTGGAATTTTTCATTGCATTGGCGCGAGCAGAGCATTTCGGCCGTGCCGCGGAGGAGTGCGGCGTTTCCCAACCCAGTCTCTCGGCTGCGATCCGGCAGCTGGAGGACCAACTGGGTGTCGTTCTGGTGGTGCGTGCGGCGCGTTTTCAGGGGCTGACACCGGAGGGCCAGCGTGTCCTCGAATGGGCGCGCCGCATCGTTGGCGATACGCGCACCATGCGTGAGGAAATGCGCGCAGCCCGCAAGGGTCTGGCGGGCCACATCCGGCTTGCCGTCATTCCGACGGCGCTTGCGATGGTCCCGCGATTGACGGAGTCCTTCCAGGCGCGTCATCCTGATGTGACCTTTTCAGTCACGTCGCGCACCTCGCTTCAGGTGTTGAGCCAGATCGAAAACCTCGAGATCGATGCGGGAATCAGCTATCTCGACAACGAACCACTTGGTCGAGTGACCACGGTACCGCTTTATTCGGAGCGATATCACCTCATCACGGCAGGCGGAACGCCGCTCGCCGATCAGGAAAGCGTTACCTGGAAGCAGGTTTCCGGTCTTAGGCTATGCCTATTGACTTCGGATATGCAGAATCGCCGCATCATCAACAAGCATATGGCCGAGGCAGGCGTGGAGGCAAAGCCGACGCTCGAATCCAACTCCATGATCGTGCTGTTTTCCCATATACGAACCGGACAATGGGCTTCAATAATGCCGCGTAACCTTGCGGAATCATTTGGTTTCCCGAAACAGATAAAAATCATTCCGATCACCGAACCGGACGCGGAGCATCTCGTGGGCTTGATTGCCACACACCGCGAACCACACACGCCGCTTGTTTCCGCGCTGCTTCACGAGGCCCGTCAACGGGCCGCGGAAAAGGCGTTTGATAGGAATTTCCTATCAACTGACGGAAACTGATTATTGACCTGATCCCGCCCATCTCGACATTCTTCCAAACGATGCAGGGGCTGCGAAGGGATTTCACTATATCCCGCTCATCATTCCTTGCCCCGTCGGTTTGGGAGGACTGGCTTATGAATATCAGAGCGGTTGCCGCAGATGAGGCGGCCCGTGTTTCCGCCGTCATTGACGAACATCTCCACCTGGAGGGGCCGCTGTTGCCCATTCTGCACGCGGTGCAGGAAGAATTCGGCTACATCCCGGAAAGCGCCAAACAGATCATCGCATCCGCGTTGAACATCTCACGCGCGGAAGTCCATGGCGTCATAACCTTCTATCCCGATTTTCGCGATCATTCTTCCGGCCGACATGTCTTAAAGCTCTGTCGCGCCGAGGCCTGCCAGTCGATGGGTGGCGAGCCTCTTGCGGACACCATCAAGACCCGGCTCGGCCTCGACTGGCACGAAACCGCCGCTGACGGCTCTGTCACGCTGGAACCCGTCTTCTGCCTCGGGCTTTGCGCTCAGGCGCCGGCCCTGATGCTGGACGGCGAAGTCCATGCCCGTCTTGACGAGGATTGTCTTGGCGACATTCTGGCGGAGGCGCGCCGATGAGTGTCACCATTTTTATTCCCGGCGATTCCGCCGCGCTGGCTGTTGGCGCAAACCGCGTGGCCGAAGCGATCACCCGCGAGGCGACCAGCCGCAATCTTGATGTGCATATTGTCCGCAACGGTTCGCGCGGCATGCTCTGGCTTGAAGTGCTTGTGGAAGTGCGCACCGAACATGGCCGTATTGCCTACGGACCGGTCAAGGCAAGCGACGTTGCTTCGCTCTTCGATGCAGGGTTTCTCACCGGCGGCGAGCATCGTCTCTGTCTCGGGCCAACCAAGGATATCCCATTCCTGAAAAGCCAGACGCGTCTCACATTTGCGCGTTGTGGCGTCACCGATCCGCTGTCGCTTGAGGACTATCGCGCTTATCAGGGCATGAAAGGTCTCGAAAAAGCCGTCGCCATGGCGCCGCTGGACATTGTCGCCCAGGTGACCGAGAGCGGCCTGCGCGGACGTGGCGGCGCGGGTTTCCCGACGGGTATCAAATGGAAGACCGTTGCGGATGCGGTCGCCGACCAGAAATACATCGTCTGCAATGCGGACGAGGGCGATAGCGGCACCTTTGCCGACCGCATGATCATGGAAGGTGATCCCTTCGTGCTGATCGAAGGCATGGCGATTGCCGGCCTTGCCGTCGGCGCGACGAGGGGCTTCATCTATACGCGTTCGGAATATCCTTACGCTATCAAGGTCATGGAACAGGCGATCGAGATCGCCCGGCGCGAAGGCATTCTTGGCCCGTCCGTGCTCGGCTCCGGCCGCGCCTTTGATATGGAAGTACGCATGGGCGCGGGCGCTTATGTCTGCGGCGAGGAAACCTCGCTTCTGAACAGTCTTGAAGGCAAACGCGGCACGGTGCGCGCCAAGCCGCCGCTGCCTGCCCTGCAGGGTCTGTTCGGCAAGCCCACCGTCGTCAACAATGTCATTTCGCTCGCCTCCATTCCGGTCATCATGGATCGCGGCGCGGCGTTTTATCGCGATTTCGGCGTTGGCCGTTCGCATGGCACGATCCCGATCCAGCTTGCCGGAAACATCAAACATGGCGGGCTTTACGAGACCGCCTTCGGCCTGCCGCTCGGACAGCTCGTCAATGATATCGGCGGCGGCACGATCACCGGCCGCCCCGTCAAGGCGGTGCAGGTGGGTGGTCCGCTCGGGGCCTATTTCCCGGTTTCCTTATTCGACACGACCTTCGACTACGAGGCCTTTACCGCTGCCGGTGGCCTGATCGGCCATGCGGGTATCGTGGTTTTCGATGACACGGCCGACATGCTCCATCAGGCGCGGTTTGCGCTTGAGTTCTGTGCCGTCGAAAGCTGCGGCAAGTGCACGCCCTGTCGCATCGGCTCGACGCGTGGCGTCGAGACGGTGGACAAGATCGCGCTCGGCATCGAGCGGGAGAAAAACACCGCACTCCTCGAAGACCTCTGCGAAACCATGAAATTCGGTTCGCTCTGCGCGCTCGGCGGCTTCACGCCCTATCCAGTGATGAGCGCGCTCCGGCATTTCCCTGCTGATTTTGCCCCCATCCCACGTGTTGAAGCGGCGGAGTAAGACCATGGCCCTTGTGACAGAATTCGACTATGGAACCCCCAAATCCCTCGCGACTGACATGGTGACGCTCACCATCGACGGACGTCAGGTAACCGTCCCGGCCGGAACGTCGATCATGCGCGCCTCGCGCGAAGCTGGCATCGATGTTCCCAAGCTCTGCGCCACCGATATGGTGGATGCCTTCGGCTCCTGCCGCCTCTGTCTTATCGAGGTGGAGGGCCGCAATGGCACCCCCGCCTCCTGCACCACGCCGGTCGCTGCCGGTCTCGTCGTGCACACGCAGACGGAGCGGCTGAAGCAGATCCGCAAGGGCGTGATGGAGCTTTATATCTCTGATCACCCGCTTGACTGTCTGACCTGCGCCGCCAATGGCGATTGCGAACTGCAGGATATGGCGGGTGCCGTTGGCCTGCGCGATGTGCGTTACGGTTATGAAGGCGACAACCACGTCAAGGCCCGCGACGGTGATGGCGATCTCAATGCCCGCTGGATGCCGAAGGACGAAAGCAATCCCTATTTCACCTACGATCCTTCCAAATGCATCGTCTGTTCCCGCTGCGTGCGCGCCTGCGAGGAAGTGCAGGGCACCTTCGCACTGACGATCGAAGGGCGCGGTTTTGAGAGCCGGGTCTCGCCCGGCGCACATGAGGCTTTCCTCGATTCCGACTGCGTTTCCTGCGGCGCCTGCGTGCAGGCCTGTCCGACGGCGACGCTTACCGAAAAATCGGTGATCGAGATTGGCCAGCCGGAACATTCGATGGTCACGACCTGCGCCTATTGCGGTGTGGGGTGCTCCTTCAAGGCGGAAATGCGCGGTGAAGAGCTGGTGCGCATGGTACCGTGGAAGGACGGGCAGGCCAATCGCGGCCATTCCTGCGTCAAGGGCCGTTTTGCCTATGGTTACGCCACCCACAGGGACCGCATTCTCAACCCGATGATCCGCGAAAAGATCAGCGATCCATGGCGGGAAGTCACGTGGGAGGAGGCCTTCTCTCACGTTGCCTCGGAGTTCCGGCGTATCCAGGGGCAATATGGCCGGGAATCCATCGGCGGTATCACCTCGTCCCGCTGCACGAATGAAGAAACCTTCCTCGTCCAGAAACTCATCCGCGCCGGCTTCGGTAATAACAACGTCGATACCTGCGCCCGCGTCTGCCATTCGCCGACGGGTTATGGTCTCGGGCAGGCTTTCGGCACCTCCGCCGGCACGCAGAATTTCGACAGCGTCGAGCAGTCCGATGTCGTGCTTGTGATCGGCGCCAATCCGACGGATGGCCACCCTGTTTTCGGCTCGCGGCTGAAGAAGCGGCTGCGTCAGGGCGCAAAACTCATCGTCATCGATCCGCGCCGCATCGATCTCGTGCGTACGCCGCATGTAGAGGCCGCTTTCCATCTGCCGTTGCTTCCGGGAACCAATGTTGCCGTGCTGACGGCACTGGCGCATGTGATCGTCACGGAAGGGCTGTTCAACGAGGCCTTCATCCGCGAGCGCTGCGACTGGTCGGAATTCGAGGACTGGGCGGCTTTCGTGGCCGAGCCGCGGCACAGCCCGGAAGAGACGGAACGTTTTACGGGCGTTCCGGCGGAAGATCTGCGTGGTGCTGCCCGGCTTTATGCCAAGGGCGGCAATGGCGCGATTTATTATGGTCTCGGTGTCACCGAACACAGCCAGGGTTCGACCACCGTCATGGCGATCGCCAATCTGGCCATGGCGACCGGCAACATTGGTCGTCCGGGCGTGGGCGTCAATCCGCTGCGCGGCCAGAACAATGTGCAGGGCTCCTGCGACATGGGGGCTTTCCCGCACGAGCTTCCGGGCTACCGGCATATTTCAGACGATGCGACGCGTGACGTCTTCGAGAAACTCTGGGGTGTGAAGCTCAACAACGAGCCGGGGTTGCGTATCCCCAATATGCTCGATGCGGCCGTGGATGGCAGCTTCAAGGGCATCTACATTCAGGGCGAGGACATTCTGCAATCCGACCCGGATACGAAACATGTGTCCGCCGGTCTCGCCGCCATGGAATGTGTCGTGGTGCACGATCTCTTCCTGAACGAGACGGCGAATTATGCCCATGTCTTCCTGCCGGGTTCCACCTTCCTTGAAAAGGACGGCACCTTCACCAATGCCGAGCGCCGTATCAACCGCGTGCGCAAGGTCATGTCGCCGAAGAACGGTTATGCCGACTGGGAAGTGACGCAGAAGCTGGCGCAAGCCATGGGTCTTGCGTGGAATTACGCCCATCCGTCCGAGATCATGGATGAGATCGCCGCAACGACGCCGAGCTTTGCCAGTGTTTCCTACGCCTATCTGGAAGAAAAGGGCTCGGTGCAGTGGCCCTGCAACGAGAAGTTCCCTGACGGTTCGCCGATCATGCATGTGGACGGTTTCGTGCGTGGCAAGGGCAAGTTCATCCGCACGGAATATGTGGCGACGGACGAACGCACCGGGCCGCGTTTCCCGCTGCTGCTCACCACCGGCCGCATCCTGTCGCAATACAATGTCGGGGCGCAGACACGGCGCACCGAAAACGTCGTCTGGCACGAGGAGGATCGTCTCGAAATCCATCCGCATGATGCTGAACAGCGCGGCGTGAAGGATGGCGACTGGATCAAGCTCGGCAGCCGGTCTGGAGACACGACGCTGAGAGCGCTGATCACCGACCGTGTGGCGCCGGGTGTGGTCTATACGACCTTCCACCACCCCGGCACGCAGGCAAATGTCATCACCACCGACTTCTCCGACTGGGCCACCAACTGTCCCGAATACAAGGTGACCGCCGTGCAGGTCTCGCCCTCCAACGGGCCGACCGAGTGGCAGGAGGAATATGATGCGCTTGGCCGCCGTGCACGGCGCATCGCCGGCAAGCTCGAAGCGGCGGAATAAGGAGGGCCGGGTGCGCCCGGCCTTGTCACACACAGAGGCGTCGGCTGACGGTCGGCGCGGGGGAATAGGTCATGTTGCTCAACCACACCGATGAAAAACTGGTGAGAATGGCGAACCAGATCGCGACATTTTTTCTGTCGCAGCCGGAAGATATTCGCATCAACGGTGTCGCCACGCACATCAACAAGTTCTGGGAGCCGCGCATGCGTCGCCGGTTCTTCGAGATGGTGGATGCCGGGGCCGGTCATTTTCTGCCGCTTGTGCTTGCTGCGTCGAAGGAGATCAAGCGGCCCGGTGATCCGGCAGCCGATGCGGTTGGTCTCGGCGGTGATGCGAAGGGCGCGCCGGGCGGGAAGGGCGCAATTGCGGGTGAGTCCCTTTCCGAGCCGAGCATACCCGAAAACGCGGGGGCGTGAGCGGCAAGACCACAATTCAGACTTTCCGCCGGACAGGAGGACGTCCGGCAATATCGATGTTCGCCTGGCGGGGCGAATTTGAGATGTCCAGACATTCACGAGGGAGGTAATGTCAATGGCAGTAGCAGACGCAACGGCGGGAGAGGCGGCGCAAGCCGGGTTTTTGGACCGCGAACGAATAATCGCAAGACCGGGTTTCAATCGCTGGCTGGTGCCCCCGGCGGCCCTTGCCATTCATCTATGCATCGGCATGGCCTATGGCTTCAGCGTGTTCTGGCTACCGCTGTCGAAGGCGTTGCCGGCGACGGACCCCAGCTGCTCCAGCCTTACCCTTCTGGGCGCGCTGTTCACCACCGAGTGCAACTGGCGCGTGGCCGATCTCGGCTGGATCTATACGCTCTTCTTCGTTCTTCTTGGCTGCTCGGCCGCCATTTGGGGCGGCTGGCTGGAAAGAGTGGGGCCGCGCAAGGCCGGTTTCGTTTCCGCCTGCTGCTGGTGCGGCGGCATTCTGGTGGCGGCGGTCGGCGTCATCACCCATCAGCTATGGCTGATGTGGCTGGGCGCTGGCGTCATCGGCGGCGTCGGGCTCGGCCTTGGCTATATTTCGCCCGTATCGACGCTGATCAAATGGTTTCCGGACCGTCGCGGCATGGCGACCGGCATGGCCATCATGGGCTTCGGCGGCGGGGCGATGATCGGCGCGCCGCTCGCCAATCTTCTGATGAACAGCTTCAAGACGGATGTTTCGGTCGGCGTCTGGCAGACTTTGGTTGTCATGGCCCTGATCTATTTCGTCTTCATGATGGCGGGCGCCTTCGGTTACCGCATTCCGCCATCGGGCTGGCGTCCGGAAGGCTGGACGGCGCCTTCAGCAAAAAGCGCCATGATAACCCATCGCCATGTGCATCTGCGCGACGCGCACAAGACGCCGCAGTTCTGGCTCATCTGGGCGGTGCTGTGCCTCAACGTATCGGCCGGTATCGGCGTCATCGGCATGGCCTCGCCCATGTTGCAGGAAATCTTCGCCGGCTCGCTGATCGGCCTGCCTGGCGTGGGTTTTGCGGATCTTGACGCCGGGCAGAAGGCGCAGATTGCGGCGATTGCTGCCGGTTTCACCGGCCTGCTTTCGCTGTTCAACATCGGCGGACGTTTCTTCTGGGCGTCGATGTCCGACAAGATCGGCCGCAAGAACACTTATTTCTGCTTCTTCATTCTCGGCATCATTCTTTATGCGCTGGCGCCGACGCTGGCGACGATGGGTAACAAGGCGCTGTTCGTTCTGGCCTTCGGCATCATCCTGTCCATGTATGGCGGTGGTTTCGCAACCATTCCCGCTTATCTCGCCGATATCTTCGGTACGCAGTTCGTCGGCGCAATCCACGGTCGCCTGCTGACAGCCTGGGCGACTGCCGGCATTGCCGGTCCCGTCGTCGTCAACTACATCCGCGAAGCGCAGATCGCGGCGGGTGTCGCGCCCGGGCCGGCGCTCTACACCAGCACCATGTATATTCTGGCGGGCATGCTGGCGATCGGCCTCGTGGCCAACGCCTTCGTGCGGCCGCTTTCGGACAAGTGGTTCATGTTGGACGCGGAGGTCGCGGCACTGCAGGCCAAGACGGCGGCAGCCAATGCCGGCCCCACGGGCTCCTTCGGCATCGGACGCGGCGGGCTGGACGCCAAGGCGGCGCTGGCCTGGATTGCGGTCGGCATTCCGCTTCTCTGGGGCGTGTGGGTGACCGTGAAGAGCAGTCTGGCTCTGTTCGGCTGAACCTCCATCACCCCTTCGGTGGTGCAGGATCGCTGCTCCGCCCGCAACGAATATGCCGGCCCATGGCCGGCATATTACATAGACAAAATGCAGCTTGCCGGTAACTCGTCTGTCAACGCCAGCTGGCGAGCAGCCCTTCAAGCGTCTTGCGATCCTGTTCGTCCAGACGGGCAAGTCCCGGCGCTCGAACCGGGCCAACCTTTAGGCCAAGGATTTCCATGGCTTCCTTCACCACTGTCACGTTTGCGCCGTTGCGATAGCGCGTCCGCAGCCGCTCGAAGAGTTCGATCTTTTCAACGACCTTCCTTGCCGCTGAAAAATCGCCTGACGTCAGGGCCTCATGAACCTCAAGCGAGAATTGCGGAGCCACGTTGACGAGGCCGGATGTGAAGCCGCGGGCGCCCACTGCCGAAAAGGCGGGCGCCCAGCTTTCCGCAAGGCCGCAGACATAGAGCGCGCCCTTCTGATCGGAAGCGGCTATCGCACGCGACAGAAGCATGATGTCGGTCGTTGCGAACTTGATGCCAGCAACATTCGGATGGCTGGCAAGCCTCACCATGTCATCGACCGAAAAACCGTCGGCGCGGACATAGGCAACCAGCGGCAGCTCGCTGCCGTCAGCCAGACCGATGAAATAGTCGATCTGCGACTGAGGCGCTGCAAAGGGGTCGACCGGCTGATGGGACATGACGGCGGATGCGCCCATCTCCCTTGCCTGACGCGCCATGGCGAGAGCCTCGCGCTGCGAGCGTCCAATCGCCGCCGTGACCGGGGCTTGGCCATCAACACCTTTTATCGCGGCTTCGTAGACCCTGAGAATCTCGGCCGGTGTGAGAGCGTAGAATTCGCCGGTATTGCCGGCTGCAACGATGTTGTGGATGCCCGCCCTTGCAACGCGGGCATAGACCTCGGTCGTGACACCAATGTCGACTTCCCCGCCGGCCTCATAGGCTGTTACGGGAACGCCGGAGATGCCGTGCAGAGCCTGGCGAAAATCAAATGTCGTCATCAACTGGTTTCCTCAAGATGAAAGCGTCTTCAGATGGAAAACTTGTGTACGGCTGCCCCCGCAACGGGCGCATCAAAGGCAACAAGCGTGCCCGGCGTGGCAATTCCGTTCGTCTCGGTGACGAGACTTGTGAGATAGATCGTTTTGAGATCAGGACCGCCGAAACACGGCATGGTCGGCCCCCTGAACGGCAGCCTGTAGATCTCGAACAGTTCACCATCCGGTGAAAAGCGGTTGAGACGGCCAGCCTGAACGCCGGCGCTCCAGTAACAGCCTTCGCAATCGGTCGCCGCGCCATCCGGCCTGCCTTCGTCCGGTGCGAAATCGTGAAGACGTTCGGCCGGCCCGAGCCGGCCCGTCGCGACATCGAAATCGAACGCCTGATACATGAGACCGCTGCTGTCGGAATGATACATGCGCCTGCCATCCGGGCTCCAGGCGAGCCCGTTAGAGGTGAACATGTCGCCATCGATGATGCGTTCGACGCCGCCATCCGGCGCGACGCGATAGAGGCGTGCATTGCCCGTCTGTATCCCGGCCTCGTCGCGGGTCCCCACCCAGAAATGGCCGTCCGGGCCAACCTTCCCGTCGTTGAGGCGGCTGTCAGGCCGCCCTTCGTCAGGGTCGCACAGAAGTTCGAGTTTTCCGGTCGCGGGATCAAGAAGATGCACGCCGGTCTTGAGACCCGCCACGATCAGGCCATTGTCGCAAAGACCGAGACATCCCACCTGGGCGGGCATATCATATCTGTCGAGTTTTCCGCCCGGATGCAGGCAGAAAATGGCGGGGGCGAGAATATCGACGAACCACAGATTGCCCGTCCGCTCATCCCATGCCGGTGATTCTCCAACCTTCAACGGCGTATCGATAAGGGAGCGGAGTTTCGGCTCTATGATGCGCGGCTGGCTCACTGATTATTCTCCATTGCCCCATAGGGCTTCGTCCTTCGAATTGCGGAAACGCTTCTAGCCGCCGACGCCCTGAAACATGCGGGCGCGCGCCTTCAGGATGTGGTCTTTCATCGCGTCATGCGCAGCCTGCTCCTGGCGCGCAAAGATCGCTTCCACGATTGCCGTATGCTCGTTCTGCACCTCGCGCACATGTTGCGGCGTCCGCTTGAGGCTGAGGCTGCGTGTCACCGACTGGCCGATCGCGAAATGCGGCTTGAACCAGATCCGCACCGTGATGTGGAACTGGTTATGGCTCGCCTTCGCAATGGCTTCGTGCAGGGCAAAGTCTTCCTCCGCACCAAGATCGTTGCGCTCCAGACATTGTTCCAGCGCCGCAATGGCCTGCTCGATGCGGGCTTTATCGGCGGCCTGCCAGTTGCGCGCCGCAAGTTCGGCCGCTGAAGATTCAAGGCCGGACCGGAATTCGAAAAACCGCTGCACATCTGCAAGCGAGCCGACAGGAACCTGTTGCAACACGGACGAATCCGGCTGCTGGCGCACATAGGAACCTGACCCTTTCTGGGAGACGATGAGGCCATCGTTTCGAAGCCGCTCCAGGGCTTCGCGCACCACCGGCCGGGATGCGCCGAACAACGACGCCAGATTCTGTTCCGATGGCAGCCGTTCGTTCACGGGAAACCGCCCGTCCGAAATCATGCCGATGATTTTTTCGTAGATGATGTCGCTCAGCCGAGTCTCGCCTCGAGCGGCGGCAGATGCGGTTTGATTGTCCATCAGCAGCCCTTCCGTTGCAAATCGCTGAAGTTAATGGGTTTCCTGCATTTCAATCGCAACAGAAATCCCGGGGTTTTTGTGAGCGAGGGGGCTGTCGTGCCGATTTTTTCTTCAAGCCTGATCCTGAAAACCTATCTACGAATAAAAAATATGTAAAAAGCTGTCAATACTTGTAATCATCTGAAAACGCCCATATGGTCTGCCCCTGCCGATGGAGGATCGGTATGCTGGCTGGCCGGGAGGGCTGTTGCGGCACGGTGAAAACCGTTTCGCTGCCGGTGATTTTTTGGAGGATTGTCGATGCGCGATGGCGAAGCATTTTCACTGGGCGTAACGCGCCGAACCTTTATGGCGGGGCTTGGCGGCGTGGCCGCCCTTTCCGTCATCGGGACCTCGGCGCGGGCTGCTGCCGGCAAGCAGGCGCCGCAACTGGAGGCGCTGGTAAAGGACGGTAAATTGCCGCCCCTGGCCGAACGTCTGCCGAAAAATCCGATGGTGGTGACACCGCACGAGAAAATCGGCTCCTATGGCGGCACGTTGCGCCGTGGCCTGCGCGGTTCGTCGGACCATAACGGCATCCTGCGCATGGTCGGCAATCAGGGGCTGGTTCGCTGGAATATGGACTTCACCGAGGTTCTGCCGAACCTTGCGGTGAAATGGGAAGTCAACGACGATGCTTCGCAATTCACCTTCCATTTGCTGGAGGGCGCAAAATGGTCGGATGGTCATCCCTTCACCGCAGATGATGTGGTGTTCGCCATCGAGGACTGCATCAAGAACAAGGAGCTTTACAGCGCCACGCCAGCGCAGCTCTCCGTTGCGGGCAAGGCGGTCGATGTCGAAAAAGTCGACGATTTCACGGTAAAGTTCAAATTCGCAGCGCCGAATGCGCTTTATCTCGAAAACCTCGCCACGCCGCTCGGCCAGCATCCGACGCTGTTTCCCAAGCATTATTGCAGCAAGTTCCTGCCTAAATACAACACGGCGCTTGATGCCGATGTGAAGGCTGCGGGTGTCTCCAGCTGGACGGAACTGTTCCGGGCGAAGTGCGGCGATATCGAAATTCCGTCCCGCTGGTCGAATGTCGACAAGCCGACCCTTGATCCGTGGGTGGTGAAGGAACCCTATTCCGGCGGTGCGACGCGGGTGGTCATGACCCGCAACCCTTACTTCTGGCAGGTCGATACCGAAGGCAACCAGCTGCCCTATATCGACGAAATCAATTTCGGCATTTCGCAGGATGTCGAATCGCTGATGCTGAACGTCATTTCCGGCAAGATCGACATTCAGGAGCGCCATATCAGCGTTCTCGCCAACAAGCCGACCCTGTCTCAGAACATGAAAAAAGGCGATTATCGCCTGCTCACTCTGGTGCCGTCTGCCGCGCAGCAATGCCAGATCTACCTGAACATCACCCATAAAGACCCGGCAATGCGCAAGATGTTCGCGGACAAGTCCTTCCGTCAGGCGCTGTCCATCGCGCTCAACCGGCAGGAAATCATCGACATCGTCTATTTCAGCCAGAGCGAGGGGTATCAGGCCGGACCACGCCCGACACACCCCTGGTATAATGAAAAGCTGGCGCGCCAGTTTACCGAATATGATGCCGACAAGGCGAATGATCTTCTCGACAAGGCCGGTTACGACAAGAAGAACGGCAACGGTATGCGGTTGCGGCCTGATGGCCAGCCCGTCTTCTTCTCGATCGATGTCATCCCGACGCTCTATCCCGATCTGGTCGATGCGCTGGAACTGGTGAAGGCGCAATGGGCGCAGATCGGTGTCGACATCAAGGTCAACACCATCGAACGCGCGCTCTATTATACACGCGGCGATGACAACGCCCATGATGCTGCCGTCTGGCCCGGCCCCGGCGGTCTCGACCCGATGCTTGATCCGCGCGATTTCTTCGCATTCCACCCGCAGGGTTCGCGTTACGCCATTCCGTGGGCGCTCTGGTACACCTCGAATGGCCAGAAGGGCGAAGAGCCGCCGGAAAGCCAGAAGAGGCGCTTCAAGCTGTTTGACGAGGCGCGCTCGACGGCCGACCTTGCCAAACGCGGCGAGAAGATGAAGGAAATCTTCGATATCGCGGCGGAAGAGTTCGAGACGATCGGTCTCTGCCTTGCCGTTGGTGGTTTCGGCATCATCCGCAATAATCTGCGCAATGTGCCGGAAACGGAACCCGACAGCTGGACATGGCCCAACCCCGGCCCGGCGCTGCCGCAACAGTTCACCTTCACAAGCTGATACCACCACATGGGCGTCGCTGCCGTAACGCGGCGACGCCTCTCAGGTTGTTTCGACCATCCGCATACCGTTTCCTCAGTGGAAGGCAGTGCGTATGGCACAATGTGATTGCGAGAGCGACATGCTGCTTTTTATCGTAAAACGCCTGCTGTGGATGATACCGTCCCTGTTTGCCGTCAGTTTCCTTGCCTTTGTCCTGATCCAGCTGCCGCCCGGTGACTATGTGACGACCTATATCGCCACACTGGCTGCCTCCAACGAGGTCATCGACCACAATACCGCGGCGCAGCTGCGTGAACGTTTCGGCCTCGATGATCCCATGATCGTGCAATATCTGAAATGGATATGGGGCATCATCAGCCGTGGCGATTTCGGCATCTCGTTCGAATGGCAGCAGCCGGTTTCGGGCCTCATCTGGGAGCGTATGGCGCTGACGCTGGTTCTGGCCATCGCAAGCCTTCTCGCCACCTGGGCCATCGCACTTCCGATCGGCGTCTTCTCCGCCGTGCGCAAATATTCGATCGGCGATTATCTCTTCACCGCCTTTTCCTTCTTCGGCCTTTCCATACCCTCGTTCCTGCTGGCGCTGGTGCTGATGTATGTGGCTGCGGTGGAGTTCGGGGCCGATGTCGGCGGGCTGTTTTCAGCTGAATATGAAACGGCCTCCTGGAGCATCGCCAAGATGGTTGACCTTATGGCTCATATCTGGCTGCCGGTCGCCATTCTTGCCGTGTCTTCCACCGCAAGCCTCATCCGCGTCATGCGCGCCAACATGCTGGACGAATTGCCCAAGCCCTATGTGACCACGGCGCGGGCGAAAGGCTTGTCCGAGTTCAAGCTGCTGACGAAATACCCGCTCAGAATTGCGCTCAACCCGTTCATTTCCACCATCGCATGGCTTTTGCCCAACCTCATTTCGGGCTCCGTGGTGGTCGCCATCGTGCTCAATCTGCCGACGGCCGCACCCCTGCTTCTGCAGTCGCTGATGGCGCAGGACATGTATCTCGCCGGCGCTTTCGTGCTTCTGATCTGCGCGCTGACGCTGATCGGATCGCTTATCAGCGACATCCTGCTTGCGCTGGTCGATCCGCGCATCCGTCTCGAATAGGAGGGCGCCATGAGCGATATCACCATTACCACCAATGCCCGGCAGGACCGCGCCGCCGTCGCCTCGCAGTGGCAGCTCATCTGGTGGGCATTCAAGCGCCACAAGCTGGCCATGGCCGCCCTGTTCATCACCGTTGCCATGTATATCGTTGCGCTGGTGCCCGGCTTCTTCGCCATCAACGATCCGGTGCTGCAGAACGCCCGCGCCACCTTCCATCCGCCGCAGCGCGTCCATTTCGTCGATACGACCGAGGGTTTCTCGCTCGGGATGCATTATTATCCGCTGAAGCTGACCCGTAACCCCGAAACGCTGGCTGCCGTGTTCGTGGAAGATACGGCCAAGAAAATACCGATTCAGCTTTTTGGCAGGGGTTACGAATATTCCGTATTCGGCCTGTTCAACACGAATATCCACCTGCTGGCTTCCACCGACAAGACGCGCCCGCTTTTCCTGTTCGGCGCGGACCGCCTCGGACGCGATGTCTTTAGCCGCGTGGTGCAGGGTGCGCAGGTTTCCCTGTCGATCGGTCTCGTCGGCGTGTTTTTCTCGCTGCTGCTCGGCGTCGTCCTGGGCGGTATCTCCGGTTATTATGGCGGCCGCATCGATTTCGTCATGCAGCGCGTGATCGATTTCGTGCTGTCGCTGCCCACCATTCCCATCTGGCTGGCGCTGGCCGCCGCCCTGCCGCAGGGCTGGCCTGCCACGCTTCAATACATGATGATCACCATCATCCTGTCCCTGACCGGCTGGGCGCAGCTTGCCCGCGTCGTGCGCGGCCGGTTCCTGTCGCTCCGAACCGAAGAATTCGTGGCCGCGGCGCGGCTGGATGGCGTGCCGGAAGGGCGCATCATCTTTCGCCATATGCTGCCGAGTTTTTCGAGCCATATCATCGCCTCCGTCACGCTTGCGGTTCCGGCGATGATCCTTGCGGAAACCTCGCTCTCATTCCTCGGTCTCGGTCTCCAGCCGCCGACGATTTCCTGGGGCGTGCTGCTTCGCGAGGCGCAGAACATCCGCTCGATCGCAACCGCGCCATGGCTGTTCCTGCCGGGCGTCGCTGTTGTCATTGCCGTCATGGCGCTCAATCTGCTCGGTGACGGCCTGCGCGATGCAGCCGATCCCTATAATAAGTGAGGTCCTGATGAGCGACATTCTCTCCATGAAGCCCGCCAGGCCACTGCTCGAAGTCCGCAATCTCGTGACCGAATTTCCGGTCCGAAACGGCGTCTTCCGGGCGGTCAACGATCTGTCTTTTTCCATCGATCCCGGCAAGACCCTCTGCGTCGTCGGCGAAAGCGGCTCCGGCAAATCCGTCACCGCCCGCTCGATCCTGCAGATCATCGACACCCCCGGCCGCATTGCGACCGGGTCGATCATCCTCAACCGCGCCGATGGCACGTCACTCGATCTGGCAAAGCTCGATCCGCGCAGCCGGGCCATCCGCTCGGTGCGCGGCGCTGATATCGCGATGATTTTTCAGGAGCCGATGTCGTCGCTTTCACCCGTGCATACGGTGGGTGATCAGATCACCGAGGTCCTGCGTCTGCATCTGAAAATGAGCAAGGCACAGGCGCGGGCCGAGGCCATCGAGCTGCTGCGGCAGGTGGAAATTCCCAATCCCGAAAAGGCGCTGGATCGTTACGCTTTCCAATATTCGGGCGGCATGCGCCAGCGTGCGATGATCGCCATGGCGCTGGCCTGCAAACCGCAACTGTTGATCGCCGACGAACCGACGACGGCGCTTGACGTCACCACACAGGCCGAAATACTCGACCTGATATCGCGGCTGCAAAAGGCGCATGGCATGGCGGTGCTGTTCATCACCCATGATATGGGCGTGGTGGCGCAGATCGCCGATGACGTGCTGGTCATGCATCATGGCGTCGCCAAGGAATATGGCACCGTTGAGCAGATATTCCACAGCCCGCAGGATCCCTATACCCGCATGCTGATCGGCTCCGTGCTGAAGCTGGAGCAGAAGGCGGAAATCCGGCTTGCGCGGCCTCCACTCGATCTAACGGCTGCGCCGGTGCTCGAAGTGAACGACCTTTCCATGCACTTCGGTGAAATGAAGGCGCTGGATGGCGTGTCGATCAAGCTTCTCCCGGGCGAGACGCTTGGCATCGTCGGCGAAAGCGGCTCCGGCAAGACAACGATGGGCCGCTCCATCATGCGTCTTTACGATCCGACCGGCGGCGAGATGCGTTATCGCCGGGCGGATGGCACGGTGGTCGACTTGGCCAAAATCGAAGGTGCCGAACTGAAAGCCGCGCGGCGTGAGTTGCGTATGGTTTTCCAGGACCCTTTCGGCTCGCTCAATCCGCGCATGACGGTGGCGCAGGTCATCGGCGAGCCGTTGCTGGTCAACGGCATTGCCAGGGGCAAGGAACTGGATGAACGCGTCTGCGCCCTGATGGAGCAGGTGGGTCTCGACCCGGCCGGGCGTGAACGTTACCCGCACGCCTTTTCCGGCGGACAGCGCCAGCGCATCGGGATTGCCCGCGCCATCACGCTGAAACCCCGCATCATCGTTGCGGATGAGGCGACGTCAGCGCTTGATGTTTCGGTGCGGTTCCAGGTGCTGGATCTGCTGATGCGCCTGCAGGACGAGCTTGGTCTCGCCTATATCTTCATCAGCCATGACATCGGCGTTATCAGATACATGTGCGACCGTGTCGGGGTGATGTATCGCGGCAAGCTTGTCGAAGTGGGAGACGCCGAAAAGGTCTGCAACGCGCCCGACCATCCCTATACGCAGGCGCTTCTTTCCGCCATTCCGCGCCCGGACCCGCGGGACCGGGACCGCACCCGCAGGTTCCGCTACGTCGAACCGCCAGAGATCAAAAACGGGATCGCCGCCCGATAGTGTTGCGCCCGTTGCGCGCTGCAATTCATGAGGAAGACTAAGCATGAAAATCGATCGCATGCGGGTATTCGTCACCCGCGACAAGGACCGCCCCCGCGTCATCGTCGCTCTCGATACGGATGACGGTTTGACCGGCTGGGGCGAATGTTACAATCACGGCCCCGATCTCGCCTTGCCGCCGGTGCTGGATTACCTCTATGGCTTCCTCGCCGGACAGGACCCGACGCGGGTCGAATATCTCTACAATCTCCTTCTCCAGCAGAACCGTTTTCCGCCCGGCGCGCTCGGTCTGTCAGCAATATCTGCGCTTGATCATTGCCTGTGGGACCTTGCCGCCAAGGCAGCGGGCGTGCCTGTTTACAAGCTGCTGGGCGGCGAAGTGCGCGACCGCATCAAGGTCTATGCCGGCGTCTACACGGCACCGGATGCGCCGGCGGCAAAGGAAGAGTTCGACCGCCTCAACGAGGGCTGGGGCTTCACGGCCTTCAAGCTTAGCCCGTGGCGCGTGGATATCCATGCCCACCGCTGGGGTGAGGTGGTGCGCAGTTCCGCCGACTATTTCCGCTCGCTTCGCGAGACCGTGCGGTCTGACTACGACATCGCCTTTGACGCCCATGCCAAGATTTTTGAACCCGCCGCCGCCCGCCAGCTTGGCAATGCGCTTGCGCCTTACGATCCGCTGTTTTTCGAAGAGCCTTTGCGTCCCGAAAACATCGAGATGTGGGGAGACCTGAAGCAGGGGCTGAACTGCACGCTGGCAACAGGCGAAAGTCTCTATAATCGCAATGAGTTCCTGCGTCTTCTTCAAGTAAAGGGTGCAGACATCATTCAGCCTGACATCTGCGTCGTCGGCGGCATTTCCGAAATGCGCCGCATCGCCACGCTTGCGGAAGCCCATTTCGTCAGCATTGCGCCGCATAACCCGATGGGGCCGCTCGCTACCGCCGTCAACGTGCATTTCTCCGCCGCCCAGCAGAATTTCCGTATTCTCGAATACCGGCTGCCGAAAGGGCAATGTTATGTCTATGGCGGCACCGATCTTGAAAAACGCGAGGATGAAACCCGCTATGTCGTCGACCCCTATCTGCCGAAGGACGGATATCTGGAACTGAGGCCGGATCGTCCCGGCTGGGGGGTGGAGATGGATGAAAAAGCCATGCAGGAAGACGGTTACATTCACTGGCAGAGACGGGTGCCGAAACGGCCTGACGGCTCCTATGCCTTTGCCTGAAACGATCGCGATTGCCTGCGGGCGGCTCTCTGCCCGCCTGCGTCCCGCATGGGGCGGCAGGATGACCTATCTGCACCACGCGGACTACGGTGATATTCTGGCGCCAGCAACCGGGGAGGATTTCCAGCCGTTCAACTGGCCGCGCGCCGGCGCCTATCCGCTGTTTCCTTACCACAATAGGCTCTATGGGAGCTCGTTCGTTCATGCGGGCATCCGCCATGAGCTTTCTCCCCATCCGGCCCTTGCGCCTGATGCCATGCATGGACCTGCGCACCGGCGAGCCTGGGAGATTTCCGGTCTGGCTTCGGATCGGGCGGGGCTGGTACTCCACTATGAGGCTGACGGGGAATGGCCTTTTTCCTTCCGCGCTGAACAGTCTTTTCTGCTCGAAGACGCCGGCCTCACCGTGGACCTGTCGATCACCAATCTGGCGGACGTACCCGCGCCGATGGCGCTGGGCTGGCATCCCTATCTGGCTGCCGGATTTGGCTGCGAAGCGCGCACGGATGCAAGGCTGGAATATCCGCTGGACCCGCAGAACGTGCCGACCGGCCAAGCAGCCGTACTTCGCCAGACGACCGTCATTCCCGCAGCGACGGGATACACGGAGCATTATACAGGTTGGTCTAATGCGCATGTCCAGTTTGACGGGTTTTCACTGCTGATCGAGGCCGATCCCGTTTTCGGTCATCTGGCTGTCCACCGCATGGACAGCTATCTTTGCCTCGAGCCCGTTTCCATGGCCGCCGGAGCGCTCGGCTTGCCGGAGGCGCAGCGGGAAGCGCTTGGCGTCAGGATCGTTGCGTCCGGCGAACATCTATCGGGGCGAATCCGGCTTTCCGTCGGGCCTTGAGGGAGGCAGGGCGCGCGCGAACGCCATGCCCCTGCGTCCTATCTCCACAGTCAAAAAAACGCCACATGCCCATATTTTGAGCGTCAGAAATTGTCGCTCAAAAATGCGCTTGACGTCGGCGAAAATTTCTCACCAAATGAACCAATACAAGATTGGTTCAAGCAAATGGTGCGGTGTGGCAGCAGGCCCTAACGACAATTCCAACTACGCGCTGGCGCGGTTGCGTGAATATATTCAGGCGAATCATCTCGTCAGGGATGGCCGTCTGCCGACGGAACGGGCCTTTGCGGAGACTTTTAACGTCGGCCGTCGGTCGATCCGCCGCGCGCTGGAGGTTCTGGAAGCCGAAGGCCTCATCTGGCGGCGGCAGGGGGCCGGAACCTTTGTGGGTGAAAAACCTGATGATTGGTCCGCCCAGGTCACGGAATTGGTCGCCGGTACGGATTTCATGGAAATCATGGAGGTGCGCCTGCGCATCGAACCGCAGCTGGCGCAGCTAGCGGCGATGCGCGCCAAGCCGGCCGAGGTGGAGCGCATGCGGGCGCTGGTGGAAAAGACCGGCCAGAGCACGGATGCAGATGCCAAGGAATTGTGGGATGGCTCGCTCCATCGCCAGATCGCCCAGAGTGCCGGCAACAAGCTGTTTCTCTCGATTTTCGATGTCATCAATCGTGTCCGCCAGGATGATGCCTGGCAGTCGATACGGGAACTCGCCCGGCGCAGCGGAACAAATGTGAGGGCGTCTTTCGAACAGCACATGGCCATTGTCGACGCCATCGCCGATCGCGATCCAGCGCGTGCCGGTGAAGCCATGCGCCAGCATCTTCTCATGCATCAGGAAAGGCTGATCCGCGCCACCTCGCTCGGCTTTCTGGAAGAGGGATCCGGGGAGGGCAATACGGCCGGCGCCGATAATTCGCTGACCGAGGCTTCTTAAGGCCACGGATGAAAACTGTCGCCCCGTCAGGGGCGGCCAATGACAAAAAGTCAAAATAACCAGACCAGAGGAACGAACATGAAGAAAATCCAGACATTGACTGCTGCGCTGTTGGCGAGCGCATTCCTGACCACGCCGGCGCTATCCTCCGAATTGCGCATCGGCCTGAACGACGATGCTGATGTGCTCGATCCAGCACAGTCGCGCACCTTCGTCGGCCGCATCGTCTACACCGCCATGTGCGACAAGCTGGTGGATATCTCGCAGGACATGAAGATCGTGCCCCAGCTTGCCACCGAATGGGCCTGGTCCGAAGGCGGCAAGGTTCTGACGATGAAGATCCGTGATGGCGTGAAATTCCACGATGGTGAGAAGCTCGATGCAGCTGCTGTCGTCGCCACTATCGAGCGCAACATGACGCTGCCGGAATCCCGCCGCAAGAGCGAGCTATCGTCCGTCGAGAAGGTCGAGGCGACAGGGCCGCTGGAAGTCAAATTTACGCTGAAGACGCCTGACGTCACCCTGCTGGCGCAGCTTTCCGACCGCGCCGGCATGATCGTCGCGCCGAAAGCGGCCAAGGAACTGGGTGCGAATTTCGGCTCCAAGCCGGTCTGCGCCGGGCCGTTCAAATTCGTCGAGCGCATCCAGCAGGATCGCATCGTGCTCGAGAAGTTCGCGGATTATTGGGACAAGGACAAGGTCCTCGTTGATAAGATCGTCTATCTGCCGATCCCCGACACCACCGTGAAGCTTGCGAACCTTCGCGCAGGCGACCTCGATATCGCCGAGCGCATCTCGGCTTCCGATGCGGAATCCGTCAGGAACGACCCCAAACTGACCTATGCCGATGTCATCGGACCGGGTTACATGGCCATGTATGTCAACATGAACAATGGCGCGCGTGCGGACAATCCGCTCGGCAAGGACAAGCGCCTGCGCCAGGCATTCTCCTATGCGATCGACCGAGAGGCGATCGGCCAGATCGTCTTCGAAGGGACGTCAAAGGGCGGCAATCAGGCTTTCCCACCCTCAAGCCCCTGGTTCAACCAGAACCTGCCGGTGCCGCCGCGCGATATCGACAAGGCCAAGCAGTTGATGAAGGAGGCGGGTTACGAGACGCTCGATGTCGAGCTTCAGCACGCCAACAACACCACGCAGACGCAGATGATGCAGGTCATCCAGTCCATGGCGGCCGAGGCTGGCTTCAACGTCACCCTGAAGGCCACCGAATTTGCCACACTCCTGTCCGAGCAGACCGCCGGCAATTACCAGCTCAGCCGTTCAGACTGGTCGGGACGTATCGATCCCGATGGCAACCTGCATCAGTTCGTCACCTGCAAGGGCGGCATCAACGATGTGAAATATTGCAATCCCGAGGTCGACAAGCTGCTGAACGAGGCCCGCGCCTCGACCGAAGATGCAGTCCGCAAGGAAAAATATGATGCCGCAAGCGTCATCCTCAACGACGACATGCCGATCATCTATCTCGGCCACCAGCCCTATGCCTATGCCATTTCCAGCAAGGTCAAGGGCTGGGCGCCGTCGCCTGACGGTATGATCCGCCTTCTCGGCGTTTCCAAGGATTGACCGTTTCGCATAGGCCGCACGGCTTGCCGTGCGGCCCCCAGACCGGACACAAACGGGGGCAATGCCATGCCTGTTTATATCGGCAAGCGACTGCTGGTCGCGATCCCGACGCTTCTCATCATTTCCATCTTCGTTTTCTCGCTGCAGAAACTCCTGCCGGGGGATCCGGTTCTCGCCATGGCGGGTGAGGAGCGCGATCCCGCGACGATCGAATTCCTGCGGGAGAAATATCGCCTCAACGACCCCGTGCCGCTGCAATATATCAACTGGCTGGGCGGCGTGATGACCGGCGATTTCGGTATTTCGCTGCGGTCCAACCAGCCGGTGCTGGAACTGATCGGCCAGAAGCTGCCGGTCACCATTCAGCTGGCTGTCATGGCGATGTTCTTCGCCATGGTGATCGGCATCCCCATCGGCATTCTGGCCGCCGTCAAGAAGAATACCTGGATCGATTACACCGCCAATATCGTTGCGCTTTCCGGCCTGTCGATCCCGAATTTCTGGCTCGGCATCATGCTGATCCTGCTGGTCTCGGTAAAACTCGGCTGGTTGCCGGCATCCGGTTATGAATCGATCTTCGTGGACCCTGTCCGTTCCATCGAAACGATGATCATGCCCGCCTTCGTGCTGGGCAATGCGCTTGCGGCAACGCTGATGCGGCACACGAGGTCTGCGATGGTTGCGGTCTTGAGTTCGGACTATATCCGAACCGCCCGCGCCAAGGGACTTTCGCCGCGCGAGATCATCCTGTCGCACAGTTTCCGCAATGCGCTTCTTCCCGTCATCACGCTGCTGGCGCTGCTCTTCGGGGAGCTGCTGGCCGGTGCGGTTCTGACGGAGCAGATATTCACCATTCCCGGTTTCGGCAAGATGACGGTCGATGCGGTTTTCACCCGTGACTATGCCGTCGTGCAGGGCATCGTTTTATGCACCGCCGTCGGTTTCATCCTCATGAACCTGCTGGCCGACATTGCCTATGTCCTGCTTAACCCCCGCCTCAGGGCGACGATCTGAGGCCTGATATCATGACCGTTCTCGATCAAAATCTATCCGTACCGGCGACACGGCAGGAAAGCCGCGCCTGGAAAAAAATGAAGCGCAACAAATCGGCGCTTGTCGGCATGATCATCGTGCTGTTTTTCGCCGTACTTGCCATCGCCGCGCCGATCCTGCCGATTGCCGATCCGGTTGCGACCAGCTGGTCAGCCATCCGCAAGGCGCCGTCGGCGGCGCACTGGCTCGGCACCGACGATCTCGGCCGAGACATCCTTTCCCGCATGATCTATGGCGCCCGCGCCTCGCTGATGGCCGGCGTCGTCTCGGTGATGATCGCGGTGGTGATCGGCGTGCCCTTTGGCCTGATTTCAGGTTATTTCGGCGGCTGGGTGGATATGGTCATCTCCCGCATCACCGAAGCGCTGCTCGCCATGCCCTTCCTGATCATGGCAATCGCGCTCGCCGCCTTTCTCGGCCCGAGCCTTACCAATGCGATGATCGCCATCGGCCTTTCCGCCATGCCGATCTTCGTGCGGCTGACGCGCGGACAGGTGCTTGCCGTCAAGATGGAGGACTATGTCGAGGGGGCGAGGTCCATCGGCCTCAACCATATCGACATCATGACGCGTTACATCCTGCCGAATGTCTTTGCCCCCATCATCGTGCAGGCGACGCTGACGGTGGCGACCGCCATCATTGCGGAGGCGAGCCTTTCCTTCCTCGGTCTCGGCCAGCAGGCGCCGGCCCCATCCTGGGGTTCGATGCTGAATACCGCGAAGAATTTCCTGAGCCAGGCGCCGTGGATGACGATGTGGCCCGGCATCGCCATCTTCCTCGTCGTCATCGGTTTCAATCTTCTCGGCGACGGCCTGCGCGACGCGCTCGATCCGCGCGAAGCATGATTTTTTACAAGGAATATCGGAATGAATGAATTCACCACACGCCCTGAAATCCTTGGCACCTTCGGCGTCGTCACCTCGACGCACTGGATCGCATCGGCCGTTGGCATGGCGATCCTCGAAAAGGGCGGCAATGCTTTTGATGCCGCCGTGGCCACCGGTTTCGTCCTGCAGATTGTCGAGCCGCATTTGTGTGGCCCGGGCGGAGATATGCCCGCGGTGTTTTATTCCAAGCAGAAGGACAAGGTGGAAGTCATCTGCGCACAGGGCCCGGCCCCGAGTGGTGCCACGATTGAACATTACACTTCGGAAGGCCTGAAGCTGATCCCCGGCGACGGGCTGCTCGCAACCGTCATACCCGGCGCCTTCGACGGCTGGATGCTGATGCTGCGCGACTATGGCACGATGAGCGTGCGCGAAGTGCTGGAACCCGCAATCTATTATGCCGAGCACGGGCATCCGACGTTGCCGCGTGTCTCCGCCACCATCAAGGGGCTGGCCGATTTCTTCGAGAAGGAATGGCCGACATCCCATGAGACATGGCTGCCAGGCGGCGCGGCACCCGAACCTCACGCCAGTTTCCGCAACCCGGTTCTCGCCGCCACCTATCAGCGGATCGTCACTGAAGCCGAAGCGCGCTCCGGCCGCGAAAACCAGATCGAGGCGGCGCGCGATGCCTTCTATCGGGGTTTCGTAGCGGAAGCCATCGACAGTTACGTAAAGACCGCAGAGGTGATGGATGCCAGCGGCGCAAGGCACAAGGGCGTGCTGACGGCGCAGGATATGGCGGACTGGAGCGCGACCGTCGAAGCGCCGCAGACGTTCGACTATCAAGACTGGACGATTGCCAAGACGCCCGCCTGGGGGCAGGGTCCGGTTCTCTTGCAATCGCTTGCGCTGCTGAAGGGCTTCGATATTGCGGCCATGGAGCCGTCCGGTCCCGATTTTATCCACACCATCGTCGAAGCCATGAAGCTCGCTTATGCCGATCGCGAGGTCTATTATGGCGACCCTGAATTCGGCCAGATACCGACTGAATATCTTCTCTCCGAAGGTTACAATGCCGGACGCCGCACGCTGATCGGCAGCGAGGCGTCGCTGGAACTGCGTCCGGGCACCGTGCCGGGTTACGAAAAGCAGGTGGATGCCACCATAGCCATGCTGGCCGAAATGAGCGGCACCGGCACCGTCTACGAGCCGACCATGTCGCATCTGACGGAAAAGCGCGGAGACACGGTCCATATCGACGTCATCGACCGCTGGGGCAACATGGTCTCCACTACGCCTTCGGGCGGCTGGCTGCAATCCTCGCCCATCGTGCCGGGTCTCGGTTTCGCGCTCAATTCCCGCGCCCAGATGTTCTGGCTGAAGGAGGGGCTGCCGACCTCGCTTGCGCCGGGCAAGCGCCCGCGCACGACGCTGACGCCCTCGCTTGCGCTGCATCAGGGCCGTCCCGCCATGGTCTTCGGTACGCCGGGCGGCGACCAGCAGGACCAGTGGCAACTACCCTTCTTCCTGCGTTATGCCCATCACGGCAAGAACCTGCAGGCCGCGATAGATATGCCGTTGTTCCACACCGCGCATTTTCCGGGCTCGTTTTATCCGCGCACCAGCTCGCCGGGGGAAATCACCGTGGAAAGCACCGTGGGTGAAGCGACCTTACAGGAGCTTCGCCGTCGCGGACACCGTGTCACGGTTGCCGATGCATGGTCCGTCGGGAGGCTCACCGCCGCGCGGCGGGATGCGGACGGCCTCTTGCGCGCCGCCGCAACCCCGCGGCTGATGCAGGCCTATGCGGTAGGGCGGTAAGACCATGGAGATAAAACCTGTCCTCTCCGTCCGCAACCTGACCACCTCCTTCCTCGTCGATGGCGCCTGGAAAAGCGTGGTGCGCAATGTGTCCTTCGATGTCGCGCCCGGTGAAACCGTTGCGATTGTCGGCGAGTCCGGCTCCGGTAAATCCGTGACGTCGCTATCACTGATGCGCCTGCTTGCCCCGGCCTCCAGCCGGATAGAAGGGGAAGTCCTGCTCAACGGGCGCAATCTGCTGGCGCTTTCCGAAAAAGAGATGCGTGGCGTGCGCGGCAACGATATCTCGATGATCTTTCAGGAGCCGATGACCTCGCTCAATCCGATCTTCACCATCGGCCGTCAGATTTCCGAAGTCCTCATCCGCCACAAGGGGCTTTCGAAGCAGGAGGCGCGGGCGGAGACGGTGCGGCTTCTGGAGAAGGTCCGCATTCCCAATGCGGCCAGCCGTTTTGACGAATATCCGCATCAGTTTTCGGGCGGCATGCGCCAGCGTGTGATGATTGCCATGGCGCTCGCCTCACGGCCGAAACTGCTGATCGCCGACGAGCCGACGACGGCGCTCGACGTTACCATTCAGGGCCAGATCCTCGATCTCATCAAGCTGCTGCAGGAAGAGGAGGGCATGTCGGTGCTCTTCATCACCCATGACATGGGTGTGGTGGCCGAAATCGCTGACCGCACGATCGTGATGTATCGCGGCGATGAGGTCGAGACCGGGCCGACGGAGGACATATTCCGGCGCGGCAAACATCCCTATACGCGGGCGCTGCTTTCGGCGGTGCCGAAGCTCGGTTCTATGCGTAACCGGCAATGGCCGACGCGTTTTCCGGTTCTCGACATGAAAACCGGCCTTTCGACCGAGCCGGAGGAGGTGGCCGAGACGGTTGCAGGCGGCCAGACGCCGGTTCTGTCGGTCAAGAACCTTGTGACGCGTTTTCCCATCCGCTCCGGCCTGCTGGCGCGCCAGACGGGTGCGGTTCACGCCGTCGAGAACGTTTCCTTCGATCTGTTTCAAGGAGAAACGCTGTCGCTGGTGGGTGAATCCGGTTGCGGAAAATCCACCACCGGCCGCTCGATCATGCGCCTCGTGGAGCCGTCGTCCGGCGATGTGTCCCTCGACGGTTACGATGTGATGCGCCTCGATAACGTCGGCCTGCGCAACATGCGCAAATCGGTGCAGATGATCTTTCAGGACCCGTTCTCGTCGCTCAATCCGCGCATGACGGTGGGCACGGCAATTTCCGAGCCCTTCATCAAGCACAGGCTGGGCAGCGCCAAGCAGGCCAAGGAAAAGACTGCCGATCTTCTCGAAAAGGTCGGCCTGTCCGCCGATATGGCCAGCCGCTACCCGCACGAATTTTCGGGTGGTCAGCGACAGCGCATCGCGATTGCCCGGGCACTGGCCCTCGATCCGAAGGTCATCGTTGCCGATGAAAGCGTCTCGGCGCTCGATGTTTCGATCAAGGCGCAGGTCTGCAACCTGCTGCTCGACCTGCAGCAGAGCCTCAACCTCGCCTTCCTGTTCATCAGCCATGACATGGCTGTCGTGGAGCGCGTCAGCCATCGTGTCGCGGTGATGTATCTCGGCGAGATCGTGGAGATCGGGCCGCGCGCCGCCGTTTTCGACAATCCGCAACATGCCTATACGAAAAAGCTGATGGCGGCCGTTCCGGTGCCGGACCCGGCAAGACGCGGGATAAGGCGTGGCATATCCAATGACGAGCTGAAGAGCCCGATACGGGCAATGGGATATGAAACACCGACGCGAAACTACAGGACCGTATCGCCCGGCCACATGGTGCAGATAGCCTGAGACGATTACGGCAGCGCGGAATGTTTCGACGAAGAAACCGTTATAAGGGGTTCTTGGGCGAAACGCCGCGCAGATGCTCCATCAGATAGGCATGGGTCGCGGCATTGGCGACGATCAGCGTTCCGGTCTTCTCATAGAATTCCGGTCCGCGACCCCACCAGTCGGTCACAATGCCGCCGGCCTCCTGAACAAGGAGAATGCCGGCTGCCGTGTCGACGAATCCCGTCTCCTCGTAATAACCGGTAAGCCGTCCGCAGGCGACGTAAGCGCAGGAATTGGCGGCGCTGCCGACAACACGAACCGCGCCGATCGGCGCGCGAATGGCGTCAAGGCGCTGATAGGCGCCGGGATAAAGCTGGAGATTGGGCGTGGGCAGGCCGGTGCCGACACACATGAGCGCGACGTCCGTGCTGGCATTGACCCGCAGGCGCTCGCCATTGAGATAGGCGCCGTCTCCCTTGATCGTGGTGAACATCTCGTCGGAAACGGGATTATAGACCAGCCCGCAGATCGTTTCATTGCCGCGGCGAAGCGCGATGGTGATGGTATAGTGCTGGCCGAAGAGGAAATTGGTGGTGCCATCGATGGGATCGACCAGCCAGCGATGATCCTGATCCGCCCCTTCGACAGGTGCGAATTCCTCGCCGGTCAGTCCCCAGGGATATTGTCCGAGCAGGCGCTCACGGATCAGTGTCTCGGAATCCCGGTCCGCATCGGAAACGAAATCCCCCGGTCCCTTGACGCCGATCTCGATGTCGCGGAAGCGGCTGAAATGGTCGAGCGTCAATGCGCCGGCCTCGCGGGCGGTGGCGACCATATGGTCGAGGATGGCGCTGTAATTGACTGTCATCGGCTGAAAACCTCGGCGAGCCCTTCCGGATCATCGGTGGTGATCTGGTCCACCTTAAGCCGCAAGAGACGCTCGACCTGTTCTATGGATTGCGGCGTGACGCTGTTGATTGTCCAGGCGTCGACCCGGCGGCCGGCGGCATGGATCGGGGCGATGATATCGACACCGGCATCCTCGGCAGCAAGTACGATCGCGTAGTCGAGATAGATCATCCCGGCATCGGGCGCGGTGGCGAGAGCGTCTTCAATGAAACCCAGATAGTTTCCGCTTGCCTTCAGTTGAGCAAGCGTGCCGCGATGGCAGGGGTCATATCCGGTGCGAAGTCCCGGCGCTGAGCCGGCCAGCATGGCGATGGCGTCGAAATCGCCGCCGGACAGGATCACCGAGCTTGCTATGGGCGAAACGCTTGCTCCGAAACCGGCGACCACCTGCGGGGTAAGCGCCTGTAGGTCCTCCTTGAAATCGAGCTGCAACAGGGCGTCGCGATGCACGGTCTCGTGCGCGAGCAGGGCGCAGAGGTCTTCGAGCAGCATCACCTTCGAAGCGATCGGCTGGCCGCCATTGTCGCGCAGGTGAAGCTGACGCAGCGCAGCGGCGGATGTGTCGTGCACTCGGCCGGTGCCGGTGGTTTCCCGTTCCAGCGTCCGGTCATGCAAAACGGCGCAGCCGTGATCGGCATGAATGACGAGATCGACTTCGATGCTCGCACCAAGGCGCATCGCCTCGATGATGCGCTCGCCGGTGAAGACCGGATCGCTAGCGCGGCGGCGGGCGCGATGCCATTTGAGCCAGGTCCTGTGGCCGTCGCGTTCGATAAGGATCGGCTGGTTCATGTCAGCTCCGATAGATTGGGCGGTTGTCGCGATAGGCCGTGACGGCACGGGGCGAAATCTGTACGCCCTGTCCCGCCCGGAACATATCCGGATGGGCGACCATGGATTTGATCCTTGTACCATCGGCGAGATCAAGGTCGACAAGGCCGTGGGTGCCGTAATCCGTCACCCGGTGGACGTGCGCTTCCGGCGTTTCGGAAATCGTCAGATCGATGGCTTCCGGGCGGACGGCGAGAATGGCCGGGCCATCGGAGACGGGAAGCGGAAGGGTAAAATCGGCGCGCGTGAAATTTCCGTCTGAAACCGCACCCTCTATCAGGTTCATGGTGCCGATGAAGCCGGCGACGAAAGGGGTCTGCGGTTCGCGGTAGATGACGTTAGGCCGGTCGATCTGTTCGGTCTTGCCATTTGCCATCACGACGATGCGGTCGGCCATGGAAAGGGCCTCGTCCTGCCCGTGGGTGACGAACAGCGTGGTGATGCCGAGACGCTGCTGGATATCACGCACCTCTTCCCGCAACCGCTCGCGCAGATGCTGGTCGAGGCTGGCGAAGGGTTCGTCGAGCAGGAGGATTTTCGGTTCGAGAACCAGCGAGCGGGCAAGCGCCACGCGCTGCTGCTGGCCACCGGAGAGCTGGCTGGTGGCGCGCTCTCCATAACCGGAAAGCCCGACGAGCTCGAGCACGGCCTCCACTTTCTCTTTGATCACGGCAGCCGGCATATGGCGCAGCTTGAGGCCGAAAGCGAGGTTTTTGAAGACGTTCATGTGGCTCCAGAGCGCGTGGCTCTGGAACACCATGCCGGTCGGCCGCCGCTCCGGTGGCAGGTGGGTCACATCTTCGCCATCGATGGTAATCTGCCCGCCCGTCGGCTGCTCGAAACCGCCGACCATACGCAGCAGCGTCGATTTGCCCGAACCGGAAGGCCCGAGAAGGCAAACGAGCTCGCCATCGGCGACATCGAGCGAGAAACTGTCGACTGCCTTGGTGCCGCCGGTATAGGTTTTCGATATCTCGCGGATGTGAAGTACGGACATGATGATTTCCTAACCGCCGAAACCGCGGGCGAATGCACCGCCACCGATGACGCGGCGGGCGAACATGAGGGCAATGAAGGACGGCGCCCAGAGCAGCACGGACAGAACCGCGCCGTACTGGATGACCATCTGGTTGTTGATATAGCTGATCATCAGCACCGGCATCGTGCGGATGCCCGGCGCACCGATGAGCCATGCGCCTTCGGTCTCATAAAAAGTGCCAACGAAGCTGAGCAAAACGGCGGCGGCGATGGTCGGTCCCGCCTGCGGCAGGGTAATCGACCAGAAGACCCGGAGCGGACTGGCGCCGACATCACGGGCCGCCTCTTCCATGCGTCGGTCGACGGCCTGGAATGCCGCCACGGGAATCCAGATCATGAACATCAGCGTACCGACGAGCTGGATGAGAACAACGCCCCAGAAGGTGCCGATGAGGTTGAGCTGCAGGAAAATGGCGGCAATCGCCACCAGAAGCCCGAATTTCGGGAAGGCGTGGCCGGCCAGGAAGGAGAAGAACAGCAGGTTGCGACCGGGAAAGCTCATGCGCGCAAAGGCATAGGCGGCGGGAAGGCAGATCAGCGCCGAAAGCAGCGTCACCACCGTTGTCAGCCGAAGGCTCAGCATCAGGGCGTTCCAGACGTCGGCGCGCCCCAGCGTCTGGCCCCAGAAACGGAAACCGAACTGCTGGGGAATGACATTGGGAAAACGCCAGACCTCGGTGAATGCCCAGGTGCCCACCACAAGCAGAGGCCCGACGATGGCGATGGTGAGGAGGGTGGCGAAAAAGATGCCGGGCCAGTCGATGCGGGCTCGCGCCCGCGTCAGCGTCGTCATGTCATTTCCCCTGGTTGCGCGCGACCGAACGCACGTAGAACAGGCCGAAAGCGATGCAGAAACCGAAAGCGATGACGGCCTGGGTCATGGCGCCGATGGGGTCTTGCACTTCGCGCAGCGTGCGCTGCATGAAGGGGCCGAGCATTTCGGGAGAGGCCGGGCCCAAGAGATAGGGCAGGGTGAAGGAAGAAAAAATGCCCAGCACCGAAAAGGAAAGCGCCACGAGAATGGAATTGGAAATGCGCGGCAGGATGATGTGCCAGAAGACCTGCAGCGCGTTTGCGCCCACATCCCGCGCCGCCTCCACCGACTGGTTGGCGACGCTGCCGAGGCCCGCGAGCAGGATGAGAACCGTCAGCGGAATATTGTCCCAGACAAGACCGATGACCGGCCCCCAGGGCGTGAGATAGGGCGTGCGGATTTTCGGCAGGTCGACCGCATTGAGCAAGATGTCCACCATGCCGTTGGGGCCCAGAACGCGGATGAAGGCGAAGGCGAGGATGATGGAGGGCACGAACATCGGGAAGATGGCAAGCGCCTGCACATAGGCCGAAAGACGACCACGCGAAAAGCGAAGGTAAAGCGCGATCGGCAGGCAGATGACCAGCAGGAGGATGGCGCAGACCATCGTCGTCCACAATGTCACGGCAAGATTGTCGAGACTGTAGCGATCTGAGAAGAAGAAGGCGTAGCTCGAAAGGTCGAAACTCGTTTCACCATCGGTTCCGGTGCGCCACACGGTGCGGCCGATGGCGTTGATGGCAGGCCAGATGACGAGCCAGATCATCAGGAACACGGGAATGGCGACGAGCAGGAGGCCGATGGGCCTCCTGCCTGCTGTATTGTCAATGAGCGGGCGAACCGCTCCCTCTGCGACCTCGGTCACGATTTGCGGTTAACGTTGGGAGCGACGTTGCGGTACCAGCCATCATTGATGGCGGTTTCCCATTTGCCGGCCGGGAAGGTCGGAATGGTCTGCGGAATGATGTCGGCAAAACGCTTGCGCAGGTCGGCCGACACATGGTCCCAGGAAACGCCGGGGAAGCCGCCCAGCTCGTTGAGGATCGCGCCCTGAATTTCTTCGGACAGCACGAAATTGGCAAGCTTCAGGGCCGCATCACGATTGGCGCCGTTAGCAAGCACCACGGCGCGCGAGAAATCACCGCAGAGCGCCAGATCCTGAAGCTGGACGAGGCCGGTTTCCTTCGGCAGAACGCCCTGATCGATAGCCTTCAGCACCTGATCGGACCAGACGGGGGTCATGGTGACGACGCCTTGGGAAAGAAGCTGCAGCGACTGCGTGTTGCCGGAGGAGTATGCGCCCTTATCATAGAGCGACGGGGCGATATCTGTCAGCAGCGCCCATGCCTTGCCCAGAGCCTTGTCGCCGGCTTCCTGGGTGTAATTATCAACCGTAAAGGCCTTGGGATCGAGACCGTTGGCCTGATGGATGGCGCGGCGGACGAAGTTGCCGCCGGAGCCGCCCTTGTCGGGACGGTTATAAACGAACTGGCCGGGATTTGCCTTGATCCACTTGACGAGTTCATCCCAGGTCTTCGGTGCGTCCGCCGGCTTGAGCTTGCTGGTGTCATAGGCGAGCAGAACCTGGCTGCCGCGATAGGGCAGGCTGTATTCGCTGCGGATGGCAAGCGGGTTGACGCGCGAATAATTGGAAAGGCCGGCCTTTGCCATGTTCACGTAGATGCCGGCATCGATGGCGCCGGTGGGAAGCAGCGGATCGGCCGTTTCGAAATAATCTGCCTGCGGATCGGTGCCCGTCTGCTTTGCGGCGATGGCGCGCTCGCCGATGGCCATGATGCCGGCGCTGTCGCCGGCATCGACGAGGTTGAGCTTCAGGCCGGGATTGGCGGCTTCAAAAGCGGGCTTGATCGTATTGGACCAGAAATCGAGGATATTCGTATCCGAACTGGTGTACCAGTCGATCGTGCCCGGAGCAGCAAAACTCATGCGCGGTGCAAGGGCGAGACCGGCGGCGGCGCCTGCGGCGGACATCATAAAGGTGCGGCGTTTCATCTATGTCTCCGATGTTTTCGGCGCGAGTGGAACTCTGAGCGCTGAGGCTTGAGAGATGGACGGGAAAGGCTCTGGCCATCAGTTGCACAGCCGTGCATTTTTTGAACGGGCCGGCGGCGGTTCTAATGTCTTTCCATAACGCTTTCGTGACGGTTGATGCCGGCCGGTCTCGCCGCCCTCTGTGCCCACGGGTGATCCGAAGGCGCAGGGGGCTCTACCAAAGCGGTTTCCGGGCAGATAGGATGACCGCGATAATTAGGAGGGAGGGGAGCGATGATCGCAGCCTATATTGACGAATTCATCATGTTTTGCGCCGGCCTGTGGATGACATGTGTCGGCTTTGGTTATCTGCCGCTGTCAAAAAACACGGCTAGTCAGCCGCCGGTTGTTCGTCATTTCAGATGGATGGGGCCGCTGCTGATCGTCATCGCTGCTGTTCTGGCCGTGGCCAGCTGACCGGGAAATCCCGCGCAAAGAAAAACCCCGCCGAAGCGGGGTCTCGTCTTACCAGGTCTGGCGTCCATACCAGTCGTCGATATCTTTCCTGGTGCGGTCCTTTTCGTAACCGTAGCGCTCCTGGATCTTGCCTTCGAGCTGCTCGCGTTTGCCGTTGATGACGTCAAGATCGTCGTCGGTGAGTTTACCCCACTGCTCCTTGATCTTACCCTTCATCTGCTTCCAGTTGCCTTCAACGCGATTCCAATCCATCGGTGCTCTCCCATTTTGTTTGGCTTGCACTGGTAAATGTCCGAGCCTCCGCAGGGTTCCGCCCGGAGGCCGTAATGTTCGGCGCAACTGTGGCTGCTGCCACGAAAAGATCACGATTCATTCAGCCACAGTTCACCCGGCAGAGCGCTAAATCCCCCCATCCCACAAGGAGGGAAATAAGATGCGCAAGATGATTTTAACCGCCGGACTGATTTTCGGCGCCCTGTTCGGCACCGGTGCGAATGCCATGCCTGTGGGCCAACCGTCTGCACCCTCGGCATCCCACATTCAAACGGTGGATTATGCCTGCGGACGCGGCTTTCACCTGTCACCCCGCGGCTATTGCCGTCCGAATGGTCCGCCCCGGTATGAGCGTGGCTGGGACCGTCGCGACCGCTGGGAAGGCCGCCGTGAATGGCGTGAGCGTCAGGCCAGACGGGAATGGCGTGAGTGGCGCGACCGCAGAGACTATCGCGACTACCGCGACCGCCGCGACTATTATCGATATTGATCGGGTAAGGCCCTCTCCAGCCGGGAGGGCCTTTCTCATATGGGGCGGTCAATCCATCCCGCATCCCGCCCCGGCAGGGCGTGAATACAGCGCCCGCCGCCTCTCATCTCCATGACCTGCGACAGAATTGCATTCAGCGTGAGGAAACCCGGGCCGTAGTTTGGGGTTAGTCCCATATCACCGTTCATAAGGAGGATATGATGGACATCACCAGACGCACCGTTCTCACCGCCGGCGCAGCAACTGCTGCCGCTGCAATCTTTCCCCGCCCGCATGTCGCGCGCGCCGCACTGCCCCTGACGCAGCCCGGGCTTCCCTTTGCCGAAGCCGATCTCGCGCCGGTCATCTCGGCGAAGACCGTGGGTCTGCATTATGGAAAACACCACAAGGCCTATTACGACAAGCTGAATACGCTCGCTGCCGGCACGCCTTATGCCGACATGGAACTGGTTGATATCGTCACGCAGTCCGCCAAATCAAAAGAGGCGGCTGATGTCAAAATCTTCAACAATGCCGCGCAGGCCTGGAACCATGTCGCCTATTGGGACCAATTCGTTCCGGGCGGACCGAACCGGCCGACGGGTGATCTTGCCGCTTCGGTAAACGAGACCTTCGGTGACTATGACGGTTTCATCAAACGTGCGGTCGATGTCTCCGATACGGTCTTCGGCACCGGCTGGGTGTGGCTGACGCGTGACGACGGCAACAAGCTCGCGCTGATCGGATATGAGGACGGCAAGAACCCCGTCGCTGTCGGCCGCCCGGCCTATCTCGGCATCGATATATGGGAGCATGCCTATTACGTGGATTATGAAAACCGCAAGGCCGAACATATCCGCGCCGTGCTCGACAAGCTGGTGAACTGGCGGGTCATCGACGAGCGCCTCAAAGCGTAACGAATCCTCTTTCTCCTGAAACCCGCCGGAAGCGTCCGGTCCCCGGCGGGTTGCCCTGAGGTGCATTTGAGCTACTATGCGCCCATGGCGAGGAGGCCATGTTACAGGAGGGTTCATGATTTACCGGTCTTCAAAACGGCGCACGGTGCTGAAACTTGCCGCCGCGGCGGTTTCTTTGGGAATGCTGGGAACGGCTGCGAGCGCGCAGGGCTTCCCCGAGCGAACGATTACTCTGGTCGTTCCTTTCGCGGCGGGCGGTTCCACCGATGTGGTCGCGCGTGTTATCGCGCAGAAGATGGGTGATGAACTCGGCCAGCAGATCGTCGTTGAAAATGTCGCCGGCGCAGGCGGCAATCTTGGTGCAGACCGCGTGGCCCGCGCCGAACCCGACGGATACACGATCCTGATGGGCACGGTTGCCACCCACGCTCTCAACCCGCTTATTCTCAAGACCAAGCCTTATGATCCGGAGAAGGATTTCACGCCGGTCTCGCTGCTGGTGGTGGTGCCGAATGTGCTGGTCGTCAATCCGAAGCTCAACGTCAACAGCGTCGCAGAGCTTATTGCCCTGCTGAAGGCCGAGCCGGACAAACATGCCTATGCCTCTTCCGGCAACGGCACCCCGCTGCATCTTTCCGGCGAGCTGTTCAAGAGCATGGCCGGCGTCAGCATGCAGCATGTCCCTTATAAGGGTGCCGGCCCGGCGCTCAACGATCTGCTCGGCAACCAGATTTCGATCATGTTCGACAATCTGCCCTCTTCATCGGGACATATAAAATCCGGCACGTTGCGGGCGCTCGGCGTCACCACCAAGGAGCGTGCATCATCTTTCCCGGATCTGCCGACCATCGCCGAGACGGTGCCTGGTTATGAGACCTATACCTGGAACGCGCTCTTTGCGCCCGCCGGCACGTCGGCCGAGGTGGTCGACAAGCTGAACGCCGCCGCCAAGAAGGCGCTTGCCGATCCGGCGGTGGCCGCACGCATGGCGGATTTCAGCGCCAAGATCGTCGCCTCTTCGCCGGATGAACTGAAAACCCACGTTGCGGCTGAGATCGCCAAGTGGGGACCTGTGGTCAAGGACGCGAATGTGCAGATGGACTGAGCGGCAACGGCAGGCACCATTCCGATTTTCCGCCGTGCATCCAACCTGATAAAATCGTGGCCGGCGCGTCCGTCGCATCGGCCACGGTTTATACCGTCGCATTCAGCCGGTGTGGCGTTTCCGCATCACTCACCAGCCGGTTGTAAAAACCCGCTTGGCAAGCTCCAACTACTGAGTTACAAATCTCAATACCGCGTCAGATCGAACAAAGGGAGGCGTTGCATGACACCAGTATTCATCAAAACCCTCCCGCAGGGAATGGCCCGCCACTAGGTCGTATCCATTCGCGGCCCGCCCTGAGCGCGCCCGACATGCGGTTCTGTTTTCCTTCATAGCCCGATTGATCTGATGGGATAATTTTGTCTCCTGCCCGGGCTGTGCCATCCAACTACCGTTTTGAGGACCGGTTGCCGAATCCATCGCGCCGGGCTGGCTAAAATGTCACGCAAGAAGCTCGATTTTCGCGCTGATGCATATCGCAATGTGCTCGGCTTTGTTTTCAACCATTGGCGCAACCGGCCGGCGCTGGTGGGTTTCATCATCGTGCTGGTAATTGCCAGCACGCTGGCCGAAGTGATGGTGCCGGTCTTTTCCGGCCAGATCGTCGATGCCATTGCCGGCGGTAACGGCGCTGGCAATAGGGGCGATGGGGCGTTGCGCGCCTTCGTCATCGTTGTGTCGCTTGGGCTGGTGAGCGTGGTGCTGCGCTGGTTCATCTTCAATGGCATCATCAGGCTCACCCTGAAGACCATGGCGGATGTCACTCATAACGGCTTCCACAAGGTCCAGCGTTTCTCCACCGACTGGCATGCCAACAGCTTTGCCGGTTCCACGGTGCGCAAGATCACACGCGGCATGTGGGCGCTGGATTCGCTTAATGACCTGCTGCTCGTCGCGCTTTTGCCTTCCATCGTCATGCTGGTGGGCGCGACCATCGTGCTCGGCAGCTACTGGCCGGTCATGGGCCTGATCGTCGGTCTCGGCTCGCTGATCTATGTCGGCGTCACGGTGGGGCTTTCGATGGGTTATGTCTCGCCGGCGGCAAGGTTGGCCAATGCCTGGGATACCCGGCTTGGCGGCGCGCTGGCGGATGCCATCAGCTGCAATTCGGTGGTCAAGGCCTTCGGCGCCGAGACCCGCGAAGAAACGCGCCTGGGCCATGTGCTGGTGAAGTGGGACAACCGCACACGCAGGACATGGAAGCGTGGCACGCTGAACGGCACGATCCAGAGCTTCATGATGGTCTCCATGCAGGCCGGCATTCTCGGCACCGGCCTCATCATGTGGCGACAGGGGCTGGCGACACCGGGCGACATCGCCTTCGTGCTGGCGATGTTCTTCGTGCTGCAGGGTTACCTGCGCGATGTGGGGCAGGATATCCGCAACCTGCAACGTGCCGTCAACGACATGGAAGAGCTGGTGCTGCTGGACAAGATGCCGCTTGGCATCGAAGACAGGCCGGATGCCGGACCGATCAAGATCGGAAAGGGCGAGATCGTCTTCGATCACGTCACCTTCCAGTATGGCGCGCATACCACACCGCTTTATGATGACTTTTCGGTCACCATCAAGGCGGGTGAACGTGTGGGCCTGGTCGGCCATTCCGGTTCGGGCAAGACAACCTTCGTCAAGCTCATCCAGCGGCTCTACGACGTCAAGTCGGGTGCGATCCGCATCGACGGCCAGAATATCGCCGGGGTCACGCAGTCGAGCCTGCGCGGCCAGATCGCCATCGTGCAGCAGGAGCCCATCCTGTTCCACCGCACGCTGGCGGAAAACATCGCCTATGGCCGGCCGGACGCCACGCGGCGTCAGATCGAGCAGGCGGCGAAACAGGCGAGCGCCCATGATTTCATCATGTCCCTTCCCAAGGGTTATGAGACGATGGTGGGCGAGCGTGGTGTCAAGCTGTCCGGCGGCGAGCGTCAGCGTGTGGCCATTGCCCGTGCTTTCCTCGCGGATGCGCCGGTGCTGATACTGGACGAGGCGACTTCCAGTCTCGACAGTGAAAGCGAAGTGCAGATCCAGCAGGCAATGGAACGGCTGATGGTCGGCCGCACCACACTGGTCATCGCGCACCGGCTTTCCACGGTCAGGGCGCTGGACCGGCTGCTGGTCTTCGACAAGGGCAAGATTGTCGAAGAGGGTGACCACCAGGCGCTTATCCGCCTCCATGACGGCATCTATCGCCGGCTGTTTGAACGGCAGGCGCTGGAGCTGACCAAGGGGCTGGTGGCCTGAAAAAACGAAACGCCGGGGTTTCCCCCGGCGTTCCCTTCCCGAACACTGAACCCACGCCACGAACACGCCGCTTTTTTCGCGTAAGGGCGTGTTCTGCGCAACACCAACAGGACGGTGAACCATGGATTTCCACCCGATCACAAAGCCGCAATGCCTTGTCATCAGGGGAACCCATATCCATGCCGCATTCCATCACTCTCTCGGACCTTTCGTGGTCAACACCTGACGGTCATCCGCTCTTTTCCAACATCAATCTTCGCTTCGGAGCGGAACGCACCGGCCTTGTCGGGCGCAACGGCGTCGGCAAGACGACGCTTCTGAAACTGATTGCGGGGGAACTGTCGCCATCCGCGGGCACGGTTTCCGCCTCGGGCAGCGTCAATCTTCTGCGCCAGAGCGTGCAGGTGGCGCCGGAAGAGACCGTCGCCGACCTTTTTGACGCGCGCGATGCACTTGAGGTCCTTGCCCGTGCGCAGGCGGGAACGGCCACTCTCGCAGCGCTTGAAGATATCGACTGGATGCTGGAGGACAAAATTGCCGGGGCCCTGGCGCAGGTCGGGCTGAATGCCTTGCCCTCCACACCGCTTTCGGCGCTGTCCGGCGGGCAGCGCACGCGGGCCGCACTTGCGGCTCAAATCCACGCCGCTCCCGACTTCCTGATCCTCGACGAACCGACGAATAATCTCGATCGGGACGGGCGCATTTTCGTCGCCGATTTTCTGGCGGTCTGGCATGGCGGAGCGATCGTCGTCAGTCATGATCGGGAACTTCTCGAAACCCTCGATGCAATCGTCGAAATGACCACGCTCGGAGCAACCCGTTACGGCGGCAACTGGAGCCACTACCGCGCACAGAAAGCGCTGGAGCTGGCCGCCGCCGAACAGGACTTTGCGCATGCGGAAAAACGTCTGTCCAAGGTCAGACGCCGGTCGCAGGAGGCGCTGGAGCGCAAGGCTCGCCGTGACAGCAGGGGTGCTGCAAAAGCGGCGAGGGGAGACATGCCCCGTATCCTTGTCGGCGCGATGAAAAGGCGCGCCGACAAGACGAGCGGTGACAATACCAATCTGGCCAGCCGCCTGACAGCCGAGGCGACGGAAGATTTGAAGACGGCGCGGGAGCGGATCGAAATCCTGCAGGGCGTCAGCGTCACATTGCCGCCCAGCGGGCTGCACGCGACAAAAACCGTGCTCAACCTGCAGAACCTGACGGCGGGGTATCGGGCCGACCAACCCGTGCTTCGCGATCTTTCTTTCGAAATCACCGGGCCGCAACGTGTTGCCGCGACCGGTCCGAACGGATCGGGAAAAACGACGCTGCTTTCAGTGATCACGGGGGACCTGCCGCCATTTGAAGGGGTGGTACATGTCGGGGTGAAGTCCGTGTTTCTCGACCAGCAGGTCAGCCTGCTCGATGCGAACCTGTCCATCCGCGACAACTTCCTTAGACTCAACCCGCAGGCCGGGGAAAATGCCTGCCGCTCCGCGCTTGCGCGCTTCATGTTTCGTGCCGATGCCGCCTTGCAGATCGTTGCAACACTCTCGGGCGGGCAGATGCTCAGGGCAGGTCTCGCCTGTGTTCTGGGAGGCCCGCAGCCTCCGCAATTGCTGATCCTTGATGAGCCGACGAACCATCTCGATATCGATTCCATCGCCGCCGTGGAGGCTGGCCTTCGGGCCTATGACGGCGCCTTGCTGGTCGTCAGCCATGATGAGGCGTTTCTCGCCGGCATCGGCATCGATCGGCGGCTGGAACTTGGAAAGTCAGAGGTTCGTTCGGCCCCTCAGTAGTTCACCGTTACGACCACCGTGTCGGAGTAGTTTCCCGGTGCCGGCGTGTTCTGCGCCGGTACGCGTCCGTAGACGGTCAATGTCTGCAGGCTGCCTGTGCCGGTGCCAGTGACTATCTCCCCCGCTGCACTTCCCCAGACATTCGTGCGGTTCGCGTCGCGGTAGAGACCATAGGTTATCGATGCGCCCGACTGCACCATCTGGCGCGCGGCTGGCGGGCTGTTGCTCAGGCCGCCATTGAGCGTCACACTGTAGTTCAGATTGGTGGTGCAGGTCAGATTGATCGCTCCGGTCGCATTGACTGCCGTGTTCAACACGCCGTGACTGCCGAAATCGATATTCTGGGCCGAGATGATGCAGGTGGGCGCCACTGCGGCCGACACGTTGAACGGCACCTGCGTGGGGTTCTGGGTCACGGAAGAGCAGCTCGGTGCGAGCAGGGTAAATGTCGTATAGGTGAAGCTCGTTTCCGCGCCGGCGAAGCTGGAAAGATAAAGGCCGCGCGCTGCCGAGGCCTGACCGGCGTTGATCCGGCCATAGACCGTGCGGCTCGTGGTGTTGATCAGGAGCGGCAGCGCCATATCGATTGGCGGAGGCGAGCCGAGTGCGGGCTGTGTGACCGATCCCCAGGAGGTCGTCCGCGCCGCGTTTTGGTAAAGCTGGTAATTGAGAATGTTGCTGCCCTGAAGCATCCGGCGGATGCCGCCCGACTGCCCGCCGCTTCCGGCATTGATGTTGGGGCAGATGCGGATGGAAAGCGCCAGCGACAAGGGGTTGGAGCAGGTGACTGACAATGTCGCCGTCGTGTCCACGGCGCTGCCGCCTGCGAGATTGACGAAGCCGAAATTCATATCCGACATGTTGAAGGTGCAGCTTTGGGCCAGAACCGGTGAAGCGGAGAGGAAAGCGGCGATGGCAAGGGCGGCACGGGTCAGGACCTTCATTGGATGCTCCTGCATAGGGTTTCGAGAGTTGCGCGCGTCTCGCCGGCAGAGGGGACGGTGATCTGCGCCTCGCACTCGCCTTTCGTCGGCTGCATGATGCGGAGGCGATGCGTGTCGCTGATATTGTCGAGATAGGCCTGCCCGTCATAACCGACGACGAAATCGCGCTTGTCGTCGATTTTGCCTGTTGATCCGGTTTCGATGAATTGGCCGCTTTCGTCTTTCAGCGTCACCAGCGCCACCTGACCCTCGGTTTGCACCTTGAAATTGACCACCGCTCCAGCCCGCTCCGCTGGCGTCACGGTCTGTTTCGTGCGGTCGATGCGGGCGTCGACCGGGAGATTGCTGGGGTCGAGCGTGATGTTGTTGACGTCATAGGAGCGCAGGTTCGGAAGCAATATCTTGCCGCGGCGGTTGGTCTGGCCGATAGGGCGGTTTTCCAGCAGGATATCGACGCCGGGCGCGCCCGCATCCACCACCGCGAAAGCGTCATCGATCCGGTTGCCGACAAAGACATCGCCGCCGGCGAGCGCTATCGATCCTTCGATCTGCGCATAGGCCTGTGTCGTGCGGTTGAATTGATCGACGCCCGCCGAAACGCGGGCCGCGCTGCCGCGGTAACTGCCGGAAACGGATGCGATGTCATTGCCGCCGGTCGAGCCGCGCAGACGCCAGCCATAACTTCCCTCGGCCTGCTCTTCGGATTTTCCGATCTCTGCCGTCAGCGAATATCCATCCGCATCTGACGACATGCCGGCCGAGCCGGAGACGCCGCCGCCGAACGACCAGGACAGGCCCGCGAAGACGCCGTAGGATTTGCTGTCCTCAAGGTCCCTATAGGCGGTGATGAAGATATTGCCGTTCTCGCCGAACGGCCGCGTGGCGGAAAGGCCGAGCAACCGGGATTTCCTCTCATCGAAGGTTTCCACCTGCGTATAGGAAAAGTTCAGGCTCGTTTCATCGAAAGCAAGCTGTGTGGAAACGGAAATCTGATCCACGGCTCGCGGCGGCCGCGCGCTCAGCAGGCCGGATATCGTCCTGAGTGTCGAGCTGTCGGCGGAGACCGACGCCATGTCGTGATAATCGCCGAATGCCCGTTGCGACCGGGCGTGAAATTTGAGCCCGAGCAATTCGGCTTCGACGCTTGCGGAGAGCTGGTAGCCGCTTTCCTCGCCAAAGCGGCTGGATGCGCCGGAAACCGCCGCCAGCCCATAGGCTCCAAGCGTGAAGACGCCGCCAAGGCCGATATTATAGAAATCCTCGCCGCCTTCCGCATGGCCCTCCAGCGTCAGGCCATCAGACAGGCCGTAACGAACCGTCGCTGATCCGAGCAATTTTTCGTCGTAATCGAAAGAAGAGGTTCCGTAATTGCGCCGGGCAAAACCGAGTTCCGCCGAGAAATCGACGAGACCCTTCGCCAGCAGGTCCGGTGACGTATAAAAGGGCGTTTCGGATACGGTTTCGCGGCCCAGCGCATCCCGCACCACCAGCCGCGCATTGCCCGCGCCGCTTATGACGGGAAGATTTGTGATGGAGAAGGGGCCTTCGGGAACATCCTGCGACAGGCGGCGGATATTGTTGACATAGACATCGACGGTGGAGGGCACGGCCGCTGAACCGGCAAATTCCGGCATCGGCATGGTAACGATATCCGGCCGCAGGTCGAAATTACGGCGGATCTGCAGGCCGCCGAGCCGCGTCGGGCGTGTCCAGCTCAGCCCTCCGGTGATGAGATCGCCGGCCCGGTAGCTCGTCAGCGTTTCCTCGTCTGAATAGCTCCAGGTGGTATCGAGGCGCTGGGTGTCGAACTCCGACAGGCGGGATGTACTCAGAACCTGAGACGAGGACAGCACGCCGAGCGGACCGAAGACCCTGCTTTCCAGGAGGGCCGATACGCCGTTGAAATCGGCGATGTCAGACCATTTGTTGCCGCCGGAGGAGCCATAGATCGTGTAATTCACCACACCTCCAAAATCGCTCGCGGCCTTTTCCTGCGTTTCGTCATCCTCCTCCGTCGCATTCTTGCCAGAGGCGTCGATCACCCTGTTTGCCCGCGCAGCCATTGGCAGGGTGAAATGCATGGACTGGGTGCCTTCATCGTAACGCGCCACCACGTCTGGAAGCCGGGAAATGTCGATCCAGCCATCATCGCCGACTGCGCTTTCAACCGGAGAGATCCCGATATTGTTCAGCTGCTCCGGCTCGATGAGAAACGATCCGGCGTCGTTTTGACGAAATGTGGCGATCAGTTCTGTCGAAACATCGTTGATGTAGACTTCGAGCTGAAACTGTCCCGCTTCTTTTGCGGCAAAAGAGGCTGGTTGCGCCGCAGGGGGTATGTCCTGCGCCATGGAGAAACTGCCCGATGAAATGACCGTCAGAGCGGCAATCGTCAAAACGGCAAGGTCAGCCGCCCGAGACGCGCGCCGTCGCATTGACGGGGCCGCCTTCGCTGTCTGCCGAAATCTTCAGCGTGCCGCCGCCCTTTTTGCCGCCCGTTGCCGGAACCACAAAGCTTGCGGCGGATTTGCCAAGCACATATCCCACCAGCCCCTGCTGCCGGGCAATCGCCTGCCCGTTGCCGCCGGAAAGCATCAGGTTGGCGATCCTTATCCGCCTCTCGCCCGTATTGGACACCGAGACCCTGTAGTCATTGCCCTGTGGCGTTATCTTCCAGGCCGGTTCCGCATCGCCTGTGGAGGCGGGTGAGAAGAAAACGGGGATGGAGTGGCGCACCACAAGGTTGACCGTGCCGGATTGTGGTCTTCCCGCCGGCGGCAACTCATCGACGATGACGCGGTAACTCTCTTCGGCCCGCAGGGGCGCCTTGGAAAGCCGGACGATGCGGATAAGGTTTTCCGCGCCTCCCTTCAACTGCGTCATCGGCGGACTGGCGACGACGTCCTGCGCCGCCGTATAGACGTCCTGCCCGTTCTGCTGGGTCCAGCGGAATATACGCACCTGAACGTTGATCGGAGTTTTTGCATCGTTCCAGATGCGAAGGCTGGAGGCCGCCGTGGGCGCTTTAAGATCCAGAAGAACGGGCGCGACCCGTAGCGAGGCAGCCTGTGAAGGTGAAACACTCAAACCGGCAAAAAACGCAGCCGCTAAGGTAAAAAGACGCATGCGCGATCCTCCCTATGGCGATCAGTAATTGAGCGTGGCCGTCACCGTATCGGTATAGACGCCGACCGCGGGTGTCGTCTGGGCAGGTACGCGCCCATAGACAGTGAAGGTCTGCGGTGCCCCGGTTCCCGTTCCCGTTTGCCGGTCCGTCCCCACGGTGTTCCCCCACACCGTGCTATGTGCCGCAGTCGTATAAAGCGAGTAGGAAATGGTCGCGCCGGCGGGCGACGTCATCAGCCGGTTGGCGACCGTCGCCCCCGAGCCGGCGCCGGCGCTGAGGCCCAGGCTGAAGGGTGTGCTGGCCGTGCATTGCACGATAACATCACTGGTCGCATCGATATCGCTGCCGATTACGCCATTGGTGCCGAAATTGAGATTGCCGGCCGAGTTGATCTGGCATGCCGCCTGAATGGTGATCTGCACCGTGAAATTCGTCGAGGCGACCTGCGCAAGGCTTGATGCCGGTGTGAAAACCAGTGCCGCCAGCGATAACAAATAGCTTGATATAGAAAACCGCATGCTGCCTCCCCAAGCTTCGCGCTGCCGATTTCGCCATACGCGATCTCGAATTACTCCGATAACGAGTAATTAGAATAAGCTAATATTCGCGCCCATTTGGTTAATAAATCCTTAACGGACGAGGCTGGAAAACTTCCGGGTGAAATGAGCTATTGGCTGCAACTTTATGAGGATGACACCAGGCCAGCGCTGAGTGCCTCGAAAGCGGCATTTTATCCGTCCACTCGTTCTTTACCGGAGTGCGGCATCTTGTCAGCGGCCCCCGGTTGGCGTAGTCGAAAACGACAGAAACCCGGGGCTTTCAACGCTACCTGCCGGTGGCGTTGTGTTTGGCTCCACAGACACCATGACGTTGGGATCGCGATGACACTTTATTTGGATTACCTGGCTGAAATCAAAAGCAGAGAACCACAGGGTCTCGCGCCCAAGCCGATTGATGACGGTGGACTGACGGCCGAGATTATCGAGCTGATCAAGGATGCCGGCAGCGAGCATCGCGCCGATGCCCTGAAGTTCTTCATCTACAACACCCTGCCGGGCACGACGAGTGCTGCGGGTGTCAAGGCTGCCTTCCTGAAGCAGATCATTCTCGGCGAAGCGATCGTGCCGGAAATCACGCCTTCCTTCGCGCTGGAACTGCTGTCGCACATGAAGGGCGGCCCGTCGATCCGCGTGTTGCTCGACATCGCGCTCGGCAACGACACTGCGATTGCTGCCGCCGCCGGCGAAGTGCTGAAGACCCAGGTCTTCCTTTACGATGCCGACATGTTCCGCCTGCGCGATGCCTACAAGGCGGGCAACGCCATCGCCAGGGAAGTGCTGGAAAGCTACGCCAAGGCCGAATTCTTCACCAAGCTTCCCGACGTTGAAGACGAGATCAAGGTCGTCACCTTCATCGCCGCCGAAGGCGATATTTCGACCGACCTTCTTTCCCCCGGCAACCAGGCGCATTCGCGCTCGGACCGCCAGCTGCACGGCCAGTGTATGATCTCGCCGGAAGCGCAGGCTGAAATCGTCGCGCTGCAGAGGCAGCACCCCGACAAGCGCGTCATGATGATTGCCGAAAAGGGCACGATGGGCGTCGGCTCGTCGCGCATGTCCGGCGTCAACAACGTGGCGCTGTGGACCGGCAAGCAGGCCAGCCCCTATGTGCCCTTCGTCAACTACGCCCCCATCGTCGCCGGCACCAACGGCATTTCGCCGATTTTCGCCACCACTGTCGACGTGACTGGCGGTATCGGCATCAACCTCAAGAACTGGGTGAAGAAGCTCGGCGAAGACGGCAAGCCGATCCTCAACAATGACGGTAATCCGATCCTCGAGCAGAAATACTCGGTCGAAACCGGCACAGTTCTCAAGATCGACGCCAAGAACCGCAAGCTGCGGGATGAAAACGGCACCGAGCTTGTCGATCTCGCATCTTCCTTCACCCCCCAGAAGATGGAGTTCATGAAGGCCGGCAGCTCCTACGCCATCGTCTTCGGCAAGAAGCTCCAGACATTCGCCGCTGAAACGCTCGGCGTCGATGCGACACCTGTGTTCGCGCCCAACAAGGAAATCTCCATCGAAGGACAGGGCCTGACCGCCGTCGAGAAGATTTTCAACCGCAATGCCGTCGGCGTCACGCCCGGGAAGGTGCTGCATGCCGGCTCCGACGTTCGCGTCAAGGTCAATATCGTCGGCTCGCAGGATACCACTGGTCTGATGACCGCCCAGGAACTGGAAGCGATGGCGGCCACCGTCATTTCGCCGCTGGTGGATGGCGCCTATCAGTCGGGTTGCCACACGGCCTCCGTCTGGGACAAGAAGGCGCAGGCGAACACCCCGAAGCTCATGTCCTTCATGCACAATTTCGGCGTCATCACAGGGCGTGACCCGAAAGGCGTCTATCACTCCATGACGGACGTGATCCACAAGGTGCTGAACGACATCACCATTGATGACCGGGCAATCATCATCGGCGGCGACAGCCACACCCGCATGTCCAAGGGCGTTGCCTTTGGTGCGGACTCTGGCACCGTTGCACTGGCGCTGGCGACTGGCGAGGCGACCATGCCGATCCCGCAGTCGGTCAAGGTTACCTTCAAGGGGACGATGCAGCCTTATATGGACTTCCGTGATGTGGTGCACGCTACGCAGGCACAGATGCTTCAGCAGCACGGCGACAACGTCTTCCAAGGCCGTATTATCGAAGTCCACATCGGCACGCTGCTCGCCGACCAGGCCTTCACCTTCACTGACTGGACAGCCGAAATGAAGGCCAAGGCGTCGATCTGCATTTCCGAAGATGAGACGCTGATCGAATCTCTGGAGATCGCCAAGTCGCGCATCCAGATCATGATCGACAAGGGCATGGACAATGCCGCCCAGACGCTGAAAGGCCTGATTGACAAGGCAGATCAACGCATTGCGGAAATCCGTTCAGGTGAAACGCCAGCCCTGAAGCCGGACGCCAATGCGAAATATTTCGCTGAAGTTGTTGTCGACCTCGATGTCATCAACGAACCGATGATCGCCGACCCTGACGTTAACAACAACGACGTTTCGAGACGCTACACACACGACACGATCCGCCCGGTATCCTATTACGGCGCGACCAAGAAGGTCGATCTCGGCTTCGTCGGCTCCTGCATGGTGCATAAGGGCGACGTGAAGATCGTCGCGCAGATGCTGCGGAACATCGAAAAGGCTGAAGGCAAGGTCGAGTTCAAGGCGCCGCTCGTCGTCGCCGCGCCGACCTACAACATCATCGATGAGCTGAAGGCGGAAGGGGATTGGGAAATCCTCCAGAAATATTCCGGCTTCGAGTTCGATGACGCCAATCCGAAGACGTCCAACCGCACCGAATACGAAAACATCCTGTATCTCGAGCGTCCGGGCTGCAACCTTTGCATGGGCAACCAGGAAAAGGCGGCAAAGGGCGACACGGTTCTGGCAACGTCCACTCGTCTCTTCCAGGGACGTGTCGTTGAAGACAGCGCCGAAAAGAAGGGTGAATCGCTTCTTGCCTCCACACCGGTCGTGGTGCTCTCGGCCATCCTCGGCCGCACACCGAGCATCGAGGAATATCGCTCCGCTGTAGACGGGATCGACCTGACAAAGTTCGCCCCGCCGAAGGTAACGCCGATCGATTCCCAGTCGGTCCATTACTAAGACCGAAGTCGTCGCGGGCGCGGGCCAAGGACGCCCGCGCCGGCGATGCGTTGAATATGCCGAATTAACGAGGACAGCGGGGAGAAGTCCCCGCTGTTGCGTTATGTGCCGGCGGAATTCCGATGTCAGCCATTGCAGGCTTCATACATGTCTTGGCTTGGCCTTCGCCGGTTTTTGCGGTAACCAGACTGCATGATAAAAGCCTCGAGTATCACCTGCATCTAGCTCCCGCCGTTGCGTGAGGAGCATCGAGCGAAAAGCCGACAGGCTTGGCGCTCGGCGTCGGCTTGCCTTGAGGCAAGCGAGTGCGAACATATGCAGTGAGATTACTCCAATGGAAAACTACTTCGAAAGCCCGTTCCGGGGCATCACGCTTGACAAGCAGGTCAAGAACCCGAACCTCGTGGTCGGGAAATACAGCTATTATTCCGGTTATTATCACGGCCACAGCTTTGAGGACTGCGCCCGTTATCTGTTGTCGGATGAAGGCGCGGACAGGCTGGTGATCGGAAGCTTCTGTTCGATCGGTTCGGGCGCCGCCTTCATCATGGCGGGCAATCAGGGCCATCGCAACGAGTGGGTCAGCACCTTCCCGTTTTTCTTCATGCCCGAGGTGCCGGAGTTCGAAAATGCAGGGAATGGTTATCTGCCGGCGGGCGACACCGTCATCGGCAACGATGTCTGGATAGGCTCGGAAGCCATCATCATGCCCGGCATCACGGTTGGTGATGGCGCCGTGATCGGAACGCGGGCGCTGGTGACGAAGAATGTCGAGCCCTATGCCATTGTCGGCGGCAATCCCGCAAAGACGATCCGCAAGCGGTTTGATGATGGCAGCATCGCCCTCTTGCTCGAGATGAAATGGTGGGAGTGGCCGGCGGAGCAACTGAAGGCGGCAATGCCGCTCATGACCAGCGGCAATGTCGCGGAGCTTTACCGGTTCTGGCAATCCGATAGGTCCCAGTCGTAAAAACGCCCGGCCCGCCTCATCGAGACGGGCCGGAACTCCCTTAGGGTCAGGACAGATGATGTGGCTTCTGAAGGCCGTAAACGGGTGTTTTCAGGCCCACCTGTCTCGCCTTTAGCTGGAGCGAGAGATATTGCGAATAGTGCCGCGATTGATGCAGGTTGCCGCCGTGGAACCACAGCGCCTGCTGTTGTGTCGGCTTCCACATGTTGCGCTGCTCGCCTTCCCATGGGCCGGGATCCTTGGTGGTGTCGGAACCGAGGCCCCAGCATTTGCCCACCTTGTCCGCCACCTCACGCGAAATGAGATCGGCCGCCCAGCCATTCATCGAACCATAGCCGGTCGCATAGACCACCAGATCGGCAGGCAGTTCCGTGCCGTCCTTCAGCACCACGGCATTCTCCGTCAGGTGCGAGACATCCACCCCGGATTTCAGCTTGATCGAGCCGTCGATCACGAGGTCGCAGGCCCCGACATCGATGTAATAACCCGATCCGCGCCGCAGATATTTCATGAAGAGGCCGGACTCGTCGTCACCGAAATCGAGCATGAAACCGGCTTTCTCAAGCGCGGCATAAAAGTCGGCATCCTGTTCGCGAATGCGATCGTAAACGGGAACCTGGAATTCATGCATGATCCTGTAGGGCAGGGAGGCGAAGATAAGGTCGGCCTTGCGCGTGGTCATGCCGTTTGCCACCGCCCGCTCGGAATAGAGGTCGCCAAGACCGATATCCATCAGCGAGCCGGATTTGACGATATGGGTGGAGGACCGTTGCAGCATGGTGACGTCAGCGCCCGCTTCCCAGAGCGCTGCGCAGATATCATGCGCCGAGTTGTTGGAACCGATCACCACGACCTTCCTGCCGGCGTAGGCGTCCGGACCCGGATGCTGCGAGGAGTGCTGCTGCTCGCCCTTGAAGACATCCTGTCCGGGGAATTTCGGGATATTCGCCTTGCCTGACATGCCTGTCGCCAGCACCAGCTGTTTCGGCCGCAGCACGACCTCGTTGCCCGCTTGGTCGACAACCACGGTCCATTCGCCCGTCGCCTCGTCATATCGGGCGGACTTGCAGGTGGTGGAGCCCCAATAATTCAGCTCCATGACTTTTGTGTACATTTCCAGCCAGTCTCCCACCTTGTCCTTCGGCGTGAAGACGGGCCAGTTTTCCGGGAACGGAATGTAGGGCAGGTGGTCGTACCAGACGGGGTCATGCAGGCAGAGCGATTTGTAGCGCTTGCGCCAGCTGTCGCCGGGCCGTTCATTCTTCTCGATGATGATCGCCGGCACACCGAGTTGGCGAAGCCGCGCGCCGAGCGCAATACCGCCCTGTCCGCCGCCGATAATGACGACATAGGGCTGCTCCGAATAGCCGAGTTCGGCGGCCTCAGCCTCGCGTTTTTCCTTCCAGGTCCGGCGGTTGCGGTCGTGGCCATGCTCCGCGCCCATCGGGCGGCGGATGCCCTTCGGCTCTTCGTGGCCCTTCAGTTCGCTCATGGTGGTGAGCAATGTCCAGATCAGCCCGTCCTTCAGGCGGATATGGCCGTAACCACGGGCGACACCGGTCTCGAACTCGAACCAGCCTTCGGTGACGCCATCGCCTTCCGAGGCCTGCTCCTTCACATCCTGCACCAAGCCCGAGGGTTTGATGGCGGAAAGCTGGCTCGTCAGCATGTCGCGGATCTGCTCACGGCCTTCCAGCGTTTTCAGGTTCCAGGTGAAGGTTACGAGGTCGCGCCAGTAACAATCGGCCTGAAACAGGTTGACGGCGTCGTCTATGTCTCCATTTTCCAGCGCATTACCGAGCTTGGAAAGAACCGTGTCGATTTTAGTGGCGGGACTGACATCAAGCATATTCATCTCCTCCATGGTGCTTGGTCTGATGGGTGGAGCGGCGAAATCACCGCCCCGAAAGCCTGTGCCCTCGGCATAGCGGGCTCCTCTCCCGGCATGCCTTGGGAGGCAGGCCTATTTCGAAAGATCGATCAGGATCTTCAGATGGGTGCCGGCGGGGTCGAGCAGGGCATCGAAGCCCTCAGACACGGCCGTATCTAGCGTGATGCGCTTGGTAACGATCTTCGTCGCCGGCAGCAGGCCGGAGGCGATGAGCCGGATGACCCGCGGCCAGTAATGGGTCGGATAGGCCCATGAGCCCTTGATCTCCAGATCGCGGAATGTCACCTGGAACCAGTCGATCGGGTTTTCATGCGGATGCAGCCCGGTCTGTACGACGACGCCCTGTTTGCGCACCGCATCGACGCAGGCCTTGAGCGCATGTTCATTGCCTACGCATTCAATGGCGACATCGCAGCCGACCTTGCCTTCCGTTGCTGCGCGCAAGACATCGCCGACATTGTCGCGCTTCGGGTTAATGGTGATGACGTCGGGGACGATGCTGCGGGCAAGCTCAAGGCGGGCGTCATTGAGATCGGACACGAAGAGCTGGGCAGCGCCGGCCGCACGCGCTGCCAGAAGCGTGAGCATGCCGATCGGGCCAGCGCCCGTGACCAGAACGCTGTTGCCGGCGGTGACGCCGCCGCGGTCGCAGGCATAGACAGCAACCGCTGATGGTTCAACGAGTGCGGCCTCTTCATCTGTCATCTCGTCGGGAATCTTCTGGACGTTATATTCGTTGACGAGTGCCGCCTGCGCCATGCCGCCGCCTTCCCAGCTGAGACCGACCAGCGCCAGCTGCGTGCTCAGATGAAAGAGGCCACGGTCGGCGAAATAGTCACCGGATCGCGGCATGATGAGCGGCTGGATCGAGACGCGATCACCGACGCCGACCGAGGTGACGCCTTCGCCGATGGCCTCCACGACGCCGCCGAATTCGTGACCGAGAATTTGCGGGCCATGTGCGCCGGTAAAGGGGTGCGGTTCGGTGGGGATGAAGATCGGACCGTAACTATATTCATGCAGATCGGTGCCGCAGATGCCGACGAATCGGTTGCGGACAAGAACCTGTCCCGGCCCCGGCCGTTTCGGCTCGGGAATGTCTTCAACCCGCAGGTCCCTGGCTGCATGAAATCTGAGCGCGCGCATGTTCTCTCCTCGATGGCTCCTGATGCCAGAGAAGGTGCAATGCCCGTGCCAGCGCGGTTTGCCGTGCCGGAAGCCCGAAATCGCGGGGTTTTACCAGAGTGACGGTTTTATACGGCGCCACAGCTGTGGCGCGACAGCCGTGGCGCATGCCTCACTTTTTCTGGTGAGGCTTTCCGAGGCCGAGGCGTCGCATTCGCCGGTGCATGGTCGTGCGGTCAATGCCGAGCCGGCGCGCGGCCTCCGACACATTGCCGTTGCAGGCGGCCAGAAGCGCGCCGAGATCGGCACCGCGACTGTCGATCATGAGGGCTGACGTTGCGGAGACAAGTTGATCGGGAAGGTCTTCCGCCGTAATCACCCCGTCATCGCAAAGGGCGGCGGCAAAGGCTATCGCATTGTCCAGCTCGCGGATATTACCGGGCCAGCGATGGCTAAGGATCGACATCCGGGCGGCGTTGGAGAGCGTCAGGGGACGACCCGGCAGCCCATGTTTTTCCAGAAGCCTATCGAGGAGCCAGGGGAAGTCGTCGCGCTCGCAAAGCGCCGGCAAGGTTAGCACGGCCGCATTCAGGCGGTAGTAGAGATCTTCGCGGAAATCACCTGTCCGTACCATGTCGCTCAAGGGGCGGTGGGATGCGGAAATCACCCTGAAATCCACCTTCTGTGGGGTGGAGCCACCGACGGGCAGAATCTCGCCTTCGGCCAGCACCCGCAAAAGGCGGCTTTGTGCCGCAAACGGCATGTCGCCGATTTCGTCGAGGAAAAGCGTTCCGCCTTGTGCCTCTTCCACCAGTCCCTTGCGTCCTTTCGCCAGCGCACCCGTGAAGGCTCCCGGCAGATAACCGAACAATTCGCTCTCGATCAGCTGTTCGGGAATGGCGGCGCAATTGACGGCGACGAAGCGGCCGGAAACGCCGCTGGCGTCATGAATGATGCGGGCGAGATGTTCCTTGCCAGTTCCGGTCTGGCCCTGCAGCAGGATCGGCAGTTTTGCAGGCGCCAGTTTTTCCACCTTGCGCCTGAGGTTTCGAACCGCCGGTCCATCGCCGCCGATCTCTTCCATGACAGGCTGGGATTTCGGATGGGCAAGCGGCACGGTCGACCGGCGCTGCTGCGGTTCGATCGCGTGCGCATAAAGCACCGTGCCGTCCTTCACGACGATGCGCCTCTCCTGCGGCAGGCTTGACCGGGTGAGGGAGGCGAGTTCATCGAAGCCGGCCTCGAAAAACTCCTCCACGCGCTCTCCGAGGAGGCGTTCCGGCATGCGCCAGTCAAGCCCGCGCGATGCGGCGAGAAGGCGGGCGGCGGCGTGCGTCATGCCCGTTATCCGGCCAGAGCCATCGACGGACAGGGCCGCTTCGGGGTCGACATCCAGAAATTCGGGCGCGCCAGCAAAGCGCAGCACGAGATCATGACGGCTGCTGGCCATCAGATTTGCCAGTTCGATCCTTCGCACGGTCGACGAAACCAGATGTCGCGCCATGTTCTGGCTGGTCTTGAGGATGGGGGAACTCAGCAGCGAAATATCGAGTACGGCGGTGAGTGCGCCCTGGGTATCGTAGATCGGGGCGGCGGTACAGGAAAGCGGCGTATGTGTCACATCAAAATGATCGGTCTGGTGGATCGTCAGCGCTTCGCCGGTGGCAATGCAGGCGCCGACGGCGCAAGTGCCGGCGCGCGGTTCCGACCATTCAGAGCCCAGGTAAAGCCCGGCCTTGCGCAGATTGTTGTTGAATGACGGGTCGCCCAGAAACTCGACCGTCACTCCCTGCTGATCCGACAGAAGCAGAACGTAATTCTGCTCCGCCACCTGCCGGTACAGCCGCTCCAGGCCGGAACGGGCGATGTGGACGAGGTCTTCCGCCCGCTGGCGATGCTCGCGCAGGCATGTTTCGGAAACGATGACGGCTTCGCGGGCCTTGGCCGGATCAAGCTGATAGGTATCGAGACAACGCCGCCAGGATTCAAGCACCACCGCATCGCGGCCGGTATTCCTGCCCTGTCCGACGTGCTCGATTTCCTTGATGTGATCCGAAAAACCCATAAATCACCGGCCCTCGACAGCCGCCTCCCGTGATTTTTCCGGCGATCATAGCCAGTTTTATGAAATCTGGCTAACCTTCCGGCGATTTTTTGCGCATGGGCTCGATTGTGCTGGCAACGACGCGACCGAGTTGCGCCCGTGATTCCCGTCTTATCAACTGACGCCCTTTAAACTGCGTGACCGTAAACGTCGCAGCCGGACCTCCATCTGCCTTTTGGCCTGAATGTCGCCACGCCTGATGGCCACCGACATGCCTTTCACCCACGCCGCAATGGCGCCGTCCTCATCTCCCAACCGTGCGCAGCATTCGCCGAGTTCGGCCCAGACCGCCGAATAGTCTGGGTCCTGCCGGATAGCCTCCTGCAGATGATGCGCGGCATCTTCGAATTGCCCTGCGCCCGCCAGAGTCCTCGCGATTGAAAAGCGCAGGAGCGGACTGTCCCGTCCGTCTTCCAGCATCTTCATGAGTTTTTCTATCATCGTTATCCCGTTGCAATGGTGAAGCACCATGCAATCGGTACGACCTCAAGCACAGTTGAGGTCAAGCGGTATTCCGCGCGTTCATCTGCCCATGCGGCGTAATGCAACCGGGTCCCAGATATCGTCGAGCGGGCCTTCCAGCGCGGTTCGCGGGGGAATGAGCTGCGGTTCGATAATGATGACCTCGGGTTCGCTCCGGTTCTCTTCCAGCAGTTCGAAACCCTTTTCGAGCATCTGCGCGATATCGGGCTTGATCATATAGACAGGGAAGGGAAGGAACGATGCGAACGGGTCGTAGTCGAAGCAGCCGACCACGATGTCGCCGAAGGTCTCACCGTCATGACGCCCCATGAAACGAAGCAGCCCTTCGAAATTTATCGATGAGTTGACGAAGAAACAGCGGGGCAGGCGGCCCCTGCGCTCGAAGAAACCTTCGAAAGCCAGTTCCGTCATGCGAGGGGAATAGCCGGTAATCTCGATATCGTCTCCACTCTCAGCCCCGAAATAGGCGGCCTTGGCAGCGTGGAAGCCGTCGATGCGGGCGCGGCTGGCGTGGTCGTCGTGACCACCGAACAGGATGACGTCATCAGGACCGAGAGGCCCGCCTTTTGCCGCATGGGCAAGGATTGCCGATGTCAGTATTTCCGCGCCGCGCCTGTTGTCGGAAATGACCGAGGACGCAAACTTGCCGGGAAGATCGATATTGACGTGCGGCAGCGCCGCGCGGGCGCAGACCTGGTGCACGCCGTCGGGATCGGTCACACCGGCAATGAAGAGCGCATCGATCGAATAGGCGATCAGGGTCTCCACGGTGCGACGTTCTTCCTCGGGATCGCGCCGACCGGAGACGACCATGGGCGACAGGCCGCGTTTGCGCGCCTGCCCCTCGAAGGTCTGCGCCATAGAGGAAAAGAACCGGTTGTCATAAACGGGCACCAGAAGCCCGACGAGACCGGATTTCGAGCTCCTCAAACCGCGGGCCTGCAGGTTGGTGGTGTAGCGATGCGCCTTGGCAAGCGAGAGAATCTTATCGGCAGTCTCCTCGGAAATCCGCCGCTTGCGCCATGATCCGTTCAACACGGCGCTTACCGTCGAGGCTGATGCGCCCGACAATATCGACAAGTCATAAATGGTGGCTTTCTTGGAACTTATGCCCGTCACTGTGATCTCCCCAACTGATTCCAATTATTAGAGCAGGCGTCCCCTTGACGGAAGGGAGCTTCATGATATGGTTATTGCACCATCGATTGTGCAACTTGGCAATATCGATTGTGCAAGATGGTTGCTGTGGGAGTGGCAAGGGAGAGTCTCGAATAAGCGAGATGAGAAATTTTGAACGCGCCAGATGAGAAATGGCTGCGGCGGGTTTCGGTTGCCGATTTTTTGAGGAGGAACATCATGAAGAAAATTATTGCTGCAGCGGTCGGCCTGTCGCTCGCGCTGCTTTCATCCGCCGCCTTTGCCGAAGGGCCGAAGGTTGGCGTCGTCGTCAAGATCGGCGGCATTCCGTGGTTCAACGCCATGGAGGCCGGTATCAAGGAGCAGAGCAAGAAGCTCGGCGTTGACGGTTTCATGGTCGGCCCGACCAGCGCCGACCCGGCGCTGCAGGTTCGCGCCATCGAGGACCTGATCGCCCAGAAGGTCGATTTTATCGGCGTCGTGCCGAATGATGCAAAGGTGCTGGAGCCGGTGCTGAAAAAGGCCCAGGCAGCCGGTATCAAGGTCATCACCCATGAATCGCCCAAGCAGCTTGGCGCTGACTGGGATTTCGAGCTCGCCTCCGCCAAGGGTTTCGGTGAAGCGCATGGCAAGCTCCTGGCGGAAAAGATGGGCGGCAAGGGCTCCTATGCTGTCTTCGTCGGCTCGCTTACGGTTCCGCTTCATAACGCCTGGGCGGATGCCGCCATCGCCTATATCAAGGCCAATTATCCCGACATGAAGCTGGTCGGCGATCGCTACGGTGTCGCTGAAGACCTCGACAAGAGCCGTTCGACGGCGCTTGACCTGATGTCCGCCAATGCTGACCTGAGTGGTTTCCTCGCCTTTGGTTCGCAGGGGCCGATCGGTGCCGGCCGCGCCGTCGAAGAGCGGCGCAAGGATGGCAAGGTCTTCGTCATCGGCCCGTTCTCGCCGGGGCAGGGCGCGAAGCTCATCAAATCAGGCGCGCTGACGGGGGGCTTCATGTGGAACCCGAAGCAGGCCGGTGAAGTCTTCATCACCCTCGCCGATCGTATCGCCAAGGGCGAGACGCCCAAGGCCGGCGACAATATCGAAGGTCTAGGCACCATCAATCCCGAGGGTAACACCATCGTCGTCGACCAGCTTTTGAAGATCGACAAGGAAAGCATCGACAAGCTCGTTTCCATGGGCCTCTGATCCTCCCCAAGGCCAAGGGCGTCGCGCGGGTGCGATACGCGCGCGACGCCTCATCAGGAAAACATGCCGAGCGCCACGTCTGCAAAGCTGCCGTGGCGGAAGGAGATTTACGTTATCATGAGCGCAGAACCGCTCCTGTCCCTCAAAAATGTCAAAGTCACCTTCGGCGGTGTGCGCGCCCTGAAGGATGTTTCCTTCGAGGTCAATCCGGGGGAAGTGCATTGCCTTGCCGGCGAAAACGGCTGTGGCAAAAGCACGTTGATCAAGGTCATAACAGGCGTTTATACGCCCGAAAGCGACGCCGAACTCTATTTCGACGGCAAGCCGATAGCGGCGATGACCCCGACGCTTGCGCAATCGCTTGGCATCCAGGTTATCTGGCAGGATCTGGCGCTGTTCGATGAAATGACGGTGGCTGAGAATATCGGCTTCCAGTACGCGGTGAATGGAAAATACGGGCTGGTCGACAAACGCGCCATCGAACAGGCGGCCGAAAAGGCGCTGGCCCGGCTCGGCGTCGAGATCGATCTTGATAAGCCGCTCAAGGAACTGCCCATCGCCCAGCGTCAGATCGTGGCGATTGCCCGCGCGCTGGTCGGGGAAGCGCGGCTCGTTTTCATGGATGAACCGACCGCGTCGCTCACGCAGTCCGAAACCGATTATCTGATCGACATCGTCCGCAACCTGTCGGCCTCGGGTGTGGCGGTCGTCTTCGTCTCGCATCGCCTTGCGGAAGTGCTGGAGATTTCAGACCGCATCACGGTGCTGCGGGATGGATCGCTTGTTGGCGTCTTTCCCGTTGAAGGCATGACCCAGTCACGGGTGACCGAACTGATGACCGGTCGCAATTTCGACAGCGCCGTCATCGCCGCCGATCACGACGACAAACCCGTTGTTCTCTCGGTGCGCGGGCTGAGCCGGGCCGGCGAATTTGAAGATGTTTCGTTCGATCTGCGGCGGGGAGAAACGCTCGGCATAACCGGTCTCTTGGGAGCCGGCCGCACGGAACTGGCCTTGACCCTGTTCGGCATGCATCGGGCGCAATCGGGTGAAATCCTCATCGATGGAAAGAGGGTGGATTTCCATTCCAACCGCGATGCGATCCGGGCGGGTGTCGCCTATCTTTCCGAGGACCGGCTCTCGCTTGGTCTGAACCAGCCGCAGTCCATTGCCGATAATCTCGTCATGGCCTCTCTCGACCGCTTGCTGAGCGGTGGCCTGATCTCTCCGTCGAAAAAGGCGGATGTCGTTTCCCGCTGGATTTCGGCGCTCGGCGTCAAGATCGGATTGCCGGAAGATCCGATCCGCACGCTTTCAGGCGGCAATCAGCAGCGTGTGGCGATTGCCAAGTGGCTGGCGATCGGGCCGAAAATCCTCATCCTCGACGCGCCGACCGTGGGTGTCGATGTCGGTGCCCGCGCCGGCATCTTCGAAATCGTCCGCAAGCTCGCCGCAGAAGGTCTCTCGATCATCGTGATCTCCGACGAAGCGCCGGAAGTTTATTTCAATACAGACAGGGTCATCCACATGGTCGAAGGCCGGTTCCACGCCACCTATGATCCGCGACGCCTGTCGCTTACCGAACTGGAGTCCGCCATCTATGCGTAGGCTCATCCTCGGACATACGACCGAATTTACCCTGCTTGTGGTCATGGTGCTGCTCTGCACGGGACTGTCCTTTGCGACCGACCGCTTTCTCACCATTTCCAATGCATTCGACGTGCTGAATGTCTCGGCGGTCAATATCATCTTCGCGGTTGGCCTGCTCGTGGTGCTGATTTCAGGCGGTATTGACATCTCCTTCGCGGTCGCGGCCTCCGTCGTCCAGTATGTGACGGTGCTGGCGCTCAATGCGCTCGGCGGCGGCAACTGGGCGGAAGGTTTCATCATCGCCGGCGCCGTTGGCCTCGGTCTCGGTTTCGTCAATGCCTTCCTCGTCTGGCGGCTCAACATCATTTCCATCGTCGCGACCATCTCCACCTTCAACATCTTCTTCGGGCTGTTGATGTTCTTCACCAAGGGCGTGTCGATCTACGACCTGCCGGAGTGGCTGTCGACGCGCGTGGTGCTTTACGAGCGTGAGATGCCTGATGGTTCCTGGGTCGAGCTGACATTGCCCGTTGTCGTCATGATCCTCTGCTGTGTCGCCACCTGGTTCATGATTTCGCGCACCACCGTCGGGCGCAAACTTTATGCCTTCGGCGACAACCCTGAAGGCGCTCGCCGCTTCGGCATCAATATCGGTGCCATGCATTACATCTCCTTCGGCTGGCTCGGCCTGATGGCGGGCATTGCCGGGCTCATGCAGGCGCATTATGCGCAGGAGGTGGTGCCGAACGCGCTTTATGGCCGCGAGCTGGATGTTCTTGCAGCAACCGTGCTTGGCGGCGCGCGGCTTGGCGGCGGCAAGGGGTCTGTCATCGGCTGCGTGCTAGGGGTGCTGATGGTATCGATCACCCAGAACGGCCTCAACCTGATGGGGGTCTCTCCCTTTGCGTTCAAGATGATCGTCGGGGCCATCATCCTCATCGCCATCACGCTCTCTTCCACCCGGTTCGACAAGCTTCTGCCGAGCGCCTTACGGACATCCGCAGAGAAGGGGAGCGCCCGGCGATGAGCAGCCTTGTCAGGAAATTCAACGCGATCTTCGGTGCCGATATGGCCGGGCCGGTTATTGCCTTCATCGCGGTCATGCTCATCTTTGGAACGCTGGCGAACAATTTTCTTTCGCTCGGGACATTCGGTTCGGTCGCATTCCAGCTGCCGGAGCTCGGCCTGCTGACACTGGCGATGCTGCTGCCGCTTCTGACGGGCGGTATCAATCTTTCCGTCACCTTCGCCGCCAATCTGTCAGGTCTTGCTGCGGCTTGGGTGCTGCAGGTCCATGGCGGGGTGGATGCGCCGCCGAGCGCATTTCTGCTGGCCTGCCTTGCCGCACTTGTCACCGGCGGGGCTGCCGGTGCCATGACGGGAGCGGCGATCGCTTACACCCGCGCGCACCCCATTCTGGTGACGCTGTCGATGATGATTTTTTTGCGTGGCCTTGGCGAGTTTCTGACACGCGGCGGTGACGTTTCGGGTTTTCCCGCCTATATGGCGCCGCTTGGCCACGGCACGCTTCTCGGTCTGCCGATCCCGCTTCTGATCTTCATCGTCTGCGTCGGGCTCTGGCATGTGCTGCTGACGCGCACCAAGCTCGGCTTCGGCCTGTTGATGATCGGCTCGAACATCGAGGCCGCGCGTTATTCCGGCCTCAATACGCGCAAGATCCAGGTTCTCGTCTACACGCTCTCGGGTCTGATGTGCGCTGTTGCCGGCATCATCATGCTTGCCCGTTTCAACTCCGTCCGTGTCGGCCACGGGGAATCCTATCTGCTAATCACGGTGCTGGCGGCCTTTCTTGGCGGCATCAATCCGTTCGGTGGTTTCGGTCGGGTGCTGCCCGTTTTCGTGGCGCTCATCGTTCTGCAGCTCCTATCGTCCGGCCTCAATCTTCTCGGGGCCAACCAGCATCTGGCAACGGCGCTCTGGGGCGTGCTGATGATTGTCGTCATGGCGGCGCGCGGCCTGTTTTCAAGCTACTTCGCATCTCTCAGAAAGAAGGTATGACGTGAAAGGCTTCGGTGTTCACGCAATGATGTGGTCTCTGAAATGGGACCACGAAAACGCCAGACGGTCCATCGCCGCTGCCGCGGATTACGGTCAGGATTTCATCGAGATTCCGCTCATCGATATCCCCTCCGTCGATGCAAAATACACGCGCGCCCTGCTGGAGAAGTACCGTCTGCGCGCCGTCTGTTCGCTGGTGCTGCCGGAGCCCGCCTGGGCGTCGGTGCGTCCCGACGCGGCTATCGACCATCTGAACGCCGCGCTCGACAAAGCCGCAGAAATGGGGGCGGAGGCGCTGACGGGGGTCACCTATGGTGGCACCAATGAGCGAACCGGATTTCCCCCGACAGCGGGTGAATATGACAACCTGACAAGGGCGCTTTCGCGGGCTGCGGGCCACGCAAAAACGCTCGGCCTGCAATTCGGCATCGAGACCGTGAACCGCTACGAAAATCATCTGCTCAATTCCGCCGAGCAGGCGGTGGCGCTGGTGGAGCGCATCGGTGCGGACAACGTCTTTATCCATCTCGATACCTTCCACATGAACATGGAGGAAAAGGGTATCGCAAACGGCATCATCACCGCCCGCAACCACCTGAAATACATGCATATGTCGGAAAGCGACCGCGGCACGCCGGGGTTTGGCAACGTTGCCTGGGACGAAGTGTTTTCCGCACTCGCCGCCATCGGTTTCAAGGGCGTGCTGACGCTCGAAAGTTTTGTCGCGATGCCGAAGGACATGGTGGGCGCGATTTCGACGTGGCGGCCGGTTGCGCCCAGCGCTGACGAGGTTCTCGACAAGGGCCTGGCATTCCTGCGCGACAAGGCGAACCAGTACCGGATTTTCTGACAGTACCCATTATCGAGGCGAGCACCTTGAACACTATTGACGATAACGCGCGTAAAATTGCGGGCCTGACCCTCAAGCGTCTTGCCGGCGCCAATGGGCGGCGTGCGATGATTGCGATTGCCGGTGCGCCCGGATCGGGAAAGTCCACCATTGCCGAACATGTGGTTGACGTCTTGAACGCAGGCGAAAGCGTGTCTGCGGCGCTCTTTCCGATGGATGGCTTTCATTATGACGATGCCGTGCTGGAAGAGATGAAGCGCCGTCCCTTCAAGGGCGCAATCGATACCTTCGATGCTCACGGCTTGCGCCACATGCTTGAGCGCCTGAAGGCCAATGAGGACGATGTCGTCGCTGTCCCAGTCTTTGATCGCGCGATTGAAATTGCCCGCGCAGGCGGCCGTCTCATCCCGCAATCCGTCGATATCATTGTCTGTGAGGGCAATTATCTCCTTGCCAACCAGTCGCCCTGGGATCGTCTCAAACAGATTTTTGACCTGACTGTCTTTGTCGATGTGGATGAGGACGACCTGCGTGCACGGCTGAGAGAGCGTTGGCGCAGCTTTGGCCTCGGTGAAGACGAGATCAATCGCAAGGTTGAAGAGAACGACCTTCCGAACGGCCGGTTCATCATTTCCGCGAGCACAGAGCCGGATCTTCATATCGGAAATCCGGGAAGCAAGCCGACTTCCTGAAGCCGGCTGAACCGCTGTCCCGCCCAAATTCAAATTCAGCGAAACAGAAAGCGAAAGAGATCCCCATGAAACACGGCATCTATTATTCTTACTGGGAATATGAATGGAGCGCCAAGTTCGGCCCCTATATCGAGAAGGTCGCCAAGCTCGGTTTCGATATCATCGAAGTCGCCGCCCACCACATCAATGAATATAGCGACGCCGAGCTCGCCGTGATCAGGCAGAGCGCGCAGGATAACGGCATCATCCTCACCGCCGGCATCGGCCCGTCGAAAACCAAAAACCTGTCGTCCGAGGATGCTTCCGTGCGCGCAGCCGGCAAGGCGTTTTTTGAGCAGACGCTCGCCAATGTCGCCAAGCTCGATATCCACACGATCGGCGGCGCATTGCATTCCTATTGGCCGATTGACTATTCGCAGCCGGTCGACAAGGCAGGTGATTATGCGCGTGGCGTCGAGGGCATCAATGGCATCGCCGATTTCGCCAATGATCTCGGCATCAACCTTTGCATCGAAGTCCTCAACCGCTTTGAAAATCACGTGCTCAACACGGCGGCCGAAGGCGTCGCCTTCGTCAAGGATGTCGGCAAGAACAATGTGAAGGTCATGCTGGATACCTTCCACATGAATATCGAGGAAGACAGTTTTGGCGAAGCCATCCGCACGGCCGGCCCGCTTCTCGGTCATTTCCACACCGGTGAGAGCAATCGCCGCGTACCGGGCAAGGGCAGGATGCCCTGGCACGAAATTGGTCTGGCCCTTCGCGATATCAATTACACCGGTGCCGTTGTCATGGAGCCCTTCGTCAAGACCGGCGGTACGATCGGCTCTGACATCAAGGTGTGGCGCGATCTCAGCGGCGGCGCCGACCTTGCGAAAATGGACGAGGACGCCCGCAATGCCCTGGCATTCTCCCGTTTCGTCCTTGGCGGCTGATACCCATAAGTGCGTTGACCGGGCGGCCGCCATCCGTCGCCCGGACAACCACCGCTACGTCCGTCCGCCATCACCGAGTTGAAATGACAGCCGCTTGTGGGCTAAAGCACTGATGTCTCTTCAGGATCAAAACGATCCGCCCAGGACCATTGGTTTGCATGATCCCTGTCGCATTGCCCTCCGTCGAAGCGCTGCTTCTCCTTGCCTTCTTTCTCGTCACGACCCTTGTGTGGGTCGTCTGGACGTTGTTGCTGTTCGTCCGATACGTGAGCGGCCGCTGGAAGCGCCCGATGATCCTGCCTTACGGGCTGGTGACCACCGTTGCGCTTTTCACGCTCTTTCGGTTCGGTGATTTTTATCTGCAGATGAGTGCTTACGACAGGGAAAGAGCGGCAAGCTATCGGCCGGAACTCTCGCAGCCGGCTCGCCTTGGCGGGATCGATATGCCCAAGGGTACGAAACTTGAACTGGCCATTGCCGATAACAGGCAGGCCTTCAACCGCGCCGTGTTTCCGCATCCGGTGCGGATCGCTGATATCGATGCCATCGAGATCGCCCGTTATATCACGATAAAGACCAATGAGAATTACGAAACGATCGGCTTTACCCCTGGCAACATGCGCATAACCGGCAATGGAGTGACCACCCAGAGCGGCTGGCGCTGCGACGCGACGCGGCCGGTTGAGTTCGATCTCTTGCCCGATGGCGGCATCTCCGCCTTCAGCAAATGCATTCTCGCCGATGGCAATGTTGTTGACGGCATCGGCCTGCCGAAAGGCACGTCCCTGCGCGCCTCCACCGGTAATGTCTACACCGACGGCTTCGTCGATTCAGACAGATGGGTTCTCGACACGCCGCAGGAGCAGACCGTTCACATCGACAGTTTCGATCTTTCGGAAGTAACGCTTGCCCTTGATGGCAACCAAAAACTCCACGAAATCAGCAGAGGTGTCCTGTCAAAAGATGCAACGCTCGGAACGCTTCACCATGCCGCCGGAACCAATATTCGTTATAACCCCCGGCATCTTCGCAACGGCTATCCCGGCGCGTGGTTGATAGTCCCGCCTCTGCCTGCACCCGATGCTCTACCGGTTCCGTCGCATGATATTGTGCAGGGCAGGGACGGAAAGGTTCTGTCCACCTCTGCGGATTGATTGCATGAGGGAGGGGCAATCAAAATTCACCGCAAGACGGAAGCGAGAAATTCGCGTGTACGGTCTTCTTTCGGCTGGCCAAAAATCTCGTCCGGTTTTCCCTGTTCGCAGATACGGCCTTTGTCAAAGAAACAGACGCGGTCCGATACTTCCCGGGCAAAGCGCATTTCATGGGTGACGAGAAGCATCGTCAGATCATGCTCATGGGCCAGATCGCGGATGACGGACAGGACTTCCCCCACCAGTTGCGGGTCCAGCGCCGAGGTCGGCTCATCGAAAAGCAGGACACGCGGACGCATGGCGAGCGAGCGGGCAATGGCGACACGCTGCTGTTGCCCACCGGAAAGCTGCACCGGATAATGGTCCTTCTTGTCCGCCAGCCCGACCATCTTCAGCAAGTCGATTGCGCGCGCTTCCGCCTCCGCGCGGCCGATGCCCAAAACCCGAACCGGCGCCTCCACGATGTTGCGGAGCACCGTCATATGCGGAAAGAGATTGAAGCTCTGGAAAACCATGCCGACATGGTTGCGGATCTGCCGCAGATGCTTTTCCGAGGCCTTGAAAGGGCCTTTGCCTCCCTGCTCATGGTAGGACATGTCGGCAAGGGTCAGCTTTCCCTCCTGGAACGGTTCCAGCGTCATGAGAATACGAAGAACCGTCGACTTGCCGGAGCCGGACGGACCGATGAGGGTGACTTTTTCGCCTTTTGCCACGTTGAAATTGAACTGGTCGAGTACTGTCAGAATGCCGAAGCGCTTCGTGACATCGGAAAATTCGATCAGTGGCTGATTGGTGTTGTTTGTCATCGCAAGGGTATTCCTGCTTTTGGAAGCGCCCTTTGCAGGCGGCTGAGGCCTGCCGAGCAGATTATTGTCAGAAGGAGAAAGATCAGGCCGACAAGCGTCAGCGGCACCAGATATTCGAAGGTGCGTTCGCCGATCATATTGGCAAGCCCCATCATCTCGAGAACGGTGACGACGGAAAGCACCGGCGTTTCCTTGATCATGGCGACAAGATAGTTGCCCATCGCCGGAACGATGCGCGGGATCGCCTGGGGAATGATGATGTCGCGATAGGTCTGCACAGGCGTCAGGTTCAGCGCCGTTGCCGCTTCCCACTGGCCGTGGTGCACCGCCTCTATGCCGCCGCGATAGACCTCGGAAGTATAGGCGGCATATTGCAGGCCAAGTGCTAACGCGCCGGTCAGAAAAGCGGGCAGAACGATGCCGAAATCCGGAAGCACGTAATAAAGGAAGAAGAGCTGCACCAGAAGCGGCGTATCGCGAAGGAACTCGACAATCAGCGCGGTGGGCCAGGAGATCATCTTGACGCGGCTGCGGCGCAGCAGCGCAAAGACAAGCCCCAGAACCAGCGCGATCGCAAAGCCTGCGGCGGCGGCCTTCAGTGTTACCGTCAGGCCAATCAGGATGATGGGCAGGATCGAGGTCGTGTAGGTGAGCCAGGTGGTCGTATCCCATTCGTAACCATACATCATGACAGGATATCCTTATGAATGGCGGGTGCGCGGGAAGACGTTGCCGCGCCGCACGAAGTGCTCGATGACCCGGATGACGACCATGAGGATCAGGGACATCGCGAAATAGCAAAGCAGCGTAATCGAATAGATGCTGGCGCTATCCAGCGTCAGGTTGCGGATCGACTGCGCCGCGAAGGTGAGGTCGGCAATGGAGATCAGTGACACGAGCGAGGAAAGCTTCAGCGTCTCGATCGCCAGATTGCCGAATGCCGGCATCATCTCAACAACGGCCTGCGGCAGCGAGATGCGAAAGAGCGTCTGCAGGCGTGTAAAATTCAGCGCTCTTGCTGCCTCCAGTTGCTGCACTGAGACTGAAGACAGCGCGCCGCGAACGATTTCCGCGCCATAACCGCCGGCGTGGGCGGCAAGCACCAGCACGCCCGTGGTGATCGGATCAAAACTCAGCCCAACCAGCGGCAGGGCGTAATAGAACCAGAAAAGCTGCACCAGCAGCGAGGTGCCGCGAAACACTTCCGTGTAACAGAGCGCGATGGCCGACAGGATCGGTCCTCCCTCGACGCGCAGAATGCCAAAAAAGAAGGCGAGAGCCGTTCCGACGACAAGGGCTGCCAGCGTGATCGTCATGGTGACGACGGCGCCTTGCCACAACATCGGCAGGTAAGCGGTCATGTCCATCTGGAGTTTTCCCGAGTTCTTGATGAACGGCGCCCGGATATGCCCCGGGCGCCGGCTGGCATTATTTGCCGGCGCAGAGATCGGCGACCTTCTTTTCGGCCGCTGCAGCGATACTCTGTTCGGAGAGGCCGTATTTGGCGAGGATTTTCTTGTAGTCCTCCGTCTTGCGGAATTCGACAAGCGCCGCGTTGAAGGCGTCACGCAACTCCTTGTCTTCCGGCCGGAAGGCAAAGCCGCCGTAATTGCGCACCGGAGCATCCTTCACAACGGGATCGACGAAGGGCTTGACCTGCTCGACATTGGCCTGACCCTTGGCGAGTTCCGCAACCGTGAGCTCCGTGGCGGCATAGGCGTCGGCGCGGCTCTGTACGGTGGGAATGGCGTCGGCATTGGCAGGGATGAACACGATCTGCTCTTCCTTGACGCCGACTGCGCGCAGGAAATCGACGTTGTTTGCGCCGGAAACAACGGCGACCTTCAATGAGGGGTCCTTGGCGATATCGGCGTAGGTGGTAAGCTTTTTCGGATTTCCTTTCTTCACCAGCAGGCCTTCGCCATAGGACGAGTTCGGTTCGGTGAAGGCAACCTGCTTGCAGCGCTCGGGCGAGATGTTCTGTTCGGCGGCGGTAAAATCGAAGCGACGCGCCTTCAGGCCGGGGATCAGCGTGCCGAATGGCGTCACCGTCCAGTTGACCTCTTCGATGCCCATCGATTTCAGGACAGCATTCGCCACATCCGGGCCGATGCCGGCGGAGGTGCCGTCGGGCTGCATGTAGGAATAGGGCACTTCATTGGCCGTTGCGGCGCGGATATAGCCCTGGCTCTTGACGTCTTCGACGGTCAAGGCGCTGGCCGACGTTACGCCAATGGTGAGAGCGAGGGCGGAAAGCCCGGCAATTCTGGTCATACGCATGTTCTTACTCCTCTGGTTGGGTTGCGTGGTCCGTTTTCGGATCTCACGATGGTTCTTCTGGTTAGGTATTCTCCGTGACCGTGGCGATGACGGAAAGGCAGTCTCCGGCCTTGATGAGGCCGGGAACGTGACGGGCGGCAAGCACGCCATTGATGGAAGCGCGGTAATCAACCGGCGCAAGACCGGTTTTTCCAACGGGATAAACCAGGGCCACCGTTTCACCTGCCATGACCGCGTCTCCCAGATCGCGGACAAAGGCGACGAGCCCGTCGTCTTCGGCAAAGGTGAAACAATCGCTGGAGGGCATGTCCAGCCAGCGGCTTGGCGTTGCCACCGGTGCGCCGGCGAGGATGCCGGCATGGCAGAGCAGATTGACAATGCCTTTGCGGGCGATGTCGATCGATTTCGCGCTCGCCGTCCCCGCGCCGCCGAGCTCGGTGGTGACAAAGACCTTGCCCAGTTCCTCAACTGTCGTGTCGAGCATGCCGACGGCGTCAATCTCCAGCATCTTCATCGAATAGGGCGCGGCAAAAGCCGCCACCGCTTCAAAACACCGGGCCTCCTGCGTCTTGTCGGATAATTCGTGAGCTGCGGCATAGGGCAGGAAATCAAGCGTCCTGCCGCCGGAATGAAAATCGAGAACGATATCCGCAAGCGGTATCAGATGGCGGGTGACATAATCGGCAATCTTCTCCGTCACCGTGCCGTCAGGGCGGCCGGGAAAGCTGCGGTTCAGGTTTCCCCGGTCGATCGGCGAGGTGCGCGTTCCCGCGCGAAAGGCGGGATAGTTGAGTGCCGGCACGATGATGATGCGGCCGCTTACCTCTTCCGGATCGAGTTTATGGGCGAGTTCGAACAGGGCGGCCGGCCCCTCATATTCGTCGCCATGATTGGCTCCGGTCAAAAGCGCCGTCGGCCCCTCGCCATTGGCGATGACGCAGATCGGGATCATCACCGAACCCCAGGCGCTGTCATCGCGGCTATATGGCAGTCGCAGATGACCGTGCTGCACGCCCTGCGCGTCAAAATCGACGGTGGGCGTGATCGGCGAGGGGCGAAGCGCGGTCTTCAACATCGTCTCAGCCTTTCACGAAGAGTTGCCGCGGCACATTGGAAAGGCATTCGACACCGGTTTCGGTGATCGCGATGCTTTCGGTGATTTCGAGTCCCATGTCTTCCAGCCAGAGGCCGGTCATGAAATGGAACGTCATGCCGGGCTTCAGCTCGGTCCGGTCGCCCGGACGCAGGCTCATGGTGCGCTCGCCCCAGTCCGGCGGATAGGAAAGGCCGATCGGATAACCGGTGCGGTTGTCCTTGATGATCCCGTATTTTTTCAGCACGGCGAAAAACGCATTGGCGATGTCTTCGCAGGTGTTGCCCGGCTTCGCTGCGGAAAGACCGGCCTCCATGCCCTCAAGCGTTGCCTTCTCCGCATCGAGAAACGCCTGCGTCGGCTTGCCGAGAAAGACGGTGCGCGATAGCGGGCAGTGGTAACGCCGGTAAGCGCCGGCGATTTCGAAGAAGGTGCCTTCTCCCAAGCGCATCGGCTTGTCGTCCCATGTCAGATGCGGTGCGGATGCGTCTGCGCCCGAGGGAAGGAGGGGAACGATGGCGGGATAGTCTCCACCGAACTCGGCGGTGCCACGAATGCCGGCATCGTATATTTCGGCCACGAGGTCGCATTTGCGCATGCCCGGTTCAACCACGTCGACGATACGTTTGTGCATCAGTTCGACGATCTTGCCTGCCTTGCGCATATAATCGAGTTCGGTCGGGCTTTTGACCGCGCGCTGCCAGTTTACGAGACCGGCGGCATCCCTGAAACGGGCGTTCGGCAGATGTTTCTGCAGCGATGCAAAGGCGGCGGCTGAGAAATAATAATTGTCCATCTCGACGCCGACCGTCAGGCCGGACCATCCCCTCTCCTGGATGATCTCGGACAGCAGGTCCATCGGGTGCCGTTCTGTGGATTGAACGTAGTGGTCCGGGTAACCGATGATGTTGTCATGGGCGAGATACGCCGTGCGCCTGGCGCCATTGGCGTCCTGCTTGCGTCCGTACCAGATCGGCTCGCCATCCGGCGGCACCAGCACGCATTGATGCACGTAGAAGGACCATCCGTCATAACCGGTCAGCCAATGCATGTTGGACGGGTCGGTCACAATGAGAAGATCGATCCCGGCCTTGTCCATGGCATTGCGGGTTTTAGACAGGCGCGCGGCATATTCCTCGCGCGTAAAGTTCAGCGTTACGCTCACGCTGCGTCTCCCATTTTTATGGCGTTTTCGATGATTTGGCCGCTCTTGGCCTCCTTTGCGCGTGCAAAGGCGAGATTGGCGATGGCCGTGTCCTGCACCCCGGTGCCCGTGAGATCGGCAAAGGTGATGTCTTTGGTCGAAACACGACCCGGCAGCCTGCCGGCAATGACGTCCCCAAGTTCGGCGAAGTGCTGATCCGACGCGGCGCGCCCGGCGGCGATGGCGTGGTGCAACTCACCGAGAATACGGGTTTGCGAGAGCCGGTCCGCGACGTATCGCGCCCTGCCGAATACGGTCGGATCGATCTCGTTCTTGTGTTCGGCGTCCGACCCCATGGCGGTCAGATGCTGGCCTTCTTCCAGCCAGTCGGCAAGAAGGATCGGCTTTTCGGCCGGTGTGGTGGTCACGATGATATCGGCGCCGCGAATGGCCGTCTGCGGATCGGCCACGGCGGTCACCTCAATGCCGTATTCCCGGGCCAAATCGCCCGAAAGTCTCCCAGCCTTGTCATGGTCGCGCGCCCAGATTCGCGCCGACCGGATCGGGCGCACCAGCATCAGGGCTTCGAGTTGCAGACGGGCCTGCATGCCGGCTCCGAAGAGGGCGGCGACGGAAGCATCTTTGCGGGCGAGATGTCGTGCCGCGACTGCGCCTGCTGCTGCGGTGCGCACATCGGTGAGATAGCCATTGTCGAGGAGAAGGGCCTGCACCAGCCCGGTTTTCGCGCTGAAGAGGATCATCAGGCCATTCAGGCTTGGCAGACCAAGCTTGGGATTATCGAAGAAACCGGGGCTGACCTTGATGGCGAAACCGTCAAAGCCCGGCACATAAGCCGTCTTGACATCCACCTCGCCGCGAAACTCAGGAATATCGAGGCGCAGGATCGGCGGCATGGCGACAGTCCCCGTGGCGAGAGCCGCAAAGGCTCGCTCCACGCAATCGACTGCGGAAAGGTCCAGCTTGACGATGGCGCGCAGGTCTTTTTCCGTCAGGATGGTAACGTGGCTCATGCGGCTCCCCCGTCGATGATCCTCTTGTGAACCGCCGGATCGATGTTCCCGCCCGAAACGATGATGGCGGTCGGGCCGGTGATGTCGATCTTGCCGGAGAGGATCGCCGCGAAACCAACGGCCGCCGCGCCCTCCACCGTCAAACCTTCTTCCTGTGCGGCGTGGCAAATGCCGGCCGCGATTTCGTCCTCCGAGACCAGCACGATGTCATCGAGCAGTTCGCGGCACAGCGCGAAGGTCACGCGGTTCGCCAGACCAATCCCGCCGCCAAGCGAATCCGCCAGGGTTTCTTCTTCCTTGACAGAGATCGGCCGGCCGGCCGTGACCGAGGCGTGCATGGCTGCGCCCCGCTCCATGGAGATGCCGATGACCCGGGCCTGTGGTTTCAGCGCCTTGACAGCAACGGCAATGCCGCCTGCAAGGCCTCCGCCTGAAAGAGGGATGAGTACAGCGGACAGATCGGGCATATCCTCGATAATCTCGATGCCGATCGTCCCTTGGCCTGCCACGACGTCTGGATCATCAAAAGGCGGGATCGCAGTCAGGTCGTTGCTTGCGGTCAGGCGCTCCACTTCCTCCTGCGCGTCATCCTGGGACATGCCGATGATCCGGATATCTGCGCCGAGCGCACGGATGGCTTCGACCTTGTTCGCCGGCACGAGTGCCGACATGCAGATCGTGGCGGGGATTTCGAGCTTGCGCGCCGCATAAGCAACCGCGCGGCCATGATTGCCGGTGGAGGCGGTGACGAGGCCGCGTCTGCGCGCACTGTCATCAAGCGAAAGGACGGCGTTCATTGCGCCGCGCAGTTTGAAGGCGCCGATGGGCTGCAGCGTCTCCAGCTTGAGATGAACGGGGTGACCGCAGCGTTCCGACAGATTGTCCGAGTAAACCAGCGGGGTGCGTTCCACCTGTCCTGCAAGCCGCGCTGCAGCCTGCCTGATCGCGGCCAGCGAGACCGGAAGCGGATTTTTTCCAGCGGATATGGACAGGTTTTCGCTCTTCATGATTGTCATGTTGAGAGCGAACTAAAATCATGTCAATTATTATATTGTAATGATTCAATGATTTTCAACCGGCCGCCTCAGCCGATTGAACCGATATCGTAGACGGGCGGCAATTGCTCGAAGGCCTGGCGCACGGTCGTCAACGCCTTGACAAGGGCGGGATGATTGAGGCGGCCACCGAGGCAAATGCGGATGCCGCCGCCATGGCCCGGGCCGGCAACAAACGGTTCCGAAGGGGTGACTGCGACGTTCTGGTTTGTCAGCGAGCGCACCAGTCCATCCTCTGTCCAGCGTGTGGGAACCTTGAGCCAGGCGCAAAAGGAGAGGGGATGGGTCGAGGCTATGTGGTCGCCCAATATCTCCGTCGCAATCTTTTGCCGTGCGCGTGCTTCGGTGCGCTGCACGTCCAGCAGACGCCGCGCGGTGCCGTTTTCCACCCAGCGGGTGGCGATCTCGGCCGTCAGATAGGTCCCGCTCCAGCTCGACACACGCAGGATCGAGGCGGCGCGGATGGAGTAGGCAGGAGGCACGACGAGATAACCGACGCGCAGCCCGGTCAGCACCGTCTTGGTAAAGCTGGTGACGAAAAAGCCCAGATCAGGCAGCATTTCCGCGATGGATGGCAGATCATCCTCTATCATCGGTCGGTAGACCTCGTCTTCGATGACAAAGACCCCATGCCGCTCCGCAACTGCGGCTATGGCCCGTCTGCGCTCTGCGCCTGAGACATGTCCGGTCGGATTATTGAGCGTTGGAATGAGCACGATAGCCCTGACGCCGCCTGCTTCGCAGGCAGCCTCCAATGCGTCCGGCAGAATGCCCTCCTCGTCGGTGGGCAGGCCCTTGAGGCTGAAGCCCAGAATGTTCGAAAGGCCGATAATGCCGTGATCGGTGAGGTTTTCGCAGAGAACCACGTCGTTCGAGCGGACAATGCAGCTCAAGGCAAGGAAAATGCCGTGTGCTGCGCCGTTGGTGACAAGGATGCGTTCGGCCCTCGCAGTCACGCCCATCATTTCAAGCCATGTCCGCGCGGTTTCACGATGGCTGTCGAGACCCGCGACCGGCCGGCATGGGCGCATGAAGCCTGAATTGTCACCGTCGGCCAACTCACGAAGGATGGCGCGCGAGGCGGCCTCGTGTTCCTCCAGATAGACGCCGCGGATGATGGAGAGATCAAGCACCTCGGTCGGGCTGTGATCAAGCATCATGCGGCCGGCACGATCCGTGACGCGCGCCTTGACGAAAGTGCCGCGGCCGATTTCGCCGCTGAGATAACCGAGCCGCTCAGCCTCCTTGTAGGACAGGCTGACGGTCTGTACCGAAAGGCCAAGCTCGCGCGCCAGATCCCGGTGGGTCGGCATGCGATCCATCGGCTTCAGGACGCCGGCGTCGATATCGGCAATGATGCGTTCCGTCAGCGCGGAATGTTTCGTTTCACCCTTCTGCTTGGCCAGCATCGGCCGCCACGCCACCGGCCTGGTTGATGGCGCCGGATCTGGGCTGAGCGGATTGGCTTGACGACGCATGAAATTGTCTCGTTTTTAGAGGGGTAATTTCATGACATTATGCACGCTTCTGCAAAAAGATGAAGCCTTATGCAGAGGATATGACAATTGCACCGCAAATAGGCGCAACTGTCATCTCTTTGCCGTGCAGATAAGCAGCGTTAGCGCCCGTTGAACGCGACGTCTGAGGGTCAGATTTTCTCGCCGGCCTGAACCAGATCATCCATGACGCTGCGGACGGCTGCTTCGGCTATGGCAATGATCTCGTCCACCTCTTCCCGGGTCGTGACCAGCGGCGGCGCAAAACCCAGAATGTCGCCATGTGGCATGGCCCGTGCGATGAGACCGCCGTTGCGCGCTGCCTTGGAAACGCGAGCGCCAACCGTGAGATGGGGGGCAAAACGGGTCTTCTTTTCCCGATCAGCGACGAATTCGATTGCGCCCATCAGGCCGACGCCACGCACCTCTCCGACGATTGGAAGCTGCGCGAATTTCGCCTTCAGCTGTTCCTGAAAATAGCTGCCGACGGCCCGCGCATTGCCCGGCAGGTTTTCTTTTTCCACGATGTCGAGCACGGCATTCGCCGCAGCCGCACCTATCGGGTGGCCGGAATAGGTGTAGCCGTGGGAAAATGCGCCGACGCGATCCGCCCCTTCCTCCATCACCTTGTAGACCTTCTCGCCGACAATCGCGCCCGAGAGAGGGAAGTAGGCCGAGGTCAACCCTTTGGCGACCGTGATCAGGTCCGGTTCGATCCCGTAATGTTGTGAACCGAACATGGAGCCGGTCCGGCCGAAGCCGGTGATGACCTCATCGGCAATCAGCAGGACATCGTATTTTTTGAGGACGGCCTGTATCGCCGGCCAGTAACCTTCCGGTGGCGGCGTGATGCCGCCGGTGCCAAGGACCGGTTCGGCAATGAAGGCGCCGATCGTGTCCGGGTCTTCGCGTAGAATGAGCTCTTCCAGCTCTTCGGCGCGCCGCCTGGAAAATTCGAGTTCCGTTTCGCCGGCTTCCGCGCCCCAATAGTGATGCGGAACGCCGGTATGGAGGATGCCTGCGCGCGGAAGGTCCATGTGGTCATGATAAAAACTCATGCCGGTCATGGAGCCCGAGACCACGCTGCAGCCGTGATATCCCCGTTCGCGGGAGATGATTTTCTTCTTCTGCGGCTTGCCGCGCAGGTTGTTGTAATACCAGACGAGTTTGGCCTGGGTCTCGTTGGCATCGGAACCGGACATGCCATAAAACACCTTGCTCATCTTGCCGGGCGCCATCTTCACCAACCGGTCGGAAAGAATGGCCAGTTCGTCCGTCGTATGGGCGGCGTAGGAATGGTAATAGGCAAGCCGGTAGGCCTGACGGGAAATGGCCTCCGCCACCTCGGTGCGGCCATAACCGACATTGACGCAATAAAGCCCCGCAAAGCCATCGATAAGCTGCCTGCCATGGGCGTCCTGAATGCGGATGCCCTTGCCGGTTTCAACGATGGTCGGTTCGCCGAGTTTGCCGCTGGTGAAATCCTTCAACTGCGTAAAGGGATGCAGAACCGCATTTCGATCCATTTCCGAGATAGTCTTGATGTCGATGGTCATAGGCGAGTTCCTTTCATGCAGCCAGATTGCCGAAGCAGACATATTTGGGTTCGAGATATTCCATGAGGCCGTGGCGCGCGCCCTCGCGGCCGAGGCCTGATTGTTTCCAGCCCCCGAATGGAATGGGCGCACCGGTGAATTTCGGTGTGTTGACCGCCACCATGCCGTATTCGAGCTGGTCGGTCAGGCGCATCGCCCGCCCGAGATCGTTGGTGTAGACGTAGGCCGCAAGCCCCATCTCCGTCGCATTGGCGCGGCGGATCACCTCCTGCTCCTCATCGAAGGGCAATATGGCGGCGACCGGACCGAAAGTTTCTTCGCGGGCGATCAGCATGTCGTCAGTCACGTCGGCGAGCACGGTGGGCGTGACGAAATTGCCGCCGAGCGGACTGTCCTGTCCGCCGCAGACGAGGCGCGCGCCGGCAGACTGAGCCTGCGCGATCTGCTGTCGGCACTTTTCGGCGACGGATGGCCGCGTCATCGGGCCGATGTCGATACCCGGTTCAAGGCCATGGCCAACCGTCAGTTTGTCGGTTGCGCTGGCAAAGCGATCAATGAAACGGTCATAAACCCCGCGTTGAACATAGATGCGGTTTGCCGCGAGGCAGTCCTGTCCCGATGTGGCGAATTTGGCGGCAAGGCAGCCCTGCACGGCTTGAGCGAGATCCGCATCGCCGAAGACGATGAAGGGCGCATGACCACCGAGTTCCAGCGAGGCTTTCTTGATGGTCGCCGCCGATTGCGTGAGGAGCAGGCGTCCAACCTCGGTGGAGCCGGTGAAGGAAAAAGCCCGCACTTGCGTGTGTTCCAGCAGCCGACGAGCAAGCGGCGCGGCTTCACCGGGCAGAACCTGCAACACGCCTGCCGGCATGCCCGCTTCCTGCGCCAGCCTTGCCAGGGCCAGCGCCGAAAGCGGTGTTTCGGGTGCCGGTTTGACGATCATCGTGCAGCCGGCAGCAAGCGCCGCGCCCGCTTTGCGGGTGATCATGGCTGAGGGGAAATTCCACGGTGTGATGGCCACCGTGACGCCGATCGGCTGCATCCGCACGGAAAGATTGCCGCCTTTAAGGTGGCTCGGAATTGTTTCGCCATAGGATCTCTCGCCTTCGCTCGCAAACCAGTCGAGAAAACCGGTGGCGTAGGAAATTTCGCCGAGTGATTCCGAAAGCGGCTTTCCCTGTTCGGCGCTGATGATGGTGGCGAGGTCGCGGAGATTGTCGCGCATCAGGCGGCCCCATGCGCGCAGAATATCGCCGCGTTCGACGGGCAGCATGTCCCGCCACGCCAGAAAGGCTCTGCCGGCTGCTTCCACTGCGGTATCGACATCTTCAATTGTGCAAGAGGACACATCAAGCAGATGATCGCCACTCGCCGGATCGACAACGCCCAGCGTCTCCTCGCGCGCCATCCATTGTCCGCCCAGAAAGGCACGATGCTCGATCAGCTCGGGTCGTTGAAGATTTTTCAGCGCTGCGCTGGCGATAGCTTTCATGAGCAGATTCCCTTTTTATTTGTCAGAAGCTTAACTGCGCTGCATGATTGACCGGCAGCGTTTAAGCGCGCTTTGACGCAGGAATAATGCTTAGTTTTATATAAAAACGCAGGGATCCCGCATGAATCAGATTGACCGAGCCGACCGAGCGCTGCTTGACGCCGTGCAGAAAAACAATCGCCTGACATCGGAAGAGCTGGCCAAAATCGTCAACCTGTCACCAACCGCGTGCCAGCGTCGGTTAAAGCGCCTGCGTGATGAGGGGGTGATCGAAGCCGACGTAGCAATTATTTCGCCCAAGGCCGTCGGGCGTGGCATCACCATGATCGTTCTCGTCTCGCTGGAGCGAGAAAGGGCCGATATTGTCGATCGCTTCAAGGCCGCCATTCGCGCCACCCGGGAGGTCATGATCGGTTATTATGTAACTGGTGATGCCGACTTCATCCTGGTGATCACGGCCAAGGATATGGAAGATTATGAAGCCTTCACCCGCCGGTTCTTTTACGAGAACCATGACATCAAGGGGTTCAAGACGATGGTCGTCATGGACCGCGTGAAGGCGGGATTCGCCTTTCCGATCGACCCATGATCGGACGATCCGCCTTCCTTACCAGCCATAGCTGAAGGTCAGCCCGCTGCCGTTATCCCCATCCTGCACCACATTGGTGTCCGCGTTGCGGCCGTACTGGAAGATGCCATAGGCATTGTTGTTGCCATTCTGCTGCAGCGTCGCGGAATGGCCGACGCCGCGTTGCCGGATAAAGCCGAGATTGCCGCCGCCGTTCTGGGCGATGCCGGCGGCGTTGCCACGGCCAAGCTGGCGGATATCGGCATCTTTCAGGCCACGGTAGAGCGAATAGGCGCGAAGACCTGTCGAAAGAAGGTCACCATCGGCGGCATTGCCGGGTGCGAGGTCGAAGGAGATGCGGCCGCCGGCATGGGCGGGTGCGGCAAATCCAATGGGTGTCAGGCCACCAACAAGCAGGGTAACGGTAAGAAGTTTCAATATGTTGCGGGTCATTCTGATCTCCATCTGTCAGCGCCTTGCCGATGATCGATAATCGCATCCCGCAACTGAACCCGACCGGAATTGCCCATTCACATGTCGTTCAGTCGTTCGGCGCGATCAAAAGAAAAGGGCGCCCGAACTGGCGCCCTCTATGTGAATAATTCACAAACATGCCGCGGCTTAGTCGCCGCCAACCTGCTTCGTGCAGCTGAAACTCCTGCCATCGATCATCATATCGAGCACGGCCTTGTAACGGGCTCCCTTGGCGTCCAGCGTCACCGCGCTCAGCAGTTGCGAACGTCCGGCGGCGGCATCAAAGTCGCCGCCCTGATTGATGACCGAACGTCCGCCGCTTCCCGACTTTTCGACGTGAAAGGCATAGGTCCCGCCGGCAGGTGTGTCGCCCCTGGCAAAGGCCTCCAGCCTCACCATGCCCGCCTGCGGCGTCGCCTTGATCTCGCAGACCTTTCCCTCTGCCGGTTCCCTTGCCGTCGATATGGCCGCAACGGCGCCGGCGGGAAGCAGCGCCAGCGCAAGGATCGCCGCCAGGCGGCGCGGATGTCTGACGCTATGGGGCATGGCTAGTCTCCCTGATGACCTGATGTTTCGATCCCGACCGGTTTCACGTCGCACCGCCGCTTAAGGGCAGGCCTGCACGAAGGCCGCGACATTGTCGTTGCCGCCCTGGCTCACATTGGCGCTGCAGCCGCGGCCCACCTGCACACCGGCCGCGATATTGCCGTTGCCGTCCTGCGTCAGGATGGTGGTGTGGTTGGAACCGAACTGGCCGATGCCGGCCACATTGCGGCTGCCGTTCTGATAAGTGGAGCCGTAATTGTCATGCCCTTCCTGGCCGACAGCCGAAAGGTTATGCCGGCCATACTGGTGACCGACAATCCGGTTGTAGCCGCCGTTCTGGTAGGTGCGGATCCGGTTGCCATACCCTTCCTGTGCACCACCGGCAGAGTTGGACCAGCCATATTGTTCGATGCGCACATCATTGGCCATGGCGGGCGCCGCGGCAGCGATGCCGACGAGAGTGACGAGTGCACTTGCAATGAAAGACTTCCGGATCATGACTGTGTCTCCTCAGGCGGATAAGACCGCGGTTGAACGTCTTTGTTTTAGACGGTCCCGTCGGAACGGAAGCTGAAGGCACTATTCAGTCGAGGTTCATTGGCAGGGCACCGCTCATCGCCTTCGGCGCCACGGAAATCCGTCTCGCCGTTCTTCCAGTATCCTGAGACGGTGACACGGCTGCGATCGATCAGGCGTCCCGGTGCTGCGGTCAACATCACGACGCAGTCACCGGGCACGATCCCGATGAAAACCCGCCAGGTCTGATGGAGCGGGTCATTGCCGGCGCTCTGCCCGGACCGGGATTTGGTTATCTGCTGAAGTGGGAAAAACCAGAGGTCGCGAGCGCGGCCGCCTGGGTCAAAGGCAAATCATTCTGGACCGGCAACCTTTCAAACCGCCATCCGTTTAAGCATCCATGACCGATGCTGACGCAAAACCGAAACCAGTCGATGGCACCGGCCAGAATGGTGCAGAGAATGTTCATGCTAACGATGATCCCCTACCGCCGGAGGAAATGGAACCTGCTTCGGGTTTGACACCGGAAGAGGCCGCAGAGGCCCGCAAGAAATATCTTCTGAAACGCTTCTGGATCAGCGCGCGAGGGTTCTGGAGCCGCCGTGGCGATGCGTTGGCATGGCCGTTCTCCATCGGGCTCCTGGCGATGATCGGCATAAATGTCGGTTTCCAATATGGCATCAACGTCTGGAATCGCGGGATTTTCGACGCGATTGAAAAACGGGATGCATCCACGGTTTATTTTCTCGCTTCGATATTCCCGCCGCTGGTTCTCGGAAGCGTTATGATCGTGACCTCACAGGTCTACGTCAGAATGCGTATCCAGCGGCGCTGGCGCTCCTGGTTGACCAAGGTGCTGGTCTCCCGATGGATTGCACATGGCCGCTATTACCAGCTCAACCTGATCGATGGTGACCATCAGAATCCGGAGGCGAGGCTGTCGGAGGATATGCGTATCGCCACCGAAGCACCCGTGGATTTCGTGGCGGGCGTCATTGCCGCCTTCGTGTCGGCGTCTACCTTTATCGTCGTCCTGTGGACGATCGGCGGCGCCCTGACGCTGCCGATCGGCGGGGCATCGATGACGATACCCGGCTTTCTCGTGATTGCGGCGGTGATCTATGCGCTCATCACATCGAGTTCAATCGCGTTGATCGGCCGGAACTTCGTCAGGGTCTCCGAGGTCAAGAACCAGCTGGAGGCGGAATTCCGCTACACGCTGACCCGCGTCCGGGAAAACGGGGAAAGCATCGCCCTGCTTGGCGGCGAAGAGGAGGAGCGAAGCGACCTCGACAACAGATTCCGCAATGTCCGGCAGCAGTGGAAGCAGATGGCGCAGCAATATATGCGCACAACTGTCGTGTCGCATGGATCGATGTTGATTGCGCCGGTTGTTCCGCTTCTTCTCTGCGCGCCCAAATTTCTCGACGGCAGCATGTCCCTCGGTCAGGTCATGCAGGCGGCATCCGCTTTTACCATCGTTCAATCCGCCTTCGGCTGGCTGGTCGACAACTATCCCCGGCTGGCGGATTGGAATGCCTGCGCACGCCGCGTTGCCTCCCTGATGATGTCGCTTGACGGGCTAGAGCGGGCCGAACAGAGCGAAAAGCTTGGCCGGATCGTCCGTGGTGAAACGGAAGGCGAGACCATGCTCAGCCTCAAGGATGTTTCGGTGTCGTTCGGCGACGGTACGGCCGTCGTCAAGGAGACCGATGTCGAAATCGGGCGCGGAGAAAGAGTGCTCGTCGCAGGCGTATCCGGATCCGGCAAAAGCACGCTTGTTCGGGCAATTGCGGGCCTGTGGCCATGGGGCAGGGGCAGCGTCAGTTTTCGCGCCGGCAGCCGGCTTTTCATGTTGCCGCAGCGGCCATATATTCCCTCCGGCACCCTTCGCCGGGCGGTCTGCTATCCGCAGGCGGCCGAGAGCTGGACTTTCGAAGAAATAGGGGAGGCTCTCGACAAGGTCGGTCTTGGCCATCTCAAGGACAAGGTGGAAGAGGAAGCGCCGTGGGACCAGACGCTGTCAGGCGGCGAAAAACAGCGGCTGACCTTTGCCCGCCTGTTGCTGAATAATCCTGACATCATCGTCATGGACGAAGCGACCGCAGCTCTCGACGAAAAAAGCCAGGACAGGATGATGCAGACGGTGATTGACGAATTGCCAGACGCCACGATCATCAGCGTGGCGCATCGTGCCGAGCTCGAGGCCTTCCATAGCCGAAAGATAACGCTGGAACGTCGGGAAGGCGGCGCAAAGCTGGTCAGCGACATCCTCCTCATTCCCCGCAAGGCTCGATCCGGCTCCCTGCTTCGGCGTATGGTCAAGCGCCGGTAAGAGGCCGTCAGTAGCCCCGAAATTCTAACGAGAATGAATATCGCCCTTTCCGGTGTTCCCGTCTTGTCCGGTGTCACCCGTAAGAACGATAGACGACCATGCGGTGACGTCATAAAATGGCTGGCAGAGGAGGCAACGAAATACTCTTGGGAGGAAACAATGCCTATCTTCATGGACCGGCACGAGCTTGCCGGCGTTTCCGCCGCGGATATTGCTGCGGCACACCTTAAAGATCTCAACATTCAGGATCAGTATGGCGTCAGGTTCTTGACCTACTGGTTCGATGAAAGGCGTGGTACGGCCTTTTGCCTTATCGATGCCCCGGACGCCGCAACCGCGCAGTGCGTGCATCGCGAAGCGCACGGGTTTGTCGCCAGTGAAGTGGTGGAAGTCGCGCTGTCGGCGGTGGAAGCGTTTCTCGGGCGCATACAGGATCCGGTGGCTGTTGGGACTGTCTCGAAAGATATGGACGCCGGCCACCGCGCGATCCTTTTCACTGATATTGTCGGTTCAACCGAGATGACGGCCCGTCTCGGTGATCGCATGGCGGCGGAACTCATCCGTGCGCATGATGCCCTCGTTCGTGGTTGTCTGGGGCGACGATCGGGACGGGAGGTCAAGCATACCGGTGATGGCATAATGGCCGTATTCTCCTCCGCGCCGTTTGCCGTGGACTGCGCCATTGATATCCAGCGCGAGTTCCATCGTTACAACAGCGACAAAGGGGAGCCCATTCACATCCGCATCGGGCTGGATTGTGGGGAGCCGGTGGAAGACAGCAATGACTTCTTCGGCGCGACCGTGCAATTGGCCGCAAGGCTTTGCGCTGCTGCTGAGAGCGATCAGATCCTGATATCGGACAAGACCTTCCAGGAGTATGGCGGCGCTGATGTGCTCGTGCATGGCGATCGTTACAGGCTGAAGGGCTTTGCCGAGCCGGTCCTCGCTTATAGTTGCGAGTGGCTGCATTAGCTACGGCACGCCGCCCTTGCGCAAAATCCTGGGCTGAAAGCGCATGCCCGCCGGGTATAGGGGTAGATCGGCGGGCTGGCCTTCAGCGCCATATTTCCATCAGGCCGCCTGAGGCTCCATGCACTGGGTCTGTCCCAGGTTTCGGCAGGGACCTTATCCGCTCAAGCATTTCCGCGCTTGGTGCAGATGTCTGAATATCGGCCTTTTGACCGGGCGGATAAGCGCCTACCACTTGAAAATCCGCAGAAGATCTCAGCTTCATATGGCCGGTTCCGGCGGGCAGTATCAGGCAGTCACCCTGGGTGACATCAATGATTTGCCCCTCCGGCCCGCCGATCTGCAATGTCGCCTCCCCACGCCCCACGCCCAGAACCTCATGTGCGCCGCTGTGGTAATGATGGTAGTCAAACACGCCATTGCGCCAGATGCCGCTCCATCCGTTGCGGGAAAATATCGCTTCGAAATCCGCGGAATGAAAGTCTGCGCCGACATTTCGATAAATGACGACGGCAAAGGTCTGATTGTTGGGAACCTGCCCGCCGGGGCCGAAAGTGAGTTGCTCGGTTTTCATGTTGATGCTCCTCACGCCCTGCCTGCGAGAGGGCGGGCTTCTCGGACATTCAGGTCATTATCTCATGAGAATATCAGTTCCGGCAGTCTCAAGCTCGGAAAACCAAGCTTGAGACTGCCGGAGGAGTGGCCGGTTTATTCGGCCGTCGCCTGAATGTCGACCTTGTCGAGAAGCCCCATCGGATTGTCGGAAGCGGCAACCAGGTCAAAAATACCGAGGCCATTTGCGCCCGTGGATTTGACCGTTACCGTCAGGGTCCCGGGTTTGCTGATGAACTGGACGAGCGCTTCCACCGCGTTTTGCAGCTTCGGCTGTTCAGCTGCCACCTGCGGCAGCATCATGCCCGCCACCAGTGTCAAAGTGGCGCGCACCTGATCTTCTGTCATATCGTTCTGCAGGGCATAAAGCTTGATCGCCTTGGCCATCAAACCTTCGTCCTTGATCGTGAGTTTCACCTCGCGGCCGGCGAGCCCGAAGAGCGCCGCCTGCGCGCGATTGACGTCAAAAGAGAAGAACTCTTCGGTAAAGCCGCTTACCAGACCGGCAAAATTGACGCTGCCGAAATCCTTGCTGCTGAGCGAGATGTCGCGGATCACCAGATTGCTGTTCGGTTCGTCCCAGCCGGCCGCAAGGCCATAAGAGAAGGCGAGCGTTTCAAGACCCAGTTTGCGGGCTTCGACGAAAACTTCCTCCTCCGAGTCGGCGGGGATCGGAAGCGTGAGCTCGTCCTGCCTGATCTCGATATCGGTGGGGATGCCGTTGAAGGGCTTGGTCAGCCCCATCTCGAAATTCTTGAGTGAGAACTTGATACGCTCAGGCGTTCCCGTCGTTTCTTCCTCCGGCTTTTCCGGCGCGGCTATATCGACGTTGATGCCGCCGACGCGCACCCGGCCAAGTTCCGGTATGAGGCGGTTAAACTGAAAGGTCTCGATCTGCGTCTCGTCGAGCGCGATGATCTCGGAAATTCCCTTGATCGTCGAACTCCAGTCAAAGCCATTGAGGCTTGCTTCCGCGACTTCGATCTTGCCGTCGCCGTCTCCGATCGACATGCCATTCAAGCCGAAGTCGAGCTTGCGGCTGTCCATCTGCATGTCGATGCGGTCGATGGCAACCTTGACCCTTTTGCCAGCAGCCCCTGCTTTTTCATCCGGCGCATCGACCTTCATGCCGATTAGCTGCATGTTGCTTTTGCCGATCATGTCGAGAATGGAAATGGCCTTTGCGAAAAGCGCCTGGCGCGCCTGCGGAGAAAGCTCGTCGGGATTTTGGGTCGCCGTTAGCGCTTTCAGGGTATCCAGCAGCGGCTCTGATGGCATACGGGCGGTAAAGCCGTCGCTGCGGATTTCATCGTAGCTGAAATGACCATCTCCGTCAGAGAATGAAACCGTCTTGACGGAGAGCGGCCCGTAGAGAGGTTTTGCCTCCTTGTCTTCGGGGCCTGCCTTTTCCGTATAGAGCCGGGCGAGATAAGCGATATCGATGACCTGGCCGGCGATTGCGCCGGTCGAGACGACCATATGCTTGTCCTTCATCGCGCCATCGCTGTCGGGAAGCTGCATCTTGATGTCGTAGCCGCCACTGTCGATCGAATAGCTGGCGATGCGACCGCCGGCAATCTCGGAGAGAGCCAGGTTATTGTAAACGGTCTTCTGCTCGGTGGTCGCGACGGACTGGGTAAACGTCACCTCGGGCGTGGAAATGCGCGCGGCTGCGAAGCGCTCGATGCGCCGGGGCAGGGAGTTACCGTTTTCTTCCGGCTGTCCCGGCTTTTCGAAAGCGGCATTCTCGACGCGGGCCTGCGCCATCGAAATCTTTCCGGTGGGCACATCGATATCGATGGTCGTCATGTCAAGCGCGCCGTCCAGAAACGGAAGTTTCGGACGTCCGTCGATAGCCGCGATCTTGATATTCTTGCCGTCTTCAAGCGGCAGCGTCAGATCGCGAACATGAATTTTCCCGAGAAAATCGACCTCGATGGAAGTGGCGGTCGCGCCGCTACGGGCAACGAGTTCCTTGACCTTTGCTTCGTAGAAGGTCTTGCCGCCGATGACGCCTGCGGCAGCAACGGCAATAATTGCAACCGCCGCCCAAAGCGCCCGGCGCCGACCCTTGCCGGTCTGGATGTTTTCCTGTTCCACGAAGTTGGTCCTCTCTAACGAACTGATATTAGCCGCCTTTTAAGCACGCAAAAGTTGCTTAGCAAGGGGGCAGCGCTGTGTGAATCCTGGTGTGAAAAGTCTCGACGCGGATGAGGCGTTTCCGCCCCCCCTTCTCCATCGGGTTGAAGTTATCTCCAGAACATGAGCGCCATACCCGCCACGACAAGTCCGGCGCCGGCCCATGCGCCGGGTGCCGGCACTTCCCGTGTTCTCAGCCACAGCAATGGCAGGATAATCACCGGCGTCGTTGCCGACAGTGTCGAGACAATGCCGACCTTGCCGCCGGAAAGGGCAAAGAGAAGCAGCGTCATGCCGAAAGCCAGGGCGATGATGCCCGTGAACGCCGTCTGGAGAAACAGGCTTCTGGTCATCGGGCCTCTGGGCCTGACAGCCTCGATCGGCAGCATGGTTAGCGCCGTCAGGCAAAGGGCGGCCACCCCGACACGCAGCATCGAAGCGGCAAGAGGATCGATCCCGGTCGCCATCACGGGCCTTGCGATGAGCGAGCCGACCGCCTGGCTGAGCGCGGCCAGAAGGCCGAAGAGCACGCCGAGCCAGAGCGACCCCTTCACGCTCTCCCACTCATGCAGCTGCGCCTTGCGCTTGCCGAAGAGGATTGCCAGCAGCACGCCGCTGAGTGTCAGGCCTATGCCGGTAATGGCGCTCGCGGGAAGCTGCTCGCCAAGCACCGCCCATGCCAGCAGTGCGGCGATCGGGGCATTCAGCGCAAACAGGATTCCCGAACGGCGCGGCCCCAGCCGGTTGAGGCAGGTGAAGAGAAGCGTGTCGCCAACAAAAATGCCGATGAAGCCGGAAAGAAGAAGTGACGACAGCGCCTCTGGCTGAAGCTCCCGCCAGGAGCCTGACGCGAACACATAGACCCCGAGCAGAGCGGCGACAAAAAGCTGCCGCGTCCTGTTGAAGGCGAGCGCTCCGAGCCGCCCCGCCGGGCCCGCGGCAAGAAGCCCGGTTATCGCCCAGCACGTCGCGGCGCCCACTGCAGCCAGTTCATAGATCGGCATGTTTTCCCCGTCGATTCGCAGTCTGCTTCCGGCTGCGGACACTATCCCTGTCTGCACCCATCGCAGATTCCGGGGTTGCCCGCTATACCACAAGCATCGCCATCAACGGCATGAATCCGCATATGCCTGCGCCGCGCCAGCCGGCACGGTCGCTCCGCCACAGATGCTCCGCACCCGTACAGCCGCCTGCTTCTCGATGCCAGCGTGCGCCGGCATCGAGACTGCGAAGGGGCAGTTTGTTCATCGTGCGTCACGCACCATTGATGATATTGCAGATGCCCTCGCGAATAACGTTCTTGTCCGCGATCTGTCCTGCCTGAATGTTGAAGACAGCATCAATCCGTACCGCAGCGCCTTTCTGCCGGGCCACGACCCGCAGTGTCTGAATTCTGCCGCTGCCGCTGGTCTCCTGGTGCGCATCGATGGAAGACAGCGCCTTGTTGATCTGGATGCCTGAAAAACCTTCCGCCGCCACGGCCTGCGCGAGCTTTTGAAGCACGGCGGGCGCTTTCGCCTTGGGCAGTTCCTGCCAGGACTTGTAAGAGACAGCCGTCACCATCGGTACACCTGAGACAGTGAAGTTCTTCTCGCAGGATGCGGCGAGGACGGGGCTTGAGAAGGCGATCAGGCCAAGCGCTGCTATGACATATTTCATTTTGGATAATCCAATCGTTGGTGAAGGCTGAAAGCTGCCGGTCGCATCAGAATGTCGACCGTTTTCCTCTGTAGGTAGACGGAGGCGGAAGAGCCTCATGGGCTTGCGCCAGCGTCTCAAGCCATGTCGCCAGGCCAGCGGGAACCTCCTCGTTGCCCGCTTCCAGCGCCTCAATCCATGAAAGTTCGCATTGCAGCGCGGACGCAATATTGATCGGCGTCCAGCGGATCACCCGCAGGCATTGATTAAAGCGTTCTGGTGACATGATGATTTGATTTTTCCCCGTCTTTTCCCGGCGAAGCTCACTCAGGCAGCTGCGAGAGTCAATCTTTTTTTGCAACTTTTGATGGCTTGTTTCCAGCCCAGCAGTCGCATCTGCCGCCCGTTGCCGAACGCCATGCGCATGAAGGGGAACGGCTCGGTTACCCGAACGAAACGGCCGGGCGACGCATCGGTATTTCATCCCAGGGCAATTCCTCCCGATGAAACCTAGTTAATGTGCTAAGTTTTCCTTGCTCGGTCATGGTGGAACATGATAGTTAGCAACATGACTAAGCATCATCAGGAACTTTCATTGATCTTCCAGGCTCTGGCCGATCCAACGCGGCGGGCGATTCTGGCGCGCCTCGGCGGCGGGCCGGCACCGGTGATGGAGTTGTCCGCGCCCACGGGGCTGCGTCTGCCCACGGTGATGCGGCATCTTTCCGTGCTGGAGGAGGCGGGGCTGATCATCACGTCCAAGGATGGGCGGGTGCGCACCTGCGCCATCGTGCCCGAAGCGCTGGAGCCGGTCAGAACATGGCTCGATGAGCAACGGGCCGTGTGGGAGAGCCGGCTTGACCGGCTGGAGGCATTTGCAATGCAGACCATGAAGGAGGATTCGGAATGACAACGAAACCCGGTCAACAGAGCGCACGCGCTGAACCACATCTGCCACAAGAGCGTTTTGCGACGCTCAGCTTCGAACGGGAGATTGCCGTTCCGTTATCGGCGCTCTGGCAGGTCTGGCTGTCACCTGCTGCCCGGGCGGTCTGGGCCTCTCCCGCGCCCTCGGTTACCTTGGAATTTCTGGAGGCGGACAGCAGGCTGGGCGGTCGAGAGGTTTCGCTCTGCAAGGTTGCCGGCCAGCCGGATATGTGCTGTGAATGCGGCTGGCTGGAACTGCAGCCAACCCGCCGCAGCGTGAATTACGAGGTGGTCTCATCCGGCGGCGTAACGCAATCGGCAGCGCTGGTGACTGCCGATTTTCACGCCACGGAAGAGCGTAGCCGCTTGACTGTAACGGTGCAGCTTTCCTCCCTGGCCGATGATATGCGCGATGGCTATCAACAAGGTTTCAGCGCCGGTCTCAACAATCTGGCGAACGTGGCCGGGCGGACCATGGTGCTGGAGCGAACGATAAAGGTGCCGCGAAACATTGTCTGGAAAGCCTGGATGAACGAAAAGACGCTGCCGCAATGGTGGGGACCCGAAGGGTTTTCCTGCCGCACGAAGAGGATTGATCTGCGAACCGGCGGGGAATGGCTTTTTGACATGATCGGTCCTGACGGCACAGTCTTCCCGAACCATCATCGTTATGTCGAGGTCCGGCCCGAAGAGAGGATCGGCTATACGCTGCTATGGGGCGAGAACGGGTCGAAACATGCCGACGCCTGGGCCTCCTTCGAAGATCAGGACGGCGCGACGAAAGTCGTGCTGGGCATGGTGTTCAGCACGGAGGCCGAGTTCCAGCAAGCGAAGGGCTTCGGTGCCGTGGAGCTGGGTCAGCAAACGCTGGGCAAATTGGAACGCTTCGCCAAGGCCCCATAGATGCGCCGTGCTCTCAGCTCCCTGTGCGGAGGTCTCGATATTGGCTTCTGTCCAGACCGGCATTGTTCTTCAAAGCCGCTCTGCGTGCGCGAGATCGTCTTGCAGGTTCCACCAAAGCAGGGCAGCAACGGCAAAGCCGGTTCCTATGATGACCTTCGAATTCTTGATCCTCATTCGTGTTTTCCCGTCTGAATAGAAATATTTCGCCCCGCCGACAAAGTGAAGAATAGTCCGTTTGACGTCGTACGACCCTGACCATACCGACAGAGCGGCCATAGCGTCCTGATGGTGCGCGAGCTTGGGCTGTTTTCCGTTGCGGAAGGTGTCGAGAAGGAAGAGCAGGCGGTCTATGTGCGGGAACATAGTATCGACTTCGGTCAGGGCTAGCTCTTTTCCAGACCGCTTCCCGCCGAAGAATTCATCGTCTTTCACCGGCAGAACAAGTCGAGATACGGGTCGGCTCCCGCGGTCATTCAGGTCGCGTCTGTCGAGGTCAAAGCGAAAACGTTGCGATTCCCCCGTATTGGTCGTTATCCAACCAGTTCGTCTGTGATCACCTCGAACCGCTTCAAGACGGCCGGCCCGAAAGCGGTGGACAGCGCGACGTCTGTGGCATCACGTCCTGTCGCCATCAATATGCGTCCGATGCGGGGCGTGTTGTGACGGGCGTCGACCGTATACCAGCGGCCGCTGAGATAGACTTCAAGCCAAGCGCTGAAATCCATCGGGTTGGGGTCTGTCGGCACGCCGATATCACCGAGATAACCGGTGCAATAGCGGGCCGGGATATTCATGCAGCGGCAGAGGGTGATAGCAAGATGCGCGAAATCGCGGCAGACGCCAGTCCTGTCATTGAACCCGCCGAAAGCCGTCCTCAGCGGATCGGCTTTCTCGTAGTTGAAGACAATACGGGAATGGACGAAATCGACGATCGCCTGAACACGGGGCCAGCCGAGTGGTGTAGCGGAGAAGTTTTTCCAGGCAAAGTCCGCCAACCGGTCGGTGTCGCAGTAGCGGCTGCCCAGCAGGAACACCAGAACATCGTCCGGTAAATCCTTGATATCGTGCTGGAAGGCGTTTTCAGGAACGGGATCCGGCAGGCCGCCGTCATATATGTCGAAGCGCGTGGAGATCGTCGTCAGTCCGGGCGGTGCGGATATGCGGCTGCAGGCATTGCCGAAGATGTCCAGATATCCCCAGGCCTCGATCGGCCGGTCGAAGGTCAGGACCTGTTCGGTGAGCAAATCCGCGCGCCGGTCGGGATGGATGTTGAGAACCAGCAGCATCGCCGTCTCATTTTCGCATTCATAGGCAATATCGAACCCGGCGCGTATCTTCATGCAGCACTGTCCCTGAAAGAGCCATCGTCATGTCCTTTAGTCTGCAACGCTTTTACGCTCGCGACGTTCCGGCCGGTGGTCAGGTTGTCAAGGCAGGTCTTGTGCGGAGGACGATCACGGCGCGGATATCGATCAGCGCGCGCGGGCGCGTTTGGCAAGGAGAGCGGATGTTGCCGCGGTACGATCCGACAATTCCTTCGCAAGACGGGCTTCCCGAAGGCGCAGGGTCTTTGCATCGCGGGATTGCGCAATGGAATCGAGCTCTTCAAGCGCTTTTTCCTTCGCGAAGAACGGTGCCTGGATATGGCCGAAAGCGATCTCGGCCTTCTGGCGGGAAATACTGTATTTTTCTGTCATGGGTGTTCCGGTGATAGGGCTCGGCCAGCGAGCGAAAAACAAAAGGCCAGGCAATTTGCCTGGCCTTGATTGGGTTGGCGTGCTTCGTCAGTGCCAGTACATCCGTGGTCAAAGGGAAGCACAGACCCTTAGGCAGCCTGCAGATTGCAGGCCGACATTTTGCCCGACTTGTTGTCGCGCTCAAGCTCGAAGCCGATCTTCTGACCTTCGACGAGTTCGCGCATGCCGGCGCGCTCAACGGCGGAGATATGGACGAACGCGTCAGCGCCGCCATTGTCAGGCTGAATGAAGCCGAAGCCCTTGGTGGAATTGAACCATTTAACTGTGCCAGTGGTCATGATGAACCCTTTCATAGCAATAGAGAAACCACAGCACTCGTGCGCTGCGGATGATGATAGCGATTTTGAAAGGAAAGGTTCGTTCAGAACGCGGTGCCAGACGCGTGACAAGCAAAGCTAAGCAAGCAAATTCGATTGCTCCTTATATCCTGCCTCTGCCGGAGTGTCAACTATTGGTTTTTGACGATATTTAACCTCGTCAAAAAGTTGTGCTCTCCTATACGGCGTGTGGCCGCTCATCGCCTTGTTTTCCGCGCAATCCGGGCGCATGATTGGGCTTCGTCATGCTGGCCGCATGGCGCTGCGGTGTCAGAGAGGCGCTGTCTTCTTTTCTTCGTCCGATTGCAAATGTTTGCGCAAGCGTTTCGGTGTCATTTTTGACGATGCCGCGAAGTTTTACCCATTGCGACAGGCGTGTGCCGGTAGCGGCGATCATACACCATCAGCCATTTCTTTATGCCTCCGCGTAACGTTCGTCCGGCGGAACATGGCAATAGCGGCGTAGAATGAAACGGGCTCCACGCGGACGACATCCGCGTGCGAGTTCCATATGAAAGGCAACACCATGGAAACGTGCAACGAACACCGGCGCCAGGCGCTCAGGATAGAAGCCTGGGAGAACGAAGGCGGAGCTCCCGTCTCCGATACGCTCGAGACCCAATATGGAAGACGGATCGAGAGGGATCAGAGCTGGACGATATACCATGTCTTCACCGGCGTGCCTGTGCGTATCGGCGGCCGCAGGCTGACCCATCTCAGCATAGCGGAGGCGACCGACGGCATGCTGTCCCTCAACCGGCGTAACGCCTTGCGCAGGAAAGAGCGCACGGGGAGCAAGTCATGACGCTCGCTTTCCCCAACACGGCCCGCAGTTTTGACGAGGTACGCAAAGCGGTTCGCTTTTTCGGCCATGACGGCATGTTCGAAATCCGGTTTTTTGTCGAGGCCGAGGCGCTCGCCAAGGGCCGGGGACACGCCATGAGCATGTCGGAAGCCCAGTGCCTATCTTCTTTCGACACGATGCGCACGGCCATCTATGCCGCGGCACAGAAGGTCTACGCCAAATCGCGTCGCAATATGAATATCCTGACAGCCTCCGACCTCGGCTAACCTGTCGCTGCGGATATTCCTTTCCCGAAGGTGCCTGCGCCACCAAGCGCGGCATCGCTGCCGCGCCCGCTGGTGATTTCATTTCACTGGTGGTGAAGCCTTTCCGAGCTTTACCGAAGGTTCCCGACCCCAGACACGCAGCTTGCCGAGGTTCGATACGAAGCCGGCGAGACCCTCCTCCCCGGGGAGGGCAATGGTGCCCTCATCAAGAGCGTCGGCAATGCCGGCTTTTTCCAGCAAGGAAAGCGCCGACTGATCATAGCCGATGAACTTGCAGTGCTGAAAGGCATCGGCCACGAAGTCCCGCGCCGTCGCCTCATTGACCAGATCGTCTATCGCTTCGGCGGAGGTCAGCACTGCGACCGCATCGAAAAGAACGGACGGCCCGCCATCGATCATGTGATGGGCCTCAAACCAGCTTCCATCCGACGCCGTGACGCCGCCGACTTTCGGCGCGATCAGTTCGCAGGCGGCTTTCTCTCTGGCAATCGCCGACATCAGGCCATTCAGAAGCTTGGCATCGACACCATCGGTGACGAGGATACCGAGCTTGCGGCCTTCGAAGCGCTTGGGGCCGCGCTCCACGATGCTGAGCGCTGGTGAAGGCTCGAGATCCTGACGGGTCGGCATGGCCGCATCCGCCGGCTTCGGCATCGACTTGAATCCCAGCTTCTGCGCAACGGCGGTTGCCAGCGTCTCGTCGATGTTCATCAGATGCGATACTATGCGTTCGCGGATAACAGGTGTTTCCACCTTGCTCAGTTCGAATGTCAGGGCGGCGGCGATGTGACGCTGTTCGGGTGGTGTCTGGCTGATATAGAATTGTCGTGCCTGGCTGTAATGATCGGCAAAGCTCTCGGGGCGAAGCCGCGCCTTACTTCCCTGTTCTTCCGCCGGGAAATGGCGATAGCCGCGGCTCGGCGATTCCCGCGGACCTTCACCAAACGAGTTCGGCTGGTAGTTCGCCCTGCCGACAGGATTGCGCATGGCCATGTGGCCATCCTGCTGGAAATGCGCGAAGGGACACTTCGGCGCATTGATGGGCAGGTGGGTGAAGTTTGGCCCGCCAAGCCGTTTCAGCTGGGTGTCGAGATAGGAGAAGTTCCGGCCCTGCAACAGCGGATCATTGCTGAAGTCGATGCCCGGCGGCACGTTCTGGGTCATGAAGGCGACCTGCTCGGTCTCGGCGAAGAAGTTGTCGGGCATGCGGTCGAGCACCAGCCGCCCGATCGGCTGCGGCTTCAGTATTTCCTCGGGGATGATCTTTGTCGGGTCGAGCACGTCGAAGTCGAAGCTGTCGGCAAAGTCCTGGTCGAACAGCTGCACCTGCAATTCCCATTCCGGGAAGTTGCCGGATTGGATGGCCTGCCAGAGGTCGCGGCGATGGAAGTCGGGATCGGCACCGTTGATCTTGACCGCCTCGTTCCAGGCGACCGACTGAAGCCCCAGCTTCGGCTTCCAGTGGAACTTGACGAAGGTCGATTCGTCCTTGGCATTGACCAGGCGGAAGGTGTGGACGCCGAAACCTTCCATGAAACGGAAGGACCGCGGTATGGTGCGGTCCGACATGGCCCACATGATCATGTGCATGCTTTCCGGCGTCAGGCTGATGAAGTCCCAGAACGTGTCATGGGCGGTCTGCGCCTGCGGAAACGCCCGGTCCGGTTCCTGCTTGGCGGCATGGATCAGGTCGGGGAACTTGATGGCGTCCTGAATGAAAAACACCGGAATATTGTTGCCGACGAGATCCCAGTTGCCTTCCTGGGTGTAGAGCTTGACGGCGAAACCACGCACATCGCGCGCAAGGTCGGCCGAACCCTTGTTGCCGGCAACCGTTGAGAAGCGGACGAAAGCCGGGGTCTTTTCGCCCGCTCGCTGCAGGAAATCCGCCCTAGTATAGGCCGAAAAGGATTCGTAGGTCTCGAAGAAGCCATGCGCGCCGTAACCGCGCGCATGCACCACGCGTTCGGGAATGCGCTCGTGGTCGAAGTGGAAGATTTTCTCCCGGAAATGGAAATCATCCACGACAAGCGGCCCGCGCGCGCCGATCCGCAGAGAATTCTGGTCGTCGGCAACCGGCCCGCCTTGGGCGGTCGTCAGCACAGGCGCGTCTGTTTCGGCCGTCTGGTGCAGCTCGCCGCCGGCGCCGCGCTCCAGCTTCTGGTCGTGAATAGTGACGGTCTCGGTCTTGTCTTGCGGAGATTTGCTGTTGGTGGTCTTGGCCATGGTGTGGCTCCCGAATTGGAAGGGGCCTATCGCGGCCCGGAAATGAAAAAGCCGCCCTGAAAGGCGGCCCGAACAGAGTGGGCGGCTCACGCCATTTTCGGCTGGGCCTTCAGTGTCTGGTTTGCGGAAAAGCCGATGTCCTCGAGCCTGTCAGGCGACACGTCATGCAATGTCTTTTCCGCAGGCATCTGGGAATCCGATCAAATTTTGAGTGCTGGACTTGGAGAACCCTTAAACCGTGGCGACGTTCCTGCGGCGGCAAAATAATTTTCATCCCGCCGCAATGCCTGCCCGCGCACCACCTCGGCAAGCCATTCACCGTCACGGAAACGCAAACGCCATCCAATTCTATTTGCAGAGCGGCGGAACCATGCGGCGAGCATAGTGTTTGCTGTGGGAGCCTGCTCGAAAGGCTACAACGAGGAAAAAATCATGAAAAAACTTCTCTTAGCCGCAGCGCTTGTCGGCGCGTCGACGCTTGCCGCCTTCGCACAGACCACCCCCGCCCCGGCAACCGATGGGAAAACGCCCGCCGTGGCCACGCCCAAGACCAAGAATCCGACAGCGCCTGTCGAAGGCGCAAACAGTTTCACCGAGGAACAGGCGAAAACGCGCCTCACGGAGGCCGGATATACCGATGTCAGCGGCCTTATGAAGGATGACAAGGGTGTCTGGCAGGCCAAGGCCTCGAAAGATGGCAAGCCCGTAAGCCTAGCGCTCGACTATCAGGGCAACATTGTCGCTAACTAATTCACTCTTCAGGAGAATCCTATGAAGACCGTTACAGGACTTTTCGACGACTACTCCGATGCCAGCGCGGCTGTCAGCGCGCTCGAAGAACGCGGTGTACCATCTTCGGATATCAGCATCGTGTCGAACAATGCAGATGAACGCCACGGCAAGTCTACAAACGCCGCTGAAGGCGCCGGCACAGGTGCCGGCATCGGTGCCGCCGTCGGTGGCGTGGGCGGTCTGCTCACCGGCCTTGGCATCATGGCAATTCCCGGCGTCGGGCCGGTGGTTGCCGCGGGCTGGCTTGCCGCTACGGCGGCGGGCGCCGTGGCCGGTGCCGTGGCAGGCGGTGCCGCCGGCGGGCTTATCGGCGCGCTAACGGAGTCCGGCGTGCCGGAAGACCATGCCCATGTCTATGCGGAAGGCGTTCGCCGCGGCGGCACGCTGGTAACCGCGAGAGTGGAAGACAGCCTTTATGCGGACGCGCAGGACATACTGCGCCAGTCCAACTGGGTCGATCCCGATCAGCGCCGTGAGGCCTATGCCAAAGAGGGCTGGTCACGCTTTGATGACACGCTGGATCCTTATGAACCAGCTGAAATCGAACAGGAGCGTCTGCGCTACAGACGCTAGATCTCGCAACGAAGAAAGGCCGGCACATGCCGGCCTTTCTTTCAAATCCAAGAGGGCGGACGAGAGTGCCGGTCATTGCAACATCTGGATGGTCCATCCCCAGGACCGTGGCCCACCTTTTTCCCGAAACGGGAAGCGGGCTCAGCCGTTATGCCGCTGTTTTCAACGGTGTCGAGATCAATTCCACCTTCTATCGCCACCATCGGATGACGACGTTCGAGCGCTGGGCAAACTCGGTGCCGGATGAGTTCCGCTTCGCCGTGAAACTGCCCCGCGAGATAACGCACGAGCATCGGCTGCATGCCGTCGGCCAAATTTTCAAGACATTCGTTGAAGAGCTCGCGGCGCTGAATGGCAAGCTAGGCCCATTATTGTGCCAATTGCCATCCACCCTTGAGTTCGATGGCAATGAGGCCACAGCCGCGTTCGAAGCCATGCGTGAGGTTTTTCCAGGCATGCTGGTAGTCGAGCCGCGCCACACAAGCTGGGCCACGCCCCCGGCGGAAGAGGTTTTGACACGATATGCCGTTGATCGCGTTCTGGCCGATCCGGCACCGGTCTGGCCCGCAAGTGATTTTTCAGAGCCGCCAAGATATGTCCGTCTGCACGGTGCGCCCAGGATGTATTATTCGGTCTACAGCGCGGAAGAAATCCGCTCTTTTGAAAAACGCCTTTCCGCCGGCTCCTGGTGCGTGTTCGACAACACGGCCTCCGGCGCCGCAATCCAGAACGCACTGGCAATGCTCGATTGTGGCGTCGTTACGGAACAACGCGCGGGCTGACATCTTCGCTCGCGCCGTCAAGCGCCAATGCCTCATCAATCTCGGCTGATGATACCTGCAGGAACTGGCGTCGGGCCACCGCGATGGAAATCGCGGGTATCTCCAGATGGGTTGCCACCCGGCGATATGCCGTGAAGCTCAACCCTTCTATCAATTCCTCGTCCACGACCAGGCGATATGTGCCCGCTCCCAAGAGTTCCGTAAGGGCCTCCAGACGGAACTGATGCTTGAATGTGATTTCGGTCTCTGTTGTTCTTTCGATCATTTCGAACACCGTTTTCCGCTGCGTTGTAGACCGGCAGTTGCAGCCGGTTATCGCAACTATGCTCCGAAGAGGATGTAAACGATCAGCGCAAGGCTTGCCGCAAACAAGACGTAGCCAGCCACAGTTGCGAGATCATGTTTCGTGGGTTGGTGAAATATGGAAGACATGGCGTCCTCCTTTGTCAGGGCCAGGGTATTCAACCCTTAAACAGCAGCGCCCGTAAAATGGCTGCCGGAGCTATTACAGTGGACCTGTTCTGCAGGTTTGGCAACTAATCAATTGCAGTGGTTTGAAAGGTGTATTTGAAATCGTTGAATCGGCAATATGGTATCCAATTTGCTGATGGATTGGCAAAGTGCCGTTTGGCCGCTTCCCTCAATATGCGGGAAACACGAGTTTCTAACTCGCACATTCAGGCACGAACCTTGGATTGCAGGTGCGGTGAGATTGATGTGACAGATGCTCGTAGAGCACGAAGACTTCTGCTCGCCGGCAGTAGGAGCGCTCTGGGGAGATCGAAAGACATTGCCGACAAAGGTTGGCCGGACCCACCATGTTCTCAGCCTATGTCGGATGCTCAGCGAGCTATTCAAGGTGTGCGCCTGACATGTGCGGTCCGCCGACCCTTGTGGTTGCCTCACAACGGCGAAGCAACATCACCCTGTATTTTCCGGGGCGTCTTTAGCCAGAGTTTTCTGCTCGGTCTGAGCGCTTAATCCGGCAACCTCCGTCTCCAGCCGGGCGAGCCGATTTTCCAGCGCGGTCAGGTAGTCTCCTTGCAGGTCGTCGACGCCGAGGAAGGCTTGCTCCCATATCTGCCATTTTTTTAGAAACCGCTTCAACATTTAAAACCTTCCATGGCCGTCGCTTTAGTAAATCGCCATTGGCCAGCGCCGGAAAAGAACGCTGGCATTGACACCGCCAAAACCGAAACCGTTGGATATGGCATATTCAGCATCCAGCGACCGCGCTTCGTTTGCGACAAAATCGATCCCGCTCGACTCCGGGTCGGGCGTGTTCAAGTTCAGTGTCGGGGGTGCGATCTGGTTTTTAAGTGCCAAAATCGCGAAGATGGCTTCCAGCCCGCCGGCCGCTCCAAGCAGGTGTCCCGTCGCAGATTTGGTTCCACTGACAGCAACCGATTTTCGTTGCCCAAATACACTCTTGATGGCCCTGATCTCTCCGAGATCACCGACTGGCGTCGATGTCGCGTGCGCGTTCAGATGGCCAATTTCGTGAGGGGCAATGCCTGCTTGGGCGACGGCGATCTCCATAGCCCTACGCGCCCCGCTTCCGTCCTCAGGGCCGGAGGTGATGTGGTGGGCATCGGCTGTCGTGCCGTATCCGACCACTTCCGCAATCGGGGTGGCGCCGCGAGCAATAGCGTGGCTCAGCGCTTCTATGACGAGTACGCCCGCGCCTTCACCCATGACGAAGCCGTCGCGCGACGTGTCGAAGGGGCGTGATGCCTTGTCCGGCGTCTCGTTAAAACCGGTCGACAGCGACCTTGCCGCCGCAAAACCGCCGAGGCTGACGATGTTCATGCAAGCTTCTGTTCCGCCGCAAACTGCAATATCGGCTTCGTTCGACCTGATTAGTCTTGCCGCATCGCCGATGGCTTGAACGCCAGCGGCACATGCCGTCACGGGTGCTCCAAGCGGGCCCTTGAAACCATGACGGATGGAGACTTGGCCGGCCGCGAGATTGACGAGGAAGGACGGTATCGTGAACGGGGAGAGGCGGCGAGCACCGCTCTGATCGACGGTACGCACCGCCTGCGTGATCGCACGGAAGCCACCGATGCCGGATGCGATGATTGTCGCTGTTCGCAGCCTGTCTTCATTCGAGGTCGGTTTCCAATTTGCCTGCGCCAATGCCTCTTCTGCCGCCGCCAGCGCAAAGATGATGAACCGGTCGACCTTGCGTTGATCCTTTGGCGCAATGATCCTGTCCGGATCGAAGCCTCCTTCAGAGTCTTCGCTGACAGAAGGGACAACACCTCCCACTTTCGCAGGAAGATCTCCCACGACATCGTCGGTCAGCCGCCGAATTCCGCTCTTGCCGGCAAGGAGCCGCGACCATGAGATATCCACATTCGCACCAAGGGGGCTAACGGCTCCCATTCCTGTTACAACGATACGACGCATCTGTTTTTCACCTGATTTTGCCATAAAAATAGGCATGCCTTTGACGTCCCGACCGACAACAAGGCCAGGATCATTTCTCAAGACATGCGGTTCAAGCAGAGCCTAGGAGACTCTCATACGGCCATCGCCATCAGTCATCACCACCACTGCGAGCTATACGCCTGACTTCGCCGGCGGCTGCGTCAAGAACGCGTTCCGATAAGCTTTCGTCCTCAATGATGCGGGAGAGCGTGACGGCGCCCACCATCATAGACAATATCGCTATAGCCTTTTCGCTGGGGCTTGAACTGTCAGCGTCTCCCATGAGCTCATCCAGTATCTCGAAGTGAGCGCGAATGCCGTCCTCGAACGGACGTCGAACATCCGCACTTTGCCTCGCCGCGTCCGCCCCCAGTGCAACGAGCGGGCAACCTTCCGCCTTTTCTCCCCTGTGATCTTTGGAAAGATAAAACGCCATAACAGCTTCGAGTGGATCTGAGGTATCTGCGGCCGCGGCGGACCATCTTCTCGTTGCGCTTTCCAGAGCGCGTCTGGATGCAAGAGCGGCAAGATCATCTTTCGACGTGAACTGTTTGTAGAACCCACCTTGGGTAAGGCCGGCACCTTTCATCAGATCCTTCAGCCCGATTCCGTCAAATCCATGCTCTCGAAACAGCCGGCTTGCGACGGTGATGATCCTGTCGCGATTTTGCTCGGCCTGTGCGCGGCTCACTCTCATGTGGATCTCCGATTAGATTTCATTTGACATCTATATTCGTTTTAGATTTAGATTGCAATCTAAGAATTATGTTATCGCCATCAAGAAGGCCAGTGCCATGAAACAAAAAATCCTGCTCTCGACCGTGGCAATGGCCGCCCTCATCGGGGTTGGCGCTGCTATTTTCCTGATGCCATCAACGGACACGAATGCGCAGGCCGCGGATCCCCGCAGCTTGGCTCCGCTTGTCAGCGTGACAAAGGTCAAGACCCCGGACACGGCAAGCCGAAGCTTCACCGGCACGGTTGCGGCCCGGGTGCAGAGCGATCTCGGCTTTCGGGTTCCCGGAAAGATCATCGAACGGGTGGTGGGCCTTGGCGAGGAAGTAAGGGCCGGGCAGCTTCTGATGCGGATCGACGAGACCGATCTTCGACTTGCCCTGACCGCGAAACGCAATGCCGTTATTGCCGCTGAGGCAACGTTCATACAGGCCCAGGCCGACGAGAAGCGCTTCGCGGTTCTCGTCAAGTCCAACGCTGCGTCCACCCAGCAGTATGAAAGATCAAAGGCCACTATGGATACGGCGACGGCACAACTTGCCGCAGCCAGGGCTGACGCAGCAGTCGCAGAAAACGAGGCAGCCTATGCAGTATTGCTGGCTGATGCCGACGGGACGATCGTTGAGACCCTCGGCGAACCGGGGCAGGTGGTCTCGGCAGGTCAGCCCGTCATACGGCTCGCGAAGGCAGGACCACGCGAAGCTCTCGTTTGGCTCCCTGAAAATCTGAGGCCTGAGATTGGCGCCGCAGCGCAGGCCACGGTCTATGGTCGCAGCGGGCAAGAGAAAGCGGTCCTTCGCCAGATATCCGATGCCGCCGATCCCCAGACCAGAACCTATGAAACGCGCTGGGTGTTGCAGGGGGCTGCGGCATCCGCGCCGCTCGGCGCAACGGTTACGATCAGCGTGGAAAACAAGGACGCGCTGGCGCATGCCGAAGTTCCCATCGGTGCGCTTCTGGATGACGGCACGCGCACGGGCGTGTGGGTCGTCGACGAACAATCCTCAAGCGTTCGTTTTCGCGAAGTGAAGGTCGAACGGATCGGCGAGGAAAAGGCCATCGTTTCGAGCCTGAGGGCAGGGGAGCCTGTTGTCGCCCTTGGCGCGCATTTGCTTCAGGACGGCGCAAGCGTGCGCACCGGCGTTGAAAAAGCAGAGGCGGCGAACTGATGAGTTTCAACCTTTCGGCGCTCGCCGTTCGCGAACGAGCCGTCACCCTGTTCTTCATCGTATTGTTGGCTGCAGCCGGCGCTTACGCCTTCGTCAAGCTGGGACGAGCCGAAGATCCGTCATTCACCATCAAGACACTTACCGTTACCTCGGTTTGGCCGGGAGCGACTGCGCGCGAAATGCAGGATCTTGTCGCCGAGCCGCTCGAAAAGCGTATTCAGGAATTGACCTGGTACGATCGTGTGGAAACGACCACACGCCCCGGCTACGCTTTCCTGACCGTGACGCTCAAGGACAATACGCCAGCCTCGGCCGTTGAGGGGGAGTTCTACCAGGCGCGCAAGAAACTTGGCGATGAATCCCGAAATCTTCCCCCCGGCGTGATCGGCCCTTTCGTCAATGACGAATACTCCGACGTCAGCTTCGCCCTTTATGCCTTGAAGGCGAAGGGGATGGCGATGCGTGACCTCGTGCGCCAGGCCGAGACGATCCGTCAGGACATGCTTCACGTTCCCGGCGTGAAAAAGATCAACATTCTTGGCGAGCAGCCGGAACAGATTTTCGTGGAATTCTCCTATCCCAAGCTGGCAACGCTGGGCATCTCGGCGCAGGATATCGCTTCCGCCCTGCAACGGCGCAATACCGTCACCCCGGCGGGTTCCATCGATACGCAGGGACCGCAGGTCTTCATCCGGTTCGATGGGGCTTATGACAGCGTCGAGTCGATTGCTGAAACGCCGATCGTCGCGGGCGGACGCGTCCTCAAGCTAGCGGATTTCGCCGCGGTGCGCCGCGGATATCAAGATCCCGCCACCTACGTCATCCGCCACGATGGCGAACCCGCCATCATGCTGGGCGTGGTGATGCAGCAGGGCTGGAATGGGCTGGAACTCGGCAAGGCCCTGGAAGACCGATCTTCGACGATTGCACAAACCCTGCCGCTTGGCATGACGCTCGCTAAAGTCAGCGATCAAGCCGTCAACATTGATGAGGCTGTCGGCGAGTTCATGTTGAAGTTCGCCATGGCGCTCGGAGTCGTGTTGTTCGTGAGCCTCGTTAGTCTCGGCTGGCGTGTCGGCATCGTCGTGGCACTTGCGGTTCCGCTCACACTCGGCGTCGTCTTTCTGATCATGCTGGAAACCGGGCGGTTTTTCGACCGCATTACTCTTGGTGCGCTCATTCTAGCGCTCGGGCTGCTCGTGGACGATGCCATCATCGCCATCGAGGTGATGGTCGTCAAAATGGAAGAAGGCATGGACCGCATCAAGGCGGCGGCATATGCGTGGAGCCACACGGCTGCCCCTATGCTTTCCGGCACACTTGTGACCATCATCGGGTTGATGCCGGTTGGATTTGCCAGGTCAACCGCCGGTGAATATGCCGGTAACATCTTCTGGATCGTTGGGTTCGCATTGATCGTCTCGTGGTTCGTTGCGGTGATCTTTACGCCCTATCTCGGCGTCAAGATGTTGCCCGAGATAAAGCCGGTGGAAGGTGGTCACCACGCGATCTACAACACGCCAAATTATCGCAGGCTGCGTAGCCTCATCGAATTTGCGGTCCGTCACAAATTCCTGACCTGTGGTCTCGTTGGCGTCATCATGGCCGCCTCTGTCGTTGGCATGGGATCCGTCAAGCAACAGTTCTTCCCGACATCTGATCGTCCCGAAGTGTTGGTGGAAGTGCGCATGCCCGAGGGCACCAGCATCGAGACGACAACGGCAACGGTCGAGAAACTCGAAGGCTGGCTGAAAAAGCAACCCGAAACGAAGATCGCTACCAGCTATGTCGGGCAGGGCGCGCCGCGCTTCTTCTTCGCCATGGCGCCTGAATTGCCGGATCCCGCTTTCGCCAAAATCGTCGTGCTGACATCCGATGCCCATACGCGTGAGGCGCTCAAACATCGTCTTCGCGAAGCGGTGTCCAGCGGACTTGCTCCGGAAGCCAATGTGCGAGTTACGCAGCTCGTTTTCGGTCCCTACACGCCCTTCCCGGTGGAGTTCCGCATCATGGGGCCGGATCCGGATGAATTGTACAGGATCTCTGAGCAGGCGCTTGCCATCATGAAGACCGTGCCCGACGTTCGCCAACCTAACCGCGACTGGGGCAACCGCACGCCTGTCCTGCGGTTCATCCCCGATCAGGACCGGCTCAACCTCATCGGCCTCTCGCCCGCCGAGGCCGCCCAGCAGATGCAGTTGTTATTGAGTGGTGTGCCGATCACACAGGTTCGCGAAAACATCCGCAACGTTCCCGTCGTTGCCCGCAGCGCCGGCGAAAACAGGCTTGATCCTTCGAGGCTTTCGGATTTCTCTCTTACGAGCAGAAACGGACGCCCGGTACCACTCGACCAAATCGGTCATTCCGAAATCCGTTTCGAGGAGCCGGTAATGAAGCGCCGTGACCGCACGCCGGTCATCACCATCCGCTCCGATATAAATGAGGCAACCCAGCCGCCGGAAGTGTCGCAACAGGTCTTCAAGGCCCTTCAGCCCTTGATTGCCTCGCTTCCCGTCGGCTACCGCATCGAAATGGGTGGCAATATTGAGGAGTCCCTCAAGGCGAATGTGGCGCTGGTGAAGATTTTCCCGGCCATGGTTGCCGCCATGCTTATCGTTATCATCCTTCAGGTCCGCAGCCTGTCGACGATGACGATGGTAATGCTTACCGGGCCGCTCGGGCTCGCTGGCGTGGTTCCAATATTGCTCGTTTTCAATCAACCCTTCGGCTTCAACGCCATCCTCGGGCTTATCGGCCTGGCCGGTATCCTCATGCGCAATACGCTGATCCTGACCGAGCAGATAAAGGAAAATCAGGCGGCGGGTCTGGATGACTATCATGCCGTCATCGAAGCGACCGTACAGAGGACGCGACCCGTTATCCTGACGGCGCTCGCTGCCGTCCTCGCCTTCATTCCGCTCACGCACTCGGTCTTCTGGGGATCGATGGCCTATACGCTGATTGGCGGTACGGCCGTTGGAACCGTCATGATCCTGTTGTTTCTCCCCGCGCTTTACGCGGCATGGTTCCGCATCAAGCCGCCCAAGGGCGAGAAACAATCCGAAGAAAGCGTTTCCGATCCGGTGCTTTCGATGGCTGCCGAGTGACTTCGGCCGCATCTCGAATCCTGACAGGTTTAAACTCCCATCTATCGTGCTCGGTGCAATGCCGCTTCGCTCTGGTCCGGGCATGCACTCGTTCGGGATTTAGGCGTGCCCACCACATGCTAGAGCCGATGCTGGCGAGCCGAACGGCGACAATGATTGGCGACCAGCTCGTTTCGATCTCCACTGCCGGCCGGACTTTGAGTATCCAGAGTTGGTGAGCGGCCGAAGCAGCAGGCGGCCGAGCACGAAGGCGAGATTGGTTGTTACCCCGACGCTCTGGGCGAAACGGCAGACACTGTCCGGCTTATCCGGCAGTTCGGGCGTTGAAGCACAGAAGAATGAAGGCAGATGTGTAGATCAGCATGCCAACGAGCAAGGGTGGAGATGCTCGATCATGTTGCTCTCCACGCGGAAGATCTCATAGAGAGCGGCGACCACATTGCGGTCTCGCGGGGATCGCCCCCGTAGGCCTTGCTTAAATTGTCGCTCCCCAAAGCAGGCTGAGTCCTGAGGTAACCAGCAGCGCATCCATGATATGGCGAAAAGCTTCGGGCGTGAGGCGGAGAAGGAAAGGTTTCGCTATAAAGGAACCGACCATCAGAGAGGCGCCCACAGTTAGGCCCTTCAGGATAACAGCGAAAGGAAGTGCTCCAGAGCCCTGAAAGGTAAGCGTTTTGGCAGTGTAGATCACTAACGAAGCTGCAGCTTCGGTTCCGATAAAGGCTCCCTTGGTCAGACCATAACCGATGAACACTGGTACGGAGGCAGGTCCAGAAGAGGCCACGATCCCGGTCAAGAAGCCGATGCATGCTCCGGCTGCGGCCAGATGGGGTAACCTTAAATGGATAAGGTTTGCTGCCAACCAGCGACGTCCGGGGATCATCACGAGCAAGAATACTCCAATTGCCGCATCTACTGCCCGGGGCGGCAGAACAAGCATCGTTCGTGCACCAAGAACCGCTGCAGGAACGCCGGCAACCGCATAGGCTGCCACAGCACGCCAATCAACTCCCCGCCACCACGCAAGAATCCGGGCAATATTTGCCATGACGGCGGCCACCGCCATTATTGGTACAGCTTCTTTTGGCCCATAGACATAGGCCAAGACCGGGACGAGCATGATGGAAGAGCCAGTACCAATTATGCCACTGATGATCCCGGCAAGCAGGCCGATCATTAAGATGAGGGAAAGTCCCATTCGCTGTACACCGAAACTGCGTGATTGCTTACGCCCAGCTCTATCTCGATTCCAAACACCCAGACAAATTCAACTCGCCTAAATAACCGACTTGGCGGCGGCTCCGTGGCGCAAAGCTATGTGGCTTGGGCGCGTGATACGTGTCAGGGGACCGCTGCTTACATTTTAGCGGCATCTTATCCATCTGAAAATTACAAGTCTGCGTGGAGCCAAGGCGGCGTCCAGGCTCAGAGGTCCGCTCCCGAGATTCGATCGTTTCCTCGCAGCAGGCATAGACCAGGCGCTCTAAATGCGTGCTTTCCGATGCCCTTAGCCGACTCTGGCGTCGATCCAGGCACGCGTCTGCTCAAGAACTTCGTCTGACAGTTCAGGATCATCAACCGCTCTGGCCAGGATGACCGCTCCGACCATGGCCGCCCAGCTTCCAATCGCTGCACGGTGCTTGCCGGTTGCGTCTTGGTCCGGAAGGGCATCTTCGATACGTGCGATTTGGTTGCGTAGCCCTTCAGTCATGGCCGCTTTCGCGGCAGGTGTCTGGTGGCGAATTGCGGCGGCCAAGCCTGCCATCGGGCATCCGTTGCCGGGGTTGTCACGATGACGAGGCGCCAGATAGGAGCGGACGAAGCCACTGAACTCGCCGTCCCCGAAACTGTCTGCCGCAAGCGCATGGACAAGCGTCTGGGCGACCAGCTCGTCCTTCGAACTGAAATGGCCATAGAAGCCGCCATGGGTCATGCCGGCTGCCTTCATGACCTCAGCGACGCTGACCGCATCGAATCCTTTGTCCTTAAACAATCGGCTGGCGACGTCCAGGATGCGGCGACGATTTTCCGCCATCTGTTCTCGGCTGACTTTCATTTTCAAAATACTCCGAGTTGGCCATTGACATTTACATGATGGCCATCATATTTAAATCCAATCATGATGATCGTCATGAATATAGGATCAACCACAGAAAAGAACAATCCAAGATGAGTCAGATTCCTGCAGTTCTGATAACCGGCGCCTCCACAGGCATTGGGGCAACCTATGCCGAACGCTTCGCACGCCGCGGCCATGATCTCGTGCTAGTCGCCCGAGACGCTGTGCGAATGGAGGCGCTTGCAAGCCGTCTGCGCCAGGAAACCGGCGCCGCAATCGACATCCTCCAGGCCGATCTCACCAAGGCTGAGGATCTTGTTAAGGTCGAGACCAGGTTGCGCGACGATGAGCGCATCGGCGTTCTCGTCAACAATGCCGGTACGGCAATCGGAGGAACTTTCGTCGACCAGAACGCCGATGACATGACCAAGCTCGTTGCACTCAACGCGACCGCACTCGTCCGGCTTGCCAGCGCCATTGCTCCCCGTCTTGCCAATGCGGGCGAAGGCGCGATCGTCAACATCGGTTCGGTCGTTGGGCTCGTCCCCGAATTCGGCATGACCGTTTATGGCGCGACCAAGGCCTTTGTCCTGTTCCTGTCACAGGGACTCGCCCACGAGCTTGGACCGAAAGGTGTGTACATCCAGGCTGTGCTTCCCGCCACGACCCGCACCGAGATCTGGAATCATGTGGGCGCCGACGTGAACGCCATGAATAATGTCATGGAAGTGGGCGATCTGGTGGATGCGGCCCTTGTCGGATTCGACCGCCGCGAACCGGTGACGATCCCGCCGCTGCACGACGGCAGCCAGTGGGACGCGCTTGATGGCGCGCGCAAGGCCATGCTCGGCAATCTCGTCAATGCGCTCCCTGCCGAACGCTATCGCACGCAGGCGTGAGCTTTCCGCAGTCGATGAACCCGCGCCGATAAATAGAAACGTCACAGGTATATCATGACCAAGACCACGCTCTTCGAACCCACCGCCCTAGGCGCCTTCACCCTTACGAACCGCATCGTCATGGCGCCACTCACCCGCAATCGCGCCGGCGCGGGCTTCGTGCCCGGCGACCTGACTGCCGAATATTACGCCCAGCGCGCCTCAGCCGGACTGATCGTTTCGGAGGCCACCCAGATTTCGCAGCAGGGACAAGGCTACCAGGACACGCCAGGCATTTATACCCAGGCGCAGATCGATGGCTGGAAAAAGGTGACCGCTGCCGTGCACGAGAAGGGCGGACGCATCGTCCTGCAGCTCTGGCATGTCGGGCGCATCAGCCATGTTGACCTTCAGCCAAATGGTGGTGCACCAGTCGCGCCGTCCGCAATCCGGGCGGAAGTAAAGACATTCGTCAACAACGGTTTCGTCGATGTTTCGGAACCTCGCGCCCTTGAGTTGGAAGAACTCGCCGGAATTATCAACGATTTCCGCAAGGCTGCCGCCAATGCCATTGAGGCCGGTTTCGATGGGGTCGAAGTTCACGGGGCCAACGGCTATCTGCTTGAGCAGTTCGCCAAGGATGGCGCTAATATCCGCACCGATGCCTACGGCGGATCCGTGGAAAACCGCGCCCGTCTGTTGCTTGAGGTGACCGCTGCGGTGGCGCAGGAGATCGGGCCGGAACGCACCGGCATCCGGATTTCTCCGGTCTCGCCTGCCAACGGCATCTCCTGCAGCGATCCCCAGGCGCAGTATGATTACATCGTCGATGAGCTCGATGCGCTTGGAATCGCCTATATTCACGTCGTCGAAGGCGCGACCGGCGGCCCGCGTGATGTCGCGCCGTTCGATTATGGATCGCTGCGCCGCCGCTTCTCCAAGACCTACATCGCCAACAATGGTTATGATCTCGAGCTTGCGACGTCGCATCTGGCCGATGGCAGGGCGGATCTGATTGCTTTCGGTCGTCCGTTCATCGCCAATCCGGATCTGGTAGAACGGCTGCAGAGCGGTGCGTCATTGGCAGAAGTGAACTCCACGACAATCTTTGGCGGCGGCGCTGCGGGTTATACCGACTATCCGCGCTCCACCGAAACTTCCGCCAGCTGAGCCATCAGGAGCCGTACTTCGGTGCGGCTCCTCGGGTGCCGATCACCACCAGTCCCTGACAATTCCCAACGCCGCGCGGGCGGATATCGCGCGCCAGATCGAGAACCCAGCTATGGCAACCTTCGCATCAAAAGCACAGAAGACTGCACTTGTGACCGGCGCGTCCAGCGGCATCGGCAAGGCAGCGGCATTGGCGCTCAGCCAGGCGGGTTACCGGGTGATTGGCACGAGCCGCAAGGCGGAAGCCGAGGAGATCCGCGATGGCATCCGCATGGTCGCTTGCGACGTCACCTCGGATGCCTCCGTTTCTGCGGCCGTGAAGCTAGCCCATGCTGAACTCGGTCGCATCGACCTCTTAGTCAACAATGCCGGTTATGCTGTCTCCGGTGCGGCAGAAGAGAGCTCGGTGGAACAGGTTCACGCGCTGTTCGACACCAACTATCTGGGCGTTGTCCGGGTGACGAACGAGGTCTTGCCGATTATGCGCCAGCAGGGGCATGGGCGAATCCTGAATGTCGGGTCTGTCGTAGGGCTCATTCCTGGTCCTTTCGGGGCTCACCACACGGCGAGCAAGCACGCAATCGAGGGCTATTCCGAATCTCTGGACCATGAGGTGCGGCCGTTTGGCATACGTGTCGCGGTGATCGAGCCATGGGCGACGAAGACGTCTATCGAAGCCAATTCCCCACAGGGCGATCGTCCCGTTGCGGCCTATCGCGAGACATTTTCCCGGTATCAGGCTGCGTTTGCCAAAGCCATGGCAGGCGGCGACACGGCGGGTGATGTCGCAGTGACAATTCTCGTCGCAGCGCAGGCGAGGAAGCCACGGCTCCGCTATCCCTCGGGCAAGGATGCCCGACAGACGGCATTTGCCCGGCGTTTCCTGCCACGTGCTCTGTTTGATCGTATTTTGCGCAAGCAGTTCAACATCGCCTGAGACGTTTTTCCACTCCGTTGGCCCGAGTGCGGGCAAAGAGCAGACCCATTATGAACGCCGGATCCATGACGACCGCATCGATACATGACTACCGCGACGCAGCCAACCGCTTCGTCACCGTGGGCAACATCCGCTTTGCCTATCGCGAGCTCGGTCTGCGCGGTGGCGTCCCGCTGGTCATGCTCAATCATTGGGGGGCGGTGCTGGACAATTTCGACCCGCGCATTGTCGACGGGCTTGCCATCTCCCATCATATCATCGCGCTGGACTATCAGGGGATCGGCCTGTCCGGCGGAACGGCTCCCCTGACCATCGATGAGATGGCTCGTGATGTGATCGCCGTCGTCGGCAAACTGGGCTTTTCCACGGTTGATCTCATGGGCTTTTCGCTGGGTGGCTTCGTCGCCCAGGATATTGCGCTGAATGCACCAGCTCTTGTGCGCAAGCTGATCCTGACGGGAACTGGTCCTGCGGGTGGAGCCGGCATCGAACGGATCGGAGCCATCTCCTGGCCCTTGATCGTCAAGGGTATGCTGACACTGCGTGACCCGAAGACCTACCTGTTCTTCACCTCGACCGCCAATGGCCGTCGCGCAGCGAAGGACTTTCTGGAAAGGTTGAACGAGCGCAAGATGAACCGTGACAAGGGGCCGACACCGCGTGCGTTCATGCGCCAGCTCAGCGCCATCAAGGCCTGGGGGCGTCGGGCACCGCAGGATCTGGGACGCATACGCATTCCCGTTCTCGTAGCCAACGGAGACAATGATATCATGGTGTTGACATCCAACAGCCGCGATCTGGCTCAGCGTATCCCCAATGCCGAACTGTTGATCTACGCAGATGCTGGCCATGGCGGCATCTTCCAATACCATGCTGAATTCGTGCCGAAAGCCCTGGCTTTCCTGGCTGCCTGACCTGATCATCGTTTCACACTGGAGACCCTCGTGAAAGCCTTCGTCGTAGACAAATACAAGAAAAAGGTCCCGCTGCGTCTGGCCGATATGCCCGATCCCGTCATCGGTGCCAATGATGTGCTGGTTCGCATTGAGGCCACCGCGATCAATCTTTTGGATTCCAAGGTGCGCGACGGCGAATTCAAGTTGTTCCTGCCCTATCGTCCACCCTTCATTCTCGGTCACGATCTGGCCGGAACGGTCATCCACGTCGGCGCCAATGTGCGGCAGTTCAAATCCGGCGACGAAATTTACGCCCGCCCGCGCGACGGTCGCATCGGCACATTTGCGGAGATGATTGCGGTTGACGCCTCAGATCTCGCGCTGAAACCGAAAAGCCTCTCCATGGAGCAGGCTGCGTCGATCCCGCTGGTCGGGCTAACCGCCTGGCAGGCGCTCGTCGAGGTGGGCAAGGTCAAGCCCGGCCAGAAGGTGTTCATTCAGGCCGGTTCCGGCGGTGTCGGCACATTCGCCATCCAGCTTGCCAAACATCTCGGCGCGACAGTTGCCACCACGACAAGTACGGCGAATATCGAGCTTGTGAAAAGCCTGGGCGCTGATGTGGTGATCGACTACAAAAGGCAGGACTTCGAGCAGGTACTGTCTGGGTACGATCTCGCGCTCAACAGCCAGGATGCCAAGACGCTGGCGAAGTCGGTGAACGTGCTGACACCGGGTGGCAAGCTAATCTCGATCTCTGGTCCGCCGGACGTCCCTTTCGCGAAGTCCCTGCGGCTGAACCTCATACTGCGCCTTGTCACGCGGATGCTGAGCCGAGGCATTCTGAAGAGGGCAAAGAGCCGGGGCATCGACTATTCCTTCCTCTTCATGCGGGCGGAAGGCCAGCAACTGCGAGAGATTGCCAAGCTGATCGATAATGGCGCCATCCGTCCTGTCGTGGACAAGGTATTTCCCTTCGCGCGGACGGCAGACGCCTTGGCTTATGTCGAGACAGGGCGCGCCAAGGGAAAGGTTGTCGTTTCCGTTTAGCAAAGAGGTGGCTCGGTTTGTCTGAACAGTTTCGGGCGTTTTGTTAAGTGGATTTCCGCCTCGATTATGCTGCCACCATCATTGG
>NZ_JBAKFW010000007.1:0-260431 GCF_036888815.1 Agrobacterium sp. CCNWLW155
CGGGGTGGAGCAGCCCGGTAGCTCGTCAGGCTCATAACCTGAAGGCCGCAGGTTCAAATCCTGCCCCCGCAACCAAACCCCACCAAACATATCAAAGGGCTCCGAGACAACTCCGAGCCCTTTTTGGCGTTTCTGGACCGCGGAAATTACGATATTCCGCCAGACCGCAATGGTCGCCAAATCTCCAACCTCTCAATGCCTGAGATTATACAGAAGCTGGATTTGCAGGATCGCAGGGATAGACCGAGACCCGGAAGAACAGCGCGGACGTGATCGTCCTGTGCCTTGCCAAGACGGGTAGTCCGGCGCTGTCGGGCGCTAATCTACCGTGCGACTCCCGCCGAGAACGCGGATTTGATGAGTGTTTCGGTATATTCCGCCGTCGGCCTGTTGAATATGTCGTCCGTTTCTCCCTCCTCCACAATCTTCCCGTTTCTCATGACGATGACGTAATCCGAAATGGCTTTGACGACAGAAAGGTCGTGGCTGATGAAGATGTAAGAAAGGCCGTGCGTTTTTTGCAAATCGCGCAGCAGGTCGATAACCTGGCCCTGAACGGATCGGTCCAGCGCCGATGTAGGTTCGTCGAGAATGACGACATCAGGCTTAAGGATGATCGCGCGGGCAATTGCGATACGCTGACGTTGTCCGCCTGAAAACTCGTGAGGGTAACGGTTGCGGGCGGCGGGATCGAGACCGACTTCTTTCAGCGCTTCGATTGCGCGTTTGTCACGCTCCGCCCGGCTGAGTTGCTGCTCATGCACGAACAGACCTTCGGTGATTATTTCTCCGACAGTCTGTCTCGGCGAGAGAGAGCCATAGGGATCCTGGAACACCAGCTGTAGATGCCGTCGCAAAGGCCGCATGGCCTTTCGGTCGAGGCTGCTGATTTCCGTCGCGCCAAAGAAAATGCGGCCATTTGCATGGGCAAGACGCAAAAGCGCGCGACCGAGCGTGGACTTGCCCGATCCCGATTCACCGACGATGCCGATGGTCTGTCCCTGGTGAAGGCTGAGATTGACGTCATCGACGGCCCGAAACCTGCTCGGCTTCGACAGGAAGCCGCCGGGGATTTTATAATCGACTGTCACGTTCTGGCCGGAAAGAACGATCGGCGCCTCTTTACCGACTGCAGGCTTGTGCCCGCTGGGTTCTGCGTCAAGAAGCATCCTGGTGTATTCCGCCTGCGGACGATCGAAGATATCCTCCGTCGTGCCGGTCTCGACAATCTCGCCGCGGCGCATAACGGCGACGCGATCGGCAAAGTGGCGGACAACGCCGAGATCATGCGTGATCAGGACTATGGCCATGCCGAAGCGTTGCTGCAACGACTTCAGAAGGTCGAGAATCTGCGCCTGGATCGTTACATCAAGCGCAGTCGTCGGCTCATCTGCAATCAGAATGTCCGGTTCATTTGCGAGAGCCATGGCAATCATGACTCGCTGGCGCTGGCCGCCGGAGAGTTCGTGCGGGTAGCTGTCTATGCGTCGCTCCGGATCAGGAATTCCCACGAGCTTCAGGAGTTCGAGAACGCGTGCACGCGCTTGTCTTTTGCTGCCACCTTTGTGGTGGATGATCGGTTCGGCGATTTGCGCGCCTATCCTGTAGAGGGGATCGAGCGAGGTCATCGGCTCCTGGAAAATCATGGTGATTTTCGCGCCGCGGATGTCGTTCAGTTTGCTGACCGGCAGACCGATCAGCTCGCGCCCGCGATATTTTGCCGAGCCCTCAATAACGCCGTTGGATGCAAGCAGCCCCATGATGCCCATCATGGTCTGGCTTTTGCCGGAACCGGATTCGCCGACAACGGCGAGCGTTTCCCCCGGTTTGACGTCAAGATCGATGCCTTTAACGGCATTCACCGTGCCATCAGGCGTGGTGAAATCGACCTTGAGATCGCGGACGGTGAGGATGGTTTCAGATGTCTTGGTCATATCAACGATCCTTGGGATCGAGCGCATCACGCAACCCATCGCCCACGAAATTGAGCGAAAACAGGGTCAGCACGAAGAAGATCGCCGGAAATATCAGGAGCCATGGTGCCGATTGGATATTGTTGGCACCTTCGGAAATCAGCGCGCCCCAGCTCGTCAACGGCGCCTGCACGCCAAGACCGAGGAAGGAGAGGAAGCTTTCCAGAAGAATGACCTTGGGCACGACAACGGTGACGAAGACGACGACGGGCCCGATCGTATTGGGAATGATGTGGCGGCGGATGATCTGCCAGTCGCTCAAACCCAGGGCTTGGGCAGCACTCACAAATTCCCGCCGTTTCAAGGCAAGCGTCTGGCCACGCACGATACGTGCCATATCCAGCCATTCCACGGCACCGATGACCAGGAAGATCAGGATAAAGCTGCGGCCGAAAAAGACCACCAGAACGACCACCAGAAAGACGAAGGGCAGCGAATAGAGGATTTCGACGAAACGCATCATCACATTGTCGACACGCCCCCCGATATACCCCGCAGTCGCGCCGTAAACGACGCCGATCCCAAGCGAAACGAGACTGGCGAGAACGCCGACGGTGATCGAGATCTGCCCACCCAGCATCACGCGAGCCAGCATGTCGCGACCGTTCGAATCCGTACCGAAGAAGAAGTATTCGCGGTTTACCTCGCCTTCCAGCTTCAGCGTCCGGCCTTCATCTTCGGTGGCGACGACCTTCGTATTTTCGAATTCGTTGGCGCGGTCGAAATAACGTGTCGCGCGCGGGTCGATCGGGCTACTGGAGGTGATGGTTGCCGTGAAGGTCTGCCCCTCCACGGAAAATTCCTTCAGTTCCACGCGCGCGCGGCCTGCGACGCCCTCCATCACGCCCTGAAGGTTGTTCACATCCGGGCGTGGCTCAAGGCTTGGCGCCACGGAGACATAGGACGAAAACACCTGATCATAGGTGTGCGTAAGGAAATTCGGACCGATAAATGAGAAAAGCGTAATCAGCACGAGCATGATGGAGCCAGCCATGGCCGCCTTGTTTCGTTTGAAACGCAGGGCTGCCAGCTGGAACAGGCTTCGGCTTTTCACCGATGGTTGAGGGGCAATATTGCCGGAGATATCAGTCATGTCTGACCCTCGGATCGAGCAGGCCGTAGAGAATATCGACCACGAGATTGAACACGATGACAAAAATGGCGACGAGAACGACGGTTCCCATCACCAGCGTATAGTCACGATTGATGGCGCCAAGAACGAAGTAACGGCCGACGCCGGGGATCGTGAAGATCGTCTCGACGACCGCCGAACCGGTAAGCAGGGCTGCGGCACAGGGCGCGAGATAGGAAACGACCGGCAGCATTGCCGCGCGCATGGCATGGAACACCACCACGCTGCGCGCTGGAAGACCATAAGCCTTGGCGGTGCGGATATGGTCCATCCGCAGAGCCTCGATCATGGCACCGCGCGTCAGGCGCGCGATAACCGCAAGCTGCGGCAAAGCGAGCGCGATCATTGGAAGAATGAGATATCGCAGCGATCCGTCGCCCCAGCTGCCTGCCGGCAGAAGCCCGAGCATGACGGCGAAGATCAGCGTCAGAACCGGTGCGACAACGAAGTTCGGCACGGTGACGCCGACTGTCGAAATCGACATGATCGAGAAATCGAAGGCGCTGTTCTGCTTGAGCGCGGCGAAGGTGCCGGCAAGAACGCCGCCCACCAGCGCCAATAGAAGAGCATAGCTGCCGAGTTCCAGCGAATAGGGCAGGCCCTTGCCGATCAACTGGGCGACGGTGTTGTCCTTGTAGATGTAGCTCGGACCGAAATCGCCGGTGACGGCATTGCCGAGATAGATGAGATACTGGCGCCACAATGGTTCATCCAGATGATAGGTTCTCATCAGGTTTTCCATCGTCTGCGGCGGCAGGGGACGCTCAAGATTGAACGGACCACCCGGTGCGAAACGCATCAGGAAAAACGAAATCGTGACGACGATAAACAACGTCGGCACGGCGCTCGCCAAACGGCGCAGAATAAACGAGATCATGGTTTTTCGGGCTCCGGCATGGCACGGTGGTTTCGGCCACCGTGCCAGTGCTGCTTATTCGGAAACGCTCAGGAAGCGGCTGAGGTGTTCGTTGGCAGCATTGTCGACCCAACCCTTGACGCGGTTGGAAACCAGCCAGAGGTCTGCCTGCGTCAGAAGCGGCGCAACCGGCTGTTCCTTCATGAGGATCGTTTCTGCCTCATGCAGCAGCTTGGAGCGCGCTGCCGGATCCTTTTCGTCATAGGATTTCTTCATCAACGCATCATATTCGGCGTTGTTGAACTTGGCGTAGTTGAAGGTCTTGTTGGAGGATATGGAAAGCGCGAGGAAGTTTTCCGCATCCGCATAGTCGGCAACCCAGCCAGCACGCGCGACATTGAATTTGCCGCCTTCCTGCAGGTAGCCATAGTGTGAGGCGACGTCGAGGTTCACCAGCGACACCTTTGCGCCAAAGGTGTTCTTCCACATATCTGCAATAGCGGTGGCAACACGCTCATGGTTCGGGTTGGTGTTGTAGCGGATTTCGACGGAAAGAGGCTTGCCGCCCTCACCGTAGCCGGCTTCCTTCATGAGTTTTAGGGCTTCGTCTTCGCGATCAAGCTGGGACAGCGTCGCAAAGTCGGCCTTGGCTGGCTCGCCGTAGGAAGCCATACCGGGGGGAACCATCGAGTAGGCCGGAACCTGAGAGCCGCTGTAGATTTCCTTGGCGAGGAAATCGCGGTCCACCGCCATCGACAGGGCTCGGCGGACCCGGACGTCGTTATAGGGCGCTTCGCGGGTATCGAAGGTGTAGTAATAGGTCGCAAGCGTCGGCGAAACGTGAACCTGTTCACCATAGGCCTTGCGCAGACGGTCGATCTGATCTGCGGAAAAATTGTAGGCGAGGTCCATTTCCTTCGCTTCGAAACGGCGAACGGATGCGGCCTGGTCATCCACCGGGTAGAAGATGACCTTATCGATCTTGGTGTTTGCTGCGTCCCAGAAACTGGTGTTCTTGACGACCGTCAGGCTGTCATTCGGGACATGCGCTTCGAGCTTGTATGCACCGTTCGAGACCATGACACCAGGCTTTACGAAGTTCGCGCCGTTCTTTTCGTAGCTCGCCTTTGAGATGGGCAGAGCCGCCTGATGGGCAAGTAGTTCAACGAAGAAGGGTGTCGGGCGCTCGAGTGTGATCTCAAGGGTCTTGTCATCCACCGCCTTCACGCCGAGCTGCTCAACCGGCGTTTCGCCCTTGTTGATCTTTTCGGCGTTCTTGATCGGGTAGAGAATATTCGCATATTTTGCGGCGGTCTTCGGGTCCTCGACGCGCTGGTAGGAGAAAACGAAATCTCCAGCCGTTACCGGAGTACCATCTGACCACTTCGCATCCGCGCGCAGCTTGAACGTGTAGACTGTGCCATCCTCAGACAGCGTCCAGCTTTCCGCCGTACCGGGAATGATCTTGCCGGCAGCATCGTAAATGGTGAGACCTTCATAAAGGTCTTTCAGGATAAAGGCTTCGATGTTGATCGAGGTTTGTGCCTGATCGAGCGTCTGTGGTTCCCCAGCATTACCACGGTGCAGAACTGTTTCTGCAAGTGCGGAACTGGCACCGATCAGAAGCGATCCTACCAGCAGAGTGACGCGCGCTGTTGTTGTTATCGACATTGTTTTCTTTCCCCGTGAATATTTTAAGTCCACAAACAAGGCCAAATTGCTTCAAAGCGCAACCACAATAACGCAACCACAATAAATTGTGAGTTCTGGCGAAACCTCGCGTTTCACTTGGGTTGACGTACCCAGCCTCCCGAGCTTGACCCGAGAGTTTCTTGTAGAAAACTTTGGTGGGAACTCATCCGGCGGCAGGCTGTCGCGAAGATGCCGGCCTTTGGCGCCCGAAAGGTTCGTGCCGCGACCTTGCCGATGCATTATCCCTTTATCCCGCTCGCCGCGATACTGGAGATGAACAGCCTCTGCAGGCAGAGATAAAAGATCAGCACCGGCAGCGTGATGATGGTGAGATAAGCCATCACCTCACCCCAGGGTGTGTTGAGCTGGAAGAAATATTGCAGCCCCACCATCACCGGCCTGTAGGCCTCGGACTGGGTGACGAGAAGCGGCCATAGATATTGCTGGCTGTACATGACGAGAAACTTCAGGATCGCAGCCGTTGCGATGACCGGGCCGCTGAGCGGCATCACCACCTGCGCGTAAATCCGCAGCCAGCCGGCCCCGTCGATGCGCGCCGCCTCCAGCAACTCCTTCGGCAGATCCTTGAAATATTGCACGAAGAGGAAAATCGTCAGCCCGTCTGCGATCCATGGAATGATCTGCACATGCCAGGAATTGAGCCATCCCCAGGTAAACCCATTGCTGCCGATCCATGGCAGATTGTTGACTTCAAGCAGCAGCGGCACGGCAATGGTTTCAAAGGGAATGATGAGGGTGGCGAGGATGACCGAGAAGAGCACATCCTTTCCACGCCAGTTCAAAAAGGTGAAAGCGAAGGCGGCAAGTGAGCCAAGCAGCAGGGCGAGAAAGACGGTAACGCCCGTTACCAGCACCGAGTTGAATATGAAGGTCGCAATCGGCGCTCGGGCAAAAGCCGCAGTGTAGTTTTCGAGCGAAAGGTCTCCCACCGGCAGGAAGGCTCGTATCGACGTGGCATCACTGAGCAGCTGGTCGTTCGGTTTCAGCGACGAGAAGCCCATGAACAGCAGGGGCAAAATGAAGATCGCCGCGAAAGCCAGCATGAGTACATAGTTGCCGATGAGAAAAGCGAGGCTTTTGCGTTGTCCGGCCTGCATCATTGCTTCTCCCTTGTCAGGTATCGCTGGGTGAGCGATATGCACAGGACAAGCAGGAACAGGACGACCGAGATTGCCGAACCTGCCGCGATGTCCTGCTGTCGGTATCCCCGCTCAACCGCCTGATAGACGATGCTCTGCGTCGAATCGCGGGGTCCGCCCTTGGTCATCACATCGATCTGCGCAAAAAGGGCAAAAGCCTGCATGGTAATGACGATGATAATTAGCACGGTCGTGTTGCGCAGCAGCGGCCAGGTTATCATGCTGAACTTCTGCCAGCGGCTCGCTCCTTCGATATCAGCCGCCTCGTAAAGATCCGGAGAGATTGTTTGCAGGCCGGAAAGCCATATGACCATGTGGAAACCGACGCCCTGCCAGACTGACATCACCAGAATGGCCCACAGGGCGGTATCGGTTCTGCCCAGCCAGTCGACTGGCTGGAACAGCCCGAAGCTCATGTAACTCAAAAGGCTGTTCAGAAGACCGTTATCCGCCGCATAGATAAACCGCCAGAGCAGGGCCACCACCACCACCGACAGCACCACAGGCATGAAGTAGATCGCACGGAAAATCGTGACGCCGGGAATCTTCTGGTTCACCAACAGGGCAAGAAACAACGCAAGTGCTGCCTGAACCGGCGCAACGACCGCCACGAAGGAAAGCGTATTGACGAGCGCTGTCAAAAACACAACGTCGCGCGCCAGAATGACGATCTGGTTCTCGCCCCAGGTGAAGCTCTTATATTCCCGCATCCCCTCCAGATGGGGATAGTCGGGATTGTTGCGGGTGAAATTGCGAATTCGCGGATAGGAGATGGCGCCATCCGCACCCTGCTTGAGGCTCCCATCCGCCTCCCTTTCCGGCTCGAGCGTCAGCACGCCGATACCCAGCAGCCGGGTGTAGTTTTCAACGCCGACAAACTCGGTCGGATTGGGAGATGTCAGCCGCTGGTTGGTGAAGGAAAAACCGAGCCCCAGCAGAAAGGGCGTGATCAGGAACAGCCCGATCAGCACCATGGCCGGTCCAGCCATGAACCAGCCCGTGAAACCGTCCCGGGTCAGTTTCCCCTTTGAGGAAAAGAGCGCCATCGATCACATGCCCCTATTTGGGTTGGTAACCGGAATTGCGCTCTATGTTGTTGTTTATCTCGTCGGTTGCATTGTCCAGCGTATCGGCCACATCCGCGCCATTGGCAATGTCGGACACGGCCTTGGAAAAGACCGGCGAGATGAAGGCGTAAGCTGGCGTCACCGGACGCAATGTTCCCTGACGCTTGGAGAGCTCGAAGAAAACCTCGAGCTGGCCGCCCTGCTTGTAATTCTTCGTCATCTGGGCCGCTGAAGACGTGGCCGGGATCAGGCCGATCGCATCGGAGAACTGCGCGAGATATTTGTCCTGTATGGCGAATTCGATGAAGGCGGATGCGCCTTCCGGATGTTTGCTGGTGGCCGACACGCCAAACTGCCAGGATCCCGCACCGATCTTCGGACCGTTCCCGAAATCAGGGGCCGGCAGGAACAGCAGATCGTTCCCATATTTCTCCAGAGCCTTCACCGCCACCCAGTTGCCCATCCATTGCAGGGCGTGGCGACCTTCCAGAAATCCGGTTTCATGGTCGGCAGGCGACTGCGAAGTTCCGGGCGCGAGCTTCTTCTGGAACAGGGATTGCCACCACTCCCCGAACTTGACGGCACTGTCTCCGTTAAGGACGTTCTCGGCGGTTTGATAATTTTCCTTGTCGATCAAACTGCCGCCGAAGCTTTCCAGAAACGGGCTGAAGGCATAGCTGTACCATTCGGTTTTATCGGCCATGCCGAGGTCGATCGCATAGTCGAACTTGCCGCTGGCCGCGAGCTTTTCGAGCGCTGCATTAAATTCTTCGCCGCTCCATGGCTGGTCCAGCGTTGGAATGCGAATGCCATTTTCATCGAGAACAGATTTGCGGGCAAAGACCGCGACGGCTGCGTCCCACAGGCCGACTGAATAGAGCTTGTCTCCCCACTTCCCGACGGCGCCCGGCAGGAAATTGGCAAGCTTTGCCTCATCGATCTGCAGTGGCTGCAGATAACCGGACCACGCCCAGTTCGGCATGTTCGGGCCGTCGACATCCAAAATGTCAGGCAGCTTGTTGGAGAGCGCAGCGGCGGTGACGGACTCATTATATGCGCTCTGGGGAAATTCCTGAAGCGAGACCCGCCAGTCTGACTGAGACGAATTGAAGTCTTCGATAATGCCCGCTAGGATCTTGCGTTCTTCAACATTGCCCGCACCATGATACCACATCGTCAGGTCGGTTTGTGCCAATGCGGCAGTGGAAAAAAGCATCGACAGGGCAGTGGCTGCTCCGGCAAAAATGGCTTTGGTGGTCATAGATGGTCCTCCTCCTGAAGAAGGGTAACTTCACCATCTACAGATTGTTCCGCAGAAAATTCGCATTCGGACAACAGTGTCCTATTGCGAAAGCCTCGTTACGGCGGCTGCAAGTTCCGCTCCATCTCCGCCGTTGCGGCAATCTTTTGCAGCATACGCTTGGGGACGTTCAATCCGTTGACCAGCCCCGAGCGTATGCTGTCTGCCTTTGAAGCAGTGATTCCTGGCGGCCTCGGCCCGATCCGGGGAACGCTGGCCGGCGTCGTCGTTCTCGGTATCTCCCAGGCGGCTGGCAATAGGTGGCTCCAATGGCTTGTTTTGCTGCAAACCGAGTCGTAATCGGCTGCGAAAGGTTCCAGGAATCTTACGACTAAACCCGGTTAGCGATCACACAACGCCGTTGATAGAGCCAGATAAGACCTAGTCCCTTTTTTGTTCAATCGAAACCGTTGCAGTCCGGCCCGCTATCAGTTGCACGCCATCGGGGATCTCGTCGATCGATATCCGCACCGGAATCCTCTGGGCCAGACGAACCCATGAGAATGTTGGTGCCACACTTGCGAGAGCACCTGCGGAATCGCTGCGCTCCCGATCCTCGATGCCGGCCGCGATGCTTGCGACGTGCCCGATCACAGGTTCAGGCTCACCCATGATGTCGATCCTCACCCGATCGTTGACGTGGAGCCGGGGAAGCTTTGTCTCTTCGAAATATCCTGCGATATAGATGGATTCTCTTTCTACCAGCACCCCGATGGCATTACCCGAAGAGACATAGTTTCCGCGGCGCAGAGAGAAGTTCGTGACGACCCCAGTTGCGGGCGCTTTCACGGTTGTCCGCTCCAGGTTGAGCGCGGCGAGATCCCGGGTGGCAAGCGCTGATTGATATGAAGCGTCTGCCTGATGCATCTGGCTTTCCGCCTGCTGCTGCTGCTTCAGGCTGGCAGCCTCTTTCGAAGCGAGCAACTGATATCGTTCGAAATCGGTTCTTGCCAGTTCCGCGGAAGCCCTGGCGCTCCGCATCTGGGCTTCCGCGTCACGCAGTGCAAGCTCAAAACGAAGTGTTTCGATACGAAATAGCGTTGCGCCTTTCTCCACCCACTCGTTGTCCGACACCAGAACTTCCGTGACGGGGCCGGAGACATCGGGAGCCAACCTGACAATGTCGGCACGGACATGAGCGTCGCGGGTCCATGGCGCTTCCATGTAAAACGACCATAGGTGCATGCTCAGCACCGCGGCACAAGCGACCATAGACAGGGTCAAAAGAACACGACCCGAAATATGTGTGACATTCTTCATCTTTGAAACCAGCTCATAGCAATTGAAAACACGCCGAGAAGGGTGAGGTAGAGTGCGAGGTTGAACAGCGAACGATGCCATACCAGCCGATAGAACCCGATCTTGGAGAGAGCCGATGCAAGAGCGCGGAGGGCGCCGTAGGTGAACAGGGCGAGCGCCGCGAACGATGGCAGGAAGGCGCCATAGAGATCGAATTGCCCGGTCATGCTGCCATCTCGCTTGCAGGTGGCGTCGAGAAGCCCGGCGGATCAGCGTCCGGCACAAGGCAAAGACGAAGGGCGGCGACCTGCACCAGAAGCTCCCGTTCCGCAGCCGCCGTGAGAGTGCCCGGAGCGGAAAGAACAAGCTCGTCCAAAACCGCAAGGGCATTTTCCAATGACTCACGGCGTCTGGTGGACTTCAGGTCGTATAGCCCTTCCACTGCTTTGAAGACGGCTTCCATTTTACAACGAACTGGCTCGGACGCTTCATCCGCAAGCCGCTGCATCTTCGCCACATGAAGGCCTGTGCGCAAATCCCGAATAAGATCGGCATTCGCGGCATCGGAAGTCGATGGGAGTTTTGCCGCTCGCGAAGCAAACAGACCGGCGATATCGATGACGTGATGGTGCGTGACATGAGCGTCTGCATGTCTGCCGGCGGCGATTTTCGCAACGTGCCTCTGCGTAACGGAAAAAAGCCTTCTAGCGTTCGTCTCCGCCCTTACGGACCGGAAGATACCGCAGACTATAATCGTCCAGACCATGGCAAGTACGGTGGCAATCCCCGTGTTCGAGAATGTGATGAAGTCACTGCTCTGGTGTGACTGGAGTGTGAGGAGAAGGGGAAAATTTATGCACAATCCCATGCCGACGAGTGCCAGCGACGGCACCGCGAGACTTATTCCCGCCGGGATCAGGAATAGCCCAAGTGCCGCGACGAGCGGCACGAAACCGTCGATCGCCGGAAGGATCGCGAAACCGTAGACGAATGCTGCGATGACAGAGCCAATCGTTACGCGGACAAACTTGCGCATCGCCGGAACCGGATCATCCATTGTGGCAAGGAGGCAGCAAGTGACCCCTGATATCTGCGCAAACGTCATTCCATCTGGCCAGCCGCTTGTGATCCAGAAGAAGATTGATGTCGCCAGGCAGATCGCCACTGAAAGTGCCGACAGCGAAGCCATTCCGATGTCGCGATGCTGGGCTGGCATTGTCTTGGGTGCCGTGAAGCGGCGGGTCGCTCTCGCCGTATTCTCTTCTTCCAGAGATTCTCGAAGAGTGCGGCACTCGTCGGATATCCGAAGAATATTCACGAGATTCCGCGAAGCGTTGGCGAGGAGAAGATTTTCCCAGGAATGAAGCGTATCGGACGGAGCAAGCGCATCGATCTCGACTTTCAGGCGTTCTGGGGTATTCGTCGAACGAGAAGCCACCCGTGCAATCACAACCAGAGCCCATTGCGCGCCGGAGGTATTCAGCCTGGTCAATGAGCGCCGCAAATCTTCGAGTTCAGCCAGTAATGGAAGCAAGGACACCATTCGGTGCTGCAGCGATCGGGTCAACGAAACAGCAGGTCGATATCTGGAGCCGTCATATTGAAGATGCGTCGTAAACGAGCGCATTTCCACAGCATCCGCCGCGAGACCTTGTCGCTCCATCCTGCTCTGGATTTCGCTTACCTCTCCGACTGCCGTCGTGGCGAGGAGCGTTCGCGTCTTTGCCATCCATGCGTCGATCCGACCGACGAGAACGTTGCCCACATGGGCAGGAAAGACGACATGGCTGACGATCGAGGCGCACGTGATGGCAAGACCGATCTCCTCAATGCGCGATACGACCGTATCAAACGTGTTTGCCGGAGCCGTGACCAGCGGCAAACCCGCAAGAAGCACCGTATATCCGGCCAGTAGCGGAACATAGCTTCGGGGCGTGCGGTCGAGAAGACTGATGAAGGTGCATACCGAGACCCAGGCAATGATCGCGGCAGAAAGCAGTATAGGCTCGTTTGCGAGGGTGGGAACCATGAGGATCGTCGCGCCGCCGCCGATGAGAGTTCCGAGCAGTCGATAGACTGACTTGGAGGAGATCGCGCCCGAAAGCGGATGAGCGACGATGTAGACCGTAGCTACCGCCCAAAACGGTCGAGGCAGATCGAAGTTGATGGCGATGAAATAAGCCAGCATTGCCGCTGCGAACGTCTTCAAGGAAAAAATGACGTTGGCGGTGGTGACGACCGGGCGGGTGTTCACGCCTCATCTCCCGGCCGGGAGCTTCCGGTGGGGAGGTCTCGCTGGTTGTCGGCATTGGTGAGACCGTAGATTGCCGGTGAAACATAGCAGAAGGGCGGTGCCGCCAGGCAGGCATTCATATAGGCTTCAGCCGGGTCGGCACACGAAACAGTCGAGGTGGCTTTGGGCCGGCGGGCAAGGAACGTGTGGATTTTCAAGAGGAAGGCGCGTGTAAGCTTCCTCAAAAAGGTTATGCGCGTGGACCCGACCCGCTTGCGCGGTACGGGCAGGATGCAAAGTCTGCGAGAGCACCTGTGAGGCAATCGAATTTCAGTCCGTACTATATCGGACCACCAGTGAGGGTCGTGCTTTTGAATTGCCATCGTCATTCTCCGAAATCTTTTCGGATGATCCTATCGACAAGGCACTCGGAGGAATTTAGATATCCTCTCAAATGATCACTAAATCCAACCAGCCTCCGATGTCTCTTTCCGCAGCTCTCTTCGACCATGAGCTCGAAGAGTCCACGGCGCGAGCGCATGCCTTCAGGATCGACGTATCGCAAAACGAGCGCGAAGCTCCCGAGCACCAACATCGCAAGGGCCAACTCGTCATGGCTTTGCGAGGCGGGATCACCTGTCGCGTTCCAAGCGGGATGTGGATGGTGCCGCCTCATTGTGGTGTCTGGGTTCCAGGGGGCATGCCGCATAGCAATATCGCGACCGCCAATGCTCGTCTGTTCTTCCTGTTCATTGAGCCGGGCGCCGCCGACCTTCCGGACCGGTGCTGCACGCTTTCCCTATCTCCGCTCGTCAGGGAACTTATCATCGAGATGGCTGACCAGTCCGAAGTCGCGATGGTGGATGCCGAATTCTTCACCACACTGCTTCTATCGGCCTTGTCGCGTATGCCCATAGAGGATCTGCATCTGCCGATAACCGATGAACCTCGGCTTGCTCGGATCGCGTCGGCACTGGTCGGCGATCCTTCTGACCGAAGCACGATAGCGCGATGGGCGACACGAGTGGCTTTGAGCGAAAATTCCCTCGCCCGTCTCGTTCAACGGGAGACCGGCCTGACTTTCGGGCGTTGGCGGCAGCAGTTACAGTTGATCATCGCGCTGCGAAGTCTTGCAGCGGGGGCAACAGTGCAGCAGGTTTCGGGCGACCTTGGGTATGAGTCCGTATCTGCCTTCATAACGATGTTCAAGAAAGCGCTCGGTACATCTCCGGCCAGGTATCTCAAGACCTTCGACCAATAATCATAAAGGGAATGCTGTCACTAAAGCGCAGGTGGGGCTTGAACAAGTTTTGATGGAGAGTCGCCTGTCAGCTCCATTCGGCCTATTCTGACTGAGCCCTCAATCTGCCTGTTCAAGAGCCTTCGGACTCAATCCTGACGGCCCTGTTTCCCCGGCCAGGCTGTCAGCGCGACGTCGACCAGAGCCTTCAATCTTGCCGTACATGCGCCATCACATGCCTGCGCAGACATGCCCTGAATGATGGCGCCATAAAAGCGCGCGAGGGTATCCGTGTCCGTTTGCTCGGGCAGTTCGCCTTCGCTGACGGCGCGGTCGAACCGCGTCTTGAGAATCTGTATTGCCGCCTCGCGCCATGCTGCCGCTGTGCGGGCGACAGAGGCGTTTTCTTCCGAATGCTGGAGAACGGCGGTAGACACGATGCATCCGCGCGGCTTGTCCGGCTGGGTGTCTCCTTCGGCAATGTCGTAGAGATAAGTGGCGAGCGCCTCGTAGGCCGGTATTTTCGCCTGCAGCATTTCGGAACGGCGTTGGCTTTCCTGCGCGATGCTATGATCGAGCGCCAGCCGGAATAATTCTTCCTTTGAGCCGAAGGTCGCGTAGAGGGACGGCGGGGTGATGCCCATCGCATGGGTAAGGTCCGCTATCGAGGTTCCCTCATAGCCGCGTTCCCAGAACAGTCGGGCTGCGACATCGAGCCCTGCATTCCGATCGAGCAGACGCGGTCTGCCGCGTTTTCGCGTTGTTTCAGTCATTATTATATCGATCACTATAAAAATATTGACAGATCATGATTGGCTTTTATTATATCGATCGCTAGTTAAATCGCAACGGAGTGATCCATGTCCCGGAAACTATCCAACAAAGTCGCCCTCATAACGGGCAGTTCACGCGGTATTGGCCGCGCCGCCGCCTTGGCGTTTGCGAAAGAAGGTGCAGGTCTTATCGGCGTCCATTACGGCGCAAATCCCGATGCCGCACAGGCAACGATCCGCGAGATCGAGGCCCTCGGTTCGAAGGCGGTCGCGCTCAATGCCGATCTGCGGGCAGGGAAAGCAGCAACCGACAGCTTGTGGGAGCAGTTTAAGGAAGCCGCGATCGCTTTCACCGGCGCGCCATCGCTCGATATTCTCGTCAACAATGCGGGCATTGCCCCGGCGACACCGTTGAAAGAAACAACGGAGGCCGCGTTCGACGAGTTGATGACGATCAACTTCAAGGCGCCATTCTTCCTTATTCAGGCTGTCGCTGATCATCTCCGCGACAATGGCCGCATTATCAATGTTTCGACCGGTTTCACGCGCATTGCGGCGCCGACGCATCCGGCCTATGCGGCATCCAAGGGTGCGCTTGAGACATTGACACTGGCACTCGCCCCGGAATTCGGCCGGCGCGGAATTACGGTCAATTCGGTTCTGCCGGGTGTTACTGAAACCGACATGAACGCCGAATGGCTGGCAGCGCCGGAGGCCCGTGCCGGTGCCGAGGCCCTGTCCGTCTTTTCACGTATCGGTCGCGCCGACGATATTGCTGACGTCATCACGTTCCTTGCCTCGGATGATGCCCGCTGGACGACCGGGCAGATGATCGATGCGACAGGCGGTGCGCGGATTTGATCCCGCGAGCGTAGACTTGGATGACGGGTGTCGGGCAGTTTCGCTCGACGCCCGGATGAGGAGGTGGGGCAGCTGTAATCCTCCTCCACCTCGAGTAGACATCTTGTATCCGGGGCCACGCCGCTGGCTTTGTCATGCCCCGCCTCATCTGGTTGCCGGTGTTATCCGTGCTTGCGCGCCCACCGCAGGTTCTGGGTTTGCCCGCCATAACCATAGGCGTCGCCATCAACAGCGTGAACCAGGACATAGCTCGCCTCGTGCACGGGGCCTACCAGCGCGTTCATCCCGTCATAGACCCGCCGGACCCATTCGGTCGTTTCATCCTTTAAGTTGGTGTGCTCGGTAATCGAAACCTCGACATAGAAGCTTCCGATCTTCTGGTCGGCGACACTCGATCCGGCAATGATCCAGTCCTCGGGATCGGCACTCTCGACGAGAACCGCGGTGACGGCCGGGTCCTTGTGCAGGATTTCCGCCGTGAGGCGAGAGAGCAGCGCCGCGACTTCCAGCTTTGGGTCGCTTCCGTTTTGGGGTTTGGTGTAACGCGCTTTGATCATGGGCATGGTCTTGTCTCCTTGTTGCCGAGACACCTTGCGCAAATTTCTTCATAATGAGAAGATGAGGATAGATATTCCATACATAGTGATTTCATATGATTGATCTTGAGAGCGTTCGCCTGTTCATTTTCTCCGTCGAGCTCGGCAGCCTGACAAAGGCGGCGGAGGCGTCGGGAACCGTGCAACCGGTCGTCAGCCAAAAATTGAAGATGCTGGAGCAGCGTGTCGGCAGGCGTCTGATCGACCGTTCGCCGCGTCATTTGCGGCTCACGGAGGATGGTGAGGTGTTTCTGCCGAAGGCGCGCGAGCTGCTCGCCAAACACGAGGAAGCACTGACCTTCGGACATGAATCACCGCTGCACTTCAGCCTGGCTGCGAGTGACCATGCGATCGGGGGCCGCCTTTCGACGGCCATAAGAGCGATGCGTGCGGCACTTCCTGCCAATGCGGTGATTGAAGTGAATGTCGGCTTTTCCCGGCACGTGAAGGAAAATTTCGCGTCCGGACAGGCGGACGCCGTCATTTTCAGGCGCAACGGCGGTGGCTCTGACGGCGAAATCCTGCGTACTGACAAGCTGGGATGGCGGGCCGCTCCAGACTGGCGGCCACGCGCGAACAGCGCCATCCCGCTGGTGTCGCTGGGAACCGGGTGTGGAGTCCGGGAAATTGCGGTGTCGGAGCTTAGAAGAGCCGGCGTGGATTGGCGCGATACGTTCACCGCCGGAAGCTGCTCGGCGCTCCATGAAGGAATTCTTGCGGGAGCGGGTGTCGCGCCGCTCGGCAATATTAGCGCCCGTGGTCTGCCCGACAGGGGCGCGGAACTCGGGCTGCCTTCGTTGCCGCCTTCCGATATCGTTCTTCTCTCCCGTGCAAGAACGCCGGCACACGCATCGGCGATCAGAGCGCTGGCCGCAGCCGTATCGGGCACCGGCGATTAGGTGAAGGGGCGGACGTGCTTTAGTTTCCGGCTGCTGTTCGCAGCCCACGGTCAAGTGCGAAGCGCCTTCCTGATATCAAAACCATTCGGGAGGCACGCTTTACGCTATCAATGAGGATCATCCCTTTGTGGATAACGTCAGCCCGCGTTGCTCAAGTCCATGTAAGCGGGTTCAAACTCGTGGCCATCGGGATCGGCGAAGGTGCGGAGATACATGAAACCCAGATCCTGCGGCTCTCGAACATCCGCCTGTCCGCCCGCTTTTGCCGCGGCGTCAACCATGGCATCCACCTCTTCGCGGCTGTCGCGCGAAAGAGCAATCAGCATGCCGTTTGTTTTGTGAGCATCGGCGATCGGTTTGGCGGTGAAGGTCTTGTAATAGTCATGCCGCAGTAGCTGGAATGTAATCGTGTCCGACCACACCATCGAACTTGCGTCTTCGTTGGAGAACTCCTCGTTCTTCACGCAGCCGATTGCCCCGTAGAAGGCGGTTGAAACAGCCAGGTCTTTGACCGGCAGGTTCAGGAAAATCATTCTGGCCATTGTCTTTCTCCTCATGTTGGAACGGAATTACAGGAAGGTCTGCTGGAAGGTCTCACTCGGATGGATGCAGATGATCTCCAGCCGGTCCGTACCGATATTTTCGAAGCGATGGGGGATATTGGCAGGCCCGACGACGATGTCTCCCGACGAGCCGCGCGCCCGTTGATCGCCTATCGTGAACTCGGCCTCGCCTTTGCGCACCACCCAGGTTTCGGCATAGGGGTGAACATGCAGATCAGGGCCGCGACCCGGATCGGCATTGACGAGAAAGATGGATACGGCGCTTCCGTATTCGCATCCTTCATAACGCACTGTCCGGCTCTCGCCGGGCTTCGGCTCGTGATGACGGCGTATGGAAAACATCTGGTCTCCTCCCTGAGACAAAACTATCTTCGCGAGAAGATATATGTGCGATTTATCTTCCTGTCAAGATATCTATCTTCTTGCAAAGATATATTCACGGAGCAGGCAAAGCCGTATATGGTTTTCAGAGTGGTAATGGGGTGATGAGATGAAGCAGGCGATGCCGGACACGACGGCGGATCGGACGATTGAAACTGACAGGGAAGATCATGTGGATCGTCTCCGTGGCCAGTGGGCGCGGGAACTGCCTGATATCGATACCGAGCCGATGGCTATCTTCGGGCGCGCCAAACGGCTCAGCAACCTTCTGGCACCGTCAATAGAAGAGACATTCGCCGGCTTTGGTCTCGATCGCGGCGAGTTCGATGTTATTGCCACATTGCGCCGGTCGGGACCGCCCTACCAGCTGACGCCGACGGAGATGTACACGACGCTGATGCTCTCTTCAGGCGGCCTGACGCACAGGCTCGACCGGTTGGAAAAGGCCGGCCTCATCGAGCGCAGAAAATCGAAGCTTGATGGGCGCAGCGTCGTTGTGTGCCTTATGCCGGCCGGCATCGAGCTGGCGGAAAAGGCGTTTCGCCGGGACATGAGAAGCGAACTGAATTTCCTGCAGGGCCTCACTCCGGACGAGCGCGAGAACCTTGCGGCGCTGCTGAAAAAGCTGGTGCTGGATATCGAGGCCCGGGTGTAGCTTCTGGTGCAAATTCGTTCATTCGAGCGATCTGCAAATCAGAGGCTGTTACCGCGCACCTACGGTTTGCGCCGCCACTAGCCGGGATGTCGTAGAAGGTATTTTTCTAAAGAGATCATTGTGTTTTCCAGGTCTCGAGCAGCATCCTCACAAATTTTTCGGCGGCTGGGGAAAGAGCACTGCTTCGCCTTTGCACGATGCCAATCGTACGGGAGACCACCGGGTTGACGATCGGCCGGGTGATGAGGAATGGATGATCGTCCTGCGGCGTTGCCAGCCGCGGCAGGACTGAAATCCCAAGCCCGGCTTCGACGAGACCGAGCGATGTGTTGAGATGCGTGACCTCATAAAACCAGTTCAATTTCAGATTGTGCCGCGCAAGCGCGCTGTCCAGAAGCGTCCTGTTGCCGCTTGAACGATCCACGACGACCAGCGGATAGGCCTCCAGCTGGTCCCACTCGATCGTTTCGAACGCTGCCAGAGGGTGGTCTTTTCGCATTGCCAGCACGAACGGGTCATCGATGAGTGGCTCGAATGAAAGCTCGGGATCGGAATTGCCCATTAGGTTGATGCCGAATTCCACCTCGCCTCTGGCGACCGCCTGCAGACCCTCATTGGCTGTCAGATCCCTGATCCGCAGCCTTATGTGGGGATATTGCTGGCTGAAGGTCTTGATAACGGTCGGAAGAAAGTAAAAAGCGGCAGTGGGGACGCAGGCCATCGTAATAAGCCCGCGCCTTTGCGCGCCGTCCTTCATGGCAAAAAGCGATCCGTCAAATTCCTCGAGCATACGCCGGACGAGCGGCATGACTTCCTGCCCCATGGCGGTAGGCGCGACGTGGCGCGTCGTTCTTTCCAGAAGTGGCGCCCCGATGGCCTGCTCCAGTTTCTGGATGCGGCGGGTGAGCGCCGGTTGCGAGATGTGCAGCGCCTCGGCGGCCCTGTGGAAACTGGCGAGTTCAACCACCGCTTGAAATGCCCGCAGATCCAGAATTTCACAATTGATGCTCATAACGCAATAAAACTCCAAAACATTGCATTTAACAGATTAGACTCTTTTGCTCATATTGCAACAACACGGCGTATTGATCCGCCAAATGCAATATTGAGGCAACCCATGAACGATCTGCTGAAGATACCCTGTGTGCTGATGCGCGGTGGAACGTCGCGTGGACCGTTCTTTCTTGCATCCGATCTTCCGCGTGATCGAGCAGACCGGGACGCGGCCCTTCTTTCCATCATGGGGTCGGGCCATCCGTTGCAGATCGACGGCATTGGCGGGGGCAATCCGGTCACGTCCAAAGTTGCGATTATCGGACCTTCCACGGTCAGGGGCGCCGACATAGATTATCTGTTCGCACAGGTTCGGACCGACAGGCAGTATGTCGACTATTCGCCAAACTGCGGAAACATGCTGGCCGCCGTCGGCCCCTTCGCCATCGAAGCGGGGCTTGTCGAAGCGCAGGGCAACGATACTCTTGTGAGAATTCATAACGTGAATACCGGCAAGCTGATCGAGGCGAAGGTCCCGACACGCGGCCGCGAGGTTATTTATCTCGGCGACGCCTCGATCGACGGTGTTCCGGGCCTGGCGGCGCCCATCGCATTGACATTCATGGATGCAGCAGGTGCGAAAACCGGCAAGCTGCTGCCCACCGGAAAGCCGGTTGACGTGATCGATGGGGTCAACGTGACGGCCATAGACTGCGCCATTCCGATGGTTCTCATCCGCGCAGCAGATCTCGGCATGACGGGTTACGAGGATCCGCAAACCCTGAGCGCCAACAAAGACCTTATTGAACGGATGACGCGCATCCGCATTGAGGCTGGAAAGTTGATGGGAATGGGTGATGTAAAAGACATGGTCATTCCGAAACCGGTGCTCGTTGCGCCCGCCCGTAAAGGTGGCACTCTCTCGGTACGGTATTTCATGCCTAACGAGTGTCATCCCGCACTGGCGACGACCGGTGCTGTTGGCATCGCAACGGCGGCTGTCACCAAAGGCTCCGTCGCATATGATGTGGCCGGAGGCCTTTCGGTGCCCACCCAGATCCGCATCGAACATCCCGCCGGCTGCCTCGACGTGCAGTTGGAAATGCGAAACGGCGCAATAACGGCCGGACTTGTAAGGACGGCGCGCAGGCTTTTCGAAGGCTTTGCCTTCGCCAAACCAACCGCTGCGATTGAAGACGCAGCCTAGACGCGGCCATAGTGGCGCAAAATATAGTCAAACCGGGAGGAGACCCTTATGCGTAAATATCTGCTTGCAACCGCCGCGCTCTGTGCGCTGGCGGCATCCGCCAATGCCGAATCCGTCAGAATGAGCGTTGGCTCGTACAACCTCAACAACCTGCCTTTCCCCGTGGCCGCCAGTCTAGGCTTCTACAAGGAGGAAGGCCTTGATGTAACGACCGAGAACTTTGCCCAGGGCGGCTCGAAGGTGCTTCAGGCACTGGTTGCCGGTTCCACCGACGTTGCCGTGGGTTTCTACGATCATACGATCCAGATGCAGTCGCAGAACAAGCACGTGGTCGGCTTCGTGCAGCTCGCCCGTAACTCGGGTCTGGTTCTCGCGGGCAAGAACGACACCGATTTCGATCCGGCCAAGCCCGAGACGATCAAGGGCAAGAAGGTCGGCATCACGTCGCCCGGCTCCTCTTCGGATTTCTTCATTCGCTACTACATGAAGCAGCATAATCTCAGCGACAACGACATTTCCATCATCGGTGTCGGTTCGGGCGCTGCGGCCGTTGCAGCCCTGCAGCAGGGCAAGATCGATCTGCTCGTCAATTACGACCCTGCCGCGACCATCGTCGTGGAGCGCGGGCTCGGCAAGATCCTCATCGATGCCCGTAGTGATCAGGGCGCTAAGGATGTCTACGGCGGCATCTATCCGACATCAGTTCTTTACGCGACGCAGGATTATATCAACGCCAATCCCGAAGTGATCCAGAAGGTCACCAATGCAACGGTTCGGGCTCTGCACTGGATGAAGCAGCATTCTGCGGAAGAAATCGTCGCAAAGCTTCCCGATGATTTCGTGTCCGGAGACAAGCAGACCTATATCAAGGCAGTTGAAGCGGCCAAGGCGATCTTCTCCGAAGATGGCAAGTTTGAGCCTGCCGATCTCGAAACGCCGCTGGCCGTCCTGAAAAGCTTCAACGATGCGGTCGCAAAGGCGACGATCGATCTCAACACCACCTACACCAACAAGTTCGTCGAGGCCGCGGCCTCGAAGGCCGCAAACTGAGAGGCCGCCATGTCTTCGCCAGCCAGAAAGCTAGAACCCGTGACGGAACTCAAACCCCAGCCGATGGTGGCAATCGACGACGTGACCATGGCGTTCGGTTCGTTTGTTGCCGTGCAAAACGTAAATCTCAAGGTCGGCGATGGCGAGTTCCTCTCCATCGTTGGGCCGACGGGATGCGGAAAGTCCACCATTCTCAACGCCATCGCGGGACTGTTGAAGCCCGCCCAGGGCAAGGTTTCCATCGACGGCTCGCTCGTCAAGGGCGTACAGAACAACATCGGATATCTGTTCCAGCAGGACGCGCTTCTTCCCTGGAAGACCGCGTTTCAGAATGTCGAGCTTGGCTTGGTGTTCCGCGGCGTTCCCGAAAATGAGCGGCGCGCCAAGGTTCAGGCCTGGCTTGAAAAGGTTGGCCTGAAGGGTTTCGGAGACCGTTTTCCGCACCAGCTCTCCGGTGGACAGCGCAAACGCGTGCAGATGGCGCAGGCGCTCATTACCGAGCCGAAGGTCATCCTGATGGATGAACCCTTCTCCGCATTGGATATTCATACCCGCCACCTCATGCAGAACGAATTGCTGCGCCTGTGGCAGGAGGATCGCCGTGCGGTGGTGATGATCACCCATGATCTGGAAGAGGCGATTGCGCTCGGAGACCGGGTTGTCGTTCTCGCTGCAGGCCCGAAAAGCCGAGTCATCGAGAGTTTCCCTGTCGATCTTGAACGGCCCCGCAACGTTGCGGAAATCAAACTCGATCCAAAATTCATGACGCTCTATCGCGATATATGGGCGTCCCTGCGTGGCGAAGTGGAGAAAAGCTATGCAAGCCGTTAATGTTCGTATCATCCAGATCGCTCTTCTGGTCGTGCTCTTGGGCGGTTGGCAGCTCGGTGTCACCTCGGGCGCCATCGACCGCTTCTTCTTTCCCGCGCCCTATGACATCGTCAAACAGGTGATTGACTGGGTTGCCGATGCCGGTTTTTACAAGCATGTCGGCATCACGCTGAGCGAAACGGTGCTTGGCTATATCATCGGAACAGGTCTCGGCGTCGGCGCCGGCGTCTGGCTGGGCCTCAGCCCCTTCGTCGCCCGCGTGCTTGATCCGTTCATCAAGGCCGTGAATGCCATTCCGCGCGTCGTTCTGGCCCCGATCTTCGTGCTCTGGCTCGGTCTTGGCCTGTGGTCGAAGGTTGCGCTTGCGGTTACGCTCGTCTTCTTCGTCACGTTCTTCAACGCCATGCAGGGCGTGCGCGAGGTGAACCCGGTCGTGCTTTCCAATACCCGCATTCTTGGTGCGAAGCGCTCGGATCTGCTGCGTCATGTCTATTTCCCGGCGGCGGCGAGCTGGATCTTATCGTCGCTGCGCACTTCCGTCGGATTTGCGGTGGTCGGCGCAATCATCGGCGAATATCTGGGAGCTTCCGCTGGCCTCGGTTACCTGATCGCCCGCTCGGAAGGAAACTTCGATGCGGTCGGTGTTTTTGCGGGCATCATCATCCTCGCGGTCTTTGTTCTTATTATTGACCTCATTCTGGATTTTGCGGAGAAGAGGTTGATTACCTGGCGACCGAATGCAGGCGAGGAGCGTCCTGCGTAAGCGGACTGAAACAGGAATATTCCGTCGGGGGCGGTCCTTGATCGCCCCTTTTAAATGCCTGAGCCTTGCACGCAAAATAGGGCGTTCAAATCCTTCCATCCGCTAGACCAATTGCGATGCTGGACATCTATTGCGCCGATTTCGACACCGCCTTCATGCCGCCGGACTCGGGCTGCCTCGAACTCGCCGGCTCCATCGATCTTGATGCGCACCGTTTGCTTGCGGCCCTGTTCGACAAGGGCCGGCAGGCTTGCGCGGACCTCAGCTACTTCGACGACGCGCTGCTTGAACCCGCGCAGGTCGCGATATTGCTGAACATCCTCCTGATAAACGAATATGTTCTGAAAGGTAACGCGTGAAGGCAGATGGCGAGCTCTCTTCTGGCTTGCCTTTGGCGAGATGCTCCTATTGGCCGGGGGCTTTACGCTGCTTTTGCTTGTGCTGCTGGTGCCTTCGCGGCTTCTAAGCTTGCCGATCGCAGATGCGTGTGTGCTGGCCAGCCAGCCTCTCTCGACGTATAACTCCACCGATTCCGTCGTATGAACGAAGCTAGGGATACCCATGTTCGAGAGGTGTGTTTGGCATAATGAGCCGCAGCAATGGTCGCTCGATAACCAGGTCCTCTACGTAACCACTGATAAAGGCTCCGATTTCTGGCGTGAGACCTACTATGGCTTTACGCGGGATAGCGGGCACTTCTTCGGAATGGAATGGCAGGGGGATTTCACCGCTTCATTGCGGATCCATGGACGTTATGAGGAACTGTACGATCAGGCAGGGATCATGGTCCGGATCGATGAGTCACACTGGATCAAGGCAGGCATCGAGTTGTCGGACGGTGTTGCCTGCATCGGCAATGTGCTGACTCTGGGTCGCTCGGACTGGTCCACAACTGCCTACGCAGGCGACGCGTCTGATCTGTATCTGCGCGTCACCGTTGCGGATGGCGTGCTGCGCGTTCAAACATCCGCTGATGGAATCCGCTGGCCTCTTCTGAAACTTTGCCCGTTTCCAAAATCGCAATTTTATCAGGTCGGGCCCATGTGCTGCACACCGGAGCGCGAGGGGCTGGAGGTCAGGTTTTCCGAGTTCCGTGTTGGACCTCCGCTCGGCAAAGCCCTTCATGACCTGACGTGAGAAATATCCGAAAAATCATCCGTTGCGGGGCTGAGTCACCGCGGTGTCGGTCAGCCTTGCGGCGTCGGTTTCCGGCATAGCCGCAGAGGCCGCCGCTACACGTGAAAATGATGCCTGAACGGGTTTGCGGTGCAGCGGATTGTCAGCAATTGCATAGTCCGGGTAACACTTCATTTAGTGATTTTGTGAAATCTAAAATACGCAGGTTCCAAGGTTTCATCGGCGGAGCCGGTAGAACAAGTGAAGCCTCCTCGGCCTGCCTGGCGGCGGTTCGAAAATGGCGCTCGCTTGTCGCCCTATGAGGAGGGGCAACAGCTACCCGCGATGTTTCATCATATATTCCCCGGCCTCCCGCGAGGGCGGCTGGAGGAGTGCTTGCCTTGAGGCCATTCATGTCTTTCCTGAAGAATACCAAGATAAAAACGAAGGTCGTTTTTGTCATCTCGCTGATGAGCCTGATGTCGCTTTCCGGAATAAGCTACGTCAGCCTGCAATATCAAAAAACCGACAACGTCTATAGCGACTTCATCGGCCATGAGGCCCTTGCTGCGGTTCTGAACGCCAGAACCAGCGGCAACCTCAATGCGCTCGGCATGCAGATGCTTCGCGCCAGCCTTAACGACCCGGCCAGCGGCGATTTCGAAGCTGCCGTCAAAACCTTTAGAGCCGACCGTAAGCAACTCGAGGAACGCCAGAACAAGATCATGGAGCTGGTGCCGGCGCGCACGGAAGCCGCCCGCGATATCCTCAAGGGTGTTGTCGAAGTCGAAGAGATCGGTAATCAGGTCATCGCCCTCATGCAGGCAGGGCAACGCGCCGAAGCGCAGCAGATGGCGCTTAACGTGCTTCGAAAAATTGCCGAAGTCTCGCCAAAGATCAGTGCCGGCAATGAGCAGCTCATCCAGGTCATGAATGAGGGGAGAGAGCGTCTTACAGCCAGCACCAATACGACGATCTGGACGGGCCTGATTACGCTCGCGCTCGTTTCTCTGGCTGTGATCGCACTTGGCCTGCTTGTTTCCTCCCGAGGCATCACCACCCCGATTGCGCGGCTTCGTGCGCGTATGGAATCGCTGGCGGCGGGTGATACGGCGAGCGAAATCGCCGGAATGGATCGCAGGGATGAAGTTGGCCAGATGGCCGCCGCCGTTCAGGCATTTCGCGAAGGCGCAATCGAGCGCCTCCGGCTTGAGAATGAAACGGAGGCCAACCGGTCGACTTCGGAAAAGGACCGGATCGAGCGCGAGAAACAGAAGGCCAGGGAAGCTGCCGATGTACAGTTTGCCGTCGACAATCTTGCCACAGCCCTTTCGAAGATCGCCCAGGGCGACGTCACTTACCGGATCGTTGAGCCATTCGTCTCCGGCCTTGACGGTATCCGTGGTGATTTCAACCGGGCTGCGGAGCAGTTGCAGTCGACCTTGAGCCAGGTGGCGCAGAACGCACGCGGCATTGATGCCGGCGCCAACGAGATCAGGTCTGCGGCAGACGATCTGGCGAGACGCACGGAGCAGCAGGCTGCCGCCGTCGAAGAGACTGCGGCTGCGCTGGAAGAGATCACCACGACGGTGAAAGACGCCACGAAACGGGCGCAGGAAGCGGGTCACCTCGTCGGCCGCGCAAAAGTCGGCGCTGAAAAGTCCGGGGAGGTGGTACAGCAGGCCGTCGCGGCAATGGAGCAGATCGCGACATCCGCCAATGAGATTTCCAATATCATCGGCGTGATCGACGAGATCGCGTTCCAGACCAACCTTCTGGCGCTGAATGCGGGCGTTGAAGCAGCGCGTGCGGGAGAGGCGGGCAAAGGCTTTGCCGTTGTCGCGCAGGAGGTTCGCGAACTGGCGCAGCGCTCCGCCGGCGCCGCCAAGGAGATCAAGAACCTGATCACGACATCGAACGGTCAGGTTCAGCAGGGTGTACAGCTGGTTGGCGAAACCGGCAGGGCGCTGGAACTGATCGTGACGGAGGTGAAGGAAATCAACCGGCACGTTGCGGCCATCGCGGAATCGGCGCAGGAGCAATCCTCAGGCCTTCAGCAGATCAATACGGCCGTGAACCAGATGGATCAGGACACCCAGAAGAACGCCGCCATGGTGGAAGAAAGCACTGCCGCCAGCCACGGGCTTGCGCGCGAGGCGTCTTCGCTGAACGGGCTCATCGCCCAGTTCAAACTGTCGGAAGGTTCGTTCAGCGAGGCCGCTGCGCCAGTGCGTTCGGCTTCACCCGCCGACAGACCCGCTCGTTCTCCCGCCCGCGCCCTGGGCGGCAGGATCAAGGCTGCGTTTTCCGGCAATGCGGCACTGAATACCGCGGCGGATAATTGGGAGGAGTTTTGATCCTTGCCCTGCTTTCATGCCTGCCTCAGCTGAGGGACTGAAAGCATCGCTTTGAACATTGACGCCGGGGATCGGAGGTTTGTTGGACCCTGATTCCCGGTGTTCTGCTTTTGGGCGATATGAGCCCGGCACTGCCGTCCATCTATGCGTTTGCATGGTGGTCAAGCCGGCTGGGGCTTGACCGGTTTTCAGGTCTGCTCACGAGCGAAAGTCAGACGTCCAGGTAGGACAAAATGGTTGCAGCGACGTCAGACGCCTCTTGCGTCTCACTCGAAGCGTTCGCTGATGTGTCGGTCCCGGCTGCATTGTCCGGGGTCGCAGCCTGCTGCTCGGTGGTTGAGATGAAGGAGGCGATATCCTGCACGGAGCTGTTTGTGGGCTTTGCGCTATTTAATGCCGTAACCTGCGCCGAGGTCATGGCGGCGATCTGACCTGGCGTGAAGGCGGCCGCCTGGGATGTTGTCAAGGCAGCGAGCGTACCGGTGCTCAATCCCGAGATCGCGCTCGAACTCAAGCTGATGATCTGCTCGGTGGAAAATGTTGTGAGGTCGTCGCCGCCAAGCGCGGCTGCTTGCATCGCATTGAGGGCGCTGACCTGGGACAGTGACAGCGCTCCGATTTGCGCAGATCCCATTGCCGCCACCTGGCCGTAGCTCAGCGCGGCCACCTGGCTTGTCGTCAAGGCGGCGATCTCCTGAGGCGACAGGGACGCTACAACGGCGGTGGACAATCCCCTGATCGCCGTCGAATTGATGGCAGCAAGCTCGCCGGTCGAGAATGTTGCCAGATCTTCAGTCGTCAACCCCGCAAGTCCGGCCGAACTTAATGCGGCGATCTGGCTTGTAGAGAGTGCTTCGATCTGATCCCTGCCAAGGGCGTTGATCTGATCGCCAGTCAATCCGGCGACGCCAGCCGTACTGAGGGCTGCCACCTCAGCGGTGGAAAGAGCGGCGATAAAGCCCGTGGACAGTCCCTTTATCGCGCTTGAACCAATCGCGGCGAGTTCTTCTGTCGAGAAGGTTTCCAGCATCTCCGCAGACAGGCCCTTGAGCGCATCCGAATTCAACGATGCGATCTGACGGGTGGATAATGCCTGAACCTGTTCAATGCTCAACGCGCCGGTCTGTGCGCTGCCAAGGCCTGCGATCGCCTTGGCGTCCAGAGCAGCTATCTGGTTTACGGAAAGGGAGGCGATGTCGGCCGTATCCAAAGCCGCAACCTGTTTGGAGGTGAGGGCGGCGATCTGGGCATTGGTCAGCGCGTTCACCTGACCGGTGCCGAGGGCGGCGATCTGGTCCGTGGTCAGACCCGGCACTGCCGCCGCACCCAAGGCTGCGATCTGAGCTGTCGTCAGCGAAGCGATCGTTGCTGCCGACAGGCCCGAGACCGCACTCGAGCTGATGGCAGCCAGCTCAGCGGCGGTGAATGTATCGAGATCATCGGCGCCAAGGGCCGCAATCTGTTTCGAACCGAGAGCACCGATCTGAGCGCTGGTGAAGGCCTCGACCTGAGCGGTGTTGAGGGCCGTGATCTGATCAGCGGTCAGGCCTGCCGCGCCCGCCGTGCTGAGGGCGGCGATCTGGGCTGCTGAAAGCGAGGCGATGCCGGCTACGCTGAGAGCCGCAACCTGCTTGGAGGTGAGGGCGCCGACCTGGGCGCTGATGAGGGCCTCGACCTGTGTGATGTTGAGCGCCGCGATCTGGTCGGTGGTCAGGCCGGGTAGCGCCGCCGTGCCCAGGGCTGCGATCTGGTCAGTGGTCAGGCCCGCTATGCCCGCCGTGCTGAGAGCGGCTATCTGGGTTGCCGAAAGCGAGGCGATGCTGGCCACGCTGAGAGCGGCAACCTGTTTGGAGGTGAGGGCGCCCACCTGGGTACTGATCAGGGCGTCCACCTGATCACTGGTCAGGACGGCGACCTGTCCGGTGTTCAGTCCACCAATGCCGGCCGTGCTCAACGCTGCGATCTGAGCCGTGGTCATCGACGCCACGGTTTCCGCTGACAGACCTGGGATGGCATTCGAACTGATCGCCGCGATGTCCTTGGTCGAGAACGTTGCTATGTCATCCGTACTCAAGACTGCAATCTGTTTCGAGCTGAGAGCACCGACCTGGATATCGGTCAGGGCCTCGACCTGCGTGGTGTCGAGGGCCGCGATCTGATCAGTGGTCAGGCCCGTTATACCGCCGGTGCTGAGGGCGGCGATCTGGGCCGCCGAAAGCGAGGCAATGTCAGCCACGCTGAGAGCCGCAACCTGTTTGGAGGTGAGCGCAGCAATCTGGGTATTGGTCAGAACGTCCACCTGATCGCCAGTCAAGGCGGCGACCTGTCCCGTGCTCAGCGCGCCGATGCCGGCTGTACTCAGCGCGGCGATCTGCGCTGTTGTCAGCGACGCTATGGTTTGCGTTGACAGGCCCGGGACCGCATTCGAACTGAGCGCGGCAATGTCTCTGGTCGAGAACGTTGCGATATCGTCTGCGCCCAGGGCCGCTACCTGCGTCGAGCTGAGTGCGCCGACCTGGGCGCTGGTCAAGGCCTCGACCTGAGCGGTACTCAAGGCGGCGACCTGCCCGGTGCTCAGTGCGCCAATGCCCGCCGTGCTCAGCGCTGCAATCTGGGCTGTCGTCAGCGACGCCATGGTTTCCGTTGATAAACCCGCGACCGCATTCGGACTGATCGCGGCGATGTCCTTGGTCGAGAATGTCGCAATGTCGTCCGCGCTCAGGGCCGCTATCTGTTTGGAGCTGAGAGCGCTGACCTGGGCGGTGGTCAAGGCCTCGACCTGGGCGATGCTGAGGGCGGCGATCTGCACGGTGCTCAACGCAGCGATGCTTTGCATATTCAGGGCGGCAATCTGGGCTGTCGTCAGGGAGGCGATGGTCTCCGCCGACAATCCTGAGATCGCACTTGAACTGATCGCGGCGATGTCCTTGGTCGTGAATTTCGCCAGATCGTCCGTTCCCAGCTGCGCAATCTGTGTGGAGCCGAGATTGACGATCTGCGCACTCGTCAGGGCTTCAGCCTGGCTGGTGCTGAGGGTCGCCAGTTGCTGCGAGCTAAGTCCCGCAATGCCCGCAGCGCTCAGGGAGGCAATCTGGGCGGTTGAAAGAGCGGCTATGTCGTCTGTACCAAGGGTGGCGACCTGTGCCGCGCTCAGCCGCCCCATCTGCTTGGTCGACAGTCTGGAAACCTGATCGGTGCTGAGGGCGGCGATCTGGCTGCTCGAAAGTCCGACGATGCCAGAGGTGCTCATTGCCGCGAGCTGGGCCACGGAAAGCGATGCTATATTGTCCGTGCTCAATGCCGCAATCTGTCCCGAGCTGAGAGCTCCGATCTGGACGGTGGTCAAGGCCGAGAACTGATCGATGCTGAGCGCTGCAATCTGATCCGTGGTCAGACCCTTGACGCCCGCAGCACTCAACATGGCTGTTTGGTTGGTGGACAAGGCGGTCACATCGTTGCCGAGAGCGGCGACCTGTGCTGCGCTCAATGCCTTGATCTGCGCGGCGGATAGAAGGCTGACCTGATTGCCGCTCAGGGCTTCGATCTGGTCGGAGGTCAGGCCGGTAATAGCACTGGTGCTCAGGGCACCGATCTGAGCCGTGGTGAGGGCTGCGATAACATCCGTGTTCAGGCCCGGCATGGCTCTGTTGGTGATGGCTGCGATATCGGCGATCGAGAATGTCGCCAGATCTTCAATGCTCAGGGCCGCAATTTGCGTTGAACTCAGTGACTTCACCTGTGTCGGCGACAGGGCCTCGACCTGGCCGGTGCTCAATGCTTCGACCTGATCGGCCGTCAGGCCGGCGATGGCGCTGGTGGTCAGGGCTGCGATCTGGGCGGTGGTCAGCGCCGCGATTGCGTCCGTGCTGAGGCCGGCCATGGCCTTGCTCGTGATCGCCGCAATATCGGCGGTCGAGAATGTTGCTATGTCCTCCGCGCTCAGAGCCGCAAGTTGTACCGAGTTCAGCAACTTCACCTGTGCCGAGGACAGGGCTTCGACCTGCTGGGTACTAAAAGCTTCGATCTGATCGGCGATCAGGTTTGCGATCACCCCTGTGTTGAGGGCGGCAATCTGAGCGGTTGACAGGGCCTCGATCTGAGCAGCGCTCAGGGACTGGAATTGCGCGACGCCAAGCGCGTTCATCTGGGCCGTGGTCAATGCGGCGACCTGATCCCTGGTAAGCGTGCCGATCGTCTCCGTGCCCAGACGTGGCATGGCTTTGGCGGTAATCTCCGCGATATCGGCGGTTGAGAATGTCGCTATATCCTCCGCACTCAGGGCCACGAATTGTGCCGCACTCAACGATCTCACCTGTGCCGGTGACAGGGCTTCGACCTGGCTCGTGCTCAAGGCGGCGATGTGCGTTGTTTTGAGCGCGGCAATCTGAGCCGTCGTCAATGCGGCGATCTGGGCGGTGCTCAGGCTTTCGATATGGTCGATTGTCAGACCCGCAATCGCACTTGCATTGAGGGCGGCGATCCGATCAGGGGTAAACTCTGCGATTGCTTCGGTGCTGAGGCCCGGCATGGCTTTGACGGTAATCGCCGCGATGTCGGCGGTGGAGAATGTCGCTATGTCATCTGTGCCGAGGGCCGCGAGTTGCATCGAGCTCAACACCCTGACCTGTGCCGGCGTAAGGGCTTCGGCCTGATCCGGGCTCAGGACCGCGACCTGGTCGGTTGTCAGGCTTGCAACGGCGCTTGTGCTCAGGGCCGCGATTTGATCCGGGGTCAGACCTGCAATCACTTCCGTGCTCAGGCCCGGCACGGCTCTGTTCGTGATCGCGGCCATATCAGCGGTTGAGAATGTTGCGATATCTTCCGCGCTCAGGGCGGCAATTTGCGTCGCACTGAGGGCGCGCACCTGAGATGAGGTCAAAGCCTCCGCTTGATCGGTCGTCAGGGCCTGAAGCTGGGTGGTGGTGAGCGCAGAAACCTGGCTCGAATTCAGACTTTTAATGGCGTATTGATCGAGAATATTGAGTTGATCCAGCGTCAGGCCAACGATGGCGACCTGCGAAATGGCGCTCAACTGTTGCGAGTTGAGGACTTTGACATCCTCTACATCCAATGCCGCGATCTGAGCCGACGAGAGCGCTTTGATCTGCGTTGTGGAAAGCGACGCCACGTCGTCGGTTGTCCACGCTGCGACCGCCTCTGTCGAAAGATATCTGATCTGATTGACATTCAGGGAAGAAATGATCGACGTCATGTCTGAAAAATCCTAAAGTCCAAGCTTAACAGGTGGATTTTCCGCCCAAGCCCCCCAAAGGGGGATCGGTTATTCGGGTCCACCATTTTTCAGATGTTGATTACGCAATCGGGCTTGCCTGAACCTGAAGTTGCTACGTCTCAGCCGATCTCCCTTTGCGATACTTGTCTTTAACGCCGCCGGCGAGGGACGTTATGCCGTCGCGGCAAAACGTCGGCGAGCTCCGGTAAAGCCGGCGCGTGTCATGGAGAAGAACGCGACAGATCCGTTTCAGACGGGCGAATGCAGAAATGCCGGCATGGGAGCACCCTCCGATTGCCTGGCGAGATAGAGCCGGGCGGTATCGAGCGCCTCTCGAATGGTCGCGTCCATGTCGAGATAACGATAGGTCCCCAGCCGTCCGACAAAGGTTACCGACGCTTCCCGTTCGGCACGCGCCACATATTCGGCAAGCTGTTCTTTGTCTTCGACCAGCCGGATGGGATAATAGGGAATGTCCTGCGGGCCGCATTCATGGGAGAACTCCCTGTAGCAGACGGAGCCTGCATGTTCCTCCCACGGAGAAAAGTGCTTGTGTTCGGTGATGCGGGTAAAGGGTACCGCAACATCGCCATAGTTCATCACCGCGCAGCCCTGGTAGTCGCCGTCATAGGTGAAGCGTTCGAAGTTCAGCGTCCGGTATGCCAGGCGGCCGAATTCGAAGTCGAAATAACCGTCAAGCGGACCGGAATAGAAAACGTGCCCGGAGGCGGGCGCCTCGGTGCGCTGGAAATGTGTGCCAAGCCTGACGGTGATGTTCGGATGATCGAGGATGCGCTCGATCATGTCCGTATAGCCGGTTTCCGGCATGCCCTGATATTTGTGGAAGAAGTAGTTGTCGTCATAGTTGAAGCGCACCGGTAGGCGCTTCAGGATCGAGGCCGGCAGCTCTGTCGGCGAGCAGCCCCATTGCTTCTCGGTATATCCCTTGAAGAAGGCCTCATAGAGATCGCGGCCGACGAAGCGTAGCGCCTGCTCCTCAAACGTCTGTGGGTCGGTAATCGACTTGTCGGCCTTTTCCTCGATGAAGGCCCGGGCTTCATCGGGTCGGAAATTCTTGCCGAAAAACTGGTTGATCGTATGCAGATTGACCGGCAGCGAATAGACGCGCTCGCCGCTCGTCGTCTTGACGCGGTTCTTGTAGGGCATGAACGTCTGGAAGCCGTTCACATAGTCCCAGACTTCCTTGTCGTCGGTATGGAAGATATGCGGACCGTAAACATGCACCATGACGCCAGTCTCACTGTCGCGTTCGGTGTGGCAATTGCCGGCAATGTGGTCGCGGGCGTCGACGATGTCGACCATATGGCCTGCCAGTGCAAGCTCCCGGCCAATGACTGCGCCGGAAAGCCCGGCGCCCACAATGACAATTCTTTCGTCCGCGAACATTGATAATCAGTCCTGTTCATACGTCGCCCGGCGGGCGGTCAAGATTTGCATCGAAGAACTGCCGTGCAGCGCGTGCCCCGGCCGGTCGAGAATAGTCCGCGCTCAGTTGTCCGGTTTCTGCCAGAGGCGACGGTCATAGGGAATTGGCGCATAGTCGTGCCACTGGGTAAGCTTCTTGAGGTAGCGGTTGCGGTAGCTCTGCTCGTCTTCAAACTCTATGTTCTCGAATACGGCTTCCGCGCCCAGTTCGTAATAGAGATCGAGATTGCTGAGATCCGGCACCGGTGTCTCGCCGCGCTCACATTCGCCCTGCATCTGCCAGAACAGCTCTTCCAGACGTTGCGCCAGAGCGGGGATATCGCGCAATACGCTGGTGTCGCGCTGCCGGGCGATCGATTCTCTAACCTCCAGAAGGCTCTTCCGGTCGCGTTCGAAACCGATGGCGCGGGCGACATAATCTTCCGGCGAAGAACAAATCATTTCCGGAACACCCGCTGCCGTGACGATGCTGCCGCAGAAGCGCGCCGCAAATGTCTTGCCGGGCATGGTGAGGACGGGCAGGCCGGATGTTATCGCATCCGCGGCCGTGGAGTGAGCGCCATAAGGGAACGTATCCAGAAACAGATCGGCGACGCCGATACGGGCAATATGTTGCGGGTTCGGGACCTTCGGCGCAAATACGAGCCGTTCCGGTGCGATGCCACTTTTTTCTGCGATGCCTTGCAGGTGTTGATTGACATCTTCATCGCCCGCCAGCAGCCACAACAGGCTGCCCGGCGTTTCAGACAGGATCGTCATCCATCGCGCAAAGCAGCTTTCGGTAATCTTCTGCATGCCGTTGAAGCTGGCATAAACGAATGCATCCTCCGGCAGTCCGACCTCGGCCCGGCTTGGCCGGGCGGCGATTAGGCGCTTGCGGTCAAGCGGCTGGTCACAGGCGATGCGCAGGACCTTTTCGGAGTAATAGATGTCGTTCTCCGGCGGGATCATGTAGCCGTCAGAGATCAGGTATTGATGGAAGGGGCTTCCCATCGATCCGGGATAGCCGCAGAAACTGACGATAACAGGCGCGGGACGATAGGCGAAGATCTTCGTGCGAGCGTCCTTGGTGTAGCCATTCACGTCGATCAGGATATCAATGTCGTCGGAAATGATCTGCGATGCCGCCGCGGCATCGTCGAGGCCATGGATATCCCGCCAGCAATGAACCGCCGCCTTGATCCGCTCCTGCGTGCTGTCAGTGTTGCGGACGTTACCGCAATAATAGGCGAAAACCTCAAGGCTGTTCTTGTCATGCAACTCCAGAACCTCGCAAAGAGCGAAGCCCACGGCATGGTCGCGAAGATCCGACGAGAGGTAGCCGACGCGCAGCCGCTCACCGGTCCCGGACTTCTGCTTCGGTGATCTGCGCGGAAAACGGCTGAGGTCCGGGCGCGTGCCGACCACCGTTTTGCTATAGCGATATGCCTTGGCCAGCTGGAACATCGGATCGTCGGCGTAACAGCTCAGCGTCAGCGACGACATGGCGTCGAGCATCTTGCGGGCAGGGACGTGGTTCGAGGGCGCAAGCACCGGCCATTTGCACTGCCGCTGCCGCAATGACACCCAGTGCTGGCCTGCTTCCGGCAATTCCGGCCGCAGCTCGAACGCCTGCAGCAAGGCGGTCTCAGCGTCATCAAGCTTTCCAGCGCCTTCGAGGACCCGGCCGATGTTCTGCAGGGCCATATGCCGATGGCCCACCGCTTCGGCGTCGAGATGTTTCGTCGTCTCGGCATAATGCGACCACTGTTCCACAGCCTGGCCGATCAATCCGCTATCTTCAAGGACACGGCCGAGATTGATGTGGCCGGGAGCGAATTGCGGATTGGCCTTCAAACAGGCGCGGAATGCCTGTACGGCGCCCGCGCGGTCGCCGAGCTGGCTGAGCGCGACGGCATAGTTGAAATAGGCAAGATGAATGACGGGATTGTTGTCGTTGAATGCGACCCAGGTCTTGTAGAGTTCCACAGCAGCGGCTCGTTGGCCGGCGGCATTGAGCGCCTCGGTCACGCTCAGCAGATCCATGAGACTTAACCGTTGGTTCCGCGCAAGATCAAGTGCGCTGGGAGCGGTGTCGTCATTTGAAGGAGAGACGTGGTTGGCGGTCATGACATCCTGCGGCAAGGCGACAAAGGGTCGAAGATAAAACGGCCTGTTGATGGGCCGTATTTAGCTATCGCAGGTAACTTGCCTGTGGCTGGATGTGTTTGAGGCGGGGTTGCGTGTCCAGATCAGCCGGCGGCCCGGCGGGGCGAAGGTTTCTCCCAGTCAGGCGCCGGCTTCTGAGGCGTTGATGCTGTCGTGCCGCAATAAGGATCACTCACATGTCTAGCGACGGGAATGTTTCATCCTGTAGCTCGCCAGAGCGATTGACGGGTTTATCCTATAGACACTGTCGAAGTCTTCGTCTGTGAAGTATTGGTATGAATGTGCGACATATTCCCGGAAAAGACCGTGCAGGTCCTCCCGCATCTGCTTGGCCGCCCATTCCAGCAGACCTGCCTTGAAGACGATGAAGATCGGGTAATATTTTGCCCTGAAGATCGGATTTTCCAGGAAAAGCTTTTCGGTGTCTTTCAGCGCCGCGAACATTTCAAGTCGGCGCTCGTCGAAAGTGCTCGTATGCTGCTCCCGTCCCGGGATGAGGCGATGTGTTGTCAGGCTGCTGTTAATGGCCAGAAAGCGCCCGGCATTCATATAGGCCGCCCAATGCGGCAGGATGTCTTCGTTGATCCGCGCCGTGGAGAAGCGCCATTTCGTCTGGTGAATGAAAGATGTCCGCAGTATCTTGTTCCACGGGTAGTTGATCGTCACCAGGAATTGCGCGGTCGAGTCGAGATCGATCATGGCGCTGTCGCGACTACCGAGGACGCTATCCCAGATATTCTTGTCGATAGGCGCCATTTCGCCAGGAGCGCCACCGGCCGTTCTCAGCACGCTATATCTGAATGCCGCGACATCGATATTCGTCTCGTCCATCAGGGGCAGAACGGTATCGACGGCTCCCTCATGCAGGAGGTCGTCAGCATCGTGAAACAGGCAATATTCGCTGTCGATTGTCGCCAGCGCCCTGTTGCGGGCGACGCCCGGGCCGGTGTTCGTCTCGCTGCGCATCAGCCTTATATTGGCGTGCCGCGCCATGTATTGCGCAACGATGTCGCAGGTATTGTCGGTGGAGGCATCGTCGACAACGACGATATCCATTTCGGTTTCATTACGCAGAACACTGTCGAGTGTCTCGGCGATAAGACTGGCCATGTTGAAGGCCGGAATGATGATGGATATTTTTGCCATGACAGAGACTGAATGTCCTTCTGGGGCATTCTGCAATTAAAATGTTACGACGCGGCCCTGAGCCGCGTCGTAGGTTTTCTGGTCGTTTAAGTCTTATACTGCCTTGTAGGCTTTGATGACCGCCTCGACCTGTGCATCGTTCATGACCTTGAGCTGCTGGGGCGAGAGAGCGCCGGCCTGGGCGCTGTTCAGACCACCAATGGCAGCTGTGGAGAGACCGGCGACGGCATTTGCGCTGATCGCTTTGATCTCATCGGTCGAGAAGAGTGCCAGTTCGCTGCTGTTCAGGGTCGCGATCTGTGCGGAGCTGAGGCCGGAAACCTGATCGGAGTTGAGGGCCTTGATCTGGTCGGTCGACAGGGCCGCGAACTGTGCCGAAGAGAGCGCTGAGGCCTGTGCTTTGCTCAGGGCGGCGACGTTATCGGTGCTCAGCTTGCTGGCATCGAGGCCTGCGAGTGCCTTGGTGCTGATGGCCTTGACCTCGTCGGTCGAGAAGGTGGCAAGGCTATCAGAGGACAGGGCGCCAAGCTGTGCCGAAGACAGGCCAGCGATCTGCGTCTTTGTCAGTGCCGCGGCGTTTGCGGTGCCGAGGCCCGCGAGCGCCGCCGCGGAAAGACCGGCGATGGCATTTGCGCTGATCGCTTTGATCTCATCGGTCGAGAACAGTGCCAGTTCGCTGCTGCTCAGGGTCGCAACCTGGGCGGAGCTGAGACCGGCGACCTGATCGGAGCCGAGGGCCGTGATCTGATCGGTCGAGAGAGCTGCGAACTGCGCCGTGGAAAGTGCTGCGGCCTGTGTTCTGCTCAGGGCGGCGATGTTACCGGTGCTCAGCTTGCTGACGTCGAGGCCTGCCAGTGCCTTGGTGCTGATGGCTTTGACCTCATCGGCGGAGAAGGTGGCAAGGCTGTCGGAAGACAGGGCGTTGAGCTGTGTCGAAGACAGGCCGGCGATCTGCGTCTTGGTCAATGCCGCAGCGTTTTCGGTGCCGAGACCGGTCAGGGTAAGACCGGCGATGGCATTGGCGCTGAGAGCCTTGATCTCGTCGGTCGAGAACAGCGCCAGTTCGCTGCTGCTCAGGGTGGCGACCTGTGCGGAGCTGAGGCCGGCAACCTGATCGGAGTTAAGGGCCTTGATCTGATCGGTCGAGAGAGCTGCAAACTGCGCCGAGGACAGTGCCGCTGCCTGCGTTCTGCTCAGGGCGGCGATGTTACCGGTGCTCAGCTTGGTGACGTCGATGCCTGCGAGAGCCTTCGTGCTGATGGCCTTGACTTCATCGGCGGAGAAGGTGGCAAGGCTGTCGGAAGACAGGGCGTTCAGCTGTGTCGAAGACAGGCCGGCGATCTGCGTTTTTGTCAGAGCGGCGGCGTTTTCGGTGCCGAGACCAGCCAGGGTAAGACCGGCGATGGCATTGGCGCTGATGGCCTTGATCTCGTCGGTCGAGAAGAGTGCCAGTTCGCTGCTGTTCAGGGTCGCAACTTGGGCGGAGCTGAGACCGGCAACCTGATCGGAGTTGAGGGCCTTGATCTGATCGGTCGAGAGAGCTGCGAACTGTGTCGAGGACAGTGCCGAAATCTGCGTTCTGCTCAGGGCCGCAATGTTGCCGGTGCTCAGCTTGCTGGCATCAAGACCGGCGAGGGCTCTGGTGCTGATGGCCTTGACCTCGTCGGCAGAGAAGGTGGCAAGGTTGTCGGAGGACAGGGCGTTGAGCTGTGCCGAAGACAGGCCAGCGATCTGCGTCTTTGTCAGTGCGGCGGCGTTTTCTGTACCGAGGCCAGCAAGTGCAGCGGCGGAAAGACCGGCGATGGCATTGGCGCTGATAGCCTTGATCTCGTCAGAGGAGAACAATGCCAGTTCGCTGCTGTTCAGGGTGGCGACCTGTGCGGAGCTGAGACCGGCGACCTGATCGGAGGTGAGTGCCTTGATCTGATCGGTCGACAGGGCTGCGAACTGCGCCGAGGAAAGCGCCGCTGCCTGCGTTCTGCTCAGGGCGGCGATGTTGCCAGTGCTCAGCTTGGTGACGTCGATGCCAGCGAGTGCCTTCGTGCTGATGGCCTTGACTTCATCGGCGGAGAAGGTGGCAAGGCTGTCGGAGGACAGGGCGTTCAGCTGTGTCGAAGACAGGCCGGCGATCTGCGTCTTTGTCAGAGCGGCGGCGTTTTCGGTGCCGAGACCCGCCAGGGTAAGACCGGCGATGGCATTGGCGCTGATGGCCTTGATCTCGTCGGTCGAGAACAGAGCCAGTTCGCTGCTGCTCAGGGTGGCGACCTGTGCGGAGCTGAGACCGGCAACCTGATCGGAGTTGAGGGCCTTGATCTGATCGGTCGAGAGAGCTGCGAACTGTGCCGAGGACAGTGCCGAAATCTGCGTTCTGCTCAGGGCGGCGATGTTGCCAGTGCTCAGCTTGCTGACGTCGAGGCCGGCGAGGAGCTTTGTGCTGATGGCCTTGACTTCATCGGCGGAGAAGGTGGCAAGGCTGTCGGAAGAAAGGGCGTTCAGCTGCGTCGAAGACAGGGCGGCGATCTGAGACTTTGTCAGAGCGGCGGCGTTTTCTGTGCCGAGGGCAGCAAGTGCAGCCGCAGAAAGGCCGGCAATTGCATTGGCGCTAATGGCCTTGATTTCGTCGGTCGAGAACAGAGCCAGTTCGCTGCTATTCAGGGTTGCAACCTGTGCGGAGCTGAGACCGGCGACCTGAGCCGAGTTAAGAGCCTTGATCTGGTCGGTTGAGAGGGCGTCGATCTGGCTGGTGTAAAGTGCCGTAACCTGAGACGCCGACAGGCCGCTGATCTGAGCGGAGCTCAGTTTTGCGATCTGGGTCAGGGTCAGTCCCTTAAAGGCGCTCACCGAAATGGCCCGGAGGTCTTCAGAGCTGAAGAGCGCAAGGTTATCTGTGCTCAAAGAAGCGATCTGAGACGACGAGAGGGCCTTGATCTTGGTGCTGTCAAGGGCATTCACGTCTTCAGAGGTTAGGCTGGCAATGGTGGACGTGGAAAGCTTGGAAATCTGCACAGCAGACAGTGAGGAAAGAATCGAAGTCATGAACGTGTCCTTTACCGAATGGCGACTGGTCACGCCTATCTGCCGCCAGACACTGCCCATGATGACAGCGGTCCGACATCCGCAAATAAAGCGAAATTGTGGAGAACATGGCTCATGTGAACCTGCGCTGGAAAGGCATCATGCAATTCGAGCCGGAGAAGGGGGCCCGGATTTTCCACGCTAGCTTGTGCGAATGCCGCTTAATAATTTCCGCCGCTTAACATCTTCGCGACGTGCGTGTCATATCAGGCGAACATTTAAAGCCTAGTTAATATTTGGAGGGGGCGCGTTTATTCTTGATGTTTGCGTATCTTAGAGCTTTATAGAGTATAAAATTGCGAATCCAATTACCCAGTCGGTCGGTTTTCACTGCGGGAAACCAGATATGTCCGCGCTCGTATAAGTAGCGCCCGTTTGAGCAGGCGGGAGCGCAAGGGTTTAATGTTTATTGTCGGTCAAAACGGAACAACAATTCTTGTCGCAAGCTGATTCGCTGATGTAACGGGCGTCAGCCGCAGTCAATAATTTGCTTTGTCTCCTTTATATCGGGTGCCGTGAAGTTTGTTTTTAGGGAGAGGAAGCTGTGATTTCCCGTTTCGTGGATATGGCAATGCTTTAGACGGACAGACGCGGGCCGCGATGATCCGCCACGAATGACGGCCGGTTTGGGTTCAGGGCGGTTGTTCCGATAGGAGGTCAACCCTCCGTATCAGGCATGATGGCGCAGGGCGTCGATGATCACCTTCATCGCCGGAGACATCTGACGCCTGCTCGGATAATAGAGGTGATAGCCGGTGAAGGGCTCGCTCCAATTGTCCAGAACCGCCTGCAATCTCCCTTCAGCGATGTGCGCCTCGACGAGGTCTTCCGGAACGTATGCGATCCCGTAGCCTTTCATCGCGGCGTCGATCTGGGAGATCGAGGAATTGAAGCTTAGTTGTCCGTCAACCCTGACCCGCAGCTCCCGCCCGTCCTTTTCAAATTCCCATGCGTAAAATCCACCCCAGGTTGCCTGACGTGTATTGATGCAGACATGGCCGACCAGATCCTGGGGTATGACAGGGATGCCGTGTCTGACGAAATAGTCTGGCGAAGCCACGGCTCTCAGACGCCAGTCCGGGCCGATCCGAACGGCGATCATGTCCCTGTCGACGCTCTCGCCCAGTCGCACGCCGGCGTCGAAGCGTTCCTCGACAATATTGCGCATGCCATTGTCGCTATAGAGCTCAATACGAATGTCGGGATAGTTGGACAGGACGCGGCCCAGTTTCGGCCAGACGGTTGTTTGCAGGGCGTGATCGGACAGGGTGAGGCGCAAGGTGCCTGAGGGCTTTTCGCGAAAGGCGACGAGATCCGCCAGATCCGCCTCGATCCCCTGAAATCGCGGAGCGATAGATAAAAGCAGGCGTTCGCCGGCTTCCGTCGTGGCCACGCTGCGTGTCGTCCGCGTCAGCAGGCGCACGCCCAGCCGGGCTTCAAGCTGCTTGATTGTATAGCTCAATGTCGATTGCGATGTTCCGAGCGTCGCCGCAGCCTTCGTAAAGCTCCGCTCTTTGGCAACCTCCATGAACCAGAGGAGATCCTTCATATCCTCTCGCTGCATCAAAAACCTCTGATTAATATTGAATTTCGATAAGTCCATGCGAATTAGCACGGATTGTCCGCAAAGTCGCCCGGCAATATCTTCCCGCCATCGAAAGAAACCGGGATTTTAGTGGGATCTGGCGAATGACTCTCACCTATGACGAAAAGATGGGCAGCAGACATGCGGCATGGAGCGCCGTGTTTTGCATGACGCTCTGCGCCTTCGTGTTGATCGCTTCGGAATTCATGCCCGTCAGTCTGCTGACGCCGATCGCCGCCGATCTCGGCGTTTCAGAAGGTAATACGGGGCAGGCGATCTCCATCTCCGGCATCTTTGCGGTTATCACCAGCCTGTTGATTACCGGCCTGACCCGGCGGCTGGACCGGCGCGTTGTCGTACTCGGCCTCACGGCGCTCTTGATGGTGTCCGGCATCGTGGTCACCCTTGCACCGTCTTTCCCGCTCTTGATGCTTGGCCGGGCATTGCTCGGAATCTCGATCGGCGGCTTCTGGTCGATGTCCACCGCGATCGTGATGCGTCTCGTCTCCCATGATCAGGTGCCGAAAGCACTTGCACTGCTGAATGCCGGCAACGCGGTTGCGGCAACGGTTTCCGCCCCACTTGGCAGCCTGCTGGGCGCCTATATCGGCTGGCGCGGCGCCTTCTTTCTGGTCATGCCTATCGGCCTGCTTGCGCTCCTGTGGCAATGGATCGTCCTGCCGGAACTTCCGCCGCGCCGCGCCCTTTCATCCGCGAATGTCTTCAGGCTGCTTGGACGTCCAGCCGTCACGGCGGGCATGGTCGCGATCCTGCTGTTGTTCATGGGTCAGTTCGCACTTTTTACTTATCTGCGGCCCTTTCTCGAGCAGGTCACGCGGGTCGAAATCACGATGCTGTCGCTGCTGCTGCTGATCATGGGATTGGCGGGGGCGGTTGGAACCTGGGTCGTCGGCCGGCTGCTGCAACACCGTCTCTTCAGCATTCTTGCGATCATTCCCCTGTTGATGGCCGGTATCGCGCTCTTCATGGTCGCCTTTGGCGACGCGAAACTTCCTGTCGCAGCCGCACTTGTCGGCTGGGGTTTCGTTGGAACCGCCGCACCGGTTGGCTGGGGCACCTGGCTGAGCCGCATTCTGCCTGATGATGCCGAGACCGGCGGCGGGCTGCAGGTTGCCGTCATTCAACTGGCGATCACGGCGGGGGCCTCGGTCGGCGGCATTTTATTCGACAGTTTCGGCTGGTGGTCGGCCTTCACACTGAGCGCATTGTTGCTCTGCGGTTCCTCGCTTGCCTCTTTTGTCGCCTGGCGGCTGGCGCGGAGGCGATCGTGAATGGTCGCCCGGCGGTTTTCGCCCGACGCATCCTGCTGGCGATGGCCGCCGCCTTCATCCTGCCCGGGCGAGCTTTCAGCAAAGGCGGGCCTAACAATCAGGAGAGGACCGATTTGAAGATCAAGCTGATTTTCGCAGAAAACACGATGATAGCGACGCTCTACAACAATCCGTCAGCCCGCGATTTCGCGTCCATGCTGCCGCTCGACGTCAGGATCGCTGACTTCGGCTCCAACGAGAAGATCGCCTATCTCCCTCGAAAGCTGACGGTCGAAGGCCACGGTCCGTTCGAAAACGAGCGACCTTACGACCTCTGTTATTACATGCCCTGGGGCAATCTCGCGATGTTCTATGCCGACTACAGGCATCCCGGCCTCATCCGGCTGGGGCGCTTCGATAAAGGCTATGAAGCGCTTCATATCCCCGGGGAATTTCCGCTGCGCATCGAACGCGTCCAATGAACCGAACCACAACAGGAGTTCCCAGCATGAGCAAGCCAGTCGAAACTGATGAAACCTGCAATACCGGCAGGCGCAACCTGATGAAGGCAACGGGCATCGCCGTCGCCGCAATGGGCATGGTGCCGATGGCGAGCGCGACGCAGGTTTTCGCCCAAACCTCTTCATGGGACAAGGTCTTCCCGAAGAGCGACAATGTCGATCACCAGAAGGTCTCGTTCAAGAACCGCTACGGCATTACCCTGGCAGGTGACCTCTACCTGCCAAAGAACCGCGGAAGTGCGCCTTTGGCCGCCCTTGTCATCAGCGGTCCTTTCGGTGCGGTAAAAGAACAGTCGTCCGGTCTTTATGCGCAGACCATGGCGGAGCGCGGATTTGCCGCGCTGGCGTTCGATCCCTCCTATACCGGAGAAAGCGGCGGCGAGCCTCGGAACGTCGCCTCGCCGGATATCAATACCGAGGACTTCAGCGCTGCGGTGGATTACATCGGGCTGCAATCCTATGTGGATCGCGAGCGTATCGGCGTGATCGGTATCTGCGGCTGGGGCGGCATGGCGCTGAACGCTGTCGCGGCGGACAAGCGCGTGAAGGCGGTCGTGGCCAGCACCATGTATGACATGACGCGGGCCATGTCCAAAGGCTACAACGACAGCGTTACCCTCGAACAGCGCACACAGGCGCTGGAGCAGATGAGCCGGCAGCGCTGGCAGGATGCGGAAAAGGGAAGCCCCGCCTATCAGCCGCCTTATAACGATCTCAAGGGTGGCGAAGCGCAGTTCCTGATCGACTATCACGACTACTACCGGACGCCGCGCGGCTATCATGCGCGTGCTGTCAATTCGGGTAATTCCTGGACGCAGACGACACCCCTGTCGTTCATGAACATGCCGATCCTGACCTATATCGCCGAAATATCGCCGCGCCCGGTGATGTTCATCCATGGCGAGAAAGCGCATTCCCGATATTTCAGCGAGACAGCTTTCACTGCCGCTGCCGAACCGAAGGAACTCGTGATCATTCCGGACGCCAACCATACGGACCTGTATGACCGCGCCGACAAAATCCCGTTCGACCGGATCGCCGCCTTCTTCAGCCAGCATCTGGCCTAGAGGCCCGACCATCAGAACGTTGCGGCAGCCCCGGCTATTGCCATTTCTTGCTGCCGCCACGCTAAGCCACGCATCAGGCCGACGCGCTCGTGCGCGTCGGCGGGGTCAAGGTCGCCGGCTCTAGTCCAGCATCACCATATGCGCCGGCAATTGTTCCTCGAAGAATTTCGAGAAGGTCGCGATACGGGGCGGCAGCGTCTGATAGGGCGGATAATAGAGCGTCAGCCAGAGTTCGGGCGGCGCCCAGCCGGGCAGGACATGAACGAGCCGGCCGCTATGGATATGCTCGGCGATATTAAATCCCGGCAGCATCGCCACGCCCGCGCCATCTGCCGCCATATCGGCCAGAACCTCGCCGCTATTGGCGCTGAATGCGCGGCCGGCCGAGATGGCGATGCTCGATCCGCCGTCTGACAGGACCCAGTTCTCCCGCCGGCTTTCACCGCTATAGGCAAGGCAATCGTCAGGGGTCAGTTCGCTTGGATGTTCCATCTGCGTGAAGCGGCTGCCCGGTGCCGCCACCAATATTCGCGGCACGGCCCTGATCTTGCGCCAGATGGTGAATTTGTCTGACGGGGCGGACGAGATGCGGATCGCCAGATCGTAGTCGTCATCCACGATATTGATCAGGCCGTCCGACAGGGAAATCTCGAAGCACATTTTTGGATAGAGTTCCCGGAAACCCGACAGGATCGGCGGCAGCACCGTCTTGCCAAGCCATGTCGGCGCGCTGATCCTCAGGCGCCCCTCATCGGCCTTATGGGCGTTGCGGACATCGCGCCGGGCGTTCTCAAGCGCCTCGACCGCCGGCTGGATCTGTGCGGCGAAGATGGCGCCGTCCGTCGTCAAGGAAACCTGTCGGGTGGTGCGGACAAACAATTGCACACCGAGATCGTCTTCAAGCGCGGCAATCGCACGGGTGACGGCAGCCGCCGTCATGCCCAGTTCACGGGCGACCTGCGCGAAGTTGCGCTTTTCGGCCGCCATCAGAAAGGTTTTCAGAGCTTTATGGTCGTTCATCTCTATTATTTCAAAAATCGCAATTCATTCGAGATAAATATTGCAATTCCGCGATGCAATCAAGCGGGTTACATCTTTGTCCATCGAAACGGACACACCAACAACGAAAGGCGCCGACGATGATCAAGGATATCAAGGGCCTGCACCACATCACCTCAATGGCGTCGGATGCGCGGCAGAACAACAGCTTCTTCACCGATACGCTCGGCCTGCGCCGGGTGAAGAAAACCGTCAACTTTGACGAACCCAGCGTCTATCACCTTTATTACGGCGACGAAAATGGCACGCCCGGCACGGTCATGACCTATTTTCCCTTCGCCAACATGATGGCCGGCCGTCCCGGCGTCGGCGAGGTGGGCGAGACGCAGTTTTCCATCCCGAAGGGTTCGCTGGGCTTCTGGAAAGAGCGCCTGCTTGCCAAAGGCGCCGCCGGCCTTCAGGCCGACACGGTTTTCGGCGCCGAGCGCCTGCGCTTCACCGGTCCCGATGGCGATGGACTTGCGCTGATCGAAACGGAGAATGATGCCCGCGCCCCCTGGCTGGCCGAGGGTATTTCCGAAGACAGCGCCATACGTGGTTTCACCGGCGCGCGCTTCAATCTGAACGACACGGCCGCGACTGAGGAACTCCTTCGTTTCATGGGTTATGAACGCGCTGATGCTGAAGGCAATGTGACGCGCTTCATCATTCCCGGCGGCAACGGGGCCGACACGATCGATCTTGCGGCCCTGCCGAAGACGCCCTTTGCCCGTCCGGGGGCAGGTTCGGTCCACCATATCGCTTTCGCAGTCGAAAACCGCGAAAAGCAGCTGGAAGTGCGCAAGGCGCTGATGGATACGGGCTATCAGGTCACCCCCGTCATCGACCGCGATTATTTCTGGGCGATCTATTTCCGCACGCCGGGCGGCATTCTGTTCGAAGTCGCCACCAATGAACCCGGTTTCGACCGTGACGAGGATACCGCGCATCTGGGCGAAGCGCTCAAGCTGCCGAGCCGCTACGAGCCTTTCCGCAACCAGATCGAGGCCAACCTCGCTCCCCTTGCGGCATAAAGCGGGTCTCTGATCCGCATCCACTGACCAAAACAGATTTATACTTTTCAAGGCGGCTGCCCCTGCCGGGCAGCCGACCGGCGAAGCCTTCCTAGTTTCCACCGCCGTAGATCGGCAATCACCACCTGAACGGAGAACTGAAAATGTCCAAGCTCGAAGTCCTTACCCCCGCCAACAGCCAGCTCATCTTCATCGACCAGCAACCGCAGATGGCTTTCGGTGTGCAGTCGATCGATCGCCAGACCCTGAAGAACAATGTCGTCGGCCTCGCCAAGGCGGCAAAGATCTTCAACATCCCGACGACCATCACCACGGTCGAAACGGAAAGCTTCTCCGGTAACACCTTTCCGGAACTGCTCGCGGTCTTCCCGGAAAACGACATTCTCGAGCGTACCTCGATGAATTCCTGGGACGACCAGAATGTTCGCGATGCGCTGGCGAAGAACGCCGCCGGTGGCCGCAAGAAGATCGTCGTCTCCGGCCTGTGGACGGAAGTCTGCAACACCACCTTCGCACTCTCGGCTCTCCATGATGTCGCGGACTACGAGATCTACATGGTGGCGGACGCCTCCGGTGGTACTTCTCTCGACGCGCATAAATATGCGATGGACCGCATGGTGCAGGCCGGTATCATTCCCGTGACCTGGCAGCAGGTGCTGCTCGAATGGCAGCGCGACTGGGCACGCAAGGAAACCTATGACGCCGTCACCACGCTGGTGAAGGAACATTCCGGCGCTTACGGCATGGGCATCGATTATGCCGTCACCCATGTCCATGGCGGTGAAGAACGCGTGAAGCACGGCAAGCGCATCGGCCCCAACCCGGCCAAGAAATAAGCTTTCAACCACGCCGCACCGGCAGGATCGCCATCCAGTCCGGTGCGGCTTTCACCCATCGAGGAGGTTTCGATGAAAGTCTATCTTCTGTCCCTTGGCGCCGGTCTGCTGGTCGGCATCGTTTACAGCCTGCTTAATGTGCGTTCTCCCGCACCGCCCGTCATTGCTCTCGTCGGTCTGCTCGGCATATTGGTTGGAGAGCAGATCATCCCCCTAGCCAAGACGATCGTCGGCAAGGAGCCGGCCGTGGTTTCGTGGATCAACCAGATCAAGCCGCATATGTTCGGCCATATGCCGAAGGGTGGCGCTGAAACAACTGGCCTTGCCGAGGTCAAACAGCCTATCAACCGGGAGAGAAGCTGATGCCGACACGACGCACCTTTCTTGGCGCGGCTTCGAGCCTTGCCTTTCCGAATCTGTTTTCACCGGCTAAGGCCGCTGATCTCATCAAGACCGGAGGTTCTTCCATGCACCCAGATACGATCCTTCACAACGGCCGCGTCACGACGCTCGACCGCGGCAATCCGAATGCAACGGCAGTGGCCATCAAGGATGGCCTGTTTCTGGAAGTGGGAAGCGATGCCGAGGTTATGGCCCTTGCCGGGCCGGATACGAAGATCATCGACCTGAAGGGCAAGCGGGTTCTGCCCGGCCTGATCGACAACCACACCCACGTCGTGCGCGGCGGCCTGAACTTCAACATGGAACTGCGCTGGGATGGCGTGCGCTCGCTTGCAGATGCCATGGACATGCTGAAGCGTCAGGTGGCTATTACCCCGGCCCCGCAATGGGTGCGGGTCGTGGGCGGTTTCACCGAGCATCAATTCGTTGAAAAGCGCCTGCCGACCATCGAGGAAATCAATGCGGTGGCGCCGGATACGCCGGTCTTCCTGTTGCATCTTTATGACCGGGCGCTGCTGAACGGCGCAGCACTTCGCGCCGTCGGTTACACCAAGGATACGCCGAACCCGCCCGGTGGCGAGATCACCCGCGATGCGAATGGCAATCCGACCGGCCTGCTGCTCGCCAAGCCGAATGCCGGCATCCTCTATTCGACGCTCGCCAAGGGGCCGAAGCTGCCTCTCGACTACCAGGTCAATTCTACCCGCCACTTCATGCGCGAGCTGAACAGGCTGGGTGTGACCGGCGTGATCGACGCGGGCGGCGGCTTCCAGAATTACCCTGATGATTACGAAGTGATCCAGAAGCTGTCGGATGAGAACCAGATGACGGTTCGGCTGGCCTACAACCTCTTCACCCAGAAGCCGAAGCAGGAGAAGGAGGACTTCCTCAACTGGACGTCATCGGTCAAATACAAGCAGGGTAACGACTACTTCCGGCACAATGGTGCAGGCGAAATGCTGGTCTTTTCCGCTGCCGATTTCGAGGATTTCCGCCAGCCACGGCCGGACATGCCGCCGGAAATGGAAGGCGAGCTCGAAGGCGTCGTCCGGATTCTGGCGGAAAACCGCTGGCCCTGGCGTCTGCACGCCACCTATGACGAGACCATTTCGCGGGCGCTGGATGTCTTCGAAAAGGTCAACCGGGATATCCCGCTCGAAGGGTTGAACTGGTTTTTCGATCATGCCGAAACCATCTCCGAGCGCTCGATCGACCGCATCGCCGCGCTTGGCGGCGGCATCGCAACCCAGCACCGCATGGCCTATCAGGGCGAATATTTCGTCGAACGGTATGGTCAGGGCGTGGCGGAGGCCACACCGCCGATTGCGCGGATGCTGGAAAAGGGCGTGAACGTTTCGGCCGGTACGGATGCAACGCGCGTCGCCTCCTATAATCCGTGGGTGTCGCTGTTCTGGATGGTGACGGGCAAGACGGTGGGCGGCATGCAGCTTTATCCGCGCGCCAACTGCCTCGACCGCGAGACGGCGCTGCGCATGTGGACCGAAAAAGTCACCTGGTTCTCCAACGAGGAAGGCAAGAAGGGCCGCATCGAAAAAGGCCAGTTCGCCGATCTCGTGGTGCCGGACAAGGATTATTTCTCCTGCGCGGAGGATGAAATCTCCTTCCTTACATCCGAACTGACCATGGTCGGCGGCAAGATCGTCTATGGCGCCGGCGACTTCAGGACGCTTGATGAAAGCAATATTCCGCCGGCGATGCCCGACTGGTCGCCTGTGCGAACCTTCGGTGGTTATGCCGCCTGGGGTGAGCCGCAGGGTGCCGGAAAGAACTCGCTCAGACGGGCGGCGATCTCGTCCTGCGGCTGTGCCAGTGATTGCGGTGTGCATGGTCACGACCATGCCGGCGCCTGGACGTCAAAACTGCCGATCGCCGATCTGAAGGGCTTTTTCGGCGCTCTCGGCTGCTCCTGCTGGGCGGTCTGAGGCTGATTGGCAAGATAAATCCAACGGGCAGTGGATTGCCGCTGCCCGTTGTCTGCGAAAGATCCGGCAATAAAAAGAATATTACAAAATTCGCAATTATATAGAAACTATTGATGCAATTGTTGGCGGTAATCCTTTGCGCCAATATCGCTCCATCACATGAACGCAGCGCCGCTCGAACCGACCGGCCAGATCGCAGGAGCAAAAAATGACCGAGCCATCTTCAACCCTTCGCCTTCGCGGCTTCCTCGCAAATGTCGTTGCCGCCCCCGCCACAAAGACCCTTGCGCTTCTGGCGCTTTGCTCGGCCTATATTCAGGGGCCGCTGACCAAGATCTTCGACTTCCCCGGCGCGATTGCCGAGATGAACCATTTTGGCCTTCAGCCGGCGGCCGCATTCGCCGTCGTCGTCATCCTGTTCGAACTCACCGCCTCCGCATTGGTGGTGTCGGGCTTCCTGCGTTGGGCCGGTGCTCTGGCACTTGCGGGCTTCACGCTTCTGGCCACCTTCATCGCTCTCCGCTTTTGGGAAATGGCGCCCGGCATGGACCGCATGATGGCCACCAACGCCTTCTTCGAGCATCTTGGCCTTGCCGGCGCCTTCATCATCGTCGCCGCAATCGATCTCACGAAAGGAACAGGCAAATGAGTGCCGCAAAATCCTCGGCGAGCAGCTTTGCTCCTCTTGCGCAACCAGTTTTCGCCGTCCTCTGGGCCGCGACGGTGCTCGGCAATACCGGCAGTTTCATGCGCGATGTCGCCAGTTCATGGCTGATGACCGATCTTTCGGCCTCGCCGGCGGCCGTCGCCATGGTTCAGGCGGCAGGGACGCTGCCGATCTTTCTTCTGGCAATCCCGGCCGGCGTGCTGACCGATATTCTCGACCGCCGCAAATTCCTGATCGCCGTGCAGCTGTTGCTGGCCTCCGTCAGCGTCACCCTCATGGTTCTGGCCCAAACCGGCCTGTTGTCCGTCAGCGCGCTGATCGGTCTCACCTTCCTCGGCGGCATCGGCGCCGCGCTGATGGGCCCGACCTGGCAGGCCATCGTGCCGGAATTGGTGAAACGCGAGGATATCAAGAGCGCCGTGGCGCTGAACTCGCTCGGCATCAACATCGCCCGTTCCATCGGCCCGGCCGCCGGCGGCATCCTGCTCGCGGCCTTCGGGGCGGCCTTTACCTATGGCGCTGATGTCGCCAGCTATTTCGTGGTTATCGCCGCCCTTCTGTGGTGGCCACGGGCAAAGAACGCCAATGATGCACTGGCGGAAGGTTTCTTCGGCGCATTCCGGGCGGGCCTTCGTTATACCCGCGCCAGCAAGCCGCTGCATGTCGTCCTGCTGCGGGCAGCGATCTTCTTTGCATTCGCCAGTGCTGTCTGGGCACTGCTCCCTCTGGTCGCCCGGCAACTGCTCGGTGGAGATGCGAGCTTCTACGGTATCCTGCTCGGTGCCGTCGGTGCCGGCGCCATCTGCGGCGCGCTGGTCATGCCGAAGCTGCGCGAACGTTTCGATGCCGATGCCCTGTTGCTGGGTGCGGCTCTCACGACTGCGCTCGTCATGGCTGGACTGTCCTTCGCACCGCCAAAGTGGTTTGCCATCATCATCCTGCTGTTCCTCGGTGGGGCATGGATCACGGCGCTGACGACGCTGAATGGCGCAGCCCAGGCAGTTCTGCCGAACTGGGTGCGTGGCCGTGGCCTTGCCGTTTATCTCACCGTCTTCAATGGCGCGATGACGGCCGGCAGCCTTGGCTGGGGTGCTGTTGGTGAAGCCACAGGCGTGCCGGGTGCGTTGCTGATCGGCGCTGCGGGATTGCTGGTTGCGGGCCTCGTCATGCACCGTCTGAAACTGCCTGCGGGCGATGCGGATATGGTGCCGTCCAACCATTGGCCCGAACCGCTCGTTGCCGAGCCGGTGGCTCATGATCGTGGCCCGGTTCTGATCCTGATCGAATATAATGTCGAAAAGCATCACCGTTCCGATTTCCTGCATGCGCTGGACGAACTCTCCCAGGAACGTCGCCGCGATGGCGCCTATGGCTGGGGCGTGACGGAAGACTCCGCCGATCCGCAGAAGATTGTCGAATGGTTCATGGTGGAATCCTGGGCTGAACATCTGCGCCAGCACAAGCGGGTTTCCCATGCCGACGCGGATTTGCAGGGCAAGGTGCTGGCTTACCATTCCGGACTGGAAAAGCCTGTCGTGCGGCACTTCCTAACAATCAACCGTCCGGGGAAGGCATAAGACAAAAAAGGGGCCGAAAGGCCCCTTTTTTGTTGTTGCCGTTGCACCTGTCCGGCTATTGCGTAATCCGCTCCAGCACGCGGCTCAATGCGTCTTTCAGCGCCCCTGAGCCGCCCTTGCCGTCGAAGTCCAGCAGCACCTGCTCGTTGAGGCCGCCTTTTGTCGCGAACTCACGGCTGATCTCGTTGAAATCCGCCTTGCTTCCAGCAAGCATCGCCACCTCGGAGAGGCCGGCGAAGAGGGGGGCAAGATAAGCGCGCGCCTTTTCTTCCGGCAGACCGTTCTCGGCCAGCCATTCGGTCGTGGTCTGCATGATGCCGAAATAGGTGGCCATCAGAGCGCTGGCCGCGGCCAGAAGGTCGTATTCCGCCTTGGTCTCGCATTCCACCGCATTGCCGAGCACGTTGAAGATTGCGGCAGTATCCGTATCAGCGGGATAGATGGCGGTGACGCCCTTGCGCCGGGCGACGAAGGGTAGCGGGATTGCCTGGGTGAGACGCACATCCGCGCCGATCCAGTCCAGGAGCGACTCGCGGCTGGTTGCCGCCACGACGCTGATGACCTTCTGCCCGTCGCGGAACCGGAGAGGCCGGATGACCTCTTCGGCGATCTGCGGACGGATCGCGAGCATGACGGTATCGCAGCCATCGACGATCGCCTGATTGTCGCCGGAGATGATCACCTGCGGAAAATCGACTGCAAGCCTGGCCGAGATATCCGCGCTGCGCTGGGACACCATGACATGCGGCAAGGCGGTAGGCCTGGCGAGCAGGCCGCGCACCATCGCATCCGTGATGGCACCCGTTCCGATAAAGCCGATTTTCTGGGGAAGGGACATGAGGGGACTCCACTGCAGCGATTGGACCGAGAGAGACATCGGCCGGGTCATTTTCGCCCGATGCTAGATTTTCCGCCGGTAGTTGTCGACAAGCGGACGGTGTCAATCTGTGTGATCATGGTCACGATCCCGGCCGATGCTCGCGAAAGGCGGCGGCGAGCGTGCGTAACGCCTCCCGGGATCTGCTGTCCGTCAGGGTCGAGAACATGATGATTTCGGTAGAAGGCAGGGGCGGCAGGCCAAAACGCTGGCTGACCTCCACCGTGCCGGGTGGTGCAAGACGGGAGGAGAAGGCGGAAACCGCAAGCCCGGCCGAGACGGCTGCGGTCACCATCGACGATGTGCCGCCAAGAAACACTTCGGTCCACGCAATCGCAGCCGCATCCAGGGCGCGGGTGGCGATGTCACGCACACCACAGGCGGGTGAGAGCGCCGCCAGCCGCAGCGGTTCACCCTGACGGTGTTCGAATTGCGGGGTTGCATACCAGCCGAAATGTTCCGGTCCGAGCACCTCGCCGTCGCGCCTGTCGTCTTCGCGCCGGATGATCGCCGCATCGATCTCCCCACGGTCGAAGGCGTCAAGCAGGGATCTGGAATGATCCATGCGTACTTCAATCGTAAGCCCGGGGTCGTGGTCGTTGAGACGCGCAAGCAGGGTCGGAACCTCCGGTCCCGCCACGTGGGCGGCAATGCCAAGGCCGAAGCGGCGGCGCGGCGAGGAAAGACCCGCCAGCGCCCGATCATGCGCGGCGAGAAACTCGCGGGCGGGCGCCAGAAATACCGCACCCTGTGCTGACAGCCGCACGGAGCGCGGTGTGCGTTCGAGCAGCCGCTGGCCGAGCCTGTCCTCCAGCCGTTTGAGCTTGACGCTGATGGCGCCCTGGGTGGTGCCGAGCGCTTCGGCAGCGCGGGTGAAGCTCTGCATATCGGCGATGGTGACGAAGGCCTCGACGGCCTCCACATCCAGCGTGCTCATATCGATTATTCCGATTTGTTGTCTCTGAAATAGCCAATCATCCAATTCAGTTATGGTCAAGCTTTGTCTAGCGTGCCTCCTCCACAGATCGGTTCTCGCAGTGGTGAACCGACCCTTGAAAGGCTGAAGAATGACCCTTGCCGTTACCGCCCCAGCGGGCAGCAGAAGCGCCATGGCGCTCGCTGCCGTCTGTCTCTCCGCCCTGATGTTCGGACTGGAAATTTCCAGCGTTCCGGCGATCCTGCCAACACTGGAACAGGTGCTGCACGCGGATTTCCGGCAGCTTCAGTGGATCATGAATGCCTATACGATCGGCGTGACGATGGTGCTGATGGCGACGGGCGCGCTGGCCGATCGCTTCGGCCGCAAACGTGTCTTCATCGCCAGCATCGCCGCTTTCTCGCTGTCCTCTCTCGCCTGCGGAATGACGGAAAACGTCTCGGTGCTGATCGGCGCGCGTTTCCTGCAGGGACTGAGCGGCGGGGCGATGCTGGTGTGCCAGATCGCCATCCTGTCGCATCAGTTCCGCACGGCCCGTGAACGCGGCATGGCGTTCGGCTGGTGGGGCATCGTCTCGGGCGTGGGGCTGGGTTTCGGCCCGATCATCGGCGGCGCCATCGTTGCGCTGTGGAGCTGGGAATGGGTGTTCCTCGTTCACGTCGCCCTTGGCGTGGGAACATGGCTACTCGCCGCCGGTGGTGTGGGAGAATCGCGAGATCCGGAAGCGGCGCGTCTCGATATTGCCGGCATGGTCACGCTCTCGGTTGCCGTTTTTTGCCTTGCCTTTTTCATCACGCAGGGACCCGAACTCGGTTTTGTGGGCCCGGCGGCGCTTCTGATCCTTGGCGTCTCGGTTGCGAGCTTCATCGCCTTCGTGTTCGCTGAAAAGCTCAACACGCGACCGATGTTCGACTTCTCCGTCTTCCGCATCCGGCCATTTTCGGGGGCGATCATCGGTTCGGCGGCGATGAACATCAGCTTCTGGCCGTTCATGATCTATCTGCCGATCTGGTTTCAGGCAGGCCTCGGTTATGACAGCGTCACCGCCGGCCTCGGCCTGCTTGCCTATACGCTGCCGGCGCTGGTGGTGCCGCCTTTGGCGGAGCGCCTGTCGTTGCGCTATCAGCCGCGCCTCGTCATTCCGGCCGGGCTGTTCACCATCGGCCTCGGTTTCATGCTTATGAAAGTTGGAAGCGGCATCGAAAATGCGAGCTGGCTCACCATGCTGCCCGGCTGCATCCTTGCCGGTATCGGGCTCGGGCTGACCAATACGCCTGTTACCAACACCACCACGGGCGCGGTTTCCCCCGCTCGTTCCGGCATGGCTTCGGGTATCGACATGAGCGCGCGCATGATCTCGCTCGCCATCAACATCCCGATCATGGGCTTTATTCTGGTCGAGGGCGTCCGGGCTTCGCTTCGGGCAAACCTGCCATCAGGTGCTGACATCAATGCGTTGCAGTCGCTTGCGGAAAAGATCGCGGCGGGCACCGCCGGCGCGGCGCAGGGTGTTTCGGAAGAGCTCGTCCATCAGGCGCTTGCGGACGGTTTTGGTCTGGTCATGCTTTATGCCGGCACCAGCGTCTGGTTCCTTGCCGCCATCAGTTTCATGATCTTCGGTCCGGCGCGAAAACCTGCCCATGGTTAGCGCGAAGTCCCAGGCAACCTGGGACGAGCCTCAGGCGCTTTCGTTTACTCCGGCCTCGGCGAGACGTTTGCCGAGGCTGAAAAAAGAGGACTTCATTTGGCTGCGTTTATCTCCACCCTCAAGGCTGGAGAAGGGCACTTTGAAACCGAATATTTCATCCGGCTCGCCAGAGCGTTCCCGCCAGAATGCATCGATGTCCGAAACCATCATTTTTTGCCGTCGGGCGCGCCGGTAGCGGATGGGGTGTCTGGAGTGGGCGACAGCGAAATAGTCATGTGCACCCTCACCAGCGAGACCTTGCAGAACCATCAATGCAGCCTCCTTGGGACGAAGTCCCGAGAGATCGCGCGTCATCGACACCATTTGTTCCTTCGCGGCGCGTGGGCCCTGCATGCCGCCAACGACAATCGTGTGGTTCTGTGTCTCGCGCCCTTCAACGAAAGTAAACGTTGCCGTCCACAGAACGGTGTTGTCATGGCTATCCATGAGTCTGATGGAAAACGCACCCTCGTGTCGACCGCCGCAACAATCCGCCAAGGCCAGGACGCATCGATATTCATCGTTCCGGCCGCAAACCGTGCCCATATCAATGGTTTTTCCCGCCCACAGCCCGGCCATCACGCTCCTGGAAAAATGCCGGTCCGCAATTGCGAAATTATCCATGAGAAAAGCCAGCCGTCTCTTCTGGGAAACTTTATTGATGAGGAGTTTCGACAGAGGTTTCTGGAGAAGGTCGTCATGCGGGAGCGGTAATTTTCGCTCTGTTGAAAAATCCGCCAGAAACCGCCACCACCGAAAGGTGACCAATGGATTGATCGCAAAACGCAGCCAGAAAAGGACCGCCCGCTTCCAGTAGGCGCGTCGGGTAAAGGTCATAATTCTCCAGAACAACAAAAAACGGGGTGTTTCCGAAACTGTCTCGGCCACATCATCCGTGACCGGGAGTTTCTCTGCCAGAACGGCAGCATCTTGAATGCGCGACATAAATGGGCTTCCGGCAGAACATTGCGTTCAGCCGGGGCATGCGCCGGAATTGTCAAGATTCTGTCGAGAAACGGCCTGTCCCATGTGAAGACCGGTTCGTCGCCTCAGCGCAAAAACAAGCAACCGCAAAGAGACGGTTGGCCGGGAGATTTTAGGAGGCTTCCCCGAAGACAATCGTCACGATAGTTCCGCCATCCGGCCGCGCCTTTATCTGCAGATCGCTGTCATGCGCCCGTGCGATTGCGCGGGCAATCGACAGGCCGAGACCTGTGCCACCGGTTTTGCGCGCGCGCGACGGTTCCGTCCGCCAGAAGAGTTCGATGCCGTGCGCCTCGACGCCAGCGGGAAAGCCCGGCCCTTTATCCTCGATCGCGACAAAGGCGCGCCCGTCCTGAACCCCGGTCGAACAACGCAGAAACCCGCCGCTCGCCGCGTAGCGGCGCACATTATCCATCAGGATCAGCAGAAGCTGCCGAAGGCGTTGTCGATCGCCGCAAACGGGAGCGGGCTCCAGTGACATATTGAGATCAATGCCGACCTCATCCATCAGCGGCCGTGCCGCTTCAGCTACGGCCGCGCATTCGGCGGCGAGATCAAGCGGTTCGGTGTCTTTGACGAGACTGTTGGTTTCCGCCAGCGAAAGCGTGCGCAAATCGTCAACAAGACGCGCCAGTCCCTCGACATGGACGATGAGGTGGCGAATGGCTTGCTTGTCGAGGGGAAAGACATCATCCGCGATGCCGTGCAAACGGCCCCGCAGGATCGTGAGTGGGGTGCGCAGCTCGTGGGCCACCGCCATCGTGTTGAACTTCAGCCGGCGTTCCATCATCTGAAGTTCCCGCGTCAGAGTCTCGAAACTGTCAACCAGAAATGCGACTTCGGCGATGGGGCTCGCCTTGATCTTTGCGCCGCCGCTGAAGTTGCCGGTCGCCATGCGCCGCGCGGCATCAGCAAGTTCGCCGAGAGGTGCGGCAATGCGCCGAGATATGAAATAACCAAGCAAGCTGCACAGGAAGACACCGAGCAATCCGAAGACGAACACCGATTTGATAAGCTCGTTATCTGCCTGATCCTCCAGGCCCGGCAAAACCTCGACAAGGGCTTGAAGTTGGCGTTGATCCGGCATCATGCCCAGGTCGATATCCGAAAAGGCCTTGGCGGCATCGGGCGACAGCTGGGCGATGATGCGCTCCTCAATGTTGTCCGCATACCAGGAAACGCCGAAATAGACCAAAGCAACGGCAAAGATGAGCATCGTGGTGATGGTGATCGCTGTCATCGTGCGCAGGCGGAGTCGCCAGGGCTTCATGGTTTTTGCTCCCCGGCCAGCCGATAACCGACGCTGCGCACCGAGACCAGATAACCGCAGGCGCCATGATCCGTCAGTTTCTTGCGCAGATTGGCGATATGTGTGTCGATGGTGCGCGCCAGCGCATCGCTTTCCGGCAGGCAGGCGTCGAGAATGTCGGCGCGCTGAAAGGCGTGAGTGGGACGGCGCGTCATATGGGCGAGGATCCGGAACTCGCTCAGCGTCAGGGGCAGAACGGCCCGCTCTCCACCATGGCAGACGGCCGCAACATAAGCTTCGGTGTCCACTTCGATGGCCCCGAAGCGCAAAACCCCGCCGGAGCCTGGCTGTCGCGTGCGTTTCAGCACGGCATTCACCCGGGCGATCAACTCATGCGGGTTGAAAGGTTTGACGATGTAATCGTCAGCGCCGAGGCGAAGGCCGGTCAGCTTGTCCATATCCTCCGCAAGAGAGGTGACCATGATGACGGGCGTTTCCCGTTCCCGCCGGATGCGGTTCAACACCTCGATGCCATCGAATTTCGGCAGGCGGATGTCGAGGAGAACCAGATCCGGCCTCAACATGGAGAAATGGGTCAGCGCCGTTTCTCCATCGCTGGCTCTGACGGTTCTGTATCCTTCGCGAATGAGATAGGCGTCCAGAATCTGAATGATATCAGGGTCGTCTTCGACGATCAGAATAAGCCCTTTGTCCATGCTGAACCCGCAAATTTATTCATATATAGGCTGTGGTGGTGGCGGGACGCTAAGCGGATGCGAAACGTCGGGCAAGAGCCTCTATCCTCTAATAAAGCCAATGCGCACCGCTTTCCTTGCAGTCTTGTGTCTTTCTCCGCAATGCCTTGACATTTCTGCGGAAGAGAACTGGTCATGCACCAGTCTCTCGCCAGTAAAACCCACCAAAAGAAGCGGAATTGGACCCGGCGGTCGAAATTTCGCGCAAACGCCGTCTTTGTCGTCCGTCAGGCATTTGCGAGTGCTTCCGGCAGCCCCTCTCTGCAGGCTCTGCTGGTCGCCTTTGCGATGATGATCGTCTTTACGATCAGGCCGGATATCGATCTTGAAGTGAGCCGGCAATTCTGGGCGGGCGGTTTCACCCTCGGTGAGGACGAGTTCCTGATTGCCGTCCGTGATCTGAACCGCATGCTTCCGGCGGTCTTGTTATCAGGACTTGCGGGCATGCTTTTCGCCATGCCATTTTCGCGCGGCTTGCCGCGGCTTTTACCGCCACATAAGCTACTGTTTATTATGGTCTTTTTTGCTGTTGGACCAGGAGCCACGGTGCATGCCCTGAAAAACCTGTTCGGCAGGGCAAGGCCGCGGCATCTCGCAGAGTTCGGGGGAGAGCTGGTTTTTACGCCGGTTCTTTCCCTCAATGGCAGCTGCGCCCGAAACTGCTCTTTTCCTTCCGGTGAAAGTGCTTCCGCAGTCGCCCTCCTGGCCTTCATCATCCTCCTGCCAGAGAAATTTCGCCTGATAGGCACCGCAATACTGGCGCCGTTTATCGTGATTGTCTCCCTGAACAGGGTGGCGATGGGGGCTCACTTCCTCTCCGATGTCCTGATTGCATGGCCCTTGATGCTCGTGGTGTTCCTTCTGCTCCAACGGCCGTTCATGAACAATCGGCAGGCGATAGACGCGGCCTTCTCGCCCAAGGTCGGCGGGTCGCGGCCCGCCGCAGGACCAAGGCCATTTGCCGAACACTAGAGTTCGCAGGACGTCCTGACACCAATACAGAAAGGGCAGCGGAAAACCGCTGCCCTTTCTGTTTCTTTTGGACCGGTTGCTGAGGCCTTATTTCACCTGTGCGACGACAAGCTTGCCTTCGGCGCGTTCTGCAATGAACTCGATATTGGCGCCTTCCTTGAGCCTGGCGAGGAGCGCATCGTCCTTGACGCGGAACACCATCGTCATGGCCGGCATGTCGAGGTTCTTCAGTTCTTCATGGATGATGGTGACCTTTTTGGCCGCAGCATCAACCTTCTTGACCGTTCCCTTGGTGAATTCCTCTGCGAATGCACTGAGGGGAGCGGTGAGCAGGAGTGCTGCTGCGACGGTGATTTTAACGATGGTCTTCATGGTCATATTCCTTTGTTGCTGGATTATTTTGCAGAAACTTTGAGATCGCCGCGCATGCCGGCCTCGTAATGTCCGGGTTTCAGGCAGGCGAATTCGAACATGCCGTCATTGGTGAATTTCCAGACGATTTCGCCGCTCTCGCCCGGCGCGAGGCTGATCGCGTTCGGATTGTCGTGTTCCATCTCCGGCGCCTTCTCCATGGCGGCCTTGTGCTCCAGATTGGCCTTCTGTTCATCGAGAATGAATTCATGGTCCAGTTCGCCGACATTCTTCACGACAAAGCGAACCGTCTTACCCTTCTTGAATTCGAACTTGGCGGGCGTGAACAGCATCTTGCCGTCGGGCGTTTCCTTCATCGTCACCTGAATGGTCTGGGTCACCTTGGCCTTGTCGCCGGGTTCGCCGATCGCCATCGCTGCATGGCCGCCGCCGTGGGTGCCCGATGCCAGGGCTGGCGTGGCGAGAGCGGTGAGAAGCAGTGCAAGTTTCAATTTGGTCATTCTGTATGTTCCTTGATTTTGATGGGGTCGTTGGTCTGCGCAATCAGCCGTGTTTCATCGGTTGCGGCGTGATCTGCGTTTTGGGGTCGGTGTTTTTCTGTGTATCCGGCAACTCGCCGGTCCATTCCCAGGCCTGGGTTCCGGGCGGGTTTTCGTACCAGCCGGGATCGGCGTAATCGCCCGCGGAGATGCCTTCACGAACCTTCACCACGGAGAACATGCCGCCCATCTCGATGGGGCCGTGCGGACCCCATCCCGTCATCATCGGAACGGTGTTCTCAGGGATCTCCATTTCCATCGCGCCCATATCGGCCATGCCGGCGGTGCCCATCGGCATATATTCCGGCCGGACCTTGCGGATCTTTTCGGTGACGGTCTTCTTGTCGACGCCGATGAAGGTCGGGACGTCATGGCCCATCGCGTTCATCGTGTGGTGCGACTTGTGGCAATGGATTGCCCAGTCACCGACATATTTGGCGTCGAATTCATAGGCGCGCATCGCACCCACGGGGATGTCGATGCTGATCTCCGGCCATCGCGCCTCGGGCCGCACCCAGCCGCCATCCGTGCAGGTCACTTCGAAATCGTAACCGTGCATGTGGATCGGGTGGTTGGTCATGGTCAGGTTGCCGACGCGCACGCGCACCCGGTCGTCCTTGGAAACCACCAGTGGATCGATGCCCGGAAACACCCGGCTGTTCCATGACCACAGATTGAAGTCGGTCATGGTCATGATCTTCGGCACATAGGAGCCGGGATCGATGTCGAAGGCATTGATGAGGAACACGAAGTCGCGATCCACGGGCATGAATGCCGGGTCCTTCGGGTGGATCACGAAAAAGCCCATCATGCCCATCGCCATCTGCACCATCTCGTCCGAATGCGGGTGGTACATGAAGGTGCCCGACTTCACGAGATCGAACTCGTAGACGAAGGTCTTGCCGACAGGGATATGCGGCTGCGACAGGCCGCCGACGCCGTCCATGCCCGACGGCAGGATCATGCCGTGCCAGTGGATCGTTGTATGTTCCGGCAGCTTGTTGGTGACGAAAATACGCACCCGGTCGCCTTCGACGGCTTCGATGGTCGGGCCCGGCGACTGGCCGTTATAGCCCCACAGCCGGGCGGTCATGCCCTCCGCCATTTCGCGCTCCACCGGCTCGGCGACAAGGTGGAATTCCTTGACGCCATTGTTCATCCGGAAGGGCAGGGTCCAGCCGTTGAGGGTAACGACCGGGTTGTAATCGGGGCCGGTGGTGGGCTTGACCGGAGCCTGGGTCGCGGCCGTTTCCATCACGGCTGCTTCCGGCAGGCTGCTATTCGATGTTTTCGCCCAGGCCGCCGTGGAGACCATAGCGGCGCCGACACCCAGAAAGTTTCTTCTATTGAACATGGTGATTTCCTTTCTCAATGTCCGCCACCGCCGCCAGCGGCGGCAACCTCGGTCTCCGCACCTGCCGCAGCACCTGTACCTCCGCCGTAGATGGCGGGAGCGAGGCCGGCCTCCGCGAGCCAGAAGTCGCGTTTGGCATTGATGGCCAGCAGGCTTGAATTGACCTTTTCCCGGCTGTCGGCGAGCAGTTCGAAGGTGTTGGTGATCATGCCGTTATAGGTCAGCAGCGACTGCTCCTCGATCTTGGTGCGCAGCGGCACCACGCTGTTGCGATAGTGCCGGGCGATGTCGTAATTCGAGCGATAGGCCTGATAGGCCGAGCGGGCTTCCGAGCGGACATTGACCGCCTTTTCCGCCAGCAGGTTTGCCGCGCGCATATAGGCAAGTTCGGATTCCCGCATGCGCGCCTGACCGGAATCGAAGATCGGAATGACGAATTCCAGCTCGGCATTGCCGGTCGTCTGTTTGTGTTTTTCGCCGTCTTCCAGCTCGCGTTCGGTCTCGAAGCCCGAGCGGATTTCGAGATCGGTCACGTATCGGGTGGCCTCGGTGAGCTTGAACGATCGTGCGGTGGCCTCCAGATCGAGCCTGGCCATTTGTAGGTCCACACGGCGCTGCAGCGCCTCGGCCTCGATCATGTCCCGTTTGTTAAGCGCCTTCGGAAGCGGGGGCAGGCGGTTGGGAATGGTATATTCGATATCCGCTCCCCACAGTCCCATCAGCCGTGTCAATTCCTCCTTGGCAAGACGGGCCTCAAGCCGTGCCTTGGCGATCTGGCCGGTCAGTTCGGCATAAAAGACCTGCTCGCGGGCCTGACCTTCCTTGTTGAGCGAGCCGGCTTCTCCAAGCTTGACGGCAAGTTCCGAGGCGGCATCCGCCGCGGTCTGTGCCTGCGCCAGCTGGCCGACATTTTCCCATGCTGCCACTGCGGTGATCCAGGCGCGGCGGGTATCCGACGCCAGTTGCAGCGTCTTCAGCGCGGCCGCGAGCTGCGCCTTGCGGAAACCGGTATCGGCGATCTCGACATTTTCCTTGAGGGTAGCGAGCGCCAGAATATTGGTGACGACGACACCTTCGATCGCCTTGTAGGCCCTGAGCCCCGGGGTGCCGATCCCCGTCAGCCCAATGCCGACCCGCGGATTGACCAGCATGGTGGATTGCCATGCGGTGGCGGCGGATTCGCCGAGATCGGCATAGGCCGCCTGAAGGCCCTTGTTGTTCAGGAGCGCAACCTGCACCGCCGTCTCGACATCAAGGGTCTTGCTGGTTGTCATCAGCGATTTGACGCGGGCCTGCGTCGCCTGCGCCTCGGCCCGGTTCTGCACCCAGACCGCCTGCTTGCCTGTTGCTTCGGATGTTCGGGCCGAAACATTGGTGAAACCGGCGTCGCGCGACGCATATTGGGCGGCTGTGACGCAGCCGCCGAGAAGAAACGGCAGGCAAAGGGTGGCCGCGAGTTTAGCGCCGAGCTTGAATGTGCGTGATGTCATGATGCATCTCCTTTCGGAGCCTGTGCATCGTTCTGGTTACGCCAGGGCTTCGGGTCCACCGGCGCGCGGTGCGTGTAACCCGCAACCGGGGTTTGATAGCGGATGGGCCCCGCGCCAAGCGTGGGGTTTGCCGCATCGTCATAGGAAGCGGCGTCGTTCATCAGGGATGTGGCTGTGCAGCCGCCCAGAAGCAGGGGCGCTGCAACCACAATATGAATCGGGTTCATGGATATTTTCCGAACAGGAGATGCAACGGCGCGACGGCGCTAAAGCCGCTCACGCACGGTCATTGCCCAAAGGCGGGCTTTGCCTGTTCAGATATTCGGGGGGCGGTGAAGCAGCGGGGTCTGGCCGAGCGCCTTGCTGTCGTCAAGGAAGGAACGGATGCTGTTGACGACGGGTCTGCCAGTGGTGTCGTGGCTGATCAGGACCGCCATGCCGAGACAGAAATCGCCGCAGCATTGGGGCTTTGCGGTTTTTTGGGCGCCGCTATCATGCTCGGCGGCCATATCTTTGTGATCATGACTGTCGGACATCATGGCTGAACCGCCATGGTCCATCATCGCGCCGTGATCCATCATGGCGGACTGATCGTGCTGCATTCCACCGGCTTCGGCAGGATGCATTGCGGCATTGACAGTGGAAACGCTATAGCCCGCCAGTGACAGGATCATCACCAGTCTGAACAACAGGGCCATCAATTTCGATGCTCGCAACATCTCACGCATGCTGGATAGAAAAGCTGCAGTCCTGTGATTTGTCAATGGATATCCCTCATAACCATCAACGAAAGCCTTTATGTCGCGCTTGATGCGGAGCCAAACCTTCCAGTCGAATGGCAGGGCGTGCAGTTTGTCCGCAGCTCACACGAAGTCGATGAAGGCATCATCGAGAATGAGAAGCTTGCGGGCCTGTGTGCGGGCATATTCCTCGTAAAAGCCCTGCGAGATCCAGAGCGCGGAACGGCCGCGCCGTCCGCTCCAGCCTATGCCGCCGATCAGTTCGGCCGCGGCAAGCTTGCGGCCGACATGGATGCGTGACACGGAGAGGGAGGTCGCCAGCTGTGTCACGGTTTCCACATCGGTCACACGTCTGCCCTGTTCGGGCGGTCTTTCCCAGTCGATCCCGGCGATAAGGCGGTCCATCAGCAGGCCGCCCGCATCGAACCAGTTGAAAATGATGGAAAGCGGGCCGGGGGAGCGCACCTCCGGATGTGACAGAAACGCCTGTGATACACGGGGGTGGATATGGGGAAGCAGGGCTTCCGATCGCCTGATGAAGCGCGATGCCCTGAAGCCCTCATCGAGCAGATCCAGCGCCTGAAAATGCACGTCGTACCATTGCGCGAGCATCGCCAGCGCAGGGGTTGAAGGCACCACCCCAGTGCCCGGCCCGTTGCCGGATTGGTCGACTGGGCGTGTCATTCCGCGTTTCAGCGCCTCTTTGAAGAAGGCATAGGCAACGCTGTGGCTGGCGAGCCCGTGCCGGAGCGCCAGATGGCCGAAATCTTCCCGTGTCAGGGCTGCTTCTCCCGTTGCCGTTTCACAGTCCCCGCATTTCTGAAAATAGAGCGCCAGAAGCGCATAGCAAAGAAGCCGGTTCTGGCGTGTTGCGAAGAGCGCGGTCATCTCGGGCGAGCCTTCGTAGAGGGCGATAAAGCTGCCCGATAGAAGCCGCAGCGCGGCCGCGAAGGGCTCTTTCTGCAGCATCGCCTCTATTTCGCAGGGTGCCGGACCGCGGCCATCGGCGACGACGGCCGGTAGTCGGGAAATCGCAAAGTCGAAAAAATTGGTCATGGGCCGCGCTCTGGAATGGGATGGTCTAGCGGCCTTACAGGAGCTGAAATGGCGCGTCTTCTCATTGCGCGCAGAGGTGAAATTTTAAGCCGACGGCATATCCGCAGCGCGGGCGTCACCGGGCGTCATGCCATAGGTGCTGGCGAACACGCGGTAAAATGTTGCAAGGCTGTCGAAGCCGCAGCCATAGGCGATCTGCGTGACCGGCAGAGCGGGGAATGCCAGCAGCAACCGCTTCGCTTCCTCGATCCGCATGGAGGAGAGCGTGCGGGAAAACGACAGTTCCGCACCCTCGAAAACCACATGCAATTGCCGCAGCGAAATGCCCAGTTCCTTCGCGACCGCGGCAGGGGTGAGGTTCTGCCGGGATTTTTTGCGCATCATGATGTCCTGGGCCGCATAACAGAGCCCGGTCCTGAGCGCGGCGCGCACCTCCGGCATGGCGGGTGAAAGCCGCCCGCGCGCCGTCATGGCAAGCCGGGCGATATGCGTGACATCGCGGGCGGGATCGATGAGCCTGCCGTGGTCAGCATTCAGCGCGTTGAAAAGGGCCCGGAAGGGCAGGGAGAAACTATTGTTTTCCGAATAACGCGTCGCAAACAGGTCATCGGTGGCCTGACCGAGCATGACCTCGTAGTCCACGGGGATTTTCAGCATCTTATAGTGAAAATCGGCCTCGTTTCCCGGTATCGCATCATAGGGCAAGTCGGAATAGTTGATGGTGATATCGCCGCCGCCGACGGCGTGAACCTGATCCCTGCCGGCATGCAGAAACCCCGAACCCTTGACCTGCAGGCCGATGCAGAGGCTGTTGCCGGCAATGCGGGCAATATCGGCTTCCGTGCGGTTTACCCGGTAAGAGGAAGCGCGCATTTCTGTTGCCACGGCGCCGGCGACGGCGCGCGCCTGAAACGAACCCTTGAAACTGTGGCGAAGATCCCGTGCAAGCTCGATCGTCACGCCAAACAGGCTTTTGCCGCGCACTTCGCGCCATTGGTCGAAGCGGTGTTCGGGCAAAAAATCGTCGGTTGCGAAGCGGACTATGGTGTTCGTGGCTTGATCCTCCCCGACGATCTCGGCGGCCTATTTTTCCGTTGCGCGAAATCGAAGATGAACGAGTGGATAGGGTCGCCCCTGTCCGTCCAGATCGGAGCGTCCGGTCGGTTCGAATCCCAGCCGACGATAAAAACCCATGGCCTCGCCGTTCTGTTCGTTGACGTCAGTGGTCAGCGCGGGATGAAGCGCAAGCGCCCTCTGCACCAGTGCCTTGCCGATGCCTTGGCCATGATGGTCCGGATCGATGAAAAGCGCCTCCATATGCCCTTCATGCAGAAACATGAAACCGAGGACATGGTCAGAAGCATCGACGGCCAGCGTCAGCGGCGCCTGTGGCAGGAAAGATTCGACTTCCTTCCCGATCGCGGCGCGATCCGCCGGCAGGAGGAACTGGTGGGTGGCGTCGACTGCTTTGCTCCATATGTCGAGGATGCGGGCAGCGTCGCGGCTCTCGGAGGGACGAAGTGCGATCATGTCTCACCCTTAGCAAGTGCGGAGTTTTCACGCCATTGGCCGATCCGATCTTTTCCGTGAGTGCGTGCGTATTCAATGAATTTCAGCATTGAAACCCGGCGATTCTGATCCCGCATGTGCCGCCCATCTCTCCTCTCGGAAATTTTTCTCGAAAAAAGTGCTTGCAAAAAGCAGCCCGAAAAAAATAGATAAAAAGAACTTCTATCTATTTATTTTGAGGGAACGATCGACAGATGGACCAGATTTTCACGCAAATCGACAGAAACCCAGCTCCGATTCCAGGTATTGGCAGCAGCTTGTCACTCGAAGAAGCAAAAATTATCTATAATTTGCCGTTTAACGATCTCCTGTTCCGCGCCCAGCAGGTGCATCGCTGTCATTTCGATCCCAATGCCATCCAGATGAGCCGGCTTTTATCCATCAAGACCGGCGGCTGCCCGGAGGATTGTGGTTATTGCAGCCAGTCCGCCCGCAACCCCACCGGCCTCAAGGCCTCCAAACTGATGGAAGTGGAGCGGGTGCTGACTGAGGCGCGCAAGGCGAAGGAAGGCGGGGCGACGCGCTATTGCATGGGGGCTGCCTGGCGTAATCCCAAGGAGCGCGACATGGAGGCGGTGGTGGCCATGGTCGAAGGCGTGAAGGCGCTCGGCATGGAAACCTGCATGACGCTCGGCATGCTGACCCCGGAACAATCCGAACGGCTGGCCGATGCCGGTCTCGACTACTACAATCACAACGTCGACACGTCCGAGCGGTTTTATTCGCAGATCATTACCACCCGTACCTTCGAGGACCGGCTGGAAACGCTTGCCAATGTCCGCGATGCCGGCATCAAGGTCTGCGCCGGCGGTATTCTCGGCATGGGGGAAACGGTGGAAGACCGAATTTCGATGCTGGTGACGCTCGCCAACCTGCCGGTTCCGCCGGAAAGCGTGCCGATCAACATGCTGATCCCGATCCCCGGCTCGAAGCTCGCCAATGCCGATCCCGTTGATCCCATCGATTTCATCCGCACCATCGCGCTGGCGCGTATCCTGATGCCGCGTTCGCATGTGCGGCTTTCGGCCGGGCGTACGGAGATGAGCGATGAGACACAGGCGCTCTGTTTCCTGGCCGGTGCCAATTCCATCTTCATCGGCGAGACGCTGCTGACAGCGGATAATCCGGGTGAGGACCACGATACGGCGCTTTTCCGCCGTCTGGGCCTGAAGCCGATGGAACTGCAGCGCACGGAATTGCAGTCTGGGGAGACGGGAGGGTGCCGGTGAATCTCACGGCGCTCTCCCCCTATGAGGCAAAGCTCGCCGGCCTGCAGCGCAAGTCGCGGCTGCGCGTGCTCGCTCCCCAGGAGGGGATCGATTTCACCTCCAACGACTATCTTGGCCTTGCCGATTCACCCCGGCTGAAGGAGGCATTTGCCGATGCCATCGGAAGGGGCGTGCCGGCAGGGGCCGGCGGCTCGCGGCTGCTGCGCGGCAACCACCGCGAACATGAGGCGCTGGAAGCGGAAGCAGCGGGGCTGTTCGGGGCTGAAAAAGCAATCTATTTCGGCAGCGGTTTTGCCGCCAATGTCGCGCTGTTCTCCACATTGCCGCTGCGGGAAGACCTCGTCCTTCACGACGCCCTGATCCATGCCAGCGTCCATGATGGTATCGCCGCCGGCAAGGCGAAGGTGATCGCCGTGCCGCATAATCAGGTCGAGGCATTCGAACGGGAAATAATCCGCTGGCGGCAGGAGGGTGGCCGGGGCCGCCCGTGGATCGCCGTCGAAAGCCTTTATTCCATGGATGGGGACCGTGCACCGCTTGCGGCCCTGGCTGATCTTGCCGAGAAACACGAAGGCTTCCTTGTCGTCGATGAGGCGCATGCGACCGGCGTGTTCGGCCCCGGCGGGCGCGGCCTTGCCGCGGAGCTGGAAGGCCACGGCAATGTGGTGGCGTTGCACACCTGCGGCAAGGCGCTCGGCCTTTCCGGCGCGCTTTTGAGCCTGCCTGCGGTTCTTGCCGATTACCTCGTCAACCGCGCCCGCGGTTTCATCTATTCGACCGCGCCTTCGCCGCTGATGGCGGCGGCGGTGCGGGAAGCCCTGCGTATCATCGTCGATGAGCCGTGGCGGCGTGTGCGGCTGGCGGAGCTGGTAAACTTTGCCGGCGAAGAGCTTCGCTCCCGGCTTGGCGTTGCCCCCGGCGGCTCGCAGATATTACCGGTGATGATCGGTGACAATGCCCGTTCGCTTCGTATCGCCGCGCATCTGCGGGAAGGCGGTTTCGATGTGCGCGCGATCCGCCCGCCGACGGTGCCGGAAGGCACGGCGCGCCTGCGCATCGCCATCACGCTCAACGTGGATGAGAGACAGATCGCCGATATGGTAGGGCTACTTGCCGTTTCGCTGGCGGAGGAGCGGAAATGAGCCCTCGTTTCGTCATTTCAGGCACCGACACGGGCATCGGCAAGACGGTTTTTTCCGCGGCGCTGACCCACGCCCTGCAGGCATATTACTGGAAGCCCGTGCAATCCGGGCTGGAGGAAGAAACAGACAGTGAGACGGTGGAACGGCTGGGGGGTGTGCCGCAGGCCCGTATCGTGCCGGAGGCCTATCGCCTGAAAATGCCGGCCTCGCCACATCTGTCGGCCCACCTTGAGAATGTAACGATCGATCCCGCGCTTCTGATGCCGCCGCAAACGGATGGACCTCTTGTCATCGAGGGGGCGGGCGGGCTTCTGGTGCCGCTGACAGACACATTACTGTTCGCCGATATTTTTGCCCGCTGGCAAATTCCGCTTGTGCTGTGCGCAAGGACCTCGCTCGGCACCATCAACCACACGCTGCTCTCGCTCGAGGCGTTGCGGCGCCGCGCCATTCCGGTGCAGGGCGTAGTCTTCATCGGCGACGAGAACCGGGAAAATGAGCGCGTCATCGCCAATGTCGGCGCTGTTCGCCTGCTTGGCCGTCTGCCGCGCCTGCCGGAGATGACATCAGAGGCGCTGCATCAGGCATTTGTCCGACACTTCAATCTCGCTGATTTTCTGGAGGCGCCGGCATGAGCCGTTCCCCTGTCTGGCATCCTTTCACCCAGCATGGGCTGGAACCGCCGATGAAACGCGTCGTATCAGCGGAAGGCGCATTTCTCATCGATGAGGACGGCAATCGCCTGTTCGACGGCATTTCCTCCTGGTGGGTCATCACCCACGGGCACCGGCACCCGGCGATCATGGCGGCCATCCGCGCCGCGACCGAGGCCTTCGACCAGGTCATTTTCGCCGAGTTCTCCCATGAACCCGCCGAAACGCTGGCGCGCGGGCTGATCGGGCTTGCACCCAACGGGCTAAGCCACGTGTTTTATTCCGATAGTGGCTCGACTGCGGTTGAGGTGGCGCTGAAAATGGCGCTCGGCTATTTCCACAATCGCGGGGAAAAGCGCGACCGTATCGTGGTGATGGAGCATGGTTATCACGGCGATACCATCGGCACCATGTCAACAGGTGAGCGCGGCGTATTCAATGCCGCTTACGAACCGTTACTCTTCGGCGTCGACCGGCTGGCTTTTCCGCAAGCGGGCGGTGAACAGCAGACATTGGACATGTTCGAGAGTTTCTGCCGTTCGGGCCGTATCGGCGCCTTGCTGATCGAGCCGCTGGTGCTCGGAGCCGGCGGAATGAAGATGTACGGTGCGGATATATTGGCCGGGCTGAAACAGATCGCCGAGCGCCATGGCTGTCTCGTCATCGCAGACGAAGTGATGACGGGCTGGGGCAGAACGGGAACCCTGTTCGCCTGCGAACAGGCAGGTATTTCGCTGGATATTCTGTGCACATCCAAAGGGCTTACGGGCGGCTCGCTGCCGCTCGCCGCAACGCTGTGCAGCGCGGAAATCTTCGATGCGCATTTTTCGACGGATCGCCGCAAGACCTTTTTCCATTCCAGTTCCTATACGGCCAATCCGATTGCCTGCGCTGCCGCTGTCGCCAATCTTCAGGTCTGGCGGGATGAGCCCGTGCTTCAGCGCATCGGGCAATTGCAACAGATGTTGCGCGACAATCTCCGGCGATTTGCGGATGACCGGCGTTTCACCGGCATCCGGCAAATGGGGACCATCGCGGCGCTCGACCTCGTGGTGCCTGCCGGTGGTTATCTCGCCGAGGCGGGCCCGCGCATGCGGCAATTGTTCCGCGAGCGCGGGTTCGTCATCCGCCCGCTCGGCAATGTGCTTTATCTGATGCCGCCCTATTGTTCGACGGGGGAAGATCTGACCAGCGCCTTTGACGCCATCGACGAGGTGGCCGGGATCGTCACCGAAACCGCATCGTTAAAATCGCATGCGGCCGGCATCGCGTGAAAACAGCGTACGGCCATGTTCAGCCTGTTCCAGAACCGTCTCCGAAAGCCCTGACAATGCAGACCCGTTCTTCCCGCATGGCCGGTTTTGGTCATGCCGTTCCGTCAAGATGTGTCGATAATGCCGAGATAGAGGCCAGCCTCGGGCTGGAGGCCGGCTGGATCGAGCGGCGCACCGGCATCCGCACGCGTTATTGGGCGCAAGAGGGTGACACGTTGAGCGGCCTTGCCGCAAGAGCCGGCCGCATGGCGCTGGAAGATGCGGAAATTGGCTCCGCCGAGATCGCGCTGACGCTGCTTGCAACTTCTACACCGGATCATCTTCTGCCACCCTCGGCGCCGCTGCTCGCACACCGGCTGGGCCTCGTCCGATCCGGCGCGATCGATCTCGCCGGAGCCTGTTCCGGCTTTCTTTATGCGCTCACCCTTGCCGATGGCTTTGTCCGCACCCACGGCCGCGCCGTCCTCGTCGTTGCCGCCAATATATTGAGCCGCCGTATCAATCCGGCGGAAAGGGCAAGTGCGGTCCTGTTCGCTGATGCCGCCGGCGCCGTTGTACTCAAGCCCTGCCGCGAGGCGCAACGCGGGCTTTTGTCAGCCGATCTTGTTGCGGATGGCGGCGGTTATGATCTGATCCAGATAGCGGCGGGAGGCAGTAGCCAGCCCTTCTCTGCCGATACATCCGCCGAAGAGGTGCTAATGACAATGCGCGATGGCCGCGAGGTCTTCTCCCGCGCCGTGATGCTGATGACAGAGACCTCGAAAAGGGTGCTGAACGAGGCCGGAATGACGGCAGCCGACATCGACCGTTTTGTACCCCATCAGGCCAATGCCCGCATGTTTGACGCCGTCTGCGGCAATCTCGGTATCAACAGGCAAAAGACGGTTCGCACCATAGAAAGCTTCGGCAATTCCTCCGCCGCAACCATTCCGCTTTCGCTGTCCATTACCAATGCCGAACGGCCCTTTGTGCAAGGCGAAACCCTGCTTTTAACGGCTGCGGGCGCGGGCATGTCTGGTGGAGCGGTCGTTTATCGCGTTTGAACAAGGCATCGCCATGACGCGTACCATTCCAAACTCAAGAACCTGATTTTACTTGGAGAAATTTGGCTGGGGAACCTGGATTCGAACCAAGATTAACGGAGTCAGAGTCCGTCGTTCTACCATTGAACTATTCCCCAAAAGCCTGAAGCAAGTTGCCGCGTTCGCTTTGGTGGGTCGTCATATAGATGATTTATTGCGGGGCGCAAGTCGAAAAAATCGAAAAATGCGTTTTATCCCTGTTTTGCGTTTCGTCTCAGGGGTCAGAGCCGTGCGCGGGTGGAGCGCGGGGTGGAGAGCAGGAGGCTGGTCTCGCTGCCGGTGATGCCGGGCACCAGGCGGATGCGGCGGAGCACCGCGTCGAAATCGCTGAGTGTGGCGGCGTTGAGTTCCACGATCAGGTCCCAGCGGCCGTTGGTGCTGTGGATTTCGGATATTTCCGGAAAACCGCCAAGGGTGCGGATGACACGATCAGTCACATGGCCTTCAATCTCGATCATCATGATGCCGCGGATCGCCGCCTCCACCGCGTCGGCGCGTAGAATGACGGTGTAACCGATGATGGTGCCGTCGTTCTCCATTCTTTCGATGCGCGAGCGCACCGTCGCGCGCGAGGTTTCCGTCTCGATTGCGAGATCAGAAATGCTGCGCCTGCCATTATGCCGCAAAAGGGTGATGAGCCGTTCGTCGAGATTATCCATGATGACCAGTTTGATAAATTAATTTTAGCAGATCGATAGCTTATTTCGATAATATTGCCAATATTTGATGTTCATTTCGCCAGGTCATTGTGTTGAACTGGGCTTGTTGGCAGGAAAGCGAGGACGGGAATGGATATCAGGTTGATCGGTGCGCCGCTGCAGATCGGGGCCGGGCAATTGGGATGCGAGATGGCCCCCAGCGCCTATCGCGTCGCGGGACTGGCTCACGCTCTCGAAGAACTGGGGCACCGCGTCGTTGATACCGGCAATGTGACGCCCGCGCCGTTGCGAGAATTCCACCATCCCAACCCGGCGGTGCATCATCTGGCTGAAACCGTGGCCTGGACGGAGGCGCTGACAGAGGCTGCCTATCGTGAAAGCGCCGGCGCCGTGCCGATCTTCCTCGGCGGCGATCATGCGATTTCTGCGGGGACGGTCGCCGGCATGGCGCGCCGGGTGGCCGAGACCGGCCGGCCGTTTTTTGTGCTCTGGCTTGATGCCCATACCGATTACCATACGCTGGAGACGACGCGCAGCGGCAATCTGCACGGCACGCCGGTTGCCTATTTCAGCGGGCGAAAGGGGTTTGCCGGTTATTTCCCGCCGCTTTCCCATGCGGTGCCTGAAGACAATATCGGCATGATTGGCATCCGCAGCGTTGATCCGGCCGAAAGGGCCGCACTGGAAGAGAGCGGCATCACCGTTCACGACATGCGTTCGATAGACGAGCACGGCGTTGCCGTTCTCCTGCGTCAATTTTTGGCGCGGGTTCAGGCGGCAAACGGGCTTTTGCATGTCAGTCTCGATGTCGATTTTCTTGAGCCGTCCATCGCGCCGGCCGTCGGCACCACGGTTCCGGGTGGCGCGACGTTCCGCGAGGCGCATCTCGTCATGGAAATGCTGCATGATAGCGGGCTGGTCTGCAGTCTTGATCTCGTGGAGCTCAACCCGTTTCTCGACGAGCGCGGCAGAACCGCGACCCTGATGGTCGATCTTGCCGCCAGCCTGCTGGGCAAGCGGGTCATGGACCGCCCGACACGGGCTGGCTGAAAGGGGTGATGTGATGACCGTGATACCGAACCTCAATATCGTGCCCTTCGTCAGCGTCGATCATATGATGAAGCTCGTGCTGCGCGTGGGTATCGATACCTTCCTGCGCGAGCTTGCCGATGTGGTGGAAGAGGATTTCCGCCGCTGGGAAAGCTTCGACAAGACTCCGCGCATCGCCTCGCATTCGAAGGAAGGTGTCATCGAACTGATGCCGACTAGCGATGGCACGCTTTACGGCTTCAAATATGTCAACGGCCATCCGAAGAACATGAAGGAAGGCCGCCAGACCGTGACGGCTTTCGGCGTGCTTTCCGATGTCGGCAATGGTTATCCGCTGCTCCTGACCGAGATGACGATCCTGACGGCGCTGCGCACCGCCGCAACATCAGCCGTCGCGGCGAAATATCTCGCCCGCAAAAATTCCCGCTCCATGGCCATCATCGGCAATGGCGCGCAGAGCGAATTCCAGGCGCGCGCCTTCAAGGCCATTCTCGGCATCGACACGTTGCGTCTTTTCGATATCGACCGGTCCGCCAGTGAAAAATGCGCCCGTAATCTCGCCGGGCAGGGTTTTGCCATCAAGAACTGCGAGAGCGCGCAGGAAGCGGTCGAAGGGGCTGACATCATCACAACAGTTACCGCTGACAAGCAATATGCGACGATCCTGACCGACAACATGGTCGGGCCCGGCATTCACATCAACGCCGTCGGCGGCGATTGCCCCGGTAAGACGGAGTTGCACCGGGATATTCTGTTGCGATCGGATATTTTCGTCGAATATCCGCCGCAGACGCGCATCGAAGGCGAAATCCAGCAATTGCCGGCGGACTATCCCGTTACCGAGCTCTGGCAGGTCACTACCGGGGAAAAGCAGGGGCGGGGGAACGACAGGCAGATCACGCTGTTCGACAGCGTCGGTTTCGCGACGGAAGATTTTTCGGCGCTGCGTTATGTGCGCTCGAAACTGCCATCCACCGGGCTTTATACGGAGCTTGATCTGCTGGCCGATCCGGATGAGCCGCGTGATCTGTTTGGGATGCTTCTGCGTTGCGAAGCGGCTCTCGTCTAGAGCATCTCCAGCGCCGGCAGGCCTAATTCGGTTCCTTCTTCACCATCTGGCGGTTCTTGCGGGCAACCACATGTTCCCGCCAGATGGTGAAGAGGCCGGCGGCAATAACGATTGTCGCACCGATGACCATGTTTGATGTCAAGACCTCGCCATAGACGGTGACGCCGATGATGGAGACGAGCACCAGCTGGTAATAGGAAAAGGGTTGCACGGAGGCGGCATCCGCCAGTTCGAACGCCTTTATCAGGCAATAGTGGCCGCTCATGCCGGTAATGCAGAGCGCCAGCATCCATCCCCAATCCTGCGGCGCGATGCTGACCCAATAAAACGGACCGACCAGCGTCAGGGCCGCCGCACCGGCCACGCCGGTGTAGAAGAAGCTTGTCATCGCCGAATCGCTTTTGCTGCCGAGGCGGGTCAGGACGCTGTAAAGCGCCAGCATGAAGGTCGCCGCGAAGGTGATCATCAGCCGGTTGTCGAAACCGTCGCCCTCTGGCTTGAGGATGACGAGAACGCCGATGAAGCCGACAAAAATGGCGCTCCAGCGCCGCCAGCCCACATGTTCTCCCAGCAAAGGCATGGACAGCGCCGCAACGATCAGCGGTGCGGAGGCAAGGATGGAATGGCTGTGCGCTAGCCCGACGACGGCGAAGGAGAAGATCGAAATGACGATCTGCACGGCGAGAAGCACGCCGCGGCCGATCTGCAGCCAGGGACGGTTGGCCATGACGGCGCCCCTGATGCCGCCCGCCGACCTTGCGGCCATCAAAAGAACGAAGACGGCAAAGGCCCAGTATCGCAGCATGGCGATAAAAACCGGCGGATAAGCGCTGCCCAGATGCTTCGAAATGCCATCCTGCGCCGCAAAGATCGTGAAAGCGACAAGCGCATAAACAAAGCCGGTCCTGGGTGATGGCATGAAAAAACCGCTATCCGACTGCCGCCGGCAAAAGAGTATTCGGGGTGAATGAGGTGGGTAACAGCCATATGTTATGACAGCACCTTGTCAGACAACCTTATTTTCCGAATAGCTGCCATGCAAGTCCGGAAGCTGCCTTCTCCAAGGTTGATTGCCGGAACGTGCTTTGCGGTGCTCTCCCCTCATCGGCGCGCTTGCCACAGGGATTTCAGCCAGCCCAAGTCATTGACCGAAAGGGATGCGTCCCGCGGCGTCGACGCGCATCGGCTGGATTCCCGTGACGAGCACAGGAGGACGGTGGGTGCGCTGGCCTGTTGTCAGATCTGAGAGGTGCGGCGCGATGCAGATCGACGTGGAGCCTGGATGATGTGGCCTGCTGCCGAGGGGCTTGGCACAGGCACGGCTGTCCGCCGTCAACAAGTGCGCGGCGGACAGAGGGTTCGGCAAGGCGCAGAGCGTCCCGATTGTGGCTTCAGCCGATCTTTACGGCCGCCTTCGAGGCGGTGGATTTCAGCGCAGCGTCGGCCAGCTTCAGCGCAACCAGCCCGTCCTTGATGGAAGGCGAGGGCGCGACATTGTTTTCGATGCTGTCGATGAAGGCGGTGATTTCCGCAGCATAGGCCGCCGTATAACGCGTCATGAAGAAGTCATGCAGCGGCGGTCGGGTGTAACCTTCCGCATTGGCGATTTCGATGGAAACCGGGCGCTGGTTTTCGGCTGCTGCCGAACCGAGCGAGCCGTGCACTTCGATGCGCTGGTCGTAACCATAGGTCGCGCGGCGAGAGTTCGAAATGACCGCCTGCCTGCCGCTTTTCGTCGTCAGGATGATGCTGGCGCTGTCAAAATCACCCAGCGCACCGATCTCCGGATTGACGAGAACCGAACCGGTTGCAAACACGCTTTCCACTTCCTCGCCGAGCAGGAAGCGGGCCATATCGAAATCATGAATGGTCATGTCGCGGAAGATGCCGCCGGAGACCTTGATATATTCGGCCGGCGGCGGGCCGGGGTCGCGGCTGGTGATGGTCACCATTTCCACCTTGCCGATGCGGCCATCTTCAATGGCCTTGTGCACGGCCTGGAAATGCGGGTCGAAACGGCGGTTGAAACCGAGCATCACCTTCGCACCGGTTTCCTCAACCACCTTCGCGCAGGCTTCCGCGCGGGCAACATCGAGATCGACGGGCTTTTCGCAGAAGATCGCCTTGCCGGCCCGGGCGAAACGCTCGATCAGGTCGGCATGGGTGTTGGTCGGCGTGCAGATGATGACGGCATCGATCGTCTTGTCGGCCAGAACCTCATCAATCGTGCTGACCTTGCACTGCGCTTCGCGGGCGATTGCTTCCGCAGCACCGGCCATGGCGTCCACAACGGCCACCAGCTGCGCACGGCTGTCGGTGGTGATCGCCTTGGCGTGGACCTTGCCGATCCGTCCAGCGCCGAGCAGTGCCAATTTCGTAACCATCTTTCCTCCGGTTTCTCACACCCGTCCCTCACTCCCGGAAAGACAGAATATGAATGCAAGCAATGTTTCGATATGGAATATATGTTCTATTTTGCTAGATCGACATCGCAGATGTGTCAAGCGTTTTGAGAGGGGACGGAACAGCGGAAACGGCATCGCCGAAAAGGCGCCCGCAACAAAGCGTCACCTCCGTCAGAAGGAGCCGTGCGGGGTGGAGCAAGGTGGGTGAAGGCGACCCGTTCAGTCGGAGATTATGTTCGTCTCTGGCGGAAGCGCGTAAACCTCGACCGGGGTTTCCAGTCCGCGCAGCAGCCATGGGCCGAGATTTTCGAGCTTTTCCTGATGTCCTGCCATGCGGACGAATTCTTCGGAGAAAAGCACGTTGCGCCCGGTCTCCTTGGTCAGTGTTTCCAGCCGCGAGGCGATGTTGACGGCGGGGCCGATGACGGTGAAATCGAGGCGGGTTTTCGAACCGATATTGCCGTACATGACATCACCGACATGTACGCCGATGCCGTAACCCAGGGAATCGTGGCCCTTCCGGCGATTGATTTCATTGAGCGCAACGAGGCTCTTCTGCGCGCTGGCGATGGCTTTCAACAGGTTTTCGCAGGCCTTGGGATCGCTGAGCGGGAAAATCGCCAGCAGCCCGTCGCCCATGAATTTCAGGATTTCGCCGCCGAATTCCTCGATGGGATCGCACATGGCGTCGAAATAACCGTTCAGAAGCTCGATGACATCGTCGCGCGGCCAGAGGTCGGAAATATGGGTGAAATTGCGCAGGTCGCAGATCAGGATCGCCGCGCCCACCGTCATGCCGCTGCCGCGCGTCGTTGCGCCATTGAGGATCTTTTCACCCGCATGCGGCCCCACATAGGTCTCCAGCAGGGTGCGCGTCATGCGGTTTTTCAGGCGTATTTCGCTGACCAGCGCGAGCGCCGGTAGCAGGTTTTTCAAGGCGAGGATTTCACTGTCGGAAAAACCGCCGGGCCGGTCACTGGAGAATGTGGCGACATGGCGCTTGCCGAAGGTGTGTTCGATCGGCCAGGCGCAATAATCCGTCAGCCCCTCGGCCCGCAGATCTTCGTAGATCGTATAGCCGGGTTCATCGATCTCCTCTCCGTTCAGTCGGTGGCGAACTTCGGTGGCGCCCTGATGAATGTCGTTGATGGGGCTGTTGAGATATTCGGGCGTATTTTCCGACCCGTAGCCATAGGTGGCGATCTCGGCGGAGGACAGGCCGGCTTTCCACAGAATGCGCGCGCCAAGCCATTGCGGATGGCGAATGCGGAAAGCGAGCACGCCCCGCGCCACGGAAATTCCGCTCGCCCGCAGCCTGCTGCAGAGCTCGACGAATATTTCGTCGATAAAGCGTTCGTCCTTGGTGCCGGTGATGAGCCAGTCGAGAATTTCCGTCTTTTCCGCTGGCCACAATTCATCCAGTGCTGAAGAAACGCGTTCTTCGGTGTCGAGACTTAGTGTCATGGCAGGATTCCGGAGGTTGTTGCTGCTCTCGCACGGGCAGGGCACATGTCGAACTCGGCCGAACATGGTCGCTCGTGAACCCCATGTGGTGCCGGATAACGAAAATGTTAAGAGAGGCGCGCGGAAAATGTTCCGGAAGGGATTGGCGGCATCGGGCCACGCGCGCCGCCCGGATGTTCCCGGGAACATTGTCCCCCGGCGGCGCTGAGATTTTTGGTGATCGCTAGAAGGATCAGATAACGGTTTCGACGGGAATATGCAGTGCGGCGGCAACGCGCCTGATGCGCAGCGGATCGCTGTCCGTGCCGTCTTCCAGGGCGCGTATTTCGCTGGCGGTCAGGCCGCAGGTCACGGCAAGCTGTTCGACCGTATATCCGGCGAGATTGCGAGCGGTGAGGACTTTTTTGGCGAAAGGAGCATCGGTTTCGTGATCGGAATCGGGTTGTGAGACTGAAATTGTCATTTGCATCTCCCTGATGGTGGACACTTAAATGCGGGCGGCAAAGAAAAGTTGCCGGGCCGAATGCGACCGCGTTGCCGGAGAAGAAATCGGTGTTGCAACGCAGCGAGGAACATAGCGGCTTCATCCACCTACGCAATAGTTAAATTTTGTTAAGATTCGTGATCGCTGCATTCTTGCGGCGCGTCTTGCCGGGAAAAGGCCGAAAAAATGCCGTTTTTCCGGGTTTCCGCGGGGTTAGGGCGGCTTTCGCTACAGCATGCCCCAGGCGCGAAACCGGCCACGACCCGTCACTTCCCGCAATTCCAGCTGGTTGGCGAGGCCGATCGCGCCCTGCGGCGTGGTGCCGAGTTCCTTGACGATCATCGCCGCCGAGACCACCGGCCGGGAGACGACAAGCTCCACGAGTTCAGGCAAACGCGAGGAGGAACGCCGGCCGGCCAGCTTGCGCATCATGCGCTCGCGCGCGTGAGTCAGCCGGTCATGTTCCTTCATGCCGGCCTGTGCCGCTTCGTAGAAGCTGTCGAGAAGGGCGATAAGGCGCTGCGTCTGGTGTCTCGCGTGCCGGCGCTCGCGTGGGATCGCGCGAAGACCGGCGCTCAGCGCCGGCAGATGATCGGGCGTGACGGCGCCGTCGCGCAGAAAAGCGGAGGCCAGAAGCCGGCCGAGCCAGGGGCTGCGTTGCAGCACCTCGATCATGTTCCAGGCGTCGAGCAGGATGGCGGTGCGAAGAATTGCGGGTAATTCCTCTGTGCGTGCATGCACCTCCCACCATTCTTTCAGTCTTTCATCCTCGTCCCAGTCGGGTTCGTTGATGATCGCATGGCTTTCCTCCCGGTGCATCGTCGGAAGCGCGTTGCCGGTGGTAATCGCATCGAGCGTTGCGGCGCTGCGTGCCAGAAGCGCGTCCAGCTCGGAAAAAGCGCCATCCAGCGATGTTTCCCCCTCCACGTCGGCTTCTTCATCAAGGGAGTGATCGAGCGTTTGTCCGGGGGGCGCTGCCTCTTCGGCAAGCGCGGCCCTGCCGCGGAGCCTCGAAAGACCCGGTGCGGTAAAGGCCCAGCCGGCGGCATTGGAAAAGATCAGCCGTCTTGAACGGAGAATCCGGTGTGCCGCCGTCATTTCATGGGTCGGCGCGCGCACATCCATATGCGCGTCATGCAGCACCAGATCTTCCATATGGACGAGTTCGCCATCCACCCACATGGAGGAAATGGCGTCGGTGAAATCCTGCCTTTCGATGAAGCCGTGTTTCATCGGTGACCGGTCGATCCGCTCGTCCAGCCGCGCCAGCGCCTCGCCGGCACGGGCGGCGGCAATGAGGAGCTTTTCGATCTGGATGTCCGATATATCGTAAATCATTGATATTTTTTAGTTTGAGCGCGGGCGGCTTACAAGGCGGATCACAGTCGCGGCGCTTTTTACTTTCTCGGTGTCTACCCAAAATCCCGACGAGAAGACTGGTGGTTAAAGGTCGGGAGCCACGAGGGTCTTGGAAGCCCTGACTGTTTCCTCGGCAATATTGCGATGCGGTATAAACTTGCGCACTGCAATATGACGGGTATATACCCCCATCGAGAGCGACAAATTATCACACCTTCCGTTCGCCCTTCCATCTCCAGACGAAGATGAATTGGAGTTTACCCGTGAATATTATGGCAAATGGTCCTGCCACGGCACCGGACCAGAAAACCCGTTTGAAATCCATTATCGGCGGATCGGCGGGCAACCTCGTCGAATGGTACGACTGGTACGTCTATTCGGCCTTCACCCTTTATTTCGCGCCGGTGTTTTTCCCTTCCGGAAACCAGACCGCCGAACTCCTGAGTACGGCCGCCGTTTTCGCTGTCGGATTTCTGATGCGGCCCATCGGGGCCTGGTTCATGGGCACCTATGCCGACCGCAAGGGCCGCAAGGCCGGCCTGACACTGTCCGTCACGCTGATGTGTCTCGGCTCGCTGCTGATCGCAATCACGCCCGGCCATGAGACGATCGGCATTGCCGCACCGGCCATTCTGGTTTTCGCCCGTCTTCTGCAGGGTATCAGCGTCGGTGGCGAATATGGCGCCAGCGCAACCTATCTCAGCGAAATGGCCGGAAAAAACCGCCGCGGTTTCTTCTCCAGCTTCCAGTATGTGACGCTGATTTCCGGTCAGCTTCTGGCGCTGGCGGTGCTTCTGGTGCTGCAGCGGGTTCTGACGCCGGAGCAGCTTGGCTCCTGGGGCTGGCGCATTCCCTTCTTCATCGGCGGCATTCTGGCGATCGCGGTATTCTATATCCGTCGCGGCCTTGCCGAGACGCAGTCCTTCGAAAACGCCAAGGCGGGTGAGGCCGACAAGCCGAAATCCAGCGGATGGGCGCTGTTCAAGCACTATCCGAGGGAAGCGCTGATGGTGATGGCGCTGACCTCAGGCGGCACGCTCGCCTTTTATGCCTACACGACCTATCTGCAGAAATTCCTCGTCAACACGTCAGGTTTCAGCAAGGAAAGCGCCACCGAAATCACCACGGCGGCACTCTTCGTCTTCATGCTGTGCCAACCGATTGCCGGCGCGCTTTCGGACAAGATCGGCCGCAAGCCGCTGATGGTGGGCTTCGGCATTCTTGGCACGCTGTTCACCTACGCAATCTTCAGCACGCTTTCGACGACGACCGATCCGATCATGGCTTTCGCCCTCGTGCTGGTCGGTCTGTTGATCGTTACCGGCTACACTTCCATCAATGCGGTGGTGAAGGCGGAAATGTTCCCCGCCCATATCCGCGCGCTTGGCGTGGCTCTGCCCTATGCGCTGGCAAACACCATATTCGGCGGAACGGCGGAATTCGTGGCCCTGAAGTTCAAGCAGATCGGCCACGAAAACTGGTTCTTCTGGTATGTGACGATCATGATCGCGTTGTCGCTGGTGGTTTATGTGAAGATGCGCGATACGCGCGATCACAGCCATATCCACGAGGATTGAGCCCCTCCGCTCTATCCGAACCGATAAAAGCTCCGCCTTCCCGGCGGGGTTTTTGTTTTCAGCGCATTCAGGCGGCTTCGACCGGAAGAACGATGCGGGCCTCAAAACCGTCCTGCCGGCCCGGCGCCGGAGAGGAAAGCACCAGTTCTCCGCCGGTCTGCTCCACCAGGCTTTTGACGATGGCAAGGCCAAGCCCGGTGCCGTCAGCCGCGGTCTGGCCGCGGGTAAACCGCGTCGTCAGCTTGGGCAGGAGCGCCCCGTCGATCGCCAGGCCGGAATTCACGACGCGGATCGTGCCGTCTGTTTCGGCGACAACCTGCACGGGGCTTTCCGGCGGGCTGTGGATCAGCGCGTTTTCGAGGAGGTTGCGGATGATGATACCGAAGGCATCCGCGCCTATCCTGCAGGACAGGCCGCTCTCGCAGCGATTGGTGAAACGGATGCGGGATGAGCCGATTGCCGTTCTCATCATATCGTCGATGACGAGTTCGAGAACGGGAATGAGATCGTTCGCCTTGTCGGTAACCCCGATCCTTGCTTCCGCCCGTGACATCTGAAGCAGTTTTTCGGCGAGATGGCCGAGATGCTGCAGGGATTTCTCGATATTTTCCACGCGCGGCGCGAGTTCCGGCGGAATATCGGCATGGAGCCGCTGCGCCTGCGCCAAGGCGCCGGCAATCGGCGTGCGCAATTCATGGGCGCTGTTGGCGGTGAATTCCCGTTCCGCCTCGATTGCCGATCGCAACCGCCCGAGCAGCAGATTGACCGAACGGGCGATGGGATGAAGTTCGGCCGGAAAGGGCTGTGTTGGCAGCGGTGCGAGATTGCCTCCATCCTTCTTGCCGATGTCGTCGCGCAGGGTCTGTATCGGTCGCAATGTCCTGCGCACCACGACGATGACGGCGAAAATGCTGGCGGGAATGAGGATGAGAACGGGAAGCAGCAGCGCGGTGCCCGCCTCTTCGATCGCCTCGCGGCGATTGGCGAAGGCATCGGCGACCTGCAGGAAATAATTGCCGTCCGGTGTCGCAACCGTAAAGATGCGCTGGGTCGCGGTTTCGGAAAAACCGGGTTCGAGCGAGACCTCGAAAGGCTCCGTCGAACTGTCATGCGAATGCAGCACCACCTGTCCTTCCCGGTCGCGAACCTGATAGGTCAGATACTCCGCCCGTTCCGACGTCTGGTTGAGCTTTTGCGCGGCAGGCGCGGTATTGTTTTCCCTGAGGTCGTCCACCAGCAGGGGCAGCAGCCTTTCGGCGGTTTCCTCAACACCGGCGTCGAAAATCTCGGCGAATTCGTCCTGCATCACCATGACGCCCAATCCGCAGGCGAGAAGCCAGGATATGGCGACAACGCTCGTCAGCGCTGTGACGAGTTTGCGGGTCATGCTGGTCGGTCTGGCCATATCTGCCTGCCTGCCGTTCTTACCTGATGGTGTAGCCGACGCCGCGCACGGTCTCGACGCGGTCATGGCCGATTTTCTTGCGCAGCCGGCTGATATAGACCTCGACCGTGTTGCTTTCTATTTCCGCGCCGAATTCGTAAAGCGTGTCGTGCAATTGCGCTTTCGAGACGACCGCGCCGGGATGTTCGACGAGTTTTTCGAGCACGGCCCATTCCCGGGCGCTCAGCGTCTGCGCCGTTCCGTCAACGGTGATATTGCGCGCCACCTGGTTGATCTCGATGCCGGGCAGGCGGATGACGGGGGCCGAGCGCCCTTCGTAACGGCGCGAGACCGCCAGCATGCGCGCTGAAAGCTCGTTGAGATCGAAGGGCTTGACCAGATAGTCGTCCGCCCCGGCATTCAGCCCGGCAATCCGGTCGGAGACCTGATCATGGGCAGTCAGAATGATGACAGGTGTAGCGTCGTCGCGCCTGCGCAGGGTTTGCAAAAGGGTGATGCCTTCGCCATCCGGCAAGCGCATGTCGAGCAGGATCAGGCCATAACCCATGGTCAGCGTCGCCGCCATGGCGTCGCCCAGCGTCTTGAACCAGTCAACAGCGTGACCCGCCGCGGCGACGTGGTCTCGCAGCGCTTCCCCCAGCACATGATCGTCTTCAACAAGCAGAACCCGCAAGACAGCTCCCTCTATCGCTTCGTCCTGCGTATCTCTTTCTCCGGATAAGCGTCAAGCACGGTGTTTCAGCTGTTCTGGCGCTGGGTGCAGCCGCCGAATACATCGAGCGAGGGATCGTAGACCGAAGTGGAGACGTTCATCATTCCAAGGATGCTGTGGAAATAATTGTCGTGCGAGCGCCCGCCCTCTGCCGCGCTTTTTGCCAGGCAGGCTTTATCCAGCCCCATGGATCTGGCGAAATCGTCATCGAACCAGACGAGAAACGGCACATGGGTCTGCTGGTCGGGCGCAAGCAGATAGGGCGCACCATGCAGGTAGACGCCGTTTTCGCCAAGCGATTCGCCGTGGTCGGACGCATAGATCATGCCCGTCGCCAGCCTGTCGGAACGGGCCTTCAGCTTGTCGATCACGGTCGAAAGGAAGTGGTCGGTATAAAGAAGCGTGTTGTCGTAGGAGTTGACAATCTCCGCATCGGAGCAGTTGCCAAGCTCGGCCGTGCGGCAATCCGGGGTGAATTTGCGGAACTCGTCGGTGTAGCGCAGATAATAGGTCGGCCCATGGCTGCCCATCTGGTGCAGCACGATGACGCTGTCCTTGGTGACGTTATTGAGCCAGGCGTCGAGCTTGTCGAAAAAGATATCGTCGCGGCATTCTCCGCCAGTGCAAAAGCGGCTGTCATTGGTGGAGGGCAGATCGAAATAGGCAATGCGGTCGGCGACATTCTTGCTGCCGGTATTGTTGTCCAGCCATGTGGCGCCAATGCCGGCATGGACGAGAACATCCATGACGTTTTCATTGGCGAGCGCCTTGTTGTGGCTATATTGCGAACGCGGGAATTTCGAGAACATGCAGGGAATGGAAATTGCCGTCGCGGTTCCGCAACTGGTGGTGTTCGGAAAATAGATCACGCCGCGTTTTGCGAGGTCGGGATTGGTGTCACGTCCATAACCGTTCAGGGAAAAGTTTGCGGCGCGCGCCGTCTCACCCGCAACGATAACGGTGATGCGGGGTTTGTGGACCCCGCCTAATGCCGGGAGAACCTTCGCATCCCTGCCGACCGGCGTGACCTGAATATCGACTTCCTTGCCGGCCAGTGTGAAGTAATGGATGGCCGACAGGATCGGCGACAATGGATTGACGCTTTTGACGATATCCTTGTGCTGGCGAACGGCGGTGGTGAACGTCTTGGAATTGGCGAAGCTGATGATGCCGGCGATGGTGAGACAGATCAGGATGCTGATCGTGTTCCACAAAAGCTTGTCGAGGATCGGCCGGTGTCTGATGCGGACGGCGACAATGACGAGGGACGGCACCAGTCCGTAAATCGCCATATGCCAGAGAAAGCCGGGCGTGATGAGATTGCCTGCCTCCGCCTGTGTCGTCTCCATGGCGTTGCGGATCATGTCGCTGTCGATGACGATGCCGTAACGATCCATGAACCAGGAAGCGGCCGCCGCGGCGAAGATCAGGAAGATCACAAACGGCTTGATGACATATTTGGCGGAAAAAATGATGATGAGCGCGCCGAGAAGGGCGGCCATGGCAACGTAAAGCGCGACGATGGCAACCGGATAGGCGGAAAGATAGGTGTGAACCTTCGACCAGAATGTCCGGTTCGTGAAAAACAGCAGATAGGCCGCCGTCAGCAGGCTGAGCGGCACGCTGCCGATCTCCGGACGATACGTTATTGTTCCCGTCGCTTTCGCGGTAAAAAGAGCCACTGCCAGATCCACCAGATTTCCGATAGGCCGGCGGCAACGAAAAAGGGGCGGGAACGCCGCTGTCCAAGCTGCCGCATGGGCCGATCAATGGCGGATGCTTCATTTTGCTGACATCAACCTGAAAGCTTGTCATGAAAGTGTCACACTCCTTGGTGGGCTTCTGGCGAGGGCTGCGTTTCAGATCGAGGAGATCAGCCGGCGATGGAGCGCTCAATTGAGCCCCAGAATGCCTGTGGCGGTGGTGCGGGTTGCAAATATGCGGGTGGCCCTGACCGGCAGCAGGCTGCCTGCGGGCAGGTTCTGGAAGGTCACCGTCGCGCCGGAAAGCAGGGTCAGGCAGAGATGACCACCATTGCCCACATAGATGGCCCGCGTGGGGGAAGGAAGCGGGTTCGTATCATCAGGAACAACCTCGAAAGCATGGGATGCCGGGGATTCGAGGCCTGCGGCGTGGTGTTCGTAAGTCTCAGCCATTGCTGTCTCCCGTAAATCGAAATCTGCCGCGATTATGCGGTGCGCCGCGGCCGCGGGGAAAAGCGGGAACAGAAAATATCTGGACGGGATTTAGGCCTTGCTTCCGGTTTGCCGAAAAGAGCGCCATTCTTTCCGTAATCTCATGTGGTTGCGTCGCTTGGCCTGTTGCCACCGATGCCGCGGAAACGGACGATGACGGGTTTTTCGTCCACGGGATCGGCAGCCGGGTCGTGGATATTCAGCGCATGGGCGGGTGCGGTCGCGTCAATTGCGGGTATGGAGAATGAAGGCCCTGACGGCGGGAGAGGCTTCCGTTTTCCGGTGGGCGATGGCGAGGTCGGAAGTCGTGGCGCTTGCTGCAAGCGGCACGTAGCGCACGCCGGGCAACCGCAGACAATCGAGCGAGCGCGGCACCAGCGCCACACCGAGGCCGATCGCCACCATGCTGGTAATGGTGGTGTAATCCCGGCCTTCCGGGCTTATCGTCGGCTGGAACCCGGCCTCATTGCAGGCTTCTATCGTATTGTAATGAAAGCCGACATCCGGCGGCTGCCTCGGCGTGATGAAGGTCTCGTCGGCAAGGTTCTTGAGATCGACCTGCAGCGCAAAGGCCAGCGGATGGTTTTCAGGAAGTGCGGCCACCAGCGGTTCGCGCAGAACCACATGGGTTGTGACACCTTCCGGAACGGGCGCAGGCGGGCGGATGAAGGCGAAATCCAGATTGCCGTCGGCGATCTTGGCGAGCTGCAGCCGCATTTCCATCTCGATGAGCTGCAGTTCCACATCGGGATGGGAGGCGCGGAAACTGGCGATGGACTGGATCATCAGGCCGGAATAGGCGGCCGAAGCGACATAACCGATGGAGATGCGGCCCGTCTCGCCGCGATCGACGCGTTTGAGCGCCGCAAGTGTCGCCTCGGCATTGGCGAGAATTTTGCGGGCGTCCTCATAAAGAAGCTGGCCGGGCGTGGTGAGCTTCACCGATCGCCTTGTCCGGTCAAGCAACGGCATGCCGACGATCTGCTCGAGCGCCATGATCTGTTGGCTCAAACCCGGCTGGGCAATGCCGAGGCGGGCGGCGGCGCGCTCGAAATTGCGCTCATCCACCAGCGTGGTGAAATAGCGCAGGTGCCGCAGCTCGAACGCGTCCGCCCGGTTTGCCGGTTTCCTGCCCATCATCACTGCCTTTCCTGACGGATTTGAATAATTCCAAGCTATTATCCGTAAGAATTTTCATAATCAGTAATTCTGAAAAAATCCAGTTTCACTTATTGGATCACAATCCGCTCCTTGCGTAATAAGATGACTTAAATTCTCCAGAAAAATAACCGTCTCATGGCGGCGCAGTTGATGAAGGGTCTTGGCGTGCAGGGAAAAACCAAACACATTTCCATTCTGGCGGGCGGTTGCGCTGCCATCGCCTATGTGGCGTTCGTGACCTCCGGCGTTGCCCTTGCGCAGGAAGCCGGAACGACGGTGCTGCAGACCATCACCGTGGACGGCGCGAAAAATCAGGACTCCAAGGCGCCGGTGAAGGGCTATGTGGCAAAAACCAGCGCCAGCGCCACCAAGACGGGGCGATCCCTCATCGAGACGCCGCAATCGGTTTCCGTCATCACCAGGGATCAGATGGATGCGCAGAATGTCCGCAATCTCAGCGAGGCGCTGAATTATGTGCCTGGCGTCGTCGCACAGCCGTTCGGGGCGGATCCACGTTTCGATGCGCCGCGCATTCGCGGCTTTCAGGGTAACCAGCTGCAGTTCCTCAACAGTCTGCGGCTGATGCGCACGGCCGGTGCGCCGTCTTATGAGGTCTACGGTCTGGAGCGGGTGGAAGTCATTCGCGGGCCGGCCTCGGTGCTTTACGGCCAGGGTAATCCCGGTGGCCTCATCAATCTCATCAGCAAGCGGCCGACTTTCGAGCGTTTCGGCGAAGTCGGAGCGCAGATCGGCAGCTTCGATTATTACCAATCGATGTTCGATATTGGTGGGCCGGTCGCGGATAGCGACAGTTTTGCCTATCGCCTGACCGGCCTTGCCCGCAACGCCCATCTTCAGACGGACAATCTGCAGAACGATCGTTATTTCATCGCCCCGGCGCTGACATGGCAGCCCGACGAGGATACGAAACTGACGGTTCTCGCCTCCTATCAGCACGACAATCCGAGTTCGCCGTCTGGCCTGCCGCCGGCGCTGACCTATCTGAGACCAGGCAATATGCTGGACCGCAGCTTTTATGTCGGCGATCCCTCTTTCGATACCTCAAGCCGCAAGTTCACCAATATCGGCTATGAGTTCGAGCACCGTTTCGACGAGACCTTCACCTTCCGGCAGAATGCGCGTTATTCCAATTTCGACTGGTCCTACCGGGCGCTCGGCATGTCTTCGACCAGCGGCGGCATGATCGGCAATCTCATCCGCCGCAATGCGACGTTCCAGGATGAATTGCTGAACACCTTCAACATCGACAACAGCCTGCAGGCGGAGTTCTCCACGGGACCAGTCGACCACACCCTGCTTGTCGGGCTGGATTACCGCTATTTCGACAATAACGTCAAAACCGAATTCTGGGCCGCAACGCCGCTCAATCCCGTCAATCCTGTTTATGGCGGGCCAATTAGTCTCACCTCGCGCACGCTTTATGCCGATGTGAAGACGGATATTTCCCAGATCGGTCTTTATGCGCAGGACGAGATGGCCTTTGAGAACTGGCGGGTCACCGCCGGTCTGCGGCAGGATTGGGCAAGCACCGGCGGCACGACGTTCAACGGAACGACCTACCGCACTCTCGACAAGGACGACCATAAGCTGACGGGCCGTGTCGGGGTCAGCTATCTCTTCGATGGCGGCATCGCGCCGTATGTCAGCTACGCGACCTCCTTCGAGCCGGTGCCGCAGCCGGCTGTCGGTGATGCGCCGAAACCGACCACGGGCGAACAATGGGAAGCGGGCATCAAATATCAGCCAGAGGGCTTTGACGGTTTCTTTTCCGCGGCGATCTACGATCTGAAACAGAAGAACGTCACGACGACGGTGGGCGGGGTGACGCAGCAGATGGACGAGGCGCATGTGAGGGGCCTCGAACTGGAAGGCGTCGCAAGCCTTGCAGACGGGCTCGACCTGCGCGCGGCCTATACCTACATGGACAGCGAGGTCTCCGGCCGTGTGAATAATGGCAAGGAACTGGATAGTACGCCCCGGCATGCCGCCAGCCTCTGGCTGGATTATACCTTCCCGGAAGATACGGCGCTTGAGGGCTTCGGTATCGGCGGCGGTGTCCGTTATGTCGGAAAACGTTATGGCGATGCCGCCAATGCCTTCGAGATGAAGGGCCTCGCCCTGCTCGATCTCGGCGTGCATTACGAGAAGAACGGCTACCGCGCTTCGCTTCTGGTGCAAAACTTGACTGATAAAGAATATATTTCTAGTTGCTCCACTTTCGGATGCTATTACGGTGACGGCAGGACCGTTATGGGCAAGCTGACCTACCGTTGGTAACGCCATATCAAAGTGAAGCAGCAGGGGCATGACGCGTAAGGATCGATGGATTTCCCCCCTCTGGGGGCGGCGGGAATTTTTAAGCCTGCTCGCCGCCTCGGCTCTTGCGGGCAAGGCGCGGGCAGCAGTGACGCCGCGCATCGCCGCCATCGACTGGGCCATGCTGGAAACATCTGTGGCGCTCGGCGTCATGCCGGTGGCGGCGACGGAACTCATCCAGTTCCGGGCCGGCGCGGTCGAGCCTGATATCCCTGAAACCGTCGCCGATCTCGGCCTGCGCGGCGCTCCGAATTTCGAGCTTCTGCAGCTCACCCGGCCAGAGCTCATTCTGATTTCGCCTTTCTACACACGTTATACCGGCAGGCTGGAAGCGATCGCCCCCGTCTTTTCGCTGCCCTTTTACGTGAAGGGTGAGCCGCCTTTCGAAAAGGCGCTGGCGGCGGTCACCGCGCTTGGTGAAAAGCTCGGGCGGGCCGAAGAGGCGCGCAAGGTTCTGGGTGAAACGGAAGCGGCACTGCAAGCCATGCGGACCCGTCTTGCCGGTTTTTCCGCACGGCCGACCTATGTCATCAACATAGGCGACGCCCGGCATTTTCGTGCCTTTGGTGCGGATAGCATGTTCGGGGATGTTCTTGGCCGTCTGGGGCTGACCAATGCCTGGGTGGATCGGTCGCAATTCACCTTCGCGGCCCCGGTGCCGCTTGAAAACCTCGCCGCCTCATCCGATGCGCGCATCGTCATCGTCTCCGATATTCCGGTGGAGGCGCGGGAAACTCTGCGCAACAGCGCCATCTGGCGCGCGCTGCCTGCCGTGCGCGAAAATCGGGTGGTGACGCTTGCCAATGTCGGCCCCTATGGCGGCATCACCGCCGGCATGCGTTTCGCGAGGCTTCTGACCGAGGCGCTCTCGGCACGGGGAGAAGCCCTGTGATGGTGCGGCCTCTCCCGCTTTTCTTCGGGCTTTTGTTCATTCTGGCCTGCGGTCTTTCCCTGCATGCCGGGCTGCTGCGGCTGCCTTTCGGTGCATGGCCCGGCCTGCCTTTTGATGCCGCCGCCATGTCGATGGATCAGGTCATCCTCGCTTTCAGCCTGATGCCGCGTGTGGCGGTCGCCATTCTGGCGGGCGCGATGCTGGGTCTCTCGGGCGCGCTTTTTCAGCAATTGCTGCGCAACCCGATCGCTGATCCCTCGACGCTCGGCATCTCGGCTGGCGCGCAACTGGCCATCGTCATCGCCACGCTGTTCTTTCCCTCGGTGCTGGATGGCAACCGCGCTTTGGTGGCGCTTGCCGGCGCTGCCGCTGCCGCCGGTATTGTCTTCCTGCTTGGCTGGCGACGCTCCTTCGAACCGGTAACCATGGTGGTGGCAGGGCTCCTGGTCGGCATCACCGCCGCATCCGTTTCCGCGGCGCTGACGCTCGCGCAGGGCGAATATCTGATGTCGCTCGTGGTCTGGAATGGCGGCTCGCTCAGTCAGCAGGATTGGTCGAACGCCCTGTCTCTCACCTTTCAGCTTCTCGTGGGGCTTGTCCTGACGGGCCTGCTGGTTAGGCCGCTGACGGTTCTCGGTCTCGGCGATTCCGGCGCGCGATCGCTCGGCGTATCGCTGTTTTCGATCAGGCTCGCTGTCGCCGCCGTCGCCGTCATGCTGGCCGCCTTCGTCGCTTCGGCGGTTGGCCTCGTCAGCTTCATCGGCCTTGCCGCCCCTGCGCTCACCCGGGCGCTTGGCGTGCGGCGCTCCTCTTCGGTGCTCTTCGTTTCCCCGCTTCTGGGCGGCCTGCTGCTCTGGTTCTGCGACGGTATCGTGCAACTTCTGGCAAACAAGACGGCGGAAGTTTTCCCGACCGGAGCGGTGACGGCCCTGATCGGCGGCCCGCTGCTTCTGTGGCTGCTGCCGAAAATCCGGCCGACCGACGTGCATCGCGGCGAAGGCGTCGATCTCGCGACAAGGCGCGGGTTTACGGCCCTGCTGCCGATGCTCATCGTCATGGCCGCGCTGATCTTTGCAGCACTCGCCATCGGCAGGGGGCCTCAGGGCTGGACGATGCTGGGGGCGGGTGACCTGCAAAGCCTTCTGCCCTTCCGCTGGCCCCGGCTGATGGCGGCCATCGCCGCCGGCGGTCTTCTCGCCATGGCGGGTGCTCTTTTGCAGCGGCTCACCGGCAATCCGATGGCAAGCCCGGAGGTCATCGGCGTCAGCGGCGGCGCGGGTCTCGGTTTTGCCGCCGCCATCACGATTTTCCCGGCGGCCGGTCTGTTCGAGCTGTTTTGCGGCGCCGGCATCGGCTCGGCGGCTGTCATGATCCTTGTGCTATTCTTTGCCGTGCGCCGGCATCTGGCGCCAGAAAAAATCCTGCTCGCCGGCATTGCTATCAGTTCGCTCTGCTCGGCGGTGCTTTCGGCGCTGCTTGCGATTGGTGACCAGCGGGCATGGCAGATTCTCGCCTGGCTCAGCGGCTCTGGTTCGACCGCGACACCGGCTTCGGCAATCTTTCTCGCCATTCTTTCCATCGTGCTTCTGGCGACTGCCCTGTCGGTGACGCGCTGGTTGACGATCCTGCCGCTTGGCCGGGATGTGCCGCTCTCGCTCGGGCTGCCGCTCGGCCTGGCGCGTATCGCCGTCATCGCGGTGGCGGGTATCGCCACGGGGGCCGCCTCGCTGCTCGTCGGTCCCTTGAGTTTCGTCGGGCTGATGGCGCCGCATATTGCGCTTCGCGCCGGCTTCACCACGCCGCGCGATCATCTGTTGGCTTCTTTCCTGTTCGGCGCGGTGCTGATGGCGCTTTCCGATCTCGGGGCGCGAACGGTGACCTTTCCCTATGAACTGCCGCTCGGGCTTTTTGCGGCTCTGGCCGGCGCGCCCTATCTGATCTGGCTTTCAGGCAGGCGCCAATGATTTATTTGAACATTTACGGAGATGAGAACCATGGGTGAGGCAGCACTTGCCGTCGATTACGACGATATCCCGCTTTTTTCTCTTGATGGCGTCACGATGGAGGTGCCGGGCAGGACATTGCTGCACCCGCTGACGGCAAGTTTTGTGACCGGCAAGACCATCGGTCTGATCGGTCATAACGGTTCGGGAAAATCGACGCTGCTCAAGATTCTCGCACGCATTCAGGAACCGACGGCGGGCAAGGTCTCGTTCGAGGGAAAATCGCTCGGCGCCTGGGGCAATCGCGAATTTGCGCGAAAGCTCGCCTATCTGCCGCAATATACGCCGGCTGCTTCCGGCATGCTGGCCAAGGAACTGGTGGCGCTCGGCCGTTATCCCTGGCACGGGGCGCTCGGGCAATTTAGCAAGGCGGATCGGGAGAAGGTGGACGAGGCGATCGAGCTTACCGATACCGTCGCTTTCCGCGACCGGCTGGTGGATACGCTTTCCGGCGGCGAGCGCCAGCGCGTGTGGCTTGCCATGCTGGTGGCCCAGAACGCCGAAAGCCTGCTTCTAGACGAGCCTATCTCCGCACTCGACATGGCGCACCAGATCGAAGTGCTTTCGCTGGTTCAGAGACTGTCGCGCGAAAAGGGTCTTGGCGTCATCGTGGTGCTGCATGACGTCAACATGGCAGCACGCTTCTGCGATGAGATCGTTGCGCTTCATTCCGGCCAGCTTATCGCACGGGGGACGCCGCAGGAGATCATGACGCCGGAGACGTTGCAGCGCATCTATGGCGTTCGCATGGATGTCATGACCCATGCCGCCACCGGCTTTCCCGTCGCTCTGCCGCTTTGAGTTGTTGCAGCAAAACAACGGCCGGCAACGCTGGCTGTTGATGGCGATTCCGCACGCATTTCCCGCCCTAACAATGTCTTAATGGCATCCTACCGCCATCAGACACTGTTAACCGTTCCGCTTTCATCGCCTCCAATTAAGTTGTTTTGGATCGATTTCAGGGAACAAACGTTAACAGTGCGGAATTCAATATCCGGAGAGGGCAAGAAGGGCTGCTGCGGGTAGGAATAAAACAGGAGAAAATCAGATGAAAAAGGCTGTTGCCGTAACTTTTGCCGCATTGACGATGGGCCTTGGCGGAACCGCATCCGCCCTCGCTGCCGACCTTGCAAGATATGAGCCGGCTCCGCAGGAGCAGGACGATCGCAACGGCGTCAAGATCGGTTACCTCACCTGCGATATCGGCGGTGGCGTCGGTTACGTTCTCGGCTCGGCCAAGGAACTGGATTGCACTTTCCAGTCCACCATGGGCGCCCGTCGCACCGACCATTACTCCGGCGCCATCCGCAAGATGGGCGTTGACCTCGGTTTCACCACGCAGGGCCGTCTGGTCTGGGCGGTTTTCGCCCCGACCGCCGGTTACCACCGCGGTTCGCTGGGCGGCCTTTATCAGGGCGCTACGGCTGAAGTCACCGTCGGTCTCGGCGTCGGCACCAACGTTCTCGTTGGCGGCACTTCCGGCTCCATCCAGCTGCAGACGGTCAGCGTGACCGGCCAGGTTGGCCTCAACCTCGCTGCCACCGGTACGTCCGTGACGCTGACGGCCATGAACTGATCGGCGAAATGCCCGGTGTTTTGACCGGGCATTCTGTCGCATGTCAAAAAACGCCCTCTTCGTTGTCAGACGGAGAGGGCGTTGTATTATCCGGACCATGATTTTCATGTCCCAACAAGCTGCTGCGGCGACCGCGTTTTTCCTCCTGCTTGCGTCGAGCGCCTTTGCCGAGGGCGATGCGGCCCATGGCGAGAAGGTCTTCAGCCGCTGCTCCACCTGCCACAGCGTTGACACGCCGCGCACCCGCATGGGGCCGCATCTGATGGGCGTGGTGGGCAGGCCGATGGCTTCCGTGGCTGATTACGGCCATTATTCGCAGGCGCTGAAGGATGCCGGTGCGGCTGACCGGGTATGGTCGGAGGAGGAGCTGCAAAAATTCCTTTCCAGCCCGAAGAAGGCTATCCCGGGAAATGCCATGCGCTTTTTCGGCCTCTGGAGCGAAACCGATATAGCCGATCTGATCGCCTATCTGAAAACCCATCCAATGCCGCAATAGGTGTCAGAGCGGTGCTTCGGCGATAATCTCCTCGGCCTCCTCCGCCGTCATCGCCATGACCTTTGAGCCAATCTCGAAGCCGAAACCGTTGCGGGCGAAGGCGGAAAACTCCTTCGATTTGCGTTTTTCATCGAGTTCGACACGACGGAAAGGTCCGAAGGCGCGCTTGCGTGCAAAGATGATGGCGGCGACCAGATCATTGGTTTCCTCAAGCGCGACTGCTGCCGTTTCCCGGGCGATACCCTTGATCTGAAGTTTCTGCGCGAGTCCGCGTTTCGACTTGCCGCTGCGCTGGCCGCTCCGCACGGCAATTTCCGCATAGGCGGTGTCGTCGAGTGCCTTGATGCCATAAGCAAAAGTGACGGCAAATTCGCCGAGCGCCTTCACCTGTGCGGTGCTGATATCCTCGAATTTTTCCCGCGCCTTGCGCGTGATGGCGTCGCGCAGCTGCTTTTCCGTCATCATGCGCTGTTCCAGCCGGTAGAGAGCGGAATTGCGCGCCCAGGACTGCATGCGGCTGGTGGGCTCAACGGCCGGCGTTTCACCATCCAGGGCCATATCGTCGGTCAGGAAGGGGCTGGAATCATCGTTCATTCCGCTTTTATAGCGCGGTGAAGCCGTCTTGCCAGTTCCCTCCCGGCCCGTGTCCTCCGGTTTTTCACCACCTCAAGGCGTTTGCGCGCCGGTTGCGGCGACATAGACCGAATAGAGCGATTTCGTTGCGGTGATGAAGAGGCGGTTCTTTTTCGGGCCGCCGAAGGTGAGGTTCGCGACGGTCTGCGGCACCTTGATCTTGCCAAGCAGCGTACCGTCAGGTGAAAAGCAGTGGACGCCGTCACCGGCACTGGTCCACAGGTTACCCGCCGTATCCAGACGGAAGCCGTCCGGCAGGCCATTGTCGAGATTGCAGAATTCCCGGCCATTGGCGAGCTTCACGCCGTCCACCACGTCGAAGACGCGGATATGGCGCGGGCGGGATACATCATGGCTGTAGGAGCTGTCGGCAACATAGAGCTTCGTTTCATCAGGCGAAAAAGCAAGGCCGTTCGGCTGCACGAAGTCGTCGATGGCGATCGTGATCTCTCCGGTTGCAGGATCGAGCCGGTAGACGTTGCGCGTCTTCTGCTCAGGCTCGGCCTTGTATCCCTCGTAATCGGACAGAATGCCGTAGGTGGGGTCGGTGAACCAGACGCTGCCATCGGATTTCACCACTACGTCGTTGGGTGAGTTCAGCCGCTTGCCGCCGTAGCTGTCGGCAAGAACCGTGATCGAACCGTCAACCTCGGTGCGGGTGACGCGCCGGCCGCCATGTTCGCAGGAAACCAGCCGTCCCTGCCGGTCGCGGGTATTGCCGTTGGCGAAGTTGGAGGGCTGGCGGAACACCGAGATCCCGCCATCCGGCACCCAGCGCAACATACGCTCATTGGGAATATCGCTGAACAGCAGGCAGTTCAGATCGGCAACCCACACCGGTCCTTCGGCCCAGCGGCAGCCGGAATAAAGCTCTTCCAGTTCCGCATTGCCGACGATCAGATGGCGGAAGCGGTCATCGTGGATTTCGTAAGGGGAGGTCTTGTCTGTGGTCATGAGCGTCGTCCGCTTGAGGGCTTGTCGTTCGGGGTTCAGCGCGTGGCCTTGGGGCCGCTTGCCAGAAGGATGACGGAGATGATGATGAGGCCGGTGAGGATAAGGCGGATACCCGCGCCGAAACCATAGGTATTCAGCATCGATACCACCAGGAACATGAAGAGCGAAGCGCCCCAGATGCCGGGAACGTTGGAATCGCCGCCCGCAACCGCCGTGCCGCCGATCACGACGACGGCAATGGACATCAGCAGATATTCCGATCCCATGTTGAGCGCCGCACCGCCGGAGAAGCTGGCGAGCAGATAACCGGCAATCGCCGCCAGCACCGCGCAGAGCACATAGGTGACGAAGCGGGTTCCATCCACGGGAATACCGGTCATGCGCGCGGCGAACGTGCTCTGGCCGATGGCGGAAATCCAGCGCCCGTAAAAGGTGCGGTCGAGCAGCAGCCAGGCAATGACCGACAGCAACAGTGCGACAAGCGCCACGTTCGGAATGCCGAAAGAACTTGATGTGGCGAAAGTGGCCAGTGTTTCCGGCGGCTTGATGCGCAGGCCGCGGTTGGACCAGATGGCGATGGACTGCACGATGAAGCTCATGGACAGCGTCGCAATGATCGGCGGGATGCGCAGGAGCTTGATCAGCGTGTAATTGCCGATGCCGATGGCGATGCCGATCAGGATGGCGATCAGCAATCCCGGCAGGATGAGACCATCGGACACATCCATGAATTTCAGCGCCAGCGTGCCTGATAGCGTCATCGTTGCGGGAACGCAGAGGTCGATATTACCCGGCCCGAGCGTGATGACGAACATCTGGCCGATACCGACGATCACGGAAAAGGCCGCGAAAGTGAGTGCTGCGTGCGACAGCCCGAAGGAGCTGGCGCCGCCGGTGAACATGACGGTCACGATCCACACCGCAGCCGTTGCGGCAAAGGACCAGATCCATGGTTTTTTCGAGAAGGACGAAAGCCCGTTCATTGGTTTTTCTCCCGCTTTTCGAGACGGTTGAGCAGGAGGCGCAAGGCGAGCACGATGATGAGGATCGCGCCCTGCGCGCCGATCTGCCAGTCCGGCGAAATGCGCATGAAGGACAGGAAGGAGCCGGCGAGCGTCAGCGTCAGCGCGCCGATGACGGCACCGATGGGTGAAACCCGACCGCCGACGAATTCGCCGCCACCCAGAATAACGCCGGCAATCGACAGCAGCGTGTAACGAAGCGCGATATTGGCGTCAGCCGATGTCGTCAGCCCGACAAGTGCGATGCCGGACAGCACTGCGAAGAAACCGGCCAGCGCAAAGGTGGCGGCACGTATGCCGATGACGGACCAGCCGGAGCGCTCGACGGAACGGAAGTTGCCACCGACGCCGCGCATCAGAACGCCGAAGGAGGAGCGCATGACGATGTAATGGGCGACGACCGCAATCACGATGCTGGCGACAATGGCAATCGGCACGAGCGGCGGTTTTGCCGTCATCAGTGCGCGGATGAAGGCGGGGGCCTGGCCGCCGGGCGAGGGCAAAATGAGAACGGCAAGGCCGCCCCAGACGAAACTCATGCCAAGCGTGACAACGATGGAGGGCAGGGCGCGGATATGGATGATGGCGCCAAGCAACGCATAAACCGCAATCGCACCGGCAAAGATCGCGATCCCAAGCAATGGAGTGGTTTGCAGGAAGGTGGCGGTGACGCAGGCGCAGAAGCTGACGAAGGTGCCCATCGACAGATCGAGATCGTTGACGGACATGATCAGCATCTGCGCAATGGTGGCAAGCGCGATCGGCACTGCCAGATTGAACAGCAGGTTGAGACCGTTATAGCTCATGGCGCGCGGCTGCATGTAGAATACGGCGGCGAGCAGGAAGGCGAGCGAGGCGGCGGGAATGATGAGGCGAAGGGCACTGGCGGAGAGTTTCATGCGTGGTCCTCTCCGGAAAAGGATGCGGCCAGCACATTCTGCTCGGTGATGTCCTTGCCCACCAGTTCGGCCTGAATGGCGCCGTCGCGGAAAACATAAACCCGGTCGCAAAGGCGGATTTCGTCCATTTCGGTGGAGTACCAGATGAAGGTGCGGCCGTGGGAGGCTTCGGTTCTCAAGATATCGTAGACTTCCTGTTTGGTGCCGATATCGACGCCGCGCATCGGGTCGTCCATCAGCACGGTACTGGCCGTGGTGGCGAGTGCGCGGGCGAATAGCACCTTCTGCTGGTTGCCGCCGGAGAGCGAAAGAATTTTGTTGCCCATGTCGGGCGTGCGGATTTCGATGCGCTTTTTCCATTGCGCGCCGAGTTCGCTCTCTTTGTTCCGGTCCACCATGCCTGCGGATGAAATGTCCCTCAGCGAGGTGATGGAAAGGTTCTTCAGGATGCTCCACAGCGGAAAGGTCCCGTTCAGGCTGCGGTCCCCCGCCACGAAGGCAATATCCGTCTTGCGCGCGGGCAGCCAACTGCTGTTGCGGGCAAGGTAGAGATCGAGAAGCGCTTCCGTCTGGCCGTGGCCTCCGAGACCGGCGAGGCCGATGATCTCGCCGCGGAAAGCCTCGAAGGCGAGGCCTTCGCCCCGGCGCGCCGGCATGGCAAGGACCTTCTCGCCCGCTTTGCGGTTTTCGCCCTTTTGCCTGTCCTGTTCCTTGACGACGCTGCCCATGGCTTCCACCAGCGTGCGTGTCGTGAACTCGGCCGCCGCCCGGTCAGCGACCACGCGGCCGTCCTTCATCACCACGATGCGGGTGGCTGTCGAAAGAATCTCGCCGAGAATATGCGAGATCAACAGAACGGAGCCGCCCGTGCGCACGAAACGGCGGACGTAATCCATCAATTGCTCGGCGAGACCGGCATCGAGCGAGGAGGTTGGCTCATCGAGGATGACAAGTCTCGGAGCATCCGGGGTTCGGCAGAAATTGATGGCTATTTCCACCATCTGCCGCTCGGCGATGGAAAGTTCGGCGATCGTCAGTTCGCAATCGATGCCGTGGCCGGGAAAAATCTCGTCCAGCGTATGCCGGATCATGGTGAGCGCGCGTCCACGCCAGTTCCGCCCGCTCATCGCGGCATGCATGATGCGGACGTTTTCGCTGATCGTCAGGTTGGGGCAGAGCGACAATTCCTGAAACACGCAGCGAACGCCGCTGGCGCGGGCGGCCGCGATGCCGTGACGGCCTTGCTCGCCGCGGTAGGAGATGGAACCCTCATGCGGTGTCAACCCGCCATTGATGACGTTGACGATGGTGGATTTTCCGGCGCCATTATGGCCTACGAGCCCAAGGCATTCCCCCGCGCGGATGACGAGATCGGCGCCATCCAGCGCCTTGACCGCGCCGAACACGACCTTCACGCCGCGCGCGGCGACGACTTCTTCCGTCTCGATGATGTCATTCATGAGCAATTACGCCAGTAATCTGAAATCGGATATTATCGATTGATGTTGCGGCGCTCGCTTGAGGAGCGCCGCAACTCATACTGTGACCCGATGAGGCCTACTTGGCCGATGCGATGGCCTTCTGGGCGTCTTCCTGCGAATATTCCACATTCGCCACGCCGCCCTTCTGGGTGTTCTTGAGGTTTTCCTCAAGATTGCCCTGGTCGATGCGCAGGAACGGAACGGTCAGGTCCTTCTTCACGTCCTTGCCGTCGAGGATTTGCTGCGCCACCCAGAAAGCGAGTGTCGAGACGCCGGGAGCGATGGAGACCGACATGGTCTCGTAGCCGCCCGCATCCTTCTGCTGTTTCCACCATTGCAGTTCGTCTTCACGGTTGCCCATGACGATGGTGGGTGTCGGGCGCTTGGCGGCGGCGAAAGCCTGTGCCGCACCGTAACCGTCACCGCCCTGCGTCACGACAGCCGCAACTTCGGGAAGGCTCGGCAGAATGCCGGCAACGGCGCGCTGGGCAACATCCTGCGCCCAGTCGCCGTTGACCGAACCGACGATCTTGAACTGTGGGTTTTTAGCGACGGCGTCGACGATGCCGGCATGGATTTCGTCATCGACCGAAACGCCGGCCAGACCGCGGATTTCGAGCAGGTTGCCGCCCTTCGGCATGGCCTTGGCGAGATAGTCGATCTGGCTTGCGCCCATCGCCTTGAAATCAACAGCGATGCGCCAGGCGCAGGGCTCGGTGACGATGCCGTCGAAGGACACGACGGTGATGCCGGCGTCACAGGCTTCCTTCACCGCGCCGTTGAGGGCGGTGGGTGAGGCGGCATTGATGACGATCGCGTCATAACCCTGAAGAATGAGGTTCTGAATCTGCGCCGCCTGTTCGGTTGCCTGGTTTTCGGCGGTCGTGAAGGCGTCTGCGGCGGCAACCTGCTTGTCGGCAACCGCCTGTTTGGTGATCTTGTCCCAGCTGGTCAGCATCGCCTGACGCCAGGAATTGCCAGCGTAATTGTTTGAAAGCGCGATTTTTTTGGCCGACGTGTCGGCATGAGCGGTGATCGGCAGAGCTGCGCATGCGACAGCGGCCGATGCCAAAAGCATCTTCCTGAAAGCCATTTGATTTCCTCCCTCGTGGCTTGCCCTTTTCGAGCCCGGAATCCTTGCGCGCCGCAAATCTCCTCGGCGGCAGGCGGAATTCCTTTGCACTGGAGCTCCTTTCCCCAGTAGAAGCGAGAATGACCAAGAAGATTTGGCTTGTATAGGCGGATCGCGGCAATCTTCCTGCGGGTTTCCGCAGAAAGCTTGCGGGAACCCGCAGGACGAAACGCCACTGCCGGGCGCAGAATGAATGATGCGGCACCCAATGGGTTCAAACTTCGCCGCAGAGGTCGAAGGCAGACGCTTGGGAGGGCGTCCGCACATGCTGGATACGCCGAAAAGCGCTCTTTTTCACCATTATATGGGCATTTCGCGGCTGCTTGCCGGGCAGCTGGAATTTAATGCCATCATCCAGGCGGTCGCCACGGAGATCAGCCATATCATCCCGCATGACCATATGGATGTCTGCATCAAGCAGCTGGATGACAAATATCATATCGCCTATGAGAGCGGTCTCGTCAGCGCCTGGAGCCGGCAGCCGCCCGCCCTTCTCACCGGCAGCCCGATCCGTTCGCTGCTGTCAGGCGAGGTCGAGCACCTGTTAAGCGGTGACGCCTGCTCCGATCCTCGCTTCCACTTCGAAGGGGCGTTTTCCAGCCCGATCATCGAACTTAATCTGCATAGCCGTCTGCATGTGCCGATGAAGGTGCATGGCGACATCATTGGCGCGCTCAGTTGCTCGTCGCACCAGTCGAGCGCCTATACGGTGGAGGATGTGACGAACGCCCGCGCGGTTGCGGATCTGCTGGCGCCCTATTTCTACGCCATCCGCGCTGCCGAACAGGCCAAACGCTCTGCCATCGAGGAGGCGCGCGCCAATGCCCGCGAGGAGGGCCTGCGCCTTGGCGCGCTGCAATTGACCGAGGCTCTGGAGGCCGAGCGGCAGCGTATCGGCATGGATTTGCACGACCAGACGCTGGCGGACCTGACCCGGCTTGCACGGCGCATCGAACGCATGAGCCATACCCCCGACGTTTCGGGCGAAATGCTGGAGCCGGTGGTGCGCAGCCTGCAGCATTGCATGCAGGATCTGCGCGAGATCATCGAGGAGGCGAAACCCTCCATCCTGCAATTGTTCGGCGTTGTCGAGGCCATCGAGACCTATGTAGACCGCTCCGTGCGCGACAGCGGGTCGGCAATCGACTGGTCGGTGAGCGATGAGACGGAAGGGCTGGTGGAAAGGCTCGACAAGACGGTGGCGATATCGCTGTTCCGCATCGTACAGGAGGCAGTGAACAATGCCATTCGCCATGCCCAGCCGGAAACCATTGCCGTAACGCTTGTCGCCATCGATGGCGGCTTGCGGGTGACGGTGAGTGATGACGGCAGCGGCGGCGGCGAAGGCGGGGCCTCCGGCGGCCTCGGCATCGGCAACATGAAGACGCGGGCGCGGCTGATTTCAGCCAGGTTCGATATTGGCGGCAATGGCAAGGGGGCGGGAACCCGCATCACAGTGACCTTGCCGGCGGATGCTTTCGACCGGCGGGAGGAGTTATGACATGGACGTGCTGATCGTCGAGGACGATGCGCTGCACCGCGCCTATCTGAACGAGGCGGTGAGAGCCGCCCTGCCGGAATGCGACAATGTGCTGGAGGCGGCCAACGGCAGAACCGGCGAAAAGCTCGCGCGGGAAAATCGCGCCGCCCACATCGTCATGGATTTGCAGATGAACGAGCGCAACGGCATAGAGGCGGCGCGCACCATCTGGAAGGAGCGGCCGGACACCCGCATCCTGTTCTGGTCCAACTATTCCGACGAGGCCTATGTGCGTGGTGTCTCCCGCATCGTGCCGGAGGGCGCCGCTTACGGTTACGTGCTGAAATCGGCATCCGATGACCGTCTGCGGCTGGCCTTGCGCAGCATCTTTATCGAGGCGCAATGCGTGATCGACCGGGAAGTGCGCGGCCTTCAGGAAAAGAGCCTCGGCAAGGCGCATGGCTTTACCGATTCCGAATATGAAATCCTTGTCGATGTCGCGCTCGGCCTCACCGACAAGGCGATTGCGCGCCGCCGCAACCTGTCGCTGCGCAGCGTGCAGAACCGCCTGCAAAGCCTCTACGAGAAGCTTAACGTGCATCAGGCGGCTGGCGATGACGACGCGGAAGGGCGGTATAATCTTCGAACCCGCGCTGTCACTGTCGCCTTCCTGCGCAAGCTTTTGAATTACAGCGCGCTGGAAAGGGCCGAGCGCGAACTGGCGGAATGGGCGGGAAACCGCTGACCCTCAGGGCAGGAAGGCCAGCAGCCGTCTTTCATCCGCCCTGAGGCCGGAGACGGGTTTTGCCCCGACCTTCAGGATGCGGCCAAGCTTCTTCCGCGCTTTCTCCTCCGTGGCGATATCGAGAACGGTGGGATGCACATAGCTCTTGCGGCAGATGGCGGGCGTATTGGAAAGCTCGACCGCCGCCGCCTGGCACATGCCTTTTATGCTCGGTTTTTCACCTGAAGCCACATGCTCCATCGCGTTGCAGAAGGCCGCGAGCGTTCCGCCCCAGGTGCGGAAGGTCTTGGCGGAAATGCCGGTGCCGCCGATGCGCGAGAGGTAGGCATTGAGATCGCTGGAATCGACCGAATGCACCCGGTTTTCGCTATCCTGCCAGACGAAGAGTTCCTTGCCGGGCAGATCGGCGATCTCCTCGAGGATTTTTTGCAGGCGCGGGTGGCGCAATTGCCGTCTCACCTTTTGCCCGCCCTTGGCGGCGAAGCGGAGTTCGATGGTTTCACCGAAGGAAACGTGGCGCTTGAGCAATGTCGTTGCGCCATAGGTGCCGTTGGTTTCGAGATAGGAGCGGTTGCCGACGCGCAGATAGGCGGCATCGAGCAGCAGCGTGAGCGCGGCAAGCGTCATCTCCTGCCCGTGATCCTGTTTTTCGATATCGGCGATGGCGCGGCGGCGGATGGCGGGCAGCGCCTTGCCGAAGCTTTTGAGCTGAAAGAACTTCGTTTCGCCCCTGAGCGCGTGCCAGTCGGGGTGATAGCGATACTGTTTTCGCCCGCGTGCATCAAAGCCGGTTGCCTGCAAATGCCCTGATGGGTCGATGCAGATCCAGACGTCCCTATAGGCGGGCGGCACACCGAGCGATTTGATGCGTTTCAGTTCGACGCTGTCGGAGAGAAGCTCGCCGCCCGGCAGGCGGTAACAGAAACCGCGCCCGCGTTTTTCGCGGGAAATACCCGGTTCCTGATCGTTGACATAGGCAAGTCCGATTTTTGCAAGAAGGCGGGTGGCTGGTTGTGGCATCGTTTTTTCCGGCAGGTTTCACGCTGCGGCAAACGAAAAACAGGCCGCCTTCGTTCCGGCGGCCTGTCGTTCCGGTCGTTAGTTTTCTCAGCCGGCCTTGGCGATCCGCACAATCTGCGATTCACCACCGCCGCGCTCCTCGGTCACGGCATAAACCGCGCCGTCAGGCCCGACCTTCACGTCGCGGATACGCGCCTCAAGGGGAAGACGGCTTTCGGTCGCAACCTTGTCGCCGTCGATGTGCAGGATGACGAGGCCCTGGCTCACCAGACCGCCGACGATGAAGGCGCCCTTCCATTCGGGAATAAGGTCGCCATCATAATAGGCCATGCCGGAGGGACCGATGACCGGGTCCCAATAATAGACCGGCTGCTCCATGCCTTCTTTGGCGGTAGCGCCTTCGCCAACCGAGCGGCCGCTATATTCGACGCCGTAGGTGATGACCGGCCAGCCGTAGTTCAGGCCCGCTTTGGGCAGGTTCAGCTCATCGCCGCCCTTTGGCCCGTGTTCCACGGTCCAGAGCCTGCCCTGGCCATCAAGTGCCGCGGCCTGCAGGTTGCGGTGGCCATAGCTCCATATTTCAGGAAGGGCGTTCTGCTGGCCGGCGAAGGGGTTGCCTTCAAAGGCCTTGCCTTCAGCATTGATGCGGAAGACCTTGCCGAGCCCGCTCGACAGATCCTGCGCCTGCACGCGCGGCTTTGAATCCGAACGCTCGCCGACGGTGACATAAAGCTCGTTGTCAGGTCCGAAGACGAGGCGCGAGCCGAAATGCTTGTCGCCGTCATAGGTCGGCATCTGGCGGAAAATCACCGAGACATTTTCCAGTTTCGCCGCGCCGCCATCTTCGGTCAGCTTGGCCGACGCGACGGAGGTGCCGTTGCCGCCATCGCGCGGTTCGGAAAAGGAGAAGAAGATGGTGCGCGATGTTTCGAAATCGGGCGCGAGCGCGATGTCGAGAAGTCCGCCCTGTCCGTCGGACGCCACCTCCGGTACGCCGGCAATCGCCGGGCCGGCCTTGCCGTCGGCGACGATATGCATGGCCCCTTCCTTGGCGGCGACAAGCATGCGGCCATCCGGCAGGAATTCCATGGACCACAGGTGCGGCAGCCCCTCGGCGACGATGGTTTTTTCGACATTCGGCTGGGAGGCGGCCTGCGGCGCGCGTGTCTGGCCCTCAAAAGCCGGCTTCTGATCCGGCGCATTCGGCCGTTTCGTTTCGGCAGCCGGGGCGGTCTGGGCGTGTGCAGCGCCGGCAAAGGGCACGGCGAGCAGCGCACACAGGATCGTCGAACTCAGAAATCGGTTGTTGTGGAACATGGGTCTCCCTTCCATCGTTACATCAGGCAGAGAACCATTTGGGGAGGATTTCGTTTCCTGCGATAGTTTCAAGAAAACTTGATCAGTCCGTGTGCAGGCTGCACGCTCTTTTCTCATCCATGCGAATTCATAGGGAACCGCAAGGCGTGAGCGACGTTTGGCCTCTGTTATGAGGAGGGCGCCATGCAGATCATCGACAACAAGACCATAGACGGCAACAGAACCAGACCGATCCTGAACGTTGCGGAATTCTGCCGGCGGTACCGACTGGACAAGGCGGAGGAGACCCGGCTCAGAAAGCTGTTCGGCGAGTTCGCCTCGCGGCACGAGCTTTTGATGAATGCGCAGCGCAAGCCGAGCTTTCGCTGATTATTCCTCCTCGTCGAGAGATTTTCCGAAGATCATGAAGACATCATAACGGGTGTTCTTGCCCATTATCTGATGCGAAGGCTTGCGAATGCCCGGCATCGGCTCGGCGCGCAGGGGCCATTTCAGGACCACCCGCTTTGTCGCATTCTCCAGTGCAGCCTCCATCAACTCCACCTGGTCCGGGTCGGCGCCAACCAGTTCTCTCAGCACCCGCATTTCCTTTTTTACCAGCGCCGTGTTGTGGCGCGGGGGATGCATGGGGTCGACAATCACCACCTCGGGTGAAAGCTCCTTCAGCAGATAGCGTGAATCGCCGTTGAGCAGCGTCATGCGCGCTGCCGCCTCGGCATAGGCGCCGCCCGCTTCCAGGGCGCGGCGAATGCCATCGGCGAGATGGGCATGCATTTCCGGCGAGCGTTCGATGAGGGTGACGTCAGCTCCGAGGGATGCGAGCAGGAAGGCATCCCGCCCCAGCCCCGCCGTGGCATCAACGATCTTTGGCGTGCGGCCTTTGGTGAAACCCGCGGCCTTGGGCAGGGCCTGTCCGCGCCCTTCGCCGGAACGGAAACGGTGTCCGACTGCACCGCCGACAAAATCCACCACGAAGCTTTCGTTTTGTTCCTTCATCTGCGTCCTCAGAACGGGCAGGGCACGGTATAGGTGACGTCACGCCCATCCGGATGGCGGAAGCCAACCTCTTGCGCATGCAGCATCAGGCGCGGTGCGGCAGCGAGCGCCTTACCCTCGGCATAAAACTCATCGCCGAGAATGGGGTGGCCAAGCGCCTTCATATGCACCCGCAATTGGTGGGTGCGGCCGGTGAGGGGTGTCAGCGCCAGCCGCGTTGCCGGAAGCGGTAATCGTTCCAGCACCCGCCAAAGGCTTTGTGCCGGCTTGCCGTTTTCGTGGTCGACCCGATGGCGGGGCTTGTTTTCGGGATCGATGGCGAGTGGCAGGTTCACTTCTCCCGCCTCTCCGGCAACCTCCCCCCAGACAATGGCGACATAGGATTTGCGCGTCTGGCGGTTTTCAAACTGCGACGCAATCGCCGCATGCGCCCTGCGGTTCAGGGACATCAACACGATGCCTGACGTATCCTTGTCCAGACGGTTGATCATCAGTGCTTTCGGGAACTGCTTCTGCACACGCGTCATCAGGCTGTCGGAAAGTGCCGGATCGCGCCCCGGCACCGAGAGAAGTCCGCTCGGCTTGTCCAGCACCAGCAGGTCCTCGTCGCGGTGCACGATGGTGAGCCAGGGGTCGAGTGGCGGATTATAGACGGGGTTGGAAAGCTCGGATGACATGTCGCTTCCTTAGCACGAATTGCACATTCGGACAGGCCGCTAGTCGGGAATATGGAGATTGACGCGCCCGCTGGTCAGGTCGCTCAGAAGCCGGGTGAGCCGTTCGGCTTCCTCGACCGGAACCGAGAGCAGTATATCCGCGCCGGTGCCGGTGAAATCTTCCCTTTCCATCCGCAGGTTCTGCGTGGCGGACAGGCGTGATTTCACCAGCGCCAGATCGGAGAAGGGGCAGCTCAGCGTGGCGCTGACATAAGCGATGACCGGTAACGTCTCGCCTAACCGCAGGCAGGCCGCCGCCGTGCCGCCATAGGCGCGCATGAGCCCGCCGCTGCCGAGGAGAATGCCGCCGAACCAGCGGATGACGAGAACCGCGACATTATCCAGCGCCTGGCCGTCGATGGCCTGAAGGATCGGTTTCCCGGCCGTTCCCGAGGGTTCGCCGTCATCGCTGAAACGATAGGTCTGGCCGCTTCGCCATGCCCAGCAATTATGGTTCGCGTCGGGATCGGAATGCGCCGCGAGGAAGTTCTTCGCATCCTCTTCGCCCGTCACCGGCGCGGCAAAGGCGATGAAGCGGCTTTTCTTGATATCCTGCGAAAAGGAAACGGGGCGGTCGAGCGTGAACATGGGCGTTTCAATAACGCATATATTCGCATGCGGAAATCGGTATAAGGCTCGGAATGGCGAAGATGGCGATGGAGAAGGTTTTGAGCAAGGCGAGGCAGGTTGCTGTTATCGGCGGCGGGCCGGCGGGACTGATGGCGGCCGAGGTGCTTTCGGCCGCGGGCCATGCCGTGACGGTGTTCGAAGCGATGCCGACCGTGGCGCGCAAATTGCTGATGGCCGGAAAATCCGGCCTCAACATCACCCATGCCGAAGACTACGACAGTTTCCGTCAGCGGTTTGGCGAGGCGGAACCACGGCTGCGTGCCGCCCTCGATGATTTCACCCCCGATATGTTGCGCGACTGGGCGCAGGGGCTGGGGCAGGAGACCTTTGTCGGCACCTCGGGCCGGGTGTTTCCCACGGTCATGAAGGCCTCACCGCTGCTGCGGGCATGGCTCGCCCGGCTGGAGGCGCAGGGCGTAACCATCAGGACGCGGCATCGATGGACGGGTTTTTCCGGCGAGCACCTGGTTTTTTCGACCCCGGAGGGCGAGATCACTATCAAAGCCGATGCCGTGCTGCTGGCGCTGGGCGGTGCCAGCTGGCCGCGTCTCGGCTCCGATGCCGCATGGGTTCCGGCGCTTGCGGCCAAAGGCGTCGAGCTCTCCCCGTTCCGCCCGGCCAATTGCGGTTTCGACGTTGACTGGAGTGATGTCTTCCGTGAGCGTTTTGCGGGTGAAGCGGTGAAATCCACGGTCACCATTTCGCCGGCAGGAGCCTTTCAGGGCGAATTCGTGATAACAAAGCATGGCATTGAGGGCAGCGTGATCTATGCCCATTCCGCCGCCCTGCGCGACCGGCTGGAACAGGCGGGCAAAGTATCGCTCGCGATTGATCTTGCACCGGCACGTACGGTGGAACGTCTCAGCCTCGATCTGGGGAAGCTCGGCCGGAAGGAGAGTTTTGCAAACCGCATGCGCAAGGCGGCCGGCTTATCGGCTGTGAAGGTCGGGCTTCTGCGGGAAATATTTCCCGATATCGCCGCCATGCCGGACGAGTTTGTCGCCGCGAGAATAAAACATGCGGAGATACCGCTTTTGCAGGCGAGACCGATTGCCGAGGCGATTTCGTCCGCCGGCGGTATTGCCTGGAGCGGCCTTGATGAAAGCTACATGCTGGAAAGGCTCCCCGGCATATTCGCTGCCGGGGAAATGCTGGATTGGGAAGCGCCGACCGGCGGTTATCTGCTCACCGCCTGTTTCGCCACCGGCAAGGCCGCCGCGAAGGGCATGGCCGGGTGGCTTGAAGGCTCAGCCTGAGAGCCGTTCCGCCGCGCCCGCTTCTTCACCCGAGGCGGTCCTGACGAGGCAGCGCATGATGGCGTCGGTGGTGACGGCGCCGAGCGCCTTGCCATTTTCTCCAACGACCGTGGCGCTGCTGACATTTTCCCGGACGAGCGCGCGCAGGCCCTCTTCAACCGTCATATCCGCATCGAGCTGAAGCCGCGACTGGCCGGAAAACTCCGGCTGCACGATGGCGCCGAGGCGAATGACCCTGCCGCGATTGACCTCCTCGACGAAGGCCTCGATATAACTGTCGGCCGGCGACATGACGATTTCGGCTGCCGTGCCCTGCTGGATGATTTCGCCATCGCGCAGGATGGCGATCTTGTCGCCCAGCCGCAGCGCCTCGTCGAGATCGTGGGTGATGAAGACCACGGTCTTTTTCAACTCCTTCTGCAGTTCCAGAAGCACCGTCTGCATGTCGACACGGATGAGCGGATCGAGCGCCGAATAGGCTTCGTCCATCAAAAGGATTTCGGCATTATTGGTGAGCGCCCGCGCCAGACCCACACGCTGCTGCATGCCGCCGGAAAGCTGGTTGGGATAATGGTTGGAGAAGCCTTCCAGCCCCACGCGCCTGATCCAGACTTCCGCCCTTTCCTCCCGTTCGCGCTTGTCGACGCCCTGCACTTCGAGGCCATAGACGACATTCTGCAGCACGTTGCGGTGCGGCAAGAGGCCGAATTTCTGGAACACCATCGCCGTCTTGTGGCGGCGAAATTCCAGCAGGTCCGCTTCGTTGAGGCGACAGACATCGGTGCCGCCATAGAGGATTTCGCCGGCGGTCGGGTCGATTAGCCGGTTGACGTGGCGGATAAGCGTCGATTTGCCGGAGCCGGAAAGGCCCATGATAACGGTGATCTGTCCGCCCGGCATGGTGATGTTGATATCACGCAGGCCGAGCACGTGGCCATGTTTGGCATTGAGATCCGCCTTGGACATTCCGGCCTTGACGGGGTCGACATAGTCGGCCGCCTTGGGGCCGAAAATCTTGTAGAGGCTGCGAATTTCGATCGATTGACTAGCCATGCGCCACTTCCCGGTGTTTTTGCAGGCGAAGGCCATAGGCCTGGCTGATGCGGTCGAAGATGATGGCGATGCCGACGATGGCAAGCCCGTTGAATACGCCGAGCGTGAAATACTGGTTGGCGATGGCCTTCAGCACCGGCTGGCCAAGACCCTGCACGCCGATCATCGAGGCAATGACGACCATGGCGAGCGCCATCATGATGGTCTGGTTGATGCCGGCCATGATGGTGGGGAGTGCGAGCGGCAGCTGCACCTTGAAAAGCTTCTGGCGCTTCGATGAGCCGAAGGCATCGGCAGCCTCCAGCACGTCGTGGTCGACCATGCGGATGCCGAGATTGGTGAGCCGGATCATCGGCGGAATGGCATAGATGACGACGGCGATGACGCCAGGCACGCGGCCGATGCCGAGCAGCATGACGACGGGAATGAGATAGACGAAACTCGGCATCGTCTGCATCACGTCGAGAACGGGATTGACCACGCTCTGCAGGCGGTTGGAGCGCGCCATGGCGATGCCGATAGGCAGGCCGACGACGATGGACAGCACCGCACAGACGAAGATCATCGAGACCGTCTTCATCGTGTCTTCCCACATGCCGAACCAGCCGATGGCGAAGAGAATGCCGCAACACAGCGAAACAATGGTGGCGCTGCGGCTGCCGAACCAGGCGAGCGCGGCGACAATAAGAATAACGACCGGCCAGGGGGCGCCGATCAAAAGCCTTTCCGCCCAGATGAGGAAGCTCTGAAGGGGGGTAAACAGCCCCTCGATTGCGCCGCCATAGGTTCGGGTAAAAGCCCGGAACCCCTCGTCGATGACTTTTTTCAGCGCGCGCAGAGCATCGTCATTCATGGTCGGAAATTTGAAAAGCCATTCCATATCCTGTTCTCCATGACGAACCGGAGGCGGGGATCGATGTCCTCCGCGCTCCGGGAGCAAAATCGCCAGAGCGCCGCGCATCCTTCAGGACGCAAGGCGGAACGCTCTGTTGAACCGGCGCATCGCCACCGAAAGCCTTGGGCATTTCGGAGCCGGTGCGGGCGCGGCGTCGCCGCTGGCGAACGCCGGTTGCCGGGCAGATATGTAAGGACCGGCTTTTAAAGGGCGGCCTTGACCTTTTCCGCGACCTCCGGAGAAACCCAGCCCGTCCAGAGAGCTTCGTTTTCCTTCAGGAACTGCTTGGCGCCATCTTCGCCGGTCGCCTGGTTATCCGTCATCCAGGCGATCAGCTTGTTGACGGTCGCGTTGGTCCAGGCGCGTTTGTTGAGATAGTCCATGGCGGGGCCGGCACGATCGGCAAAGGACTTGCTGACCAGCGTCTGCACGTCGTCCACCTGCCATGCGTTCGGCTTCGGGTCCGGACAATCGGCAACCGAGGTGCAGCGCTTCCATTCTGCCGCATCATAGTCCGTGCCGAATTCGAGCTTTACCATCTCGTATTTGCCGAGCAGCGAGGTGGGCGCCCAATAATAGCCGACCCATGGCTGCTTGGCTTCGTAAGCCTTGGCGATGGAACCGTCGAGACCTGCGGCGGAGCCGGTGTCAACGAGGGTGAAGCCGGCCTTTTCACCGCCGAAAGCCTTGAACAGCTGCGCGGTGACGACAGTGCCGCCCCAGCCCTGCGGGCCGTTGAACACGGCGCCCTTCGACTTGTCTTCCGGCGACGGGAAGAGCTCGGGATGTTTGAAGAGGTCCGGAATGGTCTTGAGATCGGGATTGGCATCTGCGAGGTATTTCGGGATCCACCAGCCCTGAACAGCGCCATCGGAAAGAATTTTTGCGGCCGCGACCACTTTGCCGCCTTCCAGACCCTGCTTGACGATTTCCGGCTGCAGGCTGACCCATGCCTCGGGGGCAATATCCGGCTGGCCTTTTTCGGCCATGGAGGTCAGTGTCGGCACGGTGTCGCCGGTCACGATTTCGGCGGAGCATCCATAGCCCTTTTCAAGAATGAACTTGTCCAGGTTGGCGGCAACTTCGGCGGATTGCCAGTTCATGCTGGCGATTGTCACGTTTCCGCAGTCGGCAGCATAGGCTGCGCCGCCTGAAAAGGCGAAGCCGGCGGAAAGAATTGTGGCACCCAAAAGTATTTTCATTTTTGTTCCCTCTGGTCGCGGTGTGGCGAAGACCCGGGTGCTGACGGCACCGCGACCGCCAGCGCCTTTATTGAGGCTTAATAATTGCTTTCTGGCCGTTCCGTTTGCGGCAGATTCTGGCGTATTGAGGATGGCAATTATCAATCAATTATCCGGTCCCGCGAACGCGAGCCTGAAATCCGTGGTGTGGAGACACCGAATTCGCCGCGCCCCTGCGCTGGCGCATCCCAATATTTCGGAAGAGTGGAACTTTTTCAGTATTTGAAGAAACCCGGGGGAACAATAAACGGAAGTTTCTGTTTTCTTGGACTTTTATCTTGTTCTGTATTACGGGAGATTTCCTCTCGGTTTTTGTGGTGATGTTGAATGACCAATCTTCGTGCTGCCCCGGTATGGCCGATCGGTGGTGGTGAAACGGGTGAGCTTGTGCGCCGCTTCGACTGGTCGAAGACATCGCTCGGTCCTATTTGCGAATGGCCGCAAAATCTGAGGCAAAAGGCTAATTCCGTCGTCAATTCCCCCATTCCGCAGGTGCTGATGTGGGGCAGGGATCACGTGATGATCTACAATGACGGCTATGCGGAGATCGCCGGCAATTATCACCCGCGGGCGCTGGGCGGAACGGTGCCCGGCATCTGGCCGGAAATATGGGACTGGAACAGCCGTATTCTGGAGGCCGGTTTTCGCGGTGAGGTCATGGCCTATCGCGACCAGCCGATGACGCTGATGCGACATGGCCTGCCGGAAGAGGTGATCTTCGATCTGTTCTACACGCCGATCTACAATGAGAGCGGCACGGTGGACGGCGTTTTGTGTACCGTGCTCGAAAATACCGACAAGGTGAAGGCCGTGGAGGCGCTGGAGCAGAGCCGCAAGGAACTAAGCCGGCTCACCAATGCCCTGCCCATTCTGGTCGGGTATGTCGATCGTGATTACGTTTATAAATTCGCCAATGACGGCTACCTGGAATGGTTCGGCCGCCGTGCCGAGGAGGTGATCGGCCGCAGCGTTCCCGAAATCGTCGGCGAGGCGTTTTTTGAGGCGCGCAGGGCCTATCTGGATCGTGCGCTCGCCGGCGAGAAGATCGTTTCCGACACCGTGATCCGCAGGCCCGACGGCACCATGCGCGCCGCCGAAATCCGCTATGTGCCGCGCTATATTACGGATGGCTCCATCGATGGCATCTATGTGCTGATCATCGATATCGAGGACCGCAAGCGCTCAGAACAGGAAATCCTCATCAGCAACAACCGTTTCCGTGCGGCGGTGGATGCGGTGCACGGCGTGCTGTGGACCAACAGCGCCGATGGCAGGATGCTGGGCGAGCAGCCTGCCTGGGCGGCGCTGACGGGCCAGACTCCGGAAGAATATCAGGGCTTTGGCTGGGCGGACGCCGTCCACCCGGAGGACAGGCAGGGGTCTGTCGAAAGCTGGAACAGCGCGGTCGCGGAAAAGTCGACCTATGTCTGGGAACACCGCGTGCGCCGTCACGACGGCGTCTACCGCACTTTTTTGATCCGCGGCGTGCCGATTTTCGACAAGTCCAGCGCCATTACCGAATGGGTCGGCGTTCACACTGACATAACCGAGCAGCGGCGGGCCGAAGACACCCTCAAGGAACATGCCAGCAATCTCGAGCGCGAAATTCGCCACCGCATCCGGGCGGAAGAGCAGCTTCGGCAATTGAACGAAAGCCTTGAAGCCCGTGTCGAGGCGGAAATGGCGGAGCGCCGCCAGACCGAAAAGGCTCTGCAACAGGCGCAGAAGATGGAATCCATTGGCCAGCTGACCGGCGGCGTCGCGCATGATTTCAACAATCTTCTGCAGGTGATCGCCGGCAATCTGCAATTGCTCTCCAAGGATGTGATCGGCAATGAGCGCGCCGAAAGGCGGCTGGAAAATGCGCTGGCGGGTGTCCATCGCGGCGCAAAGCTGGCCAACCAGCTGCTGGCCTTCGGCCGTCGCCAGGCGCTGGAACCGCGCGTCATCAATATTTCCCGTTTCGTGACCGGCATGGACGATCTGCTTCGCCGTTCGCTCGGTGAGGCGATCGAGGTGGAGGTTATCACCTCGGGCGGTCTCTGGAACACCTATGCCGATCCCAACCAGGTGGAGAACGCGCTTCTCAATCTCGCCATCAATGCGCGCGACGCCATGGAAGGGCACGGCAAGCTGACCATTGAAGTGGGCAATGCGGTGCTCGACCGCGATTATGCCCGCAAGCATTCGGAGGTTTCGGCGGGGCAATATGTCATGCTCGCCGTCACCGATACCGGGTCGGGCATGTCGCCGGAGATCCTCGAAAAAGTCTTCGAGCCGTTCTTTTCGACCAAACCGGAGGGCAAAGGCACCGGTCTCGGCCTTTCGATGGTCTATGGTTTTGCAAAACAGTCCAGCGGCCACGTCAACATCTATAGCGAGGTGGGGCAGGGCACGACGGTGAAGATGTATCTGCCGCGCTCCGCCGCCGATGAGGACCGGGAAGTAGTGATGCCGACCGGCCCCGTGGAGGGCGGAACGGAAACCATTCTTGTGGTGGAAGATGACGAGGAAGTGCGCAACACCGTCGTCGAGACGCTGAGTGATCTCGGTTACCGGGTGCTCACCGCCCGTGATGCGCAGGCCGGTTTGACGGTGGTGGAAAGCGGCATTCCGATCGATGTCATCTTCACCGACGTGGTAATGCCCGGGCCTTTGAAAAGCCGGGAAATGGCGCGCCGCGCGCAGGAAAGGCTGCCCAACCTCGCCGTTCTCTTCACCTCGGGTTACACCGAAAACTCCATCGTGCATGGCGGCAAGCTGGATGCCGGGGTGGAGCTTCTCTCCAAGCCCTATACGCGCGAAGCGCTGGCACGGCGCATCCGCCATGTGATTGCCAACCGCAAGCAGGTTTCTTTGGCGAGAGCGCGGCCGGCAGTTGCGCCGGGTTATTCCAAGCCTTCCGAACCGGTGAGGACGGTCGAAAACGAAAACCGGTCCATACGCGTCCTTCTGGTCGAAGATGACGAGCTGATCCGGATGAATTCGACGGAGATGCTGGCGGAGAGCGGCTTTGCCGTCGTCGAGGCCGGAAATGCGGCTCAGGCGCTGAAGGTGATCGAGGCAGACCGCATAGATGTTCTCGTCACCGATCTCGGTCTGCCCGACATGGAGGGCGGCGAGCTGGCGGTGGAGGCTCTGCGCCGCAAGCCGGGGCTTGCCATCGTGTTTGCGACGGGCGACAGCCATTTGCCGGAAGGGGCGCCCGAAAGCGCGGTGCTGCTCACCAAGCCCTATGACGAACAGCAGATCGTTTCGGCGGTCGAGCAGGCCCATACGGCAAAGAGCGCCGTGGCGGAATAGTACGCCCGCCGTTTTGTTGCCGGCTCAGTAACCTCTGATCATGTCAACCGTTTCCGGCAGCCTGCCGGTCTCGCGCCATGCGCGAACATTGCCCGCGACGATCCGCGCCGAACTTTCGCGGCTTGTCGGGGCGGAAATATGTGGCAGGACCGTGACTTTCGGGTGCTGCCAGAATGGCGAAGCCGTGGGCAGCGGCTCCTGTTCGAAGACATCGAGAACGGCATGCGAAAGGCGGCCGGAATCGAGCGCCGCGATCAGGTCGTCGGCGACGATGACCGCACCGCGGGCGAAGTTGATCAGCGCCGCCCCCTGTTTCATTGCGGCGAAACGGCCGGCATCGAGAAGGCCACGCGTCGCGTCGGTGAGCGGGACGAGGCAGACGAGAATGTCGCTTTTTTCCAGCAAGGCTTGCAGCCCGGCATCGCCGGTCAGCGTTTCCACGCCTTCGATCACCTTGGCCGAGCGGCTCCAGCCGGCGACATTGAAGCCGGCATGGGTGAGGCGCTCGGCTGCAGCGGTGCCAAGCGCTCCAAGGCCAAGGAGACCGATGGTCATCTCGCCGGGATGGCGGTAGTCCAGCTCCTGCCAAAGGGCCTTTTGCTGGTTTTCACGATAGGCCGGCATGTCGCGCTGCAGATAGTAGGTCCATGCCAGAACGGCTTCGGCCATCACGCGGGAAAGCTCCGGGTCCTTCAGCCGGACGATGGGGGGAGCCTTGTCGCCCAGCTCCAGCACCAGCCGCTCGACGCCCGCCCACAGGCTGTGAATCCATGTGAGGCCCGGAAGCGCGGCGATATCGGCGGGATCGGGATTGGCGACGATGGCAAAGTCCACTGCCCGTCGCTGTTCGTCCGTCAATTCGGAGAAGGAGAGGATGTCCTCCTGCGGCATGGCGGCGCGCAGCGCCTGTTTCCAGACGGCTTCCGTTTCCGCATTCATCCGTGAAACAAAGGCGATGGGTGATGGCATGGCATTGGTCCTGCTTGCGGTTGGCTTTCTGCCATCAATGCGCAATTTCGGGGGGCAATACCATGGGTTTATCGTTCGAATCTTCCACAGAATAAAACGGCCCGGTTTTCACCGGGCCGTTTCACGATTACGCCTCTTCCTTCACCGGCGGCTTCGCATCGCCGTAATAGGCCGAGAATTTCTCGTGATAGTGCTCCGAACCGCCGGGGCCGGCATAACGCTGCAGTTCCGTCATGTCGGTCTTGTTCAGCACGATGCCGAGCGTCTTGTTGGCGATCTGCGGCTCGTTGGCCATCAGGTTCTGCACCATCTGGATCGGCGTCTTGCCCCATTCGGTGACGAAGACGAAACCGTCCACCTGCGGTGCAAAGGCCTTGGCATCGATGACGGGGACGACAGGCGCCAGGTCGACGATGATGTAATCGCAGGCCTCGCGCGCCGAGTCGATGAATTTGCGCATGCCGGAGGAGGACAACAACTCGCTCGAATGGGCGAACTGGTTGCTGGTCGAAACCGGCAGGATGCCCATTTTCGTGCGCGTATCGACCTTTACCGCCTGCGTCCACGGAATTTCATCGAGCACAACTTCCACCAGACCGGCGGATTGCCGCGTCGTCAGCATGCGGCTGAGGCCGGGATTGCGGATATCCGCATCGACGACGAGGGTGCGCTTGCCGGTGGAGGCGATCAGACCGGCGAGATTGAGCGCCACGACCGACTTGCCCTCGTTCGGCAGGCAGGAAATGACGCCGATGACCCGGCATTGACGTTCCTGAATGACGACATCCGCGGTCAGCTTCACGTTGCGCAACGTTTCCGCGAAACTGGAGCGCGGGCTGTCGACGGCAAGGCGCAGCATTTTCTGGAACGAGACCTGCCCGCTTTCGTCAAGCGTGGCATGTTCGCCGCCGGGGGTGGCGGCGCTGGTGCCGGCCTTGGCGTTTTCCACGCCCCTTTCCCCAATGAAGGGGAGGTAGCCGAGAAAGCGCATGCGCAGATTGTCACGCACGTCATTGCCGGTGTGGAAGAAGCGGTCCCGGAACTCGAGAAGCGCCGCGATACCCCCGCCCAGCATCAGGCCGAGAACGACCGAAAGCGCCATGGTCATGGTCTTTTTCGGGCTGGAAGGCGATGTCGGCAGGCCCGCTTCGGAGATGATGCGTGCCTTGGCGATCGGCAGCGACTGCTTTTGCGAGGCTTCCTCGAAGCGGCCGAGATAGGACTGATAAAGGGTGCGCAGCGCCGTGGACCGCTGTTCGAGTTCACGCAGCTGCACCATGGTGATGTTGGCTTGAGAATTGCGACCAGCTACCTTGTCGATACTGTCACGCAACGACTGCACGCGCGAATTGGCAACGTCGACCTCGTTCTTGAAGCTGCCGGTCAGCTGCTGCAATTCCTGGAAGATTTGCTGCGAAATCTCTTTTTTCTCGGCGTCGAGCGCGGCTGCCTGCGGATGGTCGGCGCCGAATTGCTGGACGATGCCGCGCTGCCTGTCGGAAATGGTGATGTAGCGCTTGCGCAAATCCTGAATGACCGAGTTGTCGGTATCACGGGCCGACACGACGGCATTGTCGACAGCTGTCTCCGGCCCGCGGTCGATAATCGACTTGTACTGGCTGTAGCGGGCAGAGGCAGTAGCTGCATCCGCCTGTGCGGAAATCAGTTGGCCATTAAGATCGGCAAGCTGGCTTTCCGACATAAGCTCACCGCGTGAGGATACGATATTGTTGTCAGACCTGTATTTCTGAACTGCAAGTTCGGCTGCCTGGGCGCGCTGGTTGAGGTCGGTCATGCGTTCCTGCAACCATACAGAAGCGCGCTCGCTGGCGTCGAAATTGGCGTTCAGCTGTTCGGTGAGGTAGGCCTGTGCATAGGTCTTGGCGATCTGCGCTGCGAGCTGGCGGTCGGTCGAGCGGGTGGAAATCGCGATGACCGAGCTGCGGCCGACACGTTCCACCGTCAAGGACTGCTGCAGCACGGCGGCGGCCTTTTCGCGGCGTCCGGCGCGGATTGCGGCTTCGGAGACGGGCGGATCGCCCGGCAGGACGAGATCAAGGATACCACGCACGGAGGTTTTGACGAGTTCGACCGGCGACATCGGCGGATTGACGATGATGTCATTCTCGTCGAACTTGGCCTTGTCGACCACTGTCAGCGCCATTTCCTTGGATTTCAAAATTTCCACGGCGCTGGCGATGCGGTTGTCGACGATCTGGGCGGCGGGCACCGGCGATTCCTCTTCCGCATAACGGGAAAGGCTTTCATCCAGCAGCACCTGCGTCATCGCGGTGTAAACGGGGGTCGCAAGCACCAGATAGAGGCCGGCCAGAACCACGGCTGCAATGACGGAGGCGGCAATGACATTGGCACGACGCACCACGGCGGCCCACAGGCGGTCGAGGTCGATGAACGTGTCGGAATCCTTGCCGGACTCCGGAAAACCGATATTGGATTTAAAGGTCTTGTGGTGCATGGACCTACCTTGTGAATTAAAAATGGTACGCGGGAAGCCGAATAAACTCGCCTTCCCGCCCCCCGTTATTGGTGCGCCGGCCGCCTCCCCCGGCGGCGCGATTAAAGTCAGGCCGCCTGGACGCGGCTTTCGTGGTTCGCCACCAGTTCCTTCACCGAAGCGAGAACCTGGGCTTCCATGTCCGCGCGCAGCAGCGAGAAGGCGACGTTTGCGGCAATGAAGCCCTGCTTGCTGCCGCAGTCGAAGGTGCGACCGCTATATTTCTGCGCATGGAAAGACTGCTTTTCCGCAAGCCGCCTCATGCCGTCGGTCAACTGGATTTCATTGCCCGCGCCGCGCTCCTGCTTGGCGAGAATATCGAAGATTTCCGGCTGCAGGATGTAACGGCCATTCAGGTAATAATTCGAAGGCGCCTTGGATGGTTCCGGCTTTTCGACCATTTCGGTGACCGCAAAGCCGTGATTGACCTTCTGGCCGACGCCGACGACGCCATAGGACGACACTTCCTCGGGCAGGCATTCCTCGACGCCGAGAATATTGCCGCCGACTTCGTCATAAAGCTCCATCAGCCCGGCAATGCAGCCGCGTGCGCCATAGGACACCATGTCAGGCAGAAGCAGCGCGAAAGGCTCCTTGCCCACCAGTTCGCGAGCACACCAGACGGCGTGGCCGAGACCAAGCGGCACCTGCTGGCGCGTATAGCTGACGGTGCCGGCAACCGGCAGCATCTTTTCAAGCTGCAGTACCTGCACGGTCTTGCCGGAGCGGGTCAGCGTATTGATGAGTTCAGGCGCGCTGTCGAAATAGTCTTCGATGGCGGTCTTGTTACGGCTCGTGACGAAAATAATATGCTCGATACCGGCCTGCATGGCTTCGTCGACAGCATATTGCACGACCGGTCGATCGACGATCGTCAGCATTTCCTTTGGCATCGCCTTGGTGGCGGGCAAAAACCGCGTGCCGTTGCCGGCTACCGGAATGACGGCTTTTCTGACAGTTTTGTTCAGGTCCATCGCGTTCTCCTTCATCAAGGTTTGATCTGTCCCCAGTCCCCGCGCAGATTTCGTCTACGCGTAAATTTCACGAAATCTGTCTTTTCACCCCTGTATTCGCTCCGGGCGCAAACATGGCGTCCCGCAGCCTCCTCAGCCGCACTGCAATCGGCATTCTTAAGTGCCCCAGCACGGCAGGATCTCGGATTGTGGTCTTCAAGGCGCCCAGTACCGAGCGGCTCTTGATGTTTTCCACCAATGTCAAAAAATTATGCGCCAGCCGCAGGCTGCGGGCTCTCGCCTGCTGCGCATCCATGGCGGCGGGCAGCAGAGTGTAATGGCTCAGGAATTCCTGATCCGCCCGCATCATCGCTTCGACGTGATGAAGTTCGAGCACGCGCGAAATCGAGCCTTCGCGGATATTGTAAATGTAACCCGGCTTCGGTTCGATGACGCAGAGGCCGCCGGCGGCGAGCGCCGAGGCGAGCAGGATATAATCCTCGCCGATGCGGATATCCTCGCGGAAGCGCAGTGCCTCGCTATTGAGGAAATCGCGCCGGAACATCGGTTTCATGTAGCCGAAATTGAAGGTGGAGCGGAACAGGATGTTGGAGGAAATGAAGTCCTCAAGCGTGAGGGTGGATCGTTCCTCCAGAAACTCTTCCGGAAACATCGTCTCCATCGGCCTGCCGTCGGTATAGACCACATCGAGATTATCGACAGCGATGTCAGCATTGGCGGCCTCCGCCCGGCACATCATGCAGGCAGAACGCTCCGGGCGGATGACGTCGTCGGAATCGAGCACGGCGATCCAGCGTCCCGTCGCGGCCTCGATGCCGGCATTGCGTGCACCACCCGGACCGCGGTTTTCTTCGAGCGCAAGCAGGCGGATGCGGGGATCGATGGCGGCAATCGCCTCAACGAAGGGGATGGTATCGTCGGCGGAACGATCGTCGACGACGATGACCTCCAGCGTCACACCCTGCTGGTCGAGCGCGCTTTGAACGGCGGCTTCGATCGTATCGGCGGCATTATAGGCGGCGATGACGAAGCTGATATCGGGCGGGGAGGTGAGATTTTCCATCAGGTCGCCTCCACCGCGCCATACTGGCGGATTTCGCGCACGCCGAAAGCGCCGCTCATCGAACCCATATGCAGCGCGCCGCGCAGCGCATAACGGTTGCGGCGCACGGCGTTGAAGCCGCTCAAGGCGGCGAATACGCCACAATACAGGACTTTCGAACCTGCCTTCAGCACCTGAACCACACGGCGTGCACCGGGTTTCTTTTCAGCCAGCACGCGGCCGTGGGTCTGGCCGGAGCGGAAGCGGCGTTTGGCAAGCCACATGAAGCTTGCCCGATTTTCCGGAACCGGCTCCGACAAGACGGCGTCTTCAGCAAAGACAATACGGCCGCCTGCGGCGTGGAGATGCGAGAAGAAATGGGTGTCCTCGCCGCCGCTCTGGCCGAGCGCCAGCGCGAAGCGCCGGCCCTTCACCGAGGGCGCATCCATCTTGAGCAGCGTGTTGCAGGTATAGCCGGTGATGATCTCGCCATTGACCCAGACCGGAACTGTCGAGTGGAAATCGCCGCGTTTCATCCAGCCAGGCGCATTGTCCCGGTAAACCGCCGTCACGGGGCCGAGGACGGTTTCCGCACCGGTCTCGTCGGCTTTTTCCAGAAGGGCGGCCAGCCAGTGCGGCGGGGCGGTCTCGTCATCATCGATAAAGGCGAGATAATCCGCGCTGCATTCCGACAGGCAGGCATTGCGGGCAATCGAAATATTCGATTTCGGGCAATGAACATAGGTGATCTCGAAGGGTGCGGTTTCACGCAGGCGATCGACGCTTGCCTTGGCGCTCGGCTCCTCGTCATTATCGGCCACAATCAGGCGAACTTTCACGCCTTCCGGCACGTCCAGCTCGAAGAGTGACAGAAGTGTGGCGACGAGTGCCGGGCGTCTGTAGGTGCAGATGCCGATATCGACGGTCTTGAGATTTTGCGTGCCGGTGACGGTGTTGTCGGTCATGAGACAGCCTTTCTTCCCCGGGATTTCAGGAGTTCCAGCCAGAAGCCGGTGGACCAGGCCAGATGCATCACCATCGCCGAAAAGGCGGCGAGCGGGCCGTATGGGTTTTGCTGACCTATTGCCATCCACAAGCCATAACCCACACATGCGGCGATCCAGAGGCCGAGCGGAATAAGTGCTGCCCAATGCACGAGCGACAGCAGCGCGAGAATGAAAACCGGCAGGACGGCGAGCGGAATCATCTGGCGGATTTTCGGGATCGAGCGATGTTTCAGGAGGTTCTTCGCCCGGCCACGACCATAGGCGAGATATTGCCTGAAGAGCGGCATGACGCTTGAACGCGGATAATAGGTCATGCGGGTCTTGTCGGTCATCCAGATGCGGAAACCGGATTTGCGCAGCCGGAAATCCAGTTCGGCATCCTCGTTATGGCTGAAGCTCTCGTCATAACCGCCCACCGCATCGAAAGCGGCGATCCGCATCAGTGCGTGGTGGCCGTGGTCGATCCAGTGGCCTTTCGCGCCCTCGCGGTGCTTGGAGCCGCCATTGCCGAGCTTGGAATTCTGGGCGATGGCCGTCGCCTTCTGGAACAGGCCGTGGCCGACCGTATCCATGGCGACGACGACGGAATCCGCACCGGTGCGCTCGGCGTCCTCGATCAGCCACTGGCAATAATCATCGGGATAATCGCCATGGGCGTCGATGCGGATGAGATAGTCGAAATCCTCGCCGAAGGTGGCGACGGCAAGATTGATGCCGGCGCTCTGGATGCGCTTCGGATTGGCGAGAAGCGTGACGCGATCGTCCTTTGCGGCAAAGGCGGAAACGATATCGCGGGTCCCATCCGTGCTGCCGCCATCGGCGACCACGATGCGGAAGAGACGTCCCTGCATCGCACCGGTAAATTTGACAAGCAGCCCCTCGATCGTCTTCGCCTCATTGAGGCAGGGTATGACGATCAGCGTTCTGATGCCGGAATGACCAAGACCTTCCATGATTTGCCCCCTACGCACTACACGGGTGAAAACTGCGCTTCGCGGGCGTGGCCGGAGGCGGATTTGGCGAAAGAGGACAAGTGCTGGACCAGCTGACGGCAATCGTCGCGGTCGGTCAGCCATTGTTTCCTGTCTGTTGTCGAGAGGGTGTTGAAGGCGTCCGCATAGATTTGCGGGTTCATCTCCGCAAACAGGGCGGCGAGATCGTCAGCGCCGGCATTCTGCAGGACAAAGCCGATATCGCGCTTTTCGATGAAACGCGCGGTTTCCGTGCCGGCAAGCGCAATCGGCAGGGTGCCATAAAGGCAGCCCTCATAAAGCCGGTTGGGCAGAAGCCAGCTCGAATTCTGGCCTTCCTCGAAAAAGTCGATCGCCCAGGTGAACTGCACCTCGTTATAGATGGCGGCGAGGTCTTCGGGGTTCTTGTAAGGCCCGTGGAAATGCACATGCGGGGCGGCGGCTACGAAACCGTCGAAATCTGAAAACTCCGAATAGGCCGGCCGGCCGCGCAGGATGATTTCGACCCTGCCTTCCATGCGTCCGGCAAATTCGGCAAGGATTTCAAGTGATTTGCGGCAGCGAAGCGCGCCGAACCAGCCGATTTTCCACGGCTCGCCGGGGGCGGGCGGGCGCGGTTGCGGGGCGGCGGCAACGGCGGTGTCGAGCGCCAGCACCTTGTTTTCCTGCAGCAGGACGGGAAGGTCGAGGCCCGACACGGGCTTGAAATAATGCTCCACGAAGGCCGGAGAACTGGTGATCAGCAGCTTCGCGTCGCGGGCGAAATAACGCTGGGCGGCATTCAGCATCTGCCCGGGCTTGCCCTTGTTGAGAAGCAGGCGGTGAATGTCGAGACATTCATAAACCAGTGCCGGCTGCCCGGCATAGATCGACATGGCCCGCTTTGCCAAAGCCAGCATTTCCAGGTTTCTGGCAAGAATGACATCGGGCGCGGGGATGTCGTTCAGGGTCTTGCCCAGCGAGAGGCTGGCTTTCGCCACCGCCGCCATGCGCTGCAAAAACTGCCCGTCGGCGGTTTCCCCGAGCACAACGGGCACGACGCCTTCAATCTCCGCCAGCCGGTTCTGCCCACGCCGGAAACCGGCCAGCGTGACCCGTGCCCCGCCCGCAAGCAAGGTCAGCACCCGCCGACGAATGGCGGGGTCCGACAGATCATGCGCGAGATAAAGAACATGGGTCATGCAGGGTTCCGGTTGGTTTCATGCGTCAGAGACGCCGCAGCTTGGGTTTTGGTGCAAAAAATCGGAGCGGTTCAAAAATGCGGTCAGTTAAGGGCGCAGGCGATGGACTCTGGAAACTGGCATTTGTCACCGAGCGCCGTGAAGGCAAACCGGTCAACGATCATTTGTGATGGTCCCGCATAGGAGAACCGGCCCATCCAGTCCTTCAGCGTGTCGGTGCCCCACAGGCTGAAGAAAATCTTCTGGGCGTTCTGGGGGATTTTCGTCTCGTCCGTCACTTCATGGACGAGCTTGCCGTTGACGTAATAACGCAGGCGCTGCGGCTCCCAGACGAAGGCGTAGTCGTTGAAGCCGGCATCGGCGCCGCCTTCCACAGGCACCAGCTTCTCATTACCGCCCTTGGCGGAAATATACTGGTTCAGCTGCACCTTGCCCGTGTTCTTGCCGAGAACCTCGAAGTCGATTTCATCGTGCGGCTTCTTGTCGGTCGGGCCGATATAGGTGAAGAAGGCGGAGTTCAGGCCGGAGCCGGTGGCGGCCTTCATCCGTGTTTCATAGGTGCCGTAGCGATAGCGCCCCTTGGTCTGGATTTCACCGCAGGCGAAGTTGCGATCACCGGCCTTGGCTTCCTCGAAACCGAGCGTGAGCTGGCCGTTTTCCACCGTTGCCAGCTTCTTCGACCAGGTGCAGTTCTGATGCGCGCCGTTGTTCCAGCCGTCGGAAACGTACCAGAAAGATCGGTCCATGGAATCGAAGTTCTCGATGAAGGACGTGCCGTTGCCTTCCTGCGCGTGGATCGGCGTTGCAAAAGCTGCGGCCGAAAGGGCCGTGGCAAGAAGAATGCGTGTCTGAACGCGGGTGACAAATGTTGTCATTGGTTCACCTCTGTCGTTGCGAATAAAGTGTTTCGGATGTGGGCGGGCCGATCATGGAGGCCCGTTTGGTCGCAAAATCGGTCATCGTCTTGCGTTTGCCGTTGCGGCTTCCGGTGAGCACGGAATAGACGGCCGGTAGATATTTCCGCGTCTGCGCGTTGCTGATGATCAGAATGACAAAGGCGGAAAGTGTCGCGGTGATATAGAAGGCGGGATAGAAGTCCGGCCCGCCCTTGTTCCAGACCATCCACATGATGACGAGCAGGGGATAGTGGGCGCAGAATATCCAGAAGCTCAGGCTGCCGGTTTCGGCAAGCCGCTGGCCAAGCCGGCTGCGGATCAACAGCGCGGAGGATGCCCAGAAGCCGAGCGCGCCGAAGACGGCAAGCAGATTGCGCGACATGTTGAGCCAGAAGGTGAATTCCGGCCCGGTGAGATAAAGTCCCGTCGCCAACATGGCCGAGGCGACAAAGGTCAGCGCCATGATCGGCACGGCGTAGGGGTCGAGCGCCTTGACGTCGATACGGTGGAGAGCAAGCGCGATACCGAGCGAGAAGCTGAAGAGAATGGATTTCTTCTGGACGATGAAGATCGTCAGGTCAGGCATGGCGGTGATGAAGAGCAGGATGGCGAGGGTCGGCAGGGCGAAGCGGCGCATCAGAAAGGCGAGCACCGGCGACAGCAGGATGCAGACGAACAGGTCGCGCAGGAAATAAAGCGGCACATTTACCGGCAGCTCTTCGAGTGCGGTTCCATGGCTGATGATTTCACGCGGGCTGGCATTCCACAGATCGGGGAAATACCCGATGCCGACATCGAAGAGCTGGATCAGCAATACGGCCGCAAACAGCGCGCCATTCCACAGAAGGAAAGGCAGCAGCACGGTTTTTGACTTGGAGCGGATCGTCGCCGGATAATCGAACCCGCTCATGCCGCGGCGAAACAGCAGATAGCCGGAAATGGCGCTGAGACAGGGAACGCCGATGCGAAACAGCGCATCGCCCAGAAAAACCCGCAGCCAGTCGAAGAAGCCGTAAAGGCCGAGAAACGGGCTGGTCTCGGCATCGTGCGGCACATGGACGAACACGATTCCTGATATCAGCAATATGCGCATCAAGTTGATACGGGAGGATAGGTTCTGATCGACAGTCACATCAGTCACCCCTATTGGGCGGCGTCCACCCACGCCGCGTTGCAACCAGAGCGAACGTAAGCCCGCACTGGAAAGTCTGGTTTCGACTTTGGGATAAAATGTGGCGACGCGGGAAAAACACAAGATTAGATTTTGCGGGTGAATGTCTGGCGTCGGCGCCATTTCTTCGCCGAATAGAAGTCAAATAATTGAAATAAATGTAATTTTTGCAAACTCACACATCGTTAAAAATCGCTGAAGCGTGTGAATTTGTCATTTGTCGTGATGTTGCGCTGCAAAAAGACGGCTGACTTGACCTCGCCGCGGTGAATGAAAACCTCGCGGCGAGGGCGCTTAACGGCGGAAATGAGGCGTATTTTTCCGCTATATTCCTAACCTTGGGTTGCAGTATCCCGCATACGCCGCGATTTGACCATGCCTAAGATTTTCCCAAGCAGCGCGCGTTCGGTGAGCAGGATCAGCACCCCGTAGATGACGCCGCCCACGGCTGCGCCGATGAGAACCTGAAGGGTGGCACTGGGAATGCGCTCAGCCAGAACGTGAAGCAGATAACGTACCGCAACGGCCATCACCAACGCCGCGATCATCGGCCTGCTGCTGACATAAAGGCCGCGGAAGAACGGTGTGTCGCTCGCCTTGAACACCGCCCAGGAATAGGCGACCAGCGTTACCGCATTGACGATGCAGAGCCAGACCATGGCGTCGATCAGCGTGCCGTAAAGTGCTGCGAGCCACACTGCCACCGTGGTGACGATGGCGCGGATCGTCGCCGACCAGAACAATACGCGGCCGTAACCTGCACCCTTCAGGTAGGGAATGAAGGTGCTGCATGGTGTTAGAATGGCTTTTGATAGCGCCAGCAGGCCGAGAACCGGCCAGGCATAGGCCCAGTTCTGCCCGAAGATGACAAGCATGGCGGGTTCGGCCACGGCCCAGAGGCCGAACATCATCGGCGCCAAAAGCACGGTCAGAACCTGCGTGCTGAACATCAGCGCATCACGACGGCGCTGCGGATCGTCCATCATGCGGCTGAAGGCGGGAAACAGAACGCCCATGACGGCGGACAGAACCACCTGATTGGGAATGCTGGCGAAACGATTGGAGGCGGAATAGGCGCCGGCATCCGCCAGACCCAGGTGTCGGGCAATGACCACCATCGGTGACTGGAAGGTGACGAAATTGGCGATTTCCGATCCCATCAGCCCCGAACTGAAGCCGAGAAGCTGCACGAGACGGCGCGGTTTCATGACAAAACGCGGGCAGTAGCGGGAAACGGCATAAAGCCCGACAAGCCGGATGAGGGCGGCGGCGAAAAGCTGGATGATGAGCGCCCAGACGCCGAAGCCGAGAAGGGCGAGCACCACGGCGACAACCGCGGCGATGCTTTCCGACGCCATGCTCCAAAGCGCGTCCTTGCTGAAATTCATGCGCCGGGCGAGCAGCGAATAGGCGACATCGCCAGCAAGCTGCAGCGGAATGAGGAAGGCCATGATGCGCAGCAGATAGGCGCTTTCCACTGCACCCAGCAGCCCGCCGAAAAACTCCGCCCATATGTAGAGGACGGCAGCCATGGTGCAGGAGATCGCCAGATTGGCCCAGAAGACGGTATGGATCGTTTCCATATCCTCTTCCTTTTCGACGATGAGGGCAGAGGTGAGCCCCGCGCCGGCGATCATGGTCAGAAACTGTACAACCGTTAGTCCTACCGCCACGACCCCGAATTCCTCCGGGGAAAGCAACCGTGCAAGAATGGGGACCGTGACAAATTTAAGCCCGAATGTCCCTGTTTTTGATAAAACGCTCCAGCCGACATTCGTGGTGATGGTCTTTACATTTGGCGCTGGGGGCATACAAGCATCCTGTTTCTGGAGGCCGGCGGGAGGAAGCCGGTTGGGAGTTGCCGATACCATCGGGGCCGCTTTTAGGATCGGGCCCGACACTTCTTGATCAACGCAAGGGGCGAAACAATGGCAAGATTTACTGTCGTCATTCCCTACTACCAAAAGCAGCACGGTATCTTGGGACGTGCACTCGCATCGGTTTTTGCGCAGACTTACCAGGACTTCGATCTTGTCATCGTCGATGACGAATCGCCATACCCGATCGATCAGGAACTTGCGGAAATTTCGCAGGAACAGAAAGACCGGATTATCGTCATTAAACAGTCCAACGGCGGACCGGGCGGCGCCCGCAATACCGGTCTGGACAATGTCCCTGATGGCACCGACTATGTCGCCTTTCTGGATTCCGACGATATCTGGACACCCGATCATCTGCGCAATGCCGCCTTCGCGCTTCAGACCTATGGCGGCGAGTGCTACTGGGCCTCAATGCAGGCAAGTGATGAATTTTATTATCATTTCGCCATTTCCGAGCTGGAAAAAAATGAGGGTGCGGCAAGGCTTTCCGAGAAGCCGCTGGTGATCGAACTGCCGGATCTGGCAAGTGTCATGCTGCGCAACTGGAGCTTCCTGCATCTCTCCTGCATGGTGATCGGCCGTCCTCTTTTCGAGAAGATCCGCTTCGACCCGGCGCTGCGTCTGGCGGCGGAAGACGTGCTGTTTTTCTGTGATTCCATTCTCGCATCGAAGCGGACGCTTCTGTGTGACGATGCCGGCGCGATGCGTGGCATGGGCGTCAATATCTTCCACAGCATCGACAATACCTCTCCGGAATTCCTGCGCCAGCAGTTCAATACCTGGGTGGCGCTCGATACGCTGGAGGGCCGTTTTTCACGCCGGCCGGACGATGTCGCCTCCATCGCTTCCTATAAAAACACGGCGCGCAAACAGGCGCTGTGGAGTCAGGCGGGCAATCTGAAACGGCGCAAGGCGCCCGAATTCGGACTGCTTCTGAAATGGGCGATGCGCGATCCCGCACTGCTGCGTGCTGCTTTCGAACTCGGTGCCGGAAAAATCGTCCGCTCGAGATGAGCGAATTCTCGCCCGCAAGAATTTATATGTTTTTTCACCCAGGAGTGACCTCATGAAACCTTACCACTGGGAATCTCATCACGGCAATTTCGGTGACGATCTCAACCTGTGGCTGTGGGACTTTCTGCTTCCGGGCCTGCGCGATGTGCATGACGATGTCATGCTGGTCGGCGTCGGCACCGTGCTGAACGATGTTCTTTTGCCCGCAAAGCAGCGCAAGCTGGTGATCGGCAGCGGCTATGGTTATGGCGCAGTGCCGGATACCAGCACCGAGTTCTGGGATATTCGCTGCGTGCGCGGCGACAAAACCGCCGCCAAGCTCGGGCTCGCCCCTGAAAAGGGCATTGTCGACCCGGCCGTCATGGTCACCGAGATGCCTGACTTCAAAGGCCTGCCGAAGCTCTACAAGAAGACCTTCGTTCCCCATTGGGAATCGGCGGAATTCGGCATGTGGGAGACGGTCTGCGAACCGGCGGGGCTAACCTATCTCGACCCGCGCGGCGAGGCGAAGGCTGTCATCCGCGCCATCGCCCAGTCGGAATTCATCGTCGCCGAATCCATGCATGGCGCAATCCTTGCCGATGCCTTCCGCGTGCCGTGGGTCGCGGTCAGCACCTCGCCGTCGATCAACAGCTTCAAATGGAGCGACTGGGCCGGCAGCGTGGGTGTCGAATATCAGCCGCGCTACGTGCCGGTTTCAACCCGCGCCGAGGCGGCGAAAAAGGGCTCGCGCTTCTGGGGCATGAGTTTCCCGCCGCCGCCAGGCCCGGTCATTGCCGAGACCGGTTCCGTTTCGATGCATGGGAACCCGACACATGAGGGCGATGTGCTGGTGCGACCGCAGGAGACCCAGTCCCGATCCCTGCGCAAGCTGGCCAAGCAGGTGCTGGCCGCGCCTTCCACACTGGCGCTCTGGCAGGCAAGCCGAGCGGAGCCACGCCTCAGTCCGGATGGCCGGCTGGAGGAGCGCAAGGAGCGTTTCGCCGCCGTTCTGGAAACGGTGAAGCGGGACTATCTCTGAGGGTCCAAGATAGTCCGCGGCGGTGCTTCCTTTCGCGCCACGGATAAAGTGCAGCGGCACCTATGCGTTTGGCAAAAGCGGAGCATCCGCAGGCCGTCACCCCGGGCTTGATCCGGGGTCCAGCGCGATCAAGTCATTGATCGCGAAAGACTCTTTCACGGAGCAGGCGTGCCGTGGCTGGATGCCGGATCAAGTCCGGCATGACGGAGGAGGGAACGGCGGACTTGTCGTCGTTCTTGCGGCAGTGGGTTCTACCCTCACGAAACCGGCGTGCCATCCAGCAGATAACGAACATCCCGCACCGGCGGCGGTTTGCGGAAGCGCGCGGTCTTGTCGGTCCAGATGCCGCGCGTGATGGCGGGCAGGGCGGGCAGCCGCGTCAGGGCGTGGCTCAGCGCACCGCCCATGCCCTTCTGCTTTTTCGCATCGAGAAAATGACGGAGTTCGAATTTGGCGCGGATATGTTTTTCATGTTCGCGCAGGATCGCCGTTTCCTCTGCCGAGAGCCGGCAACCGGCGAGAATGGCCTTGTCCGCCTCATATAGGCGGCGAAGATCTTCGGTGCGGTGACGGCCGCTCAGCGAGTTGCCGCGCACGATCGCGCCGTAACCGCAATGGCGGATGACCTTGTAACGTGCACCGGCGGCAAGCGCCCGCACGTAAAGTTCGTAGTCCTCGCCAAGCCGCAGACCGTCATCGTAACGCAATGCATGTTTGTCGAGAAAAGCGCGGCGTATCACCGGTTTCAGAAAGCCGGTCTCCCCGCGCTCCACACCGGGCCTGGAAATATTACCTTCCACAAATTCCGTGAGCGACAGAAACCGCGCCTGCGGTTCGAAACGGACCGGCTGCATGGAGGATGCGCCGGGGACCGATTGCTGGATGAAGGCAATATTGTCGGCCACGAGATCCCAGTCGTCATCGGCCAGCATGGCGGCGAAACGACCCCGGAAAAAGAAGTCGTCCGCATCGAGAATGCTGATCAACGGCGCGGATGAAATCGAGATGGCGTGGTTGCGCGCGGCCGAAGGGCCGCGATTGACATCGAATCGCACGACCCGCAGACGGCCCGTGCCATCATCCGCCGCATGCGCCACATCGCTCGTCGTATCGGTGGAACCGTCGTCGATAACCACGACTTCCCCGACCTCCGGCTCCACAAGGGCGGAGCGGATGGCTATATCGATCGTTTCGGATGCATTTTTCGCAGCGATGATGACGCAAATGGGCTGTGAACCACTCACCATGTGTTGTCCTTCTGCTTTGACCAACCGTCAGGATTTGGCCAGCAGAAAGTGTCAGGCGTGTGGATGCAAGCGATTTTTTTGCGGCGCAATAAAAGAAGCTGCGTAAAAACTCACATATCGGTCAGTTTGGCGCCATGCGGCGGCGGGCTTTTTACGGCGTCCGCCTGTATTGCCTCGGTGCCACGGTCCCCCGCGAAGGTTTCCCGCATGCGCCGTTTTTCCCGGGCGACCAGAACGAGAATCCCAATAAAATAACCGACTTGCAGAATGACCGCACAGATGAGGGTCTGGATGAATGCCGTATAGAAGGAGCCGTGGATGAAATATGTCGCAACCGCAAAGGCAAGCAATGCACCGATCATGCTGAAAAAAACACGAGGTGCATACATGGTGCTCTCCTCCCGAGAACGATTTCTCCATTTTTGACTGCGCTGCGGCATTTTTTTTCTTTGCAAGAAATATACGATGAGACCGGTGCTGTTTCAACACACATATACTTCTTCTAACGGTTGCGGCATGAAATTTCGGTAATCTTGATTGGTAAATTCCTCGGTAATTGCTGACTTCCCCCGATCGGGGCTGCCTTACCATGCGATTCCATGCTTTTGAGAGGCATAAAAGCCTTCTCTTGCGGCCATTGCTCGCTGTCTTACGTCCTCTGCAGACTTCGTTAACCATCTCGCCTTTAAAAAGTCGGTATTGATTCCTCAGCAAGAGCAAGGTGCCCGCGTGACAACGAGTTCAGAAGTAATAGCCTTTCCGGCAAAGAACCGTATTGCCGACGTTAAACGATGTGCAACCATGCTCGACCGGCTGCATGGTGTGGAGGCGAATGATTTCTGGCGCAGGGAGTGCCGTGAACTGGCCGCCTATCTGACGGAACTCGGTTATGAGGACGCCGCTATGCGGCGTGAAGTCATGGAGTTTCAAAATGCGGTGCAGGCGGAATTGTGGGCGGGTGACGCCACACCCGAGGCACGCCGAGACAGCCATTGAAACCTCAGCATTTTCCATAAAAAAGCCGGCGGGTGACAGACCCGCCGGCTTTTTTGTTCGTGCCCGTTTGATCAGGAGGCGCCGGCGCCGCGTGTGCGGGCAACGCCGTCAAGTGCCGGCTTATATTTCGGGTCGAGCCGGGCCGCATGCCCATAGGACTTGGCGGCCTTGGCCATCTCGCCGCGCCGCTCATAGACGAGCGCCTGGTTGGCCCAGGATTCTGCCACATTACCGTCAAGCGAAATAGCGTGGTTGAAATCCGCGAAGGCGTTTTCGTCGTCATTGAGTGCGACGTAAGAAAGACCGCGGCCATTATAGGGCTCCGGCGATGTCGACGACAGCGAGATCGCCTTGGAGAAGTCTTCGATGGCCTGGGCATGCTGGTTGCGCAGCTGGTAGATCAGGCCGCGATTGTGCCAGGCGCGTCCGTCGGTGGTTTCAAGCTCGATGGCGCGGGAGAAATCGTTGAAAGCTTCGTTCACGCGTCCGGACTGGCGGTAAAGATTGCCACGGCCGATCAGCGCCACGTCATAGCTCGGATTGATCTGCAGGGCGGCGTTGTAGTCCTGCAAGGCCTGCTGCTGCTGTCCGCTATTGCGGTAAACCAGCGCGCGGTTGGCATAGGCCTGGTAAAAGCGCGGGTTGAGCTGCAGCGCCTTGTTGAAATCTTCGATGGCGCGGCGCGAATCACCGGCGCGGCCGTAAGCCGAACCACGGACGTTATAGCCTTCGGGATCCTGCGGATTGGCGTTGATGACCGAGGTAAGCGAGGCGATATTTTCCTGCGAACCCTGGGCGCGGTCGATCCTGAACACATCTTCCGTCTGGTTGGATGTCGCGCAGCCGGAAAGACCGGCAAGGACGGTACAGACGACCAGAGAAGCGCGGAACCCTCTGTTGTTTTTTAATGGCACCCGGCGAGTGGAGGCATCGGAGTTTTTCACAACACAGGCGTCGACAGCGATCATTCGGTGTGGGTTCCCTCGCAGGCCGGTCTCACGATCGTTCTCAAGAACATTCTCCGGCCACAAACACAAAGAGCGGCGGCGAATTGATCGCCCCCGCCCAACAAGCATTCAAAAACGTCCAAAAGACGGCCTATTAACGGCCTGCGCGGGGGCCTGCAACCAGACCTTCGCGCTGTGCACGCTTGCGTGCCAGCTTGCGAACGCGGCGAACGGCTTCAGCCTTTTCGCGGGCGCGCTTCTGGGAGGGCTTTTCGTAGTAATCGCGCATTTTCATTTCACGGAAAATGCCTTCGCGCTGCATCTTTTTCTTCAGGGCGCGGAGCGCCTGATCAACGTTATTGTCGCGGACTAGTACCTGCACGTTAAACCCGTTCCTTTAGTTTGGTTATCTTGCTGTGTGAATAAAGGCATTCACACGCAAACAAAAAATGGTTCGTCCGGCTGTCGAGCTGGGCGATTGGTGACGTGCAATAACAGATCATTTGCAGCAAGTCCAGCCGCTAGCGCATAATCAACCAGCAAAATGCGGCCTGCCCGGAATTCCGCCTGCGATGTCGAAACAAAATCATTGCGACGTCGCAAAATGAATATTGCCTCCCATCCCGATTTGCCATGTGTATGATACGGGCCGGAACTATGTTTACGGCCTCTGGCCGGTTCTTGAGGAGCAGACTGCGAATGCGCAAATATTCCGTTTTTGCCGTGGCGCGTGAGGCGTTGCGGGGTCATAAAGGGTGGGATGCGCAATGGGCTTCACCCGAGCCGCGCAAGGATTATGATGTCGTCATCATCGGCGGCGGCGGGCATGGGCTCGGAGCGGCCTATTACCTTGCCAAGGAACACGGCATTACCAATGTCGCAGTTCTGGAAAAAGGCTGGCTCGGCGGCGGCAATACCGGCCGCAACACCACCATCATCCGCTCCAATTATCTCTATGAAGAGAGCATGGATATTTACGAGCATTCCCTGAAACTGTGGGAAGGCTTGAGCCAGGATCTCAATTACAACGTCATGTATTCGGCGCGCGGCGTGATGATGCTGTCGCACAATATCCATGATCGGCAGTCCTTCAGCCGCCATATCAATGCCAACCGTCTTTATGGCATCGACAATGAATGGCTGACGCCGGAGCAGGCGAAAGCCTATTGCCCGCCGCTCGATATATCCGGCAATGCGCGTTACCCGATCAATGGTGCAGCCCTTCAGCGTCGCGGCGGCACGGCCCGCCACGATGCGGTAGCCTGGGGTTATGCGCGCGCGGCTTCAGACCGCGGCGTGCACATCATCCAGAATTGTGAGGTCACGGGCATTCGCCGCGGGCCTGATGGCGCGGTGACGGGCGTGGAGACCAATCGCGGTTTCATTGGCGCGAAAAAAATCGGTGTTTCCGCCGCCGGTCATTCCTCGGTCATCATGAAGATGGCGGACGTGCGTGTTCCCCTGCATTCCAACCCGCTGCAGGCGCTGGTGTCGGAACCGCTAAAGCCTATCTTCCCCTGTGTCGTCATGTCCAACACGGTGCATGCCTATATCTCGCAGTCCGACAAGGGCGAGCTGGTTATCGGCGCTGGCACGGACCAATATAACTCCTATTCGCAGACCGGCGGCCTGCAGATCATCACCCACACGCTCGACGCCATCTGCGAGCTGTTCCCGATCTTCCGCCGCGTCAAGATGATGCGGCAATGGGGCGGGATCACCGACAACACGCCTGATCGTTCCGCTATCCAGAGCGTGACGCCGGTGCAGAACCTCTTCGTCAATTGCGGCTGGGGCACGGGCGGTTTCAAGGCGACGCCGGGTTCGGCCAATCTCTTCGCGCATCTCATCGCCCGTGGCGAACCGCATCGCCTGGCGGCGGGGCTAACGCTTGACCGCTTCCGCACCGGCCGTCTTATCGACGAGGCTGCCGCTGCCGCGGTGGCGCATTGATGCTGGCGGCGGCGGCTATGCTTGCGCTCAATATATCTGGCGCGGCTGCAGCCGTGCCCGCCGGCAGCGTCATTCCCGAGGCTAAGGATTTCCGCAGCCAGAAGATTGCGAAAATGCAGGGTGAGAAAGACTGGCCCTTCGTGGCGGAAAAGGGCCTGCTTCTCTGCGCGCCGAGCCTTACGACGAAGATGGTTTATTTCGTCGGCGAGCAGGACGACGGTAAGCAGGACTACCCCTTCGCGATCGACACCGACATGATGGCGGTTGCCATCGTCAATATGGGCCGGGCCTCGGCGCTGAGGCCATTCGATAATTTCGAGCAACTTTTAAAGCGGCTTTCTCCGTTCGTTTCGATGGGCAGACGGCTGTGTGACCAACCCGCCGGAACAGCGCTTCCGGAAAATTCTCTCTAGGTGGAGCGACGATGCTTCTGATCCATTGCCCCTATTGCGGGGAAGACCGTTCCGAACTGGAATTCCGCTGGGCGGGCGAAGCCCATATTGCCCGGCCGGAAAACATCGCCGATATTTCCGACGAGGCCTTCGCGGAGTATTTCTTCATCCGCGACAATGACAAGGGCCTCGTTTTCGAGCGCTGGCGTCACATTCACGGCTGCGGCCGCTTCTTCAACGCCGCCCGCGATTCGGTGAGCGACAAATTCCTGATGACCTACAAGGCGGGTGAACCTAAACCCGATGCTGAAACGGTCCTTTCCGCAGAAAAGGGAGCCGGGAAATGAGCGGCGATTATCGTATCAAGGGCGCTGGCCGTCTGACCCCCGCCAGAACCGCACGCTTCACCTTCGACGGCAAGATCTATCCGGCGCTGGAGGGCGACACGGTCGCGTCAGCGCTTCTGGCAAATGGCGTGCATCTGATCGGCCGCTCGTTCAAATATCACCGGCCGCGTGGTTTCCTTTCCGCCGGACCGGAAGAGCCGAATGCGCTGATCGATGTCTCACGCGACAGCCTGCGTAAGCAGCCCAATGTTCGCGCCACGGTGCAGGAGGTTTTCGACGGCGCCATCATCGCCTCGCAGAACCGTTTCCCGTCGCTGTCCTTCGATCTGAACGCCATCAACGACGTTCTGTCTCCGATGTTCGCGGCCGGTTTTTATTATAAGACCTTCATGTGGCCGAAGGCCGCCTGGCACAAGATTTACGAACCGCTGATCCGCCGCGCCGCCGGTCTCGGCAAGGCGCCGAGCGAACCGGATGCGGATCACTATTCCGGTCGTTATGCCCATTGCGACGTGCTGGTCGCCGGCGCCGGCGTTGCCGGCCTGACGGCGGCGCTCGCTGCTGCAAAGACCGGGGCCAGCGTCATTCTGGTGGATGAAAATGCCGAAGTTGGCGGCGCGCTGCGTTTCGATACCGGTGCAGTCATCGATGGTCTGCCCGGTTATGAATGGGCGCAGAAGGTTTTCGCCGAACTGAAAGCCCTGCCCAATGTGCGGGTTCTGACGCGCACCACCGCCTTTGGTTATTACAACCACAATTTCGTCGCGCTGGCCGAGCGCGTGACCGACCATCTCGCCACGCCCGCCAGACACCAGCCGCGTGAGCGGCTGTGGCAAGTGCGTGCGAAGAAGATCGTGCTCGCGGCGGGCGCAATCGAGCGCCACATGGTCTTCGCTAACAATGACCGCCCGGGCATCATGCTGGCTGCGGCCGCCCGCACCTACCTCAACCATTATGGTGTGGCCGTCGGCCATAATGTCGGGGTCTACACCGCCCATGATTCGGCCTATGAGACGGCCTTCGATCTCAAGAAGGCGGGGGTGAAGATCGCCGCCATCGTCGATTGCCGCGAGAACCCGGATCAGCGCCTGCTGGACGAAGCACGGGCGCTCGGCATTGAAGTGCTGGCGGGTCACAGTGTTTACAACACCGCCGGCCGCCTGCGCGTCTCCTCGATGACCGTTGGCCGCAATGGCGGCTCCAACAAGCGCAAGATCGCCATCGATGCGCTTGTCGTTTCCGCCGGCTGGACACCCTCGGTGCATCTCTTCTCGCAATCGCGCGGCAAGCTGAAGTTTGACGCGGCTAACCAGCGTTTCCTGCCGGATATCCATGTGCAGAACTGCGTTTCCATCGGCGCCTGCAACGGCACGGATGATCTTTCCGCGATCATTGCCGAAGCGGCAGCTGCCGGTGGCGGTTCGGTGGCGTTTTCCGGCGAGAATGCGCGCGCCTGGACGGGCGGCATGATCGGTGCCGCCGAAGGCGCGGGTGAGGGCACCGGCGTCAAGGCCTTCATCGATTTCCAGCACGATGTCTGCGCCAAGGATATTCGCCTTGCCGTGCGCGAAGGCATGCATTCGGTCGAGCATATCAAGCGCTTCACCACCAACGGCATGGCGTCGGATCAGGGCAAGATGTCCAACATGCATGGTCTCGCCATCGCATCGGAGGCACTTGGGCGGGATTTGCCCAAGGTTGGTCTCACCACCTTCCGCCAGCCCTATACGCCGGTCACCTTCGGCACGCTCATCAACCATTCGCGTGGCGCGCTGTTTGACCCCACCCGCAAGACGCCGATGCACGAGGAAGAGCTTGCGGCCGGCGCGGTGTTCGAGGATGTCGGCAACTGGAAACGCGCCTGGTTCTTCCCGCGGGCGGGCGAGGACATGCATGAGGCGGTCAACCGCGAATGCAAGACGGTGCGTGAGAGCGTCGGGGTGTTCGATGCCTCCACGCTCGGCAAGATCGAGGTGGTCGGCCCGGATGCGGCGAAGTTCCTGAACCTTATCTACACCAATGCCTGGGATACTCTGAAACCCGGCCGCTGCCGTTATGGCATCATGACCCGTGAAGACGGTTTCGTTTACGATGACGGTGTTGTCGGCCGTCTTGCCGAAGACCGGTTCCATGTCACGACGACGACGGGCGGCGCGCCGCGCGTTCTCCAGCACATGGAAGATTATCTCCAGACCGAATTCCCCGATCTCGACGTCTGGCTCACCTCGGCAACCGAACAGTGGGCTGTCATTGCCGTGCAGGGGCCGAAGGCGCGGGAAGTCATCGCGCCCTTCGTTGAGGGTATCGATCTGTCGCCGGAAGCCTTCCCGCATATGGCGGTAGCCGAAGGCAAGTTCTGCGGTGTGCCAACGCGCCTCTTCCGCGTCTCCTTCACCGGCGAACTCGGCTTCGAAATCAATGTGCCGGCCGATTACGGCGCCGCCGTCTGGAGCGCGATCCGCGACAGGGCGGAAGCCGTCGGCGGCTGCCTTTATGGCACCGAAACCATGCATATCCTGCGTGCCGAGAAGGGTTACATCATCGTAGGGCAGGATACGGACGGAACGGTGACACCTGACGATGCCGGGCTTGCCTGGGCCGTTTCGAAAAAGAAGACGGATTTCGTCGGTATCCGCGGGCTGAAACGCCCCGATCTCACGCGCTCCGGCCGCAAGCAGCTTGTTGGCCTGAAGACCAAGGACCGGCTGACCGTTCCGGATGAGGGCGGCCAGATCGTCGTTGATCCGAACCAGCCGAAACCGATGACCATGCTCGGCCATGTCACCTCCGCCTACTGGTCGGAAAATCTCGGCCATTCCATCGCTTTTGCGCTGGTGGCGGATGGCAGGGCGCGCATGGGCGAAACGCTCTATATTCCACTTGCCGATAAAACCATTGCCGTCGAAGTGACCGACATGGTCTTCCTCGACAAGGAAGGAGCCCGTCTCAATGGCTGACATGCTGCACGCAAAACGCAAATCCGTGCTTGAGGATTTTCACGGCGGCTCTCCCTTCGTATCGCTCAAGCCTGCGGCTTCCGCCTCGCGGCTGTCGCTACGCGCACGGGAAAGCGCCGTACCGGCGCTGTCCGAAGCGCTCGGTCTTGCGCTGCCCACCAGCCCGAAGAGTTCCGTCACGTCGGGCCTGCGTTCCGCCCTGTGGATTGGGCCGGATGAATGGCTGGTGATTGATCAGGGCGAAAGCGACCTGATGGCAGCGCTCGCCAATGTTGCGGGCCTGTTTTCGGCAACCGATGTTTCCCACCGCAACACGGCCGTCATCGTCTCCGGCGCTGGCGCGGAAGCAGCGCTCAATGCCGGCTGCCCGCAGGACCTTTCTCACGCAAAATTCCCTGTCGGCGCTTGCTCACGCACCGTCTTCGGCAAGGCGGAAGTGGTGCTGCTGCGCACCGCGGACGATACGTTCCGGGTGGAATGCTGGCGCTCCTTTGCCGAATATGTCGGCGGGCTGCTGCAGGAGGCGGCGGCGGACGTGGCGGTTTAGACTCTTCAAGCGCTTTAAAAAGAGAGCGGCTTATATCTGTCTGAAGACATGGAGTTTTTAAAGCCAAAGTCAGGCAGGGTGTTTAATTTAGAGGGTTTGGACATATGCAACGCCGGCTTCCAGTGCATCTTTGAACTTTAGGCGTTGACGATAACTGGCAAGAAAACCGGCTTTTACGGCATTTCCGCGCTCGTCCGGCGTGCCGTGGTGCCCGGGATTATCAACTGCGTGATCTCCCACGCTGAATTGTGCCTGGGCGATAACCGCTGCCGGGAAATTTGCGTTATCTAGCTTGCGGTTGCCCGCAAAATATCCCGCTAGATAGTCCGCATGTAGCTCTATTCTTTTTACGGTCGGCTGCCCGCGCAATCGGTCGTCTATTCCATATTTATATTGTGCGATATGCCCGAACTCATGAGCGCATACGGCTGCGATGTAAGCGGCGGGATAGGCTGGCTGATTGAGAAATTCCTGTAGAAAACGTAGGCCAAAAAGAACCGTACCGTCCGAGCGCCCCATATAGTTGGCCGAACTGGCATAGGCATTTTTCCCCTTCGCGTCGTCGAGATAAGTGAAGCCGGGCAGGACATCGAAAAGATTACTGAGATAGTTCAGGGTCTGCGCCAGCGCGTAGTCGAAGTCTTTGTCTCCAGACGTGGCGATTGGAGCCTGGCCGTCGACGTAGGAGAACTCCATCGTTTTGTTATCCGTTTCGGATGCAATCTCCGAGGCGGTTAGCGTGCATCCGTTATATGTCTGGCATCGGCATATCCCGGGTAGTGCGAGGCTTGCGCCGCATCCGACAATAAGACTGCGTCTCGTAATCATGGCGTTCACCTCAGGGGCAAAGTTCGGGAAATTTTTGACAGGCCTGATTATCCGAAGGTGGTTTTGGCACCGGATTCGGGTTGGGATTCGGGTTGGGATTGGGATTGGGATTTGGCGTCGGATTCGGAGTCGGGTTTGGATTTGGGTTTCCACCAGGCACCGAATTGAACTGAAAATTCTCAAATCTCTGCGTCATTTGAGAAAATGCAAGCTGCCAATCCGCATATCCATTCTGATGAACGGTCCGGCAAGTCAAAAAACTGCCCAACGGAAGTACATTTTCCCCGCCTATCATAACGTTATGAACAGGTCCAAGTTGTACTAGGGGTAGATAGCGACCTGTTCCACCAGTTTGTTGAAAAATTGCAAATAGTGCATGCTGCCCAAATGCAGATTGCAGTTGTGGCCCTCCCATCTGCAGTAAGGTGGCAATGTTTGCGCACGCATTCATGGCGGCTTGCGATCCCATTTGTTGCTGGGCGAGCACCGGGGTCGAAATTAACGTCCAAAACATAAGAATATTTATGATTTTTGGGGTTTTGATACGCAATTAGAATCCCCCTCTAGATAAGGTCTCAAGAAGAGGAGCATGGTTGTATTCATTTTACAAGTACTAGTTGGATTTTGGGCGATCTCTTCGTCTAAATTTTTTTGCCCTTATTTCCAGCCCCGCCATTGCACCCATCGCCCATGGAAATCGGCGCGGCCGATTTCCTGCTTCTCGCCGGTCGGCCAGATTTGCAGGGTAATGGCGGCACTGCCGGACGTCGCATCCACCTCCATTTGCAGGCGGGCAAGCGGGGCCTCCAGCGTGGCACGGGTTCCGGCCTCGGCGATCAGTGCCTCGCCTGCCTGTTTCAAGGGATCGGGCAGATATTGCCAGGCGACGGTATGATAGACGACGTGGGCAGTACCCGGATATTGCGTGGCAAGGCGGCGTTTCAGCCAGTCTACGGCGTCGGCCTTTTCGACCTGCAGGCCGTTCTCCACCGCAATCCGTAATGCGGCGGCGGTACGCTCCAGCCGGTCGGTCTGGTCGGCCCAGACATAGGACATCAGCCGCAGACGATCCTTGGCCGATGACGGATCGAGCGGGTTGAGGTCGCAGCCGGCGCGCTCGATAACCTCGATCCGCCCATGGGGTGGGGTATTGCCGCGCCATTCTGGTGACAGGATAACATCGGATTGTTCGCCCCAGGTGAGTTTGCCGAGGTGATATTGGTAACGGTCGAATTGCAGGTTGAGGCCGGCGCTGGCTCCCACTTCGGAAAGCACCAGCGGTTTGCCGGTCAATTCCGCAATCGAAAGAAAGCCCGGCAGCAGCACGGCGGAACGGCGAACCTCGTTGGTCTGCGGTGGTGATTTCAACCTTTCAAGGATGAAGGCGGAATGAAAACGCAGGGCGCTGGCGCAAGCCTGCCAGAGAGCCTCCTCGTCTTCCGGCGGGATATCGACAAGCGGCGCGATCTTTTCCTTGATGGCAAGCGCATGCAGGGCGCCCGCCAACCGCAGGGGAACGGAATCGCCGGAGGGGCCGACATCGCCGGGCCAGGATAAAATCCGCTCGCCCACCTCCGTCTGGCGGTCGAGCCTTGCTGCCACCGCGCGGCATAGCCGTGCGGTAAAGGGCGAGCCAAGGCTGTCGCAGGCTCTTGCCTGCACGAGAAACGCATTCCTTACGGCTTCGTCATGCATGCGCTCTCTCCCTTGCGGCGGTTTCAGGCGTCTTGCGGCCTGTCCTCCGGGTTGAACTGGCTGATGGTGGTCCAGCGTGCGGTAAGCGCCGGTTTTTTCTCGTTTTCGATTTCCACCGTCACGTCATAAGTCGTCATCAGCATGGCGGCCCCGCGAAAACGCGCTTCCGCCAGCGTGAACCGGCCACGCACCCGCGCGCCGCTTTTGACCGGCGTGACGAAACGGATGGCATCGAAGCCGTAATTGATGCCCATGGTCTGTTCGCGAATGCGGGGCAGGGCATCGTAATTCAGGGCCGAAAGCAGGGAGAGCGTCAGGAAGCCATGGGCAATGGTGCCGCCGAAGGGGCTTTCCGCTTTGGCGCGTTCCGGGTCGGTGTGGATGAACTGTTCGTCCAGCGTCGCTTTTGCGAAGGCATCAATCATCGTCTGGTCAACGGTGATCCAGTTGGAAACGCCCATTTCCGTGCCGACGCGATCCTTCATTTCCGCCAGCGCAATTTCTTTTGTCATGTTACCTCGTCCGCATTGTTTCCCGCGACTTATACGGCTCGTGACGCGAAGGGATCAACTGCGCAGATAAAACACCACCGAACGGGCGGGCAGGAAGGCGGGATTGCCGAAATCCGTACCTATGGCGCGCCAGCCATCACCCGGCAGGGTGAAGGGAACGATCTCGCGGCCGCGATTGATAAGAACGGCAAGCTCGGTATCCTCGCCGGTCTCCCGGTCCGGGGTGGAAAGCAGCATGGCGAAGGCCTGCGCATCCGGTCTTTCCCAATCTGCTGTCGTCATCGGTTCTCCGGCGGGGGCAAGCCATGTCACATCGTCCCTGCCGGAAAAGAAGCCCGTCTCAGAAAACACGCCGAAACGTTTGCGCAATGCGGCAAGAAAGGCCGTGTGGTCGATCAGTTCGGGGACAAGCGATGACCAGTCGACCCAGTTGATCTCATTGTCCTGGCAATAGGCATTGTTGTTGCCCTGCTGGCTGCGGCCGCCCTCGTCGCCTGCCGTCAGCATCAGGGCGCCGCGGCTGACGAAAAGCGTGGAAAGCAGCGCTTTCACATCCGCAAGCCGGGCGGCGACAATGGCGGGATCATCGGTCAGCCCTTCAAAACCGTTGTTCCAGGAATGGTTGTCATTGTGGCCGTCGCGGTTGCTCTCGCCGTTCCTTTCATTGTGCTTGCGTTCATGGCTGACGAGATCGAACAGGGTAAAACCATCATGGGCGGCAAGGAAATTGACGCTGCGGCTTTTCGCGCGGCCATGCCGGGAAAAGATCGGCGATGAGCCGGACAGCGCATTGGCCAGCGCCCCGGTCGTGCCGGCATCACCACGCCAGAAACGGCGCATGTCGTCGCGGGCGCGATCGTTCCACTCGAGGAAGCTTTCAGGGAAATTGCCGAGCTGATATCCGCCGGGACCGATATCCCAGGGTTCGGCGATCAATATCCGGTCGTAAAGCGCCGGGTCCGAATGCATGGCGGCCAGCGTCTCGCTCGCCATGTCGAAGCCGGCGGTCGTTCTCCCGAGCACGGGCGCGAGATCGAAACGGAAGCCGTCCACACCGGCATTCAGAACAAAATGCCTGAGGGAATCGACGATGAGCTGGCGAATATAGGGATGGTCGCAGGCAACCGTATTGCCGGTGCCGGTATCGTTGACCAGCACGCCCGGTTTTCCCTGTGGGTGGCGGAAGGCGGTGAGATTGTCGAGCCCGCGCAACGACAGGATCGAGCCCTCGATATCGCTTTCACCCGTATGGTTGAAGACAAGATCGAGGATGACGCCGATGCCTTCCGCATGCAGCGCCGCAACCGTATCTCGCAATTCCCGCACGCCGCCGGGGCAGAGGCGCGGATCGAGCGCCATGAAGCCGACGGGATTGTAACCCCAGGCATTGGAAAGGCCGAGCGGCGGCAGGTGGCGCTCATCGATCCATGCGGTGATCGGCATCAATTCCACCGCATCGACGCCGATTTTTTTCAGGTGTGCGAGAATGGCGGGATGGGCAAGTGCTGCGACGGTGCCTCTGATCTCTTCCGGCACATCGGGATGCAATTGCGTGAAGGATTTGACGGCAAGCTCATAAATCAGCCCGCCTTCGGCAAAATGCGGCTGATGGCGCTTGACCGGCTCATATTGGGAAAGGACCGCCTTCGGCATGATCTCGCCGGTCTCCGCGCCTAAGGCGTAAAGCGCTGGATCGTGTCGGAAGGGGCGGTCGATCTCCGTGGCATAGGGATCGAGCAGCAGCTTTGCGGGATCGAACCAGAGGCCGTGTTCAGGGGCGTAAATGCCGTGAGCGCGAAAGCCGTATCGCGTGCCGAGGCCGACGTCGGCGACGATCAATCTGTGAATATCGTCTTCGCCGCGCACCATCGGCAGGCGCGCCGTTTCTTTTTCGCCGGTTTTATCGAAAAGGCAGAGATCGATCTGGGAGGCATGCCGGGAATAGACCGTGAATTCCGTTCCGTTTTCCGTCTGGATTGCGCCTTTGGGGAAAACGGAAGTTGTCTGCATGATCAGTCTCTCCGGGGATGGTGTTTCTCTCCCAGAACGGAAAAGGGAGGCAAGGCCGAATGAGGGACGCTTTCAGTGCGTCCCTCATGAGCGGGCGACAAGCCCTTACGTAATAACGCTCGGCGCGTTGCGGCCGGTATGGGCCCTGATGCCGGCGATCGTATCGGCAACGGCAATCAGGTCGGAAAGCGCTTCCTGCGTTTCGATGCCATGACGGGCCGCATCCGCCTCGTAACGCTCGACATAAAGGCGAAGCGTCGCGCCCGCAGTACCGGTGCCGGAAAGGCGCAGCACGATGCGCGAACCGCCTTCGAAGAGGATGCGGATGCCCTGATTTTTGCTGACGGACTGATCGACCGGATCGTGATAGGCAAAATCATCCGCCGCCGCGACCTTCAGATTGCCGTAGCTGGTGCCGGGAAGCGTTGCGAGTTTTTCGCGCAGGGTGGCGACCAGCGTGTTCGCCGCATCCGAATCCACTTCCTCATAATCGTGGCGGGAATAATAGTTGCGGCCATATTCGGCCCAGTGCCTGGTGACGATGTCTTTCACGCTTTCCTTGCGCGCGGCGACGATGTTCAGCCAGTAGAGCACAGCCCAGAGGCCATCCTTTTCGCGCACATGGTTGGAACCGGTGCCGAAGCTTTCTTCGCCGCAGATCGTCACCTTGCCGGCGTCCATGAGGTTGCCGAAGAATTTCCAGCCGGTCGGCGTCTCATACATGCCAAGGCCGAGCTTTTCGGCGACACGGTCGGCTGCCGCACTTGTCGGCATGGAGCGGGCGATACCGGAAATGCCGGCGGCATAACCGGGGGCGAGTTTGGCATTGGCGGCGATGATGGCCAGACTGTCTGATGGTGTGACGAACATGCCCTTGCCGACGACCATGTTGCGGTCGCCATCGCCATCGGAAGCGGCGCCGAAATCGGGGCCTTCCGGGCTCATGACGTCGTCATAAAGCTCCTTGGCGTGGACAAGGTTCGGGTCGGGATGATGGCCGCCGAAATCCGGCAGCGGTGTGGCGTTGCGGACGGAACCCTTCGGTGCGCCGAGGCGCTTTTCGATGATTTCCACGGCATAAGGGCCAGTAACGGCACTCATGGAATCAACCACGACCTTGAAGCCGCCGGCGATAAGCGTGCGGATGGCGTCGAAATCGAACAGCTCTTCCATCAGGGCGGCGTAGTCGGCAACCGGATCGATCACCTCGACCGTCAGCTCGTCCACCTTGAAGCTGCCGATCTTGTCTAGATCGATATCGGCGGCATCCGAGATTTTGTAGCTGTCGATGACTTTCGAGCGGGCATAGATAGCGTCCGTGATCTTCTCAGGTGCGGGACCACCATTACCGATATTGTATTTGATGCCGAAATCTTCGGTCGGACCGCCGGGATTATGGCTGGCGGAAAGCACGATGCCGCCGAAGGCTTTGTATTTGCGGATGACGTTGGAGGCGGCGGGTGTGGAGAGAATGCCGCCCTGACCGACCAGAACCTTGCCGAAACCGGCAGCGGCGGCCATCTTGATCGCCTTCTGGATGACTTCGCGGTTGTAATAACGGCCGTCGCCGCCAATCACCAGCGTCTGGCCCTCAAAGCCTTCGAGCGCGTCGAAGATCGACTGGATGAAGTTCTCCGCGTAATTTTCCTGGGCGAAGACCGGCACCTTCTTGCGCAGGCCGGATGTGCCCGGCTTCTGGTCCTGATAGGGCGTCGTCTTGATGGTTTTGATCATTGTTTCAATGGCCTTTCGAAATAAGCTGGCTGTAAAGCGCGGCGTAGAGACCGGCGCTCTTTTCCCAGGAAACATCGGATTTCATTCCGAGTTTCTGCATTTGTGTCCACAGTTTCGGGTCGTGATAATAACGAACGGTCCGGCGGATCGCCTGTTTCAGACCATCAAGCGTGACGGGTGAAAATTGCACGCCTGTCGCCGATTTATTGGCGATGGCGGCATGGTTGGCGTCGATCACCGTATCGGCAAGGCCGCCGGTGCGGGCGACGACCGGAATGCAGCCATAACGCAGCGCGTAAAGCTGGGTGAGGCCGCAGGGTTCGAAACGCGAGGGAATGATGATCGCGTCGCAGCCCGCCTGCATGAGATGCGAGAGCGGTTCGTTGTAACCGATGGCAACGCCGACGCGGCCATGGTGCCGGGATGCCGCCGCCAGAAGCGCGCCTTCCAGCGCCACATCGCCCGCGCCAAGCACCACGAGACGGCCGCCGAGCGAAACGATCTCATCCACGGCTTCCGCCATGAGGTCGATGCCCTTCTGCCAGGTGAGGCGGGAGATGACGCAGAACAGCGGGCTGTCATCATCATCGATGCGGAAATGTTCGGCGACCGCCTTCTTGTTCAGCGCGCGGTTCTTGAGATTGGCGGCCGAATAATTGTCGTGGATCAGATGGTCCGTTGCCGGGTTCCAGACATCGGCATCGATGCCGTTGACGATGCCGTGCAGCACATGGGCGCGGCTGCCGATGACGCCGTGCAGGCCCATGCCGAATTGCGGGGTGAGGATCTCCTCGGCATAGGACGGGCTGACGGTGCTGAGCGCCGTTGCCGTCTGCAGGCCGCCCTTCAGGAAGCTCACATCATTATAATATTCGATGCCTTCCATGCCGAAGGAATGCGGTGGCAGCGCCAGTTTGCTGAAGATATTGGCGCCGAACTGGCCCTGAAAGGCGATGTTGTGGATGGTGAGAAGGCTCGGAATCTCAGGCGTTTCGGCATAACGCATATAGACCGGCGCCATGGCGGCCTGCCAGTCATGGGCATGCACGATATCCGGCCGCCAGCCGGGAAGCGCGCCGGCGGCAATACGGGCTGCCGCGAGCGACAGTGCCGCGAAGCGCTTCCAATTGTCTGGATAGTCCTTGCCGGTCTGGTCGAGATAGGGGCCGCCGGAGCGCTCGTAATAGGCGGGCGCATCGAGAATGAGGAGATCGAGCCCCTCATGCCGTACTTCGAGCACATCGGCTTTTTCGCCGAGCAGATCGGTAAATTCCAGACATTTGACGGGGTCCGTCACGGCGGCTTTCACCGCCGGATATCCGGGTATCAATGTCCGCGTCCTGACGCCAAGGGCCTCGAGCGCGATGGGGAGCGCGCCGGCAACGTCGGCGAGCCCTCCGGTCTTGATCAGGGGATAGACTTCGGATGAAACCGAAAGGACATTCATGGGCTCTACAGGTCCAGCTTGTCGATCATCGATTGGGTGATAAGGCAGATGCCGTTTTCAGTGCGGCGGAAACGTTTGGCATCCAGTTCTGGGTCTTCTCCTACAATCAGTCCTTCCGGAATGACCACGCCATGGTCGATGACGACATTGCTGAGCTGGGCATGACGCCCGATCTTCACACTCGGCAGTACTACGGCATTCTCAAGGCGGGAGTATGAATTGGCGCGCACGCCGGTAAACAGGAGGCTGCGGGTGAGGGCCGCACCGGAAATGATGCAGTCCCCGGAAACAACCGAAGACACGGCCGAACCGCGGCGGTTCTCATCGTCATGCACGAATTTCGCCGGCGGGGTGATTTCCGCATAGGTCCAGATCGGCCAGGACTTGTCGTAGATATCAAGGTCAGGCACCACATCCGTGAGATCGATATTGGCCTGCCAGTAGGCATCGATGGTGCCCACATCGCGCCAGTAAGGACCATGCTCGAAATCCGAGCGGACGCAGGAGTCTGCGAAGCGGTGGGCGACGGCTTTGCCGTGCTTTACGATATAGGGAATGATGTCCTTGCCGAAGTCGCGGCTGGAGGTCGGATCGGCGGCGTCGCGGCGCAGCGCTTCCATCAGAAATTTCGTGTGGAAGACATAAATGCCCATGGAGGCAAGCGCAAAGCCTTCATTGCCGGGAATGCCTGGCGGATCGGCCGGCTTTTCGATGAAATCGATGATCTCGTCTTTTTCATTCACATGCATCACGCCGAAACCGGTCGCATCCATGCGCGGCACTTCAAGGCAGCCGATCGTCACGTCGGCGCCGGAATCGACATGCTGCTGCAGCATGTATTCGTAGTCCATCTTATAGATATGGTCGCCGGCGAGGATGACCATATATTCCGGCGCATAGGGCTCGATGATGTCGATATTCTGGTAAACCGCGTCGGCGGTGCCTTCATACCATTGCGTTTCGGAAACGCGCTGGGAGGCGGGAAGAATGTCGAAGCTCTCGTTCCGTTCAGGGCGGAAGAAGTCCCAGCCGCGCTGCAGGTGGCGAATGAGGGAGTGCGCCTTGTATTGCGTGGCGACGCCGATGCGGCGAATGCCGGAATTGAGCGCGTTGGAAAGCGCAAAATCGATGATACGCGCCTTGCCGCCGAAATAGACGGCGGGTTTTGCCCGGCGGTCCGTCAGTTCCTTCAGGCGGCTGCCTCTGCCGCCTGCGAGGACATAGGCCATTGCATCACGCGCCAAAGGCTGAACTCTTTTTTCCGACATGGTGTCCTCCCTCTCTGTCTGTCAGTTTTCCGGTTCGAGCATGATCGTGGCAAGCGGCGGCAGGACGAGCATCGCCCCGATATCGCCGCCGGCATCGACCGCCTGAACGCGTCCGCCATTTCCCTTGCCGCTACCGCCATAAATTTCGGCATCGGTGTTGAGAATCTCCCGCCACCGCCCCGCCAGAGGCAGCGGCACATAATAATTTTCCCGATAGACCGGGGTGAGGTTGCAGATGACCGCCACCGGCTTTTCGCCGGGCGCCGTGCGCAGCCAGGCGAAGACGGAATTCTCGTGATCATCGACCACAAGCCAGCGGAAGCCGTCAGGTTCGCAGTCACGGGCGTGCAGGGCAGCTTTGGATCGATAGGTGAGGTTGAGATCGCGCACGAGGCGGCGCATGCCCTCATGCATCGGATATTGGCGCAGGTTCCAGTCGAGCGACCCCTTTTCGCTCCATTCGCTCCACTGTGCGAACTCCTGCCCCATGAACAGCAGCTTCTTGCCGGGATAACCCCACATGAAGCCGTAATAGGAGCGGAGATTGGCGAATTTCTGCCAGTCATCGCCGGACATCTTGGCGATCAGCGATCCCTTGCCGTGCACCACCTCGTCGTGGGAAAGCGGAAGCACGAAATTCTCGGTGAAGGCGTAAAGCAGGCCGAAGGTCAGTTCCTGATGGTGGAACTTGCGATGCACCGGCTCACGCGCGAAATAACTCAGCGTGTCGTGCATGAAGCCCATGTTCCATTTGAAGCCGAAACCGAGACCGCCCTCGTGGACGGGCTGGGACACTTTCGGCCACGAGGTGGATTCCTCCGCGATCGTCATGACGCCGGGATGGGTGCCGTAGACGAGCGAATTCATCTTCTGCAGGAAGCGGACGGATTCGAGATTTTCGCGTCCGCCATATTCATTGGGGATCCACTCGCCTTCCTTGCGGGAATAATCGAGATAGAGCATCGAGGCGACCGCATCGACGCGCAGGCCGTCGAGATGGAATTTCTCGGCCCAATAAAGCGCGTTGTTGATGAGGTAGGACATGACCTCGATACGGCCGAAATTGTAGATCGCCGTGTTCCAGTCGGGGTGAAAACCCTGACGCGGATCGGCGTGCTCGTAAAGCGCGGTGCCGTCGAACCAGCGCAACCCGTGCTCATCGGTCGGAAAATGCGCCGGAACCCAGTCGAGAAGAACGCCGATACCGACCTTGTGCGCGCCATTGACGAAACGGGCAAAGCCCTCGGGATCGCCGAAACGGGCGGATGGCGCATAAAGGCCGGTCGTCTGGTAACCCCAGGAGGGATCATAGGGATGTTCGGTGATGGGCAGGAATTCGATATGGGTGAAGCCCATATCCGTACAATAGGGAATGAGCTGGGCGGCGAGTTCATCCCAGCTGAGGAAGGTGCCGTCCTCGCGGCGCTGCCAGGAGCCGGCATGCACCTCATAGATGCTGATCGGTTGGCGGCGCTGGTCCACCTGCGCCCAATGTTCCCGGTGGGCCTGATCTTCCCATTTCTGCGTCAGTTCCGGCGCGGTGACGGAAGCGTTCTTCGGCCGCAATTCGGCGCGGCGGGCATAAGGGTCGGCCTTCAGGGGCAGAAGCTCGCCATTGGCGCCGAGGACTTCGAACTTGTAGGCGCAGCCGGCATAGACGTCAGGCGCGAAGATTTCCCAGATGCCGGTATCCTTGCGGAAGCGCATCACATGCCGGCGGCCATCCCAATTGTTGAAATCGCCGACGACGGAAACACGCCGCGCATTGGGCGCCCACACGGCGAAGTGAAAACCTTCGACGCCTTCGAGTTTCAGCGGATGCGCGCCCATCCTGTCGAAGAGCCTGAGATGCGATCCTTCACGGACGAAATAATCGTCCATGGGTCCGAGAACAGGGCCGAAGCTGTAGGGGTCGGTCACCGCCCATTCGGCATCGTCGCGGCTGGCGCGGTACCGCACCGGCTGGCGCTTTGAAAGATCGATCCGGCCTTCGAAAAAACCATCAGGATCAAGCCGCTTCAATTCACCTACGAAATTTCCATCCAGCGTGAGGACGGAAACCTCCTCGGCGCCCGGAATGAAACAGCGGGCGGAAAACCCTTCCGGCGTCTCGTGAACGCCGAGAAGGGCAAAGGGATTGGAATGCAAACCGCTCTTGATCGCCTCGATTTCAGCCTTCGTGATTTCGCCAGTCTTTTTCTCTTCGGCCGAATTGAGCGGTTTTTTCATCAGGCTCTCCAGATCTCGGTGGCATACTGGCGGATCGTCCTGTCGGACGAGAACCAGCCCATACGCGCCGTGTTGCGCACTGCTTTGGTGTTCCAGCTATCCTGATCGCTCCAGATCGCGTCCACCTTGCGCTGTGCGTCGGCATAGGCGTCGAAATCGGCGGCGACCATGAACCAGTCGCTGTTGTATATGCCGTCGATGAGGGCAGAAAACCGCGAACGATCATCCGGTGAAAACACACCCGACGCGATGGACGACAGAGCCTGCGACAATTCCGCAGACCCTTCGATGATGGCACGCGGATTGTGGCCCTCGGCGCGAGCTCTGGCCACTTCTTCCGCCGTCATGCCGAAGATGACGATGTTCTCAGCGCCGACATGTTCGAGCATTTCCACATTCGCGCCATCGAGCGTGCCGATGGTCAGCGCGCCGTTCAGCGCGAATTTCATGTTGCCGGTGCCGGAGGCTTCCATGCCGGCCGTCGAAATCTGTTCCGAAAGATCGGCGGCGGGAACCATGATTTCGGCAAGCGAGACGTTATAGTTCGGAACAAACACCACTTTGAGAAGCCCGCGCACGGCCGGATCGTTGTTGATGACCCGGGCAATATCGTTGGCAAGCTTGATGATCAGCTTCGCGTTGTGATAACTCGGCGCCGCCTTGCCTGCGAAGAACTTAACGCGCGGCACCCAATCCAGTTCCGGGTGGGAACGGATCTGGTCGTAAAGGGCGACAGTCTCAACAAGGTTCAGAAGCTGGCGCTTATATTCGTGGATGCGCTTGATCTGGATGTCGAACATGGCCGAGGGATCGACGCGGATGCCCATGCGCTGCGCCACCGTATTGGCAAGCCGCACCTTGTTCAGACGCTTCACCTCGGCAAATTTCTCGCGGAAACCGGCATCGTCGGCGAAACGGTCGAGTGCCGTCAGCTTTTCCGCATCATCGAGGAAATCGTCGCCGATCGCTTCCCTGATCAATCCCGTCAGGCCGGGGTTGCACTGCATCAGCCAGCGGCGCGGCGTAATGCCGTTGGTCTTGTTGTTGATACGATCAGGATAAAGGCTGTGCAGGTCGGCAAAGACAGTTTCCTTCATCAGCTCGGTATGAAGTGCGGAAACGCCGTTGATGGAATGCGAGCCGATGAAGGCGAGGTTGCCCATGCGCACCCGGCGCTCGCCGCCTTCATCGATGAGAGAGATGGAACGGATCTGTTGATCCGCCATCTTCTTTTCCTTGCGGGCGAAGAGCAGCGTATTGGCGTTGATGGCGTAAACGATCTGCATGTGCCGCGGCAAAAGGCGCTCGAGCAACGGCACCGGCCAGCTTTCCAGCGCTTCCGGCAGAAGCGTGTGGTTGGTGTAGGAGAAGGTGCCCTGTGTGATCTTCCAGGCTTCGTCGAATTCAAGGCCATGGACATCGCAGAGCAGGCGCATCATTTCGCAGATGGAAATGGCCGGATGCGTGTCGTTAAGCTGGATCGAAACCTTGTCGGGCAGCGAGGTGAAATCCGGGTACTGCTGCAGATGGCGGCGCAGAATGTCCTGCAGCGAAGCGGAGGAGAAGAAGAACTCCTGCCGCAGGCGCAGTTCCTGACCGGCCGGCGTCGCATCGGCGGGGTAGAGAACCCGCGTCAGGCTTTCCGCCTTGTTGCTTTCGCGCAATGCGCCGATATGGTCGCCGGCATTGAAGGCGGCCAAAAGAATGGGATCTATCGGCTGCGCCGACCACAGGCGAAGCGTGTTGACGCGGGTACCGCGCCAGCCGACGACCGGCGTGTCGTAAGCCATGGCGATGACGCGTTCGGCCGGTTTCCAGACGAAGCGCTGCGGATCTTCATAACCGCCGATCGTCTCCACCGATCCGCCGAAGCCGATTTCATAGGAGCTTTCGCGGCGTTCGAATTCCCAGGGGTTGCCATGCGCCAGCCAGGTTTCCGGCAGTTCCACCTGCCATCCATCCGCCATCTGCTGGCGGAAGAGGCCGTGCACGTAACGGATGCCATAGCCATAGGCGGGAATATCGACGGTCGCCATGGATTCCATGAAACAGGCGGCGAGACGGCCAAGGCCGCCATTGCCAAGGGCTGCATCCGGCTCCAGACCGGCGATGACGTCAAGATCGACGCCGAGCGAGGACAGCGCATCGCGGATTTCGTGCATCAGGCCGATATTGGAGATGGCGTCGCGCATCAGGCGGCCGATCAGGAATTCGAGCGACAGGTAATAAACGCGCTTGGAATTGTTGTGATAGGCCTTGCGGGTGGATTCCATCCATTTGTCGATGATGCGGTCGCGGACGACGAGGATGGTTGCGGTCAGCCAGTCGTGCGGCTTGGCGACCTTGACGTCCTTACCGATGCGGTAGGTGAGGCGTTCGATGATTTCCGACGCCATGATTTCCGGGTTGGAACTGCGCGGGGCGGGGCGGGGAAGATCGGCGGCGTTTAGATTATTGATCATTGGTCGGTCAGCACCTTGGTGGGAGGAGAGGGTCTGATGAGGTCGATCCGTGTTGCCTTTGCTGATGCCAGTTTATGCATCGATATGGAGGTGTGGCAACAGCATTTTTTGCGGAAAGTTGAACGGCTTAGGTTTATGAAAAATAAGAATTTTTCTTCCGCGTCCCAAGGATCGCCGAAGGCATTGCCGGCCCTTTATCCGCCGTTCCTGAAGAGGTTTGCGTGGTGGTCGCGATGCCGGGCATCGTTCAAAAAAGGGAGAGAGGCTGCAACACTTTTAAATGGTTCACCGGTCCTGAAATCTGTTTCGCTCTATTATCTTTACACACCAGACCGAAAACCGCGCATATGTTTCGGTCCGATGCTCTAAATCACACACTAGCCTTCGCGGCCGCAAAAATTCAATGAAAATAAATGGGTCGCCGCCACAGCCATGTTTGTCTCGCGTGGCGGCGGTGTGAAAACGGGGCAACACCGTCGTCGAAGACGATGTTTACGGCAGAAAAAAAGGCTCTGTCGTCATTTCCCCGGCGCGGATCGTCACGCGGGTATTCGGCGGAACGGCGCACCAGGGAGTGCAATCGAAGGAAAAGGGCTCCGAACTCAACGCGATGCCTTCTTCCAGGCCGCGCCAGTAGAGCGTCGGCGGCTTGTCATCGCTCGACCAGCGGAAGGCGTGCACGCAATCGCCGTCCATCAGCACGGCGCTGAAGCGCAGTGCGGAGGAAACGCCCGCCGCGACCATCTTTTCCTGACAGAGACGAAGGGCGGTGGAAATTGCGCGCACGGGATCGGCATCAAGGCCAAGGCCGGCGGCGATGAGGAATATTGCTTCGCTGTCGCCGGTGCCGCGTCGGGATGCATAGATATCATCGGGGATAAGGGAGTCGATGTCGCGCCTGATCTGCTCGTAGCCGCCGATCTGGCCGTTATGCATGAAGAGATATTGGCCATGGGCAAAGGGGTGGCAATTGGCGCGGGATACTTCGCCTGAGGTGGCGGAGCGGACATGGGCCATGAACATGCCCGAGCGAAGCTGGTGGCAGAGTGCAGCGAGGTTGGCATCCGACCAGGCGGGCCTGGTATCACGAAAGACGCCGGGCGTTCCGCGTTCGCCATACCAGCCAAGGCCGCAACCGTCGCCATTGACGACGGTTTTCGCTTCTCTTGCGGCCATGGACTGGCTGACCAGTGATGCTTCTGGCTCGATCAGCAGGCTGTCGAGCCAGACGGGTTTACCGGAATAGGCAAAGAGGCGGCACATTCATGCGGCTCTGTCGAAAGCCTTGTTTCCGAGCGCGAAGCCGACGGCGGCCTTCGCGTGAATGGCGGTCGAATCGTAACCGGGCAGCGGCAGGGCGTCGGGGTCGATCAGCAGCGAAATTTCGGTGCAGCCGAGAATGACGGAATCGACGCCGAGTGCGCGAGCCTTGTCGATGACCGCGAGATAGCGTTCACGCGAGCAGGACTTGATCTCGCCCTGGCAGAGTTCGCCGAAGATGATGTCGTGGATCGCAGCCCTGTCTTCCGCATCGGGCACGACCACGTCGACGCCGTGGCGGCGCATGCGGTCGGTGTAGAAGCCGTGCTCCATCGTGTAACGGGTGGCGAGCAGAAGCGGCTTGCGGCGTCCATCCGCCTTCAGGGCTGCTGCGGTTTCATCGATGATGTCGATCAGCGCCACGCCGGACATTTTCGCTACGGTGTCAGCGACAAGATGCATGGTGTTGGTGCAGATCAGCACGCAATCGGCACCCGCATTGGCAAGGCGCGCACCGGCAGCGCCCAGAAGAGCGCCTGCCTCATCCCAGCGATCGGCCTTCTGGAGGGCGACGACCTCGGAAAAATCGAGCGAATGCATGACGATATCGGCCGAGACCAGGCCGCCGCGGCTGTCGCGCACGGCCTCATTGATCATGCGGTAATAGGTTGCGGTAGATTCCCAGCTCATGCCGCCGATCAGGCCGATCCGTTTCATAAGAGTTCCCTTATCAAGTTTGATTGAAGACAAGAATGCCATCACCGAAACGAAAACGGCATGCGTTTTTTGGAGGATTGCGCGGCAAGTATGCAAATGTAACGCGCCATATTAGATAATATCGCAAATTTCTTGCGCTGTTGCGTTAACCGCTGCATTCTTAACGGATGATTGACGACCGTGACCGCCGAATCCTTGCGATTCTCCAGGAAAATGCCGAGACCCCACTCGCGGATATCGCAGAGGAGGTTTCCCTGTCGCTATCGGCCTGTTCGCGCCGCATCACGCGGCTGCGAACGGAAGGTTATGTGACGGGCACGATGGCGCTGCTGGACCGACGGAAGATCAACCTGCCGACCACGGTTTTTCTGCTGGTGAGAACGGGCCTGCATGCGGAGGACTGGCTGGACCGGTTCCATGCCGCCGTCAGCACCATACCTGAGATTGTCGAGGTTCACCGGCTGACCGGCAATTTCGACTATATTCTGAAGCTGGTGCTGCCGAATGTCGAATATTACGACACGGTCTATAAACAGATCCTGCGCCGCGTGCAGCTTTACGACATGTCCGCCTATATCTCCATGGAGACGGTTAAGCTGTCGTCTTCGCTGCCGACGACGCATATCTGAGGGCTTATCGAGCCTTATCAGCGCGCCGCCTTGAAACGGACGCCAAAGCGGAAGCCTCGAGTCTCGCCGGGTTGCAGGGTAATCGCATCCGCGAGTTCCTGGTGGTTGAAGGCGTTGGTTGGTGTTTCCACGGGTTCAAGCGCGATGGAGTGCCGCCTGTCGCGGGCGAGCGTATCGCCGGTGAAGACATGCATGTGCCCACGCTCCTGCCATACCGTCAGGCTCGAACCATCGTGCCGGTTTTCGAGCCTCGTCTCGTAAAGCCCGTTTTCGGATGCGACCAGATCGGTGAAGCAGACATCGAGTACATGGCCGGCCAGCGGCGCATAGAGAAAGCGGGTGTCGTCCCGTTTGACTATCCCGCCCTGTGGGTCGCGAAGGGGGATCAGGTCCTCGTCTGTTTCAATCGCCGTTCGCGAGGGCAGCGTGAGAAGAAGGTCGTCGATAGACGTCGTGCCGGGCAGGCGGAAATAGGGATGCCAGCCGGCGGCGAAAGGCAGGGGCCGGTCGTCGCGATTGATGCCGCGTATGTCGATGGTGACCTCATGGCCGGCGAAGCGATATTCCACCTCGATGGCGAGACGGTAGGGATAACCCTTGAAATCCGCAGGCAATATTTCAGTGCGGAAGATAAGGATGCGAGCGCCGTTTTCCTCAAGAGATTGCGCGAGGGCGAAGGGCAGGGCTCTGGCAAATCCGTGGAAGACGAGAGTTTCATGGGCAAGCACCGGTTCAATGCGGTGCGCCTGCCCGCCAAAACTGAATTGGCCATCCGGAATGCGATTGGTGAAGGGTGCGAGAATGCCGTTTCTCACGCCGTTCTGCGATTGCAGTTCGGCAGGCGTCGAATATCCGTCGACAAGATCTTCGCCTTCTCCGCCATCGGCAGAGATCGGCCGCCAGCTCAGAAGCGTCGCGCCCTCAAAAGCGATTTCGGCAATGAAACCGTCTCCGGAAACGGTCAGACCGGCAATCCCCGTGCCTGTCGTGGAGGTAGTCATCGGGAAATTGTCCTTTGCATGCATGCGTCTGCGATGATCGGGGCAATTGCCATGCCGATTCGCCCGATCATCTTCGCTGAAGGACAATTTCGCAATGGCCCGTGGGGGCTGTATCAACAGGCTCCTGCCATTTCATGCCCATCGGGCAATCAGTCCGGAAAGGTGCGTTTCGCGCCGCTGAAAAACTCCATCAGTGCGGCCTGATCCTCTCCACCCAGCCCTGCCGCCGTCAGCATGCGGTGCACTTCGGCGCAAAGTGCCGTCAGTGGCATGGCCGTGTTGGTGCGCCGGGCGAGATCCTGCGCGCCGTTGAGGTCTTTCACCATATTGTCGATACGGCCGGTGCGGCGGTAATCCTTTGCCACGTAACGCGGCATATATTCCTGCAGGATGGCGCTATCGGCGCGGCCGCCCTTCAGCGCCTGCGGGATTTTGGTGGCATTGACGCCGGCATCCAGCGCAAGCTGTGTTGCTTCCGCCACCGCAAGGAAATTCAGCCCGCAGAGAACCTGATTGATGAGTTTCGTCGTCTGTCCCGCGCCGCAGGGTCCCATGTGGGTATAGTTGCTGGCCACATGCCGCAGCACGCGATGCGCATCGGCGACATCCTTTTCGCTGCCGCCGGCCATCAGCGTCAACTGGCCGACAAGCGCCTTGGGCGCACCGCCCGAAAGCGGGCTGTCCACCCAGCGCAGGCCCTTTTCCGCAGCATCGGCCGCCAGCTCCTTGGTCGCTTCCGGATCGATGGAGGACATGTCGATAATGAGTGTGCCGGGCTTTGCCCCCGCCGCCACGCCATCCTTGCCGAAGACGGCGATGCGAACGATTTTCGGGGAATTGAGGCTGAGGATCACCACATCGGAAACTGAAGCCGCTTCCGCCGCCGTGCCGGCGCTCTGCGCGCCGAGGCTCGTCAACGCCGCCACCTTTTCCGCATCCAGATCGAAAACCGTCAGCTGATTGCCGGTCTCGATGAGCCGTGTGCCGATCGCGCCGCCCATGGCGCCGGCGCCGATCAGCGCGACTTTGTTCTTCTCGGTCATGGTGTTCACGGCCTCCTCCCAAAGTGTCGTGGTGTCATCGGTTCAAAACCGGATGGCGGCCGCAGCCGGCCATCCGGTTTTGGTGTTTGTTAAAGCGAAGCGGTGATGCCGCCATCGACGTAAAGAATATGCCCGTTCACGAAGGACGAGGCATCGGATGACAGGAAGATGCAGGCGCCGACGAGCTCTTCGACCTTGCCCCAGCGACCGGCCGGCGTGCGCTTTTCAAGCCATGCCGAAAAGGTGGGGTCGGCAACCAGAGCCGCATTGAGCGGCGTATCGAAATAGCCGGGCGCGATGGCGTTGCATTGCAGGCCGTATTTGGCCCAGTCCGTCGCCATGCCTTTCGTCAGATTGCCGACGGCGCCCTTGGTGGCGGTGTAGGGCGCGATGCCGGGGCGGGCAAGGGCGGTCTGAACGCTGGCGATGTTGATGATCTTGCCACGGCCACGGCTGATCATATGGCGCGCCGCGGCCTGTCCGGCGTGGAACACCGAGGCGATGTTGGTCTGCAGCAGGCGCTCGAAGGCATCCGCCGGAAAATCCTCAAGCGGCGTGCGGTGCTGCATGCCGGCATTGTTGACGAGAATATCGATGGGGCCGACCTCCGCTTCGAAACGGTCGATGGCCTCGCGCACCGCGCCATGATCGGTAGCGTCGAAGGCAAGTGTTTTCGCACCCTTGATGCCAGCGGCGGCGGCCTTCAGCTTCGCTTCATCGCGCCCGTTCAGCACCACTTCCGCTCCGGCTTCCGCCAGCCCCTGCGCCAGCGCGAAGCCGATGCCCTGGGACGAACCCGTGATCAGGGCGCGGCGGCCGGAAAGATCGAACAAATTAAGGCCCACTGTTTCCTCCAGTCTCTCGACATTGCATTCATACCGGTTTATGTTATCGATAACATTCATCCCTTTCAGACGTGGATGTCAAGGCTTAAACGCCCGGTTTCGGTACGGATCGGGCGGGCGGGGAGGCTGCACGGCGTGCAAATGCACGGCAGGCGGCGGTGACAGGGATGCGGATTATTTGTCGTGCTGCTCAGGCGCGATGTCGAACGGGAGATATTTATGAGAGCGATTGTTGCCCATGGGGCCAAGGATGTGCGCATCGAGGAACGGCCCGAGGAAGCGCCGGGAGCGGGAGAAGTACGGCTTCGTCTGGTCCGGGGCGGAATTTGCGGCAGCGATCTGCATTATTACAATCACGGAGGCTTCGGCGCGGTGCGGCTTCGTGAGCCGATGGTGCTGGGCCATGAGGTCTCGGCCGTCATCGAAGAACTGGGCGAGGGCGTCGAAGGGCTGAAGGTCGGCGGTCTGGTGGCCGTTTCGCCGTCCCGCCCCTGCAGAACCTGCCGCTTCTGCCAGGAAGGCCTGCACAACCAGTGCCTCAACATGCGCTTTTATGGCAGCGCCATGCCTTTCCCGCATATTCAGGGTGCGTTCCGTGAGGTTCTGGTGGCGGACGCCCTGCAATGCGTGCCGGCCGATGGCCTGAGCGCCGGCGAGGCCGCCATGGCCGAGCCGCTCGCGGTGACGCTGCATGCCACCCGCCGCGCCGGTGATTTGCTGGGAAAACGTGTGCTTGTCACGGGTTGTGGCCCGATCGGAATCCTCTCCATTCTGGCCGCGCGCCGTGCCGGCGCGGCTGAAATCGTCGCCACCGATCTTTCCGATTTCACGCTCGCCAAGGCGCGTGAGGCGGGTGCGGACCGTGTTATCAACAGCAAGGATGAGCCCGACGCGCTTGCCGCCTATGGGGCAAACAAGGGAACTTTCGATGTTCTCTATGAATGCTCGGGTGCCGCCGTGGCGCTTGCCGGTGGTATTACGGCGCTTCGTCCGCGCGGCATCATCGTCCAGCTCGGTCTTGGTGGCGATATGAACCTGCCGATGATGGCGATCACCGCCAAGGAACTGGATCTGCGCGGCTCTTTCCGCTTCCATGAGGAATTCGCCACCGGTGTGGAATTGATGCGCAAGGGCCTGATCGACGTCAAGCCGTTCATCACCCAGACCGTCGATCTCGACGACGCCATCTCGGCCTTCGAATTCGCCTCCGACCGCAGTCGCGCCATGAAGGTGCAGATCGCTTTTTCGTAAGCGCTTTTGCCGCACGGGGAATGTGCGGACGTTTCGATCGGCGGCGGATCTTTCCGCCGCCGATTTTTTAGGGGTGGATTTTTGCCTGCGGCGGCCTGCAGCTATGTTATCGATATCATAAACTGCTTTGGAGTGCGTTATTCCAGCTCAAGGCCGGAATGACGGAGAGAGGGTGACGAACCCGAGCAAACGCCCAGCCTGTCATAAAGCCCCAACACGACTGCCGCATATTTTGCCCTGGCTGCACCCACGAGCATCTTCACCGATGTCGTCTCTGCCCATTTGCACATTTTGACGCAGGTCAAAAAGGTGATTTGCCGCCTGTCTTTTTTTGCGTTATCGATATTTTCAGAAATTACTGAAAATTCAGGAAACAAAGAAATGCCAACCAATCTCTCCCCGCTCGTTCAGTCCTTTGTGCTGCATTTCGGTGAGATGGGCAGCCGCTGGGGCATTAACCGCACCGTTGGCCAAGTCTATGCTTTGCTTTACATTTCGCCGCAGCCGTTGTGTGCGGACGATATTGTGGAGGCGCTTGGCATTTCCCGTTCCAACGTGTCGATGAGCCTGAAGGAGCTGCAGGCGTGGAACCTTGCAATTCTCAAGCATTTTCCCGGCGACCGGCGCGATTTTTTCACGACGCCTGATGATGTCTGGCAAATTCTCCGCACCCTTGCCGAAGAGCGCAAGAAGCGCGAGATCGATCCGACGCTCAGCGTGCTGCGTGAAATTCTGATGGAGACGCCGGAAAACGAAGATGAGCGGCATGCGCAAAAGCGCATCGACGAGATGAAGACGCTGATCGAGCAGCTCACCGGCTGGTATGACGATGTGAAGCGGCTGGAGACGGAAAGGCTGGCGTCGCTTCTCGCGCTCGGTTCGAAGGTCACGAAGCTGCTGGAGGCCAAGGACAAGATCGTCTCCCTCGCCAGACCCCGTGGCGCGAAGAAGGACGGGTGAGGAGAGCGGCCGTGAGCATGTCAGTGGAAATCCGCCAGGGGGCCGACGGTGACGGCGCAGTCTGTCCCGCGCCGGCTGCAGTCTCGCCCGATGCGATGGGTCGGCGTAACGCCAACCGCAGAACCTCTCGCGACAGAGCCGATGGGCGGGCGAAAATGACACGCGCGCCGGTGGTGGGGAGATCCCTTGCCCTGCTGCATGTGCTGGCGGCTTTACTGTGGCTGCCGCAGGCGGGTTTGCTTGCCTTTTCCGTCGGAAGAATTGCCGATGGCGCGCCGATGATGGCGATCGTGCCGGCCGCCGCTGCGGTTCTCATCCTCGGCCTCGTCAAGGCGTGGCTGGAAAAGATGGCGGCGCGGCTGTCGTTTCGTGCCGCCCGCGCGGTGCTGTCGCAACGGCGGCTGGAAGCGCTGCAGGCTGTGGCGAAGGTTTCCCCGCTCGATCTGTCGCGCACCGCCTCGGGTGAGGCGGCGGGCGTCGTGGCTGAGGCGGCGGAAGCGCTGGTGCCCTATCTTTCCCGTTTCCAGCCGGCGCGGATGAAGGCCACCATCATTCCCCTGGTTTTCGTGCTGGCGATCTTGCCATTTACCTGGATCGCGGCGCTGGTGCTGTTGCTCGCCATGCCAACCATCCCTCTTTTCATGGCGCTCATCGGCTGGCAGGCGAAGGCCGCCAGTGAAAAGCAGCTTGCCGAGACGGGCAATATGAATGCCTTCCTGCTTGATCGCCTGCGCGGGCTGGAAACGATCCGCACGCTCGAAGCCGTCGATCTGACGGCGGAGCGTCTCAGCGCCGATGCGCAGAACCTCAAGAAGCGGACGATGGCGGTGCTCAGGATCGCCTTTCTCTCCTCGGCGGTGCTGGAGCTTTTCGCAGCGCTCGGCGTTGCCATGACCGCCGTCTATATCGGTTTTCATCTGCTCGGTTTTCTGGATTTCGGCGCCTGGGGCCACAAGCTGACGCTAGCCGAAGGCCTCTTCATCCTGCTTCTGGCGCCGGCGTTTTTCGAACCGCTGCGGGAACTCTCCGCCGTCTGGCACGACCGCGCGGCCGGCGAAGCGGCGCTTGATGCGCTCGGCAAACTGACGGCGGGCGGTGCGACCATCGCGGGAGAGGGTGCGGATGTGGCGTCTGTCCCATCCCCGACGCCTGGCCTCTTGGAGATCGACAATCTTTCCTTTGCTTATCCGAACGCCCGGTCTGTCATCCAAAATCTCAACCTGACGGTTCAACAGGGTGAGCGAGTTGCGATTCTCGGGCCTTCCGGTTGTGGCAAATCCACTGTACTCTCCTTGATTGCCGGGTTGGCCGAGGCTGGAGAGGGTTCGATCAGGATCGGCGGCGTAAAGCTCGACAATGCGACGGCCGATGGGCTGCGCAGGACGATCGGCTGGGTCAGCCAGAAGCCGTTCTTTTTTGCCGGTTCGCTGAAGGCGAATATTCGTTTCGGTCGTTCCGGTGTCAGTGATGGCATGGTGGAAGAGACGCTGCGCCGCACCGGGCTCGATGAACTGACGCATGCGCGCCGGCATCTGCAGATCGGCGATGGCGGATATGGAATCTCGGGCGGGGAGGCGGTGCGGCTTGCCATTGCGCGTGCTTTCGCAGACCCCGCAACGCAGCTTGTTCTGGCCGATGAGCCGACAGCCCATCTTGACCGGGAAACGGCTGCTCTCGTCACGGATAACCTGCTGCAACTGGCAAATGGCAGGACATTGATCGTCGCGACCCATGATCCGGTGCTTGCGGCGCGCATGGACAGGATCGTGGATATGACGGCGATCCATTCGAGGGGGCAGCCATGATCGCGCGTTTTGCGATATTGAGACCCGTTATCGCCCTGTTCTGGTCGGCGCGGCGCGGCATGCTGCTGGCGGGCGCGGTTCTGGCGGTAACGACGGTGCTGGCGGGCATTGGCCTTCTCGGCGTTTCCGGTTGGTTCATCACCGCAACGGCGATTGCCGGTCTTCTGCCCGCAACGGCCTATGCTTTCGATGTCTTTGCCCCTTCGGCCGCCATTCGTCTTCTGGCGCTGGCGCGCACCGCCGCCCGCTATGGCGAGCGCATGACCACCCATGAAGCCACGCTTTCCGTGCTTGCAGCCCTTCGGGAAAAACTGTTTCGCGGTTTTGCCGCGCCGCAGGCCGCGAAATCCCTGGAGGCAAGGCCTGCCCGCCTGCTGAACCGGTTGACGGCGGATATAGACGCGCTTGATTCGCTTTATCTGCGCGTGCTGGTTCCCGCCGCCGTGGCGATCCTCGCCGCGATTGCAACAGGCTTCGGGCTTGCTTTTCTCCATCCGATGGCCGGCATTCTGGCGGCAGCTTTCCTGATCGTGGCGGGGCTTGGAATTTCGGCGCGCTCCGCCCTGCGCGCGGAAACATTCTCGCGCCGCCGGGCAATCGGGCTTGAAGCGCTTCGGGCCAGCACGGCCGACCTCGTGAGCGGACAGACGGAGCTCTTGACCACCGGCCGCCTTTTCGCGCAGGTCGCGGCGGTGAAACGGGCGGATGATTACCTCTCTGCCTGCGACGATAACCTGAACCGTATCGAGACCAATGCCGGTTTTTCCTTCGGAGTTGCAGCGGCCGTTCTTTTGAGCGCAGCCCTTCTCGGCATGGCCTGGCTTGCGGAACAGGGGGCGGTGAGCGCGCCTGCTGCGGCGCTCGGGCTGCTCGTCTGTTTTGCTGCGCTGGAGCCTTTCACGGCGCTGCGTCGTGGGGCGATGGAACTTGGGCGTACGCTATTCTCCGCACGGCGCATCGCGCCGCGTCTCTCGGCAACGGTTGAGGGTCGCTGTCCCGTCTTGCCGGTCAGCGGGATGGCGGCAAAACTCGAAGATGTGCGTCTGGAGCGGGAGGGGAACGACAATCCGGTCCTGACGAATATCAACCTTGCAATCGCTGCCGGGGAGAGGGTTGCGATCGTCGGCCCGAGCGGCGCGGGCAAGACGAGCCTCATCCAGCTTCTGGCGGGTGAATTGCGGCCGGCTGCGGGCACGGTTAGCGCGCTGCCGTCCACTCTTATGACGCAACGCAGCCAGCTTTTTCGCGACAGCATCGCCGACAATCTGCGGCTGGCGAAACCCGCCGCAACCGCGGATGAATTGTGGGATGCGCTGACGGCGGCAGGCCTTGCCGAACATGTCAAATCCCTGGCCGCCGGGCTGGAGACAAGGCTTGGCGAGGCGGGCCAGGGGCTTTCCGGCGGCCAGTCGCGCCGGCTGGCGCTCGCCCGTTTCCTGCTCGCCGACCGGCCGCTCTGGCTTCTCGACGAGGTGACGGAGGGGCTCGACGGTGAGACTGCCCGCGACGTCCTCACCCGGCTGTTTGCCAGGGCGCAGGGAAAGACTGTCGTGATGATCACCCATAATCGCCGCGAGGCGGAATTTGCCGAGCGCATCATCGTGCTGAAAGAGGGGCGTCAATTTGATGAATGTCAAAGCGGCGCCCCGGAATACGGCGTAGTGCTGAATACACTGCGCCCGGACTGAGATTTTTTGAGAGCCGGCGTCGTCTTTGAAATGGAAGGCCGGCCTTCCGGAAAAGGTGGGTAAGACTATGGAACTCGACATAGTGGCGCTGTCGCGCCTGCAATTTGCAGTGACGGCCTTGTATCACTTTCTGTTCGTTCCCCTGACGATCGGACTGTCGGTGGTGATCGCCATCATGGAAACGGTCTATGTCATGACCGGCCGCACGATCTGGCGGCAGATGACGAAATTCTGGGGCACGTTGTTCGGCATCAACTTCGTGCTTGGCGTTTCCACCGGCATCGTCATGGAATTCCAGTTCGGCATGAACTGGAGCTACTACAGCCACTATGTCGGCGATATTTTCGGTGCGCCGCTGGCGATCGAGGGCATGATGGCCTTCTTCCTGGAAGCCACCTTCGTCGGGCTGTTCTTTTTCGGCTGGGATAAATTGTCGAAACTCGGCCATCTCGTCGCGACATGGTGCGTGGCGCTCGGCTCGAATTTTTCGGCGCTATGGATATTGATCGCCAATGGCTGGATGCAGAACCCCACGGGCTCTGCCTTCAATCCCCAGACCATGCGCATGGAAGTGACGGACTTCTTCGAGGTCCTGTTCAACCCGGTGGCGCAGGCGAAGTTCGTTCACACGGTTTCCGCCGGTTACGTGACGGCCTCCATCTTCGTGCTCGGCGTTTCGGCCTGGTATGTGCTGAAAGGCCGCCATGTCGATTTGGCCAAGCGTTCGATGACGGTCGCCGCTTCCTTCGGTCTCGCATCGGCGCTGTCGGTCGTCGTGCTGGGTGACGAAAGCGGTTATCTCTCGACCGAACACCAGAAGATGAAGCTCGCCTCCATCGAGGCCATGTGGGAAACCGAGCCGGCCCCGGCACCCTTCACGGTCATCGGTTTTCCCGATCAGGAAGCGCGCGAGACGCATTTCGCGGTGAAGATCCCGTGGGTGATGGGTCTTATCGGCACCCGCTCGCTCGATACGCAAATTCCGGGCATCAACGATCTGGTGGAGCAAGCCAAGACCCGCATCCGCGACGGCATCAAGGCCTATGACGCGCTGATGCAGATACGCGCCACCGGTAAAGGCGCGCAACTGCCCGAAGAGGTGCGCGGCACCTTTGCGGAACTCGGCCACGAGCTTGGTTATGCCCTGCTGCTGAAACGATATGTCGATGATCCGCGCCAGGCGAGCGAAGAGCAGATTGCGAAAGCTGCGGCGGATACCATTCCGCATGTGCCGACGCTGTTCTGGGCGTTCCGCATCATGGTCGGCCTTGGCATGTTCTTCATCCTTCTGACGGCGACGTTCTTTTATCTTTCGGCCCGCCGCCGGCTGGATCACTATCCGTTGCTGCTGAAAGTGGCGGTCTTCGCCATTCCGCTGCCGTGGATCGCGGCGGAAATGGGCTGGGTCGTGGCCGAATTCGGCCGCCAGCCATGGATCATCGAGGGTGTGCTGCCCACTGCCGCTGCCGTCTCCAGCCTCAGCGCCTCGACGGTTCTGATTACGCTTCTGTGCTTCATCGCCATCTACACGGTGCTGTTCATCGTCGAGATGGGGCTGATGCTGAAGGCGATCCGCAAGGGGCCTGATCCGGACCATGAGCCGGAAGCGCCGCTCGTTCCTGAAAAACTCGTCGCTGCGGAGTAAACGATCATGATATTGCACCAACTCATCGACTACGAAATCCTCCGCGTCATCTGGTGGCTGCTGCTCGGCGTGGTGCTGATCGGTTTCGCCGTTACCGGCGGTTTCGATCTCGGCACCGGCGCGCTGCTGCCCTTCGTGGCGAAAACGGATATCGAGCGGCGTGTCGTCATCAATTCCATCGGCCCGGTCTGGGAAGGCAATCAGGTCTGGCTCATCCTTGGCGGCGGCGCGATCTTCGCCGCCTGGCCGCCGCTTTATGCGGTGTCGTTTTCAGGTTTTTACCTGGCGATGTTCGCCACCCTGTTTGCGCTGATCCTGCGGCCGGTCGGTTTCAAATATCGCTCCAAGCGTGAAAGCACCGCATGGCGCACCGGCTGGGACTGGGCGCTCTTTATCGGCGGCTTCGTTCCCGCGCTGATCTTCGGCGTGGCGATCGGCAATGTGCTGCAGGGCGTTCCCTTCCACCTCAATGACGACCTCAGGATTTTCTACGACGGCACGACGCTGTTCGAACTTCTGAACCCCTACGCCATCCTCTGCGGCCTCGTATCCGTCGCCATGCTCATCATGCATGGTGCGGCATGGCTGGTGCTGAAGACGGATGGTCCGGTGGCGGCCCGCGCCCGCGCTTTTGGCAGCATCGCGGCCCTTGCCACGTCAGTTCTGTTTGCGCTCGGCGGCGTCTTTCTGTGGCTCGGTATCGATGGATATCGCTTCACCTCTGACATCGTGACCGACGGTCCGTCCAATCCGCTGTCGAAGACGGTCGAGGTCGCAAGCGGCGTCTGGTTTTCCAACTATGCGGCGCATCCATGGATGATGCTGGCGCCGGCGCTCGGTCTTGTCTTCCCGCTCGTGGCCTTCATCTTGTTCAGGGCCCGCAAGGAGGTGCTGGCGCTGCTTTCCAGCTCGCTCGCCATTTTCGGCATCATCTCAACGGTAGGGCTAGCGATGTTTCCCTTCATCCTGCCGTCCTCGGTTGATCCGAAATCGAGCCTGACGGTATGGGATGCATCGTCCAGCCATATGACGCTGTTCATCATGCTGGTCGTCGCCCTCATCTTCATCCCGATCATCGTCGCCTATACATCATGGGTCTATCGCGTGCTGTGGGGCAAGGTGGACGAAAAGGCGATCCGCGACGACAGCGGTCACGCTTATTGATCAAGAAAGAAGGAGATCGAACATGTGGTATTTCGCCTGGCTGCTCGGCCTGCCTCTCGCCGCCATCTTCGCCGTCATGAACGCGATGTGGTATGAGCTGATGGAAGAAAACGCGAAAAAGGTCGAAGCGAAGCTGGATAAATAAAGCTTTGGCGAAAACCTCTCCTCCGTCATGCCGGACTAGATCCGGCATCCAGCCACGGCGCGTCTGCGCCGTGAGAAGAGTCTTTTTGCGATCAAGGACTTGATCGCGCTAGACCCCGGATCTGGTCCGGGGTGACGGAATGCGGATGATGCAACTCTGCCAAATATACAAGGGCGGCATCCGGTTAGGATGCCGCCCTTTTGTTACAACCGCCGTGCCTGCGATGCGCGGCTTCAGTGGATCGCGATGCCGCGCTTGTCCGCTTCTTCCTTGATGATGTCTTCGACGATGGCTCTGTTGAGATTTGGATTTCCCAGAAGATAGTCGTCGGCGATCTCGAAGATCGACTTCGGATGCTCGGTCCTGTGCAGGGTGTCGAGGTCCTGGCCGATCTGCTCTCGAAGGCTGGAATAGTCGTCCATCGCGGCTCTCCCGTTTATCGGTTCAATCCAGAAGGTCGGCCGGAACCTTGCCACCGTTCTCGGACAGTTTCTTGATGACGGCCTTGTGCAGCCAGATGTTCATGGTCGCCGAATCCGAGGTGTCGCCGGTATAACCGAGCTCGCCGGCGAGTTCCTTTCTGGCCGTCAGGCTGCTGTCGAGGTCGAGAGCCTTGAGAAGATCGACGATGGAGCGTTTCCAGTCGAGCTTCTGGCCGTTCTTCTTGACAGCCGCATCCAGAATCGAAGCGACGTCCACATTGCCGGCGGGTGCCGGAGCCGCCGCTGTCGGAGCGGGCGCGGCCGGGCTTGCTGTGGTCGGGCTGGCGGTGGTCGACGGTGTTCCGGCCGGAGCCGAAGTCTGCGGCGCGGCCTCGGCCTTGCCGAAAATAGCGTTCTTGATCTTGTCGAAAAAGCTCATGGTGTCCTCCCCTTAGCGGCGAAATGCCCGCCCGATGGCGATGAGAATGCAGGCGCCGATGAAACCGGCGATGAGATAACCAATCCAGCCTCCGAGCGAAATGCCCACGAGCCCCAGAAGGAAATTGGCGACGATGGCGCCGATAATGCCGAGAATAATGTTCATGAAAACACCCATATTGCTTTTCATGAACTGTTCCGCGAGCCATCCGGCTACGCCACCGATGATGATTGCTGCAATCCAGCCAACTTGTGCGTCTTCCATAACAGGCCTTTCCTTTCTAAAGAGGTCAGAAGGCACTGGACCCGCATTTTTTGCGCACGTCCCCCCGCCTTGAATTGACCCCAGGCGGGATACTAACGATGACGCGGAACTTTTGTTCCGTGCGGCGTGCACGCTATCGCAAACTCAACCCTGGTTCTCAAAATCCAGCCCGATATCGAGAACCGGTGCGCTATGGGTCAGCCAGCCGACAGAAATGAGGTCGATGCCGGTTGTGGCGATGGCCGCGGCCGTTTGCGGATTGATGCGGCCGGACGCTTCGGTCATGGCGCGACCGGCGACGATCCCTACGGCCTCGCGAAGCTGTTCGGGTGTCATATTGTCGAGGAGAACCGCATCGACGCCCTCGTCCATGACGTCACGCAGCTGCGCAAGCGTATCGACTTCCACCTCGATCTTGACGAGATGCCCCACGCCCTGCCGGGCGCGGCGGATGGCGTCGCGCACGCTGCCGGCCACGGCGATATGGTTGTCCTTGATGAGAACAGCGTCATAGAGCGCAAAACGATGGTTCATGCCGCCGCCGGCGCGCACGGCATATTTTTCCAATGCTCTCAGCCCCGGCGTCGTCTTGCGGGTGCAGGCGACCGAGGCTTTGCTGCCGGCAATGGCGGCAACGATTTTTGCGGTGACGGAGGCGATGCCCGACAGGTGGCCAAGGAAATTCAGCGCCGTGCGCTCCGCCGTCAGAAGGCCGCGCGAGGGGCCTTCGATCGTCGCGATGATATCGCCGGGGGCCACGCTTGCCCCATCCTGCACATGCCGTTTCATCACGATGGCCGGGTCTACCAGCTGGAAAGCAAGGTCCGCCGCATCGAGACCGGCAATAACGCCCGGTTCGCGCGCAGCCATGACGACGACCGAGCGATGATCGGCGGGAATGACGGCGGCGGAGGTGATATCGCCCGCCAGCCCGAGGTCTTCCAGGAGGGCGTTGCGCACGAGCGGTTCGATGATGAGGCGTGGCAGGGGAGAAAGGATCATGTCAGGCGCTCCGCGCAAGGCTGGCCGAAGAATGGCTGGAAGAGGAAAATTCGTGGGCGATGGTAATCACGTCGCTAAGGCTCAGCCTGCGCCTTGTCGCCGCTGCGTCCTTTTCAGGAAAATCGTCGCGGAAATGCGCGCCGCGCGATTCCGTGCGTTGCGCCGCGAAGACGGCGACGGCCAGCGCAACAAGGGCGGGATCGGATGCCGGGCCGTTCCGCTCAGTCAATGGCAGAAGATCACGGATCGCGCCCGTCAGTCCTTCAGCATGTCTCACGATACCGAGATGGCGGGAAACGATGGGCCGGACGGGAGAGAGGTCGACTGCCGGGAAGTCAGGCACGGGGAGGGTTGCGATATCAGCTGGCTGTTTTCCAGCATATGTCGGCCTGCTGGCAATGTCTTCCGCTGCGCGCATGCCCATGGCGGCCGCTTCCAGCAGGGAATTGCTGGCAAGCCTGTTTGCGCCATGCAGCCCCGTGCAGGCGGTTTCGCCGGCAACCCAAAGGCCCGGCAACGAGCTTCGGCCTCTGCCATCGGTGGCGACGCCGCCCATATGGTAATGCACCGCCGGGCGGACCGGCACGAGTTCGCGGGCGGGGTCTATCCCTGCCTCCCGGCAGAGCAGGTCGATCGAGGGGAAACGGGTGGAAAAGCCCGAGCCGAGCGCCTTGCGGGCATCGAGAAAGACCCTGCCGCCGCGCAACATTTCGCGGTCGATGGCGCGGGCGACAATATCGCGCGAGGCGAGTTCCGCACCCGGAACATCAGCCATGAAACGTTCGCCGTTCTCATTAAGTAGAAGTGCGCCTTCGCCCCGCACTGCCTCGCTCACCAGCGCCAGCGGCCGTCGTAGCGAGGAAAGCGCCGTCGGGTGAAACTGGACGAATTCCATATCGGCGAGGATGGCGCCGGCGCGGGCGGCGAGCATGATGCCCTGTCCGAAATTGCCGGATGGATTGGTCGTCGCCTCATAAAGCCCGCCGAGGCCGCCGGTGGCGAGAACGACCTGTGTGGCCGGCAACGTAAAGCAGCCTTTGGGGCCGATGCAGGCGAGACCGGCGATGGCGCCGTTTTCCGTCAGCAGGCGACGAACTTCCGTGCCTTCCAGAACGGTGATGGAGGGTGTGCGAAGAACGCTGGCGGCGAGAGCCGTGACGATGGCCGCGCCCGAACCGTCACCTTCGGCATGCAGGATGCGCCTTCTGCCATGGGCGGCCTCCAGCCCGAAGACGAGCCTGCCCGCGGCATCACGGTCAAAGCGCACCCCCGCCTGCTCCAGCGCCTCGATGACGGCGGGGGCGGCGGAAACGATCTCTGCGGCCATTTCAGCATCGCAGAGGCCGTCACCCGCGGCGAGCGTATCGGCAAGGTGGAGGGCTGCACTATCGTCGGGGCCGAGGCTTGCCGCAATACCGCCCTGCGCCCAGGCGCTGGACGTCTCGCCGCCGAGAACGCCGCGTGTGATAAGCAGCACAGGCTGCGGCGCAAGCGTCAGCGCCGCCATCAGGCCGGCAATGCCGCTGCCGACAATGACCGTCCAGCCCGCATGCGACGGGAGGCGTTCGTTCATACTTCCAGCATCCTTTCCACGGCGCGGCGGGCGGCGACGGCGATAGCCGGATCGACCGTCACTTCGTGGCGGTTTTCCTCAAGGGCCGTGCGGATGTTGCCAAGCGTGATGCGCTTCATATGCGGGCAGAGATTGCAGGGACGGATGAATTCGACATCCGGGTGATGTACGGCGACATTGTCGCTCATCGAGCATTCCGTCAGAAGCACCACGCGGGCGGGGCGTTCGCGGCCGACATAGTCGGACATGACGGCGGTGGAACCGGAAAAATCCGCGGCCTCCACGACATCGGGCGGACATTCCGGATGCGCCAGCACGGTGACGCCGGGATGGCTTTCCCTGAGTTCTCTGATGTCATCGGCGGTGAACAGTTCATGCACCTCGCAATGGCCGCGCCAGGCGATCAGTTCGACATTGGTTTCCTTCGCCACGTTCTTTGCCAGATATTCATCCGGCAGCATCAGCACGCGCGGCACGCCGAGCGATTCCACCACCTGGCGGGCATTGCCTGACGTGCAGCAGATGTCGGAGGCCGCCTTCACCGCAGCGGACGTGTTCACATAGGTGACAACCGGAACGCCGGGATAGGCCTTGCGCAGAAGGGCAATGTCCTCGGGCGTGATGGAATCCGCCAGCGAGCAGCCTGCGCCCATATCCGGAATGAGCACGGTTTTTTGCGGATTGAGCAGCTTTGCCGTCTCGGCCATGAAATGCACGCCGGCGAGAACGATCACATCCGCTTCCACTTCCATCGCCTTGCGGGCAAGGGCAAGGCTGTCGCCGACGATATCGGCGACGCCGTGGAAGATTTCCGGTGTCTGGTAATTATGGGCGAGGATGACCGCGTTTCGCTTGCGCTTCAACTCGAGGATCGCATCCACATCGTCCTGAAAGCCCATCCATTCGGCCTTGGGAATCACCCGGGCGACGCGATCATAGAGGCTTGCGGCGGATATCTGTTCGTTCACGGCACTCTCCCATTTATACTCTGTTTGAGTATATCTAGGACAAAGAGATATTCTCATTGTGAGTATATGTCAATTGCGGGAGAGGGGCAGTTTTGTACCTGAGAGGGCGCGTTCATCGAGAACGGTCTGGCGGAAGCGGAAAAGCTTTGCCGGGCGGCCGCCGGTTTCGGTCGCCATGTCGCCGGTTTCTTCCACCAGCTGCTGCTGTTCAATCAGCCGGCGGAAATTCTGCTTGTGCAGCGTCAGCCCGGCCAGCGCCTCGATAGCGCGCTGCAGCTGCAGGAGCGTGAAGGCATCGGGCATCAATTCGAACACCACCGGCCGGTATTTGATCTTGGCCCTCAATCGCGCAATGCCGGTGGCGAGAATGCGGCGGTGATCGGCAAACATGGGCCTGCCGAAATTGATCCGCGGATCGCCCTGCGCTTCCTCAACCAGCCCGGCTTCATACAGCAGCTCATAGCGCTGCAGGGTCAGTTCCTCGTTCCAGCCGCCGCCATCTAGGCCGAAGGTGAAGTCCGCCCGCAAATGGCGCTGGCTTTTGCAGGCGGGATCGGAATCCGCCCAAGCACGCAGCCTGTCGATGATGCTGTCCAAAACCTCAGGGCGTCCCTGGCGATGATCTTCCCAGGGGAAATATTCGTACCAGCCGTGCCAAAGGGCGCGTTTGCCGCCTGAGGCTTCCTGCTCGCGAACCAGCCCAAGATAACCGATGGAGATGGTTCTGCCGCCCAAAATGTCGTTGTTGCGGTCGCGATCGGCGAAGGTGTAGAGCTGTTCGAGATAACCGACGGGGTGGTGGGTCTGTTCGTGGATCCATTCCCGCAACCCGCTCTGGAGCGTTCTGTGCCCGAATTCGAACGGCCCCGACGGAAGTGCTGCGCCTTCCCGAACGGTCATGACCCGCGGCTCATCCGTGGTGATGGCGGTGACGACGGCGATGAGTTCGGCATGGGCAAGCCCGATGGTCACGGCGGCTCCTCTGGTCGTTGGCTCTAGGGTCAACCTTCTTTGGCACAGGAAGGTTGGTTCGCCAACATGGCGGCCGAAATGGGCTGTCGATAATCCGCCGCCCACAAAACCGCGTCTCATCAGACAAAAGGATGAATTCTTGTGGTTAGCCGTCTATCGTCTGGTATGTTACAGACCCGCACAAGCATTTCAGACGGTAGAAGGCCGATGTTGGAGAACATATCGCTCGAAGAGACACTTGTGGGTTATTATACCTGGAACATCGGGCAGAACCTGATCTATCTCGATGCCGTGGCGGCCCGCCTGCGCGAATTCTCGCCGGAAAAAGCCGCCTGCGGCATTCCGGTCGAAGATTTCATCGCGCAGATCGAAAGCGGCTCGCGCGCACGCGTCGCCAAGGCGGTTTATAATTCGCTGACAAATGGCGTGTTCTATGATCAGGAATATCGCATTCAGCTCAAATCCGGCGGTTTCCGCTGGTTGCGGACAACCGGACGGGTGATCCTGGATAGCGACCAGCTCCCGATCATGGCCATGGGCACCGTGCGGGATGTCAGTGCGTGCAAGGTTTTATTGATGTGATATGCGGCCGGTCACTTTCGTAAAGACGGCCGATTTATTTTATGTCGTTCATTGTTTTGATGTTGCGGTGACATGGTCAGGCAGATCGCAATTTTGCTGTTTCAGATCGTCCTTGCCATAGGCCTCGGCATAGCCGGCATCCGCATCGCCTCGCTCGTCAATGGCGAGGCGACCTCCGCACCGGCGAGCCTTGCCGCCAATACGGAACTGCTGTGGACCACCTCGCCGGTGCGGGTCGATCCCCGTAGCCAAAATTACGAGCGCATTCCGACGCCGCCAGATCTCTATCCGATAAAAATGCATGCGGACCAGCGCCTGCGTGTGATTTCCAGCAACCGCTTTACCTTCAAGGGCCAGGAATTCCGCCTCGCCGGCGTGGAGGAGGTCGAACGCAACCGCGTCTGCACCGGCCCCGACGGCCGCCGTTACGCCTGCGGCCTCAACGCCTTCAAGGCGCTGGAGAACCGGCTGCGCGGCAGATATCTCGAATGTCGGGTGGTGGAGGAGGTGAGTGCGCCGGGTTCCCTGGAGTGCCGTATCAACGGGCAGGATGTGCGGGCGCTGCTGCAATAGGCGATGACGTCAAATGGCCTAAAAGATGAATAGGACCGGTTGGCCGAAAGCAGAATTTATTGTCTGAGAAGATTTGGTGGAGCTAAGCGGGATCGAACCGCTGACCTCTTGCATGCCATGCAAGCGCTCTCCCAGCTGAGCTATAGCCCCATAAGGGTTCCGGCATTTCTTCCGGTTCCGGGAACCGAAGCGGTTGTTGTTCCGTTCGGTGGCGGCTTACTACTGCGGCTTTCCGACGAGTGCAAGCATAAAAAACGGCCCGGCGTCATTTTTTTGTCGTCGGGCCGAATTATCGAGTAAAATCAAGCTTCTTCGTCGTCGCCCGATACGCCGATGATGCCGGACATGTCGTCGTCGTCATCTTCGTCGTCGGTTTCGAGGAAGGTGTCGTCATCGTCGTCGATTTCGACGTCATCGTCGTCACCCAGATCAGGGATTTCGTCGCCGCTGTTGTCGCCATCGGCATCTTCCAGCGAGACGAGTTCGACTTCCGTGTTTTCGGTATCGACTTCCGCCACTTCCTCTTCTTCAGCCTGCTCCATCTTGGCCTGGGCGGTGCTTTCCTCGAAGAAGGACAGCGGCCAAGACTTGCCGGTGTAGGGAGAAACGACCGGGTCGCGGTTCAGATCGTAGAACTTCTTGCCGGTATCGGGGTCTGTGCGCTTGGTACCAAGTTCCGCTTTTGCCACTGTCTAAGCCTCAAATTGTCGGATGAGTTTCGGTGTGTACGCCGTAAAACCGGCATAGACGGTAAAATTTATAGCCGGTCCCCTTAATCGTTGCGCTCTTTCGTGTCAAAGACAAACTTCGGGTGCCGCCTGCCTCGGCGCAACCCCTATGCGGGGATGCTGATATAAATAGGGAGGCATGACACACTCTATTATATCAATGACGGATGCACAGGCGGAAAGCTTCATGACCTTCACGATCGCCATAGACGGGCCGGCCGCGGCGGGCAAAGGAACCCTATCACGCAGGATCGCCGAGACCTATGGTTTCCACCATCTCGATACCGGGCTGACCTACAGGGCAACCGCCAAGGCGCTTCTGGATGCCGGCCTGCCGCTCGATGACGAGGCCGTGGCCGAGAAGATGGCGCTGGAGGTCGATCTTGCGGGGCTCGATCGCGCCGTTCTTTCCCGGCACGATATTGGTGAGGCGGCGTCCAAAATAGCGGTGATGACGCCGGTGAGACGCGCGCTCGTCAAGGCGCAGCAGCGTTTTGCCTTGAAGGAGCCGGGCACGGTGCTTGACGGACGCGACATCGGCACGGTGGTGTGCCCGCAGGCGCCGGTGAAACTTTACGTCACGGCCTCTGCCGACGTGCGGGCGCGACGCCGTTACGACGAAATTCTGGCCAATGGCGGCAGCGGCGATTATGATGCCATCTTCACTGAGGTGAAAAAACGCGACGAGCGCGACATGGGCCGCGCTGACAGCCCGTTGAAGCCGGCTGAAGACGCGCACTTGCTAGATACGTCGGAAATGAGTATAGAGGCGGCGTTTCAGGCCGCGCGGACGATCATCGACGCCGCCCTGGAGAAACAGGTTTCTCGCGGAACCGCTTGAATTCGGTCCGCGTTTAGTCCGGAATTGCCCGAAGTCATGTCCTTGCGCCGGAAAGCCTTTTGAAAAGGCGGGCATGGGGTCGGGTATCAACAACACTAGCCCACCGGCGCTTTTGTATTCGTCATAGCGCGGATGCAATCAGGAGATTTCATGTCAGTATCTACCCCCACGCGCGAAGATTTCGCAGCGCTTCTCGAAGAATCCTTTGCCTCTAACGATCTTGCCGAAGGCTATGTTGCCAAGGGTATCGTAACGGCAATCGAGAAGGACGTTGCCATCGTCGACGTCGGCCTCAAGGTTGAAGGCCGCGTACCGTTGAAGGAATTCGGCGCGAAGTCCAAGGACGGCACGCTGAAGGTCGGCGACGAAGTCGAAGTTTACGTCGAGCGCATCGAAAACGCTCTCGGCGAAGCCGTTCTGTCGCGCGAGAAGGCTCGCCGCGAAGAAAGCTGGGTCAAGCTCGAAGCCAAGTTCGAAGCTGGCGAACGCGTCGAAGGCGTTATCTTCAACCAGGTCAAGGGTGGTTTCACCGTCGATCTGGACGGCGCTGTTGCCTTCCTTCCGCGTTCGCAGGTCGACATCCGTCCGATCCGCGACGTTACCCCGCTGATGCACAACCCGCAGCCCTTCGAAATCCTCAAGATGGACAAGCGTCGCGGCAACATCGTTGTTTCGCGCCGCACGGTTCTCGAAGAGTCCCGCGCCGAGCAGCGTTCTGAAATCGTTCAGAACCTCGAAGAAGGCCAGGTTGTTGACGGCGTCGTCAAGAACATCACCGATTACGGTGCGTTCGTTGACCTCGGCGGCATCGACGGCCTGCTGCACGTTACCGACATGGCATGGCGCCGCGTCAACCATCCTTCGGAAATCCTCAACATTGGCCAGCAGGTCAAGGTTCAGATCATCCGCATCAACCAGGAAACCCACCGTATCTCGCTCGGCATGAAGCAGCTCGAGTCCGATCCGTGGGATGGCATCTCCGCCAAGTACCCGGTTGGCAAGAAGATCTCCGGTACGGTCACGAACATCACCGACTACGGTGCATTCGTTGAGCTGGAGCCGGGCATCGAAGGCCTGATCCACATTTCCGAAATGTCCTGGACCAAGAAGAACGTACATCCCGGCAAGATCCTGTCCACGAGCCAGGAAGTCGACGTTGTCGTTCTCGAAGTCGATCCGTCCAAGCGCCGTATCTCGCTCGGCCTCAAGCAGACGCTGGAAAACCCGTGGCAGGCATTTGCCTACAGCCATCCGGCCGGCACTGAAGTTGAAGGCGAAGTCAAGAACAAGACCGAATTCGGCCTGTTCATTGGCCTCGAAGGCGATGTTGACGGCATGGTTCACCTGTCGGATCTCGACTGGAACCGTCCGGGCGAACAGGTCATCGAAGAGTTCAACAAGGGTGACGTGGTCAAGGCCGTCGTTCTCGATGTTGACGTCGAGAAGGAACGCATCTCGCTCGGCATCAAGCAGCTCGGCAAGGATGCTGTCGGCGAAGCCGCTTCTTCCGGCGACCTGCGCAAGAACGCAGTCGTTTCCGCTGAAGTCATCGGCGTCAACGATGGCGGCATCGAAGTGAAGCTCGTCAACCACGAAGACCTCACCTCGTTCATCCGTCGCGCTGACCTTTCCCGTGACCGTGACGAGCAGCGCCCTGAGCGCTTCTCCGTTGGCCAGGTTGTCGACGCCCGCGTCGTCAACTTCTCGAAGAAGGACCGCAAGGTCATGCTTTCGATCAAGGCTCTGGAAATCGCTGAAGAGAAGGAAGCCGTCGCACAGTTCGGTTCTTCCGACTCGGGCGCTTCGCTCGGCGACATCCTCGGCGCGGCTCTGAAGAACCGCGGCGAATAATCGCCAAGATCTTTGAAATGAAGAACCCGCCGGAATTTTCCGGCGGGTTTTTTATTGCTTTCAGGTTGCGCCGGCGGGCGGGCAGCGGCGCTCTTCTCAGAGCATGCCGCTCATCTTGAGATAATAATTTTCCGCGCTGTCGTCGGAAGCCGCCGCAGGCGTGCTTTCCCGCTCGTCTGTCGTGTCATTGGCAGCAATGCGTTCTTCCGTATCGTCCTGACCATCGGAGTTTTCAGCGCCGGCCTCGGCCTCACCTTCCGCCTCATCCTCGGAAAAGGGGCCGCCTCCCCGCGGCGGGGTTTCCGATTCATAGTCCTCGTCCGCCGGCGGATAGGCGACGAGCGGCAGCGGCGTGCCGTCTTTTACCAGGGCGGCGGCGATCAATGATTGCGAGGCCGATTGCTCCAGCATCGCCATTCTCGCTTCCGGGTCCAGCATGGCCCGCGGCTGCAGCTGGGTTTCGGGACGATGGGTCGCCGTTTCCGTTTCTTCGCCGGAGGGGCGGGCGGCGGCCGTTGCGAGGGCGGGTTTTTCCACGGCCTGATCGTCGAAGGGCTGCTGCGCGCCACTTTGCGGCGCGGGCAGAGACTGCTGTGTGCCGGCTGCCTTGGCAGGAAGTTTGCCAGCCGTGGCGGCAAGCAGCAGGGTATTCATGGTCTCGGCGTCGTCCGCGAGCGGACCGGACGGTGGGTTAAAGCCCGTGCGGGGCTCTTTCTGCTCCGCCTTCGTTATCTCTCGATGCGGCAGGGCAGGGCGCGTTTCACCGGTTTCGGCGCGAGGCGGGTTTGCCAGGCGGATTTCGCCCGACACCTCCTTTGTCACGTTGCCGGTCTGAGGCGGAAGCGGACGTGCCGTGTTTTCGGCTCTTCCATCCGGCTTTGCGGCATTGCTTGGCGTATCATGTGTGTCGGCAGGCGGGGCGGAAAGCGTGGGCCGAGGGTCCAGCTGCGCGGTTAGCGCCGCCACCGTGGCTTTCACCGCTGCGCCACTGAGGGCGAGCGGGCCGATGAGCAGAGGCAGAAGCCGGCTGGCGGTCGCGGAATTTGCCGCCTGTGCGGTCACGGCCGGAGAGGGGCGACCTTCGGCATTCTGGCCCGGCGCGTTCTGCTGTTTCGGCGGTGCCGATTGCGCAGGGGTGGGATTGGAGGAATTGTTCTGCTGATAGGAGGAGACCACCGCCTTTGCCGCCAGATCCGCTCCCTTGTAACGGGAAAGCTCGATCAGCAGCGCGAGGCGGGCAGCATCCGGCCCGGTCGGCTGTTTCAGGATTTCGGCGAGCATTGAAAGCGTCAGGCCCTGCAGGGCTTTGCCGACCTGTTGTTCAAGCGCCAGACGTTGTGGCGCCGGCAGGGTGCGGAGCGCCTCTGTCAGTCGCGTCACATAGGTCTGGATCGCTTCGCCATCCCGCCGCGGCAGGTTCATCAGCTTGCCGAGCGCTTCCGCCAGAACGGCGGTGCTGCGGGAGAGCTGAAATTCGCTGGTGAGGGAGGCGATTGCCGCCCGGGCAAAAAGACTGCCGCTATTTTCAGGGACGGGATTGCTCGGTTGCGGCGGTGTGGTCTCTTTCACCTGCCCGCGCGGCATCAGCGGGACCGTGGTTCCATAGGCGGCATCGGTTGCCGCAATTTTCGGTACAGGCGGTAACATGCTGCGCTCCGTTTCTATCGGTGACCGCCGCTGGCTGCGAAAGGGCCAATCCCCATTGGCTCTCTGATCCGCATCTGGCTTAAATGTTGAAAAATCGCCGCGCCGGTGATGGACAGGTGTCATCTCGCCCGCTCATGCGGGAGCGCCGTATACGCCTCTGGCCGCAAATGTCGGTTGCAGCGCATACAGAATCATCTGGTTCAATCTTGGCTTGCAGATATTAAGATTTGGCTAACCAAAGAATTGCCTGTGCGGGCGCAATCAGGGTGAGACGCCGATGAACATGCGGTAAAGGCCGTTATCGTCGGAATTGACAGAGGAAATATGATCGGGGTCGCTGGTTGCGGCCTCAAAAGCCTCCGGTGGCATCGCATCCAGCCAGCTTGCCTTGGGAAGGCTTCGCTCTGGCTGCATTTCAATGGGGGCGATGGGATTGTCCTCTTCGCCGGCTGCGGTGAAGGCCCCGTCATCGGGAACAAGCGGCGGGGCGGCCATGGACAGCAGGGCCTGCGCCGCATTGGGCTCATTGTCGTAAACGACGCTGCCGGATAGGCCGGAAATATCGGTCATGTCTGAACTCACATCATGTTTCGCTCAAGTGACTTTCGGAAGCGGCAATCATGCCGCCTTTTTCTTCAGCAGTTCATAAAGGCCATTGTCGTCGATCGAGACCGGCAGAATGGCATTGCGGGTCTCTTCGACAAGTGTCTGCGCATCGAGCAGTTTTTCGGCGTCGTCTTCCGCATCGGCCGGATTGGTGGCTGCGTCTGTCTCGGCAGGTTCATCTTCGTTCTTCGCCGGCTCGGCTTCATCCGCAGGCGCAGCCGCAAGCACGGAGATCAGGGCGGTTTCCGATGATATGTCGGCCGACGCCTGCGGATCGGCGTCTACCGTCTTTTCCTCGCCGGAAGCATCGATATGCTCCTTCACGACGTCCTGGAGTTCCTGCACGTCTTCAAGCTTGCCCTGCGCATCGAGGGCCTGGATATCCTCTTCCCGCTCCGCCTTCACTTCCGCATCGTTGATTTCGCCAATGCGCTCTTTACCGCGTTCGGCCTGCAACTCTTCTTTGGTTTTGGGATCGGCGACATCTTCGAGACGCTGAATGACTTTCAGGGTCTCCCGCGTCATGAAGCGTCTGCCCTGCGCCTGCGTGTCCAGCGCACCTTTCACGGCGCGCGCCTCGTCGCCATAGGGGTTGGCGATGGCGGCGATCATCTGTCTGGCGGAGATGCCGAGTTGCTTGAGGCCGGTGGTTTCTTCCAGTTCACTGACATTTTTCGGCAAAGTCGCGCGCATCGCCATGATGGCTTTCGACATCTCATCGCCGAAATTATCTTCGTTGCCCGTCAGGCCGGCGCCCTTGGCGATGCGGGCGGCGAGGGCGGCCATGGGATCGGTCTTGGTGGTGGCGCCATTATTCAGCACCTCGACGACCTGTCCCTCCGAAACACCGAAAGAGGTCAGGGAAATTTTCGTGGCTTTTCCCTGCGCATCGGTTTTTTCGAAACTGTCCGTCAGCGTCAGGGCATCCTGAAGTCTTTTGGCGAAGGAAAAGCTCGACTCGTCGGCTTCCTGTGTGATGCCGAGGGCGGAGGAAAAGCGGGAAACAAGTGAGGCGAAAGCATCGGCGTCCGGTTTCATGATGCCGAAGAGATAGGCGCTTATCTTTTCATTGGCGGCGCGATGGCTTTCGTCCGGCTGCGGGTTGGTCTTGACCGCATCGTCCTTTTGGGTGCCGTTCGCCTTTTCCTGCTCTTCGCGCTGGCGGTCCTCGATGGCTTCCACCATCGAGCGCATGAGTTCGCTGACTGCAATGCCCGCCGTCTGCTGTAGCGGAGTGATCATCTTCAAAGTTCCCGGCCGCCCAAAGTTGCGGCCGAGAATAGGCAGTTCTGGTAAATCAGTGCTTAAACGAAGCGGCTGAAGGCTCAGCTATGGGCGAAAATATCCGTTTCTTCCCAGCCGAGGAGATCGAGTTTCGCGCGGGTCGGCAGAAAGGCGAAACAGGCGTCGGCATGGTCGAGGCGGCCGTCGCGGATGAGGCGGGCTGTCAGCTTGTCACGCAGTGCGTGCAGATAGAGCACGTCGGAGGCGGCATATTCGAGCTGGGCGGGCGACAGGGGCTGGGCCGCCCAGTCGGAGGATTGCTGCGCCTTGGAGATGTCGACTTCCAGCATTTCCTTCAGATTGTCCTTAAGGCCATGCCGGTCCGTGTAGGTACGGGTCAGCCGCGAGGCGATCTTGGTGCAGAAGACCGGTGTGGTCGTCACGCCGAAGGTATGGAACAGAACGGCGATATCGAAACGGCCGTAGTGAAAAATCTTCTGGTGGGCGGGATCGGCCAGCATGCGGACGAGGTTCGGGGCCTGCGTCTGGCCGGCGGCGATGCGGATGACGTCAGCCGTGCCATCGCCCGGCGAAAGCTGGACGACGCAGAGACGGTCGCGGCGCGGCACCAGCCCCAGCGTTTCCGTGTCGATGGCGATAGCACCGGTGTAGCGGGCTGCATCTTCGGCGGAAATATCGCCTTCGTGATAGCGGATGGTGGCTGCCATGTCTTGCTCCGGAAATTTCCTGTTTATGGCACCGGCTATAACGGAAAGAGCGTCTGGACGATACCGTTTTATGGGTCGTTTCCGTCCTCCTTCGGCTTGCCTTTGCGAAACAGCCCGGGTTAGGTTCGGAACATCCTTTCCTGACAGATCGCATGAATTCCCGATGACAAAGAAAATCTATCTCGCCGGCCCGGAAGTCTTCCTCCCGAATGCGCGTGAAATGCTCGACCTCAAGGCCTCGCTGGCGCGGGAAGCCGGTTTCATACCGCTTTCGCCGGGTGATCTGCAGATTCCGCCGGCGGACACCAGGATCGGCCACGGTTGCAACATCAATGCCGTCGATGAGCAGATGATGCTGGAAGCGGACGCGATCATTGCTAATCTCACGCCGTTCCGCGGCATCGCCGCCGATACGGGAACGAGCTACGAGCTGGGCTTCATGTGCGCGCTGGGCAAGCCGGTTTTCGCCTATACCAATGTCGCGGCCAATCATTTCACCCGTATCAAGGCGCATTATGGCGGCGTTGCTACCCTGGATGAAACGGGCCGCTATCGCGGACCGGACGGGCTGTCGATTGAGAATTTCGACATGGTCGACAATCTGATGCTGCATGGCGGGATTTTGCGGCGCGGCGGTATCATCATCGTCGGCGATGCACCGGAAGACGCTCTGTATACGGATCTGGACGCCTATAGACGCTGCCTCACGGCGGCGGCTGAAAAATTATTGACACCGATTGACCCCGAACGAACTGATATAGTGGAGGCATCATCATGAGCGGAACCATCCTCATCACCGGCGCGACATCCGGTTTCGGACAGGCCACGGCGCAGCGCTTCGTCAAGGAAGGCTGGAAGGTCATCGGCACGGGCCGGCGGGCGGAACGGCTGGAGGCGCTTTCGGCTGAACTCGGTTCCGCCTTTCATGGCGTCGCCTTCGATATCACCGACGAGGAGGCGACAAAAAAGGCGCTGGCCGGCTTGCCTGATGGATTCAGGGATATCGACATTCTCGTCAACAATGCCGGCCTTGCACTCGGCACGGCGCCCGCGCCGCAGGTGCCGTTGAAAGACTGGCAGACCATGGTGGACACCAACATCACTGGTCTCCTGAACGTCACCCACCATCTGCTGCCGACGCTGATCGAGCGCAAGGGTATTGTTATCAACCTTTCGTCTGTTGCTGCGCACTACCCCTATCTGGGCGGCAATGTGTATGGCGGTACCAAAGCGTTCCTGCGGCAATTCTCGCTCGGCCTGCGTTCCGACCTGCATGGCAAGGGCGTCAGGGTAACCTCGATCGAACCGGGCATGTGCGAAACGGAATTCACGCTGGTGCGCACCGGCGGCAATCAGGAAGCCTCGGATAATCTCTACAAGGGCGTCAATCCGATCACGGCGGACGATATTGCCAACACTATCCAATGGGTCGCCTCGCAGCCCAAGCATATCAACATCAACAGCCTCGAACTCATGCCGGTCAACCAGTCCTTTGCCGGTTTCCAGGTCTATCGGGAAAGCTGATTTCTCACGGTTTGGGGGAGTGCTGAAAAACCGGGCAGGAATTCTGGAGCTATGCAGAAATGCAATGCTGCATTGCGAGACTTGCTCTGTTAAAAATCACAGATACCGCTATATTCAAATCATCGAAGCGACGCACTCCTCCTCCCAGTGTCGCTCGATGTGGATCGGTGGTACTCCTCCTCCCAATCACCGATCAAGTTTGAAGCCTGCCGCACCTCCTCCCGCGGCAGGCTTTTTCCTTTTCTGGGCGTCTTTTCCTTTACTGCCTCTCGCCGTCGTCCTTTGGCGTGCCCGCTCCGTGTTGAAGGCTGGCCGCAAACTCCCCTTGGATTTCCGGGGGGATTTTGATTTTTTGCGTCAAGGCAATGAGGGCTTAAATCGGGCGTGTGTTGATCACATTTTCGTTATGTCTAGATGAATTTGCACAGTTTTGTGGTGGCGCGCCCCGCCGGGCCATTGCCTAGCCCCCGCCCTGTGTTTAAGCATGAGCAAAAGAACGCTTGGGAGGTTGCCGGCACGCTTGTGTCTGCGGCCCGAAAGCGGCGGGGAGAGAATGGCAGACTTTCAAGAGGCGCTGAAGCGGTTTCAGCCGATCGCGGTTTCATCGATCGCTGAAGACGAGTTCAGATTGCGGCTACGTGGCCTGCAAGCGCGGATGATCCAGCAAAATGTGAAGGCGGTCTGGCTCGATGCATCATCGTCGCTGACCTATTATACCGGTCTGTCGCTTGGCCTTTCCGAGCGCATTCATGGCGCTCTCGTTCCTGCCGAGGGTGCGCCGGTCTATGTCAGCCCGACCTTCGAGGAGCCTAAGCTTCAGACGCTCATCCGCATTCCGGGTGAGGTCGCCGTCTGGGAAGAGGATGAAAGTCCCTTCGACCTGATGGCAGGACGCATTGGCGCACTTTCCTGTCCCGGTCATTTTGTCGCCATCGATCCCGCAACACCCTTTGTTTTCGCATCGGCCCTGATGCAGCGTCTCGAAGGACGGATCATTTCCGCCCAGCCGATGATCGTTGCCCAGCGGCAGGTCAAATCCGCGGCCGAAATCGCTCTCATCCAGACCGCGATGGACGCCAGCTACGGTGTGCAGAAAGCCGTGTTCGAAGGCCTGCGTCCCGGCATTTCCACCACCGAAGTGGCCGATTTCGTCAACGCCGCCCATATTGCGCTGGGCCTGAAGCCGCTTTTCGTGGCGGTGCAGTTCGGCGAGGCGACGGCCTATCCGCATGGCGTGCCCTATGCGCAGACGCTGAACGAAGGTGACATGGTGCTGGTCGATCTCGGCGGCATTCTTCATGGCTATCGTTCCGATATCACCCGCACCTATGTTTTCGGTGAGCCGACCGAGCGTCAGCGCTTTCTCTGGAACGCCGAACGCGACGCGCAGGCTGCGGCTTTTGCGGCTGCGAGCCTCGGCGCTGCCTGCCAGGATGTCGACAAGGCCGCGCGCGAAAGCCTCAAGGCGGCTGGTTTTGGCCCGGACTATCAGGTTCCCGGCCTGCCGCACCGCACCGGTCACGGGCTTGGGCTGGATATTCACGAAGAACCCTATATCGTTGCAGGAAATGCCACGGCGCTTGAGCCGGGCATGTGTTTTTCCATCGAGCCGATGCTGTGCGTTTATGGCGAATGCGGCGTCCGTCTCGAGGATATTGCTTATATGACGGAGGCGGGGCCGCGCTGGTTCTGTCCACCGGAGACGAACCTCGACCGGCTGTTTCAGCCGGTCGCCGGGTAATTGGTCGGGAGGCAAAAGACCGAACGGCGACACGGGTCTCCGCGTCGCCGCTGACCAGAAGAGGTAGGCCCCCAGGGGCCGCAGGAACTCAGAAAAAGAGGGAAAGGACCACCAGATGAAAACGCTGACCCGCAGTTTGCTTATCGCCTCTGCGCTTGCGATGGCTTCCGCCATGCCAGCCATGGCGAAGACCTTCGTTTATTGCTCCGAGGCATCGCCGGAAGGCTTCGATCCGTCGCCCTACACCGCAGGTGGCACCTTCGACGCTTCCGCGCATCCGGTCTACAACCGTCTGACCGAGTTCAAGAAGGGCACGACCGAAGTTGAGCCCGGTCTCGCTGAAAAATGGGATGTTTCGAGCGATGGCCTCGAATACACGTTCCACCTGCGCAAGGGTGTGAAGTGGCACTCCAACGAGAAGTTCACGCCGAGCCGCGATTTCAACGCCGACGACGTGATCTTCAGCTACAACCGCCAGGGCGACGCGAAGAACCCGTGGAACCAGTATATCGCAGGCATCACCTACGAATATTACAACTCCATGGAAATGCCGTCGCTGATCAAGGAAATCGTCAAGGTTGACGATTACACCGTCAAGTTCGTGCTGACCCGTCCGGAAGCGCCTTTCCTCGCCAATATCGCGATGCCTTTCGCTTCGATCGTGTCGAAGGAATATGCCGATACGCTTGATAAGGCCGGCACCAAGGAAGACTTCAACAACCTGCCGATCGGCACCGGTCCGTTCAAGTTCGTCGCCTATCAGAAGGACGCGGTCATCCGCTACCAGAAGAACGCCGACTACTGGGGCGAAGCTCCGAAGATCGACGATCTGATCTTCGCGATCACGCCTGACGCCGCCGTTCGCCTGCAGAAGCTGAAGGCCGGCGAATGCCACCTGATGCCTTATCCGGCTCCGGCTGATCTGGCCACCATCCGCGCCGACAAGAACCTCAAGCTCGACGAGCAGCCCGGTCTGAACGTCGCCTATTTCGCCTACAACACGACCGTTGCGCCTTTCGACAAGCCGGAAGTCCGCAAGGCGCTGAACATGGCGATGAACAAGCAGGCGATCATCGACGCCGTGTTCCAGGGCGCCGGCACGGTTGCCAAGAACCCGATCCCGCCGACAATGTGGTCCTACAACGACAGCATCAAGGACGATCCGTACGATCCGGAAGCAGCCAAGAAGGCTCTCGAAGCCGCTGGCGTCAAGGATCTGACGATGAAGATCTGGGCGATGCCGGTTCAGCGTCCCTACATGCCGAACGCCCGCCGCACCGCCGAGCTGATCCAGTCGGATTTCGCGAAGGTCGGCGTCAAGGCCGAGATCGTCTCCTTCGAATGGGGTGAATACCTCAAGAAGTCGACTGAAGTGAACCGCGACGGTGCCGTCATCCTCGGCTGGACCGGCGACAATGGTGACCCTGACAACTTCATGGGCGTTCTGCTTTCCTGCGCTGCAACCGGTGAAGGCGGTGCAAACCGTGCCCAGTGGTGCAACAAGGAGTTCTCCGAACTGCTTTCCAAGGCAAAGCAGACCACTGACGTTGCCGAGCGCACAAAGCTTTATGAGCAGGCGCAGGTGATCTTCAAGGAACAGGCTCCGTGGGCGACGCTTGCGCACTCCACGCAGTTCGTTCCGATGTCCGCCAAGGTTTCCGGCTTCACCATGAGCCCGCTTGGTGACTTCACCTTCGAAAACGTCGACGTCGCGGAATAATCCCAAACAACGGACGCGCGGAAGGACCCTGTTCTTCCGCGCGTCTTTTCAGGAAAAAACCATGATCCGGTTCATTCTCGGCAAACTCCTCTACCTCGTTCCGACATTTCTCGGGATTACCTTCGTCGCCTTCGCCTTCGTGCGCGTCCTGCCGGGCGATCCCGTGCTGTTGATGGCGGGCGAGCGTGGCATTTCGCCTGAGCGGCATGCGCAGCTTGCCGAACAGCTCGGCTTCAGCCAGCCCGTCTGGCAGCAATATCTTCATTTCCTCGGACGGCTGCTTCAGGGCGATCTCGGCAATTCGCTGGTCACCAAGAAGCCGGTTCTCACCGAGTTCCTGTCGCTCTTCCCCGCGACGGTCGAGCTTGGTCTCGTCGCAATCATCATCGCAACATTGATCGGCGTGCCGGTCGGCGTCATTGCCGCCATCCGTCGTGGTTCCTGGTTCGACCAGATTTCCATGACCACCGCGCTCGTCGGCTTCTCCATGCCGATCTTCTGGTGGGGCCTGCTGCTGATCATCATGTTCTCCGGCATCCTGCAATGGACGCCGGTGTCGGGCCGCATTTCGCTGATGTATTTCTTCCCCTCCGTTACCGGTTTCATGCTGATCGACAGCCTGATTTCGGGGCAGAAGGGCGCCTTCCTGTCGGCCTTTTCGCATCTCATCCTGCCGTCGGTCGTGCTTGCCACCATTCCGCTGGCGGTGATTGCCCGCCAGACGCGCTCGGCCATGCTGGAAGTCATGGGCGAGGACTATGTGCGGACCGCACGCGCCAAGGGCATGTCGCCCGCCCGCGTTGTCGGCGTCCATGCGCTTCGCAACGCCATGATCCCGGTCATCACCACCATCGGCCTCCAGATCGGCGTGCTGATGGCTGGCGCCATCCTGACCGAAACCATCTTTTCCTGGCCGGGCATCGGCAAGTGGATGATCGATTCCATCTCGCGCCGCGACTATCCGGTCGTGCAGAGCGGCCTGCTTCTGATCGCGGGTCTGGTAATGGTCGTCAACCTGCTTGTCGATCTGACCTATGGCCTCATCAATCCGAGGATCCGTCACAAATGACCGATGTGATCACCACCCCCGGCGTCCGCCTTTCGGACGCCGCCATCCGCCGCCGGATGATCGCCGATTTCTGGTTCTACTTCCGTCAGAACCGCGGCGCCGTCATCGGCCTTGCCGTCTTCATTCTCCTCGTCCTCATCGCGGTCTTTGCGCCCCTGATCGCGCCGCATGATCCGACCCAGCAATATCGCGATGCGCTGCTCGTCCCGCCGGTCTGGCAGGAAGGCGGTCGTGCCGGCTTCTTCTTCGGCACCGATGCGGTCGGGCGCGACATGCTGTCCCGCCTGATCTATGGCGCACAATATTCGCTGTTCATCGGCGTCGTTGTCGTCTCCATCGCCCTTGTCGGCGGCATCGTTATCGGTCTCGTCGCCGGCTTTTTCGGTGGCTGGGTCGATACCGTCATCATGCGCGTCATGGACGTCATTCTGGCGTTTCCGTCACTGCTTCTGGCGCTGGTCCTGGTCGCGGTCCTCGGGCCGGGGCTCACCAATGCGATGATTGCCATTGCCATCGTCTACCAGCCGCATTTCGCCCGCCTGACGCGTGCTGCCGTCATGAGCGAACTCCGGCGCGAATATGTCACCGCCGCCCGCGTGGCCGGCGCCGGCAATTTACGGCTGATGTTCAAGACCATCCTGCCGAACTGCCTTGCGCCGCTGATCGTTCAGGCAACGCTCTCCTTCTCGTCTGCGGTTCTCGATGCCGCAGCCCTCGGCTTCCTCGGCATGGGTGCACAGCCGCCCGCTTCCGAATGGGGCACGATGCTGGCGGAAGCGCGTGAATTCATCCTGCGCGCCTGGTGGGTTGTCACCCTTCCGGGCCTGACGATCCTGATCTCGGTGCTCGCCATCAACCTCATGGGTGACGGCCTGCGCGATGCGCTCGATCCCAAACTGAAGCGGAGCTGAGCAATGAGCCTGCTGAAAATCAAGAACCTCACCGTCAAATTCGCCACCGCCACCGGCGCCTTCACGGCCGTCGACGGGATCGATGTCTCCGTCGACAAGCACGAAGTGCTGGCGATCGTCGGCGAATCCGGTTCCGGCAAGTCGGTTTCGATGCTCGCCGTCATGGGGCTTCTGCCCGATACGGCGACGATCACCGCCGATGAGATGACCTTTGACGGCATCAACCTGCTCGCCATGTCGCCGCAGGAGCGCCGCAAGCTGATCGGCCGCGAGATCACCATGATCTTCCAGGAGCCGGTCGCCTCGCTCAACCCGTCATTTACGGTCGGTTTCCAGATCGAGGAGGTTCTGCGCCTCAATCTCGGCATGAGCGGCGCTGCCGCGCGTGCCCGGGCTCTGGAACTGTTTCGTGCCGTGGGTATTCCCGAGCCGGAAACCAAGCTCAAGGCTTATCCGCACCAGATGTCGGGTGGCCAGTGCCAGCGCGTGATGATAGCGATTGCGATCGCCTCCAAGCCGCGCCTGCTGATCGCCGACGAGCCGACCACCGCGCTCGACGTGACGATCCAGAAGCAGATCCTCGATCTCCTGATGAATCTGCAGACGGAATATGGCATGGCGCTGATCCTCATCACCCACGACATGGGCGTCGTGGCGGAAACCGCGGATCGCGTCGTCGTGCAATATAAGGGCCGCAAGATGGAGGAGGCGGATGTCTTAAGCCTGTTCGAGGCCCCGCAGCATCCCTATACCAAGGCACTGCTTTCGGCCCTGCCGGAAAATGCCACCGGCGACCGTCTGCCCACGGTTTCCGATTTCTTCGGCAAGGAGGGCGTTCAATGAGTATCGTTGTCGAAGGCAAGGGCATTACCCGCCATTATCACGTTCCCGGCGGCATCTTTGGCGGCGCCAAGACGGTTCAGGCCCTCAAAGGCATCGATTTTGCCGTCGAGCGCGGCAAGACGCTCGCCATCGTCGGTGAGTCCGGTTCGGGCAAGTCGACGCTTGCCCGCATCATCGCGCTGATCGACCCGGCATCCGGCGGTGAACTCAAGATCGAAGGCAAGCCGGTCGATATCGCCAAGCGCCGCCCCGATACGGTCATGCGCTCCAAGGTGCAGATGGTGTTCCAGAACCCCTATGGCAGCCTCAACCCGCGCCAGAAAGTGGGTGATGTGCTGATGGAGCCGCTGCTCATCAACACGAAAATGCCGGCTTCCGAGCGCCGCGAGCGCGCCGAAGCCATGCTGGTGAAGGTTGGCCTCGGTCCTGAGCATTTCAACCGCTATCCGCACATGTTCTCGGGCGGCCAGCGCCAGCGTATCGCCATCGCGCGCGCACTGATGCTGAACCCGGCGCTGCTGGTGCTGGATGAACCGGTCTCCGCGCTCGATCTTTCGGTGCAGGCGCAGGTGCTGAACCTGCTCCGAGATCTGCAGGAAGAATTCGAACTGACCTATGTTTTTGTCAGCCACGATCTTTCTGTGGTGCGCTACATCGCCGATGACGTGCTGGTCATTTCCAAGGGCGAGGCAGTGGAGCAGGGCACGCGCGAGGAACTTTTCGCCAACCCGAAGCACCCCTATACGCGCCAGCTTTTTGCCGCGACACCGATCACGGATGCCGACGCCATCCGCGCCCGCGTGGAGCGCCGCAAGGCGGCACGGCAGGCCGCGACGGCTTAAACGCGAGACGCCAAAGTTGAGAACAGGCCGGATTTCCGGCCTGTTCGTCTTTCAGGACTTCAAAAATATGCCGATGGCGGCGAGTGCGCCAAGTTCCCTGACGTTGCGATAGGCGGCTTTCAGGTTCGAGACGAAGGTTTCATTGCCGGGCAGATCATCGCCGAACGTGCGTTTGAACGCGAGAAAGCGGTCGATAACATCGTCCGGTGCCATTGCCAGCTGATCCGGCGCATCCCACTCCCTGAAGGCCGGATCGAGAATCGTGATCGGCTCTCCCTTTTCGTTCCTGTCCGCGCATGACCTGATCCAGAGGGCCACGGCAAAAATGACAGCGCCGCTTCCGGCGTTTTCCTCCAGCAATTCGCGTAAGGGCGCAAGAATACGCAGCGGCACCTTCTGCGAAGCGTCGGAGGCGATCTGCATGGTCTTGTGCTGCAGAGAGGGATTGGCGAAACGTTCCCGCAGGCCGGCTGCGAATTCCGCACCATCGACGACAGGGTCCAGCGTCCGGCCGACCTCGCGCCAATAGGCGTCGATGAAATCGCGCACGGTCTTTTCACCCCAGGCATCGGCCACCGTCGCAAGGCCGGCAATCTGGCCAATGGCGGCAATGGCGCTATGAGAACCGTTCAGCATTCGGAGCTTCATATGTTCGTACGGTTCGACATTGCCGACAAATTCCACGCCTGATTTCTCGAGCGCCGGCCTTCCATGAGGAAAGTGGTCTTCTATGACGAAACGGAAATAGGGTTCGGCAACGACCGGCCACGCATCACGCAAGCCGAGTGCGACCGAAATCGCATCCCGGTCCGCATCCGTGGTGGCGGGAACGATCCGATCCACCATTGAGCAGGGGCAGGCAATATTGGCTTCGATGAAGGAGGCCAGTTCCTTATCCGCAAGGTTGGCGAATTCCAGCAGCAGCTTTTGCAACACATGGCCGTTGGCGGGCAGGTTGTCGCAGGACAGCAGCGCCAGGGGCCGAGAACCCTCTTTGCGCCTGCGCCGCGTGGCCGCAAGGATGAAGCCGAAGATGGAACGCGGCCTGTCCGGGTTTTCGAGATCATGGACGATATCAGGGTGTTCGCGCAGCAGGCTGCGGGAGGCGAGATTGGTCAGGTAGCCCTTCTCTGTCACGGTCAGGGTGACGATGAGAACGCGCGGATCGGCCATCCGCTCCACCAGCCGTTCGGGGTCTTCCGGGGCAACGATGGTTTCCAGAATGGAGCCGATGATGCGCAGGCGCTCGCTTTGGCCATCACGCAGGCAAAAGGTGTAGAGATTGTCCTGCGGTTCGATGGCGTCGCGTGTGTCCGGACTGCGCAGCGACGCGGCGACGATGCCCCATTGCGTCTCACCGCGGTTAAGGCAATCATCGATGAAAACCGCCTGATGCGCCCGGTGAAAGGCGCCGACGCCGAGATGCACGATGCCGGGCGTGATCTTCTCACGCTCATAGGCGGGTGTTGCTACTGTTTGCGGCAGGCGGGGCAGGGTTGCAGCGGAAAGCCGGTCTGTCATCGACGCGAAATCCCCGTACGGAGCGAGATGGTCGCGGCTCGCGCCGATGGAATTGCGACGCTCGGGTTTTCGCGCATGTCAGTTCCTCCCCTTGTCTTTTGAATGGATCAGACACCGGCCTCTTTGAGCAGCCGGACCTGGCGCAGCGTATTCTGCCGGCTGCGCTCGAGATGCCGCCACAGGGCATCGATGATCTGGACCTTGCTGCCGGCGGCAATGGCGTCGGCGATATTCTGGTGTTCCTCGACCGAGCGGGCGTAATCGCCGAGGATCGAGACGAAAACCGTGTGGGTCTGGTCGAGAATGCGCCCATGCGAGCCGGAAATGACGGGAATGCGCGCCGCCGAAACAAGAGTCGTATGGAAGCTGCGATCGTAAAAAAGCGCTTTCGACAATTCGTCCAGCGTCGAGCCCTTGGCGAATTCACGATGTTTCGTCAGGCTTTCCAGAAGTTCCGCGTGCAGCGCTCCATCCAGTTGGCCGGCGTCGAAAGCCACTTCCACCGCGCCTTTTTCGAGCAGCATTCTGGCGGCGTAAAGTTCTTCCACATCCTCCACCGTGAAATCGCGCACCACCATGCCGCGCCGGGAGGAATTGACCACCAACCCGTCAGCTTCGAGTTTCAGGCAGGCTTCTTTCACCGGTGTGGGGCTGATGCCGAGATCGGCGGCAAGCTCATTGGGCAACAGGCGTTCGCCGCCGCGCAATCTGCCGCTGACGATGCGTGCGCGCAGTTCCTGATGCGCCTGTTCGGCGAGCGTGATTTTGACCAGCGTGTTCATGGCTGCATCATTGCCCAGCTTCGCGGGACAGGCAATGGCTGAATATTAAAAATAAAAAATTTTTTATTTTACAAAAGCCGATTTTCCTTTAGCTCTATCTGCCAGCGGAAGCGGGCTGCTGGAGGAGGGTGGCCTGCAAATTCCCGAAAGCCATCCGCGCGATCTCTGATCGCGGGGCGGTGGCGTCTGTTCCTCCCCGGAAGCAATCAGCATCGAGGACTGACCGATCATGAAAATTACCGCCGTCGAACCTTTCATCCTGCACCTGCCGCTGACCTCGGAGTCCATTTCCGATTCCACCCACAGCATCACCCATTGGGGCGTCGTCGGCGCGAAGATCACCACCAGTGACGGCCTTGAGGGCTATGGTTTCACCGGCACCCATGCGCATCTGCCGTCGGACAGGCTGATCACATCCTGCATCAGCGATTGTTATGCGTCCTTGCTGGTGGGAGAGGATGCGTCGGAGCATTCAAGGCTGTGGACGAAACTTGCCCGTTATCCCTCGCTGCAATGGGTTGGCCGCGCCGGCATCACGCATCTGGCGCTGGCCGCGATCGACGTGGCGCTCTGGGACCTGAAGGCGAAAAAGGCGGGCGTGCCGCTCTGGCAATATCTCGGCGGCGCGCGCACAGCGGCGGTGGAAGCTTACAATACCGATATAGGCTGGCTTTCCTTCACGCTGGAGGATTTGCTGGCGGGCAGCATGAGGGCGGTGGAGGAAGACGGCTTCACCCGCCTGAAGATCAAGGTAGGGCATGATGATCCGACTATCGATATCGCCCGCCTTGCCGCCGTCCGCAAGCGTGTCGGTTCGTCCATTCGCATCGCCATTGACGGCAACGGCAAATGGGATTTGCCGACCTGCCAGCGTTTCTGCGCGGCGGCGAAGGATCTGGATATCTACTGGTTCGAGGAGCCGTTGTGGTATGACGATGTGACGAGCCACGCGCGGCTGGCGCGCAATACGTCCATTCCGATTGCGCTCGGGGAGCAGCTCTACACGGTGGATGCGTTCCGCTCATTCATCGATGCCGGCGCGGTGGCCTATGTCCAGCCGGATGTGACCCGGCTCGGCGGCATAACCGAATATATCCAGGTTGCCGATCTCGCGCTCGCCCATCGCCTGCCGGTGGTGCCGCATGCCGGCGAAATGAGCCAGGTGCATGTGCATCTGAGCTACTGGCACCCGGCATCGACCATTCTCGAATATATTCCGTGGATCAAAGATCATTTCGAAGAACCGATCCATGTCCGTGACGGTGTTTACAAGCGCCCGGAACACCCCGGCGCCAGCACCACGCCTCTGGCTGAAAGCTTTGCCCGCTATGGCAAATCGGTAAAATGAGCAGCGGTATACAGCCCGGATTTTAAGGGAGGGAAAGCCCGTCCTCCGTCATGCCGGACTAGATCCGGCATCCAGCCACGGCGCGTCTGCGCCGTGAAAAGAGTCTTTCGCGATCAAAGACTTGATCGCGCTGGACCCCGGATCAAGTCCGGGGTGACGGAGTGTGGATGATGCAATTTTTCCAAATTTAGCGCCAGCCGAGTGCCGGCGCTACCTGCTTGAGGATCGTCTCGATCACATGGGCGTTGTAATCGACGCCCAGCTGGTTCGGCACGGTCAGGAGCAGCGTGTCGGCCTCGGCGATGGCTTCGTCGGCCTTCAGCTGTTCAATCAGCTGCTCCGGCTCGGCGGCATAGCTGCGCCCGAAGATCGCACGTGTCTTGTCGTCGATGTAGCCGATCTTGTCATCACCTTCGTTGCCGTAACCGAAATACGACCGGTCGCGATCGTTGACGAGGGCGAAGATGCTGCGGCTGACCGATACACGCGGCTCGCGGGCATGTCCGGCTTCCTTCCAGGCTTCCCGGAAGGTGCGGATCTGCTGCGCCTGCTGGACATGGAAAGGCTCGCCCGTTTCGTCCGTCTTCAAGGTGGAGCTTTGCAGGTTCATGCCAAGCTTTGCCGCCCACACCGCCGTTGCATTGGAACTCGAACCCCACCAGATGCGCTCGCGCAGCCCTTCGGAATGCGGTTCCAGCCGCAGCAAGCCGGGCGGGTTCGGGAACATCGGACGCGGGTTCGGCTCAGCGAAACCTTCGCCCTTCAGAAGTTCGAGGAAGACTTCGGTGTGCTGACGCGCCATGTCTTCTTCGCTCTGGCCTTCGGCCGGACGGTAACCGAAATAACGCCAGCCATCGATCACCTGTTCCGGCGAGCCGCGGCTGATGCCGAGCTGCAGGCGTCCGCCGGCGATGAGGTCGGCCGAACCGGCATCCTCGGCCATGTAGAACGGGTTTTCATAACGCATGTCGATGACGCCGGTGCCGATTTCGATCTTTTTCGTGCGGGCGCCGACGGCGGCCAGAAGCGGGAAGGGCGAGGCAAGCTGGCGGGCGAAATGATGCACGCGGAAATAGGCGCCGTCGGCTCCCAGTTCTTCCGCCGCGACGGCGAGGTCGATCGATTGCAGCAGCGTGTCCGCAGCCGAGCGGGTCTGCGACTGGGGCGAGGGCGTCCAGTGGCCGAAGGAGAGGAATCCGATCTTTTTCATGATGACCTTCCAGATGTCGGAGGATGCCGGTCGTCACAAACCGGCTTCGTTGTTGTCAGTCATATAGGCAACCGTGCGCATCCTCCAATCGGCCACCCGTAAACACGGTGTCGCCGAAATGTGAACGATGACCGCGTCAGGCGATTGTTCTGCGGTCCAGGATGAAGAGATTTTCATGCGCGCGTGCGGTCGTGAGGATGAAATCCATCAGAGAGCGTACCCGCGGCACATTGGCGAGATCGTGGTGGCTGGTCAGCCAGTAGCCGCGCCGCAGTTCCACCTCACCGGCAAGCACCATCTGCAGGTCTGGAAAACGTGCCGCGATGAAATTCGGCAGGATGCACAGGCCCCTGCCGCTCAGCGTTGCCGTCAGCTGCGCGAAAATGCTTGAGGACTGAAAGCCCGGACGCAGGCCGGGCATCACGTCGCGCATATAATCGAGGCCCGGTGAGAAGATCAGGTCCTGCACGTAGCCGATAAAGAAATGATCGGGCAAATCCTCGCGCCGGGTGATTTTCGGGTGGCTGGCGAGATAGGAGCGCGAGGCATAGATATGCAGCGTGTAATCGATGATCTGTTCGTTGATGTAGGGACCGGCTTTCGGCGGGTCGAGCGTGACCGCCACATCCGCCTCCTTCCTCGACAGCGCCATGATCTGCTGGATCGTCACCATCTCCACCATGATGTGAGGATGGGTGATGGCGAAGTCTTTCAGCCTTTCCACGAAGAAAAAATTGGAAAAACCCTCGGGCGCACTGAGCCGCACCACGCCGCGCAGCAGGCTGCCGCTTTCGGAAATATCCGATTGCAATCTTTCCGCTTCCGCCTCGATGCGCTCGACGGTATCGACCAGCCGCCGCCCGACCGTGGTTAGCTCGTAACCACGCGGGTTTCTCTCGAACAGCTTGGTTTTAAGCGAGAATTCCAGCCGGTCGATGTGGCGGGAGACGGTGGCGTGGCTGGTGCGCAGGCTTCTCGCCGCCGAGGAGAGCTGTCCGGTGCGGGCCACGGCCAGAAAATATTGCAGGTCGTCCCAGGTGAAAGGGGTGGCCATATTTGTCTCCCATCAAGAGTTCTGTTCAAAAATGAACAGTTCCTGTTCGCAATTTGATGATGCCCAGCTCTTGTGTCAACGACCGAATTCGAGAAGTCTAGGCTCAGGATGCATCGCTTTGAGGAGGGCGGTGTGACCAATCAGGTGCAATGGCATGGAAACCCCCGACGCGGTTTCGTTCACCATTGCACAGACCCATCTGAGGCTCGCAATCATCTCTGGGAGGAGAAGTCATGCGCAAGAGTATCCTTTTATCCACGGCCATGGCACTGGCCGCGGGCACCGCCGCTTATGCCGCCGAGATTTCAGACGGCAAGGTCAAGATCGGTATCCTGAACGACCAGTCGGGTGTCTACGCCAATTTCGGCGGCAAGTACTCTTATGAAGCCGCGAAGATGGCGGTTGAGGATTTCGGCGGCAAGGTGCTGAACGCGCCGGTTGAGGTGGTGACCGCCGACCACCAGAACAAGGCGGATGTGGCCTCCAATATCGCCCGCCAATGGTACGATACCGAACAGGTCGATTCGATCATGGAGCTGACCTCGTCGTCGGTCGGCCTTGCCGTGCAGGCGCTCTCCAAGGACAAGAAGAAGATCACCGTCAACACCGGGGCGGCAACCACCGAACTGACCGGCAAGCAGTGCAGCCCCTATGGTTTCCATTGGGCCTATGACACCTATTCGCTGGCGGTCGGCACCGGCGGCGCGCTGGTGAAGCAGGGCGGCGACAGCTGGTTCTTCCTGACCGCAGATTATGCCTTCGGTTATTCGCTGGAAGAAAATACCGCGAATTTCGTCAAGGCCAATGGCGGCAAGGTGCTGGGCTCCGTGCGCCATCCGCTTGCCACGACGGATTATTCCTCCTTCCTGCTGCAGGCGCAGTCCTCGGGCGCGAAGGTCATCGGTCTTGCCAATGCCGGTCTCGATACCTCCAACGCCATCAAGCAGGCGGCCGAATTCGGCATCGTCGCCGGCGGCCAGCGGCTTGCGGCTCTTCTCTTCACGCTCGCCGAAGTCCACGGCCTCGGTCTTGAAGCAGCCCAGGGCCTGACGCTGACGGAAGGCTTTTATTGGGACCGCGACGATGAATCGCGCAAATTCGGCGAACGCTTCAAGGAACGCACCGGCGCCATGCCGAACATGGTGCATGCCGGCACCTATTCCGCCGTGCTGCATTACCTGAAAGCCATCGAAAAGGCCGGCACCGACGATGCTGATGCCGTCGCCAAGGCCATGAAGGAAATGCCCGTCAACGACGTCTTCTCGAAGGATGGCCATGTGGCCGCCAATGGCCGCATGATCCACGACATGTATCTCATGGAAGTGAAGAAGCCGGACGAGAGCAAGCAGCCGTGGGATTATTACAAGGTGCTCGCCACCATTCCCGGCAAGGAAGCCTTCATGGACCCCGCAAAAAGCGGTTGCCCGCTGGTAACGCAATAAAAGACTGACGCAATAAAGGGGAAAGTTTCATGACGATCGCTCCCGCCCCCGCCGGGCAGGCCGAACCTCGCGTCGTTCTTTCGGCGCGTGGTCTCACCAAGACCTTCGGTGCATTCGCAGCCGTGAAAAACGTCGATCTCGACGTGCATCACGCCCGCGTGCATGCGCTGATCGGCCCGAACGGCGCCGGCAAGACTACGGTCTTCAATTTGTTGACCAAGTTTCTCCAGCCGACGGGCGGGGCGATCACCTTCATGGAAACGGACATAACAAGGACGCCGCCGGACAAGGTGGCGCGTCTCGGCCTCGTCAGGTCCTTCCAGATATCGGCGGTGTTTCCGCATCTAACGGTTCTGGAGAATGTGCGGGTGGCGTTGCAAAGGCCCAACAACCTTTCAACGCAATTCTGGTTACCCCTGTCGTCGCTCGACAGGCTCAATGCGCGCGCCGAGGAGCTGATCGCAACGGTTGGCCTGACGCGGGAAAAACATGCGCTTGCGGCCGATCTTTCCTATGGTCGCAAGCGCGTTCTCGAAATCGCCACCACGCTGGCGCTCGACCCGAAGGTGCTGCTGCTTGATGAGCCGATGGCCGGTATGGGCGGGGAAGATGTCTCGCATGTCGCCGAGCTCATCCGCGAGGTGGCCAAAACCCGTGCGGTGCTGATGGTCGAACACAATCTGAAGGTCGTGGCCGATATCTGCCACCACGTCACGGTGCTGCAGCGGGGGGAAATTCTGGCGGAAGGCGATTATGCCGCCGTTTCCGCTGATCCGCGCGTGCGCACGGCTTACATGGGCACGGAGGAGGCTTGATATGGCGGCAATGCTCGAAGTCTCCAACCTGAAATCCTGGTACGGCGAAAGCCAGGCCCTGCACGGCGTCGACCTGACCGTCGGCGAAGGCGAAACCATCACCATTCTCGGACGCAACGGCGTGGGCAAGACCACGACGCTGCGCACCATCATGGGCATCATCCGCAACCGCAAGGGCGTCATCAAGCTCGGCGGCAAGGATCTGATGCCGGTGCCGCTGCATCGCACGGCGAAATACGGTCTTGGTTTTGTGCCGGAAGAGCGCGGCATCTTCGCGACGCTGAGCGTCGAGGAAAATCTGAAGCTACCGCCCGTCGTCGCATCCGGTGGCATGACGCTCGATGAAATCTACGAGCTGTTTCCCAATCTTTACGAACGCCGCACCAGCCCCGGCACCAAGCTTTCCGGCGGCGAGCAGCAGATGCTGGCCATGGCGCGCATCCTGCGCACCGGTGTAAAGGTGCTGCTGCTTGACGAACCGACCGAGGGACTTGCCCCCGTCATCGTGCAGCGCATCGGCGAGGTGCTGCAGAAACTGAAGAGCCGCGGCATGACCGTGGTTCTGGTCGAACAGAATTTCCGTTTTGCGAGCCGCATCGCTGACCGTTTCTACCTGATGGATCACGGCCAGATGGTCAGCAATTTTCCGGTCGGCGAGCTTTCCGGCCGCATGGGCGAGCTCAACAAGGTGCTGGGGGTTTAACCATGACAATGATCTTCGGCGTTCCAATTCAGGCACTGCTCGGGCAATTGCTGGTGGGCCTCATCAATGGGTCCTTTTATGCGCTGCTGTCGCTCGGCCTTGCCGTCATTTTCGGCCTGCTGCGCGTCATCAATTTTGCCCATGGCGCGCAATATATGCTCGGCGCTTTCGTGGCCTTTCTCGGCCTTCAGTATTTCGGCATCACTTTCTGGGTGGCGCTCATCGTCACGCCGCTTGTCGTCGCACTTTTCGGCGCGATCATCGAACGCTTCCTGCTGTCGCGGCTTTATGATCTCGATCCGCTTTACGGGCTGCTTTTCACCTTCGGCCTGGCGCTGGTGGTGGAAGGCACGTTCCGCTGGCTTTATGGCGCGGCGGGCCAGCCCTATTCGGTTCCCCGCGAGCTTGCCGGCGGCACCAATCTCGGCTTCATGTTCCTGCCGAATTACCGCGCTTTCGTCGTCGTGATTTCACTCATCGTCTGCATTGCCACCTGGGCTTTGATCGAAAAGACGCGTCTTGGCTCCTATCTGCGCGCTGCCACCGAAAACCCGACATTGGTGCAGGCTTTCGGCATCAATGTGCCCGTTCTCCTGACGCTGACCTACGCGCTGGGTGCGGGCCTTGCCGGGTTCACCGGGGTTCTCGCCGCGCCCATCTATCAGGTCTCGCCGCTGATGGGCACCAACCTCATCATCGTCGTCTTCGCGGTTGTCGTGGTCGGCGGCATGGGGTCGATCATGGGCGCCATCGTCACCGGTTACATGCTGGGCGTCGCAGAGGGCCTCACCAAGGTGTTCTACCCGGAAGCCTCCAATATCGTCATCTTCGTCATCATGGCCTTTGTGCTGCTCATCCGCCCCGCCGGACTTTTCGGAAAGGACGCCTGATATGTCCAAAGCCACCCATAGCCCCACTGCCGGCACGCTGCCGCAGACGGAAGTTTCCGCGACCGCCGGAACCATCAAGACCGTTCTCATACTGGCGGGTCTTGCCGTGTTGATCGCCGCGCCGATGTTCGTTTACCCGATCTTTCTGATGAAGCTTCTGTGCTTTGCGCTGTTCGCCTGCGCCTTCAACCTGCTGATCGGTTATACGGGGCTGTTGTCCTTCGGCCATGCGGCGTTTTTCGGCGGCGCCGCCTATTTCACCGCCTATTCGGTGAAGGAATGGGGCGTTACGCCGGAGATCGGCCTTGTCATCGGCATGGCGGGCGCGGCCCTTCTCGGCCTCGTCATCGGCTTTTTCGCCATTCGCCGTCAGGGCATCTATTTCGCCATGATTACGCTCGCGCTATCGCAGATGTTTTATTTCTTCTGCCTTCAGGCGCCGTTTACCCATGGCGAGGACGGCTTGCAGGGCGTGCCGCGCGGCCATCTTTTCGGCCTTCTCGATCTCAATGCGCCGCTCAATATTTATTACACGGTGCTGGCCGCCTTTGTCCTGGCACTTCTGGTCATCTGGCGTTTCGTCAACTCGCCCTTCGGCATGATCCTGAAGTCGATCCGTGAAAACGAGCAGCGCGCCATTTCGCTGGGTTACAGCGTGCAGCGTTACAAGCTGGGTGCTTTCGTCATGTCGGCGGCGCTGGCCGGTCTTGCGGGCGGTCTGAAGGCGCTGGTCTTCCAGTTCGCGACGCTGACCGACGTCACCTGGCAGATGTCGGGCGAGGTGATCCTGATGACGCTGCTCGGCGGCATCGGCACCATGATCGGCCCTATCTTCGGCGCGGGTCTCGTTGTCACCCTGCAGAACTATCTCGCGACATCGGATTTCCCGGTCACCATCATCACCGGGCTTGTCTTCATGGCCTGCGTTCTGGTGTTCCGGCGTGGTCTGATCGGCGAATTTTATGCGTCGTGGCTCGGGAGAAAACTCGGCTTCCAGCACCGCGGCTAGAGATTTTTGAAAACACTTGAAAGGCTTCCCCCGCGTCCGGGACGGTGCGGCAAGGGCGGCGCATGGAGAAAAGCATGGGCGAATATGACTATATCGTCATCGGAGCGGGGAGTGCCGGATGTGTCCTCGCCAACCGCCTTTCGAAAGATCCGAACAACCGCGTGCTGCTGCTGGAGGCTGGCGGCAACGACAACTACCACTGGATCCATATTCCGGTCGGTTATCTCTATTGCATCAACAATCCGCGCACCGACTGGTGTTTCAAGACGGCGGAAGAGCCGGGGCTTAACGGCCGTTCGCTGATCTATCCGCGCGGCAAGGTGCTGGGCGGCTGCTCCTCCATCAACGGCATGATCTATATGCGCGGGCAGGCGCGGGACTATGATCTCTGGCGGCAGCTTGGTTGCGAGGGCTGGGGGTGGAACGACATCCTGCCCTATTTCCTGAAATCGGAAGATTTTTATCGCGGCAAAAGCGACTTGCACTCTGCCGGCGGTGAATGGCGCGTGGAGAAGGCGCGCGTGCGCTGGGATGTGCTTGACGCCTTCCAGAGGGCGGCAGGAGAAGCCGGCATTCCCGCGACCGATGATTTCAACCGGGGCGACAATGAAGGCGCCGGTTATTTCGATGTGAACCAGCGGGCCGGCTGGCGCTGGAACACGGCAAAAGCCTTCCTGAAGCCGGCGCTTGGCCGCAAGAACCTGACGGTTCTGACCAAGGCGCATGTCAAGCGTCTCATCATCGAAGAAGGCCGGGTGACGGGCGTGGAGTTCCACCATGACGGCGTCTTGAAAAAGATGCGCGCCCGGCGCGAGACGGTGCTGTCCGCCGGTGCGATCGGCTCGCCGCATATTCTGGAGCTTTCCGGTGTCGGTCGTGGCGATGTGTTGCAGGCTGCCGGTATCGATACGGTGGCGGAGGTCCAGGGTGTGGGCGAGAACCTGCAGGACCATCTGCAGCTGCGCATGGTCTACAAGGTCTCCGGCGTCCTGACGTTGAATGAAAGGGCCTCCACCCTGTTCGGCAAGGCGAGGATCGGTCTCGAATATGCGCTCACCCGCTCCGGGCCGATGTCAATGGCGCCGAGCCAGCTCGGCGTCTTCACCCGCTCCTCGCCGGAAAAGGAAACCGCCGATCTGGAATATCATGTCCAGCCGGTTTCGCTCGACAAGTTTGGTGATCCGGTTCACACTTTTCCCGCCATTACCGCAAGTGTCTGCAATCTGCGGCCGGAAAGCCGCGGCTCAGTGCATGTGAAAGGACCGGATTTCGCCATGCAGCCGGAAATCCGCCCGAACTATCTTTCCACCGAAGGCGACCGGCAGGTGGCGATCGACGCCATGCGGCTGACGCGCCGCATCGTCGCCCAGCCGGCCTTCGCACGCTTCAAGCCGGAGGAATACCGGCCCGGCCCCTCCTTTGAAAATGACAATGATCTCGCCAAAGCGGCGGGCGATATCGGCACCACCATCTTCCACCCCGTCGGCACGCTGCGCATGGGGTCGGATATGGAAAGCGTTGTCGATGCACGGCTGAAGTTCCGGCGGCTTGCCGGGCTGCGCGTTGCCGACGCCTCCGTCATGCCGCGCATCACATCCGGAAATACCAATTCGCCGACGATCATGATTGCCGAAAAGGCCGCCGACATGATCCTTGCGGATAATCGCTGAAAGGAGCGCACCGATGAAGACCGTCGCTTTTCTCGGGCTGGGACATATGGGCCTGCCGATGGCCGCCAATCTCGTCAAGGCGGGTTATGCCGTCAGGGGTTACGATCTTGCCGACGCCTGCCGCGCGGCGGCGAAAGAGGCGGGCATTCCCGTTGCCGCGGATTCCGCCGAGGCCATCGAAGCGGCTGAGGTGATCATCACCATGCTGCCGAAGGGCGAACATGTCGTTTCCGCCTATGGCGATCTGGTTAAAAAGATCTCTGCCGGCACGCTGCTCATCGATTGCTCGACGGTGGATATGGAAAGCGCGCTGAAGGCGCATGAACTGGCCGCTTCCGCCGGTTGCCCCTCTGTTGACGCGCCGGTCTCCGGGGGCACGGGTGGCGCTGCTGCCGGCACCCTGACCTTCATGTGCGGCGGCGAAGCGGAGGCCTTCTCTGCGGCGAAGCCGGTGCTGGAGGCGATGGGCAAGAAGATCGTGCATTGCGGCAAGGGCGGCAACGGCCAGGCTGCCAAGATCTGCAACAACATGATCCTCGGCATTTCCATGATCGCCGTTTCCGAAGCCTTCGTGCTGGGCGAAAAACTCGGCCTTTCGCATCAGGCGCTGTTCGATGTCGCCTCCACCTCTTCGGGGCAATGCTGGTCGCTCACCACCTATTGCCCGGTGCCGGGACCGGTGCCGACATCACCAGCCAACAAGGATTACCAGCCCGGATTTGCGGCGGCCTTGATGCTCAAGGATCTGAAGCTTTCGCAGGAGGCTGCGAACGGTGCCGGGGCCTCCACCCCGCTCGGCGCAGCTGCGGCGGCGCTTTATGAGAATTTCGTTGATGACGGGAGCGGCGGGCGTGATTTCTCCGCCATCGTCGAAATGCTGCGCGGGGGCAAAGCATGACGGACGCCGCGCCATCCGACATCTTATGGGCACCGCCCGAAAAGAGGGTGAAGCACTCGGCTCTGTTTTCATTCGCGGCCAGAACTGCAGAGCTGCACAAGCAGGCGGCTGATGACTACGCCGGCCTGCTGCGTTGGTCGATCGACGCGCCGAACGAATTTTACGATGCGCTTTGGGACGAGCTCGGCATTATCGGAACCCGCAGCGAAACGGCATTCAAACCCGGCAAGACTATACGAGACGCTGAGTTCTATCCGGGCGCAAGGCTCAGTTACGCCGAAAATCTGCTGCGCGATGCCGACGATCGGCTGGCCATCATCGCCCATCGCGACGATGGCACGCGCCGCGAGATCAGCCGCAGACAGCTTTACGACGAAGTGTCCCTGATGGTGCAGGCGCTCGTTGATGCGGGCGTGAAGGAAGGCGACCGCGTCGGCGCCATCGTCACCCATGACATCGAGGCGATCGTCAGCTATCTGGCTGTCAGCGCCATTGGAGCCATCTGGTCATCCTGCTCGCCGGATTTCGGCCCGGCCGGCGCTTCCGACCGCCTGTCGCAGATCGACCAGAAAATTCTCATCGCCGTGTCGGAATATGGTTATGCCGGCAAACGCATCGATGTCGGCCCGACCATCCGTGCGGTGGCGGAAAGTGCGGCTCCTGAAAAGATCGTGCTGATCGGCGATGCCGTTCCCGAAAGCCTCGCCGATCTCGGCTGTGTGACGCTCAAGGATTTCGTCGCGCCTTATGCGGCGGGCGAGATTGCCTTCAATCGTCTGCCCGTCAAGGCGCCGCTGGCGATCCTTTATTCCTCGGGTACAACAGGCAAGCCGAAATGCATCACCCATTCCGGCGGCGGCCTGCTTCTTCAGCATATGAAGGAGCTGAAACTGCAATGCGATATTCAGGAAGGCGAGCGTTTCTTCTATTTCACCACCTGCGGCTGGATGATGTGGAACTGGCAGGTCTCCGGTCTGGCGCTCGGTGCAACGCTTGTCACCTATGACGGCAATCCCGGTTATCCAACATCCGCGCGGCTGATCGATCTCATCGATGCCGAACGGATCGCCACTTTCGGCACATCGGCGAAGTTTATCGATGCCTGCCTGAAGGCCGGGTTGAAGCCGAGTGAAAGCCATGACCTTTCGTCGCTCAGAACGATCCTTTCCACCGGCTCGCCGCTCATCCCACAATCCTTCGATTATATCTATCGCGACTGGAAGGCTGACGTGCATCTCGCCTCCATTTCCGGCGGTACTGATATCTGCGCGTGTTTCCTCGGCGGCAATCCGCTGCAGCCCGTGCATCGCGGCGAATTGCAGGGTGCGATGCTCGGCATGGATATTGACACGCTGGATGATGAGGGCCATTCCGTTCGCGGCGTTGCCGGTGAACTCGTCTGCCGCAATGCGCATCTGTCCATGCCGGTGAAGTTCTGGGGCGACGAGGACGGTTCGCGGTATCAGGCCGCCTATTTCGACCGCTTTCCCGGCATCTGGGCGCATGGCGATTTTGCCGAAATGCGCCCTTCGGGCGGATATGTCATCCATGGGCGTTCAGACACGACCCTCAATCCCGGCGGGGTCCGCATCGGGACTGCGGAAATCTACCGGCAAGTGGAAACCGTGCCTGAAGTGGAGGAGGCGATTGCCGTCGGGCAGGATATCGACGGTGACCAGAGGGTCATCCTCTTCCTGCGCATGAAGGGCGGCGCGACCCTGACGGAAGAGCTGGAAAAAACCATCCGCAGCCGCATCCGTTCGGGCGCCACGCCGCGGCATGTCCCGGCAAAAATCATTGCCGTCAGCGCCATTCCCCGCACCCGTTCGGGCAAGATTTCCGAAATCGCGGTTCGCGATACCATCCATGGCCGGCCGGTGAAGAATGCCGATGCGCTTGCCAATCCTGAAGCGCTCGAACTTTTCCGCAACCTGCCGCAGCTGAAGGACTAGGCCGATGGAGGATCAACCGAAAACCGTGCTCGTCACGGGTTCCACCAGCGGCATCGGGCTCGCCATCGCCAAACGTTTCGCCGAAGCGGGATATCTGGTCGCGGTGCATGGCATAGAGACGACGGAGGAGGCGACGCAGGCCCTGGAGATGGTGGCACAGGCGGCGCGGCACAGGCCGGTCTATTTTTCCGCCAATCTCGCCAATTATGATGAAAGCGCGCATCTGCCGGAAACCGTCATCGCCGAATTTGGTCATATCGACGTCCTCGTCAACAATGCGGGCATCCAGAAGGTTGCGCCGATCGACGAGTTCGATTTCGCCGATTTCTCCCGCATCGTCGCCATCTCGCTCGACAGCGCCTTTCACACCATCCACGCGGCCCTGCCGGGCATGAAGGAAAGGGGCTGGGGCCGCATCGTCAACATCGCCTCCGCCCATGGCCTGCGCGCGTCGCCCTTCAAGGGGCCTTATGTGGCGACCAAACATGCGGTGGTGGGTCTGACGAAAAGCGTGGCGCTGGAAGTCGCCGAACTCGGCATTACCTGTAACGCCATCTGCCCCGGTTATGTCTGGACCCCGCTTGTCGCCGCCCAGGTCGCCGATCAGGCGCGCGTGCACGGCATGAGCGAAGAGGACGTGGTGAAGAAGGTGATGCTTGCGCCGCAGCCGACCAGACGGTTCGTGCAACCGGAAGAAGTGGCGGAAATGGCGCTTTATCTCGCGGGCGATATGGCGCGCTCCATCACCGGCACCACCATTTCGATCGATGGCGGCTGGACGGCGAAATAAATTTCGCACACGCGTCTGAAGCGAACGATCGCGCTGGTTTCCGGTATTGTTAGGCGATTTCAATCCTGTATAGTTTTCGGGAACGGTGGGGGTAGCGCCGTGTTCACGGAAAAGCGGCATGATGAACACAGGGTCTTTTGAAGCGCCGCTGGCGCGTTCGCGCTTCGATACGCGCCAGGTGCCGAAACGCGACGCCATGGCGTTGTGGCGGGATTCGATCAACGTGCTTTTTGATGCCCGCCTGCGCCGCTCGCAGGATGACGGTTTTTTCGCCAGCGTGGACGCCGCTTTCATCGGGAATGTTGCGCTCGGTCGCACCCAGTCCTCGGCGCAGGATTTCGACCGATCGCGCCACAAGCTTGCCCGCGACGGCATGGACGGTTTTCTTCTGCAATTTTACGCCAGCGGGAAGAGCATGTCGCGGCGCGGTTCGGGCGAGACCGCAGGCCCCGGCGACCTCTATCTCATCGATATGGCGCAGCCGCTGGCCACTGCCACGTCGGATCATGATCATCTCAGCCTCGTCGTGCCGCGCCGGCTGCTGGAAGGCAGGCTTGGCGGTTCCGGCAATCATCATGAACGCGTGCTGCCGGCCGGTTTGCCGCTGGTATCGCTGCTGCGCGAAACGATGACGAGCATCTATCGCCATTTCGACGTCATGAACGCCAGCGAGGGCGCAGCCACGGTCTCGCCGCTTCTGGAACTGGCTGCGGCCGCCATCAACAATCATGTCGGGCACGACAATGCGCAGGGCGTGCAGCGGGCGCTCAGGGCATCCATCCGCCGTTATATCGACAGTCACCTTCTCGATCCGGCCCTGTCGGTGGAAAAGGTCATGGGCGAATTCGGTGTGTCGCGACGCACCGTCTACCGGCTCTTCGAGCCGCTTGGCGGGTTTTCGGCCTGCATCACCCACCGACGTCTCGAACGCGCGATGGATTTCCTGCGGGCACCACAATCGGCGCATATGACGATTGCCGAGGTTGCCGCGTCCTATGGTTTCACCAATCCGGAAAATTTCAGCCGCGTCTTCAAGAAGACTTTCGGCCTTTCGCCGCGTCAGATGCGGCATTTCGCTTCGGAAAACCGTGACCTCACGTCGGATATTCTGAAGCCGGATAGCGCGGAATGGACACGCTGGATCGTGCAGCTCGGCCGCTGATGACGATTGGCCGCGCGCCGTTCTGACACTTTATGACGGTTTGTTGGCACAATCCGACCATTCGCTGCGGCTGCGGCGCGATGGGGATGCGCATGTCTTCCAGACGTGCCAAACAGGGCGCGTTATTTTTATCAATATATTGCCTGACAATCATGATACTGAGAATCCTCGCTTTTCTGGACCTGTGTCGCCAATGGCGCCATGCGGTAAAACAACACCTCTCCTTTTCCGGCGCCACATTTCACAGGCCGCCATCGCCCCCGCCTTCGGCGAATTTTGACAGCTCCTCAGACGATCCATCGGAAACGGACGACGGCGAAGCACGCCTGCCGGTTTCCTGGCTCGGCCTTGGACAAAGCTTCAGCGCGCTGGATGCGGAAGACTGTGACAGGGCGCGTTTGCCGGCCGAGTGCGGTTAACGTCGTTCTCCGGCGATCTGGAACAAAACCCTGACCCCAAGGATTAGATCAACAGGGTTACAGGGAGTGAAAGACATGGCCAGAGAAAATGCCAGCTATCTCGACAGTCGGGATACTCCGAAAAGCGAAACGGCAACGCGTGCGCGGCAGGGATCGCGCGGACGTCCCGTCCTTGTCATTCTGATCGTCAGCGTGCTTCTTGCATTGGTGGTCTGGGCTGTCGTCGAATATTCCGTTTTCGAACCCGACCAGAACCTGCCGCAGAACCCGCAGACCGAGACTGCGCCGGTGCCGCAGCAGCCGTCCGGATCGGGAAGCTTCGACAACAATCCCGCGAATGGCCGCGCGCAACCACCGTCATCGACAGAGACAAACCCCTCGCCACAGGATTCGACAGGGGCGCCGCAAAACCCGTGACCACCCTAGCGTGAAGTTTTTTCGCGATGATGATAATTTCCATGGAACCAGATTGCGCCCGATTTCATTTCACGCAAAGTGACAGGAATCGGGGGTTTCATTCATGGCAGTCACCGTCACTGCAGTTGTTCTTACGCTGATCGGTCTTGGGCTGTTCGGTTTCGGCTCTCAGCTCGTCATGCTGGGCGGGAGCTTTTATTACGTGCTTTCCGGACTGGCCTTCCTGTTGACGGCCGTTCTGCTGTTCAAGCGCAATCGCGCAGCCCTTCACGTCTATGCCGTCTTCATTGTCGCCACGCTCGCCTGGGCTATCTGGGAAGTTGGCTTCGACTGGTGGCAGCTTGGCCCGCGCGGTGGCATCGTCATTCTCATCGGGCTGTGGCTTCTGGTTCCATGGGTCCGGAAGCCGCTCGGTTTTGCGAGCCCCACCGGGCTTCGCTATGGGCCGAACGCCTGGCCGCTTGCGCTATCCGTGCTCGCCTCCATCGTCGTGGCCGGATATTCCATGGCGCAGGATCCACACGACACGGCAGGTTCCCTGCCGCAGGAAACCGCCTCGGCGACGCCCGCCTATGGCGGCAATGTGCCTGACGGTGACTGGCATCAATATGGCCGCACGCCCTATGGACAGCGTTATTCGCCGCTGACCCAGGTCAATGTCGAGAATGTCTCGCAGCTCAAGGAGGCCTGGCGTTACCAGACTGGCGATGTGAAGCTGCCTGATGATGTGGGGGAAACCACGTATCAGGTGACGCCGCTCAAGATCGGCAATACGCTTTATATCTGCACACCGCATAATTGGGCGATTGCCATCGATGCCGCCACCGGCAAGGAAAAGTGGAAATACGACCCGAATGTCGGTCTTAATCCGGACCGCCAGCACCAGACCTGCCGCGGCGTGTCCTATTATGCCGAGCCCAATGCTGCTGAAGGCACGGCCTGCGCCCAACGCGTCTACCTGCCGACCTCGGATGCGCGGCTGATCGCGCTTGACGCGGCCACCGGTCAGGTCTGCACGTCTTTTGCCGATCAGGGTGTGCTGCATCTTGAGCAGGGCATGAAGTACAATCCCGCCGGTTATTATTATTCGACCTCGCCGCCGGTCATCGCGGCGGGCAAGATCATCATCGGCGGCGCGGTGAACGACAACTATTCCACGCAGGAACAGTCCGGTGTCATCCGCGCTTTCGATGTGAATAGCGGTGCGCTCGTCTGGAACTGGGATTCCGGCAATCCGGCGAAAACCGAACCGATTGCGGCGGGTGAAACCTACACCACCAATTCGCCCAACAGCTGGTCGGTCTTCAGTTATGATGAAGGCCTCGGTCTCGTTTATATCCCGCTCGGCAATCAGGTGCCCGATCAGCTCGGTATGGGCCGCAGCGAGAATGTGGAGAAATATTCCTCCTCCATCGTCGCGCTCGATATCAACACCGGCAAGGATCGCTGGGTGCGCCAGACGGTTCATCACGATCTCTGGGACATGGACGTGCCGGCCCAGCCAGTGCTGCTCGACATCACCAAGGACGGTCAGACCATCCCGGCTCTCGTCGGCCCGACCAAGCAGGGCGATATCTACGTTCTCGACCGGCGCACCGGCGAGCCGCTTCTGCCGATCACGGAGGAGCCGGCGCCGGGCGGTGCGATCCCTGAGGACTTCACCTCACCGACGCAGCCGACGACGGCCTTGTCGTTCAAGCCGGAGCCATTGCAGGAAAAGGACATGTGGGGCGTCTCCATGTTCGACCAACTCGCCTGCCGCATCCGCTTCCATCAGCTGAACTACAAGGGCCGCTATACGCCGCCGTCACTGACCGGCTCGATCATCTATCCCGGCAATTTCGGCACCTTCAACTGGGGCAGCGTCGCGGTCGACCCCGAACGCCAGGTCATGTTCGGCATGCCGACCTATCTCGCCTTCACCTCGCAGCTCGTGCCGCGCGCCGACATTCCGCCGAAGGGTCAGGACGAGAAGGGTAGCGAACAGGGCCTGAACCGCAATGACGGCGCACCCTACGGCGTGTTCATGGGCCCGTTCCTCGGTCCGCTGAAAATCCCGTGCCAGGCCCCGCCATGGGGTTATGTCACGGGTGCCGACCTGCGCACCGGCGATATCGCCTACAAGCACAAGAACGGCACGGTCTATGACATGACGCCGCTGCCACTGCCCTTCAAGGTGGGTGTGCCTGGTATTGGCGGGCCGATGATCACCAAGGGTGGCGTGGCCTTCCTCGGTGCTGCCGTCGACAACTATCTGCGCGCCTATGACCTCACCACCGGCAAGCAGCTATGGGAAGCGCGCCTGCCGGCCGGCGGCCAGGCAACGCCCATGACCTATGCGCTGGAGGGCGGCAAGCAATATGTGGTGATGGTTGCAGGTGGTCACGGTTCCGTCGGAACCAAGCCGGGCGATTATGTGATCGCCTATACCCTGCCGTAATCTCTGCAGTCTTCAAGACACATAAAAAACCGGAATGGGTGACCATTCCGGTTTTTGTTGTTGAGGGTATTACGCGGCCTTTTTCTGGGCGGCGGCGTTGACCGAAGTCTCGGCGAGCGCGGTCAGCGCATCGTCGGTCTTTGCCTCTTCCTTGAGCGTGGCATCCAGCAGCGAAACCGCCTTCGTGTGGCCCAGCTTTTCCGCCCAGGCCTTCAGGGTCCCATAGCGGGCGATCTCATAGTGTTCGACCGCCTGTGCTGATGAAACGAGACCGGCATCAAGCGCGGGTGTGCCTTTGAAGTCCTCCATTATCTCCTCGCCCTCGGCGATAATGCCCTGGATGGCTTCGCAGGTCTTGCCCTGTGCGCGCTTGCCAATGATCTCGAACACTTCCTGCAGGCGTTCGACGTGGCCCTGGGTTTCTTCCTTGTGCTTTTCAAAGGCCTGTTTCAGCTTCGGGTCGGTTGCCGCCCGCGCCATTTTCGGCAGGGCCTTCAGGATCTGCCTTTCGGCGTAGTAGATGTCCTTCAGCGTGTCGTAAAACAGGTCGTCGAGTTTCTTCTCGGCCATTGGTCCTTCTCCCATGTGTGAAAATGCATGATGTGCGCCCATGCGCACGGGAGACAAACCCTTTGCCGCTGCCATGGTTCCGGCTCGGTTGCGCGCAACGTTTATATTGCTGCGCGGAACCAACGCAGCCTTTCCGAACTTAGTGGGAATAAATGTCGGGAGGAGACATGACGTGCCCCAGAGCCTTGCAGAAGAATTTTCCATGAATATTTCCATCCCCTTCGAGGTACTGCTGGTGCGCGTGTTTGGCGCGGTCATCCTGTGCGGCCTGATCGGTCTGGAGCGGGAGTTTCACAAGAACACGGCCGGTTTGCGCACCAACATGCTCATCGGCCTTGCTGCCGTCACCTTCTGCATCATCACCATTCATATGATGGAGACGATGGCGGAAGGTCATGAGGCCGCGCGGCTCGATCCTATCCGTCTGGTGGAAGCCGTGACGGCGGGCATCGCCTTTCTCGCAGCGGGTGTGGTCGTTTATACGAGAGGGGATGTCAAAGGCCTGACGACGGGCGCCAGCATGTGGCTTTCGGCGGCAATCGGCCTCTCGGCAGGTCTCGGCATGTGGCCGCTTGCCCTTGTCGCCGCCGGCGCCGGTATCGTTGTCCTTTGGACGCTCCGGCGCTTGCAGGTGGCCACCGGCATCAAGGAGGATTGACGGGCATCAGCCGAAACGGAAGAGATCGGCGTCCGGGTCCTTGCCGCCATTAACGGCGGCCGCCACGATTTCGGCGGCGATCTGGCTGAAGGTGATGCCATTGCCGCCGAAACCCATCACGGCATAGACGTTTTTCATACCCGGCACCGCGCCGATCAGCGGCAGGCCGGTGGTGGTGGTGCCGAAGGCCGCGGCCCAGCGATAGTCCGGCTCTCCCATATCGACGCCAAGAAGCCTTTCGATCTTGCAGCTGATCGTCTTCGCCTTCGCGGAAAGCTTGCGCTCCGACAGATAGGCGGTGGGGTTTTCCTCGTCCTCGCCTCCGGCGATCATCCTCCCCTCGCGGTCGGTGCGCAGGTAAAGATAGGGATCGGACGCTTCCCAGACGATATGGTTCTCCAGCCAGCCGGGTAGATCGAGCCGCTTTTTGCTCGCCAGAGCCCAGGTGGAAATGATCTGGTGTTTCGGGCTCTCCAGCATTTTCAGGAATTCATAGCCGGTGCAGAAAACGACATTGCGTGCGGAAAGGATCTTGCCGCCGGCGGTGGCGAGGACAACCTCGTTGCCGAGGTTTCTAAGATCGGTGATCTCAAGCTGGGAGACGATTTCGGCGCCTGCGCCGGCCGTATGGCGCAAAAGGCCGGCCGTCAGCTGTGCGGGATTGGCGGAGGCCGAGATATCGCTGAGGATGGCGGCGGTCCGGTCCAGCCCATATTGCTCTCGCAGTTCTGCAGCGGAGAGGAAGCGGGCTTCGATGCCAGCTTCTTCGCGCGCGGCCGCTTCGGCTTTCAACGCGCGCGATCCCATGTCGTCTCCGGCGAGATAAAGCGCCTGCTTGCGCTTCATGCTGCAGGAGATGCCAAGCGAGGAGACGACTTCCTCCAGACGCAGGACGGCGCGTGCGGAACGCTGCCATGCCCTGTCGGCCGCGGGCCTGCCGATCATCTTTCTGAGTTCCGTCAGCGGCGTGTCGATCTCGTGCTGTATCATCGCGGTGCTTGCCACGCTGCTGCCCATGACCGGTTCGCGCCGGTCGATGATGAGCATGGATTGACCCGGCCTTTGCAGGGCGTGGGATACGAGTGCGCCGCTGATGCCGGCGCCGACGACGATCGTGTCGTAATGGTCGGCGGCGGGTGTGTGCCCGCTGCGGATGCCGATGCGCGGGCTATCGGCCCAGACCGGTTTTGAATCCCTGAGATCGCGTTCTTTCGTCAGTTCCGGTGTCGTCATGAAGATGTCCTGAATGGGTCAAGGCTCGGTATAACCGGCGACAGTGAGGGTGAGCGTTCCGCTGCGGGGATCGCTGCGGAAAAAAAGCGTGCCGCTGTCCTTCGATTCCGAGGCGACATAATCGAAGGTCACATCGGCGTTTTCCGGCGCGGCGTCATTCCGCTGCAGGTCGCCGCGCACCTGCACCTGCGCTGCGGTGGTCATGGAGAGGTTGCGGATGTCGAATTTCACCCGATATTGCCCGGGCTGCCCCTCCACGCTGGTGACGGCGATGTCGAAGCGGGCATCCTCGGGTACATAGCGATAGATGTCATAGGCGATCCAGCCGAGCATCGCGGCGACGAGCAAGGTGCAGATGGTTCCCGTCACCCATTCGATCCAATGCGGATCGGCGCTTTCCGTCTGTTTTCCGTTTTTCGATATCGTCATCTTGTCCTCACAGGATCAGCCGGGCCGACGCCGCGCCGATCGAGGCTGGAACACCGAGAATGACGGCGGCATTCATGATCTGCGACAGCGAGGTGTGGTCGAGGCGCTCGAAGGTCCAGAGCGTATAGATGCTGATGGCGATGGCGATGACGTAGCCGGGCAGGGTGAAGCGGATGAAGGATTGCCACCATTGCTGTCCTTCATGCAGCTGATGCGAGCCCTTGAAGTGAAGCGCATAGACAAAGCCATGCATGATGGCGATCGACAGCAGACAAAGGGCCAGAACGTGATAGGGCGTCACCTTGTAGGCGATCAGGATCATTTCCTCCGTCGGGGCGACATTGAGGTTGAGGAAGAGCGCGCCCACCACCATCATGAAAAGCTCGTGCAGATAACCTGTCTCGCCGGAATACTCGCCTTCCTCTTCGTCCTCTGCGTCGGAATGCTGGCCGAGCTGGCTGCGGCCGAGCAGCGCGCCGATGCTGGCGGGAACGGATTGCAGCGCGACCTTGGCGACGATATTGGAGGCGGTGAGCTGGTCGTTCAGAACGCCGAACAGCAGGAGCACGCCCGCGCTGACAGCGATGCCCAGCCCATAGGCGGTTATCGCGTCGCGCAGGGCCTGGCTCCAGGAATTGATATTCTCAAAACCGATGCGGCGGGCAAGAAGAAGAAGCAGCGGCAGGTTGAGGATGCAGAGCAGCAGAAGCCGCCATGAGTTGACGTAAAGACCGAGGAACCACATTTCCATGGTCATCAGCATGGGCAGGGCAAACAGCAATGCACCCGCTGTGCCGCGCGCAAGGCCGATCAGGAACTGCCTGACCTCGTCATCTTCCCCATGTTTTTGATTGACCGTAACCGCCATGCCGTCCCCTCGTGCGGAGGATAACGCAATGGCGTTTTTCCGGTTCCGTTGGGTTTATTTTGCAGGGTCAATAAGGGCGATGCCGAATTCCCTGTTATAGCTGCGCCGCAATTCTGCGGGCGTTTCGCGAATGACGACTTCCAGAGTGGGACGAACCACGCCCTTCAGAAAATGGCCGCCTTTTGTGGACCCGTCGGCAAAACCCAGAACCACATGCAGGTGCGGATTGGGCGTGTCGTTCTCGTCAAGCGTAATGTCGCCAAGCAGGCTCAGGACCTCGCTCTGTTCGGTGACCGGTATTTCCTTGTAGTCCTGCGTGGACAGATCAAAAAAGGCGAGCGTTGCCGTGGCGAAGGCGCCGATCGCGGTGACAGAGGCGGCGTTGATGTTCTCGGCCCTGGCAAAACGCCTGATGGCCTCGAAGGCTTCTTCCTCGGGATCGATGACGAGGATGAAGGTGCGCTCCGCGCCGCTTGCCAGCAATCTGCTTTTCATATTCTTCCTCCCAAATAAAAGTGCCGCCGGAAACCGGCGGCACGGGAATGTCGTTCGTGTCTTAAGCGGCGCGACGTTCGTGACGGCCTTCCTCAATCTCTTCCACGATCTTGGCGACGAAGGCATCGAGATCGTCAGGGCTGCGGGAGGTTATTATACCCTTGTCGGTTACCATCTTTTCATCCTTCCAGTTGGCACCGGCATTCTTGAGGTCGGTCTTGATCGACCAATAGGAAGTGGCGTCGCGGCCGCGCAGGGCGTCCGCTTCGACAAGCAGCCACGGCGCATGGCAGATGGCGGCAACCACCTTGCCCGATTTGACGAAATCGCGAACCACCCGCATCGCATCCTCGTCATTGCGCAGAATATCGGGGTTGATCTGGCCACCGGGAAGAACCAGCGCGTCAAAATCTTCGGTTTTTACGGTCTTGGCCGAGAGATCGACGGTGATGCTGTCGCCCCAGTTCTTCTTGTCCCAGCTCTTGATTTCGCCCTCCTTGATGGCGGCGATCTTCACGTCCGCACCCTTGGCCTTCAACTGGTCATACGGCACCCGCAGCTCGGAACGTTCGTATCCGTCCGTTGCGAGAATGAGGATTTTTGCGGCGTTGATGGCAGTCATATCTGTCTCCTTCTGGGTTCAGTCGTCCTTGTCGGAATTCATGGAGGGGAGGAAGAATTCCACGTCCTTGAGGCGCTTCTCATCGAGATTTTCGATGTTGGTTTGCCAAAATCGCTCGGCTTCCGCCGGTTCGGCTTTCCATTGGCGCACGAAGGTCTTGTTGTCGTCGATCATGACCTTGCGGGTGCCGCCGAGCCGCAGATATTCTTCCGCAAGTTTGCGTGTTTCGGTCTTTTCCATGTCGCAGCTCCTTGTGCGTGGAAAACGGGAACGGAGGGGCGCCGGATGGGTAAGAAGCTCGGCTGCCATTTCGTTGGCCACCGGGAGAAAACGGAAAAATCCCGGTGTTCTTCGGCACCATCGTGTCCGTTTGACACGGCGGCCCTCCTGCTGGAACAACGTGAGCTTTAAAGGATGGTTCCGCAGTTTTTTCGGGCGGCATCATTGCCAGGCACAAATGAATAGTGCGCAATTTTTTACCGGAACAAACGGACATGTCGTGTTGTTTTATCCCCGATGCAGGGAGGCAGCATGGCAGCCACACAGAGTGACGGCGAATACCGGGGTAACAACGAAAACAGGGGCTTCTGGTCGATCGATTTCGGCAATTCGCCCGTTATCGGCACGGCCATCCATGACGGTCATTTCATCCGCATGGATATAGCCGATCTGATGGCTCTTTCGCCGGAAAAGCGGCTGAGAGAGGAGGATCCCTTTACCGGCGAGATGGTCGCCGGATTGACGAACCGGATCGTCGTTCACCATTCCCGTTTTGAAGTCGATCTCAATCGCGCCACCGATCAGGCGATCTATCTGAAGCCGGAACAATCCTGGGGGCTGGAGGTTTGGAACCAGACGCCGCCGGAACAGGCCAGCCGGCAATCGCTCGATTTCCACGCCGATTATTACGCGATGCTTGAAACCGTTCTCTCAACGCTCGAGCGACGGCATGGTGCTTTCGTGGTGCTGGATGTGCACAGTTACAATCATCGCCGGCAGGGCGCCGACGCACCGGCGAAGGCGCAGGCGGAGGCGCCCGATATCAATATCGGCACCTTTTCCATGGATCGCAGCCGATGGGGCGATGTCGTCAGCGCGGTCGGTCATCATTTCGCGTCTGCGACCATCGGCGGACGCCGTCTCGATGTTCGCGAGAATGTGGCGTTTCAGGGCAAGGGCGAGCAGACGCGCTTCATCCACGAGCGTTTCGCCGAAAATGGCTGCGCCATTGCAATCGAGTTCAAGAAATTCTTCATGGACGAGTGGACGGGAAAGCCGGATGAGCGCGTGGTGGCGGATATTCGTGAAGCGATCGCAACGCTCCAGCCGGTTCTCGAAGAATGTCTGAGGGCGCGGCGATGAACCTCTCACCCGTCCGCAGCGCGCCATCCCCAATCACCGATCTGGTCGATGACGTGGTGTTGTGCCTGGAAGCCGGCAAGGCCATCCGCCGCGATGTCGGAAAAGACGGCCGTTTGCACATCGACCGACCGCTGCCGTTCCTCTGCCTGCATCTGACGGGCGGCACGAAAGATCTCGCCGCGCGCGACATCGCCGCCGCCCATGCCTCCTATCTCATCGCTTCGAACATTCAGGAGGCCGCGCCGCTGATCGAGGCGGTCGGCGCGCTCATGCGCGAGCGTTTCGGCGCCTTTATTGTTCTCGATATTGGCGAGCTTGAACACGACATCCTGCTCGCCGACGACTCTCCCTTCCTGCCGCATTATGAGGTTTCGGTCTCGGCGACGTCAGAACCGGAAACCCAGAAAGCGCGCCGGGTCTTCATCAAGGCGGTCTGTGATGCCGAAGTGCGCTTTCGCACGCCGCGCATCACCCGGCCGGAGCCGGAAGCCGACCCGGTCCTCCGGTTTCAGAATGCCGGACTGGATTTTCCCTGCATCAGCGTGCGCTTCGCGCCGATCTATCGCCAGCCGGAATCCGGTGCGGATTATCCCGGTCTGCGCGAGACGATGATTGCCGATCTCTTCGATGCCGGTCTGCAGGCCTTTTCGTCTTTTTCCTCCGGCATGGATGCGCTGAAGGTCACCAGTCACCGGGCGCTTGGCCGCAAGGCCTTTGTCGATGCGGTCAAACGTGCCGACCGGTCGATCGACGAGATTGTCTCCTCCTTCGATTTTCTTCTCTCCGTCACGCCCATCAATGCGCGGCGGGCATTCGAGGAGTTTCGCGATGGCAGCTTCCAGTACGCGCCGCGCCTGCTTTACCGGCCGCTGGGCGTGGATGTGGAGGAGCAGAAGCGCAAGCTCTATTCCGTCGTCTTCGACCATCTTGAAGACCCGGTGCTCTATCATCTCTACCGGGAGAAACAGCGGGAGATCGATCTGCAGCTGACGATGCTGGCGAGCCTGCATCATCGCACCTTCACCGATTTTTCACGCGCCCTCTATGGCGCCGTCGAACCCGCTCTTCTGACGCTGGCGCTTCGCGTGCTTGAGGATTGCCCGCACAGGCAAGAAAGCGGCGAAATCGCCATGGTGGATTGTTACGTGGTCGCCAGGAAGTCGCGCGAAATGGTCGAGACCTATCTGGGCGAGGAGCCGGAATTCAAGGCCCGCGTCGAAATCCGTGATGACCTGCCACCCGGCCTGATGGTGACGGGCGAGAAGCTCTTGATCTCCCGCCATACTGTCATGGAACAGCGCCGTGTCGAGGCGCTCCTGTCGCATGAGATCGGTGTGCATCTTCTTACCTATTTCAACGGCTCATTTCAGGGGCTGCGGCTCTTCCGCACCGGCCTTTCCGGTTATGAGGGCGTGCAGGAAGGGCTGGCGGTGCTGGCGGAACATCTGGCCGGCGGCATGACGCGCGAGCGCCTGCGGCTGATCGCCGGCCGCGTCGTCGGCTGCGCCGCCATGCTGGATGGTGCGACTTTCGTGGACACTTTCCGCATCATGACCCGCGAACACGGTTTCGACGAGGCCGCGGCCTTCAACATGGTGCTGCGCATCTATCGCGGCGGGGGTCTCTCCAAGGATGCGATTTATCTGCGCGGGTTGGCCGAGGTGATGGACCATCTGCGCAGGGGCGGCGCGCTCGATCCGTTCTGGATGGGCAAGATTGCGGCGGCCCATTTTCCTGTCATGCAGGAGCTCGCCCTGCGCGGCCTGCTTCGTCCGCCGGGTGTCCGACCCGCATTTCTGCTGCCCGCCAAGGCCAATGAGCGGCTGGAAAAAATACGGGCGGGATTATCCATTGCCGAACTGGCGACTTTATAGGAGGGGCTTCATGCGTATCGCATTTTTCGTCAATTCCATCGAAACCGAGGGGCCGAACTACGCGACCGGCCTGCTTGCCATGGCGGCGCTCAATCGCGGCCATGAGGTGGTCTATCTGACACCAGGGGATTTTACCCTGCGCGCGGATGACAGCCTGACCATCCATGCCACCGTATTGCCGAAGACAAAATACAAGAAATCGGAAGGCTTCCATGCCGCCCTTCAGGACAAGGCGCTGGAGCGGCGCACCATGGATGTGGAGGAAATCGATGCGCTGATGCTGCGCAACGACCCCTCGCTCGACCAGACAACGCGACCGTGGGCGGTGCATGCGGGTATCCTGTTCGGGCGGCTTGCCGAACAGCGCGGCGTTGTGGTGCTGAATGATCCCGAAGGACTGGCGCTGGCGCAGAACAAGCTCTATTTCCAGAGCTTTCCTGAAATCGTCCGCCCCACCACGATCATCTCGCGCAATGTCGATGAAATACGCGCCTTTGCCGATGGCCACCCCAAGGGCGTCATCGTCAAGCCGCTGCAGGGTTCCGGCGGTAAGAACGTCTTCAAGATCGGCTCCAGCAAGGAGGCCAATCTCAACCAGATTTTCGAGGCGGTCAGCCTTGAGGGTTATCTGATCGCGCAGGCCTATCTGCCGGCTGCGAAGGATGGTGATATCCGCTTCTTCATGATGAATGGCCGGCCGCTGATGCGTGACGGCAAATATGCCGCCCTTCGCCGCGTGCCGGCCAAGGGCGACCTGCGCTCCAACATCCATGCCAAAGGCACCGCCGAGGCGGTGAAGGTGACGGATGAAATCGTGGCGCTTGCCGAGATGGTGCGGCCGAAGCTCGTGGAGGACGGCATGTTCCTCGTCGGGCTCGACATTGTCGGTGACAAGATACTGGAAGTGAACGTGTTTTCGCCGGGCGGCCTTTCCAATATCCGCGATCTCACCGAGATGGATTTCAGCGACACGATCATCGAGGCCGTGGAAACCAAGATCAGCATGCAGAGCGCGTCCGGCGGCACCATCTCCAACCGCCTGCTGGCGACGCTGTGAGCTTATTCCCGTAATTCGGCCGGGTGCATTTCGCGGTACCAGGCGACGAGGGCCTTGATGCCCTCCTCGACCGGGGTTTGCGGCACGTAGCCGGTCAGGGCTCTCAAAAGATCGGGCGAGGCGAAGGTGCGGGGCACATCGCCCTGCTGCATCGGCAGCATGTTGCGGATAGCCGGCCTGCCGACCGCCTTTTCGACCGTCTCAACGAAATGCATCAGTTCCACCGGCTGGCCGCCGCCGATATTGACGATGCGGAACGGCGCATGGTGCGAGAGCGTGTCGGTGACACCTTCCTGAGTGACCCGGTTTTCCTCGGAAGGGATGACCGTGCTCAGCCGGACGATGCCTTCCACGAGGTCATCGATATAGGTGAAATCGCGGCTCATATTACCTTGCCCGTAAATATCGATCGCTCTGCCGTTGGAGACGGCGTCGACGAATTTGATCGGCGCCATGTCCGGCCGTCCCCACGGGCCATAGACCGTGAAGAAACGGAAGGCGGTGGTGGGCAGCTTGTGTAGATGGGCATAGCTGTGCGCCATCAGCTCCATCGATTTTTTGGTGGCCGCGTAAAGCGTCATCGGCTCGTCGGCCTTGTCGCTTTCCGCGAAGGGGATTTTCTCGTTGGCGCCGTAGATGGAGGAGGTCGATGCCAGCATCAGGTGCTTGACATCAAGGCTTCTGGCGAGCTCCAGCATGTTGAACGAGCCGATGAGATTGGAATCGATATAGGCGCGCGGATTTTCAAGGCTGTAACGAACACCCGCCTGGGCTGCGAGGTGGATGATGATCTCAGGCTCGGCGGCCTCTGCCGCTCGCTTCAGCGCATCCGTATCTTCCAGCATGCCGATCTCGGCCCGGAAGCCGTTGGAGCGGGAAAGAATGGCGTGGCGTTTTTCCTTGAGGCTGACATCGTAATATTTCGTCATGCCGTCGAAGCCGGTCACGAAATGGCCGGCGTCCAGCAGCCGTTTCGCAACGTAAAAGCCGATGAAGCCAGCCGTACCGGTAACCAGATAACGCATGATGATTATATCCCGAATCCGTTGGTGCGTTTTCGGTCTGACCGAAGCGCAGAAAACCTTTTAATGAAATTGAGAAAACGAAACCTCTATGCGCCTTCGTGCGGACGACCGACTGCGGCATAGATGAAGCCATGCGCGGCGACTTCATCCGTGCGGTAGATATTGCGCAGGTCCACCAGAACAGGGCTTTTCATGATCGCCTTCAGGCGCGGCAGGTCGAGCGCGCGGAACTGGTTCCATTCCGTCACGATCACCACGGCGTCGGCGTCTTCCGCTGCCTCGTAAGGGCCGTCCGCATAGTCGATGTCTTCCATCAGGTGGCGGGCATTCGCCATGCCTTCCGGATCGTAACCGACCACTTTCGCGCCGCCATCCTGCAGGGTCTGGATGATGGCGATTGCCGGGCTGTCGCGCATGTCGTCGGTATTCGGCTTGAAGGTGAGGCCAAGCACGGCAATCTTCTTGCCGCGCACATCACCGCCCATCGCGTTGATGACCTTGCGGCCCATGGCGCGCTTGCGGTTGTCGTTGATGGCGATGGTGGTCTCGATCAGCCGCACCGGGGCGTCATAGTCCTGCGCGGTCTTGGCGAGCGCCAGCGTGTCCTTGGGAAAACAGGAGCCGCCATAACCGGGGCCGGCATGCAGGAATTTCGGGCCGATACGGCCATCGAGCCCGATGCCGCGCGAGACATCCTGCACATTGGCGCCGACCTTTTCGCACAGATCAGCCATCTCGTTGATGAAGGTGATCTTCATCGCCAGAAAAGCGTTGGCGGCATATTTGATGAGTTCGGATGCACGTCTGGTGGTGAAGAGCAGCGGCGACTGGTTGAGATAAAGCGGGCGGTAAACCTCGGTCATGACGGGGCGGGCGCGCTCATCCGAAAGGCCGACGACGATGCGGTCCGGCCGCTTGAAATCCTCAATGGCGGCACCTTCGCGCAGGAATTCCGGGTTGGAGACCACGGCGAAATCGGCCGAGGGGTTTTCCTCGTGGATGATGCGTTCCACCTCGTCACCGGTGCCGACGGGAACGGTGGATTTGGTGACGATGACGGTAAATCCGTCGAGTGCATGGGCGATCTCTTTCGCCGCCGCATAGACATAACCGAGATCGGCATGGCCATCGCCGCGCCGCGAGGGGGTGCCGACCGCGATGAAGACGACCTCGGCATTGGCGACCGCGGCGGAAAGATCCGTCGTGAAGCTCAATCGGCCAGCCTTGGCATTGTTGGCAACGATGACATCGAGACCCGGCTCGAAGATCGGGATATGGCCGTTTTTCAGGGCTTCGATCTTCTCCGGCATCTTGTCGACGCAGACCACGTCATGGCCGAAATCTGCAAAACACGCGCCGGACACGAGGCCGACATAACCCGAACCGATCATCACAATCCGCATTCTTTTTCCTTTCGGTTAGCGAGGTCATGTTAACGCAGCGACACCGGCCGGGGAAATCGGCGGGTGAAAAATACCATGACATACTTAGCCGCCTTCATGCCCGTCGCCAAGCGCCACGATCAACACCGGCTAACCTCTTTCCATGACGGTGATGTGATGGCCGCGGCGGGACAAATTTGCCGCACCTTGCAGCCGATTGCATCGATGCGGTGAGATCGCGCATTTTTGCCTGTTTTGCGGCTTGCACTCATAGGTAGCCGGGTCTAGCCATAGGGTGAGGATCAAATCTGCCAGACTGTCTGCCCCTTGAAGGGGCGTCCGGGTTGCTTCACGCGACCGGGGGAAGCTTTGCGTTGCGGTCGGTGTTCGGGGACGTTCAAATGCAAAAGGGTTTTCTGCTCGGCCTGTTCGCTTATGCGACCTTTTCCTTGGGCGATGCCACCATCAAGTCGCTTGGATCGCAGATCAGCGTTTTCGAAATCGGCTTCTTCAGCATCCTCTTTTCCGGCATCTTCATCTTCTTCAGCAAGCCGCGCGAGGAAAGATGGCGTGAATTCTGGCGCATGAGCCGGCCTTTCGCCGTGCATGGCCGGGCCATTTCCGGCCTCTTCGCCGGTATGTTAGGCATCTATGCCTTCACCACCATTCCGCTGGCGGAAGCCTATGCGCTGATCTTCCTGTCACCGCTCTTCGTGACCGTCCTTTCCGCCGTCGTGCTGAAGGAGAATATCGGCCCCTGGCGCTGGGCGGCGGTTCTGGCCGGCATCGTCGGTGTCATCCTCGTCGTGCGGCCGGGCTTCAAGACGCTGGAACTTGGGCATATCGCCGCCATCGGCGTCGCGTTCCTGGCGGCCATGACCATCGTGCTTTTGCGCTCACTTGCGGGCAAGGAAAAGCGGACTTCGATCATGGGCGTGCTGTTGATCTATGGCCTCACCTTCAACGGTATTGCCTCCATCCCCGATTTTGTCATGCCCGATCTGCACCAGCTTCTGGCCTTCGCCTTCATCGGGCTTTGCACGGCAACGGGGCAGGTCACGCTTCTGGTCGCAACCCGTATCGCGCCGGCGAGCCAGATTGCGCCGTCGCATTATTCGCAAATCCTCTGGGCCGTGGCGATCGGCATGGCCTTCTTCCACGAATATCCTGACGCCATGGCGGTGCTGGGATTGAGCGTCATCGCCGCATCGGGGCTGCTCACGATGATCCGCGAAAAGGTGAGGCTGGGCACCGTGCGCTGGAACCCGTTTTTCCGCAATCGCCTTTGAGTCCATCCGCCGATCGGAAACAGTGCGTCAACCGAAGCGCGGCTTGTGAAGCGGTGGTGACCCGGCCCATAAGGCTTTCATCTTTAGATGAACGGGGAGCCGCAAATGCTCGTGGATGGAAAATGGACCGCTGACTGGCATCCGGTGCAGGCGACCGACAAGAAAGGCGGCTTTGTCCGCCAGACCTCGGGCTTCCGCAACTGGGTGACACCTGACGGTTCGGCTGGACCAACGGGTGAGGGCGGTTTTGCCGCTGAGCCCGGCCGCTATCATCTTTACGTCGCGCTGATTTGCCCCTGGGCATCGCGCACGCTGATTGGCCGGAAGTTGAAGAAGCTGGAAGAGGTGATTTCGGTCTCCGTTGTCGAGCCCGCCCTTTCCGACGAGGGCTGGAAATTCGGCGACTATCCGGGCTCGGATCGCGATACGCTCAACGGCTTTACCTATATGCATGAGGTCTATACCAGCGCGGATCCGCACTATACCGGTCGCGCCACCGTGCCCGTGCTCTGGGACAAAAAGACGAAAACCATCGTCAACAACGAATCCGCCGATATTCTGCGCATGCTGAATTCCGGTTTCGGCGCTCTGGCCGACAATGGCGTGGACCTGTATCCGGAAGCGCTGCGCGATGAGATCGATGCTCTCAATGACCACATCTATCCGCGGCTCAACAACGGCGTTTACAGAACCGGTTTTGCCACCACGCAGGTCGCTTATGAAGAAGCCTTCGCCGACGTGTTCGCGACGCTTCAGGAGCTTGAAATCCGCCTCGTCTCAGGCGGGCCTTTCCTTTTCGGCGGTCTCCTGACCGAAACGGATGTCCGGTTTTTTGTGACGCTGGTGCGTTTCGATGCCGCCTATTACGGCCTGTTCAAATGCAATCTCCGCCGCATCGCCGATTATCCCGCCCTGCAGGCTTATATGATGCGGGTGCTGAACGTTCCGGGCGTGCGTGACACGGTCAATATCGACCATATCAAGCGCGGTTATTATTCCATCAAGGCGCTCAACCCGACCCGCATCGTGCCTGTCGGTCCTGATCTTCCGGGGCTGGATGACGTTTCGCTGTGAGGTGAACGGATAACGGACTAAACCGGCTTGCCGACCTGATCGAGCAGCCAGGCCTGAAAGGCGCGGGCCAGCGCATTGTCCTGCCGTCCTTCCGGCAGGGCCACGTAATAGCTCTTGTCGGTCTGCAGCGGGATGTCGAAGACGATTTCGAGGCGGCCGGAGGCGATCTCCGCCTCGATGAGATATTTCGGCAGAAGGGCGAAACCGATGCCGCTCGCCGCAGCCTCGATGATCATGGAGAACTGGTCGAAACGGCTGCCCTGATAGGCATTATCAGCCGTCACCCCGTTCATTTCCAGCCATTCCGTCCATAGTTTCGGCCGCGTCGTCACATGCAGGAGCGGTTGCCCGGTCAGGTCCTGCGGCCGACTCACGCCGGCGCGGTGCAGCAGGGCGGGGCTCGCGACCGGCACGATCACCTCATTGCATAAAAATGTGCAGGTGCCATGCGCCCAGACCGGCTGGCCATAATGAATGGCGAGATCGAACCCTTCCTCGTCGAAATCGAAGGGGTGCGATCGTGAGCCGATCGTGATCGTCATATCAGGATTGGTGTCGATGAAGCGGGAGAGGCGCGGCATCAGCCAGCGGCTGCCGAATGTCGGCAGTGTCGCTACCGAAAGCGATGCCTGCGATGTTCCTGCCGAAACCGCGCGCACCATCAGCTGCTCGGATTGCTGCAGGAGGCGCCGCACATCGGGCAGGAATTTGCGCCCCGCCTCTGAAAGCACGACCCGCCTGCGGATGCGCTCGAACAGCTGCATTCCCGTCTGCGCTTCGAGTTCGCCGATCTGCCGGCTCACCGCGCTCTGCGTGAGGTTGAGTTCTTCCGCAGCACGCGTAAAATTGCCGTGCCGTGCCGCGCATTCGAACGCCTGCAGGGTAACGATGTCAGGGACCAGTCTTCGGCGTGGATCCATTCCATTCTCGCATCAACTTACCCGCTTTCCTCATTGGAAAAGGGTCATTATGGCCATATATGATTACGGGAAAGAATGGAACGGTGCAAAACGCCAGTTTCAAAGAACGAATGACAAATTCGGGGAAAGACGAGTGACGGGAGTTGAAAGCGCCGTATCAAATCGGCCTTTCCTCCCCTTTCAGCCAAAAGGACGATGGACATGGATGCGACCACGAAGCTCGACGTGAAACAGGAAGCCGCGGCCCTGCTCGACAGGATGGGCGTTGCCCGCGATCTCTATACCGGCGGCGATATGGCCTCCTTCAGCCCGGTGACCGGTGAACAGGTCGCGAGCCTCAAGACCATCTCGGTCGAAGGTGTCGCCGCCGTGGTCGACAGGGCCGATGCCGCCTTCAAGGTATGGCGCAATGTACCGGCGCCCCGCCGTGGCGAACTGATCCGGCTGCTCGGCGAAGAGCTGCGGGCTTTTAAGGCCGATCTCGGACGTCTCGTCTCGCTGGAAGCAGGCAAGGTTCCCTCCGAAGGTCTCGGCGAAGTGCAGGAAATGATCGATATCTGCGATTTCGCGGTCGGCCTTTCCCGCCAGCTTTATGGCCTCACCATCGCCACCGAACGCCCCGGCCACCGGATGATGGAAACCTGGCATCCGCTCGGCGTCGTCGGCGTCATCTCCGCCTTCAATTTCCCGGTCGCGGTGTGGTCGTGGAATGCGGCACTCGCCATCGTCTGCGGCAACTCGGTTGTCTGGAAGCCTTCGGAAAAGACGCCGCTCACGGCGCTGGCCGTTCAGGGCATCTTCGAACGCGCCGCCGCCCGTTTCGGTGATGCGCCGGAAGGCCTGTCCCAGCTGCTGATCGGCGACCGCGCCGTGGGTGAGGCATTGGTGGACAATCCCAAGGTGCCGCTCGTCTCGGCCACCGGCTCCACCCGCATGGGCCGCGATGTCGGCCCGCGTCTGGCGAAACGCTTCGCCCGCGCCATTCTGGAGCTTGGCGGCAACAATGCCGGCATCGTCTGCCCGTCCGCCGATCTCGACATGGCGCTGCGCGCCATCGCCTTCGGCGCCATGGGTACGGCCGGCCAGCGCTGCACCACGCTTCGCCGTCTCTTCGTGCATGACAGCGTTTATGACCAGCTCGTGCCGCGTCTGAAAAAGGCTTATGCCTCCGTTTCTGTCGGCAACCCGCTGGAAACCTCCGCACTCGTCGGCCCGCTGGTCGACAAGGCGGCTTTCGACGGCATGCAGAAGGCCCTCGAAGCGGCGAAAGCCCATGATGGCGTGGTAAATGGCGGCGGCCGTGTGGATACGGGTGCGCCGGATGCCTATTACGTCAAGCCGGCGCTTGTCGAAATGCCGAAGCAGGCGGGACCGGTGCTGGAAGAAACCTTCGCGCCGATCCTCTATGTCATGAAATACAGCGATCTCGACCAGGCGATTGACGACCATAACGCCGTCGCGGCTGGTCTTTCCTCATCGATCTTCACCCGCGATATGCAGGAATCGGAACGGTTCCTGTCGTCGGAAGGCTCCGATTGCGGCATTGCCAATGTCAATATCGGCACCTCGGGTGCGGAAATCGGTGGCGCCTTCGGCGGTGAGAAGGAAACCGGCGGCGGCCGTGAATCCGGTTCGGATGCGTGGAAGGCCTATATGCGCCGCGCCACCAACACCATCAACTACTCCAAGGCGCTGCCGCTGGCGCAGGGCGTTTCCTTCGATATCGAATAATCGCCTCGGCGATAGAAAAATTGATCCATCGTGCCGGCGCGGCGTCATCCGCGCCGGCATTTCTATTTGATGGGTCAGACGAGGGTGCCCGAGACGATTTGCGGAAAAGACGCATTTGCGCGGAATTTTATTCCCGCAATATCGCTCATATTGAATTATCGTCTCTCTATCGTTTTACTGGAAAACCCTAGCATTGCTCCATATCGTGAACCGGCCAGAGGGGCTGGTGACAAGGAGATGAAATGCCAGCCATCACCCGCCGTGCGCTTTCCGCCAGCCTTTTTGTTGCCGCCGCATTCTCCGTCCTGCCGCTGCAGGCGCAGGCGGCGGAAGAGCTGAAGATCGGTTATCAGAAAACCGGCCTGCCGGTTATCGCCCGGCAGCAGGGCGTCATTGAAAAGGCGCTCGAGGCCAAGGGCGTGAAGGTTTCCTGGGTCGAATTCACCGCAGGCCCGCCGCTGGTGGAGGCTTTGAATGTCGGCTCCATCAATGTCGGCTGGACCGGCGATGCGCCGCCGATCTTCGGGCAGGCGGCGGGTTCGGCCATCGTTTATGTCGCGGCTCTTCCCTCTAACGGCAAGGGCGAGGCGATCTTCACCAAGCCCGAAAGCGGCATCAAGTCGGTCGCCGATTTGAAGGGCAGGAAGGTCGGCGTCGGCAAAGGCACCAGCGCGCACAATCTGCTGGTCGCGGCGCTGGAGAAGAACGGGCTGAAGTTCAGCGATATCGAGGTGATCTATCTCAGCCCCGCCGATGCCGCGGCCGCTTTCGCCAGCGACAAGATTGAGGCCTGGGCCGTCTGGGATCCGTTCTACGCGATCGCCGAAACCCGCTACAAGCCGGTGACGCTTGCCCGCACCAGCGATGTGCTTGCGGTCAGCACCTATTTCCTCGCCAATCGCGATTATGCCAAATCCCATGCGGACACCATCAACACCACCATTGATGCGCTGGGCGAGGCGGCGAAATGGTCCGCCGCCAATCGCGACAAGGTTGCTGCCGCCCTGCATGAGGTGACGGGTGTTCCGCTGGAGGCGCAGACGTTGGCCGCGAACCGTTCTGAATTCGGCATTGCCAAGATTGACGACAAGATAATCGCCAGCCAGCAGGAAACCGCCGACCGCTTTTATCGTCTCGGCCTGATCCCGAAACAGATCAGCATCAAGGATGCCGTCTGGTCGGGCGCGACGAACTGAGCCGGAGGAAAAGCCGTGAGCACCGGAAAGCGTATCGAGATTGGCGGAATCACAGGCTGGCTGCTCCCCGCACTCATTCTTGCAGGGTGGGAGGCGGCGGCGCGCGCCGGTCTGATTTCCGCCAATGTGCTTCCGGCCCCTTCCGCTGTCGCGGAAGCCTTCTGGCGGCTTTTGCTCTCGGGTGAGCTTGTCGCCAATATTGGCGTCAGTTCCGCCCGCGCACTCGCCGGTTTCGCCATCGGCGGTTCCATAGGCTTCATCTTCGGGCTGGCGAATGGCCTGTCCAGATTTTCCCGCAGCTTCACCGATACGACGCTGCAGATGATCCGCAACATTCCGCATCTGGCGCTCATTCCGCTCGTCATCCTGTGGTTCGGCATCGATGAGGAGGCGAAGCTCTTTCTCGTTGCGCTGGGAGTGTTTTTCCCGATCTACATCAACACGCTTCTCGGCATTCAGGGTGTCGATCCGCAACTGGTGGAGATGGGCCGCACTTATGGCATGTCGCCCTTTACGCTTTTCCGGCGAGTCATTCTGCCCGGCGCGCTGCCCGCCATCTTCACCGGCCTGCGTTATGCGCTCGGTATCATGTGGCTGACGCTTATCGTGGCGGAAACCATCTCTTCCTCCTCCGGCCTCGGCTACATGGCCATGCAGGCGCGCGAGTTCCTGCTGATCGATGTCGTCGTGCTGTCGATCCTCATCTATGCGCTTCTCGGCAAGCTGGCCGACAGTTTCGCCCGCTTCCTCGAAAGCATCTTCCTGCAATGGCATCCAGCCTTCAAGAAAGTCTGAGGTAACCCATGTCGACCGGTAATGTGACGACGCTGAGACGCCCCGATGCCCGGCCACCCATTCCGCCTGAAACGGAGGCGAAGACCGAACACCGCACGAAATCGACCGATGGCAAGGTCGCCTTCAGCTTCCGCAACGTCACGAAGAGCTTTGGTGACAAGCCGGTTCTGCGCGGCATCGATCTCGATGTGCGGGAAGGCGAGTTTCTGGCCGTCATCGGCAAAAGCGGCTGCGGCAAGAGCACGCTCCTGCGTATTCTGGCCGGTCTCGACACGCCGACGACCGGAACCGTCTCGAAAGACCCATCGAGCCGCACCCGTATGATGTTTCAGGAGCCGCGTCTTCTGCCGTGGGAGCGTATCGCGAATAACGTGTCCGTGGGGCTGACCGGCATCGCCAAAGGAGAGGCGGCAAAGGAGCAGGCCCTTGCCATTCTCGATGAGGTGGGCCTGAAGGACCGGGCGGGCGAATGGCCCTATGTGCTCTCGGGCGGCCAGAAGCAGCGCGTGGCGCTGGCGCGCGCTCTTGTCGCCCATCCGCAGATCCTGGCGCTGGATGAGCCGCTTGGCGCGCTCGATGCACTTACCCGCATCGAAATGCAGCTTCTGCTGGAGCGCATCTGGCGCAAGCAGAAATTCACCGCCGTACTCGTCACCCATGATGTTTCCGAGGCCGTTGCTCTCGCGGATCGCATCGTCGTCATCGATGAGGGGCGCATCGCGCTCGATCTCGATGTGAAACTGCCGCGCCCGCGCCGCCACGGCGCGGCGGAATTTGCGAGACTGGAAGAGCAGGTTCTGAACCAGCTCTTCGGCCGTGGTGATGTCAGCTGATAAAGGATGAACCGGCAGGGCCGAAGGCCCCGCCGGACAATATCATCAGCCAATGCTCATCAGGCTGGCATTGCCGCCGGCGGCTGTGGTGTTGACGCTGACGGAGACTTCTTCGACCAGCCAGTCGAGATTATAGGGCTGGCTTTCACTGGTAAGCGCTTCCGTTGTCGCGGCCTGAACGAGAACCAGCGGGCCGGGCAGGGCGGCGATCTTTTTGTTGACCGCCACGATACGCTCCGCATCGCCCTCGACCAGTGCGCCGGCGAAGGGACCGGACTTTGCCCAGTCATCCGCCCAGACAATCCGTGAGGTCACGGTTGCGGGCAGTCCGTAAATGGATTTTTCCAGTCCCGACGCATTGTCGATGACAACCGAGTTACCCGTGGAAAGCGCCGCGGCAAGCTGGCGGTAGAGCCCCTGTTCAGTTGCCGGCACCAGCAGGATTTTGCCGCGTGGATGCAGCGCATAGACGTTGCGTTCGCCGACAGGACCCGCCAGCTCGGTTTCGAAGCCAAGGCCGGAAAGTGCTGCCGCCTGCCGTGCGGCTTCGGCCGCGACGGTTTCGCCGTTTTCGTCCAGCCAGCGGGCGAGATCGACGGCTGCCTGATCCTGCTGGCTCGCAACGCGGTCGATCCTCGGCGCTTCCTGCGTCATGCGGCCGAGATAGAGCGGGCCGCCAGCCTTGGGACCGGTACCGGAAAGGCCGCGTCCGCCAAAGGGCTGTACGCCGACCACCGCGCCGATGATGTTGCGGTTCACATAAAGATTGCCGGCCGCGACACGCGACAGGACGTGCTGGATCGTATCGTCAAGACGCGTATGCAGGCCGAAGGTCAGGCCATAGCCGGTGGCGTTGATCTGGTCGATCAGCCGGTCGAGATTGTCGCGCTTGAAGCGGATGACATGCAGCACCGGCCCGAAGACTTCGCGCTTCAGATCGGCCAGCGATTTCATCTCGATGATCGTCGGCGGCACGAAGGTGCCCTTGCCGGTTTCTCCAGCAAGCTCGATCTGTTCGATCCGGTGGCCGAGCCCGCGCATGCCCTCGATGTGCTTTTCGATGATGCCCTTCGCCTCGGCGGTGATGACAGGGCCGACATCGACGGAAAGCCGGTCGGTACGGCCGATGCGCAGCTCATGCAGCGCGCCCTTCAGCATGGTCAGCGTGCGATCCGCCACATCTTCCTGCAGGCAGAGAATGCGCAGCGCCGAGCAGCGCTGGCCGGCGCTGTCGAAGGCAGACGCGATGACATCGGCGACGACCTGCTCGGCAAGCGCCGAGGAATCGACGATCATGGCGTTCTGGCCGCCAGTCTCGGCAATCAGCGGAACCGGCTGGCCATTGGCCAGAACCCGGCCGACAAGCTGGCCCTGAATGAGCCGTGCCACTTCCGTCGAGCCGGTGAACATCACGCCCGCCGTCAGCGGGGAGCCGACGAGTGCCGCACCCGTCTTGCCGTCGCCCGGCAGAAGCTGCACGGCATCCTGCGGAACGCCGGCCTCATGCAGCAGGCGCACGCCCTGGGCCGCGATCAGCGGCGTTTCTTCGGCGGGCTTCGCCAGAACCGGATTGCCGGCAACCAGCGCCGCCGTGACCTGACCGATGAAGATGGCGAGCGGGAAATTCCAGGGGCTGATACAGACGACCGGACCGAGCGGCATCTCGCCGGTCTTGAAGTTCCTGCGGGCTTCCGCCGCATAATAACGCAGGAAGTCGATGGCCTCGCGCACTTCGGCAATGGCGTTCGGCATGGATTTTCCCGCCTCGCGCATGATGAGGCCGAGCAGGGCGGGCATTTCGGCCTGCATGGCGTCGGCGGCGCGCTCCAGGCAGGCGGCGCGTTCTTCCACCGGGGTGGAAGGCCAGTTCGAGGCTGCTGCCCGCTGCATGGCGGCTTCGACATCGGCCTGCGTCGGTTCTGTCACATGGCCGACGATATCATTGTGGTCGCCGGGATTGAGAACCGGGCGCGTGTTGCCACCTGCCTGTGGCGCTGTGGCTTTCCATTCGGTCGCAGCACCTGCTTTCAGGGTATTGTCCAGTGCAGAGAGCGTCGTTTCACTGGAAAGATCGAGGCCGGCGGAGTTTTTACGTTCCGGGCCGAACAGGTCGGCGGGCGCGGCGATGCGGTCATGCCGTGCGCCGGGAACGGCATAGGCCTTGACCACCGCGACCGGGTCTTCCAGCAGGGAGTCCACCGGTACGGCGGGATCGGCAATGCGGTTGACGAAGGAAGAGTTCGCGCCGTTTTCCAGCAGGCGGCGGACGAGATAGGCCAGCAGCGTCTCATGGGTGCCGACGGGGGCATAAAAACGGCAGGGCCGGTCGAGCTTCTTCTTGCCGACGACTTCGCTGTAAAGCGGTTCGCCCATGCCATGCAGGCACTGGAACTCGTAGTCGCCGAGTTTGAAGTCAGGACCGGCGAGATGGTAGATCGTCGCCATGGACTGCGCGTTATGGGTCGCAAATTGCGGGAAGACCAGATCGCGCGCGGCGAGCAGCTTGCGGGCGCAGGCGATGTAGGAGACGTCAGTGTGGACCTTGCGGGTGAAGACCGGGAAATCTTCCAGCCCTTCCACCTGCGCGCGCTTGATTTCCGCATCCCAGTAAGCGCCCTTGACGAGGCGCACCATGATGCGGCGTCCCGAACGGCGGGCGAGATCAATGATGTAATCCAGAACGAAGGGGCAGCGGCGGCCATAGGCCTGCACGACGAAACCGAGGCCGTTCCAGCCGGCGAGGTCCTTGTCGAGCGCCAGTTCCTCCAGAAGGTCAAGCGACAGTTCCAGCCGGTCGGCTTCCTCCGCGTCGATATTGAGGCCGATATCGTATTTCTTGCTGAGCAGCATCAGCGATTTGACGCGCGGCAAAAGCTCCGCCATCACCCGCTCGGCCTGGGCACGGGCGTAACGCGGATGCAGCGCCGAAAGCTTGATCGAAATGCCTGGCCCGCCATAGATGCCGCGGCCGGCAGACGCCTTGCCGATGGCGTGGATGGCGTTTTCGTAATCCTTGTAATAACGCTCCGCATCCTTCGCGGTGGTCGCGGCTTCGCCCAGCATGTCGTAGGAATATTGGAAGCCCTGTTCTTCCAGCGGCTTCGAACGCTTGATCGCTTCGCCGATCGTCTCCCCGGTCACGAATTGCTCGCCCATCATGCGCATGGCCATGTCGACGCCACGGCGGATGACGGGTTCGCCGGCCCGGGCGATCAGCTTGGTGAGCGCCGCCGAAAGGCCGCTGTCATTGACCGTCGAGGTCAGCTTGCCGGTGATGACGAGCCCCCAGGTTGCGGCATTGACGAAGAGCGAGCGCCCGCCGCCAATATGGGATTTCCAGTCACCGCGCGCGATCTTGTCGCGGATCAGCGCGTCGCGGGTGGCGGTGTCGGGAATGCGCAGCAGCGCTTCGGCAAGGCACATCAGCGCCACGCCCTCATGGCTGGAAAGCGAATATTCCTGCACAAGCCCCTCGACGCCGGTGCCCTTGGTCTTGGCACGCAATGCCTCGATCAGTTTTCGGGCAGTGTCGCGAATGGCTTTCGCCTCTTCAGCCGTCACCGTTGCCGCGTCGAGCAGTGGCGCAAGGCATTCTTCTTCGGGGCGGCGATAGGCGGCGGTGATTGCCTTGCGTAGCAGGCTCTGCTCGCGCACCGGCGGTGCAAAATTCTGGAAGATACCGTTCGCCATTACACCGGCGTTGCTTGCACCATCGGCCATTCTGAAAATCCTGAAAAAGCTGTTGAAGACAGACCGTCGGCGGCAGCGTGTCCTCCGCCCGCCGCTTGTCATCCTGTCGCAGACAATATCATCATCGCAGAAATTGCTATGGCCCTATTTTCAGGATAAAACAGGCAATATGAACTTTTATTTTTCAGATTTGGCGTGAAATCACATGGCAAACAGTCAGAAAACAGACGGTCTGGACCACTTCGATCTCAAGATTCTCGAGGCGCTCAGCGAGGATGGGCGCATGTCCGTTCTGCAATTGTCGAAAAGGGTAGGCCTTTCCAAGACGCCCTGCCAGACGCGGCTGAAGCGGCTGGTGGATGAGGGCTATATTCTCGGCTTCCGCGCCATGCTCAACCCGGAGAAGCTCGGCGTCGATCACATCGCCTTCGCTGAGGTGAAACTCTCCGATACGCGGGAAAAGGCGCTGGAGGAGTTCAACACGGCGGTGCGCAAGATCAAGGAAGTGGAGGAGTGCCACATGATCGCCGGCGCCTTCGATTATCTTCTGAAGGTGCGCACCAGCGATATCCGCAAATACCGAAGGGTACTCGGTGAGAAGATCTCCAGCCTGCCATCCGTCTCCAACACCTCGACATTCGTGGTCATGCAATCGGTGAAGGAAACCGGCATCTGAAAAGCGGACATAAAAAAACGGGCAGGCGACTGCCTGCCCGTTTTGGCTGTTCGGTTTTCTCAGCGCGCCGTGGCTGCGGCGGTGACCGCGCTCATCTGCGCGTCCGGACCAAACTCGTTTTCGTTTTCGATGCCCAGCAATTCCTGCAGGCGCAGTCTTGCACGGCTGACACGGCTCTTGATCGTGCCGACCGGGCAGCCGCAGATTTCGGCGGCTTCCTCATAGGCAAAACCCGAGGCGCCGATCAGCAGGATGGCTTCACGCTGGTCATCCGGCAACTTTGCGAGTGCTGCCCGGAAATCCTGAAGATCCACCGAACCATGCTGTTCGGGCGGGACTGACAGGCGCGAGGTATAGACCCCGTCCGTATCCTGCACCTCACGGCCGGATTTGCGGATCTGGCTATAGAACTCGTTGCGCAGGATCGTCACCAGCCATGCGCGCATGTTGGTGCCCGGCTGGTAGCTGTCCTGTTTGGCCCAGGCCTTCATGATCGTGTCCTGCACGAGGTCGTCAGCACGATCCCTCGAGCGGATAAGCGATATCGCGAATGCCCGCAGGTTTGGCAGCGCCGCCAGCATTTCCCGCTTGAAATTGTATTCTGTCTGCTCTGGCTCTTTCGCCATCATTCCTCCGAAGCCTTGGCTTTGGCTTTATTTTCGGCTTCATCGAGTTTCTCGAGAAGATCGAGGAATTTGTCAGGGATGCCCTCTTCCTGAACGGCATCGTAGAGCTCCCTGAGCTTACGGGAAATCACCGCCCGCCCGGAGTGCGGGACCTGGGGGGCGGCTGGATTGTCCGGAGATTCTTGGTCCGATTGAAATATGTTCATAACGTCCGGTATTCCTTTTGTGTCGTGGCAAATAATGCGCGGTAAAAAAAATAGTTCCGGCGATCCGGAACTATTTTTGCGATGCGCACGTTGCTATCGTGGGTTTGCGCTGCAGACCGCATGAAAGGGGAGAATTCCATGTCAGTTTCTACACGCATCGCACCGCACCTGCCATATCTGCGCAGGTTCGCGCGTGCCGTTTGCGGCTCTCAATCCACGGGCGATGCCTATGTTGCGGCAACACTCGAAGCTCTGATCGCCGATATCAGCATTTTCCCGCAGACAAGCGGCGATCGCGTTTCGCTCTATCAATTGTTCGTATCGATCTTTAGTTCCGTCACGATCAATATTAAGACCGATGAAAACCTGTCGGGATGGGAAAAACGCGCCTCGGCCAACCTCTCCGCCGTGCCGGCGCTGGCCCGTCAGGCTTTCCTTTTGACGACTGTCGAAGAATTCACGCCATCGGAAACCGCAGAGGTTCTGAAGGTCTCCGAAGATCAGGTCGGCAAGCTGATCGATGAGGCGGCGTCTGAAATCGCCCGGCAGGTGGCGACCGATATCATGATCATCGAGGACGAGCCTCTGATCGCCATGGATATCGAACAGATGGTCACCGATCTCGGCCACCGTGTCACGGGCATTGCCCGCACCCACACCGAAGCGCTCGAGCTCTTCCATCGCACCCAGCCGAAGATGATCCTCGCCGATATCCAGCTCGCCGATGGCAGTTCCGGTCTCGATGCGATGAAGGACATCCTGCAGATGACCACCCTCCCGGTGATCTTCATCACGGCTTTCCCCGAACGTCTTCTGACGGGCGAGCGGCCGGAGCCGACCTTCCTTGTGACGAAGCCGTTTAATCCGGACATGGTGAAAGCGCTTATCAGCCAAGCCCTGTTTTTCAACGAAAGCTCACGCGTCGCGGCGTGAATTTTGCCGAAACCGCGGACTGACCGGGAACCAGTCTGGTGCCCGGGCGTTGGCGGTTACGGTCGTGGGGATGCCCCGCGGCTTTCTGCAAGGAGATGAATTTGCATCGGCTGGCATGGCATAACGCGGAGAGGAACGAAAGCGAACTTCACGACTCGCTCGTCCTCGCCTTGCTCGATTCGGGTGAGACAGTCATGCTGCAGGACTGGAACCGCGACTATATATTCGTGGCCAATCTGCCGGATGTCTGGAAACTTCCGGCAGATTCCCATCCGACAGATGAAAATCTGTTTGGCAACGATCTGTCAGCGCGGCTTGCCGAACTCAAGAAGGACATGCACACGGCGGGCAGCCGCGGCATGCTGGAAGTCAATGCCGGCAATGATCGCGTCTTCCAGTTTCAAGTCCATTCCACCTTCAACCAAACGGACCAGGTGGTGATGAAAACCACCATTCGCGAAGTGACGGCGGAAAGGCGGCGCGAGCAGCTTCTGCGCTCGCTGTTGCGCGAGGTCAGCCACCGCTCCAAGAACCTGCTGGCGATCATCCAGAGCCTTGCCGGCCAGACGGCCCGCTTCAGCCTCACCAAGGATGATTTTCTGCGCAAGTTCCGGGGGCGGCTGCACGCTCTTGCCCAAAGTCAGGATCTCATCACGGATTCGGACTGGCGGGGTGCGCGTATATTCGAGCTGCTGCGCCAGCAATTTGATCTTTACGTGCCGGAATATCCGAACCTCATCCATATGGAAGGGGAGAACCTTCTCCTCAACCCGAATGGTGCGCTCTATATCGGACTTGCCTTCCATGAGCTGGTTGTCAACACCGTCAGCCATAGCGGCAATCTTGCCTACCACCCGCCCATAACCCTGCAATGTCGCCAGGAGGGTGATTTTTATGTCGTCGAATGGAATGAGCCGATGATGCCGTCGAAAGAGCCGGCGGAGGCCCGGCGCGGCAGCTTCGGCAGTGTCGTGCTGGAAAAGGTGGTTCCGTCCGCATTGGGGGGAAGCGCCGAGTATCAGTTGACGCCTGAACGGATCGTCTACCGGCTGAGATTTCCCTCCGGCGACAGCGCGGACGCCTGAAATCCGTCTGTTCCTCGCAGAGCCGGGTCTAACTTCCATTTCGTGAAGATAAAAAACAAAAAGCACGGCCCATGAAAGAGCCGTGCTATTTTTATGACAGGTTTTCAGGGGTGAAACCTGTTTATTTTCAGCCAAGCTTCAGGCGGGGACGGGGGAATTGCTTGGCCTGCAGTAAAAACACGCATGGCCGGATTCGGTTCCCGAAAAATGCGTTTTTTTAACATTACGCAAGATATCAGCCATTTTTCGCTGCTTTTTGCTATCCGTATGGCGGAGACGGCCCGCCAGCGGACGGCCTCAGTGCGTGCCTGTCTGTTCCGATCGTTTGGGCGTGAAATAACGGATCGGCGCTTCCAGAGACCACTCGAAGCCGGATTCGCGATATTCCGTCACCACCTGCCCGCCGAAGGCGCCTTCCGCATGCCTTTTGATGACCGTGGTGCCGAAGCCCTTGCGGCTTGGCTCTCTCGCCGGTGGTCCGCCCGTTTCGGTCCAGACGAGATGGATCATCTGCCGCCCGTCCTTTTCAAGCGACTGCCATCGCACCGTGATTTTTCCTGATGGAACCGACAATGAGCCATATTTGATGGAATTCGTCGTCAGCTCATGGATTACCAGGCCGAAATTCTGCGCCGCTTCCGGAGAGAGCATGAAATCATCTCCCACCAGCATGATGCGCTGCGCCACGGTGCCGAAAACATCGAGGTGGGTCTCGATCAGCTTGCGGATAGGCAGGCCCTGCCATTGAACCTCCGCCAATGCCCGGATCGACATTCCAAGACCGCGCAGGCGGTGATCCACCTCCTTCTGGAATTCCGGAATGCTTTTATTCTCGCGCCCCAATTGCCGTATCATCGCCTGAACCAGCGTCAGAATGTTCTTGGAGCGGTGCACCAGTTCGTGCAGCAGCAATTGCAGCCGCTCTTCCGACTGGCTTCTGTCGAAAGACGCGTTGGAGAGTGCGATGGCGACCTGGTTCGCTTCCTTTATCTTGGTATCGACAGGGGCGACGATTTCGCCTTCGCCGATGCGCTCGGCCATCAGGGTCAGGTCACGAATGGAGCTGCGCAATTGCCGGCCGACCAGATAGGCGCCACCAATGGCGATCAGCACCAGCACAAGGCTGCCGATCATCATCTGTCGCCATGTATCCACCAGCACCGCCTGGCTCGCCGCAAGCGGCCCCCACATCACGGTCCTCCATTGCCAGCCCGGCAATTGGGCATAGGCATAGAGATTACCTTTGCCGTCAAAAAAATTGCCGCTGAAGGCCTGCATTTCCGAGAGTACGTCAGGGTTGACGAAGGGTTTGCCCACTTCCGCCTCATCCTGCGCGCTGGAAACGACGACGCGATTGGTCCCGTCGATAATGGCGACCGCCCAGTTGCGCGGCAGGTTTTCCGTGGGGATCAGCCGGCTGAGGTCGCTGGCATTCTGCGTCAGGATCAGGGCATCCCCGGCCGAATCCAGTTCCGGGCCAAGCGGCAAGGTAACGTTGAACACCCATTCCTTGCTGGTCGAGCCGAAAAACATGTCCGAGACGGTGATGCGACGGGAGTCGACCGCCCTGGCCAGATTGGCTTCCTCCGGCACCTTGCCGAGTGGCTGGCCATAGGGCACCCGGGTGTTGAGACGCTGCTGGCCGTCCTTGGTGGCGAGAATGGCGTAGAGGCCCTCCCGCTTCAGGCTGTCTGCGACGCGTCCCTGAAATGCGGCAAGGTTGCCGTTCTCGAGTTCCGGAAATTGCGACAGGAGATTGAGCGAGGTGGCGATTTCCTGCAGGCGGCGGTCGATGTTGCGGGAGACCACCCGCACATCCTCGATGGTTTCCCGCTGCAGGTCGTCGCGTTTTTCCGCCTCGAGGCGGAGCATCAGATAGCCGCCGAAAAGAATGAGCGGGAGCGTGATGACAGTCGCCATCACCACCAGATAGGTGCCGATGGAGGCGGTGGGGAAAAAATTCGCACTGCGCCGACGCAAAGCCGAGATCATGTCTTTCAGTCTGTCGCCGGGTCGAGGCATACAAAAAACTCCGGCAGTTATGGCATTGTTACGACACGGATAATACCGTGCCATCCCCCTTTAGCAATGCCTGATTTTTACCTTCGGTTGTTGCGGCAGGCCGCAATTGCGTCGGTGTGATTGAAAAAATCGGAACTATTTCAACGACCAACCCGTTTGCCAGACGAACCGGCCGAAAAGCGGACATGAAATTCATCCCCGCCGGCCAGTTGAGAACGATGAAAGGAAGGTACGAAATGGCTAAGAAACTTACGATACTCGTCACCGCCGCCCTGATGGGCACGACGGCTTTCGCGCCGCTGGCCATCGCTCAGGGCACTACCCAGCCTGCGCCGGCAAATCCGAGCACGCAGACGGAGCCGGCGACCCCTGCCACCCCCATGACGCCTGCGGCTCCTGCGGCCAATGACAGCGCGGCTGCAACGACGGGCGGCGCCTATCTGACCGAACAGGGAGAAACGCAGGTCAGCGCCAACGACTATATCGGCAAGTCGGTCTATACAGCGGCCGATGAAAGCATCGGTAACGTCACCAACCTGATCATGGAAGAAGATGGTGGTCTCGTTGCGGCTGTGATTGGCGTCGGCGGCTTCCTGGGCATCGGCGCAAAGGACGTTGCCGTTCCCATGGACAAGGTAACGATGACGCGTAATGCGCAGGACGGCACGATCCGCCTGACGACGACGGAAACGGCGGAAACGCTGAAGGCCGCTCCCGAATTCAAGACGCTGGAACAGAAGGCCAGCGAAAAGAATGCGGCAGTGCCGGCGGCTCCCGACAGCACGACGACGTCCGCCACCAAGCCCTAATTCCCATACCTGGGAGGCAGGAGCGGGACCGGCTTTCATCAGCCGTCCCGCGGGAGGCACCGGCCAGAAGGCCGGTGTCTTTTTTGTATCTGGTCGCTGATTACTCAGTCCCCGGCATTGCGGGAGGAATGCCACGCCCAGGCGGATTTGATGATGTCGGCCAGGGAATAACGCGGTTCCCAGCCCAGAACTTCTTTCGCCTTGTCATTATTCGCGACAAGCGTCGTGGAATCGCCGTCGCGGCGTCCGGTATATTCAACGGGGAAGGGGCGGCCGGAGACTTCCGAAATCGCCGCCAGCAGTTCCTTCACCGTGGTGCCGGTGCCGGTGCCGAGGTTGAGTTCGACGGTTTCCCCGCCATCCAGCAGATAATCCACCGCCCTCACATGCGCATCGGCAAGATCGAGAATGTGGATATAGTCGCGCACGCAGGTGCCATCGCGTGTGTCGTAATCCGTGCCGAACACCTTGAAGCCCTGACGCCGGCCGAGCGCCGCCTCGATGGCAAGCGGGATCGCATGGGTTTCCGGCTTGTGCCATTCGCCGATGCGGCCTTCGAAATCCGCGCCCGCGGCATTGAAGTAGCGCAGCATGACGGAGCGAAGCCCCTTATAGGTGCTGTAATCCTTCAGCGCCTGCTCCACCACCCATTTGGTGCGGCCATAGGGGTTGATCGGCGCCTGCCGGTGCGTCTCGTCGATCGGCACCTGTTCCGGCAAACCATACGTGGCGCAGGTGGAGGAGAAAACGAATGACGTGACGCCGGCATCGATGGCGGCGGAGAGCAGGTTGAGCGAGCCGATGACGTTGTTGTCGTAGAAAGCCACGGGCTGCTTGACCGATTCACCGACTTCGATCAGTGCGGCGAAGTGGAGAACGGCTTCCGGCCGGTGTTTGGCGAAGACCTCGTCCAGCCGCGCCCGGTCGCGAATATCGCCCTGTTCGAAGGGTCCCCAGCGGACGAATTCCTCATGGCCGTTGGACAGATTGTCGAAAACGACAGGTTCATATCCTCGCTCAGACAGGAGAAGGCAGGTGTGCGAACCGATATAGCCGGCACCGCCGACGACAAGGACTTTCTTCTTCATCAATTGCCTTTCAGAAAATTACGGACGCGCCGAGACTCTATGTCACTTTGTTCAAATAAGGGCGGCGTGGCGCAGGATGCCATCAACCAGTCTATCCTTCGCGGGTAACATAAAAAAAACCGCGCATCCATCGTCTGGATGCGCGGTTTGCCTTGCCGTGTCGCCAAGAAATTACTTGGACTTTTTCGTATTGACCCTGGTGGCCAGAAAACCGGCCGCGACAGCCACGGCGAGCGTTGCATAGGGACGCGCCTGGATCGCCAGTGTCAGCAGCGATTGCAGGGCCAGCGGTGCTGCGGCAAGCGGCGCTGCCGTGAAAGGTGCGACTGCAGGCCGTGCGGCATAGACTCTCGGGCGTTTGACGATCGCCAGCGCCACCAGCATGATGACGCCGAGCAGAAATGCCGTGCCGGCGACGACCAGCGCCGCGGGGCCTGCACCCACATGCCGGGCAAGATAGATGGACCCCGCCACCACGGCGGCGATGAAGGCGATCAGAAAGAATATCCCGGTCAGAACCGACAGGATTATGGTCGCGCGCAATCGCCTTGTGACGACGCGCCCTTCGCGCTGGGTCTCCCCCAGATAGACCAGCAATGCCTCAAGCATGAGCGCGGCCTTATCGACGCGTCAGAAGGGCGAGCACGAAACCGACGCCGACGGCGATGCCGAGCGATTGCAGCGGGTTCTTCTGGACGTGGTCGGTCAGATTGTCATTCAGCGTGGAGATTTCGCTGCGGACGCTGTCGGCCATTTCGCCGGACGCGGTCAGCGCGTCATCGGCCACACGGGCTGCCTGCGCCTTTAGCTCGTGCGATGCTCCGACGCCGAGCGCCTTCACGCTCTTGGCAAGATTTGCCAGATCTTCGCGAAGCTGGGCGAGCTGCGCCGCCACATCGGCTGCATCACCGTTTTCGAGGGATTGCTGGATCTTGTCATTCACGTTGCTACGCACGCTTGCCATAGGTGAAGTCCTTCCTGAACATCGTTGATGGGAATGGCGGTATGTTACAGATTGCCGCCGCTCACGAACCTTCGTTACGGCGGCCGAAACACCCGCCTGTCCGTCATTCAAACGCGCCCATGCCGGCTTGGTTCCGCAAGGGAAGGTGTTTTCTTCACAGGCATTTCGGCTCGGGGGCTATTTTCCGGGAATTCGGTGCCGGACATTTGTTTTCCTGTCACAAGCATCATATAAGGCCCATCATCGAGACGTACCTTGACTTCAATCAATATGTGAAACGACATGCTCCAGACGCCCTATTACCTTATCGACAAGACAAAACTTCTTCGCAACATGGAGAAGATTGCCTATGTGCGGGAAAAATCCGGCGCCAAGGCGCTGCTGGCGCTGAAGTGCTTCGCCACATGGTCGGTGTTCGATTTCATGTCGCAATATATGGATGGCACCACCTCGTCATCGCTTTATGAGGTGCGTCTCGGCCGCGAGAAATTCGGCGGCGAGACCCATGCCTATTCCGTCGCCTATGCCGATTATGAAATCGACGAGGTGATTGCGAATGCCGACAAGATCATCTTCAATTCGATCGGTCAGCTCGAGCGTTTCGCGGACAAGGCTTCCGGCATCACGCGCGGTCTGCGTCTCAATCCGCAGGTCAGCTCCTCGAGCTTTGATCTTGCCGATCCCGCGCGCCCCTTCAGCCGCCTCGGCGAATGGGATGTCGCCAAGGTCGACAAGGTCATGGATCGCATTTCCGGCTTCATGATCCACAATAATTGCGAAAACGGTGATTTCTCGCTGTTCGACCGCATGTTGACGCAGATCGAGGAAAAATTCGGATCGCTGCTGTCGCGCGCCGAATGGGTGAGCCTCGGCGGCGGCATTCATTTCACCGGCGACAATTATCCGCTCGACCAGTTCTGCGACCGTTTGCGCGCCTTTTCGGAAAAATACGGCGTGCAGGTCTATCTTGAGCCGGGCGAAGCCTCGATCACCAAGAGCACGACGCTCGAAGTGACGGTTCTCGACACGCTGTTCAACGGCAAGAACCTCGCCATCGTCGACAGCTCGATCGAAGCGCATATGCTTGATCTGCTGATCTACCGCGAAACCGCCAAGGTGTCGCCGAATGAGGGCGAACATCCCTATATGGTCTGCGGCAAGTCCTGCCTCGCCGGCGATATTTTCGGCGACTTCCGTTTCGACAAGGAGCTGAAGGTCGGTGACCGCATCTCCTTCCAGGATGCGGCCGGTTACACCATGGTCAAGAAGAACTGGTTCAACGGCGTGAAGATGCCGGCGATCGCCATCAAGGAACTGGACGGCACCGTGCGCGCCGTTCGTGAATTCGACTTTGCCGATTTCGAGCAAAGCCTGTCTTAAACCCTGTTTCAACATCCAACGAAGCTTATCCCTGCGGGGAAAAGGAGGCATCACCTGAAATGAAGAAGAACGTTCTGATCATCGGCGCCGGTGGCGTAGCACAGGTCGTGGCGCATAAGTGCGCCCAGAACAGCGATGTATTGGGAGACATTCATATTGCGTCACGGACCTTGGGAAAGTGCCGCAAGATTGTCGAGTCCGTACGCGAAAAGAAGAGCCTCAAGACTGATGTGAAACTTGAGGCCCATGCGCTTGACGCGATGGATATCGAGGCGACGAAAGCCCTGATCAAAAAAACCGGCGTGGAAATCGTCATCAATGTCGGTTCGGCTTTCGTCAACATGTCCGTTCTTCGTGCCTGCATGGACACGGGTGTTGCCTATATGGATACGGCGATCCACGAGGATCCGACCAAGATTTGCGAAGCGCCGCCGTGGTACGGAAACTACGAGTGGAAGCGCGCGGAAGAGTGCAAGGAAAAGGGCATTACCGCCATTCTCGGCGTCGGCTTCGACCCGGGTGTGGTGAACGCCTATGCGCGTCTTGCCAAGGATGACTATTTCGACAAGGTCACCTCGGTCGATATCGTCGATATCAATGCCGGCAGCCACGGCCGCTGGTTCTCCACCAACTTCGATCCGGAAATCAACTTCCGCGAATTCACCGGTGTTGTTTATTCCTGGCAGAAGGGTGAGTGGCAGACGAACCAGATGTTCGAAGTCGGCCAGGAATTCGACCTGCCTGTCGTCGGCAAGCAGAAGGCCTACATGACCGGCCACGACGAAGTGCATTCGCTGTCCAAGAACATGGACGGCGCGGATGTGCGCTTCTGGATGGGTTTCGGCGATCACTACATCAATGTCTTCACCGTGCTGAAGAACCTCGGCCTCCTGTCGGAGAAGCCGGTCAAGACGGCTGAAGGCCTTGAAGTCGTGCCGCTCAAGGTGGTGAAGGCCGTGCTGCCCGATCCGTCTTCTCTGGCGCCCGATTATGTCGGCAAGACCTGCATTGGCGATATCGTCAAGGGTATCAAGGACGGCAAGGAACGCGAAGTCTTCATCTACAACGTGGCTGACCACAAGGAAGCCTATGAGGAAGTCGGCTCGCAGGGCATTTCCTACACCGCCGGCGTTCCCCCGGTCGCCGCCGCCATGCTGATTGCGACAGGCGAATGGGACGTGAAGCAGATGGCGAACGTTGAAGAACTGCCGCCGAAGCCGTTCCTGAACATTCTGAACAAGATCGGTCTTCCGAACCGCATCAAGGACGAAAACGGCGACCGCGCGCTGGAGTTCTGATTGCAGGCGTTTTGATTGATGGAAATAAAAAAGCCCCGCGAAAGCGGGGCTTTTTTGTTGGAGGCGACCCAAATAGTTTGGCGAATTCGTAGCACCCCACCGTCACCCCGGATTTAGTCCGGGGGCCGGCGCGATCAAGTCCTTGATCGCGGGAGAGTCTTCTCACGGCGCGAAGCGCCGTGGCTGGATGCCGGCTCAAGGCCGGCATGACGGCAGAAACCTTGCCGCCGGCCTCAGGCCCCGAATGAACGGGATCCGAAATTTCCGAGGCTTGCGAAGGGTCGACCTCAGCCCTTTGTCGGCTTCGGCCCACGCTTTTCGAAAGGCCTGTCCTTCTTGCCCTCGTATTTAGGTTTGTCGCCAAAGGGCTTCTTCTTTTTCCAGGGCTTGTCGTCAGTCTTGCGGTCGTCGCGGGGAGCGGCCGCATTGTCCGATTTGCTGAACTTGCGCTGGGCCTTGGCCGGACGCGTATCTTCGCGGAAGCCGCCGGTTATTTCCGGCTTGCCTTCCAGAGCCTTCAGACGGATGCCCTTTTCGAGCATCATGTCCTTGCCGATGGCGGAGGTGAAACGGTCGACGGCATCGGCCGCCAGTTCCACGAAGGTCTCCGTCTGCTGCATGCGGATCGCGCCGATATCCTGGCGGGTGATCTTGCCGAAGCGGCAGAGCATGGGGATGAGCCAGCGCGGCTCGGCGCTCTGCTTGCGGCCGACGGACAGCGAAAACCACGCGCTGTCGGCGAAATCGGAGCGTTCGCGGCGCGGGGCATCGTTTTCGACCGTCTCGAAACTGTCGCGGCGCGGCTTGCGGCTGTTGTCCAGCGAGACTTCCGTGATGTCTTCAGGTGCAGACCGTCCGGCGTGGTAAAGACGCACGAAAGCGGCGGCGACCTTTTCCGCGCCATGCTGTTCCAGGAGCTTGGTGACGAAATCGCGTTCGTCGTCGGCTACAGCCTCGGTCAGCGAAGGATCGGCCAGAAGCCGGGCGCCGTCGCGCTCGACGATCTCTTCGGCGGAAGGCGGACGAACCCATGCTGGGCTGACCTTGGCGCCCTCAAGCAGGCGTTCTGCCTTGCGGCGCTGGTTGACCGGCACCACGATGGCGCTAACGCCCTTCTGACCGGCGCGGCCGGTACGGCCGGAACGGTGCAGAAGCGTTTCGGAATTGGTCGGCAGGTCGGCGTGTATGACGAGTTCGAGACCCGGCAGGTCGATGCCGCGCGCGGCAACGTCGGTCGCAACGCAGACGCGGGCGCGGCCATCGCGCATGGCCTGCAGCGCATGGGTGCGCTCGTTCTGGGTCAATTCGCCCGACAGCGCCACGACGGCAAAGCCGCGATTATTCAGTCGCGCTGTCAGATGGTTGACGGCCGCACGGGTGGAGCAGAAAACGATGGCGTTGCGGGCTTCATAGAAGCGCAGCGCATTGATGATGGCGTTTTCGCGGTCTGCCGGGGACACCAGCATGGCGCGATATTCGATATCCACATGCTGCTTCTGTTCGGAAGCAGTGGCGATGCGCACGGCATTCTTCTGGTAGCTTTCGGCAAGCTTGGCGATGCTGCGCGGCACGGTGGCCGAGAACATCAACGTGCGGCGATCGTCGGGCGATTCTTCCAGAATGAATTCCAGATCTTCGCGGAAACCGAGGTCGAGCATCTCGTCGGCTTCGTCAAGCACAACCGCACGGATGGAGGACAGATCAAGTGCATTGCGCTTGATGTGGTCGCAGAGACGACCGGGCGTGCCGACGACGATGTGCGCGCCGCGCTCCAGCGCCCGCCGCTCATTGCGGATGTCCATGCCGCCAACGCAGGAGGCAATGGAAACACCGGCAAACTCATAAAGCCATTCCAGTTCGCGCTTGACCTGCATGGCCAGTTCGCGGGTTGGCGCAATGGCAAGCGCCAGCGGCGCGGAAGCCTGTCCGAAGCGGTTGTCGTCACACAGCAGCGTGGTCGCAAGCGCGATGCCGAAGGCGACCGTCTTGCCGGAACCGGTCTGCGCGGAAACCAGCGCGTCCTTGTCGGCGAGTTCCGGCGCAAGCATGGCCTGCTGCACGGGGGTCAAATCTTTGTAGCCGCGTTTTTCCAACGCCTGCGCGATCGCCGGGGCGATACCCTGGGTGTCTGTCATCTACCGTCTTTCGGATATGAAGCTGCCCGCATCCGCCCGAAACCAATAGGTCCTAAAGTCTCCGGGGCAGCCGATACAGGCCATTTCGGCCATCTGGCCGGTTGCATTGCCGCGCTCATACTGCGAATGGGCCCGTTTGTACAGTGCACTGCGGTACGCTCTTTTGCGTGTGCTTTATCCCGCCGGCGCTTCCTTGCGCCATTGTTCCATGCTCAGGCTCCCGAAAAAGGCGTACCGCATGGTTCATAAACGGCATTGCGTGCCCCCCGCCTTTTCGCTAAGAGACCCGCAACTTGAGGCTCTTTGTCAGGAAGGGCCGACTGGGTTTGTTCTTGTCCGTCCGTTTCCAGAGGGAGCCGGCGGGAAAATGGGATGGTACTGGTCAAGGCTATGGCTCGCATTGTCATGAAATTCGGCGGCACGTCCGTCGCGAACCTCGAACGCATTCACAATGTCGCACGGCATGTGAAACGCGAAGTGGATGCCGGCCATGAAGTGGCCGTGGTCGTTTCCGCCATGTCCGGCAAAACCAATGAGCTGGTGGACTGGGTGCAGAACGCCGCGAAGGTTGCCGGCGCCAACGCCGCTTCGTTCTTCGACGCGCGCGAATATGACGCGGTTGTCGCATCAGGCGAACAGGTGACATCGGGTCTTCTGGCGATCACGCTGCAATCCATGGGCATCAATGCGCGCTCCTGGCAGGGCTGGCAGATCCCGATCCGCACCGACAATGCGCATGGCGCCGCCCGCATTCTCGAGATCGACGGTTCGGATATCGTCCACCGCATGGGCGAAGGCCAGGTTGCCGTCGTTGCCGGCTTCCAGGGTATCGGTCCTGACAACCGCATCGCGACGCTCGGTCGCGGCGGCTCGGATACGTCCGCTGTCGCCATCGCTGCCGCCGTCAAGGCAGATCGCTGCGACATCTACACTGACGTCGATGGCGTCTACACCACCGATCCGCGCATCGAGCCCAAGGCTCGCCGCATGAAGAAGATCGCCTTCGAGGAAATGCTCGAAATGGCGTCTCTCGGCGCGAAGGTTCTGCAGGTTCGCTCGGTCGAGCTTGCCATGGTACACAAGGTGCGCACCTTCGTTCGCTCCAGTTTCGAGGATCCCGATGCGCCGGGCATGGGCGACCTCATCAACCCGCCCGGTACTTTGATTTGTGACGAGGATGAAATCGTGGAACAGGAAGTCGTAACCGGCATCGCCTATGCCAAGGATGAAGCACAGATCTCGCTGCGCCGCGTGGCCGACCGTCCGGGCGTCTCGGCCGCGATCTTCGGGCCGCTCGCTGAAGCGCATATCAATGTCGACATGATCGTGCAGAACATCTCCGAAGATGGTTCGCGCACCGACATGACCTTCACCGTTCCCTCGGGCGATGTTGCCAAGGCTCTGAAGGTTCTGGATGACAACAAGGCCCAGATCGGTTTCGACGTCGCACAGAACGAAACCGGCCTTGCCAAGGTGTCCGTCATCGGCATCGGCATGCGCAGCCACGCCGGCGTTGCCGCCAGCGCGTTCAAGGCGCTTGCCGAGAAGAACATCAACATCAAGGCGATCACTACGTCCGAGATCAAGATTTCGATCCTGATCGACGGCGCCTATGCCGAACTTGCGGTCCGCACTTTGCATTCCGCCTACGGCCTCGATAAGGCTTGAAGCCGAGACATCGGTTCCCGATGCTCCGATTCTTCGGAGTTGCGTTCTTCCGATGTGGCGTTTCATGAAAGCGTGTCCCTTGCGGGACGCGCTTCTCGCGCTATAAATTTTTAAATGACGTTTTGATTCTCGAATATTATGACATTCGGATCGGAAGCGTCGGGGAGCAAACGCGATGAGAGACCTTTCCGCAGGTCCGCGCGTCCTGCTCAAGCGGCTGCGCGAAATGATGGCGGAGCACCTTGAACCGCAGGACCGTCTGGACCAGATCGTCCGTCAGATTGCCAGCAACATGGTGGCGGAGGTTTGCTCGGTCTACGTGCTGCGCTCCGACAGCGTGCTGGAACTTTACGCCACCGAAGGTCTCAACAAGGATGCCGTGCATCTCGCACAGCTGAAAATGGGGCAGGGTCTTGTCGGCACGATTGCCGCTTCGGCCCAGCCGCTCAATCTTTCCGATGCGCAGGCGCATCCGGCTTTCCGCTATCTTCCTGAAACCGGTGAGGAAATTTATCATTCCTTCCTCGGCGTGCCGATTTTGCGCTCCGGTCGCACTCTTGGCGTTCTTGTGGTCCAGAACAAGGCCAGCCGAACATACCGGGAGGATGAAATTGAAGCGCTCGAGACAACCGCGATGCTTATCGCTGAAATAGTGGCGAGCGGCGAGTTGAAAAAGATCACCCGCCCCGGTGTGGAGCTTGATCTGACGCGTGCCGTTTCCATCGATGGCGACGCCTATGGCGAAGGCATCGGTCTTGGTCACGTCGTGCTGCACGATCCCCGCATTGTCGTCACCAATCTCCTCAATGAAGATGCGGATACGGAAATCCGGCGTCTTGCCGATGCCATTGGGTCGCTACGCCTGTCGATCGACGACATGTTGCAGCGCCGTGACGTGCCGACCGAAGGAGAACATCGCGAAGTTCTCGAAACCTATCGCATGTTTGCCCACGATCAGGGCTGGGTACGCCGCATGGAAGAGGCGATCCGCAACGGCCTGACGGCGGAAGCGGCTGTCGAAAAGGTGCAGAGCGACACCAAGGCGCGCATGATGCGCCTGACCGATCCTTACCTGCGCGAACGCATGCATGATTTCGACGATCTCGCCAACCGGCTGCTGCGCCAGCTCATCGGTTTCGGCGGGCGTGGTCCTGAGCAGGATTTCCCGCTCGACGCCATCGTTCTGGCCCGCGCCATGGGTGCCGCCGAACTCTTGGATTATCCGCGCGAAAAACTGCGCGGTCTTGTGCTCGAAGACGGCGCGGTGACGAGCCATGTCGTCATCGTGGCGCGTGCCATGGGCATTCCGATCATCGGGCAGGCGACAGGCATCGTCGCCCTCGCTGAAAATAACGATCCCATCATCATCGACGGCGATGACGGCCAGGTGCATTTGCGCCCGATGTCGGATTTGCAGCGCGCCTATGAGGAAAAGGTGCGCCTGCGCGCCAAGCGCCAGGAGCAGTTCCGCGCGCTTCGCAATGTGGAGCCGATCACCAAGGATGGCCAGAAAGTCAACCTCAAGATGAATGCGGGTCTTCTCGTAGACCTGCCGCAGCTCGAGGAATCCGGCGCCGATGGCATCGGCCTGTTCCGCACCGAGCTGCAATTCATGATTGCCTCCAACATGCCGAAGGGCGAGGAGCAGGAGGCTTTCTACCGGTCCGTTCTGCGGCAGGCGAAGGGAAAAAGCGTCACCTTCCGCACGCTGGATATCGGCGGCGACAAGGTTGTGTCCTATATGCGCGGCCAGGAAGAGGAAAACCCGGCGCTTGGCTGGCGGGCGATCCGCCTGTCGCTCGACCGTCCGGGCCTGATGCGCACGCAGATGCGCGCGCTGCTGCGCGCCGCCTCCGGTGCTGAATTGCGCATGATGCTGCCGATGGTGACGGAAGTGTCCGAAATCCGCGCCGCGCGCGACCTTCTCCAGAAGGAAGTGCAGCATCTCTCGAAATTCAGCCACGCGCTGCCGAAAAAGCTGCAATTCGGCGCGATGCTGGAAGTGCCCTCGCTGATGTGGCAGCTCGATGAGCTGATGCAGGAGGTGGATTTCGTCTCCGTCGGCTCGAATGACCTGTTCCAGTTCTCGATGGCGGTGGATCGCGGTAATGCTCGTGTTTCGGATCGTTTCGATAATTTGGGCAAGCCGTTCCTGCGCATTCTGCGCGATATCGTGCGCGCCGGCGAAAGGCACCACACTTCGGTGACGCTGTGCGGTGAAATGGCGAGCAAGCCGCTGTCGGCCATGGCTTTGATTGGTCTCGGTTTCCGTTCGGTTTCGATGTCGCCGACGGCGATCGGCCCCGTGAAGGCCATGCTGCTCGGGCTTGATGCCGCACGCCTTGCCGATGAGCTGAACGCGGCGCTGGACGACCATAATTCGCTGGAAAGCGCGCGCGAGGTGTTGTTACGCTTTGCGGCGACGCATTCCATTCCCATTTAAAAAGACCTGTTTCAATATTGGAGTAACTGGTGGCGAAGCTTCCCGTCGAAAAAATGCGCGAGTTGGAAAGACGTTTCGGCGAGATCGAAGCGCGTATGTCGGCCGGGCCTGCAGCGGATGTTTATGTGAAGCTGGCTTCGGAATATTCCGAACTCGAGCCGGTAGTGAAGAAAATCCGCGAATACGAGAAGGCGGTCTCCGAAGCGGCCGATCTCGAGGCGTTGCTTGCTGACAAGACGACCGACAGGGATATGCGCGACCTGGCGGAAATGGAGCTGCCGGAAATCGAGAGCCGCATCGGCGAGCTTGAAAAGGACATGCAGGTCCTGTTGCTGCCGAAGGATGCGGCGGACGAAAAAAGCGCGATCCTTGAAATCCGCGCCGGCACCGGCGGCTCCGAGGCGGCACTTTTTGCCGGCGATCTCTTCCGCATGTATGAGCGCTTCGCATCGACCAAGGGGTGGAAAGTCGAAGTGCTTTCCGCCAGCGAGGGTGAAGCGGGCGGTTACAAAGAAATCATCGCCACGATCAGCGGGCGAGGGGTATTTTCCAAGCTGAAGTTCGAATCCGGCGTACACCGGGTGCAGCGCGTGCCGGAAACGGAAGCGGGCGGCCGCATCCACACCTCGGCAGCCACGGTTGCCGTGCTGCCGGAAGCGGAAGACATCGATATCGAAATTCGCCCGGAAGACATTCGCATCGATACGATGCGTGCCTCGGGTGCGGGCGGCCAGCACGTCAACACCACCGACTCCGCCGTTCGTATCACCCATCTTCCGACGGGTCTGATCGTCACCAGTTCGGAGAAATCCCAGCATCAGAACCGCGCCAAGGCCATGCAGGTTCTGCGCTCGCGGCTTTACGATATCGAACGCCAGAAAGTGGAGAGCGAACGTTCGGCGGACCGCAAGAGCCAGGTCGGTTCCGGCGACCGCTCCGAGCGCATCCGCACCTACAATTTCCCGCAGGGCCGCGTCACCGATCACCGCATCAACCTCACGCTCTACAAGCTCGACCGGATGATCGAGGGTGAGATCGATGAACTCGTGGATGCGCTGATCGCCGATTATCAGGCCGGTCAGCTTGCCCAGCTCGGCGAGCAGCTTTGAGTACGGCGGGCGAAGCGAGTGTTGCGAGCGCGCTTGCCGCCGCCCGCAAAAGGCTGCAGGCGGCAGGGATCGATGATCCGCTTCTCGATGCACGGCTCCTGATTGCGGAGGTCATCGATTTTTCATTGACCGATTTCGTGATGAAGCCTGATCGTGTCGTTACGCCGGAAGAAAGCGCCCGTATCGCCACCATGATCGAAAGGCGGGCGAATGGCGAACCCGTTCACCGCATTCTCGGCCACCGGGAATTTCATGGCCTCGATCTTCTTCTGTCAAAGGAGACGCTCGAGCCCCGGCCGGATACGGAAGTTCTGGTCGACACGCTGTTGCCGGAGCTGAAAAAAGCCATCTCCGCCAAGGGCAGCGCCCGCATTCTGGACATGGGCACCGGCACGGGCGCGATCTGTCTGGCGCTGTTGAAAGAATGCCCCGATGCCACCGGCATCGGCAGCGATATTTCCGCCGATGCGCTGGAAACGGCGGCCAGGAATGCGGCCCGAAATGATCTTGGCGCGCGCTTTGAGACCATACGCAGCGACTGGTTTGAAAAAATCTCTGGCAGCTTTGACATAATTGTGTCGAATCCGCCTTATATAAGGACTGATATCGTCGCAACGCTTGACCAAGAGGTTCGTAACCACGATCCGATGGCGGCGCTGGACGGAGGTCAGGACGGCCTTGCACCGTACCGCCTCATCGCTGCCGATGCAGGCCGCTTTCTTGTGGAAAACGGGATTGTCGGTGTGGAGATCGGTTTCGATCAAAGGCTTGATGTTTCCGCTATATTTGCTTCCCACGGCTTCTCTCTTCTGGACGCCGTGAAGGATTATGGCGGTAACGACAGAGTTTTGACCTTCCGGAGATAGTTGTTCGCGATATGTCTGCGGATTTTTTGCAAGGATATTTTGCACAGCAAAAGAAAAGGCTTGGATTTCCGCATGAAGCGGGATAGTTTGCGGCCACATGCCGGGTGGCTGAGGACGAACACAGATTCGTCAGGGTATGGGTCAGTCCCGAAGCGGGTTCTTTTGAGAGCCCTGAAAGGCTGGGCGTTTCCGGCATGTGAATCAGTAAACTTTGTTCGCAGGCGGCTCGGTGCAGCATTTGCGCAGCCGGTCGTCATACGCGAGGTCTTGTCCCGGGGTTATCTTCGGCAAGGCGCGTGATGGAGCAATTTCAGGAAAAATTTCCAGCGGTTTTCCGCCCGGAATTGCATGAAAACAACCAGATTGTCAGCAAAACAGAATTCAGGTGAGCAATTGATGAGGCCAGGACAGCAAAACAAGCGCGGCCGGGGGCGTGGAAGCAACAACAATAACAATGGTGGCGGTAACAACAACAACTTCAACCGCAAGGGCGGCAACCCGCTCACCAGGACTTATGACAGCTCCGGCCCCGATGTTAAAATCCGTGGCACAGCCCAGCACATAGCGGAAAAATACGCGGCTCTGGCGCGCGACGCGCAGAGTTCCGGCGACCGCGTGATCGCTGAGAACTATCTGCAGCACGCTGAACATTATAACCGCATCATCGCTTCGGCTCAGGCCCAGATGCAGGAACGCTTCCAGCGCGACGATCGCGGCGAATATAGCGGTGCCGATGGCGACGATATGGATGTGAATGACGGCGATGAAGGCGTCGTTGCACCGCAGCAGCAGGCCGAACAGGTCGAGCGCGCGCAGCAGCCCGAACGCCAGGAGCGTACTGAGCGGAACGAACCGCGCCAGGAGCGTCGTGAGCGTCCGGACCGCCGCGAGCGGCAGGAACGTCAGCCGCGCCAGCCGCAGGTGGCCGCCGAACAGCAGCCGCCGGTTTACGACGCCAGCCAGGCGCCGCAGCCGGTCATCGAAGGCACTCCCATGGAAGTGGCCGTTGAGGAAGAGCAGCAGCAGGCGGAGGCTCCGACGGCTGAACGTGCACCGAAGACACGCCGTGCAACAGGGCCGCGCCCGCGCCGTCCGCGCCGCACCGCCGCTGCGGAAGGCGCCGAAGGCGAAGATGCGCCGGCCGGTGACGACGCTGCACCTGCCACGCTTGAGAACGCTGCCGAATAAGCAGCTTCTGCAAACCACTCTGCGATCGAAAAACTCCGGCTTGCCGGAGTTTTTTGTTTTTTGCGATTGGCTATGAACATTCCGCTGGCCGTCAGCGTGGATTTCACGCGGCGAATTGACGCCTGTCAGTTCGGATGAAAATTTCCCGGATGGTGGATTTTCTCCCCTTTAAACCGATGAAAATGCCTCCCATATTCGTGCAGGAAGGACGGAAGCCGCATTCGCCGGCGACCGACCTTCAAGAGGCGGCGATCGTGAAATCCTTTGAACACGGCTGTCGTAGCGGGGCTTGCCTTTTGAGGGAGCCTCAACCCTAACACCCGGAGCCGTGCCGAAAGCGGGCGGGCCGGTCTATGGAGGTTTGACTATGAATATTGAAAAATACTCCGAGCGCGTTCGTGGTTTTCTGCAATCGGCGCAGACCTTTGCGCTTGCCGAAAACCATCAGCAGTTTTCGCCTGAACACGTTCTGAAGGTTCTGCTCGATGACGAGCAGGGCATGGCGGCATCGCTGATCGAGCGCGCCGGCGGCAGCGCCAAGGAAGCGCGTCTTGCCAATGATGCGGCACTTGCAAAATTGCCCAAGGTTTCCGGTGGAAATGGTGGCCTTTCGCTCACCGCGCCGCTCGCCAAAGTGTTCTCGACCGCGGAAGATCTTGCCAAGAAGGCCGGGGACAGTTTTGTCACCGTCGAGCGTCTTCTGCAGGCGCTTGCGATTGAAAGCTCCGCTTCCACCTCGGCTTCCCTGAAGAAGGCGGGTGCAACGGCGCAGGCGCTCAATCAGGTCATCAACGACATCCGCAAGGGCCGCACGGCTGACAGCGCCAACGCCGAACAGGGCTTTGACGCGCTGAAGAAGTTCGCCCGCGACCTGACGGAGGAAGCCCGCGAAGGCAAGCTCGATCCGGTGATCGGTCGCGACGACGAAATCCGTCGCACTATTCAGGTCCTGTCGCGCCGTACCAAGAATAATCCCGTGCTGATCGGTGAACCCGGTGTCGGTAAAACGGCGATTGCCGAAGGTCTTGCGTTGCGCATCGTCAATGGCGATGTGCCCGAAAGCCTGAAGGACAAGAAGCTGATGGCGCTCGATATGGGCGCGCTGATTGCCGGTGCGAAATATCGCGGTGAGTTTGAAGAGCGTCTGAAGGCTGTGCTGAACGAGGTGCAGGCCGAAAATGGCGGCATCATCCTGTTCATCGACGAGATGCACACGCTGGTCGGCGCCGGCAAGGCCGATGGCGCGATGGATGCGTCCAACCTCCTGAAGCCCGCCCTTGCCCGTGGTGAGTTGCACTGCGTCGGCGCCACCACGCTCGATGAATATCGCAAGCATGTGGAAAAGGATCCGGCCCTTGCCCGCCGTTTCCAGCCGGTGCTGGTGGATGAGCCGACCGTTGAGGACACGATCTCGATCCTGCGCGGGTTGAAGGAAAAATACGAACAGCACCACAAGGTCCGTATCTCGGATTCGGCCCTGGTTGCGGCTGCGACGCTTTCCAACCGCTACATCACCGACCGGTTCCTGCCTGATAAGGCAATCGACCTGATGGACGAAGCTGCTTCGCGTCTTCGCATGCAGGTGGATTCCAAGCCGGAAGAACTGGACGAGTTGGATCGCCGCATCATTCAGCTGAAGATCGAACGCGAAGCCTTGAAGCAGGAGACGGACCAGTCCTCCGCCGACCGCCTCAAGAAGCTCGAGGACGAGTTGGCCGATACGGAAGAAAAGGCAGATGCGCTGACGGCCCGCTGGCAGGCGGAAAAGCAGAAGCTCGGCCACGCCGCAGACTTGAAGAAGCGGCTGGACGAAGCCCGCAACGAACTGGCGATTGCCCAGCGCAACGGCCAGTTCCAGCGCGCTGGCGAGCTGACCTATGGCATCATTCCCGGCCTCGAAAAGGAACTGGCTGCGGCGGAAGCCCGCGACAGCAGCGGTGTCGGTTCGATGGTTCAGGAAGTTGTGACGGCCGACAATATCGCCCATGTCGTTTCCCGCTGGACGGGCATTCCGGTCGACAAGATGCTGGAAGGTCAGCGCGAAAAGCTGCTGCGCATGGAAGACGAGCTTGCCAAGTCCGTTGTCGGGCAGGGCGAGGCCGTTCAGGCGGTGTCGAAAGCGGTGCGCCGTTCGCGCGCCGGCCTGCAGGATCCCAACCGGCCGATCGGTTCGTTCATCTTCCTGGGCCCGACGGGCGTGGGCAAGACCGAGCTGACCAAGTCCTTGGCCCGCTTCCTGTTCGACGACGAAACCGCGATGGTTCGTCTCGACATGTCGGAATATATGGAGAAACACTCCGTTGCCCGGCTGATCGGCGCACCTCCCGGCTATGTCGGTTATGAAGAGGGTGGTGCCCTGACGGAAGCGGTTCGCCGCCGGCCCTATCAGGTCGTGCTGTTCGACGAGATTGAAAAAGCGCATCCTGACGTCTTTAACGTCCTGCTGCAGGTGCTGGATGATGGCCGTCTGACGGACGGCCAGGGCCGCACCGTCGATTTCAAGAACACCATCATCATCATGACCTCGAACCTCGGCTCGGAATTCATGACGCAGATGGGCGACAATGACGATGTGGATTCGGTTCGTGATCTGGTGATGGAGCGGGTCCGGTCGCATTTCCGGCCGGAATTCCTCAACCGTATCGACGATATCATCCTCTTCCACCGCCTGCGGCGCGATGAGATGGGTGCAATTGTCGAAATCCAGCTGAAGCGTCTCATCTCGCTGCTCGGCGATCGCAAGATTTCGCTCGAACTGGATGAGGATGCCCGCAGCTGGCTTGCCAACAAGGGTTACGATCCGGCTTACGGCGCGCGTCCGCTGAAGCGGGTGATCCAGAAGGCGGTTCAGGACAGGCTTGCCGAAATGATCCTCGGCGGTGAAGTTCCTGACGGTTCGCGGGTCAAGGTGACCTCGGGCACCGACCGGCTGCTGTTCAAGGTCAAGCCCGCAAAGGGCGAGGCCGAAGCCGAAACGGCCGATGCGGCATAAAACGAAAGGGCTCCGGAAACGGAGCCCTTTTCATTTGGCAGCTTTTCGGGCGGTAAAGGTCCGGCGAATTAGCGGCTCGCCACCTGATTGGGCTTTTCGTCAATATTCAGCAGATTGTCGATACGTTTTCTCTCATCGGAGAACCGCGCGAGCGCATCGCCGGAAAGCGACTTGCCACCCGGCAGGCGCACCTTCATCGCGTCCACCTTGGTGCCGTTGACGATTAGCTCGTAATGCAGATGCGCGCCGGTCGAAAGGCCGGTCGACCCCACATAACCGATCACCTGGCCCTGTCGGACCTTGGAGCCCTCGGTGACACCCTTGGCGATGGCGCTCTGGTGGTTATAGGAAGAGACGTAGCCATTGGCATGGCGGATCAGGGTCTGGTTACCGTAACCCGAGGCCCATCCGGCCTTCTCGACGGTGCCGTTGCCCGTCGCGATGATCGGCGTGCCGCGGGCGGCGGCCCAGTCGGTGCCGGTATGCATGCGGCTGAATTTCAAAACCGGGTGGCGGCGCATGCCGAAACCTGAGGTCATGCGGCCGTTAGGAACGGGGTTGCGCAACAGGAACTGCCGGATGCTTTTGCCGTTCTCGTCGAAATAATCGATGCTGTTATCGTCCGGATTCTGGAACCGGTAAAAACGTGTCTCGTTGTCGCCGAACTTGGCATTGACGTAGAGCAGTTCCGACTTGTCTGTCGCCTTGCCATCTGCGTCTTCCACGGAGAAGAAGGCTTCCAAAGTATCCGCCGGCTTGAGCTGCGCCTGAAAATCGACGCTGCTGGCGAGAAGCTTGATGAGTTGGGAAACCATGCTCTGGTTCATGCCGTAAGCCAGGGCCGCACGGTAGACACCGTCATAAACGCTCGGCAGATCGCGACCGGCGGCAGGTGCCGGGGTGCTGTCGAAGGCGGTCGCCACCGCGTCGAGCTTCGGCGGTTCGCTGGCCTTGATGAAACGCTTGCGGTCATCAATGGCCATGGTGACCATGTGGCGGCCCTTGCGGTAAAGGCTCACGCGCACGATGTCGCTCTTGTCGTCTTCCTGAATAATGCCGACGCGCAGCACGTCGCCGCTTTCGACATTGTTCGACTGGAGTTGCGGCGACAGCAGGCCTGCGATTTCCGACGACTGTGCCTTCGAATAGCCGGCGCCAAAGAGGGCGGCTTCGATGGTCTCGGTCTGGCGGGCAGGGATCACGTCGTCTGCATATTCCTTGACGGGCACCGAGGCTGACTGCGGGGTCGAAACCGACATGTTCTGTTCAACGACGCGGGCCGCGAGGCCGGCGGTGATATCGACATCGCCTTCATCATTATCGAAACGGCGGGGGTCGATGTAATAGAGCGCGGCAAGCTGTTCGTTGCCATCCGTCAGGATCGAGCCGTTCGAACGTACCGCCTCCTCAACCTCGTCGAAACTCAGGGAGCCGGCGAAGGGATATTTGGAGTGCTGAACGGGAAAGGCGACTGTCTTCAGGCTGACTTCGGATTCCACCTCGGAGCCGTAGATCGTTCCAGTCCGGCTTGGTGCGGGCGCCGATGCGTCCTTGTCCTCGTTGCTCGCGAAAATATTCAGGGGATCGAAGGCGGGATAGTCGTCCTGCTTGGCGTAATTTGCCGCCAGCGGGATCTTGACGTGGGAGAAGGGGACCTTGCGGACCACTTCCTTGTCGCCTTCATTGATAACGGTGGAGACTTCCATGATCGACCGGTCGGATGGCCGGGCCGCGATATTCGGTGCGACGAGGCGTGTGCCCCGACGGGCGGCTTCCGTAGCGTTGTTGCCCATATCCGCCTTGGCGAAGGCTTCGGCGGGAATGGCAAGCTGCTGGCGGCCGTCGAGAGCGGCAAACAGCGCCACGCCCATCAATATGGAAGAGGTAATGCCGGTCAGGAACGTGCCGGAAAGCCATCTGAGCGAAATTTCGCGGCGATCGGGTGCACGGCGTCCTTCCGCCAGAATTGGCGGTTCTGTGCCTAGCGACCGGATCACATTGCGATCCGCAGTCATACCAGCTGTGCCCCGTCGGTCATGCGCTCTCCAGAAACTTCAGGCGAAGGTGTGCAACTTTCATAGCCGTGAGTCAAATCGGTCGACGCACCGGCGGACATGCCGCAACAGCCCATATAAGGACACGCGCAGGCATGTCTCGTATTAACGCTTCGTTGGCAAAGCAATTAGCGAGGAAGGGGGCTAAAAGAAGGCGCGAGACCCGCCTTGCCGCCCGTTGGGCTGTTCTCCTGTGCAAAACCACAGGCACGGCGGGGTGGTTTTATGCCGATCGGCTGATGAAAACGAAATTCCCTTTTAAAATCAGGGATCTGTCACATTTCTTGATTTTTTTGATATTGCTGTGTTGACTTGTTTGGTGGGG
>NZ_JBAKFW010000008.1:0-205824 GCF_036888815.1 Agrobacterium sp. CCNWLW155
TTCCGGGACCCGTTTTCCCAGACGGCTTTGCCGCTGTCCGGTGGTGCGCCGAGAGGATTCAATTCTCGCAGAGCTTCCCCGCGAGCTCCAGACTGTGGAGACTTCCTTTTCGAGAATGGTGATCACGCTTGCGACGCCGTACTCTCCCGCAGCGCGCGGCCCAGCATTACGTCGTCGCTCCCACACCGATCGCCTTGAGGATGTCTGTGTCGCGACGAATGCCACCATCCAGCATCAAGCAGAAGTCTGGACCGACGGCCACGCGAATGCCGGTCGGGGCGCGGATCGTGCTGGCGCAATCTATACCGCTGATTTTGTCCCCGAAATACTTGACGTTTATGTAGGTCGAAGGTTTGACTCGGCTCAAGAGCTGAACGAAGAGGACGGCTCATCACCTCTGCCCTCATTTTGGCGAGAGCAATTCGATTGGTTGACAATGCTCCATCACCCATTCCGAACGCACCCGGCTTTTGTTCTCACGGAACGCCGCACAGTCGTGGAGATTGGCGCTCATGCGTGGGCGAGGCTCGTGATCAAGACGAGGTCAGGAGATAGGTTTTTACAGCATGGGTCAGGTTGGCTTTTCGGTAGGCCTTTTTACGCATAATCCCACCGCATGAGACGATAGTGAATTTATAGTCTGAAAAACTTGACAAAAACACTTAATGTCTGTCTTGCCTGATTATCTTCCATCTAACCGCGACAACGGCAACGGGTATCGCCGTCACTGCGGGTCAACGCGATCCAAAACACTCGCCTTGTGGTCCTCGGGGATGCCCATACACCACAATCATTCAGCACAAGGCGGACAAGAGGTAAAAGGCCAGAGATGGCCCGTCATGACAACAAGTGCCGCCCACGAGGCAAGGTTCACCATTGGTCGTCACTAAGCGATCCGGCGACTTTCTTGCAAGACGGGCACACCAATATTTGAGGTTTCACGTGCGAGTACTTCCCGTCATTCCATCGATCATCTTCGGGATTGTGGCGATCGCAATTCTGAGCATTGTCTTCGGTTCGTGGTATACGATCGACCAGGGGGAGCGCGGCGTCATCTTGAGATACGGGGCCATTGCCGGAACCGCGGAGCCAGGGCTCGGATTCAAGCTGCCGGTCATCGATACCGTCGTACGGATATCGGTCCAGTCGAAAGCAGCGGTATACGACGCGATGGAAGCGTATAGTCGCGATCAGCAGCCGGCGACCGTTAAGCTGTCAGTGAACTACCGCATTCCAGTTGATCGGGTCGCTGCAGTTTACGAGCAGTACGGGTCGGAGGCAGGTCTGCTGGGGCGGCTAATTGAGCGTCGGGTGTTCGAAGAGACGAAGACGGTGTTCGGACGGTTCAACGCAGTTACCGCCATCCAGGAGCGTGGCAGGCTCAATCAGGAAATTGCTATGGCGATTCAAGAGGGTGTTCAGGGGCCGGTCACCATCGAGAGCGTACAGATCGAGAATATCGACTTCTCCGATTCCTACGAGGCCAGCATTGAGCAGCGCATGCTGGCTGAGGTGGAAGTCCAGAAACTGCGGCAGAATGCGGAGCGGGAAAAGGTGCAGGCCGAGATCACCGTTACCCAAGCCAATGCCAGTGCCGATGCACGCCGTGCAGACGCTCAGGCACAAGCCGATGCGGTACGTTTGCAGGCCCAGGCGGATGCTGAAGCAATCAGGTTACGTGGTGATGCTGAAGCTTTGGCCATCAAAGCGCGCGGCGACGCCCTGCGCAACAACCCCGGACTCGTTTCCCTGACCCAGGCCGAGAGATGGGACGGTCGGCTCCCGACCACGATGCTGCCGAATGGCGCGCTTCCGATGATCGACCTGCGCAATCCCGGTTTGCCGGACGTTGAGCAGAGCGAGGGCCAATGACCGCACCGCAAGCATGAGGCGCTGTCTACCGAGGGCGTCGACCACCCGCAGGTCGGCGAGCTACCAATGGCGACAAGATTCCTGGCAAAGAAGTCGGGCGCGCGCGGCAGCCGCCGACAGCTGGGGTGCGGCATATTCCTGCGCCCGTGCGATCATCGTTTCCCCCGGCGAGACGGTCCGAGCCGTTGAAAGGCCACCGATCCCGCTTCTGCGCCTACCGGCAAAGATCGTTAGGGACCCGCGCCCGGTGCAGGTATGTGATGTAGGCCGTCGTCGCGCCGCAGACGTCTGTGCGAAGAAGCAGTAATGGCATCGTGCCGCCCAGGATAATTTGCACGGCCTTGATGACAACTACGATGGTCCAACGCGTCCGGGTGCCACCGTATACGGACGGGTATCGACCCGAACAGGTTGGTGAACTCTGCCCCATGCTTCGGGGGTGTGGACTGTCGAAGCTTCAATTTTCGTAAAGGCTCAGTCCCCTACAGCTACGCCTTCCCGTCGTGGATCGGCGCTGCCAGCCAAACCTTGGGGGGGCATCTCGATAGCATGCAAACCGGAATTCATCTCTCCCGGTTTCACCTCATATCCTATCGCCTTCAGGGGGCCGATCAGTTGTTCCGCGCTGGTGCCGGCCTCGATGTCGTACGTCCCGAACCGGTTGATGAGATGCGGCTGGGCGACGATCGCCTCGACCGGCATGTTCCAGTCAATGTAGGCGATCAGCGCCTGTGTCACATAGCCGATGATCTGGCTGCCGCCGGGAGAGCCAATGGCGAGCAGTGGTCTTCCGTCCTTCATCACGATAGTCGGGGCCATGGAGGAGCGCGGCCGTTTGCCGGGCTCAACGCGGTTGGCGACCGGCAGGCCGCCGTCATGGGTCTTGAAAGAGAAGTCCGTCAACTCGTTATTGAGCAGGAAGCCGTTCGTCATCAGACGCGAGCCGAAGCCGTTTTCGATCGTCGTCGTCATCGAGACCACGTTGCCATCCTTGTCGACAATGGCAAAATGGCTTGTGGAGGGCAACTCGAGCGCGGCATCCCGGCCCAAAAGTAGCGCGTGGTCCCATTCCGGTTCGCCGGCCTTGACTGCATCCTTGGCCAACGCCTTGTCACCATCGAGCAGCTTTGCTCTCTCACTCAGGTAGGTCTTGTCCAGCAAGCCCTTGATCGGTAGTGGCACGAAATCGGTGTCAGCGACGTAACGCTCGCGATCGGCAAAGGCGAGGCGCTGTGCATCGCCGATAATGCGCCAGCTTTCGCCATTTTTCGGACCCAGGCTCTTTAAATCGAAATTCTCCGCCAGGCCGAGTATCTGGCCGACGGCGATGGCGCCCGAAGAGGGCGGTCCCATCCCGCACACATCAAGAGCACGATAATTGAAGCAGACAGGGTCGCGCTCGATAACGCGATAATTGGAAAGATCGGCCAGCGACAGCACACCGGGATTGTCGGCCGCCTCACGCACAGTCTTGACGATCGCCTCGGCAATTCTCCCTTTATAAAAAGCATCGGCGCCGCCTTTGGCAAGCATCGCAAGCGTGTCGGCATAGGCCGTGTTCTTCAACAGGGCACCGGTCTGCAGGGCGGCCCCGGAGGTGTCGAAGAAATAAGACCGGGCCTCATTATATTTCTTCAACCGGTCGCCCTCGGACGCGATCAGGGAGGCAAGGCGCGGCGACACCTTAAAGCCCTCCGTCGCCAGCGTTTTCGCCGGCTTCAGTAGGCTTGCCCATTCGGTCTTTCCATAGCGTTTGTGGGCTTCCTCCAGAAGTCGCACTGTTCCCGGTGTGCCAACTGAGCGGCCGCCGACCACTGCGTTCATGAATTTTAGCGGTTGGCCGTTGTCATCCAGGAAGAGCTTTGGCGTGGCTTCGATCGGCGCTGTCTCCCGGCCGTCAAAAGTTGTCAGCTTGCCGCTCTTTGCGTCGTAGTAGACGAGGAAGGCACCCCCGCCGAGGCCGGAACTCTGTGGTTCAACAAGGCCCAGCACGGTCTGTACCGCCACCATTGCATCTATGGCGTTGCCGCCCGCTGCGATTACGTCGTGCCCAGCCTCGGCCGCCAGCGGATTGGCCGCCGCCACCATGAAGCTCTTTGACTCGATACGTTTGGCAGCCGCAACATCCGTTGCTTTCTCGGGCGCCACCGTGTCGGACGCCTGCTGCGCGGAGGCGATGGTGGTGGAAAGCATAAGGGCAAGAAAAGCCTCACTGAGAAATCTCATTTTCATTAGCCTTATCCTCCATAGAGGGATAACCAGTTCATGTAAGCCAGCAGGCGGGTTGAACCCGTGTTAACTCCAGCAGGGATGGTTTTCGAACTCTTCCTTCGTTCCCGCAAAGGCTTGGCCTTCACGAGTATTTCGGCCCCGTCCGCTGGTTCGCCCTCAATGCTATTGAGCATCGGTATGGAGCGCTGCTCTTTTTCGGCACTATGATGGCTGTTTCGCCGCATGTCCATCATGGCGGAGGCTCGAAATATCGTTGGAAACGGAGCCTCCGTTAACAGCAGTGTCGCCGGTTCGATTTGCATCAAGAGCGGGATATCTAAATAAACAGGATGCTCATCCTCGTTAATGATCATCTTGAATTTTGGTGTCAGTCTGCAATGTCAAAGCCCTCATTTCTGTAGAGGTGATATCGATGCCGGCAGTCACCATCCGAAACCTTTCTGACGAAACACATCGTGCCTTGCGGGTGCGGGCGGCTCATCATGGCCGAAGCACTGAGGCCGAGATCCGCGATATTATTGAAGCCGCCGTTCGTCCCACCGAACGAGTTAAGCTTGGCTCTTTAATTAGTCGCTATTGGCCGCGATGCTGAGCTTGCCGACAGCGACGTTGACGCCCTGCAGAAAAGTCGCGACCGGACAGCTGCTGAACCGATGAATCATCGAATGATCTTGCTCGATACGACCGTTATATCCGAGCCATGGAAACAGATCCCTAATGAGGCAGATCCGCCTGTTCGAGGTCCGGGCGATGACACCCAGGATGCCGATCACCAGGGCGAGGGCCATGCCGGCAAATGCGAGGCCAAACGTTCCTCGCGTTGCCCATAGCAACTCAGGGGCGCGATCGAAGACCGCGCCGAAGTCTAACATAATTCATACGAAACTTCCTACTCCTGGCGCAGCCTCCGCCGCGCCAGATCACGAATGTTCTAGCCTACCGACTGCAGAACTCTCCGCGTCTTCAAGTTCAGATATCTCAGATGTGCCAGCGGAGCCAGGTCGCCGACGAGCGGAACCTCCACTGATATCGCAGCCTTGCCGGCTAGTTTGGCAAGCAGGTCTTTGAGCGCAAGAATGCCATCGCCTGGAGCCAGCCGGCCTGCCCGCGCTTCATTCACCATGTCCTCCGGCCGCGATGGGACTGGACCCGTCACGTCGCAGAGCTGCAGGTGGTTCACGATGTCAGCATTGATTTCGCTGATGTTCCCACCGTTCCTGAAAAAGTGGATGGCATCAACCAAAGCACCTGCGTTTGCTTGCTTGCAACCGTCGACCAGTGCAGCGCTGCGAGCATATGTATTGATCGTGCGCCAGCCCATGTTTTCGATATCGACCCCCATGCCGTAACGAGCGGCCAGTTGGCATAACGCGACGAGGTTGCCGATCAAACGTTCGTGGTCATTATCGTCGCCACAGGCACTCAAGCGCTTGGCTCCGATATCGGCCGCAGCCGCAACGATGTGTTCGACCGAGGCCGCTTTAAAATCTGCCCCGAGAATAAAGAACTCGATATCGAAGACTTTCATGCCTTCGCCGTCGAGTACGACCCGAAATTCTGATGCTGCCCTACTGCCTTGCGCCAATTCGTAGAAAGGTGCCCCAGGAAAGGCGGGGTGAAGCCGAAGCCCGACCGCGTTGAAACCTGCTGCTGCAGCCTGCTCCACGAATTGTACCGGAGGCAGTTGAATCGCGGAAAAGTGCGCTACCCCGATTGGAGCTCTTTCGATGTCGGAAAGATTGCTCATCGCACGACCCCCGTCCGCGCGAGATGCTCAAGCAGGTTTGTACCGGTGCGATGGATGTGCTGGCGGAGCTTGTCCGTGGCATAATCCAGGTCCCTCGCGACCGCGCCCTGGGCGATTTCGCTGTGTTCCTGGCCGACGTTTCGGTCGCCCGACGTCTGCGTCAGGAATATTCGGCGATAGCGGTCGTTAAGGTTGAGGAGCGTTTTGCAAAAGTGCAGCAAAAGAGGCTTTCCGCACCCTGAAATAAGGGCGAGGTGGAAATCGCGATGGGCCGCTTCCCAGTGCTCCAGCGTCTCTGGTCTGCTGGCATCTCGTTCCGTGCGGTTGAGCTTGTGGAGCACACGCATGACATTGCTTTCCCACTCCACGTCGCCGACCCGGATTGATTCCCTCAGGGCGAAGACCTCGAGCTCTTCGCGCAGGCTGGTGATCTCCTCGAGATTGGCCAGCGAAATCGGCGACACGCGATAACCGCGATTGTCCTCGAACTCGACGAGGCCGTCGGAAATCAACCGGGCAAGACCTTCGCGAAGAGGGCTGAGACTGACATTGAACGACTGTCGAGCCCTGTCGAGATGGATCTTGCTGCCGGCTTCAAGTTCGCCCGAGATGATCGCTTCCCGCAATCGAAATGCCAGCTGACTGCTGATCGTGTTCTTCCCGTCGTCGGAAAAGCCACCGTTCCCGGACTGCTCGTTTAGCGAATTTGGGGCCTCAGCCTGCGTCATAAAACCTCCCGGACACATTCGTGCCTCATCGATGATCGTTATGATAAACGATGATTTATGTCAACGATAGCGAGCTGCATTTCTGCTTACTCCCCGGAACTGAGATGTTGGCGTAATTTTTATTTAGGTAAAACATATGCATATAGATGTTTGTCTTATCTTGCTTGACGGAAAGTTCTCGTAAAAGACAAAAGAATCTTGACGAATAATCGATTATCGAAGTATCGATGCCGTCGCGGAGGTGGCCAATGGTAATCAAGACTGAGAGCGACGTGACTCCTGCCGTACTGGCAGTAATGGAGCAGACATCCGATCCCCGGGCCCGGGAAATTCTGATGGCGCTGGTGAAACATCTCCATGCGTTTGTGCGAGAAGTGCGACTGACCGAAGTTGAATTCCGGGAGGCAACCGCCATCCTGAACGAGATCGGCCAGTTGCAGACCGATAGCCATAACGAATTCGTTTTGATGTCCGGCTCTCTGGGCGTGTCTTCTCTCGTTTGCCTGCTTAACAACGGCGACAGAGGGCAGACCGAAACCTCGCAGTCGCTTCTCGGCCCGTTCTGGCGCCTTAATTCTCCCTGGGTCGAAAATGGCGGGACCATTATTCGCTCCGACACGCCCGGCACACCGCTGTTTGTCAGAGCGAACGTGATTGATCGCGACGGCAGGCCGATTCCCGGAGCGGAGGTCGATGTCTGGCACGCGTCTCCAGTCGGCCTCTATGAGAACCAGGATCCCGACCAGGCGGAGATGAATCTCCGCGGAAAGTTTATGACCGACAAAAAAGGACGGTTCTGGTTCAGGACCGTGAAGATGGTCGGTTATCCGATCCCGGTGGACGGCGTCGTCGGGCGTCTTCTCAAGGCTCAGGGTCGCCACCCTTATCGACCGGCGCATCTGCACGCACTGATTTTCAAGCACGGTTACAAAACACTGATCTCGCAGGTCTTCGATCCGAGCGATCCCAACATCGAGTCCGACGTTCAGTTCGGGGTCACCGCGGCGCTGACAGGTGATTTCGTCCGCCATGACGAACCGCATCCCACGGATAAAGACGTTGAGGGGCCGTGGTTCTCGCTCGACTACACCTATGTGATGGAGCCCGGTGAAGCTGTCCTGCCGCACCCACCGATCAAATAGATATTGTTTCTGGAGTCTCATCATGATCAGCGAAGACCTGCGCCAGGCGGCGGCAGATGCCATATTGAAGGCAGAGACCGATCGCCAACCGATCGTCCAGCCGAGCAAGACCTATCCTGACCTCGACCTGGAAGATGCCTACCGTATTCAGGCGCTCTGGGCGCAGTCGCGTGTCGCTCGCGGCGCACGCATTATTGGTCATAAGATAGGCCTGACCTCGCGCGCCATGCAGATGGCGTCGAAGATGACCGAACCCGATTATGGCGTCATCCTGGACGACGCGCTTTACAACGACGGATCTCAAATCAGGTCCGACCTATTCATTAAGCCGCGCCTGGAGGTCGAGCTGGCGTTCATCATGGGTGAAGGCCTTGAAGGCACGGGCACCCGAATCTACGACGTCATGCGGGCGACGGAGTTCATCGTGCCGGCGCTTGAGATTATCGACTACCGGACTGACGTGCCGCGCGCCATCACCGATACAATCGCCGACAATGCCGCCTTTGGAGCAATTGTCGTCGGCGGGCGCGTGATACGCCCCATGGATATCGATATCCGTTGGGTCGGGGCAACGCTTTCAAAAAACGGGATCATTGAAGAGTCCGGAGTGTCGGCGGCGATCATGGGGCACCCTGCAGCGGGTGTCGCCTGGCTGGTCAACAAATTGCACGCCGTTGGTAGCGGCTTGAAAAAGGGGCAAATCGTCCTTGCGGGTTCGTTTACCCGACCGGTCGATATCCTCAAGGGCGATGTCATCCAGGCCGACTATGGTCCTGTTGGCTCAATTGGTGTTTCTTTCGTGTGAGGTTGAAAATGGAACTTCCTGTCAATCAGTTTAAAGCGAAGCTACGTGCGGGGAAAAGCCAGATCGGACTATGGTGCGGACTCCCGGGAAGCTACGCGGCAGAGATCGTCGCACCGGCCGGCTTCGACTGGCTCCTCTTCGATACCGAGCACTCCCCCAGCGACGTACTGACGGTGCTTCCACAGTTGCAGGCGGTGGCACCCTATCAGGTATCGCCGGTGGTGCGGCCAGCGGTCAACGATCCGGTGCTGATCAAGCGCTTCCTCGATATCGGCGTCCAGACGCTCCTGATCCCATATATTCAGAACGCGGAGGAAGCTAGAGCCGCCGTGGATGGCACGCGCTATCCGCCTGCGGGTATTCGTGGCGTCTCGGCTCTAACGCGAGCAACGCGTTTTGGTCGGGTCAAGAACTACGCGCAGAATGCCGCCCGGGAGCTGTGTGTTCTTGTACAGGTTGAAACACGGGAAGCCTTGGCGCATGTCGAGGCCATAGCCTCGGTTGACGGCGTCGATGGCGTATTCATCGGTCCGGCCGATCTCGCAGCGAGCTTTGGGTATCCGGGCCAGCCCGGTCACCCGGAAGTGGTCGCTGCGATCGAAACGACGATCGCCCAGCTGAAGCGCCTCGGGGTTCCGGCCGGTATTCTTACGCCTGATGAGACCTTTGCAGCCCGCTGTATCGAATTGGGAACGCTGTTCACCGCTGTCGGGGTCGATGTCGCCCTCCTTGCTCGCGGTGCGGAGAAGCTGGCGGGCCGGTTTGCGGAGACGACTTAAATATGCCCGCTCTCACCTTCGATATCGGCGAAATCGCGCCGACGGGGTCGATACGCGCGGCTGTGAACATCGCAAATGCCGCTCTGGTTCGTTTCGAGGAGCGAACCGGCGAACTGATCGGACCCAGCGTCGATCTTGCGAAATCGTTGGCGGCCGAAATCGGCTGCCAGCTTTTGGTCAAAGCGTACCCGTCTGCCGCGGCGATCATGGCGGCAGACGAACGGAATGACTGGGATATAGCCTTCATTGCAGCTGATCCATCGCGCGCAGACCGCTTTGACTTCTCGCCGCCGTACGCGTTCGTCACCGCAACCTATCTTGTTCTACGAGATTCTCATATTTACTCGGTCGCTGAAGTCGACGTTCCCGGCTGCCGAATCTCGGCGGCAGGGGAGGCGGCGTATACCAAGCAGCTTGAAAGGCTGCTTAAGGATGCCGCAATCGTTTATACTGAAAGCCCAACCGCAGCGATTGAAATGCTGAAGACTGGAGGATGCGATGCGGCCGCGGGATTAAAAGATTTCCTCCAGGACGCTGCAGCGCAAGGTGAGCGATTGCGCACATTAGAGGGCACGTTTCTTGAGATTCCGCAAACTGTTGCCATCCGGAAAGGGACGAAAGCAGCGCCGTTCGTGTCAGATTTTGTGGGCACGCACGTCAAGAATTCTTTCGTCCGATAACCACCATGAGACAGATTGTGACGGCAGTTGGCGGTCGCCAGCTCAGGTCAAGAGTTTTACGCGCCCGGCCCCTTCGTCCCTTGAATTAAGCTTGCCGGGCAGGCGGCATGGGGGATAGCGCTTCGGGGCGTCCAACCCGGCAGGAGGTCGATCAGTCGCTCGCGCGAAATGGCGGGCAGGGGCAAGTTTCGAGTTTGGGGCGTGTTTTTGCCCCGAGCGCATCCGCGGTAAAACCAACTGGGCTCGGTTCCGGCAGGGGCAAACTGACACTTGAGCAAATTCGCTTCACCCCGCCTATTGCTCCAGCGTTCTTGACGCGACAGCGGGCACGCTCCTTGAACTAATCCAGTATTCTGGCTTCAACGCACGCGTCAATAAACGCGTCGCGCGCGCGCTCGCACGGAGCAAAGTCTCCGTCCCGGTCATCGCACATATCAAGCGCGCGGGCATAAGTGTCGCTCTTCCCACAATGCCAGTTGCTAGCCAAGAACTCGTAGGCCTGCCGCAAAGTTTCGATTCTCTTCGCGCCGAAGTTACCGCAGCGCACATAGACGGGCTTTACCCACAGCCCTCGGCGATCACGAAGATCGGTTGTCATAGCAATATATCCTTCCTGTCAAACCAAACAGTCGTCCAACAAGGTGGCGTTAGATCTATGATAGTTCTTCCTGTTCAATCGGGGTCATGAAACGCTCCCAGTATTGTCTTTCTGCGATTCTGGACGCCGCAGCGCTTTCTTGCCGGAATTGCTTGTCGTTGCGCAGACAGGGAATCACCGAGTGATCTTTCATCGGCAACGATGCGTCGATCAGGCCGCTGGATATTAAGCGTCTCCATAATCTCGTTGCGTGTCGGAATTGTCCCTTCCCTACGATAAATAAGCGGCCACGCGCACATTTCTCATTGCAGAGTAGGCGCTGTTGTTGCGATCCCGTTTGACGCGCGTCAAAGCCAATCAATATCCTCACTTTGGGAAGCATTGGTCGAGCGCCCGCAATCTCAATGCACATTTCGCAAAATACTCCAGCAGCCGTTGATGTTCATCAACGCCGGCTTGCTCCGGGATGGCATGGTGTCCAGTCAGGTGAAAAATGGAGATAACCAGATGCAAGAATATCAAAGCCAACAGAAGGGCAGACGTACCTTTCAGGAAAATATCCGCGATAAACCGGCGCAACCAAATTTGCACCAAGTGCCGGACTTCGAGCTTCAGAGGCACGAAAATGGCGGCTGGCGGTTATCGGCAGTCTCTGATCGAGGCCTTCACTGGATTGCGGCAAACTTCAATGAGTGGAGTAGCGGGGACACCGTGCTCAACCTGGAGCAGGCCAACAAATTTTTGCGGGAAGCACGGAAATATTCTCTCTGTACAAACTACAAAGGCCCGAATGGTAAAACAGTTGTCTGAGATCGTCGGACAGCAACCAAGTGGCGTTGGCCTTTCGAATGCGTCGTAAAGGTTAAGGTCTATTCGAAGCGGTGGGATTTTTTGCCGGGAACTAAAGCGACATTGAGAACATGGGAGGATAAAAAAATGTTGATAAGAGAGATGGCGTACAACGAATGCATTGCTCTGATCGAGGATCAAAGATTGGCGCGAATGGCCTGCGCCAAGGACAATTCCCCGTATGTCGTGCCGATATACTATGCCTACTCTGAAAACCGGCTTTACGCTTTTTCGATGCCGGGAAAAAAGCTGGAATACCTGCGGTCGAATCCCCGTGCCTGTCTGCAGGTGGAGAAAAATGAAAGCGATCACCAGTGGGCAAGCGTCATAATTGATGCATCCTTCCGAGAATTGCCGAACGAAGATCCGCCTGGCAAGGAGCGGCTGAACGCCTGGTCGCTGCTCGCGACCCACTTCGACTGGTGGGAGCCCGGTTCCCTCAAACCTCAGCCGCAACCTGTCCGGGATACTTCACGGCATATCTTTTTCGCTTTGGATATCCGTGAATTAAGTGGAAGGAAAGCGATACGGGGCGAACCCGAAATGCTTTCGCCTCAATAAATGAAGGCGAGGGCACGCATGAAGTAGATGGTCGTCAGCTTAGCCTCCGACAGCCCCATGACTGTTTCGTTGTCTGAGCGCCGGCCGGCATTTTGGGTCTTGTAGGCGCCTGCTTTATATCGCTGGGATCGGAGCGGTTCCTGCACTGAATTTGAAGGAGGACCATGTCATGACGATCTATAATGAGCGCGAGAAGGCGGCTGAGAAGCAATATATAAATCAGGTCGAGAAACCGTTCAAAATTCGTGCGAGGCGCGACAGGATGCTGGCGATCTGGGTGGCCACGCTGCTCGGCCGGGACATCGAGCGCTGTCTGGAAGAAATTATCGAAGTTGATTTTTCACGCGGCGAGGAAGGCATTTTTCAAAAACTGGAACGCGATATCGGAATCCTGGGACTGTCGGACGCCCATAAACTGGTACGAGAGAAAATGAACAAGTGCCTTGTGGATGCGGTGCATGAAGTCGAAGGGTCGATAACCCAATAGTGACGTGTTGATTGCTCCACTGGCATAAGGCGTCGGACCTATGTCGGTGCCGGAACAACCGTTTTGCCAGACTGGATAAAAATCTAATAACGCTGGTTAGGCGTGCAGCCGCGCTGAGACGGTTGGATGTGGAGAACAGAACTCGCGCCTCTGCGCGCCGTACCGGTTGCCTTTTGCATGCCGTTTTTCCAACGAAATAGACAGGGGGCTTCTTACAAAATTCAGGGGGCGTGTTGACCATGGTCAATGGCAGGCGTCACGCGTTCTCGGATCATGACCGCGTTCATAACGAGTAAAAGGGAGAATGGTCATGAATGACAATACTCTGCGGCAAAACATCATCGATGAACTCGAATTCGAACCGAGTATCGATGCGGCGAACATTGGTGTTGCCGTTGACGCCGGCGTGGCAACCCTTACAGGACACGTGCCGACCTACATGCAGAAAGCGTCGGTGGAATCCATTGTTCTAAGGGTAAAAGGGGTCAAGGGCCTCGCTGAGGAAATCGAGGTTCGCCCTTTCAGTGCCAATCTGACAGCCGATGACGAGATCGCCAAGCGCGCCGTCAGCACCATCAAATGGAACACGGTGGTTCCCGATGATGCCGTCAATGTTCAGGTCGAGAAGGGCTGGATAACTCTCAGGGGCGCGGTTGAATGGCGATATCAAAAAGAAGCCGCCGCGGATGCAATACGCCCCTTGAGTGGTGTGCGTGGTGTAACCAATTGGATCGAAGTCAAGCCGAAGGTCTCTGTTGCTGACGTAAAAAAGCGTATCGAAGATGCGCTGAAGCGCAATGCAGAAGTTGAAGCCCAGAAGATCAAGATCAACGTTGCCGACGGGCAGGTGATTCTGGAAGGCCAGGTCGACGCCTGGTCCGAACGCCAGGCGGCCGAAAGGGCGGCGTGGGCAGCGCCCGGCGTCCGTTCGGTCGTCGACCATCTGCGGATTTTTTGATCGGCGCGCGTCGCGGCTCATCGTGATCCGTGGCGTGCTTTTCCCGCTGGCGCTTCTATTGAATATCGTGGCCGCGGCGGATGCGACCACTATTCGTCAATAATCATGGGCGCGTCGATCGCGATGCTTCAAAAACGATATGACTTTTTGACACGCCTGGAGAAACGTATCGGGCTCTCCGCGTCCATATAAACTATTGCATGGCATTTTCCTGCTCTCAGCATGTCTGCAGCCTTCTTTTGTGCTGCCACCGTTGACGAGGATCAAGGCTGCAGCACGACAACTCGTTCATTTTGATGCTCTACATTACGGGAGAAGCAGAATGACATTCTCTACGCTCTTGCTTGTCACCAAAGGTGAAACGGTGGAGGCCGATGGCAGCACCGGTGTAAATTTGGCCTGCGCGACGGAAAGTCACCTTTCGCTGCTGTTGGCCGGGGTAGCGTTGCCCCCGCCGGTCGGCGCGCACATGGAGAATGTTGCGGCGGCGTGGCTGGGCGAGAGACAGGCCGATCAGGACAGGCTGGCACGACGTGCCCGCGCTCTGGAGGCCTACTGCAAGGGAAGAATTCCCTCGTATGACATCGAGGAAGCCTACACCGAAATTTTTAACATGGACAACCTTGTCGGATACAGGGCGCGATTTGCCGACGCCGTTGTTCTGGCCCCGGATATTCTGGCCGATCCCGCCTTACGCGATGCGATCCTTGACGGGGCATTGTTTCATGCGCACGTACCGGTGCTGATCGATCCCGCCAGGAGCCTTTCATGCGACAGGAATTCTGTTCTCATTGCCTGGTCTGACACTCCGGAAACGGCAGCCGCAGTCAGGGCGAGCGTTCCGCTTCTCAAACGCGCGCGGTCCGTCCAAATCGTGATCGGTGATCCGGAGGACGGGCAGGAACGTGCATCTGATTTGCGATCGTATCTCTCACATCAACGGATTGCAGCGTCGATTGATACTATAAAAAGCGAAGGCCGCACGACAGCCGAGACCATAGAGGCATATGCGGACCGTGTGCAGTCAAGCCTGGTTGTCGTGGGTGCTTACGGTCATTCCCGGCTTCGCGAACGCATCTTTGGCGGCATCACACGCACCCTCGTTGAACAGATCAAGCGACCACTCTTTCTGGCGCGATGAAGAACCGGGGGCCGTGTGCGGGCTAGTGCGAAAACGGCTTCAGACGAAGAGGAGGACAATGATGAAAGCTCTCGTTTTTGAGGGGCCGGGTAAAAAGGTGCTTGCGGACAGGCAGATTCCCATCATTCGCGATGCGACGGATGCGCTCGTGCGGGTTACCAAAACGACGATTTGCGGCACTGACCTGCATATCCTCAAAGGGGACGTTCCGAGTTGCGCCCGAGGCCGGGTTCTTGGACATGAGGGGGTTGGCGTTATAGAAGACGTAGGCGCCGCAGTGTCGCAATTCAGAAAGGGCGACCGCGTGCTGATTTCCTGCATCTCATCGTGTGGGAAATGCGAATATTGCCGTCGTGGAATGTATTCGCACTGCAAGACAGGCGGCTGGATACTGGGCAATACGATCGACGGTACACAGGCTGAATTCGTACGCATCCCGCACGCCGATACAAGCCTCTATCCCATTCCAGCCGGCGCCGATGAGGAGGCTTTGGTCATGCTGAGTGACATACTGCCAACCGGATTCGAGTGCGGTATCCTCAATGGCAAGGTCGAGCCTGGCAGTACAATTGCGATCATAGGCGCTGGCCCCATTGGACTGGCGGCGCTTTTGACGGCGCAGTTCTACTCACCCGCCGAAATAATCGTGGTCGATCTCGATGACCATCGTCTCGACGTGGCCAACCAATTCGGTGCGACACATACGATCCGCGCCGGCAATCCCGACGGGGCGGCTCGAATTTTCGAACTCACGGACGGAAAGGGTGTCGATACGGCGATTGAGGCCGTCGGCGTTCCTTCTGCATTCGAGTTTTGCCAGGAGATCGTTGCACCCGGTGGTGTGATCGCCAACATCGGCGTACACGGCACCAAGGCAGACCTGCATCTGGAAAAGCTCTGGTCGCGGAACATTTCAATCACAACGCGGCTGGTCGATACCGTTAGCACGCCCATGTTGTTGCGGACCGTGAGGTCCGGCAAGATCGATGCCGGAAAGCTCATCACGCACCGCTTCAGCTTAGACGACATTCTCGATGCTTATGACACTTTCAGCCGCGCGGCCAACACACATGCGCTCAAGGTCATCATCGAGATGCCGGCGAAACAGCAACCCGGTTTGCAAACGGACGACAGCCAGTCCTCCGCCGGTGGCATTGCGGGACACCACGATGCTCACCTCGCGACGCGATCCGGCTTGTCAATTGATGTGCGAACCGTAAGGAGTGACGACGAGCCGCGCCTTGCGGAGCTTTTCAAACACGTCACACCGCAGGATCGTCGCTTCCGCTTCCTTGGCGGTATCGGTGAGGTGAGTCATGAACGGCTGATTGCAATGACCAGGGTCGATCATCGGTTGACCGAGAATTATCTCGCCTTCGTGGCGGGGACGGACATCCTCATTGCGTCGGCCATGTTGGCCTGCGACGTTTCCGGAGAGAAAGCCGAGGTCGCCATCGCCGTGCATGCCGAGTACAAAAACAGGGGCGTTGCGTGGGAATTGCTAGGCTTTGTATCAGATCGAGCGCGTGAAAAAGGCGTTCGCACGTTACAAGCGATCGAAAGTCGAGATCATCATGACGCTGTTAAGCTTGAAGAGGAGCAGGGATTTGTCGCAAGACCCTTCGAGGGCGATGCAACTCTGGTTCTGATCGAGAAAAATCTGGGCTGATGCGTTGACGTACACTGATCTGAAGATCGTGCTCCTTAAGCGTACCCCACCCATCAAATGGGCGCATGGTATCCTCACCTCACGGACCGGTTTCTTCGAGGGTGCGTCTTATTTTACGCAATATGACGCTGCGTTGTTTCTCGTCAGCTGCCTTGTCCAGCCTGTCTTGCAGGTCCATGACTAGTGACTGGAAATCATTATGCCAATCCCCGCGCCCGACCCGTATCGGTTGCAGTCGAGGGAGTTCCTGCTTCGCCGAGAGGAGAATAGCACCTGTGCCCGTGAGGCTGTAGGTCGTGTCCAGATCAGGCTCGATGATCGCGAACGACGGGTTCATGGCCGCAAGGCGCGCGTTCAAACCGGAAATGGCGGGACGTTCGCCATGTACCAGAAAAATGGCGTGTTTGACCGGAACTCTGGCGGCAACCCACGCGGCAAGTTCTGGCGCGTCCGCATGACCGCTGTAGACGTCGAGCTTACGAATACTGGCCCGCACGACGATTTCATCGCCCTGAATACGAACGGCAGACGCTCCATCCTCTAATATACGGCCAAGGGTGCCCGAGGCCTGATATCCTACCAAGAGAACGGTCGCTTCCGGCCGCCACAACCAGTTCTTCAGACGATGACGAATGCGGCCCGCCTCGCACATGCCACTCGCGGCGATAACAATGTGAAAGCCTTTGAGATTATCTATGGATCTGGATTGCTCGGCGGTCTCTGTGAAGCGAATTTGGCGCGAGCGGAGTGCGCGCAAGAGAAGCTCACCATTTTCGAGTTCCCGGGCATGACGGCTGAAAACCTCCGTCGCCCGTGTTGCAAGTGGTGAATCGATAATAATCGGGCACCGTGTGATGGCGCCTGCATCTAACAGACTGACCAGATCGGCAAGAAGTTCCTGCGTCCGTTCGACAGCGAAGGAGGGAATGAGAAGCACTCCGCTTTGATGACGGGCAGCGAGTTGAACCTCATCTTTAAGCATCCTTCGCCTCTGCTCCGCGGAGGGGTCATTGCGATCGACATCACCATAGGTACTTTCGCAGACAAGGTAATCCAGACCGGCAGGCCCCTCCGGCCTTGAATGGAACAGTTTGTGTTGCGGTCCGATGTCACCAGAAAAAAGAAGACGTTGCTGCTCAGGTCCGTTTCCGACTTCAATTTCTACGGATGCAGAGCCAAGAAGGTGCCCTGCGTTCCAGAAGCGGAACCGAAAGGCTGGTGAAATCACCATCCATTGCTTCATGGGATGAGCGCGAAACTGGGTCAAGGCCGAGGATGCATCCATGGCTGTGTAGATCGGGGTGACGAGCTTTCGCCCCCGATGCTCATTGCGGCGGTTGAGTTGTTCGACTTCCATTTCCTGGATATGGCCAGAATCGGGCAACATGACTGTGCAAAGATCACGTGTTGCAGCGGTACAGAAAATGGGGCCGTCATACCCATCTTTTACGAGCTTCGGCACGAGGCCGGTATGGTCGATATGTGCGTGGGTAAGGATGACAGCGTTCAACCTGGCTGGAGCGAAAGGAAAGGGACGGTAATTCAGTTCCTTTTCGGTTTTGGATCCCTGAAACAAGCCGCAATCGATCAATACGCGTTCGTCGCCGTATTCGATGAGAAAGCATGAGCCGGTTACCGCGCCGGCCGCGCCATGAAAGGTTATCGACGGGCTGTATGACATTTTGCCTCCGATCGCGTGCCTGCGCCTAAATGGCTGGAGCGGGCAACGGCGGAACGTTAGGGTCCGGAATTTCGGTCATGGTGGCCTCCGTGAGCAGAAGGACGCTTGCCACCGATACGGCGTTCTCCAAAGCCACTCGAACAACCTTTGTCGGGTCGATAATTCCTTCCTTAAGGAGATCGACATAGCGATTTTGCGCCGCGTCGAAGCCCACGGTCCCGTCGTCGTCGAGCATTCGCGCGATAACAACACCGGCATCTACGGCCGAGTTTTCAGCAATCTGCCGCGCCGGCGCCTCCAGGGCACGGCGAAGAATCTGGACGCCGGTCCGCTCGTCGCCGTCGCAACGATCTTCCTCCGCTTCGACGGCGTCGATGCAACGCAGCAAGGCAAGACCGCCGCCCGGAACGATACCTTCCTGTACGGCGGCTTTGGTAGCGCTTATTGCGTCATCGAGCGCATCCTTTTTTACTTTCATTTCTGCTTCGGCGGGCGCTCCGACGCGGATCACGGCGATGCCGCCAGTGAGTTTCGCCAGTCGTTCCTGCAGCTTTTCCCGGTCGTAGTCGCTTGTCGACTTATTTATTTCCTTGCGGATATAATCAGCTCGCGATCCGATCGCCTCGGGAACTCCGCCGCCCCCGATGATCGTGGTCGTTTCTCGATCAACGATAACGCGTGATGCCTTGCCGAGTTGGTTCAGCGTGACTTTCTCAAGTGTAAGACCAAGATCAGGTGAGATGAGCTGACCACCCGTGAGGATTGCTATATCTTGCAGCATTTCCTTTCGACGATCGCCAAAACCCGGGGCCTTCACTGCGCAACTGTGCAGTACGCCGCGAACCTGATTGACAATTAGCGTCGCCAGGGCCTCGCCCTCCATATCTTCGGCGATGACCAAAAGTGCCGCGCCGGATCTGGAGAGTTCCTCGAGAAGGTTGACGAGGTCGGCCAGGGCGGAGATTTTGCGGTCGCAAATCAAAATCCTTACCTCCTCAAGGGTTGACTCCATCTTCTCGGTGTCGGTCGCAAAGTACGGAGAAATGAAGCCGCGGTCGAACTGCATGCCTTCAACGACGTCGAGATGTGTATCGATCGTTTTTGATTCCTCGACCGTTATGACGCCCTCCTTGCCGACCTTTTCCATGGCGTCAGCAACAAGCTTGCCGATATCGGCATCGTTATGGGCGGAGATCGCCGCGACCTGCTGTCGTTCCCTGGCTGTCGTTACGGGGCGCGATAGTTTTCGAAGCGCTTCGGTTGCGCTTCTGAAACCGCGATCAAGCCCGCGTTTGAGGTCGATAGCATTTGCGCCAGCAGTGACGTTACGGTGCCCATCGGCCAATATGGCATGAGCCAGGATCGTCGCGGTGCTCGTGCCGTCACCCACGACTTCGCCAGTCTTCTCAGCCGCGGCACGAAGCATTCTGGCTCCAAGATTTTCTTCAGGGTCTGCGAGATTGAACTCTCTGGCAATCGTGACGCCATCGTTGCAAACCAGTGGCGTGCCCCATTTCTTTTCTATCAGAACGGATTTGGATTTCGGACCAAGGGTAAGGCGAACGGCATCTGTGAGCCGGGTCGCCCCCTGAAGGATTTTGCCTCTGGCCTCTGAGCTGAAAAGAACATTCTTATGGGACATGGGGCTCTCGTGACTTGTTGCGACCGAGGTGACACATGACCTCCGTCTGCCAATCCATTCATAATGGACGCATCTGAAGAGGAAGCGTTTGACCGGCATCAACGACGCGATCATGGCCGAATTCGTAGAAAACGGGGATTGACGCCGATCAAGGGGGAGCGCCCCGACAGATCTATAATGAACAGACAAGAGGAGGGATCAATGATGGGCGAAATCATTCCTTACAACGCCTGGATACTCGTGGCGGATGCCAAAAAGGCATTGCTCCTGCGAAACAAGGGCAATACCGCAAATATCATATTGAAAGTCGAGGAGGTTATTCAGGCGCCCCCGAATGGACCCACACGTGACCAAGGCACCGGCGGACCCGGGCGAACCGCATCTGGCAGCCGTCGCAGCAGTCTTGGCAATAACGATCTGCACCGACTGGAGGAAGAGCGCTTCTTTTCCAGCATTGTCGAAAAACTCCAGTCTGTTTGCGCCGACAACGACGTTGAGAAACTTTTCGTCGCGGCGCCGCCGAAAGCACTTGCAGACTTGCGTCGGGCCATGCCGGAAGCCATTAGAAAAATTATAGTCGCTGAGCACGATAAGGATATCGTCCATCTGCCACTGAGCGAGATAGAGAAGTATTTTGCCTCATAAGTCTATGCGTCTGGTTTAGGCTGATTACAACCGGGCCGGGCACTCGTTAGCTTGCAAGAAGGCCTGCCTTTTCGCAGATCTTTTATCCTGAACCAGATCAGGCTGGTTGCCCGGTGCGTCAGCAAAAGTGACTCAGCAATGAAAGTGGGGGTGGAACGGCAAGGACTACCGACAACTTCTCACCTTCCACCCCGGTCGAGATCAGGTGGCCCTGACCTCGATTCTTCTTTCGCTCTTTTTTGCTTCTGGTCTTTTGGGAAGCTTGACCGTGAGGACGCCGTTCTCGAACGTCGCTGTAGCCTTGTCGGTATCGATGTGGTCAGGCAATGAGAAGCTGCGCTGGAAAGCGCCATATCGTCTTTCCGAAAGGTGATATTCTTTTTGTTTGTCTTCTTTTTCTTCGCGTTTCTCTCCGCGGATCGTCAAAAGGCCGTTTGAAAACTTGACCTCCACATTTTTCGCGTCGAGCCCGGGACATTCGGCGGTTACTTCATATGCTTCCTCTTTTTCGACCAGATCGACGGCTGGCGAGGTATTCCATCCGTTCAGCATATGGCCGGAGGAAAACAGATCGGGTGCGTGCCAGGACGAAGGCATAAAATCATCGAAAAGACGATCAACTTCTGCCCGAAGAGTTGCGAACGGCGACCAGAAATTTCCCGCGGGCGTTACTGGCTTCTCCCTGTTTTTTACCGGAAGTTTGGTAGGGGTCTCAACCATGATAATTCTCCTGTTTTCCAAGAAAGACATCGGTCGAAACAGCCGTTCAACGCCATTTCAACCACTTACGGCTCTTCAGTGAGCTTGCTGATTCAACTCCGATGCGACAGGCCCGGCATTGATGGCGATCAATGCCGCACGTCATCGCCTTGCACTGAGCAGCGGGCAGGTCGCGGGCTTTCTGCTCACAATTCGACAGGCCGGTTGACGAAGATCATCGCGGTGTTGCGATGTTCGGTTCAAGCTTTGCATATTGGTTGGACGTTCCAGAGGAAGGAGCCATGCAAATGTCAATCAAAACCATACTTGCTGTCCTCAGCGCAAAGCATGCTGCGGCGGATGTCAATCAGGCGATCGAGCTCGCCCGCGAGTCCGGCAGCCACCTGTCGATCCTGGTTCTCGGCGCGGCGCTGTCGCCCGTGACGGCTGATTACCCTCTCACGACCGCTTGGCTGGAAGAGAGGCAGAACGAAATCGATGCGCTGCTGCGCGCGCGAGCGGAGGCTGAAGCTCTTTGTCAGAAAAACGGCGTGTCCTACGATGTCGATCAGATTTACGATGACCGCTTCATTCTTGAAAACAATCTCTGCACGCGGTCCCTGTATGCCGATATCGTGCTTGCGGGTAGCGGCATTCGAAAAGACGGCGATCTTCGCAAAACGGTCATCGCCGCAACGGTGTTCGATGCGCGCAGTCCGCTGGTTTTTCTGACACCGGATTCCAAAGTCACTCTCAAACCGAAAAAAGTGCTGCTTGCCTGGAATTCCCGGCCTGAGGCAGCACGGGCGGCCAAGGAAGCTCTATCGCTCCTGGTGCAGGCGGATGCGGTTCATATCGTTCTCGTCGATCCGGACGCGTCCTACTATTCGAATGGTGGAGAACCGGGAGCAGATGTCGCAACCTTTCTTTCCCGCCATGGCGTCAAAGCGGTCGTTGAGCAAGTGGCAAGCGCCGACAGACCTATAGAAGCGGTTCTGAGGCAGCGTGCACGCGAGATCGGCTGCGACATGATCGTCATGGGCGCCTACGGGCATTCTCGTTTGAGGGAGAGGATTTTCGGGGGCGTCACGGCATCGATTTTGGAAGAGTGCCAGACGCCAGTTTTTCTTGCCCGATAGCGATCAGCTTCGATTGCAGACAAAACCGTGCACATGGATGAAGGATCGTCCTGTCATCACGATTGGCCTCGGTTGGGCCAGCTGGCCGTTATGCGTAGCGCTCGTAGTGCATTAAGAACTACCGCAACGTCAATTGCCTCCTGGAGAAGTGCGCCTTCGACAGGTTCAAGAAAACCGAACGCCGCAAAGATCATCGCGCCGACTGACAGGCCTATTCCGCCTGCAACACTCTGCATCGCGATCCGCCGGCAATCCCTCGCGATTTTGATGCCATCGCCGATGCGTTCGAGCCGCTCCGAGAGCAAAACCGCGTCGGCCGCTTCGGCCGCAGCCGCCGATCCGTGCAAGCCCATGGCGATCCCGATATCGGCCGCTGCGAGCGCCGGCGCATCGTTCACACCGTCCCCGATCATCATGGTTTGGGCCAGATGCGCCTCCTTTCGAACAAGCTCGATCTTCTGTTCCGGTGTCAGCCCGGCCCGGATTTCGGACAAGGGCAAACCGCTGGTGATGGCATGAGCCACCTCGACGCGGTCACCGGTTGCCAGGATAAGACGGTTGAGTCCGAGCCGCTTCAGCTCGACCAGGGTTTCCCTGGCGCCGTCGCGGAGCGCGTCGCTGAAATGAAGCGTGCCGGCAAACCTTCCGTCGAGGGCAACGGCTGCGCTCATGATTTCAGCCCGATCGGGGGAGGGCGTATCGGCAACCTTCGAGGCGATGTACTCCAGGCCGCCAATGGAGACCGCGGTGCTTCCGACGTATCCCGAGATACCTTCGCCGGGTTTTTCCGATACATTGGTTGGCGGCGTCAGGACGAGGTTGCGCTCAAGCGCTGCGGAAACCACCGCACGTGCTGCAACGTGGTTTGAGCCCTGATCCAGCGAGGCGATCAGCCGCAGCAGTTCGTTCTCGTCCTTTACTGCATTAATGGCCACGAGATGTGGTTTACCATCGGTAAGTGTCCCGGTCTTGTCCAGAACCAGCGTTTGTATCTGGCCGAGCTTTTCGAGAATGTCGGCGCCTTTGACAATAAGTCCAACGCCCGCGGCACGCGACATGCCGGCTGTCCATGCAACCGGAACGGCCAGGATGAGAGGACAGGGCGTCGCGACGACAAGCACGGCCACGGCGCGAATGGGATCGTCCGTCAGCAGCCAGGCAAGGCCGGCTATCGACAAAGTGACGCACAGGAAAGCGAAAGCATAACGGTCGGCCAGCCGTGACATGCGGGCCTTACTGGCATGTGCGGCCTCCACCAGCTTGACGATCCCGGCATAGGTACTTTCCCTGGCCGATTTTGTCGCTGTCATTTCAAAGAGATCGCCTGCATTGGCGGAACCGCTCATGATCGGCTGCCCTCTTTTTCTGACAACCGGAAACGCCTCCCCGGTGAGTGCCGCCTCGTTCAGAACAGCGTCCTGCATAAGTATGCCGTCGGCTGGAGTGATGTCGCCCCTGCGTACAACAAGCTGGTCGCCGGGTTCAACGAGTTCGATAGCGATCTCATCCAGAATTTTCCCCCGACGGCGGGTCACGATTCGAGGCGCCCGCGTCAACAGCGCTGTCATCTCACGTCGGGCGCGACCCTCCGCGATACTTTCGAGATATTGCCCGCCGGAATACATCAGGGCGACGACGGCGGCAGCAAGATTTTCCCCGAAAAAAAGAGCAGAACTCATCGACAGCAGCGCAATAGTGTCGAGCCCGAACTCCCGTTGACGCAGGCTGATAACAATCTGAACCGCAAGCGCCAGAATTACGACAAGTGTGGCAACTGTCAGCGCACCGTCGTAGACTCCATCGAAACCGGCCAGCGAGCCCAGGAAGGCAACGGAAATCCCGCCAAGCGAGGTAATGACGAGGATTGGTCTAAATCGCTTCAAAAGATTGGCAAGAGTCAGATGACACACAGCGGTTTTTCCCGGATAAAAAGGTGAGGTTGGCGACCCCTTGGATTGTGCCAGACCAGGTTCTGGGCCTGATTGTTTCCGGAGCGAGCATCAAACAAATCCTCTTTGCGATGGCACCCCGTATCATCCGGTGTAGCGGGTCGTGGCGGCATCTGCGCGGCGTGACCGGCCGCTGACGAATTTATCGACCTCCGTTACAGCAAGGAGTGTTGCCGAGACTATCAGCATCAATGTCCATTCGGACAGGGAGATGGGCGTTAGCGACAGGATATCCTGGAGCCAGGCGCTGTGCATGGCGCCAATGTGAACAAGCTGGGATAGCCCGACGGAGACCATCAGGATCGGATTCCCAAAGAGAGGTGTCGCGAAAACAGACCGTCGTTCCGAACGGCATGCTACAGTCTGAACATTCTCGAACAGCACGAGGAGCAGAAGTAGCAGGTTGCGGGCTTGTTCTACCGTATAACCGGTCGCCAGAAGCCAGTAGAACACGACGAAGCCGCCACCGCCGATGACAAGGGTGGACTGGGCAATGCGGCGGATCATCACACGATCGAAGATTGGCTCCCGGGGATGTCTGGGCGGCTGAGACAGCTCGTCACCCTCCGGTTTTTCGCTCGCAAGCGCCACATCCTGAATGCCATTGGTGACAAGATTGAGCCAGAGAAGCTGGACGGGCAACAAGGGCATCGGAAAACCCAGCGGGATTGCAACAAGAAAGAGAAAGATCTCTGCTGCGCCCGTCGCCACGGACATCAAAATCACCTTGCGAATGTTTGAGTAGGCTGTCCGTCCTTCGCGGATGCCGCTTATGATCGATGCGAAATTGTCATCGGTAACAATGATATCGGCGCTTTCCTTGGCGACATCCGTGCCTTTGAGGCCCATCGCGACCCCCACATGAGCATGCTTCAGGGCCGGCGCATCATTCACCCCATCGCCGGTGACGGCTACAAAGTGGCCGTTACGGGCCATGGATTGAACAATTGCGAGTTTCTGGGACGGGTCAACCCGGGCATAGATCCGGGCCCTTCCGGTGAGTTCGTCCAACCGGGTCGTTCCCGCCGCCTGAGCCTTCTGGACGGCATCGCCAGTGGTCGTTTGCCCAGGCCCGACCTTGAATCCTGCTTGCCTTGCGACGGCCAGAGCCGTCCTCGGATCGTCGCCCGTCACCATCGCCAGTTCGACACCTGCCGTCCTGCACTCCTTGATCGCCACAGGTACTTCCGGCCTTATCGGATCCTGCATGCCGACAAGCCCCAGGAACACGAGGTCGACAAGATGATGCGGGCCAAAGTTTAGGTCAACTTCGCTACGAATTTCACCTTCCGCAAATGCCAGCACCTTCAGGCCGCAGCTCGCCATTGTATCCTTCTGGGCGATCAACGAACTGCGGTCGATGGGGACTGCGCTGTCATCCACCTTCATCCGGTCTGCCATCTCGATCAATGTCTCGGGAGACCCCTTGGCGAAAACGCGAACATGCTCGCCGTCGCGATGGAACGAGGCGGCATATTTGAGGTCCGGTTCATAGGGGATGCGGCTGATTAATGGAAAATCAGTCGATAACCGGGTCTGATCGAGACCAATTCTGGACGCCGCTACCAGCAGCGCGACGTCGACGCGATCACCAACGCCATCCATGCCGGAACCACTTTCTGTCAGTGACCCCTCGTTAGGTAAGGATGCGGCGCGCAAGAGAGCTGCGGTTCGCGCTCGAACGGCTGAAGGAGCATTGTCATCTCCGGCGAGATCGCTCGTATAAAGATTCCCGGCGGCGTCAAGCTCGAAGCGGTTGCCATCCGGAAGGCGGATGTCAACAACAGTCAGTTCGTTGAGTGTCAGCGTGCCCGTTTTGTCGGTCGCGATCATCGTGCACGAACCCAGTGCCTCAACCGCCGGCATGCGGCGCACGATAACATTCTGGTTTGCCATATGACGCATGGCGACGGCCAGTGCAATGGAGATGGCGATCGGCAGTCCTTCGGGTATCGCGCTGACAGCCAGTCCCACCGACATCAGGAGAAGCTCGTTCCAAGGCAAATCCTGAAAGAAGCCGATTGTGATCAATATCACGGATGTTACGCCGACCGTCCAGGCGATAAGGTTCGAGAAATGTGAAAGCCGGATCATCAGCGGCGGCTGGGCGGTATCTGCCTTGCCAATCTCTACGGCGATCTTGCCGACTTCAGTGGCTTGGCCGGTGCCGGTGACAATTCCCCTGCCGCGACCACGCGTGATCAGAGTGCCGGCAAACACAGCGGACGATCCGCCATCTGCATCGTGTGCGCCGAGTGGCTTCGAGGTCTTGCTGACCGGCGCAGACTCGCCGGTCAGGAGAGATTCGTCACAGACAAGGCTTGTGGTTTCGATCAGATCAATATCGGCAGGAACCCGCTGCCCGGCATCAAGTACGACCAGATCTCCAGGGACCAGATACCGCGCCTCGATCTCGCGCATCGCACCATCCCGAATGATCGTTGCATGTGGCTGCTCAAGTTTATGGAGCGCCGAGGCTTCCTGGCCAGCAGTATATTCCTGAAGACTTCCGATTATCCCGTTTAACAATAATACTGCACCGATAAAAACGGCATCCTGTACCTCACCGGCGAAAAATGAAACGGCTGCGGCTGCTAACAGGATGTAGATCAGCGGGCTGCGGAACTGCCGCACGAAAGTCGTAAACGGCGAGGCAGCATAAGCTCCCGGCAAGACATTTGGCCCGTAGAGGCTGAGACGGGCCTGTGCATCTGCCTCTGAAAGGCCTTTCGCAAAGACCCTGGACTGTCGCAACGGTACGGTCGTAACGGCCATCTGCGCTCCCTTTGACTGCTTCCGCGATGCGATCTTCAGAATCTGCCCGATACATGTCGGAATGCGCCTCTCGTGTAACGTCCTGAGGTTAGCTGTCGCCGGAAGATCGGAAGACGCCTTCGGGGATCATTTTGCCTGTCGGGCAATGTCTGGCATTGATCGCGGTCAATTCCAGGCAGCTCGATTTACGTTCGATCTGCAGACTGAGAGGGGTTCGACCATTTCCAGTCGCGGATCTCCGGCATGTCCTCGCCATGTTGCCGGACGTAACGATCATGCTCGGTGATTTTTTCTCTCAGCATGACAACGACGCCAGGAACCTTGTCTTTCAATCCCGGCACCCTGTCGATTGCCGACAAGGCGAGATGAAACCGGTCAAGCTCATTCAGAACCGTCATATCGAATGGCGTTGTAGTCGTGCCTTCCTCGATGAAGCCGCGCACGTGAATGTTGCGATGGTTGGTGCGTTTATAGGTCAGACGATGGATAAGGTAAGGATAGCCGTGATAGGCGAAGATTACGGGTCGGTCAGGAGTAAACATGCCGTCAAACTCCTCGTCAGACAGACCGTGTGGGTGATGCTCTTTCGATTGCAGCGTCATCAGATCGACGACGTTGACGACGCGGATTTTCAACTCGGGAATCGCCTCGCGCAGCAGGCTCACAGCAGCCAGAGTCTCCAGGGTGGGTACGTCGCCTGCACAGGCCATGACGATATCAGGTGCTGTCGCTCCGTCCTCGTTGCCGGCCCATTCCCAGATGCCGATACCAGCCTCGCAATGCTTCACCGCCTCGTCGATGGTCAGCCATTGCGGTTCCGGCTGTTTGCCCGCGACGATGACGTTGATGCGGTTCCAGGTCTTCAGGCAATGGTCGCCGACCCACAGCAGCGTATTGGCGTCCGGCGGCAGGTAGATGCGAACGATATCGGCTTTCTTGTTGGCGACGAGATCGACAAATCCCGGATCCTGATGGGAGAAGCCGTTGTGGTCCTGCCGCCAGACATGCGAGGTCAGCAGATAGTTGAGCGACGAGACGGGCTTGCGCCAGGGAAGCTCCCGGGAGACCTTCAGCCACTTGGCATGCTGGTTAAACATGGAATCGACGATATGAATGAAAGCCTCGTAGCAGGAGAAGAAGCCGTGCCGTCCCGTCAGCAGATAGCCTTCCAGCCAACCCTGGCATAGATGTTCGGACAACACCTCCATCACCCGGCCTTCGCGTGACAGATGCACATCATATGGCCTGATGTCCTGCATCCACACGCGGTCGGTGACTTCAAAGACGGCGCCGAGGCGGTTCGATTCCGTTTCGTCCGGCCCGAAGATGCGGAAGTTGGCGTTGATGTCGTTGAGCTTGAGGACGTCGCGCAGGTATTTACCGAGGATTTCGGTCGTCTGGATCATGAGCGCGCCGCGCTTTTCAACCGGGATTGCATAGTCTCGGATATCCGGGACCTGAATCTCCTTACGCAAAAGGCCGCCATTGCCATGGGGATTGGAGCCCATGCGCCGCGCGCCTCGCGGAGAAAGGGTGCGCAACTCTTCCTTCAGGCGGCCGTTCGCGTCGAACAGGTCTTCGGGGTCGTAACTGCGCATCCAGTCCTCAAGGATCCTGCGATGGCCTTCGTTTTCGCGGCAGTTGGCGACCGGCACCTGATGGGCCCGCCAGAAATCCTCAACCTTCTTGCCGTCCACCTCCTTCGGCCCGGTCCAGCCCTTGGGGCTGCGCAATACGATCATCGGCCAACGGGGCAGGCTTTCCGTCTCGCCGCTGCGGGCTTGCGTCTGGATGGAGCGGATGCGATCGAAGACCCGATCCAGAACCGCCGACATTTGCCGGTGCATTTTCTCAGGTTCGTGTCCTTCGACGAAGAAGGGTTCATAACCATAACCTCTGAAGAGATGGTCGATATCCGTATCGCTGGTGCGGGCGAGAAGGGTTGGATTGGCGATCTTGTAGCCGTTCAAGTGCAGGATGGGCAGCACCGCTCCGTCGCGCGCCGGGTTCAGGAATTTGCCGGAATGCCAGCTGGCGGCGAGCGGTCCCGTCTCGGCTTCGCCGTCGCCGACGACGCAGGCGACGATCAGATCCGGATTGTCGAAGGCCGCACCGTAAGCATGCACCAGCGCATAACCGAGTTCGCCGCCTTCGTGAATCGAGCCGGGTGTTTCGGGCGCCGCGTGGCTCGGTATGCCGCCGGGAAACGAGAACTGCCTGAAGAGTTTCTTCATACCTGCAGCGTCCTCGGAAATCTCCGGATAGACCTCGCTGTAGGTTCCTTCAAGATAGGTATTCGCTACCATTCCAGGTCCGCCATGGCCGGGACCGCAGACATAGATCATATCGACATCGCGATTGCGGATGATACGGTTGAGGTGGGTGTAGATAAAATTAAGGCCGGGTGTCGTTCCCCAATGCCCAAGCAGGCGCGGTTTGATGTGCTCCGTCCTTAAAGGTTCGCGCAGGAGCGGATTGTCGAGCAGGTAGATCTGGCCGATCGAGAGGTAATTGGCCGCGCGCCAATACCGGTCCATAAGCAACAGCTCCTGGTCGCTGACGTAGCTCGTGTCCGTCGAAACATCTGTGGGCTGCATGTTCGGCTCCTTGGAATTCGGTTCGGGTCGTGATGTGCGGCAGGTTTCATCCGACCGGGTTGAGAAGGGAAAGGCATTCCTCGGCGATCATCTGCTCTTCATCTGTCGGAATGACATGCATGGATATGCGGCTTGCCGGGGTGCTGATCGTGAATGCGTTGCGCTTGTTGGCGCGCTCATCCAGTTCAGCCCCCAGCCAGAGCAGCCGACTGGCGACCCTGGCGCGAATGTCGGGTTGGTTTTCGCCGATGCCAGCTGTGAAGACCAGCCCGTCCAGTCCACCGAGCGTTGCGGCGAGACGCCCCGTCTCGCCGGCAATTCTGAGTGTGAAAAGTTCTATCGCTTCGCGGGCCTGCGCTCCGCCGTTATTGATGAGTTCGCGCGTATCGCCGCTAAAACCCGAGACACCGAGAAGGCCGGATCTGTGATACAGCATGTCCTCGAGTTCCTCGCGTGTCTTGCCGAGTGGTCCGAGGAAATGCAGAAGCACACCCGGATCGATCGAGCCCGGACGCGTTGCCATAGGGATACCGTCGAGGGTGGAGAAGCCCATGCTGGTATCACGGCTTTTTCCGCCTTCGATGGCACAAAGACTGGCGCCGCTGCCAAGATGAGCTATGACCACTTTTTTATTGGCGATGGCCGGGGCCTTGTTGGCGAGAGCGCCCGCCACGTAGCGATAGGAAAGTCCATGAAAGCCATAGCGCTTGATGCCTTGATCGTGCCAGGCGCGCGGAATGGCAAGACGACGAACCAGGTCGGCCTGTGACGAATGGAAGGTTGTGTCGAAGGAAGCGGTCTGAACGAGATCGGGGTGCAGGTGTTTGACCGCCCGGACAAGCCGCAATGCCTGCGGTTGGTGCAGTGGCGCCATCGTGACCAGCGATCGAATTCGATCCAGCGCCTTTTCATCGATCTGAACCGGGCCATCGAAGATTTCGCCGCCGTGAACGATCCTGTGGCTTGCAGCAACAACGCGATGGAGATCAAAATAGGTGGCCAATGCGCCAAAGACCTCCTCCATCAGGTCCGCGAGATCATCACTCGCAGCTCTTTTCAAGGGCAGGTCGAACGTGGTCGGTCCTTCCACCAGATGCAGCGTTAACGGCAGATCCGAAAAATCCACCACAGCCTTGCCAATGCGTTCTGGAATATGCCCGATCAGACGGAAAATACCGATTTTTACTGTTGAGGAACCGGCATTAAACGTCAGCAGGATGGCATCGTTCATGTGAACTCTCCGTGTGCGGCGGGTATGTCGTCCGCGCCATGGCGCCCGGACTGGCGTGATACTGACGTCCTTGTTGGGAACTCTATCGGTGACTGCCGAGGCTTGCGCCTTGACATAGCGCAATCTCCGGCCCATTTTTCGTTCGTCCTTTGGTGACAGATCGATGCTCCATCGGAGGCCATTGATCGCTGTCAATGTAAAAGCTCTTCGACACCCGATGATCAGGACGATTACTCGGGAGATTTGAAATGTCGGGAGATTACGAGGTCGGCGCGCTCACTGTTGCTAATGTAGCCCGTGCCTATGCCGTCATCCAGCATCTTTTTTCTGCAGTATCCTTCCAGGAATGGCAGACTGCCACGGACACTGATCGCAAACGGCGCGATTGGTTGACTGTTACCGATAGCGGGGGAGCAGTGCGCGGCCTCTGCTATATGTTCGTCACCGGCCACCCGTCATCCCTGCAGATGGAAGTTCCGGTTTTCGCTTCCTTCAGTCTGTTCGACGAGAGGAACGTTGCGCGAATGCTGTTTGATGAAACCAGGGGAAAAGCCCGGGAATTGAAATGCAAGCGCATTCATTTCTGGCCTGCTGGACCCAAAGGCTGGTCGATTGTCACGAACCCCAACAGGAGACCCCCGACCGTGGGTCTGGTCTATGATCTTCGGACCGATGATGACGGCGTGCCTTCCAACAATGCGGCGAAAACGTAACCAACACCACGAACGGACTTGATGATACCTGGATGCTTGCTGTCGATTTCTATCTTGCGGCGGAGACGTGCGACCTGTGTGTCGATCGACCGGTCGAATGTATCAAGGCGGCGTGCTCGTGTTTCTTCCATGAGAAACTCACGCGTTAAAACCCGTCCCGGATGCCTGGCAAAAGTGACGAGCATGTCGAATTCACCGGTGGTGAGATCGAGTTCACGACCGTCTCTGGCGAGAAGTTTGCGACAGGACACATCGAGCGACAGGCCTTCGAAGCGAAATATCTCATGTCGCTGCTGAGGACTTCCCGATACACGACGGCGCAGAATAGACTTCAGTCTTGCATGCACCTCGCGAAGATGGAACGGTTTGGCAATATAGTCATCAGCCCCGAGCTCGATGCCCAGAATTCTGTCGACCACGTCGTCACGACCTGTCAGCATGATAATGGGAACATCCGAAGCCGGTCGGATTTCTCGAACAAGATCAAGGCCGTCCTGTCCTCCGGGAAGCGTGAGGTCGAGCAGAATGGCGTCGACCTGGTTGTGCCTCAGATGCGACTTCATCTGGACACCATCAGCCGCAGCGCTCACTCTGTATCCCTCTCCTTCAAAAAAACGGGTGAGCATATCGCGAACCCGCGCATCGTCATCGACAACAAGCAGATGGTGTTGGTCTCCAGCCATTTTCACAATCCCGCGTTACAATTTGTCACAGACCGAAACCTGTCGTCTTCTTTCCGGCATCACTCCGTTATTTTTGTCCTGCTTACTCCACTGAAAGCCAGATGGAGGACATCATGCATATTTTGGATGAGCTTTGCCCGCCTGCTCGTGAAATTCCGGCGCCTGTCGATGGGATATATTGGCTGCGGGACGTTTTCCGTCATCAGCCGGCAGAACATCTAATGGCCGGGCGCTCGGTATTTCTTGAAGGTGACGAAGCAAATCATGTTTTCCAGATTACAGAAGGTGTACTGCGTCTGTTTAAAATTATAGCAGATGGCCGTCGCATCATCACCGGGTTTCTTTATGCCGGCGACATTCTTGGCATATCCGCAAGAGGCCGCTATCTCTATAGTGTGGAAACAGTGTCTCGCACGACCTTGCGGCGTGTCACGCGCAAACAGTTCGAACGTGCCATAAGCGAAAACCACAGACTCCAGCCAGAAATTCTTTCCGTTGTCTCCGACGAGATCGCCGCGGCCCAGGAGCAGATGGTGCTGCTGTCCACCAAGAACGCCGAAGAGAGGCTTTGCACGTTTCTCATGAAGTTCCCGGTGCGCAATGGGCTGCCCGGAGAACGTGTGAGAAGGGTGGAGCTACCTATGTGCCGACAGGACATAGCCGACTATCTTGGAATGACGATCGAAACTGTTTCTCGTACTTTCACGAGACTGATCAGCAAGGGCGTTGTGCGGATTGAGAATGCCGTTGCACGTCAGACTATCCTGATCGAGAAGCCGCTTCTGCTTGCACAATTGGCAGGCGACGACGATGATCACTTCGACGTGCGGCAGACGGTCGTTCATGGTGGACGACACCGCCACTAGCAAGCGTCGCTTGGCAGGACAAAGATGCCCGATACTTCGGAAATTCGAGACACGTTGCAGTTGCGGGCTGTTACGACACTTCTGGATGGTGCCAGCATCATCGTTCACGAAATGGACGGCAAGATTACGAATTGGACGACGGGCTGCGAACAGCTTTATGGATGGACGAGAATGGAAGCGGTCGGAAAGATCGTCCACGAGCTTCTACGCACTCAGTTCCCGTTGTCGCTGCCCGAGCTTCGACGACGGGTGGCTCAACAGGGATCATGGAGTGGAGAGGTCGTCCACCACCACAAGAATGGTCAAAAACGTCTGATCGCAACGCGGTGGGTGTTCGTCGATCTTGGTGGTGATCAGTCGCCTGTCATCATCCAGACGAATAATGATGTGACGGATCTCAAGAAAATGCAGGATGAATTGGCGAGGCGCGAAGCGCATCTTCTTTCTATTCTGGAGACCGTTCCAGACGCGATGGTCGTTATCGACGCCACGGGTATCATCTCGTCGTTCAGTGCGGCGGCCGAAAGGCTCTTTGGTTACGGCGCAGTCGAGGTCGTCGGACGTAACGTCAAAATGCTGATGCCCGATCCGGACCGGGCCGCACATGACACCTACATAGCGCGCTACCTGACGACCGGCGAACGACGCATTATCGGTTACGGGCGAGTTGTGACGGGCCGGCGAAAGGATGGTTCGCGCTTTCCGATGGAGCTGGCCGTAGGTGAGGCGATAGCCGATGGCAATCGTATTTTTACCGGCTTCATCCGCGATCTGACCAGCAGGCAGAAAATTGAGGAGGAGTTGCGCCAGTCACAGAAAATGGAGGCAATCGGTCAGTTGACCGGTGGCCTGGCGCATGATTTCAACAACCTGCTCACCGTTATCAGCGGCAATCTTGAAATGGCTGAAAGTAAACTGAGCGATGAAAGTGTTCGATATCTCATTCGTGAAGCGCAGGATGCTGCGGAGGACGGTGCGAAGCTGACAAGCCAGCTTCTGGCATTTGGTCGTCGACAGCCGCTCAACCCCCAGCGCTTCGACATTGGTGAGCTCATAGGAACAATCTCCGACTTGTTGCGGCGGACCCTCGGTGAAGCAATCGCATTCGCCACTGTCGTGACGGGCTTCCGCAATGAAGCTATCGTCGATGCATCGCAGTTGCAGAATGCGCTCCTTAATCTGGTTATCAATGCGCGCGACGCTATGCCTAAAGGGGGCGCGCTGACGGTCGAAATATCGCGCGTGAAGCTGGACCTGGACTACGCACATATGTATCCGAGCATAAAACCGGGCAACTATGTGCAGATCTCGGTCACAGATACGGGAACAGGCATGGCGCCGGAGGTGAAGGAAAAGGCGTTCGAGCCCTTCTTCTCAACCAAGGAGGCTGGAGCCGGCACGGGTCTCGGTCTGAGCATGGTTTATGGCTTCGCCAGGCAATCCGGTGGCAACGTTCAGCTCTACAGTGAGCCGGGACAGGGAACGAGTGTACGAATCTTTCTTCCCGCCGCCATGGATTCTGCGGGGCCGTTGGAAGACGATATCAAGGATGTCTCAACTGTGATCGCTCCCGGTCGCGGGGAAAAGATTCTCGTTGTTGAAGATGACGCGCGCGTCCGCCGTGTCGCGATTGCGCGTCTTGCCGCGCTTGGCTATCGTGTTGTGGAGGCGTCCAATGGTGTGGAAGCGCTTCAGCATCTGGAAAATCATTCCGACATCGATCTTCTTTTTTCGGACATCGTGATGCCAGGGGGCATGGCGGGTGACGAGCTTGCCGATCTCGTCCGCACTATTCGTCCGGATATCAGGGTTCTTTTTACCTCGGGTTATGCCGAGCCAGCGGTAGCCGGGCGGCAGCTTGCGAGGAAGGGGAGCTGGCTCAAAAAACCCTATACGGCACGTGAACTTGCAATAAGGCTGCGCGAACTCCTGGATTAGGGTGTAGTAAATCGCCCGGTTGGCGAGGCCGCGTCGGCTGGTGAGGTTTCTTGCAGAAAGGCGTTATGTGGCAAATCGAATTATGGACGGAGATCCATTGTCAGGCACGCGGCGATCGCAAACTTGGACGACATATCGGAGTAGCGTCTCTTCCTGCTTTGCGGGCATTCATAGAAACATCGCCTAGTGCTACGATGGTTGTTCGATGCCTGTCTTCCAACGGTCGAAACGTCTATCGTTTTTGATAATCTGTTTGTGAGTTGCCGGTCGACGGACGATTCTCACTCTGGATGGCTGCGATGTCGTCGCAACAGGCCTGCAGGCTCTTGGATGTGTCAATCCTTTGCCACGTCATATCGCCTGTTCTTCGGGCAAGTTGCATTTGCAATATTTCGACATTGGCGTCCGACGGTCCGCTGCGCCGGTCCCGAACACGCCTCCAGAGAACGGCGGGATCCGCATCGAGCCAAAATCCGTGGAAGTCAGCCTGGTATCGTCGCGCAGCAGCCTCGATGGTGGCGCGATGATCTGCGCTGTCAAAGACGGCGTCCGCTACCACACTGCCACCGTCGGCCAGGATGACCTGTGTCCTCAGGACCATGTCCCCATAAACGCGTTCGGATACATCCCTGCGATATGCCGCCTCGGGAAGCCGGGTTTCTGCCGGTACGCCGTGCAAAGCCTTGCGGATACGATCACTCTCGATAATTCGCGCACCTGGCGCCACACCCAGGTGAGGTGCAATGCTTTCTGCAACGGTCGTTTTTCCAGAACCGCTCAATCCGCCAATGGCAACCAGTTCGGGCGGCTCAACAATCAGCAGGCGTTGCGCCAACGCGAAGTAAGATCTCGCTTGAGCGGCAAGCGCCGTTCTGTCACCCGTTGTCGCGTCGGCTTGCGTCGCGATCACGTGGGCTCTTACAGCAGCGCGTACCGCCAGAAAAAAGGCCAGGAGTGCAAAACCGTCCTCGTTGTCGGATTCATCGAGGTAGCGGTTCATCACTAGGTTCGCGTGGTGACTGTGTCCCTGGTGCCAGAGGTCCATAAGCAGGAAAGCCAAGTCATAGAGAACGTCGGTAGTGGCAATTTCGTCGCTGAATTCGATGCAATCAAACAATCTCGGTTCGTGTTGGAAAAGGCAGATATTGCGCAGGTGCAGGTCGCCGTGACACCGTCTGACCTTGCCTTTGTCCGCCCGTTCCCGCAGCCGTTCTGAATGGCCCTCTAGGGTTCGGCGAAAAGCGCAATTAAGTCGATCAATCTCTTCCCGGGCAAAGACGGAACTCGCCTTCAGACCGGCTTCGTTGACGTCGAGAACCTGCTCCATCTGACGCCTCCCGTCGAGATTATGCGCGATGGTCGCACGCTCATGAAAATGGACGATCATCCGGGACGTCGATGTCATCAACGCGTCTGTGAGTTCGTTTGCTGCGGCAAGATGATCGAATAGCTGGTCCTGATCGAACCTCGTCATTTCAACGACGGCATCGAGAAGTGTGCCGTCATAGGAAAACCGGAGCTGGCCATCTGCATCCCTGGAAATGATCTTTACACCCAGATAGAGCCCGGGTGCTGTCGGCGAATTGAGAGATATCTCTTTAAGGCAGGCGTCCAGCCGAAGCTCGGGGCTCGAAAAATCGAGATAGGGCAGCTTCACGGATTTCTTGAGCTTGTAGGCTCTGGCGCCGGTCAGAAAGACGATCGAAATATGCGTTTCGATCGTTTCGACGCGTTCTGTCTCTCCAAAGGAGGCGGGATCGCTGAGAAAGGTGATGACCTCCTTTTGCGTGTCGAGAGACATTCCAATTTCCCTTTTGCTTGAGCTTGCCTCGTCTTCGCGTGACAAGGTCGTGAAAACGTCGTTCAAGAGGTTTTCAAACTTTGAACCCGAACCATCACATCCCGGGAGATGTTGGGGCGCATTGATAAGAGTCAAAGGTCTATGAAACAGCACGGGGCATCTGGCGAGACTTCATCGGCCGACAGTACTCGAATCGCCCATTTGTTGATCATGATCAATTTCATTGTTCCATAGAGGCATATCGCTACCATGGGTGTGAACAACCCGTTGCCCTGCAAAGTGAGGCAGGTCTAAGCTCCTTCGAAGGAGCCAGCATAGGGTGCTACGTTTTGGCATGCGGATGTTGAGGCGAACCTTGTGGTGCGGCTGATGACGCGCGAATCCAAGCCTGTTGCCGATGCTGCCCGTTGCCGTCGCCCGTTTTTTGCGGAACTGGGCCGAGTGTCAGAGGGGCGAAGTTACCAGCCGTCGAAAATATCAACGGAGCGGCATCCTAACAGGTGGGGCTTCAACGGATTTCCAGATACGATGCTGCGCACAGCCACGCAATCCAGCGCCAGTGTTTTCAAGCTGCTTCAGTTGGTTCCGTGTTTACACCTCGAATATCGACAGATAGCGAGCCGGAAGTTCCATAAGATAGATTATGCGATTAATGTGTGTAGCCGGGTACATTCTATTTCCAAGTGCGACATGCCAGTGATTTCAATGGCTTCACTTTGGAGATTTTCGCATGTCCGGATGCTATTCGCAATTGACCCTCGCCGATCGTCGCCTTCTTCATCGTCTCGTTGATCAGAAAGTCACTATCAATGAGATGGCCCGCCGGCTCGGACGCCATAGGTCAACCATCTATCGCGAAATCCGTCGCAACACCTTCCATGACCGTGAGCTTCCCCAGTACACCGGTTACTTCGGGACGATCGCTGATCAACTGACCCGCGAGCGACGAAGACGCTTGCGCAAGCTGCGACGCCATCCGGATCTGCGAGCCGACGTCATCCGTCAACTCAAGGCTCGATGGTCTCCCGAGCAGATCGCCGGGCGTCTGCTGTCGGAGGGAATAAGCCCTGTTCGCGTGTCCGCCGAAACGATCTACCGGTTCATTTACAGCAAGGAAGATTATGCGCTCGGCCTCTATCAATACCTGCCGGAAGCGCGCCGCAAGCGTCGTCCTCTCCGCTCCAGAAAACCGCGCGATGGTGCTTTTCCAGCAAGCCATCGCATATCGCAAAGGCCTGATTTTATTGGAGACAGATCGCGGTTCGGGCACTGGGAGGGTGACCTCATCATATTCGAGCGTCCGTTTGGCCATGCCAATGTGACGTCACTTGTCGAACGCAAAAGCCGCTATACTGTTCTGATCAAGAACCCGAGCCGACATTCGCGACCGATCATGGACAGGATCGTGCGTGCATTCTCCAGCCTGCCCGCCTTCGCGCGTCAGAGCTTCACCTTTGATCGCGGTACGGAGTTTGCCGCATTCCGGGCTTTGGAAGATGGTATCGGCGCACGAAGCTGGTTCTGTGATCCAAGCGCACCCTGGCAGAAAGGCGCCGTCGAAAACGCCAACAAGCGCATCCGCCGCTTCCTGCCGTCGAACACGGACCTCAGCCAGATGTCGCAGGCAACGTTGAACCAGGTCGCACGCATCCTCAACAACCAACCCAGAAAGTGCCTGGGCTACAGGACGCCGGCCGAAGCGTTCATGGCCCATTTGCAGGAGGAGGTCTAATCCCCTACCCTGCAAACCGGTATGATGCACTTGGAGTAGCTTCTCCACCGCAAAGTTAGAATGTCGTGTCTCTGCAAAGTTGGAATGTCACACTCCCCGCATCTGATTGACGTCTGGGAGATTGCAGATGGGATTGATCACGATGAGCGAGCGCGACCTGCAAAGGATCGAGGTGCTGTCCAGGGTCGTGGACGGTCGAATGTCGATCGTCGCCGCGGCGCATGTGCTGGCAATCAGCGCCCGCCATGTTCAGAGACTGATTGGTCGTATTGAGGCCACCGGCGCTGCCTCGATCAGACATAAGGCAATTGGTCGCCCATCGAACAATAAAATTGCCACCGGCGTCCGTAATTACGTTTTGATGCTGGTGCGCGAACGCTACCTTGATTTTGGGCCAACGCTGGCGGCCGAGAAGCTTCAGGAAGAGCATGGCGTCACAGTCTCGCGTGAGACGCTGCGCAAATGGATGCAGGATGCTGGCATATGGCTTTCGAGGAAGCAGCGGCGGACGTTTCATCAGCCGCGGTTGCGACGCGAGGCTTATGGTGAACTGGTGCAGATTGATGGCTCCGAGCATCGATGGTTTGAGGACCGTGGGCCTGGCTGCTCTCTTCTGGTGTTTGTTGACGACGCGACCGGCAAGCTGATGCAGCTGCGGTTTGTTCGATCGGAGAGTGCGTTTACCTATTTCGAGGCATTGGCGTTTTACCTCAAAGAGCATGGCGCACCTATCGCCTTTTATTCCGACAAACATTCCGTTTTTCGTGTCGCCCGGAAAGACGCCAAGGGCGGGCAAGGCATGACGCAGTTTGGTCGTGCGCTATCGGAGCTGCACATTGAGATCCTTTGCGCCAATTCCAGCCAGGCCAAAGGTCGCGTCGAGCGCATGAACCGGACCTTGCAAGATCGCTTGGTCAAGGAGTTGCGACTGGCCAATATCAGCGACATGGAGGGCGGCAATGCCTTTCTGCCTGCATTTATCGAGCGATATAATGACCGCTTTGCGGTGACCCCTACCCGTCCCGATGACCTTCATCGGCCCGTCAGTCTGGCAGCAAACAGGCTGAACGATGTGCTTTGCAAACGGGAGCAACGTTATGTCAGTGCGCAGCTGACGTTCTCTTATGAGCGCAAACGCATTATGCTCGAGGAGAACGACATCACACGCGGCCTGGTCGGAAAGTATGTCGAGACATATGCTTACGCCGATGGTCGCCTGGATATCCGATGGAAAGGTCACTCGTTGCCTTACAAGATCTTTGACAAGGACCAGCGCGTCACCCATGCGGCTGTGGTCGAGAACAAGCGTCTCGGCGAAGTGCTGGCCTACATAAAGGAGCAGCAAGATCAAGACCACGCACCTGCGCCTAAGACCAACAGTGAGAAGATCGGTTACAAGCCGAGAGGCCGCAAACCCGGTCCGCGCACGGATCTCATGAATGATCCGGATGTGATTGCCAAGCGTGCGCGAGCTTTGGCGCGAACGGATGCGGCTGAATGAAGTCCGCTTCCGGCCCTAACCGGTCATTGGCCGTCGCAAAAATCGGCCGCGAGACATTGAGTTTTGCGCCCGAGGCCTGCGACAGAAATTCCCTTTTGATTTCAGCGGTGGCCGATCTGCCGCGAAAGTTAGGATTTCCGCGACAGAAAGAATGTTCCACGTCCGTCAGCTCATGTTCCCGGACCCCATTTTCAACAAAGCAGTTGCCGCCGCCCTCGTACAGTCGGGAGCAGCGAGAACATAGTTGCTGCTGATAAACTGGTCAGCCGCCCCACATTCAGGGAGCGACCGCACATCATCATCCGCTATCGCGGCTCGGAGCGCTTTTCCGATTTTCAGTGAATCAATGAACCGGTATGGGCGACCGTGAAGGGATCCGGCGATTGGAGCGATAGCACCGGGTATGTTCCTCCTAACCTGTAGTTCGGCCATGAATCGGCATGCCCCAAGGAGGGCAGCCTCACGGTCCTGCCAGTTCCGTGCCGATAATACCCGCTCAAGAAGCGGTGTCAGATCGGCGGCGCAGTCTAAACGGGCAAAGGCCGTACCGAACCACTTAGGATAGGGCGCATATCGGCGCTCGATCAGCATGCCAAGTCGCATGATGTTTTCGACCATACGACTTGCAATTATGCGAGAGCCGATCTCGTCGCCCACATCTCCCGTTCGGCCCACGTAAGCCCGTTCCTCGGCGATACGACCCCACTGAGCGGCGAGCTTGTAAAGCCACACGTCGCGCGGGAAGTAGGTCAGCCGATCTCTCAACGCGGTGAGTTCGCCCAAATCATCTCGAAATACTGCGCCCGCTGTCACAAGCAAGAAGAATTGCTCTGGGTAAGATAGCCAGTCGCGCACTGTAAGAGCGGTCTCAAACTCTCGCCTCAAGAACTGTTTGCACCAGGCAGAGAGCGTATAAAGCTCGACACCATGGTCTGAGCCTAGCAATCCAAGTTCGGGATGCGCCTTTGGCGGGCGCACATTCCGTGGAAAGCGAACCGGCCAGCCTTCAAAGGTTGCGGGTAGGTCCTCGCTGAAACGATTCATGATAGCTTGAGCCGTCGAAGGAAAGCTATTTTCTGCCAGAAAGATTTGAACGCATGGCCCGTAATCATGATCTGCTGAAAGGCTGGTGTCATAACCAAGAACCTCAGAACCCCACCCTATCCTGCATGCGGCATGAGGCAGATCGGGGAAATGTTCTCTGAGTACGGGTGCAACGTGGCTTTCGTAGAAGCGTTGTGACAGGCCGATACCAATGCCTTTGGTCATTAAATAACTCTATCTAGGCGTCTCATGCGATGGGCTGGGGTTTGTCGCAAAAGTTCCAATTAAAGCGGCACTTGTTTTCATGCTTTCCGCGACGTTGCAGAATAGGGAGTTTTGCGACAGCCGCAACGTCTCCTGTTGGCGCAAAGCAGCAATAGTGACTGAGGAAGCTAAAGCCGAAGAGGAGCTTCATCACCCGCCCCCTCCCTACCCTTGCAACCCGGCCCAGCCGGTCCGGTCGGGGGCTGATTGTTTGAGCCAGTGTCGCACTTCTCACGGGCTGAAAGAGCGACAGGGGACATTTTAACTTTGCGCAATGCGCGACATTCCAACCTTGCTGCCACAATGTGTGTAACGGGGGTACATTCTATTTCCAAGTGCGACATGCCAGTGATTTCAATGGCTTCACTTTGGAGATTTTCGCATGTCCGGATGCTATTCGCAATTGACCCTCGCCGATCGTCGCCTTCTTCATCGTCTCGTTGATCAGAAAGTCACTATCAATGAGATGGCCCGCCGGCTCGGACGCCATAGGTCAACCATCTATCGCGAAATCCGTCGCAACACCTTCCATGACCGTGAGCTTCCCCAGTACACCGGTTACTTCGGGACGATCGCTGATCAACTGACCCGCGAGCGACGAAGACGCTTGCGCAAGCTGCGACGCCATCCGGATCTGCGAGCCGACGTCATCCGTCAACTCAAGGCTCGATGGTCTCCCGAGCAGATCGCCGGGCGTCTGCTGTCGGAGGGAATAAGCCCTGTTCGCGTGTCCGCCGAAACGATCTACCGGTTCATTTACAGCAAGGAAGATTATGCGCTCGGCCTCTATCAATACCTGCCGGAAGCGCGCCGCAAGCGTCGTCCTCTCCGCTCCAGAAAACCGCGCGATGGTGCTTTTCCAGCAAGCCATCGCATATCGCAAAGGCCTGATTTTATTGGAGACAGATCGCGGTTCGGGCACTGGGAGGGTGACCTCATCATATTCGAGCGTCCGTTTGGCCATGCCAATGTGACGTCACTTGTCGAACGCAAAAGCCGCTATACTGTTCTGATCAAGAACCCGAGCCGACATTCGCGACCGATCATGGACAGGATCGTGCGTGCATTCTCCAGCCTGCCCGCCTGCGCACGTCAAAGCTTTACGTTCGATCGCGGCACAGAGTTTGCGGCATTCCGGGCTTTGGAAGATGGTATCGGCGCACGAAGCTGGTTCTGTGATCCAAGCGCGCCCTGGCAAAAAGGTGCGGTGGAAAACGCCAACAAGCGCATCCGCCGCTTCCTGCCGTCGAACACGGACCTCAGCCAGATGTCGCAGGCAACGTTGAACCAGGTCGCACGTATCCTCAACAACCAGCCGAGAAAGTGCCTGGGCTACAGGACGCCGGCCGAAGCGTTTATGGCCCATTTGCAGGAGGAGGTCTAATCCCCTACCCTGTAAAACAGGCATGATGCACTTGGGGAAGATTCTCCACAAAAAAATTGGCAGCGCGCGGAGCCGCGGGTCTCCCAGTGCGTCGCGAGCCCACGCAAGAAAAAGGTCGGCATTCGGCCCAGCGAATCTTTAGTGGTCAGCTTCGTCATTCCTATGCGGACATCTCTTCAAAAGTTTTTCAATTATTGCCCTGTCACCACCGTACCGATCCAGGACTTCGACTGCCTTGGCCAAGCTGACAGCGTACTCCTGCTGCAGTTGCTCGACGGTATATTGCCCGGTCTTGTCCTCTCGCATCGTGAGCCTCCTTACGACCCGAAAATGCGTTTGCCCTGACATCGGTTCCATCAAAGCTTTCCTCCGAGCAGGGACATACGTCGGTCCGATGGCTTGCTTTTCGAAACCGTCATGCGAACCGGGAAAAATGCACATTAGAGACATCCCGGGAACGGAGTGGACGGCGGATGTGACTGTCCGTGCCGTCTGCCATTACCGGGGCTGCAGGGAACCAAGGCAGCAATTGCGCATTTGTCCCCCAGGGTAGTCAACAATCGGAGGAACCCCATGAAAACGCTTGCGGACATTTTTGAACACACATTGCATGACGTCTATTATGCCGAGAACGCGATAACCAAAGCGTTGCCCAAAGTCGCGAAGGCCGCCAAGAACGCCGAGTTGAAGAGAGCGGCCGAAGATCACCTTGCGGAAACAAAGGAGCAGATCAAGAAACTCGATCAGGTTTTCAAATCCATTGGCAAAAAGGCCTCCGGTGAAAAATGCGACGCTATTGAAGGCTTGATCAAGGAAGCAGAAGGTCTCATGGAAGAGGCAGAAGGAACTGCACTTGACGCTGGCCTTCTTGCCGCGTGCCAGGCGGTTGAACATTACGAAATCGCCCGCTACGGTTCGTTGCGCGAATGGGCCAAGGACCTCGGTCACGATGAAGCACACAAACTTCTGAGCGAAATCCTTGATCAGGAGAAAGCGACGAACAACAAGCTGACCAACCTTGCAGTGACAGCCATCAATAAAACCCCGGCCGCCAGGAAGGCTGCCTGAATTGTGGAAGTACTTGCGACGGTCTCCCCGCTTTTGGGGAGACTTTGTGTGTTCCAGCATCTAGGCGGTGCAAGCCTTGAGGCTGTCCTTCCTCGCGTGCCTCCTGACTTCTCGAGCCGACGTCTGCCCGATCTTCCGGCGTCCTACCTTCGGGGTGGTCGGCCTTGCGTCATAGTCCGGCAATGCCCGCGCTGCCGCTTCTCTTGGTGGGCAACAATCTTTTTTCCAAACCGAAAAAACGTAACGGGCTCGCCAGAGGCACCAGGCACGACTCTGGCCGAAAACCCAAGTAGGATCGTTGCCGATCGGACAGGATTGAAACACCTGCGCTATCTCTAACCTCCGGCCCGACCGGCGTCGCTGCCGTCTCTGCTAGCCTCGCAACGGGCGCATGAAGGATCGCTCGTAGCTGAGGATGCTACGGTTGCGCTTGTCCAGCTCGTAAGCTGCGACGCACTCGGGGTCAGTCGCCATTCCGATCCGATAGTCCTCGTAGGCCGCAAGACTTGGGAAGCTGAAGAGAGCCAGCGCGATGTTGTTGGCACCCTCGCTCGGCAGGAAGTATCCATGATGCGTCCCGCCCATCCGGTTGACGATCGGGATCCAGAGCCGTGCATATTCCTCGAACTCGGAAAGTTTGTAGGGATCAATGACGTATTTGAGGTAACAGGTGATCAATCAAGAGTGTCCTTCGATGACGTATTTGGGCTGGGTACGCCCAGCCTTCCCGCTTCTCGTTCTGTTGCCTGTCAATAGCAAGCTGGAAATCAAAAAGTATACCCAAGGCTGTCGGTTTATCGTTAACCACACACCTCTTCGATATCGCAGGAGCTTGACCAGAAACCACTTTGATACAATACCGAATAGACACGATATTATGACAGGCTGCAGGTCATCAGGGCGAGGAAGGGCGATGTCACGTTGTTCGCTTAATCCCCGACAAGGCGTTTGCCGATGAGCTTACGCAGTTGCGCCGGTCACGACTTTCCAATGCGCCATTGCGCGGATGTGATGAATGTGGGTGGCCAGGGCTGAGCGTTTCTGATGTGGCGGCACGAAGATTTCTGACTGCTGAGAAGACCGGGATAAAACATTGCAAGCCGCCGACGGAACGGAAGCCCTGCGTCATCCGCTCTCGTTTTCGAAGCGGCACGTGAGAATTCTCCGCGCGATTGTTCAGGCCCTTGTGTGATCGATGTTCGACGCCCGGAATGCGGCGGCTCTGAATTACACCCCTAACCTGCTGGCCCGCAGTCTCGCCACCAACACCACCGGACAGGTTGCCGTCTTCATTGACGACTTCTCGAATGCGCAGAAACTGCCGTTCCTGGAAGCACTGACGGAGAAACTTCAGGCTGCGGGACTGGTGGTGATGCTCATCAACATCAACAACCATTTCTACCATGCGAACGCGCTGCTCCATGCCGACCAGCGGCAGGTAGATGCAATCGTGCTCTTCGGTACGGCGTTTTGCGATGAGACCCTAACCGATCTGCAGCACAGCAACGGAATACCCCCGATGTTCGTACTTGCGTGCGACAGCCAGATCGAGGGCGTTCCCGCCGTCGTCTGCGACGCGGAACTTCCGTTGAGGGAGATCGTCGATCATCTCCATGCGAAGGGCTACAAACGGCCCGGCTTCATGAGCGGAGCTGCGGCGCTGTCAACGGCATTGCGGCGTCGCCACCACTTCACCGAGTTCTGGGCGCAGAAGGGAATAACGGAAATCGCCCTTCTGTCCGCCGAGAAATACAGCGCCGAAGCCGGGGCCGTATCTGTCAGGCGCTATCTGTCCGAGACCGCAGCGCAAGATCGCGTCGATGTGCTGATGTGTGAGAACGATATTCTGGCAATCGGAGCCTTGGACGAAATCCGCGGAAAATTCGGCCTTAGAGTACCGGAAGAGATCGCCGTCGTCGGCTTTGACAATTACGAATTGAGCGGATCGTTTGCCTATGGTCTCACGACCTATGAACAGCCGCGCAACGAAATGGTTGACGTGATCCTCAAGATGATCAAGGGAACGATCGAACTCGAAACGGTGACGCTGCCGGGCACGCTGATAGTGAGGAAATCGGCATAGCAGCCCCGACGTCAGGATCGTAACACTCTCCCATCATGCGAAACAGCTGGACCCGATACTCTGGTGCGAGCGTTGCCCACGCTCCAGAGGTAACAGTCGCTCAAGGAGGTTCTGGCGAAGGCTGGTTGTATGTCGGCTCGTCATCCGCATTCTTACCAGTGATCAAGCTGAAAAACTCTTGAATGGCGTGGGGTGATGCTTGAGATGTTTGGTGTCAATGAAGGCGAATTTAGCAAAGGTCAGTATCCTCCCGACGACCACCGCTTGTGCCAAAAGGAGTCTTGAAGCGCGACCAGCTACCGAACATTTAAAATTGGACTGCGGAGACTGGCGACCGGTCTGTTGGGATCATAACAGCCGGGGGCGCGTCCCCAATCTCCGCAATGAGATGGTTATTCCGCACAGATGGCATGATCAAGACAAAGGTGCCGTCATTTACTAACGAGATCGACGCGCGTCCGGCGTATGAGGTTTGAGCCAATTGTCGACTGCCAGTTCCATTGCGTGAGGTATAGCCACCTTTTCTATAACTCACCATCACTTGAAATATTGTTATAGCAAATCATTTTATCACTGAACGGCGCCCAAAAAGGCCTCAGACCCAATGGAGCATGGCCAGACGCGATCATGCATCACGTCACTTTAAGCGAAAATCTCCGAATTCTGCGAGGAGCGGGAGAAGCGCTTTGCGGCCTTGCGAAGTCGCTACGTCAAGAGAGCTGCGGGCAAGCGGCCATGTAACTTTCCTGTTTCATGGGGAACAGAACAAAGAAATCCCCGCGATACGCGCGGGGATTTCCCATTTTTCTGGCATCAGGAATTTTTGTGACTCTGCTGACCCGCCTTTACATGCTGCTCGTGTGTGCCGCCTCGGGTTTTACCATTATCGCTATTGTTGGAGGCCGACGCCGACTTCGAACGATTGTCGCTGTTCTTGTGGCTCTGCTGACCGGCCTTCACGTGCTGTTCGTGCGTACCACCTTGATTTGCCATGATATGTACTCCTCATATTGGTGATTTGTCACTTGCGTGCCCTGTGGCATGCCCTAACCCAACCAATCGGCACGAGAGGAGTTCCGAGATTTAATATTTCGTGAGGAACGATGAATAGTTCAAAAGGCAGGTTCGCAGGCCTCGCAACGAAGACAAATCAAGTGCGCGCTGCCGTTGTTTGCCTCACTCCTTGCGAAGCTTCCCCTTCGCGTCTTTCAGCACAACGTTGGGTCTTTCTGGCAGCACCCGGCCAGCCCGGTTGACACCGCATTGACATTGCAGATCGGAACGGATTGGCCTTGCGGCTGTAAGATTGGTCTGCGGAGTCTTTTAGAGGCCGTGCGATCTGCGAGGGCTCACTTTTCGTGAACACCTCTTTCTCGAGATCAAGCGCATTGCTTTCCCTGGTCACCTTTTGCGACGATCTTTTCCTTTTTCACCTTTTTCATCGTTCTTGCTGGCGGATCATTAATTTCGGTCGGGGTCATGGGTGTGGTGACTGTCACGCTCACCACCTCCCCCGGAAACCCTGCTCTTCGAACGCTCGTCATGTCCCCAGCGGGGTTTTTGGTTTCCAAAGGCGCCTTCGCGTTTTCATGTGATGCGTCCGGCCCTCCCTGACGGGTGCTGGCCGACGTTTTTGTGGACGTGGCCTGTTTTCTCTTGTTACCGGGTGGCGTCGATAACCTGCCGGATTACTGGTCGTCGCGCGTCTTCATCGCGTCAGAAATACGTTTTTTGCGGGGGTCGTTGAGGTTCTCCCCAACAGCATCCCGATCGTGCTCGGGGTCGTCGGTGGGTTTCATGTAGCCTCTTGGCCGGTTTTCCTTTGGCCCCTCCCAGCGGGGCGACTGGTCGGTGGTGCCGGGAGTGCCATCTCGTGGAGAATTACTGGTCATCACTGCCTCCGATTGAGTTTCGACTTACCCAACCGATCTGAGGCGACGATGTTCCGCGAGACAACGACAGCAGGGGAACTTTTTTCGAAACAATTGCGCGCTCCCCGGGTTAGGCGCGTGAGAAAATTCAATCCGAGGAACAGAAGATGACGGACAAATCCAGCAAATCCGATCGCATCGCCAGAATAGCCTATGAGCAGCAGCAGGACTTTCTCAGGCGTTCGTCCCTGCAATTCCTGGAATGTGCGATTCATTTATGCGCGACGAATATGAGCATTTCCGAACTTGCTACCCGGCTTGAGAAACAGGCCCAGTATTTGCGACAGTTTGGATGAGGACAAGCCGCGCCGAGCGCCAGCGGCGAGCATGTCTTTTCTTGGGAAGACCGCCATGCCAAGATTTTTCTTCACCGTGATCAGCGGCAAAAGCGTCCTTGATGATCTGGAGGGGAGCGATCTGTCTTCGCTCGACCGGGCAATTGAAGAGGCGCTTAAAGATGCCCGCGCCCTGATGAGCGAGGCAATCCTGCAAGGGCGTGACATCTCCGAGGGATGCATCATCATACGGAATATAGAGCAGGAGGTGCTGAAAGTAGTCCGCTTCGTCGACGCCCTAGACAGAAATCACTGACGGGGCCACAACATCCGTCCGTATACGAGCCATTAGTTTTTCATATTCTTTCTCGGGTACGCCGTAGGTTGTGTCGGCGACGTCTTCCAATATGCTGCGATTGATGATCCGGACGTTCCCGCGGCTGGCACGAATCGCATGAATGCCTTCGAGAACGTGCAATTCGTTGGTAACGCCCGGTCGGCGTACTCCAAGAACCGAGGAGAGGAATTCATGGGTAATCGGCAGATCATCGGTGTCGAGTCGGTCACGGCACATCAGCAACCAGCGCGCGAGCCTTTCCCGTAAACTATATTGTCCATTTGCCAGGACAAGCTGGCCTACCTGTAGCATGCAGATATTAACGTAGCCCAGCAACAGCTCACGCAGGTGCGTGTCCCCTTCCATCTGACGCATTAGTTCGATAACCGGGATCAGGAGGCCCCGACCACCCACCCTCATCACAGTTTCATCCGGTGTGGTTTCCGCACCCAGAAGCGCGGGCCAGCCGGTGACACCCTCGCGCCCGACAAGCACGGTTTCAATTCTTTTGCCGCCCTCATCGTGAACAATTGTCGATGCAAGACCGGTTTCGATAAAACAGAAATGGGAAATGGGCATGCCAGTCGCAACCAGCTGATATCCGGCCTGCAGATTCACCGGCTCCATCCGGGAGACAAGCTGCAACAGCCGTTCTGTGCCGAGTGTTTTCAACAATCGGTTATAAACAACAAAATTTGATCCAAGCATAGCGGTTCGCCCGGTTCGCCCCTTTGCTCGAAACATCAACCTGCAGCCGTCATATTAGCAGCGGAAAATCGAATGAAAACAGTGAGTACGTTACCGTACAAATTTGGAGAAGGGGACGACCCTGCATCATGAAATGGCCAATATTCGCAATTTCGGCCCATGTTCGAGACAGCGCCATAAACCGAAACCCGGTCATTCGGTATGTCTCTCGGCACCGTCGCGGAAATCGGAGCCAATGGGCACACCGACGGAAGAAAACACCTTGGCCAGAACCACGGGAAGAAGCCGTCCCACCTGCCTTTCAGCCCGAGCGCGCGGATGCGTCCTCACTCCGTGCCTTGCGCGGCGAAGCGGAAAGCTGTCAAAGAAGTAACCTTTATCGTCACGCCACCCAATTGGTTTTTGGCGAGGCCGACACAAGGGAGCGCGTGGTTCTGGTGGGAGAACAGCCCGGCAATGAAGAAAATCTGAAAGGCAGGCCGTTCGTCGGTCCAGCAGGCCGTCTGCCTGAGGAATGTCTGGTTGTCGATCGTTCGCAATGTTATGTCATCAACGCCGTAAAACACTTCAGATTCGAACAGCGTGGCAAGCGTCGGTCGCATGACCATCCAAACGGCGGCGAAGTGCTAAGCTGCGTCTGGTGGTTGAGAGCGGGAGCTGTCCCTTCTCGATCTGGACCTTATCGTGGCGAGTGGCGCGAACGCTCTCTATGCACTCACCGGACGCACAAGCGGGGTGACGAAGGACCGCGGACATGTCCGTTTGACGCCAGGCGGCATACGTCTTTTCGTCACGACACATCCTTCCTTTCTGCTGCGCCTTCGTGACCATAAGCAAGCGCATCACAGCAGCGCGCCTTCATAGCCGACCTGCGCAGAATTGAGGAAATGCGTGCTGAGACCACCTGGCGCAGCCGGTCTGCGGCATTCGCCTTGGCAATCAGGAACAAGCTTTTCCCATCTTGGTTAGGTGCTCCCAAACAGGGAGGTTTGAACACATGGACAAGAAACTCGAATACCAGATCACGGCGCATGAAAACGGTTGGGCGGTTGTCATCTCAGAGGCGATAAGGGGCGTTTACCCCAGCCGTCACCTGGCCTTGGCCGCGGCAAAGTTGCTGGATAGCGATATGCTCCCGGCCGAGGAGACGCAACGTTTTGCTACAGCCAACTATCTGGCTGTGACCGATGCTGTGGCACCCAGCCGGTTCCGCACCTCGCCGCAACCGGTGGTAGCTGTGCCTTATCAGGTGGATGTTCCCTTGCGGCGCAGAAGAGGAGAAATCACCTTTCCATCATCAATTGGCGGACTCAACCCGGCAAAGGGTAAGGCCTAGACTGAAAGGCAGCGCCCCGCGCCGCTTCGCGCGGCGCGGCCAGGATGCATTCCAATCAGGAAATAAAGCGCAATCGCGGCAGCCAGTGCAAATATCACAAGTCCATAGATCATCATGGTCTGCCATGTGCGCTTTCACCAGCGAAAATCGCCGTCATCTATGCCGATGGCTGAGAATTTTGAATCGAGCCTTTCGCTCATCGGTCGGTTCAGGTCCTGCTCGGGTCTGATGCCTTCCTTCGGCGCGTTAGCCAGATCGTCATTTTTGGCCTGCATCGGATACCTCCTCATGGGCACCGCGCCCTAACCCCATCCATCCGCAATTGTTCCGCAACGGAAACGGCAATGGCTAAGGGATGAGGCCAAGACGTTTTATCTTCAGGAATCGATTCCTGATGCCGAGGCATTCCCTTTTGCGCATATTTGATAAATTCGGTTACCGGGCTGAAATCAGCTTGTTCACGCGTTATGGTACGTAGAACGGCGCACGCATGCGGACGGTATGCGAGGAGTAAAGCATGCGGACTGTTAAACGGCTCACCATCGCAATCATCGGCATGACAGACACTGTTACGTCGGAAATCAGGATGGCTTGGTTTCACGCCCAGATCGGCTTGGAAGGGCCGTACTCGGCCAGCTTTATAGAGGGGAAAACGGCTCTGAAATTTGTCGCTGCGATTATCGACGTCCGGTACGAGGCAGACGTTTTGCTGCGTCTCACAGAACAATTGGATGGCGAAGCCATTCCTTATCTTTTTTTCGTGCCGGAGACGCTTATCGACAGGGAGCCGGGACCTTTTGTCCTCTCCGGACGTTCGGAGGACATCGAGAACATTGTCTCCGCTTTGATAGCGCAAGGAGGGGGCATCAGACATTAGAGCGAGGCGCATCTCATGCTGGAGCGACTGCAGAGCCATAATGATGAAAATATTCTGCTTTCTCTTTTACCCGATGACATCAGGCGCGAGGTCATGGGGACCTGTAACCCGATAAAGCTTGTCTTGGGCGATGTGCTGATATCCGCTGGCGCGCCGATCGAGCGTATCTTCTTCCTGTCATCCGGCATCGCCTCCATCGTGGTGGTGACAAAATCGGGGCGTAAAATCGAAGCAGGGATCGTCGGGAGAGAAGGTTTTGTGCCGACAGGAGCTGCGGCGGGTGCGGAAACAAACCTGACCGAGATCGTGGTGCAGGCCCCGGGCGAAGCACTTTTCATGGACATCGGCTCGTTTGACGCGCTTCTTGCAAAACATCGGATATTCTCCGAGATTCTGGTCCGCGCCCTGCACATTTCGAGAACGCAGGTCGAATGCACGGCCTCTTCCAATGCCACCCAGTCCGTAACGGAGCGCCTCGCCCGCTGGCTACTGATGTGCCACGACAGGTTGGAGGGCAACCAGCTGCGACTGACACACGATTTTTTGTCGACTATGCTGGCAGTTAGACGAGCGAGCGTGACAGACGCCCTTCACGTTCTCGAAAGCCATGGGTTCATTCGCTCCGAAAGGGGAAAAATTACGATCAGGAACCGCGAAACGCTGGAAAATTATGCCGGTGACCTCTATGGCATGCCTGAGGAGGAAAACAATCGCGTGCTCGCCCGCTTTTTACCGCTCCGATCCCCGCTTGACGAGCTGACGGCTGTTGGGAGCGACGGGATTCGGTAGGCCGCACAAACACCGCAGTCGTTTGTACGCTTTCGACATTTATCTTTGGTGGTTTCCCTGTAGAATGGATGCATCATCCCTCACACTGTGAAATGCGGATCGCGTTTCAAGGAGGTGAAATGTACGCCAATCACGAGTACAAAAGTTCCGGGATTTTTCTGGATAAAGACATCGATATCGTTAAGACAGCCTACGAGGCTGTAGTGTCTGGGGAACGCGACCCTGCGTTAAGCCGGGCAGACGTCGCTCGCTATGTCCTGAAAATGTACGATCGCGGTGTTGTCAATCCGTTAAAACTTCAGCAATTGGCCGCTCTCTATTTTCGAACCAAGTTGCGTGTGGGCTGACACCCAGGAATTGCGCCTGGCATGGCGCCTTGGTTACGGTCTTGATTCTTCCAAAAGGAAGCTCCCCCGGTCTCGGATGATCCAGCATCTCGCCACGCCGGTAGGTGGAACGTTGTCCCATTCCTGCACCTTGGTCCCCACGTGGGATTACTCGTCCGTGCGATGAAACGTGGTGGCAACGGGAACAAAGATGAGAAAGTACGGTTTGGTTCGCTCTACGGCACTCATGCCCGACGAGGTGTAACATGACCAGGAAAACACTGCCCATTCCCGAAAGCAACCGTAGCCAGCAAGGTTCCGGTGACAATGACCGTCTGAGCACGGACGATACCTCACCTGTCAAGGAACAGAATGCTTCAACCCGGACGGGCAGACAGGCAAACATCAAGATAAACACGACGCATCAGGGCCACCACCAGGACAGGTAAGCGCCCGCCTGTTCCCGGCAGGTGGCTTGGTTGTTACCAACCTGTTTCCGGGCTCCCCACAGTCTGAAATCAATGCGTTCCCGGAGGCGCCAAATGCGGATTCTTGCCGTTACGGCCGAAATGTTTCCCTTCGTAAAAACCGGCGGATTGGCCGATGCCGCGGGCGCTCTGCCGGAGGCACTGGAACGACAGGGGGCGGATGTTCGGACATTACTACCCCTCTACCGCAGGCTCACGCCGCTTGTCCGCGGCCAGAAGCCGTGTCTGGTTGCCAATATTCTGGAGCAGCCGGTATCGCTTTATTCCGTTGTTTCCGATGGTCACAAGCTTCTGCTTCTTGAAGCGGCAAGCCTCTTCGACAGAGACGGACATCCCTATGGCGTAAAAGGTAAACCTTTTGCCGACAACGATCTACGCTTTGCGGTTCTGTCCAAGGTAGCGGCGGAAATAGCCCTCGGCGCCATTGACGGCTGGAAGCCGGATGTTGTCCATGTCCATGATTGGCACACGGCTTTGACCTGCGTTTATCTCGCCGATTCGACGCCGGCGGTAGCTTCCGTTCTAACCCTTCACAATCTCGCATTTCAGGGACAGTATCCGCTGGAGCGGGCGGGTATGCTTGGACTGCCTCCGCACCTCTGCACTGTCGATTGCCTTGAATATTACGGTGACATGTCATTTTTGAAGGGCGGCCTGACGACTGCATCGGCGATAACGACAGTTAGTCCGACTTATGCAAGAGAAATCCTGACACCGGAAATGGGGATGGGAATGCATGGCGTGCTTGCCAGGCGGCGAGACGACCTGCGCGGCATCGTCAACGGTGTCGATCAGGACGTCTGGAATCCGGCGACAGATCCCTACATTCTCGCAAATTTTACGGCTGCCACGGCGACAAGACGGAGCCTCAACAAATATGCCTTGCTTCGGGCCCTTGGCCTAGCCCCGACCCAAGGCCCTGTGTTCGGCGTGGTTAGCCGTCTGACCTGGCAAAAGGGTATTGATCTCCTCCCTCAGGTCGTCTCCCTTATCATTGCACAAAAAGGGCGGCTGATCATTCACGGAGAGGGTGACACGGCACTGGAAGACAGCTTGCGTGCGCTGGCACAACGTTATCCGGAACTGGTCTGTGTCCATATCGGCTACGATGAGCGCCTGGCGCATATGATTCAGGCCGGCTCGGACTTCATCATCCAGCCTTCACGGTTCGAACCCTGCGGGCTGACACAGCTATATGCCCTGCGATACGGCGCGCTGCCCATCGTCAGCCGCACGGGTGGGCTGGCGGAAACCATCATCGATGCGAATGATGCAGCCATTGAAGCGGGAGTGGCAACGGGCTTTCAATTCGAGCCGGGAAATGAGGACGATCTGCGTGCCGCGCTTGATCGAGCCATTAACGCCTATAATGACCGGGAACTTTTCAGGCGACTTCAGACACAGGCCATGCAGGCCAATTTTTCGTGGGACAAGAGTGCTGCGCAATATATGGCGCTTTTCGAAAGCCTTGTTCGCGACAGCAAGCGTGGAACGGATGTCGTTGCTGACATCAGGCCGGAGACTTTTGCAAAGAGACGAGCCGACAGGCGACAGGCGACAGGCGACAGGCGACAGCAGGATCATCAACAGGTCTGGCCACTGACAATGGGAGGCTCTGGTGATGAAGGCAGTGAATCATCGCGAATGGGGGCGCAGCGCAATCACTCCGGGGAAACGGATTTTACCATCTGGGCACCCGCACTAGCCGCCGTAAAACTGCGGCTTAACGATGCGGAATTCGACATGCACAGAACCGGTGACGGCTGGCACCACATCAAAAAAACTCCCTTGTAGGCGATCACTATTGCTTCGTTCTGGCCGATGGAAACAGGGTTCCCGATCCAGCTTCCAATCAGCAGCAAGAAGGCCCGCTTGGCCCATCCCTGATCGTCAACCATGACTTTGTCTGGAAAAACCAGGACTGGGAGGGTCGGCCCTGGCACGAAACGATCGTCTATGAGCTTCATGTCGGAACTTTTACACCCGAAGGCACCTGTGCGGCCGCTGCAGGTAAACTTGAATATCTCAACGACATCGGAATTACCGTGGTCGAACTTATGCCGCTCGCGACGTTTGCCGGAAATCGCGGGTGGGGTTATGACGGCGTCCTGCAGTTTTCCCCGCAACGGGACTACGGCTCTCCCGACGAGCTAAGGGCCTTCATCGATAAAGCCCATGGTCACGGAATCATGGTGCTGCTGGATGTCGTCTATAATCACTTCGGCCCCGCCGGAAACGCGCTTCAAGAGTATGTGCCCACATTTTTCAAAAAGGATGCGACGCCGTGGGGTCCCGCGCCGGATTTTAACCGATCCGAGGTCCGGTCATTCTTCATTCAAAACGCATTATACTGGCTTCAAACCTATCGTTTTGACGGATTGCGGATCGATGCTGCCGATCATCTCGCCGGCAGCGATGAGGACGTCGATTTCCTCATTGAGCTGGCGTTGGAAGTGAGACAAACTATAAAAGGCAGGAATGTCCATCTCGTTATAGAGGACGCGAGAAACGCAGCCTCGCCAATGACACCCGCCGCCGATGGCACGGTGCTGATTGATGCGGAGTGGAACGACGACTGGCACCACGTCATCCATGTTGCGACGACGAATGAAGACGGCGGCGTCTATGGTGACTTCGCGATACGGCCCCGTGACAAGCTTCGCCGATCGCTTGCGACCGGTTTTGTCTATCAGGGAGAACCACGCCCTTCACGGGATTTCGCGAGCAGTGGAGAGCCAAGCGGCCATCTGCCGCCGCAACGATTTGTGAATTTTCTCCATAACCATGATCAGGCCGGAAACCGGCTACGGGGTGAAAGGCTGCGTGCCCTTATTCCGCCGTCTCTCTTCATGACGCTCGAAACAATTCTCCTCCTTTCCCCGCAGACGCCATTAATCTTCATGGGCGATGACCACGGCTCGGCCAACCCTTTTTTCTTCTTCTCCGACCATCCGGATCACGATAAGGAACAGGAAATAAAAAACCGGCTTAAACAGGCGGAAATTTTTCAAGGAAACCTGCCGCCCGATGCCCGGCAGGTGGTTCGGGACCCTAACGATCCCCGCACGATGCAGCTTTCGACATTGAACTGGCAGGAGGCAGAAAACACAGACGGAAGACTGGCGAGGGCGAGGATGGCCGCGTTACTTTCAAAACGGCGCCATCACATCTGGCCTCTTCTTTGCTCACATTTCGAGAAAGGTGTTTTCCTTGAGTGTAGCCTTCAAGGCCTTGCAATCGACTGGTATTTCAAAACGGGACGGCTGCAAATGAGGGCAAACCTTTCGGCAGATACATGCGAGCTGCCGCCGGTAAAGGGAGAAATCTTTCATTTGCATGGCAGCATCGATGACATGCGGTACAAAGGTTATGGGGCGCAATTTGCGGTCGAACCCGCGCTCATTCGAGATTGCGCCGTAGCGATTCCCTTGCCCGGTTGACCCGGCTTTTGATGGTGCCTACCCGGCAACCGCAAATAGCCGCGGCATCGGAGTAACTCGTCCCTTCGGCCACAAGCAGCAGAGCTCTTTTTTGATCCCTGTCGAGATCGCGAATCGCCCGCATCACTTCCTGATGCTGCACACGCCATTCCTGGCTAGCAGGGGTAGACATGATTTGTTCGATACCGACAGGCAAACCGATGCATTCGCGTTTCGACACCTTGTAGCGGGTACAGAAAGTGTTGCGCAAAATGGTGAAAAGCCACGATTTTAACGCCGTGCCGGGAGTAAAACCGTGCAGAGCTCGAAGCCCCCGCAACATCGTCTCCTGAACAAGGTCATCGACATCTTCCTCATTTCTGACGAAGCGGCGGGCAAAAGCCGTCAAGGCCGGTGCAAGATCTGCAATACCGACGCGCAACGCCTCCAGCTGCGCGTCACTCAATTTGTCTCCGGAAACTCCACTCACAGCGTGCTTGGCCATTTTTCCATCCTTTCACGATGGGCAAATGTCTCGCGAGACGCTTGGTTGCCGTACGCCAACGTACAATCGCAAAATCAGTAACTGTCCCGGCGTCGGGATCCGAACAGTTGAACCGCTCCCAGCCCCACAATTGATCAGGCGTTTTCCGGGCCGCCGGTTGGGTGCCTCCGCTGCCTCCGCTCGATCATATGCTCCGCGTTTTTTCTCGTCTGTTCCCTGTCCTGGCGGCTTTCGTCGCCATCGCCGGAGCGGGCATCATCTGTACCGGGTTCTGGCTTGGTATCTTCGTCTGGTCGATTCATCGCTTTATCTCCGCTTGTGGATCCGGGAATGACGGATCTATCCCGGGATCTAACTGCGGCATCTGAAGGCGGTTCCAGCCTGACAAGGGCTTTGAGGGAACAGTGACGCGGGAAAACGGTTAGTAAAGGACCAAGGAGGATACCATGAAAAAGGACGAAAAGCTGAAGCAGATTCACAAGGACAGCGAACCGCAATTTGCGCGCGGCAAAAAAACCTCTGATAACAACGGCGTCGTGAGCGCAAAGCCGAGGGTAATCACAGGGTCTGACGACGCAACAGCCAACAAGCTGCCGCCCGGTGCCAAAAAGCCCGAAAAAGACTGGGATTTGAACTACGACGAGCGAGACATTAACGAGGGTGATTTCAGGGGTTAACCCCGGTCCCAAGTCCCTACCCTACTGCGCCAGGTCGTCGATCGTGAGTTCGATGGATTGAGATTCGGCGCCCTCTCGTGTCTTGACCGTCAGAACGCTGCCGGTGTTGAGGACACCCTCAAGTACCGTGCGCTCGCCCACAATGATTTTGATTACCTTCGGGGTCGCGGCTTCGATATTCAGGCTGTTGCTGGTTTGATGATCAACTGTTTCGGTCATCGCTTGATCTCCGGGTGGCGGGAACAGGTGGCCTAACTTCGCTCAGGCAGTCTTGTTCCTTTCTTCGATGGGAGCGCTACAAGAAGCGTTGCCGTATCGCATACCTGCAATTGCGTTGAAAAACGATCCGAGAGCAGCTTCAAGGCTGCATCGTGTGTCGCATCCCGTCCGCTGCAAAGTGCATCCTCGACCAGAATGACGTAAAAACCCTGGTCTATCGCCCCAAGAACGGTAGCGAGAACACAGACATCTGTTTCCCCGCCGGTAATCACCAGGGTCGAAACCTGCTCCTGCCGCAGGATTTCGCCCAGGCCTCCATGTTGCCACGGCGAATAGACACTTTTGCGGAAGATGCGGGCGGGCGGGATGTAGCGCGATAACGAGGGGATAACCCCGATGAGTTCGGGAGCCAGCGCCTGCTGTGTCATCATCGGCCATTTTTCATAATAAGCTCGCCACGCACCGGGGGCCTCCTCTACAGACCTCGGCGGCACGAAACAGGTGAAGATGCATCGCTCGGGGTCGCCCTGAACCACAGCCTCTACCTCTTCACTGATGCGGTCCATCCATTCGACATGCCATGGCGTATCTTCAGCGAAGACACGCTGCATATCGACGCACAGGTGCCGCCAGTCTCCCTCCGCAGAAAACTCGATCATTCCTCCTCCCTATCCGCCGGTCTCACTGTGAGGCGCGGCAACGGGTTTCGATTCCGGTGATCCACGGAAGCGCAGGAAGATCGAAAGAACCACAAGAACGGCGGTCGAAAGAAACTCCGATTGCCAGTTCTGAAACGATTCAAACCAGAACTCTCCACTTCCCAGATGCGCAAACAGCGTTGTCTCGGGATCGCCGTGCATGGCAGCCTCCAAAGCAGCCGCGTCGGCGCTGTATTTCAGATGCAAGACAAAACTGACAATAAAAAGGAAGAACAGGGCAAGCCCCAAGGAGTAGGAATAGATGGCGCGGATAAATCCCCCTGCTCTCACTGCCCGGGGTGTCTCGGGATCATCTGCTTTTTGCGCAGGGTCTTCATCCTGTGACGCTGGCTCGTCGGGGTCTTTGGATTCGGACGAGCCTCGTTGAAACAGAAAAGCGGTCAGCATGACATACGCCGACATCTGCAAAAATTCGCTCTCCCAGTTTTCGAACAGGGCGGAAAGAAAATGGCCGCTCTTTGCGTAAGAAAAAAGCGTGAGCGGCGTCGCCTGATGCTGCACAAGCTCCTCGTTGTAAACAGCCCAGCCGGTCGCGAGCATGCCACCAATCGTTAACAGGGAAGTCAGGACAAGGACAATCGTCAATCCATTGTCGCGTAACAGCCTCATGGTTCAGCCTCGCATGAAAGAGACAACGGCAAAACCGGACGTGCCGCCGGTTTAAGCGGCACGTCCGTGTGGCGGATCATGCCGCCTTGGATTTGGCCTTGATGTTGGCACGTGCCTGGGCAAGCGAGGAAAGAGCCGTATCCGTTGCGCTTTCTTCGCCCAGTGTCTGTTCGAACAGCTTGGCTGCTTCTTTCATGCCGAGTTCAACCGCCCAGGTTTTCAAAGTGCCGTAACGGGTGATCTCGTAGTGTTCCACCGCCTGGGCCGAAGAAATCAGCCCGGCATCGAGCGCTGGCGAGCCCTTGAATTCCTCCATGATCTCCTCCCCTTCCGCGATGATGCCCTGGATCGCCTCACAGGTCTTGCCTCGCGCCGGCTTTCCGAGCAGTTCAAAGACATTCTGTAAACGCTCCACATGGACCTCGGTCTCGTCCCTGTGTTTTTCAAATGCGGCCTTCAAATCCGCCGACTGTGCAGCGCGTGCCATCTTCGGGAGCGCCTTGAGAATCTGGCGCTCGGCGAAATAAATATCCTTTACCGTATCGAGGAAAAGGTCTTCCAATGTCTTCTCAGCCATTTTTAGTCTCCTGTTGCTTTGGTTGGTGAGTGGGAGTCAGGGTTTCTTCATTGCTTATTGACAGGAATAGAGGCCTTGCCGAGTTTGAGTGACGGCTCGCGCGCCCAGACCCGCAGCTTGCCGAGTTCGGACACGAAAGCCGCTAGCCCCCCTTCGCCCGGCAAGGGGAGCACCCCTTCATCCATGGCATCTGCAATTCCCGCTTTTTCCAGTAGCGGCAGCGCCGACTGGTCGTAACCGATGAATTTGCAGTGCTGGAACGCGTCTGCAACGAAATCCCGGGCGGTTGCCTCCTTGATCAGCTCATCGATGGCCGCTGCCGATGGCAGCAGCGCCACCGCATCGAAAAGCACCGAAGGGCCGCCATCAATCATGTGATGTGCCTCGATAAAGGTGCCGTCAGATGCAGTTACACCGCCAACCTTGGGCGCGATAAACTCGAAGACGGCTTTCTCGGCTGTTACCGCTTGGGTCAGCCCCTTTAGCAATTTAGCATCCACGCCATCGGCGATAAGAATGCCGAGCTTGCGACCTTCGAACCGTTTGGGACCCCGTTGAACGATGCTGAGCGCCGGCGACGGATCGAGATCCTGACGGGTGGGCATGGCCGCGTCTGCCGGTTTCGGCATGGTCGGAAAGCCGAGCTTCTGTGCCACGGTCGCGGCAAGCGTTTCGTCGATATTGAGAAGATGCGAAACCATCCTCTCACGAATGACCAACGTTTCCACCTTGCTGAGTTCGAAGGTGAGCGCCGATGCGATATGGCGTTGCTCGGCCGGCGTCTGACTGATGTAGAACTGGCGCGCCTGACTGTAGTGATCGGCGAAACTTTCCGGCCGCAACCTTGCCTTGGGGCCCTGCTCCTCAGCGGGGAAATGCTGGAAACCACGCATGCGCGATTCCCTTGGTCCCTCCCCGAAGGAGTTCGGTTGATAATTGGCGCGTCCTGCCGGATTGTGCATCGCCATATGGCCATCCTGCTGGAAATTTGCGAAAGGACACTTGGGCGCATTGACGGGCAGGTGCGTGAAGTTGGGCCCGCCGAGCCGCTTCAACTGTGTATCGAGATAGGAGAAATTCCTTCCCTGCAGCAGCGGATCATTGCTGAAATCTATGCCGGGCGGAACGTTCTGGGTCATGAACGCCACCTGCTCGGTTTCGGCAAAGAAGTTGTCCGGCATGCGGTCGAGGATGAGACGTCCGACCGGTTTCGGCGCAAGTATTTCCTCGGGGATGATCTTGGTGGGGTCGAGAACGTCGAAATCGAAGCTGTCGGCGAAATCCTGGTCAAAAAGCTGAACCTGCAGTTCCCACTCCGGAAAATTTCCTGACTGGATCGCGGTCCAGAGATCACGCCGGTGAAAATCGGGATCGGCGCCGTTGATCTTGACCGCCTCGTTCCACGCCACCGACTGCAACCCGAGCTTCGGCTTCCAGTGAAATTTCACGAAGGTCGATTGCTCCTTCGCATTGACGAAGCGGAAAGTGTGCACACCGAACCCTTCCATGAACCGGAAGGAACGTGGAAGGGTCCGGTCGGACATGATCCACATGACCATGTTCATGCTTTCGGGCGTGAGGCTAATGAAATCCCAGAAGGTATCATGCGCCGTTTGCGCCTGCGGAAAGGCGCGATCGGGTTCCTGTTTGGCAGCATGGACGAGATCCGGAAACTTGATCGCGTCCTGAATGAAGAATACCGGAATGTTGTTGCCGACGAGGTCCCAGTTTCCCTCCTTGGTGTAGAGCTTCACGGCAAAACCGCGCACATCCCGCGCGAGGTCGGCCGAGCCCTTGTTGCCGGCAACCGTCGAGAACCGCACAAAAGCGGGAGTCCTTTCACCCGCCCGCTGAAACAGATCAGCCTTGGTGTGAGCGGCAAGGGATTCATAGGTCTCGAAATAGCCATGCGCGCCATAACCGCGGGCGTGAACAACGCGTTCGGGAATCCTCTCATGGTCGAAGTGGAAGATTTTCTCGCGGAAATGAAAATCATCCACAACGAGCGGCCCGCGAGGACCAATCCGAAGCGAATTCTGGTCGTCCGCAACTGGCCCACCCTGGGCGGTCGTCAGCACGGGATCGTCGCCGGATGCAGTCTGGTGCAGTTCCCCACCTGCCCCCCGAACAAGCTTCTGGTCGTGAATGGTGGCGGCGCCGGATGATGATGAGGTGGAATCTGGTTTTTGGGCCATGTTAGCTCCTGCAAGGCGTTGACCGGGGGCGATGGCGGACCACGCCCCTGGATGGCGGGCGGTCTCGTCAAATTGCCGAGCGGCGATAGCGGCTACGCTCGTGCTCAACGTCTTCCGGCGCATAGGGCCTCGACATTTCATCGAAACCCGTCCAGCCCTGTTCACGATAGGCGGCACGGCGTTCTTCAGGATCGACCCAGCCTTGCCGCTTGAGCACGGCTTCGGCCTCCGGTACGAGATTGTCTTCCACGCGTGCGGTTACGAGCGTACCGCCCCGGCGCACCCCCTCCGCGTAGAAATTGGCGTCCTCTTCGGAAACACCCGAGCGGGTCATGGCTCCGATCAGCCCGCCAGCAGCGCCACCGGCGACGGCACCGCCCGCTACTCCTACAGCGGTCGCGGCAAGCCAGCCCGCTGCTACCACCGGCCCAACTCCCGGGATAGCCATCAATCCAAGCCCCGTCAGCAGGCCGCCGGCACCACCGACAAGTGCGCCGATGCCCGCACCGGTGCTTGCGCCCTCCGCAGCGTTGGAATCGGAATCTTCTGCATGTCGTCTGTCGGCGTTGCTTGCCACGACGCTGATATCACTTGACGGCACGCCTGCTCTCTCCAGTTCGGAGACAGCGGCGCTTGCATCATCATAATCATCAAAAAGTCCAGTCAAGGTTCTCATGTCACTTCTCCCAAATCCCGCGCGCCTCACTTGGCGACGACGTTGCCCTGATAATCGAGCGCTATGGCCACGGTCTTGCCGCCCTTCATGCCCGATGCCATCCACACACCCTTGTCGTCTTTCGTCAGGTCCTTGACCTGCGTGTAACCGGCATCTTCCATTCTCTGTCTGGCCTGCGCTTCGGTGAAGCTGTTGGCACCCTCCACCGGAGCCGTGGGATTATTGGCGTTTGGTGTGGCGACAGCCGGCGTATCGCCACCCGGGTTGGCGGTTGGAGCCTGCTGGGCGAAAGCCGACAGCGCACCGCCACCGACAAGCAACGCAACGAAAACAGTTTTCTTCATTTGGATTTTTCCTCCGCTATGATCATGGATTGCGAGCCTCCCTTTCGGGAGATTGCTCCGAGGGAAACCAGTCTCGGGCCGGCATGAACGTCCTTCGAACCAGCAGACGCGCAGAGAGTTCCGAAAATAATTATTGGCAGGGGAAATGTCGCCTTAGGTGACGACCGCCGTAGTGGTGACATCAGGCCGGGCACGGTACAAAAGGGTGACAGGCGCCTTTACACGCGGCCCCTTTGTGACCAGGAGCGAGGAAGAGCCGGCAGAGTGAGCCCAAACGCTCTCAGGACTCACCGCGCGGATATTGACTGTTCTTCAGAAGCCGAGCCAGATGTACTGTGTTGCGGACAAGCATGGTGACCATGGTTTTAACGGCATCAGGCGTTTCATCGAGATCGACGAAATTCCTCGAACCCATTGCGTCCCCAACCCAGTAGGCAACTGCATTTGCGGGAACGGTAAAGCCGACATCGTTCAGGGACTGGAAAAGTTCCACCGACACATGATGAGCGCCGTCCTCATTTCTCACAACCGCGACGGCGCTGACCTTTCCGTATGAAACCATACGTCCCTGTTCATCGGTTTCGTCCAGGAATGCATCCATGCGCTCCAATGCTCTTTTGCACACGCTCGAGGGCTGCCCGAGCCATATCGGTGTTCCAATCAGAAGAATATCGACAGCAAGGATCTTTTCGCGGATGGCCGGCCAGGCGCCCCCCTCGCCCTCGTTGGACGTGACGCCAGCCTTGATGTCATGATCAACAAGCCTGACTATCTCGGTTTGCACATCATGATTGCCGAGTTCCTGAAGGATCAATGCCAGTATTCTTTCCGTCGACGATGGTTCCGCCGACGTGGAAGACTTGAGTGTCGCATTCAATGCCAGAGCCGTGAGAGACACGGCAGTTCCTTCTTTCAGCGAACTTTGTCGCAGTTGGTTTTGGGTGACCTGTCCGGCGACAGCACACGGCCACCGCCGCCTCTATGAGAAAAAACGACTGACCTAACGCCGGGAAAGCAATCGCGTCATGGCGTGATGGGGAGAAGGCTTCTCGCCTTTAGATCCGTTTTCCTTTTCCAGCCGAGCGCGAATATCCTCGATTTCTTCTTCTGTGAGATGCTCGATCCCGATAAAATCTGCGCGTGCCTGCTCTACGGCCCTCAGCAGTTCGTCCAGCTTTGCTTCCATCGCTGCAGAATCCCGGTTCTGCGAGTTCTGCACGAGGAAAATCATGAGAAATGTCACGATCGTCGTGCCCGTGTTGATGACCAGTTGCCAGACTTCCGAAAATTCGAACAGCGGCCCGCTTGCCGCCCAGACGATAATTGTGCCGAGCGCGACGACAAACGCAGTGGACGAACCGGAAAACGACGCTGTGCGGCTCGCAAAATTTGTGAAGAACTTGTTCATAGCGCGCTGACCTCGCCGCTGACACCGGGGACGACGCAAAACGCACCTGTCTTTCCGCCAAAAAATGACCGGTTCCGCATTATGCGCCGTGTTTTAGTTCCACTAACAAAGGAAGCACACGAAGGTTCCGCGGTTAGCGGCAGGCGAACATAAGCAGTTTCCAACTTCATTTATGTTTTGAGGACAAAGCTAAATCAACGGCTGAGAGTTGTCGGTGTTTCTGGGGCAATCGAAAGCGGGAGAAGTGAACGCAAGTGCCTGCAACAGAGGTATAACCAAAATACACGGCCAGTCTGCTTTGAGCAGGACATGTGGTGGTTTTCTAAGCGGGATGGAACCTCGAGCCGGCTTTTTGCCCGCATCTTTGATGTTGATCTCCTTGCCTGGCTTGTGACGCTCTTCTGGCTGAGGTTTGAAAACTGGACCTGAGCATTGTTGGGGGGCTGGAAAGACCTCCGTAACATCGACGGGAAAGTAAAGTCCCATCACCGGGGACCCTTTCGTTTGCTCGCGACTGATGCGCAACGGGTGTGACATTTCGGTTTAATCCGCCGCGCCATATCGTCGACTTGCCCCGAAACTGAGCATGAATATCGAGCTCGCTGGGTCATTCGTCGCCATTTCGCAAGCTTCACGAAGTCTGTGCTGTCCGTGCACTCTGCTCCTCAAACTGATTACCCACGCCCCTGGTATCACCCGCTCTATATTTGCTCTGGACGGATCGCTTGACACGGCCCGGCAATGCCGATATGTCAGAAACTAATCTGATATCTCAGTTATGGATTTGATATGTCTGAAACTTACGAGTTTCCATCCCTGCCCTTGGTCGAGCTCGTCACGCCTGGCGAGCTACCGAAGGGCGGCAACATGACCAACCGGATCCATGCGCTGCTCCGCAAGCTGATCGTGGAAGTCAAGCTGCTTCCAGGACGCGCACTGTCAGAAAAAGAGATCGCCGCCCTCTTGAATGTAAGCAAAACGCCGGTACGCGAAGCGATCATCCGTCTGTCTGAAGAGGGCTTCGTCACTGTTGTTCCGCAGGGTGGTACGTACATCTCGCCGATCGATGTGCAGCGGTATATGGAAGCCTGCTTCATACGGTTCAAACTGGAAGAGGGCGCGGTCATAGAGGCAGCCAAACGTCATTCGCTCGAAGACATTGCGCGCCTCAAGACCTGCCTTTCAAATCAGCGCATTGCTGCCAAAGACGAAGAATTCACAAACTTCTTCCTGCTTGACGAGGAATTCCACAAGAACATCTTTGCGGCCGCTCGTCTTCCGGGAGCGTGGAGTGTTGTCAACCAGGCCAAGGGCGAAATGGACCGCATGCGGCATCTGAAGCGCGTATTTGCAGTCAGACGCACAGAAAAGGTTATCGAGGAACACGAGGCAATCGTGGATGGAATTGAGTCAGGCGATGTCGAAGCGGCACGCGAAGCCGTCCAGCGCCACCTCGGATCACTCGAAACCAAAATCGCGGAACTCTCCAGGAACCCGAAAATCTGGACCTTCATCGAGCAGGTCAACACGCGCGTCACGAGGAAGCGCGCTTCACGGGGGCCGAAGACGCCTGACTGAACATTCAAGGCTTTTGAGGAGGGGCCTTTCATGTCTGCAGTTCAAATCAACGACGTCGTCAAGCGCTATGGTGCCCTTGAAGTCGTCCATGGTATCAATCTTTCCATACAGCCGCAGGAATTCGTTGTCCTCGTTGGTCCTTCGGGATGCGGAAAGTCCACCACGCTGCGCATGCTCGCCGGGCTGGAGGATATTTCGGATGGCACGGTCTCGATGGACGGCCGCGTGGTCAACAAGATCGCCCCGAAAGACCGCGATGTCGCCATGGTATTCCAGAATTACGCGCTTTACCCGCATCTGAGCGTGGCGGAGAATATCGCGTTCGGCCTGCGCGTCAGGGGCGAGAAACGAGCCGTCATCGACAAGGCCGTTGCGGAAGCCGCGCAGATATTGGGGCTTACCGAATATCTGGCCCGCAAGCCGGCCGATCTTTCCGGTGGCCAGCGCCAGCGCGTCGCCATGGGCCGCGCCATCGTGCGTCAGCCGAAAATCTTCCTGTTCGATGAACCCCTCTCCAATCTAGACGCCAAGCTGCGTACCCATATGCGCGCCGAGATCAAGCTGCTGCACAAGCGAATGCAGGCTACCAGCATCTATGTCACCCACGACCAGGTGGAGGCGATGACGCTTGCCGACCGCATCGTCATCATGAATGGCGGCCATATCGAACAGGTCGGCTCGCCGATGGAGGTGTTTCTCGAACCGGCAAACACATTTGTCGCGAGCTTCATCGGCTCGCCGCCGATGAACCTTCTCGATGGAATGATCGAAAAGCACGATGGCACGGTGAAGGTCAGGCTACCAGGCGGCTCAGGGCAGCGCTTCAGTATTCCCGATGCCTTTGCGAAGAATGCAACGGAAGGGCAGACCGTCCAGCTCGGCCTGCGGCCGGAAATCTTGTCGGTAGAAGCTGGCGAGGGTCGTGAGGTTCTCAATTGCAGCGTCGACCTGGTGGAGCCTCTCGGGGCTGAAGCGCTGCTGCATGGAACGGCGGATGGCCAGCCGTTTATCGCCAAGGCGGAAACCCTCTATGGCGATCATGCGCTCGCTGGCGTCAGCCGGCTTTCCATTGATACAGCGCGCGTCCATGTCTTCGATGCCGCGACCGGCAGATCGCTCAAAGATCGAGATGGAGCGCGACCATGAAACAGGGATTTCAAGGGCGCCTTCACAATCTTCAGGAAGACATGCGCCGCGACTGGCAGCTCTATCTGCTGTTGGCGCCAATGCTCATCTGGTTCGCCGTTTTTCTCTATAAGCCCATGTACGGGCTGGTCATCGCGTTTCAGGACTTCTCGATCTTTCGCGGCATTGCAAAGAGCCCGTGGGTAGGTTTTGAAAACTTTGCGGAGCTCTTTCACAATGACATGTTCATCCGCGCCTTCTGGAACACCATCAAGATCAGTGGCCTTGGCCTGATCTTCGCCTTTCCCGTCCCCATCATACTGGCCCTGATGTTCAACGAGGTTCAAAGTGTCGTTGCCCGCCGCTGGGCGCAGACCGTTGTTTACCTGCCGCATTTCATTTCGGTTGTGATCGTCGCCGGCATCGTCATCAATTTCCTCTCGCCCTCGATCGGCATCGTCAATCTTCTGCTGAAAGGCCTTGGATTTGAACCGGTCTACTTCCTGACCCAGCCGGAATGGTTCCGTCCGATTTATATAGGCTCGTCGGTCTGGAAAGAGGCGGGCTTCGAATCCATCGTCTATCTCGCCGCCATCGCCGGCGTGAGCCCGACGCTCTATGAATCCGCACGGGTGGACGGGGCATCGCGCTGGCAGATGATGTGGCGGATTACCCTGCCCTGCATTCTGCCGACAATCGTGATTATGCTGATCATCCGCATCGGCAATCTGGTCGAGGTTGGGTTCGAATACATCATTCTGCTCTATCGCCCATCCACCTACGAGACAGCGGACGTCGTTTCCACCTTCATCTATCGCACCGGCCTGCAGGGCACCCAATACGATCTTGCAACGGCCGCCGGACTGTTCAACGCGGTCATCGCTTTTGTCCTCGTCTATTCGGCAAACCGCATCAGCCGAAAAGTCTCGTCGACGTCGCTGTGGTGAGGAGCTGAAACATGGCAAACTTTAATCTGTATTCTCGCGGCGACCGGATTTTTGGCTGGGCAAATGCCATTCTTCTGGGCCTCTTTGTCCTGTCGACGCTTTATCCCTTCATCTATGTGCTGTCAGTCTCGTTGTCTTCAGGCGCCGCCGTCACGGCTGGCCGCGTCACCTTCTGGCCGGTCGATATCACGCTTGCCGCCTACGACAGGGTATTGTCCGACAGGATGTTCTGGGTCGCCTATGGCAACACCTTCATCTACACCTTCGGCGGCACGCTGATGAGCCTGCTGATAATGATCCCCGGGGCCTATGCCCTTTCGCGCAAGCGCCTGCGCGGCCGCACCTTCTTCAACATCGCCATTGCCTTCACCCTGTGGTTCAACGCCGGCATGATCCCCTTCTTTCTGAACATGCGCGATCTTGGACTTCTCGACAGCCGCTTCGGTATCATCCTCGGCTTTGCCGCAAACGCCTTCAATGTTATTCTGCTGCGCAATTTTTTCGAGGCCGTGCCGAAGTCCTTCGAAGAAGCCGCCAAAATGGATGGCGCCAGCGAATTGCAGCTGCTGTGGAAGGTGTTCATTCCACTTTCCAAACCGGCAATCGTTACCGTTGCGCTGTTCTGCATCGTTTCGCGCTGGAACGGCTACTTCTGGGCAATGGTACTGCTGCGCGGCGAGGAAAAGATCCCGCTTCAGGTCTATCTGAAGCGCGTGATCGTCGATCTGAACTCGAACGACGAATTCGCCTCGAGCCTGCTCACCGCCCACTATTCGTTCGAGACGGTGACATCAGCGATCATGATCGCTTCCATCATTCCCGTCCTCATCATTTACCCCTACGCGCAGAAGTATTTCACCAAAGGAATTCTGCTGGGCGGAGTGAAAGAGTAGCAGCACAAGGGAGGAGAACCTGTGAGAGCACTACGAAAAGGCGCGCCCCTACTGGCGTTGATGGCAGCCGCAACCCTTTCCCTGCCGGTATCGGCGCAGGATTCAGGGAAAATTTCCGAGGATCCGCTCGAGCTCACCATCCATTTCCACTTCCGCGACAAATACGTCTACTCGGAAAAATGGCCCGTCGAGCAGAAGGCCGCGGAAATCACCAACATCCATGTCCGCAACGTGGCGTCCTTGGCGACCACCAGCAGCCGCGATGCATTCAACCTTCTGATCGCCTCAGGTAACCTTCCTGACATCGTCGGTGGCGACGCCACCGGCGGGCTGAAGGAAGACTTCATTCGCTACGGGCTGGAGGGCGCATTCATTCCGCTCGATGACCTGATCGAGGAAAATGCCCCCAACCTCAAGGCATTCTTCGACAGCCACAAGGAGATCCGCAACGCCATCTCCGGACCGGATGGCAAGCTTTATTTCATTCCCTATGTGCCCGATGGCAAGTTCTCGCGCGGCTGGTTCATCCGCCAGGACTGGCTCGACAAGCTCGGCCTTAAGCAGCCGGAAACGCCGGAAGAGGTCTACGAGGTTCTGAAAGCCTTTCGTGACAAGGACCCGAACGGCAACGGCCTCAAAGATGAAGTTCCTTATTTTGCCCGTGAGGAAATCGATGCCGTCCGCCTCATCAACCTGTGGGGTGCGCGCGTGTCCGGGTCCGAACGTTATGGCGACTTTGCCGTTTATGATGGGCAACTGCGTCATCCCTGGGCCGAGGAAAACTACAAGACCGGAATTTCCAATGTCGCCAAATGGTACAAGGAAGGCCTGATCGACAAGGAGATTTTCACCCGCGGCGCTCGCTCGCGTGAATATCTTCTGGGCAACAATCTCGGCGGCATGACGCATGACTGGTTCGCCAGTACCTCGACCTATAACGACGCCCTGTCGCCGAAGATCGACGGCTTCGCACTGAAGCCGATGCTGCCGCCAAAGACGGTCTCGGGCCAGCGGTTCGAGGACTCCCGTCGGCTGCGTGTCCAGCCCGTTGGCTGGGCTATTTCGGCGACCAATGAATACCCGGTCGAAACCATAAAATATTTCGATTTCTGGTTCTCGCAGCAGGGCCGAATCCTGTCGAATTTCGGCGTCGAGGGTCTGACCTACGAGATGGTCGACGGCAAGCCGCAGTTCAAGAAGGAAATCCTCGACAACAAGGATCCGGTGAATGCCCAGCTGTGGGCAGTCGGTGCGGCGATCCCGCGCGGGTACTGGATGGACTACGAATATGAACGCCAGTGGACTAACAAGATCGCGCTTGAAGGCATCGACATGTATGAGAAGTGCAGTTGCCTCAAGGACGAGTTCATGGGTGTTTCCCTGAACGCCGAGGAAAAGGCGACCTTCGACCGCTACTGGCCAAGCATCCTTACCTACATGACTGAGATGCAGCAGACCTGGATCCTCGGCGCGCAGGACGTCGATACCGGTTGGGACGCCTACAAAAAGCACCTCACTGCCCTCGGTTACGACGAGGTCATCAAGATGATGCAATCCGCCTATGACCGCCAGTACAAAGCGGCGCAATAAATCCCCCGACGACGATGGCGGCTTTGTGGCCGCCATCCTTTCCCTTCTGTTTTCATAGGAGTTAGAGCGCAATGCGTCCCTCTGCCCCGGCCATCTCCAGACAGACACTTCTCGATGAACCCCGGCCGGGTTCATTGACCATTGGCTACGAGCCGAGCGAAGAAGTACCGCCCACGGAGAACCCTCCGCGCTTTTCATGGCTGCCCGACATCGACGACGGCGCGCATTACGTGCTGCGCATTTCCACCGATCCCGGCTTTGCAGACAAAAAGACGCTCGTCTTTGAAGATCTCGCCTGGAATTTTTTCACGCCGGACGAAGCCTTGCCGGAAGGCCGTTATAACTGGTGTTATGCGCTGTGGGACCAGAAGTCCGCGACGCCGGATTCCAACTGGAGTGCCGCGCGCAGCTTCGAGATCGGCGCTTCGCTGCCGAAAACGCCGCTGCCCGGCAGGCCAGCCCGTCATGCAGCCGCGCATGCCGGCCATCCGCGGCTCTGGCTCAATCCGGAACAATTGAACTCCTTCTCGCAGACCGTAGCAAAGGACCCTGGTCATTGCGGCTGGTCCGAATTCTACGAAAAATCGGTAAAGCCCTGGCTGGAGCGGCCGGTGATGCCGGAACCACAGCCCTATCCCGACAATACGCGCACCGCGACGCTCTGGCGGCAAATGTATATCGACTGCCAGGAAGTGATCTATGCCATCCGGCATCTGGCCATCGCCGGCCGCGTGCTCGGACGCGACGATCTGCTCGATGCATCCAGAAAGTGGCTGCTGGCCGTTGCCGGGTGGGATCCGAAAGGCACGACCTCCCGGGCCTATAATGACGAGGCGGGGTTCCGTGTCGTCGTGGCACTCGCCTGGGGCTATGACTGGCTATACGACCATCTGAGCGGGGACGAGCGCGAGGTCGTGCGGTCGATTCTTCTCGAACGGACACGTGAGGTTGCCGACCATGTCATTGCGCATGCCCGCATTCATGTGTTTCCCTATGACAGCCACGCGGTGCGTTCGCTGTCGGCAGTCCTGACACCGGCCTGTATCGCGCTTCAGGGCGAAAGCGACGAGGCGGGCGAATGGTTCGATTACACCGTTGAATTCCTCGCCACCCTCTATTCCCCATGGGCTGGAACCGATGGCGGCTGGGCGGAGGGGCCGCATTATTGGATGACCGGCATGGCCTATCTCATAGAGGCCGCCAATCTTATCCGTTCCTATATCGGTTACGACCTCTATCAACGGCCGTTTTTCCAGAACACGGGGCGCTTCCCGCTTTACACCAAGGCGCCGGGAACCCGCCGCGCCAATTTTGGCGACGACTCCACGCTTGGCGATCTTCCCGGCCTGAAGCTGGGTTACAACGTCCGGCAGTTCGCCGGCGTCACAGGCGACGGCCATTACCAATGGTATTTCGATCACATCAAGGCTGATGCGACGGGCACGGAAATGGCCTTCTACAATTACGGCTGGTGGGACCTGAACTTCGATGATCTCGTCTATCGCCACGATTATCAGCAGGTGGAAGCCGCGTCACCTGGCGACCTGCCGGCACTCGCCGTTTTCGATGACATCGGTTGGGCGACTATCCAGAAACATATGGAAGACCCGGAACGGCATCTGCAATTCGTCTTCAAATCCAGCCCTTACGGTTCGCTGAGCCATAGCCATGGCGACCAGAATGCCTTTGTTCTCTATGCCTACGGCGAGGATCTGGCGATCCAGTCCGGCTATTACGTGGCGTTCAATTCGCAGATGCATCTGAACTGGCGTCGTCAGACACGGTCGAAAAACGCCGTCCTGATCGGCGGAAAGGGACAATATGCGGAAAAGGACAAGGCGCTGGCGCGCCGTGCCGCCGGCCGTATCGTCTCGGTTGAGGAAGAGCCCGGGCATATCCGTATTCTCGGCGATGCGTCAGCTGCGTATCAGGTGGCAAACCCGCTGGTTCTAAAGGCTGAGCGCGAAATTCACTTTCTCAACGACAGCTACTTCGTGATTGTCGATGAGGTGGAATGTTCGGAACCCCAGGAACTGCAATGGCTTTGCCACACGGCAGGGGCACCGCAGACCGGCAGATCGAGCTTTCGCTACAATGGTGAAAAGGCGGGCTTTTATGGCCAGTTTGTCTTCTCGTCAGCCGGCACACCGCAGATCGCGGCCGTCGAAGGTTTTCCCGACATCGATCCCAGGGAGTTCGAGGGTCTCGACATCCACTATCATGTCTGCGCCACGGTTCCGGCGGCCACCCGGCATCGGCTGGTCACGCTTCTGGTGCCGTACAGCCTTAAGGAACCGAAGCGCATCTTCAGCTTCATCGACGACCAGGGTTTTTCGACCGACATCTATTTCAGCGACGTCGACGACGAGCGTTTCAAGCTCTCCCTTCCCAAGCAATTCTAACCATACGAGGTTTTTCAAATGCAGCGTTTTACCAACAGGACCGTTGTTGTCGCCGGTGCCGGCCGGGATATCGGCCGGGCATGCGCCATACGTTTTGCCCAGGAAGGTGCCAATGTCGTTCTCACCTATAATGGTGCGGCCGAGGGTGCGGTCACGGCGGTTGCCGAAATCGAAAAGCGTGGCCGTTCGGCTCTGGCAATCAAGGTGGATTTGACAAAGGCAAGCCAAATCGAGGCCGCGATTTCTGCCGCCACAGACAAATTCGGCGAGATCCATGGCCTCGTCCATGTTGCCGGCGGCCTTATCGCCCGCAAGACAATCACGGATATGGACGAAGCCTTCTGGCATCAGGTCCTCGACGTCAACCTGACGTCACTCTTCCTGATGACCAAGGCCGCATTGCCCAAAATGGCGAAGGGCGGGGCGATCGTTACCTTCTCGTCGCAGGCCGGCCGGGACGGCGGCGGTCCAGGAGCCCTCGCCTATGCCACCTCCAAAGGTGCCGTGATGACCTTTACCCGCGGACTTGCCAAGGAAGTCGGCCCTGATATCCGGATCAACGCCGTTTGCCCCGGCATGATCTCGACCACCTTCCACGACACCTTCACCAAACCCGAAGTGCGTGAAAGGGTGGCAGGCGCCACGTCGCTAAAGCGGGAAGGATCGAGTGAAGACGTTGCCGGTCTGGTGGCTTTCCTTGCGTCCGGCGATGCCGCTTATATCACCGGCGCCTGCTACGACATCAATGGCGGCATCCTCTTCTCCTGATAACCGGTAAGAACCATGTCCGTATCGTTACCAAGGGCGAGCCGGATTGCCGTTCTCGGCACTTCGCTCGTCCAGCAGAACCATATTGGCGACGCAACCTCGCTTGCCACGTCGGCACGCGGCTGGTTGAGCTGGGCCGAGGTATTGTCGCATGGCAGGCTTTGCTGCCCTGTCTACCATGATCCATCCGTGCCGCCCGGCTGGGAGCCGAGCAATCGGCCGGGTGTCAGCCGGTTCTTTTCCGGCCTCAATTTCGGGGTTTCCGGTCAGAAGGCAATCGAGATTGAACGGCGGCTGCCGCGACTGCTGCAATCGGATTTCGATCTGATCATCGTTGATGCCGGCACCAACGACATGATGGTGGAAACACGCCAGACGATTGCGGATACACGAGCGCGGATCGTTTCGGCTTTGCTCGATGCGGGCAAGACTGTCATCCTTCTCCCGATCCTCGCCCGTGGCATTGGGAAATGGCCGGCCGGCGGTGCGGAGCGGGCAAAGGCGCATTGGATCAACCGGCAGAGCATCGAATTTGCTGCGGCTCACGCCAATTGCCATGTCTTCGACTGGAACTCGGCCTGGGTCGATCCCGAAAGTGAATTCGGCGAGCCCTATCCCGGCTATTCCGACGACGGCACCCATTTTGCGGTGACAGGCGCCTTTGCCGTCGGAAAGCTGCTTGCTACCTATCTGGAAACGATCGTGCCGCGCGCGCCGGCCCGTATAGTGGCGAAAGACGACCGTTTTGACCCGGTGAACAATCCAGCGGGCAATCTGGCATCGGATTTTTCAGCTCTGACAGTCACGGAAGTGAGTGAGCAGAGCCACCGTCTCGGCGGGCGGCTTGTCCATCCGGGCGCAGGTTTTTGGATCGAGGCCATATGCGATGTAGATGTGCCGGCGCATAGCGACGTGCTCGGAATATCGCTCCGTCTGAAAGATGCTGCAGCCGAGGGGCAGGAGGCAGTTGCACTTGCGCCGTTCCGTTCGGTGGACGGCACATTTTTTCTTTTCCCAGCCACCCAATGGCACGGGGCGCTCAGAACCCCTCCCCTGAAACTCAGGCCAGGTGAAGTCCCTCCCGAACTTTTTTTCGATGTGATCCTGCGGCCCGGTTCTCGACCGCTCAAAATCGGCGTCACCCGCATCGAGGTTCGCCCTGTTTCAAGTCCGGTACGCCCATGAGACAATACCAAGACAAACCACGGCTTTTGATCGCCATGCGCAACGAACTTCCCGAAGGTTTCTTTGGTTCGCGCGAATGGGCGCGGTTGAATGCAATTACCGACATCATCCCGGGTTTCCCCTATACGGATTTCGACACGGAAGCGGGCGCCGAAGCGCTGGCCGGGGCGGATATTCTGCTGGCCGCCTGGGGCACGCCGCCCCTGACGCGCGCGCGCCTCGCCCGTGCGCCAAAGCTCAGGATGGTAGCCTATGCCGCATCCTCGGTGCGCACGGTCGCACCTGCCGAATTTTGGGAAACATCCGATATTCTCATTACCACGGCGGCATCCGCCATGGCCGTGCCGGTTGCGGAGTTTACCTGTGCGGCAATCATCATGTGCGGCAAGGATGTGTTTCGTCTGCGAGACGAACACCGGGCAGAGCGCGGCACGGGCGGTTTTGGCAGCAGGCGTGGCATGAGCCTGCCCTGTCTCGGCAATTATTCGCGCAAAGTCGGCATTGTTGGCGCGTCACGGATTGGTCGGCTGGTCATGGAGATGCTGGCACGCGGAAAATTCCAGATCGCCGTCTACGACCCCTTTCTTTCGGTGGAAGACGCGGCCGCATTTGGTGCTACGAAAATGGAGCTCGACGAGCTTCTCGCCTGGTCCGATGTGGTCACCATGCACGCGCCGATCCTGCCCGAAACCCGCCACATGATTGGTGCCCGTGAACTGGCGCTGATGGCCGATCATGCGATCTTCATCAATACGGCACGCGGCTGGCTGGTTGATCACGATGCCTTGCTCGCCGAAGCAGTTTCAGGGCGTTTGCGTATTCTGATCGATACTCCGGAGCCGGAGCCCTTGCCGACGGATAGCCCTTTCTACGATTTGCCCAATGTTGTGCTCACCCCCCACATTGCCGGGGCACTGGGCAATGAATTGCGGGCGCTTTCCGATCTGGCCATTACCGAGATCGAACGTTTCGTCGCGGGGCTTGCCCCGCTTCACCCGGTTCACAAGCGGGATATGGAGCGGATGGCATGAACGCTTTCAACTATTGCTTTTCGACGCTCGGCTGCTCCGAATTCAGTCTGCACGAGGCCGCAGATCTGGCCAAGTGTCATGGCATCGCAACCGTGGAGTTGCGCGCGCTGTCCGGTACGGCCGACCTGATCCCGGCGCTCACTGCCGAATTTGCCACTCCTTCCAGATTTGCAGCCTTTCTGGCCGAACGCGATCTCAAGGTTGCTGCCCTCAACACGTCCATTCGGCTGTTCGGCAGCACCGATCTTTCCGCCGTCGAGCCTTTCATTGACTGGGCGGAAGCGGCAGACATTTCCCATTTGCGCATCTTCGACGGCGGCAAACATTTGGGACAGGATGAGATGGCACAGGCGGCGGGCCTGTTGGACGGCTGGCAGGCGCTGCGACAATCACGCGGGCTGAATGTCGACCTGATGATCGAGACACACGACTCGCTGGCGGACTTCGATCAGCTTCTCGCCTTCATCACGCGCTTGCCGGCAGCCAGGATTTTGTGGGACACCCACCACACCTGGACCAAAGGCAGCGATCTCAAAACCCTTTGGCAACACATCGAAAGAAATGTCGTCCATCTGCACGTCAAGGACAGCACGACGCGCAACGATGGCCGACGACGCTATGTATTGCCCGGCCACGGCGATTTTCCCATGGCGGAACTGGTTTCGGTTTTACAGTCAGATGAACGACACATCCCCCTCAGTCTGGAATGGGAGCGCCACTGGCATCCCGAACTGCCCCCGCTGGACGATGCGCTAAAGGCTGCGCGCGGCTGGTGGCGAAAAGGAGCTTTTTGATGCGCATAGCCGAAATTCACCTCACACCGGTCGCCATTCCCGACCGGCCGTTGCTTAACTGCAAGGGGGTGCATCAGCCCCATGCGTTGCGCACCATTATCGAAGTCGTATGCGACGACGGCACGGTCGGTCTTGGAGAAAGTTACGGAAGCATCAAGGCGCTGGATGGTTTGCGACGCGCGGCTCCTGCCCTGATCGGGCTCGATCCGTTTCGCCTTCACGAGTTGAAATCGCGCGTCATGACCGCATTGCCCGGTAGTGGCGGCATCAATGCCAAATCGGCGGTGGCCGATCACAAGCTGACAGATGTGGTCGCGTCCGCCTTTGAAGTTCCCTGTCTCGACATTCAGGGCAAACTCCTCGGGCGCCCGGTGTGCGACCTCCTCGGAGGTGCAGTCCGGACGAGTGTCCCTTTCAGTGCCTATCTGTTTTTCAAGTTTGCCGGGCATATCAGTGAGGACCCGGACGAATGGGGGGAAGTCCTGACACCGGACCAGATGGTCGGCGAAGCCCGCAGGATGGTTGCAAAATACGGCTTCCAGTCACTAAAACTTAAAGGAGGCGTACTCCACCCCGACCTCGAAATAGAAACAATGCTGAAACTTCGGGAAGCCTTCCCGCACCATCCTTTGCGCATTGACCCGAATGGCGCCTGGACCGTCGAGACTGCAATCTATGTGGCGCGCAAACTCGAAAATATTCTGGAATATCTGGAAGATCCTGTCCTGGGCATGGAGCAGATGGCGCAAGTGGCCGCTGCAACCTCAATCCCCTTGGCGACAAACATGATCGTACTGGAGTTCGATCACATTGCCGCCGCCTTTGAAAAAAATGCGGTGAAGATAGTACTTTCGGACCATCATTACTGGGGGGGACTTCGGGCCTCTTCCCATCTTGCAAAAATCTGCGAAGTTCTAGGCCTCGGCCTTTCGATGCATTCCAACTCACATCTGGGGATCACCCTCGCTGCGATGGTCCACGCCGCGGCAGCAACACCAAATCTTACTTTCGACTGTGACACGCACTACCCTTGGACGGCTACCGACGTAACCGAGGGGACGCCCTTCACTTTCCGTGAGGGGAAACTCGGCCTGCCGGCAAATCCGGGGCTTGGCGTTTCGCTGGACAGGAAAAAAGTCGCGTCTCTTGCTGCACTTTACGAGGAAAGCCGTTTGAAGGAGCGCGATGATACAGCTTACATGAAGCTGTTTGATCCGCAGTACGAAAGACTTGTGCCGCGTTGGTGAGGTGCCGCCGGCTCGCCGGGACACGATCACACCACGCCGGGATGTACATGCCTGCGGCCACAGTGGACGTACGACCATGCTTTTGAATACTGCGCGTCGATTGCCCTCGCCACAATGCTTTCCGTGTCAGGGCCAGAGCAGGTGCACAGCTATGGATCGAACAGAACGGCCGCCGGTCTGTCGGGTTCACGGGATTCAAACCCGTATGACCTCCTGTCGGTTGGGGTGTGCTGGTGGCGATCAGGGGAACGACAAGGCGAAGGTTTTGGCCCGTCCCAAGCGCCCGATGGGCGTTGACTGCGGCTGAACTGCCTCTCAATGCAGATGTGACCAGAGACGGTGGCGAAGGATGATGGCCGATCGTCAAACAAAGGAACTGGCAACGGCCTGCGCCGTTAGTGCTTCGCATGGGAAGGGAATACGTCATGAGCAACTTCGAACTCTATTACTGGCCAGTTCCGTTTCGGGGTCAGTTCATTCGTGGAATTCTGGCGCACTGCGAATATTCTTGGGACGAACACGGCGCAGATGGTGTCGAAGAGATTATGAGCCGCGAGCCCGGAAAACAGCCGGTTGCTTTCATGGGACCACCGGTTCTGATTGACCGCGAACGAAGTTTTGCAATTTCCCAGATGCCTGCGATCGCCATGTATCTTGGTGAGCGGCTGGATCTCTTGCCTAAAACTGTTGAGGGCCGTGCGCTCAGCGCCAAACTCGTGAACGATGCCAACGACGTCCTTGACGAATTGACGCTCGACGGCGGGCGCGAGATGTGGACGCCGGAAAAGTGGGGGGAGTTCGTTCCGCGCTTGCAGAAGTGGGTGCGCATTTTCGAGGACACGGGAACAAGGCACGGCCTGAGCGCGGGCACCGGTTTTTTGCTCGGCACCGAAAGCCCAGGCGTCGCGGATATCGTAACCGCAATTCTGTGGAGGACGATGGCCAGCCGCTTCCCGACCATCAGGCGGATAATAGAGGACACCTCGCCGGTCATCTGGGGCCTTTCAACGCGAGTGGATGGTGGAACTCCCCTGGCGGGCCTGAGCCGTCGGAGTTTTGAAGACTATGGCGAGGCCTATTGTGGCGGAGAGATTGAGCGATCCCTTCGAAAGGTGGCTGGCTGAACTTTCTACGGCGAGTTTCTGGAGACAGGGAATCGTTCCATGCCTGATCCCGTTCCTGCCGCGAGAGCTCCCGCTGCCGAACGGATAAAAGGTCGTGATTTTCTTTCGGCGGCCGCGGTCAGCGCGCGTGCCCTTCAGTCCGTCGGGCGGCACTTCCTCAATGTACGAAACCGGACCGGCGTGTTGCCAATGGAACTCAGGCAGGCCACTTCCGTTCCACGTCCTGTGAAGCCACCCGAGGAGGACATGATGGTTACGATGGTAGGAAATGAAGCAGACATCAAGGACTTGGTGAGGAACCTTCTTTATCTGGAACACGACGCGATCGCCGCATACGATTCCTGCACGCAAAGGCTCGAGAGCCGGGAGCTTGCGAGCCAGATGGCAGCCTTTAAAGAAGATCAGCTGCAGCACGTTCGGGTTCTCACAGAAATCGCGCTTGAACTCGGTATCAAAGCGCCGATTGAAGGTGACTTGAAGCAAATGTTGACCACCGGTAAAATTGCGTTGGCGGATTTGATGGGAGACCGGGCGATCCTGAAGGCAATGAAAACGAACGAGGATGACACCGTGACCGCCTACGAGCGTGCCGCTCGACACGAAGGCGCGATCCCGGCCACAAAAGCCTTCTTCCTGACCGCTCACCAGGACGAGGAAAAACACCGGGCGTGGATGGATTCGGCGGCGCGGACACTCTGAACCGGCCCTGTACACCCGGCGCTTCAACTCAAGAACCGGATGAGTGAATGTTGCTGCTTGCCCCGATCACGGAACGGGAGCGGGATGCCTGCGGCAGCTATCGGCGGACTGCGCTCGTCGCCGTTGGTGAAGATACCCGTCCCGTCCGCCCTGCTCGCTGCGGTGTGCCTTGATTGCCTCCTGTCATCCAGTCTGCTGGCAATATGCTCGTAAATAGCCTGGTATCCTGCCGAAGGAGAACCGGGCAGGCGCCCTTTGTTTCTTGGACAAGTTCTTCGTTTGGTGCTTCGGAAAATCGGTGACCGACATCTATCCCGATCCGACTGGCGACATTGCAACCAGCGATCAGATTTGGACAGGTACACGGCCTTGCGGCAGCTCGATCTAACCCCTCGGAGAAACTGGCAAGATTTGTACCGCGAGGTCTCCTTCGTTCGCGCTCCCAGTGGACGCTGGGACATAGCAGCCGGAAGCTGTTCCTTGTGAACCCGGCCTTGAGACAGCGGCGTTGCTGAACCGGGAGCTTCGGCACTGCTTCTTTGGGCAGTCGAGGTGGAACTGTTTTCAACGCTGACACGTCCGCACACTGATATTTCCACCGGCCTCTCCGGCATTGCAGCGAATTCCGGCTCGCCATCCCGCTCCTATGCGCCGCTTCTGTCCTCCGGCACGTCAACCTCGATCATCACTGGCGCATGATCGCTCGTGTGGGCCCAGCTTCGTGGCTCGCGGCGGACGCTTGCTGATTTCAACCATGGTGCCGCAACCGGGCTGAGAAGGATGTGATCAATTCTTAGCCCGGCATCGCGTTCGAAGGAATTTCGCCAGTATTTCCAGAAAGTGTAGATTCGTTCGTACGGATGCAGATGTCTTATCGCGTCCGCCCATCCTTTGGTTACAAGATCGGCGTAGGCTCTTCGAACTTCCGGCCTGACGAGAGCGTCCTTACGCCAACGCTCTGGCTTGTGGACGTCAGGGTCGGTTGGCATCACATTGAAATCCCCGATCATCAGGACCGGGATCTCGAGTTGAAGAAGCCCGGCCGCGTAGTCCTGACTGGGATCTCTCTCTGGCTTGCTACACCGATTGTTCGCAAGGAGCGGGTGGAGAGATCCTGCAGTCATTGCCAGGGCAGACGACTATCGTCGGGACGAGATAGCGAAGTGATCATGCTGGTCAAATGAGTTCTCAGGGTTCAACGGAACAAGTCCCTGACCACGAGGTTCGGACCTCGATTCGCTCGGAAAGGCTATAATGTCATATCTCGTTGAAATATTGCTTCCAGTCACCGCCAACATGGTCAGCCAGGTACTCGACACCATCTGTTCCGATTTGACCGAGCAGTTCGGCGGCGTGACTATTCATGAGAAAGCCCCCGCTGAAGGTTTTTGGAAGGACGGTCGCAAGGTGGAGCATGACCATATTTTTCTCGTCGAGGTCATGACGGACGAAATTAACCGCAGTTGGTGGGCGCAGTATCGCGAACGCTTGGCGCTGATGCTTTCCCAAGAGGAAATCGTCGTGCGTGCGATACCGTTTGAACGTCTGTAACGGGCGCAGGAGCGACGACATGATTATTGGATACCATGCGTCTCATGAGCAGTTCCCGCCAAGCGAGTTGCTTGCTTTCGTAAGGCAGGCCGAGGAAGCTGGTTTCAAAGCTGTCATGACCTCGGATCACATCACCCCATGGAGCGCGCGCCAAGGGAACTCCGGCAATAACTGGGCCTGGCTGGGAGCTGCCTTGGCAGCGACGTCCCTGCCCTTCGGCAGTCTCGCCATTCCTGGAGGCTTCCGATATCACCCTGTGGTTCTCGCGCATTTGATTGCCACTCTCTCGGAAATGTTTCCAGACCGGTTACGCTGGATTGCCGTCGGAAGCGGCGAAGCCATGAACGAACATGTTGTAGGGGGGCGTTGGCCGGACAAACCGGAGCGCGATCAGCGCCTGCAGGCCGGGTCTGACATTATGCGAAGGCTTCTGAGAGGCGAAACGGTTTCCCGTGCGCTGCCCTGGTTTTCGGTCGAGGACGCCAGGCTTTGGTCACTTCCCGGAAGGCCTCCCGCGGATTTCGGTGCTGCGCTCTCGGCCGGGACTGCCGCATGGATGGGAGGATGGACCGATGGTTTGGTTACCGTACGCAAGCCGCAGAAGGAGTTGGCAGAGATCATTACCCGGTTCAGGGCGGAAGGAGGCTCGGGAAAGCCGCTTGCGCTTCAGCTTCAGCTCAGTTGGGGCACCACGAGGGATGACGCTCGCGCCGCCGCATGGGATCAATGGCGAACGGCAGCAGTGCCTGCAGATCATCTCGCCAACCTTAAAAGCCCCGCCGCATTCGACAATGTGACTCGTGAGGTCCTCCCGGATGACATGGGACAGTTCGTCCCCCTCGTTACAGAAGGGGAGGACGTTCTTCACCTCATTGCCGAATGCCGTTCCTGCGGAATCACGGAAATTTATATCCATAACGTCTCTCGCGACCAGCAGGGCTTTATCCGTTTCATGGCACGAGAGGTTCTCCCGGCAGTTAACGCGATGTCCTGATCATTTGACGTCGTTCGCGGGAACTTTGCAGAAAAAGGAAATATGTTCATGGATGCAGGTTTGGTTGTTGGCTATCTCGCTTCCATCTGCTCTGTGGCTAGCTTCATCCCGCAGGTTTGGAAAGTGATGAGGACGGGTGATACAGCAGCGATTTCGGCGCGCATGTATATGCTGAGTGTGACCGGATTTGCGCTCTGGGCAGGGTTCGGGTTCCTTCGTGGCGAATGGCCGATCATCATGACGAACTCCATCTGCTTTTGCCTGTCCGGTATTATCCTGTTCAAAAAGCTCCTGGCACGCGGCAGGCCTGAACGAAATCACCGATAAGGTACGGCCGGTGATATCCCGCTTGCCTGCGACGAAGACCGATCCCGTTGGAACTTTCGTCGGGGAGCAGTGTTGGGCACAACATCGATGTTCACTACCACGGGAAAAAAATGGGTACCGATCGCGAGGAATGGATATCAAAGCGCTCTTATGAACTCCGGGAGGAGGCAGGCAGGCAGGCCTGACGGACACGACGAAGAGCAGTGGCACCTGCCAGTGCAGAATGGGAGGCTGAATTCGGACCCGTTGACGCACCGCTTCAAAACGGCATCGCTGCGGACAATTCTGATGAACAGCTGAAAGAATTCTCGGGATCCTCATAAGGGGAAACTGTTCGAGGCAGCGGAAGTCGTTTCGATCGCATTGCGATTGTTTTCTCGGCAATAAACGACGGCGTTTTTCCCGGAAATGGTTACGACAACCACCCCTTATCCAATCAGTGTTTTCAGAGGCAAAAATGACCGGCAGACTTTCCCGAATCGGCTCCGGCGACCATCGTCAGCTGGGCGCGATTGCGGATAATACGGCGTGAATTTCGCGCTGTTCAGAGCCCATGCAGAGCGGATGGAACTGTGTCTGGTTGCAGGTCACGGTAAGACGGAAATCGGCCGGATCAAACTTCCCGAATATACCAACGAGGTCTGGCACGGTTACGCGCCGGGGCTAAAACCGGGCGTGACCGGCATGCAGAAACTGAACTGAATAAAATATTGAGCGAGGCCTCACAGCAGATAGAGGCCATGCTTCTTTTAATGAACACAAATCCTCGCTGCACTGAGGGCTGATATTGCATCCATACACGTCATGAGCTTCAGTCCTTCGATGGGGCTGATCTCCCGACAATGGAGCTGTCGCCGTTTCGAGAGCAGCCCGAGGTCGCCGCCGCTGCATCTCCGCAGCCAAGCGCTTGACGCTGCGGGCAACGCGACAATCTCAGACTGCACGAAGCCCGGGCGGCCACGTGGGTGAAGACCAAAGGGATCAAGGGAGCGGCCATGTTCCGGGTTGTCAGGTCGTCTTCCACAAGATAGCTTCCTGTCCCTTGACAACAGGACTCCAACGTAAGCGAAGCTATATGCCATCCTCCCGGATCAACACGAGCGAGTCAGAGGTATCAAGTGTCCGGACACACCGATGATGATGATAATCGAGCGTTTCGTTCCAATCTCGCTCGCGGGTCGCCGAGCGAGATGTTGGACGGACATCTGGCGTCGCGCGATTTTCTGAAGGTTTCGCCGATTGCGGGTTATCTCACCGACAACGCCGGCATCCTCACATTTTACAACGAGTTGGCTACCGACATATGGGGGCTCAAGCCCCATCTAAAGGAAATCAGATACTGCGGATCCCTCAGGCTTCGCACACCCGATGGCAAGCCATTGCCACACGCAGAGAGCCCGATGGCGATGGCCCTGCGCGAGAAGCAAGCGGTGCGAGATTATCGGATGCTTGTAGAGCGAGCCGATGGAAGCCAGGTTCCGGTGCGTGCGTTCGCTACACCGATATTCGATGCCGGGGGCGCGATCTCCGGTGGGATCAACATGCTTGTCGAAGAACCCGATGATCAATTCGATAACGAGATCACACAACGTATGAGGGCCATAATCCAGTCCTCGGATGACGCAATTCTGGCAAAAGATCTGAACGGCATTATCACGGACTGGAATCGAGGCGCCGAACAGTTGTTTGGCTACACTGCAGAAGAAGCCGTTGGCCGCTCCGTCACGATGTTGATCCCGCCGGATCGAACCGATGAGGAGCCCAGCATTCTTGCGCGCCTTCGGCGCGGCGAGAAGATCGATCACTATGAAACGGTCCGCCAGCGCAAGGACGGCACACGTGTTGATATTTCCCTGTCTGTTTCGCCAATCAGAAACCGGTCAGGTCAGGTCATAGGTGCTTCCAAGATCGCACGCGACATAACGGAACGCCGGCGCGCTGAGGAGCAACAACATCTGTTGATCCACGAAATGAACCATCGGGTAAAAAACCTCTTCACTGTGGCGAGCAGCATAGTGTCTCTCAGTGCAAGAACGGCAAATACGACAGCCGAGCTCGCAGCCGCAGTGCGAGACAGGCTTGGCGCTCTTTCGCGGGCACATACGTTGACAGTTCCGCACACCTCCGAAGAATCAGATCGCCTTGCTCGGGCGACAACACTTCATGCATTGCTTGAAACAATCCTCGCCCCTTATGGTCAGGGCGCGGCTCCTCACGTGATAATTAGTGGTCCAGATATCACAATTACCGGCGGTTCTCTGACGAGTTATGCGCTTCTGCTACACGAATTCGCGACCAACGCAGCAAAATACGGCTCGCTGTCAACCGAGCAAGGACGTGTTGAAATCACATGTCAAAGCGACGACAAGCTGTTCACCCTCATCTGGGCCGAGAAAGGTGGGCCGCCGGTCAAGCGGACGTCCGACGGGGAAGGTTTTGGGACAATTCTCGGCCGCGCAACCGTTGGTAGTCAGCTTGGCGGAGAAATTCATCGAGACTGGAATTCTGACGGCTTGGTCATCCGGCTGACCGCCGCTCGTGACCGCCTCTAGGTCGAGGATAAATACAGGAACGTAGGTCGTATTCGAACTACTTGAACCGGATTACGGATTTTAGCGGAATTTTTGCGACTAGAAATCCATCACTACGCACCACTTCAAACGCGTTGCCATCCAGAATTTCGTCTTTGAGAATTTTCTCGGCTAACATTTCCTTCGCAGCCTGAACGGCTTCACGCCTTGCTTGCTCATCCGTAGAAAGGACAGCTCCTTCCATATCCACGGAGAGCCCCTGCGCGTCACGCACATGGAAAAAGTACCTTGGCATTGCGAAATTCCTGATATGGTTTCGTGGGGCCTTGGGCGCTAACGAATTTCGCGATGGCAGGTTCCCAATCTGGCCGCGTAGTTCGCAGCTCTTCATTGCCTTCTCTTACCGCGCACCGGGGATTTTTTTGAGGATGTTTCACGCAAATCAGGTTCAGTGCCGGCAACCAGTTTATGGAACGACGGGCTTCCGGCCACGACAGGCGTTGTCTTCGCCTGACGAGGTGATGCCTCCCGGTTGTCGAAAACACCCTGACAGTCTTTTACTGACACGCAGGTGGGCAAACGTGCGTATCAGGCCCCAATCCGACAAAAGAAGATGATATGACCGTCGACCCTGCACGCGATGTAATAAAAATCAACCCGCCGACGCTCCTGTTCAAAACGGATACGCGCGGCACCACTCTTAAAAAGGCTCTCGCCTTCTGGGAGGAATCGGCAGGTTCGTTGTATGATTTCAAACTCACCGATCCGAGCGGCTTTTACACCCGGCATCTTACGTTTCGTCTGGGCGACCTTCTGCTCACCCACTGCGAGAGTGTCGGACAGACGCTCAGCCGGTCCAGCTATCGGATTGCTGCGGATGGTTACGAACATTTCGAAGTGCAGTTTTTCACCAGTGGATGGTGGCGGCGACAGGACGGTCGTGCGGAAGCCGAGGCCGCTCCCGGAGATCTGATCGTTCATGATACGGCCCAGGCCCATGCCGGATCAGCGAACGATTTTTCCAATATTACTCTCTTCATTCCTCGCCAGATGCTGGTGGGGTTGTTAAACCATCCCGACGAGCAGAATATGAGGGTCCTTTCAGCGCATCAGCCGATGGTGGTACTGCTTCGCAAACACATCGATAATATCTTTCACACTCTTCCACTTCTGAATCAAAGACAGGCCGCGGCTTTGGTTCAGCCGACGATCGAACTCGTCGCTGCCACCCTTAACGGGGCTCCGAGAGAGGATTTGGCCAAGGGCCTCGTTCACGTGCAGCGTGAGGAAATCCGCCGCCATATTGATGCGAAGCTGCTAAGCCCGGAATTGTCCCCTGTCGGAATTGCGGCAACCTTCGGTATATCGATACGTAAACTGACCTACCTCTTTTCCGATGACGGCGGTGTGGCTTCCTATATTCTGAAACGGCGGCTGGAAATGGCGCGCAAGGTGCTTCGCGATCCGGCGTACAGCTCCAGGTCCATCGCCGATATCGGTTTGGAACACGGTTTCCTGTACGCGCATAATTTTACGCGCGCGTTCCAGCGTATCTACGGATTGAGCCCGCGCGAGATGCGTGCCCTTGCGCAGCAAAACGCGCTGGCGAGACAGGGCGAGTCACAAACCTGGTTCGATCACGCCTCTAGATGGGGACGATAACCGCAATCCGCGGTCTGCAGGATTTGCGTTTAATGATTGTTTTATCCAGTGCCATTTGCGCGCAGGGATAGATTTGCCACTGCCGGTCCGAAAACTCTTCTATCCCCTGTGAAATTTCGATTGTCTGCACTGTGGGCGCACACACCAGGCGTTTCCGGCGCGCCGTCAATTCAGGGCGTCGGCGGCGCAGAGCGGAGTTTCAACGAGCGCCACATCGTCGTCTCCAATCAGGCTTCACACCATGAAAATATTCTTTCTGCCTGCCGCTCTAGCATTGACCGTATCCGCAGCGATTGCGGCGGATGTCACCATTGAGGACACCGCGCAGCCCGTTGCGGAGAAACCGGAGTTCACCTGGTCCGGAACCTATTTCGGAGTTCATGCCGGTGGAGGTTGGGCCAACGGCGCGTTTTCAGGCTTCGGTGTCGCCGGAACTGAAAACGCCAATGGCAGTCTCTTCGGTGGATTTGCAGGCTACCATTACCAGCCCGGCGACAATGTTGTTGTCGCCGTAGAGGGCGATATTGAACGCCACTGGAATGAACAGGAAGTCTTTGGCGCTGTTTTCGGTCTGGACTGGGCTGGGGCGCTGCGTGGCCGTGTCGGTTACACCTTTAACAACGTCCTTGCGTACGCTACGGCGGGATGGGCCGGAACGCGGGCCTATGTGGACGCGCCGGAATTGGACAAACAGGAAAAGACATTCAGCGGTTACACGATCGGCGCCGGGCTGGACTATGCCTTCACCGACAATATGTTCAGTCGTATCGAATACCGTTATACTGATTATGGAGACAAGTCCCTTCAGGGCGTCGCTGTCGATACCGGCCAGCACACGGTCAGGGTTGGCCCAGGCATAAAGTTCTGACCTATGCCGCCATTTTTTAGGTCTACACTTACGCTGGATGGAACGCGCCGGTATTTGTCAATCGTAATACTGACCGCTTTCATAAGCATTCTGACGGCAGTTGCCGCCTCGGCACAGGTGCCCGTTGTCACCCGACATCCGGTCGCGGTTTCCGTTTCGGAAGGCCGGGGCGCCATTTTCAGCGTCGAGGTTCAGGACGCCGCCACCTCGATACAATGGCAAAAGGCCTATAGCCCGAGCGGGCAGTTTTCCAATGTCAGCAACGGCAACGGAGCGGAACTCCACTTGCCGAACGTCAGGCTTTCTGACAGCGGCACCTATTATCGAGTTGCGGCAACGCTGGCAGGTAGCACCGTTTACTCCGCTCCGGCGTCCTTGACGGTCCTTTCCGCTGTCGCGCCGGGGGTGCGAACCGTCGACGTGCCGGCGAACGGACACTACAACGCCGGTCAAACATTGAGTTTCCACGTTCACATGGACCAGAGTGTTTGGATCACCGGTACTCCCGCTATTCAACTCATCATCGGCGCGACCACCCGGCAAGCCGCCTATCGATCCGGTACCGGCTCCAGCGTCCTCACATTTTCATATACTGTCCAGTCCGGCGATGTGGATATGGACGGAATTGCTCTTGGCACATCCATCGCATTAAATGGTGGCACAATTGCAAATTCCGTTGGCGAGCCAGCCGAACTTGCCCTGAACAGCGTTCCCCCGACGGGCCAGATACTCGTCAATGCAAATTCCCCAACGGTCACTCTTTCTACCTCTTCCTCCCCTGATGATTCCATTCGCCGTATAACAGTCACGTTTTCGGAAGCGGTTACCGGACTGACGCAGGGGGATTTCAGTTTGATCCCGACCGGGTCGGCGGTCGGTTCTGTTACGGGGCTTCGAACCGACGATAATATTACCTACGACGTTCTGGTATTTTACACCTCCGGTGCGGGTACTTTCAGTCTTCGCTTGCCGGCAAATTCCGCAATCAACACGGGCGGAAATGGCAACCTCGCGTCCAACACTCTGACCTGGCGAGTCGGCTCTTCGATAAATGCGGATTTGCAAGACATCAGACCGAGCGCCGGCACCCTCACCCCATCCTTCTCGGCATCCATAACCTCTTATGTCGTGAGTGTCGGAAGCGATATAGAGCGTGTTTCCCTGACAGCCGTTGCTGCCGACGCCGCAGCAACAATCACGCTGAACGGGTCGCCCGTCCCGGGCGGTCTTCCGAGCCCGGCAATACCACTCGCCATCGGCAACAATGCGGCCGACATAACCGTCACGGCCCGGGACGGGGTAAGCACAAATACATACCGCGTCAATATCGTCCGCGCTCAGTCCGGAAATACAAGTCTTGCTGCGCTGGTCACGTCGGTCGGAAGTCTTGAACCGGCATTTTCGCCGGGCGTCGCTAATTATATGCTTTCCCTTCCTTTCGACACCGCTACGCTTCAGGTGATGCCGACAGCCGCCGACCCTTTCGCTGCCGTCACGATACATGGCAATGTGATCTCATCGGGGAATATGAGCCCGCCCATCGAACTGGCCGTGGGTATAAACACCGTATCCGTGCTGGTGACGGCGCAAAACGGAGCTGCACGTTCCTACACGATCTCCGTCAACAGGGAGAAACTGGTTTTTCCGGATCCAACAATGGACGCCGACGTTGTTGGTTTGCTCAACGCGCAGACGAGCGCCGCAGGACGTTTTGCGCAGGTTCAGATACGCAATTTCCAAAATCGGCTTGAGCGACTTCATAACGAGGGCGAGCGCAGAAAGTCGAGTTTCGGTATACGTTTTGGGAGACAGTCGAAGGGCGGCGGTTCCGGTTTGCCCGTGGAGCCCGAGCCGGATCCGGGTGGCGCCGGCATTGCATCGCTCGGTTATGCGACCGAGAACAAGCAAGGGCTTCCTGAGAAAGTCGTCGCTCCCGGGGAATATCAATTCCCGGAGCGAGATTTTGACCCCGGTCCTTTCGCTGTCTGGACGAGCGGCTTCGTCAATTTCGGTGAGCGGGAAGATGGCAGGCTCGATCTCGATTACACGCTTGCGGGCGTCAGCGGTGGCATTGACTACCGTTTCTCGGAAGAGCTCATCGCAGGTGTTGGCGTCGGCTATGGACGTGATAGCACAGATGTTGGCAACAATGGCACGCAAAGTCGTGCCAACGCCTACAGCGCCGCTTTCTATGGCAGCTATACACCGTTCGAGAATCTGTTTATTGACGCGCTTCTCGGCGGTAGCGTCCTGGATTTCAATTCGGTACGGTTCATTGCGGCCGACAGCAATTTCACAGGCGGAAGACGTAACGGCAGTCAGTTGTTTGGTTCACTGACGGCCGCTTACGAGTTCCGTAACGAATCGTGGCTGGTATCGCCCTACGGCCGGGTGGAGATGTCACGATCCTGGCTTCAGGGCTTTTCCGAAGCAGGTGACAGCACCTATCGCCTCACTTACGGTGACCAGACGGTCGACAATGTAGCGGGCGTTCTGGGCTTGCGCGCCAGTTACGCGTTCGACTATGAATGGGGCAGGCTGATCCCAGGCGTCAGGGCTGAATATGCACTCGACCTCAAGGATTCCGGCCGTGCCATAATGGGTTATGCCGCATCTGGCGGGCTTCCCTATGCGCTCGACAGAAAGGATGAGATCTCCGGTTATGGCAACATCGGGCTTACGCTTGATGCGATCTTCAATGTGTGGTCCGCTGGCCTGGAGTACCGGACCGGCTTCGATGATTCCGGGACCCGGGACCATGCGGTCCGCATAAAAATCGAAACCAGATTCTAGCGAGCAACCGGTTTCGCTGACCAGTTCCTTCACACCGCAGGTCGCTGATTGCCGTATTTGCTTCGATTTTTTTGACCGTGCGGATCGCATCGAACGCCCGCAGTTGCTCTCGCAAATCCATAGCCCCGGAACGCCATCGTCGCTGCCGCCACATTTTTATGCTGCTAAATCGACCATTGAACGGTCGTATTTTCCAAATCCGGCGCACGAGCTATCGCTGTGCCGGCGTTTGCAGGAAAGGAAAAGGCTGAAGGAGGCCCGGCAGAGGTCTCATGCCCGCCCATTGTCGTGACGCGTCAGTTCGCGATGGCATATTGATTCCTGCGTCGCGGAATCAGCCAAGCATTCCTGACAATCGCAGCAATACGACCCCGATTGCCGCGGAAATTACGGTCAGCGATATACATGCATATAACCGGTACACTCTCTCCTTGGACGTCAAGAGGATATAGATTGATGCGACCGCGAGAAGGATTATTGTCACAAGAGCGCCATGCGCCCGATACTCGTCCGAGTAAAGCCATGTCCCCAAAGCCAAAAAAGCGCCTATAACAAAAACAAGCTCGAGCTTTGGCAAAACGACACCTCAAAAGAATCTGCTGGCGATTCTAGGGTCTCAATCTCACAGGTCAATATTGTTATCAGGTAACTGCGGGGGCGCGGCGCTGATCCGAGGAAGGAACACCAGATCCGGGTTTGGCAATTAACCAACTGTTAACCATGTTGGCCTAGTTATGACTCATGAGCCGAGCTTGACCCCCGGCGCACCAAGGCCACGATTTCGTTTCGCGTTCTGGCACGTTGCTTGTACTCCTCGCGTGAAAGTGGAACGTCGAATGCGGTCTCCAGCCCTCGTTTGCATACTTGCCGCAGGCATGTTGGTAACCGGTTGTGCAAACGGTTCAAGTCTGCGAAAGCAGCCGACAAGCACTGGCGGTGCGGAAACCTCCGGCAGTCAGGTGAGCGGATCGAATGGCATCGATTTGCCGGGTGTGACAGGTTCCGTCACCGCTCCGGTGAAACAGGCGAGTTTCAGCAGGACCGAGCATAAAGGACCTCTTTCGGGCCTCCTTCAACAGGCCGAGCGCAACTGCCGATATACGGGCCCGAACCCAGTCTCCGGCGGGAGTGGCAATTTAGATAAAATTTACGCTAAATCTTAGGGATTTGGACTGATCCTGCCGTGCTACGTTCAACCACGTGGAAACGGGAGGCGAGTAACAATGATCTGGGACCTGAGGAAGCTTGAAAAAGAACGCCGCGATCTCATTGAGGTCGTCGACAGTCTCAAGAGTTGGCAACGTTTCTCGCCAGATGATCCGCGTACTATCTCCTTGCAGGTCGCGGCACATATGATGCGGCTTAGCGAACTGGATGAGGATTTGACAAATCTGAGGAGCAAGGAGAATGGTTCAGCAGAGAATCTTGCCGCCAGCTGAACCTTTGTCAGACGATCCAGCAAGCATTCACCGAAAGACAGCGATGCGTCCTTTGCCGTCACAGCGCATGCGGGTCACTGGCACGCTCTATGGCGTTGCCCCCGGGCCGGTCGATTGGTGCCATTCCGGTATCGACGAGCACGCCCACACTAGCTTACTCCGAAGCACCCATCAGGCCGGGGATTGAAGCCAACAGATATAAAAATCAAGGCTACAAGCCGCTGTCATACGGCGCGGCTTCGTAGCCGACCGTCAGCTATGTTCGATGATAGAGGCCGGACAGATCAGCATCGATCAACGTAGCGGTTTCCGTCGCTGTCGCGATAGTAACAACGGCCGGGCTGTCCTGCTACGTTTCCGATCAAGGCGCCGGATACGCCACCGATAGCAGCACCGACTGCGGCGCCGCGAACGTTGCCTGTGGCTACGCCACCGACGACGGCGCCTGTTGCAGCGCCAATCCCGGCACCTTTTTCTGTCGATGCGCAAGCTGTCAGACACAGTCCTACGCATCCGATGACGAGAAATTTGTTCAATTTCAACCTCCGTTAAAGTTTGCTCCCGGCAGAGACTTCCCCGGCCTGACCATGTTTGGGCTTTGACCGGATCGCCATGCGGGAATCATCTAACCAGCATCGGCGCCCAATGTTCCGAAAACAATGAAAAGCGGGCTGAAACGTGTCGGACTTTTCCGCGGGGCCGGGAACCGGTGCACGCGCTGGACGCGGGCCTGGCGGCGACCAACGAACCTCCCCACACAACACTTTTCCCTTTTTCTGGCCCCGCCGCTATCTGTCCCGCATACGGCATTCGCACCGGAGGCATCGCTCAAAACGAAGACCATCATCTCCCGGGAGGTCGTGAGGTTTAATAACCGGTCATCTCCAGATAGCCTTGTCCCGAAATGCTCCCTTTAAACTCTATCGGTCCTTCCCAGTAGGGTGTCGATGTCGCCATCCATGCCTGCTCGTTAAGGGGCAGTGTTTTAATGTCGAGGCCGCGCCCCGGTATCCTGATGCTCCACTCGACCGGGACTGCCTTGCCCTTCACGTCAGCGGTCCGCAAAGGGGTGAGGATGATGTCCCCCGGATCGATGGTTGTCGTCTTGCCATCTGCTGAAATCCAGTTGGCGGAAATATAGCCGCCATTGTCATCGCGCAGCCGGAATGCCATGAGTTTTTCGCCTGACGTCAGGTGGAGCGAAAACCAGTCCCAGCCCGTCTGATTGGCAGCAAGTGGCTGGGACGACCACTCCCGATCGAGCCATGCCTTGCCGGTTACCTTTTGAATATCGCCGTCGACACGAACGCTGCCGCTGACATCGTAGAAGGGTTGAGAATAATAATAGCTTGCCTGCCCTTCCGCCGATTTCACGGAGTATCCACCGTCTCCCTGGCGTATCAGCGGCCCGAGCGCCCGAAGCTTCAGGTTATATTGGAAGTGGTTGCCGTCAGCGTTGAGTTCCAGTTGGTCGAGTGGGTCGTGGAGATCCGTACCCGTCGATTTCATTTGCCAGTTGTCAATCCAGGCTTCGAAGGGTTCAACGTCGACACCCGCCTGGCCGACCCCTCCCCTTGCCAGCCTTTCGGTAAGGTAGTGACCACTGGCAGTGGTGACGGCTGCGTGCCCGATCCATATGTGCGGATCGGTCCACCCCGCGCGTTCGGTTGGTTGAAGCGCGGAACGAAAGAGCGTCCATTGAGCGCCCATCCGTTGTCCATCTGCCTTCTGGAGATTTGCGGTAACATACCACCATTCGATCCTGAAATCAGGATGCGCCCCGTGATCTCCTGGAAAAACAAGCGGCACCCCGCGTTTCGGAATACTGAAGCCTTCGGCATTCGACCCCAGGCCCGCAAAGCCTTGGGCCAGTATGCCGGTCGGCGCCAAAATGCAGTTTGCGGAAAGGAGCAGAAGGAGAATTTTAGCGTTCACTGGCGAATATCCTCAGAAGGTCGGCCGGTTCCGTCTTGGCCAGCCGGCGGACCGGTATCAGAACCGAAACAAAGGCCGCAAGCAGAGCGGTGAAGCCGAGCCTGAGCCAGTCCAGCGGAAACAGGATCAGGGGCAATCGCCATCCGAAGGCCTCTACATTAATGATCGCCAGCAGAACCCAGGCCAGTCCCAGCCCGACCGGGATGGACGCGACAAAGGTGGCCAGCCACAAGGCAAGCGTTCGCAGGACCTCAAGCATGGCAAGATGGCGACGACGAAGGCCAAGCGCCCAGACAGGGGCAAGCTGGGGCAGGCGGAGCGAGGCAAGCGTCAGCAGGCTCGAAAACATGGCGAAACCCGCCACCGCAAGCGTCAGGACGTTGAGCGCGCCGGTAACCGCAAATGTCTGTTCGAAGATCGCGGCTGACTGACGTTTCAGCGAAGCCTGATCGACAATGTTCGCGTCCGGCAGGCCGAAATCCTTCATCAGGCGGCGCCTGAAATCCTCGACCATTCCCGGTTCCATGCGGAGGCCGTATCGAAGTTTTTCGATGTCCGGATAATGCTGAACCAAAGCATCGATACCGATGATAACCTGGCCTGTCGGGTTGCCGTAGTCGGAAAAGATACCAACGACCGTAGCGCTCCAGCCTCCGGGCAATTCGATTTGTTCGCCGAGCGAGGCCTTCCCTGTCCTCCAGAACTGCTCGTTGACCAGTGCGCCTCGTCCTGCCGCGATTTCGTCCCAGGTCGCGGCGGAGCCCAGGATCAACGGCCAGTGATCCCTGTATGTAGCGTCATCAGCCACGCCGAAAATCTGGACCTGTTGCCCGGAGATTTCACCTTTCGTGCTCCAGACAGGCAAAACCGCTCTTGTGTGGTCCGGAAACCATTGCCGCAGGCGTGCCGCTTCGCCCTCGTCGCGCGCCGTCACATAGACTTCCGCCGCCAGGCGCTGGTCGAGCCAGCCCAGGAATGTTTGCCGGAAACTGGAAACCATGGTCCCGACGCCGATATTGGCTGACAACGCCAGCAGCAATGCCATCAGGGCGAGAGAAAGCCCGGGCAGTTGCTGGCGTGTATCGGCAAAAAACCACCCCGCCAACACATGTCGGGATACATCTTCGCCGACTTTCAGTCCGAGCGCCAAAAGGGCCGGAAGAATGAATGCTGCGCCGAGAAGCAGTGTCCCCAATACCGCAAAACCTGAAACGAGCCCGTGTCCCAGCGATGCAAGCACGCCGGACAAAATAAGCAGCAACATTCCAGCGCCTGCCTGAAACGTCAGCCCTCGGGTAGATGCCATGGTCCAGGCCCTGCTCTGTGCCGCCGACAAAAGCGGCATGCGCCAGACGTGCCAGAAATGTTGAAGCGAGGATAGCAGCGTCCCGATCAATGCAATGACAATTCCCGCCAGCCACCATTCCGGACGGAATGACAATGAGCCGGCGACAGTTGCGCCGTAAAGGCCGCGCAAGCTCGCGGCAACACCCGGCAAAAGTGCCGACGCAACGACATAACCGAGCACAACACCAAGGGCACCCGACACCAGCGCAAAAAACGTTGTCTCGATCACGAGCATCACCATGAGGGAACTGTGCGAAACCCCAAGCGATCTCATGGTTCTGAATGTACCGCGCCGCTGTTCGAACGAGAGGCCTGTCGCGGAATAGACGATGAAAAGACCGACAACAAAGGCAAGAAATCCAAATGCTGTGAGACTGAGATGAAAGCTGTCGGTCAGCCTTGCGATATCGGACCGGCTGCCGGCTTTTCTCAGGGAAAGGTCGGGCGGAAGGGGCCCGGGCGTCTGATAATCGGCGTTTCGCGAAGCGACAATGACGATCCTGCTCAGGTCGCCATTTCGTTTCAACAGTCGGTCCGCCGTTGAAATATCGACAAAAGCTGCATCGTCCGGGATGTCTTTCGCCGTCCTGATTAAAAGGCCGGAGGTATCGTTGAGTCTGGCAGCCGTTGCCGGCGAGACAATCATCTGGCCGGGCTCCCGCATGAAATCAATCAGAGCCGACGGGTCGGAGGGCGGAAGAACGATTTGCCCCGAGGGCATTGTCAATGGATCGATACCGACGAGCCTGAGACGCGTCGTACCAAACCTGTACTCGCCTTCGATCACCGGGGAGACATCCAGACCCGCCCTGCGAAGCCGGACATATGTCTGCAACGGAATCTTCCCGCCGTCCTTCGCCACAAGCTGATCAAGCTGGTTCTGTGCCAGGACCGAGGCTGCCCGGTCATAACTTGCCCGCGCTTCGGCGTTGATTGCCTGGACGGCCGACCAAAGGCCGGTCGCCAGCGCAACACCCAGAATGAGGGTGAAAAACTGGAGCGGCCTGTAGCGCCAGTGGGAGAGCAGCGCCCGGAAGGCGGTATGGTTCATGGCAAAACCTTCCCGCCGCTGAGGATGATGCGCCGATCGAGTTTTGCCGCCAGGCGATTTGAATGGGTAACGAGGAGAAGCGCGATCCTTGCTGATCTTGTCAGGCTCAGCATGATTTCTATGACGAGGTCAGCCGTCGCCTCATCGAGATTGCCGGTCGGCTCATCGGCGAGGATGAGGGACGGTCTTGCCGCAAGTGTGCGTGCGATTGCAACCCGCTGCTGCTGACCGCCGGAGAGTTGCTCGGGGTAACGCCCGAGCAACTCTCCGATTCCCAGTACCCCGACGAGTTCTTCCTGCCATGACGGGTCGAACCGCCCTGCCAGTCTCGCGTGGAACGAGACGTTCGAGCTGACATTAAGGCTCGGGATGAGATTAAACTGCTGGAAGATAAGCCCGACCTCCCGGCGCCGGAAACTTGCGCGACCTGCATCATCGAGGCCGCTGACAGACCTGCCGCTCACCGCAATAGTGCCGCTGTCCGGCAGATCGAGTCCGCCGGCCAGATGCAGAAGTGTACTCTTGCCGCTGCCGGATTCTCCTGTCAGGGCCAGGCTTTCGCCGGCCTGTAGCGAAAGATCAACGCCCTTCAGCACCGGGACGTTGCCTTCCGCTGTCTGATAGGACTTCCTGATGTTGGACATTGAGAGGATCATTGGTCTTCTGTCTCTTGTTCGCCCTGCCCATTTCACCACGCAAAATTTCCGGTGTTCCCGTGGAGCTGCCAAGGTTCTCCCAGGTTCTATTCCGATGTGCATACCCGCTCAATCTGCCTCCGGTTGGAAACAGAGGCCGAGTCGGATAAGCCTTGGCCGAGTATTGCCCTCGATCACAGGGTTCTCCCGAGGTCGGAAGTGACAGACGAATTATCCAGTCAACTTGACAGCTTGCATCGCAGTACCTTCGACTATTTCTGGTCCGGAAGCCATCCCGAAAGCGGGCTGCCAAGGGACCGGATGCGAGCCGACGGTTTGCCGATCCATGAGATCACATCAATCTCCGGGGTGGGGTTTGGTTTCCTGTCGCTCATCGTTGGCGTTCATCGTACCTGGATAACACGCCGGGATGCTATTGCGCGGGCCGGCCGCATGCTGGAATCGCTGGCTGCGGTCAAGCGGTTCCATGGCGCTTTTCCTCACTTCGTCAACGCGTCCAGCGGAAAGACGCTTCCCTTCGCGAAATTCGACGACGGCGGTGATCTCGTTGAAACCGCGCTTCTGGTTCAGGCGCTGATCTGCGTGCGTGAGTTCTTTGGCGGGCAGACATCCGCCGAGATCAAGCTTCGCCGATCCATTGAAGAAATCGTCGAAACGGTGGAGTGGAGCTGGTTTACCAGGGGTAAGACCGGGCCGCTTTTCTGGCACTGGAGCCCGCGATATGCATGGTCGAAAAATCTGCCGATCGCCGGCTGGAACGAGGCTCTGGTTTGTTATGTGCTGGCGGCAGGTTCAACGGCGCATCCGGTCGGCCGGGAAACTTATCATTCCGGGTGGGCACGCGATGGCGCAATCAGGAACGGATCGTCATATTTCGGTGTGCGGCTCCCGCTTGGCGAGCCTTTTGGAGGTCCGCTCTTCCTGTCGCACTATTCGTTCTGCACGCTTGATCCGAGAGGTCTCGGTGATGCCTATTGCAGCGACTATCTGGAACAGGTTCACGCACATTGCCTGATCAATTACCGGTACTGTCGCACGCGCTATGCAGGTGAAGCAGGATGGGGCTTGTCCGCCTGTGACGGGCCGAAAGGTTATCTCGTGAACTCTCCAACCGATGATCATGGCATCATCGCAACAACGGCTGCCCTCTCAAGCATGCCGTTCCTGCCGCAGCGTGCACGCCAGGCGGCGCTGCGCTTTCTGCGATGGCATGGCGGGGCGCTCGTCGGCCGCTTTGGCCTGATGGATTCTTTTCAGCCATCAACAGGCTGGGTCTCCAAAACGCATCTTGCGATCAATCAGGGGCCAGTCGTCGCCATGATGGAGAACGACCGGAGCGGTCTGATTTGGGAACTGTTCATGAACGCGCCGGAAGTCATAGCCGGACTGAACCGGCTGGGTTTCCACCGCGACAGATCGCACGAAAGGACGAAGCAGCAAGAGGCCGGATGAGTGACCGGACACAGCATCGTGCCATCTTCGGGCGGGGTGTTCCTGGTCACGGGCGTTAACCCCGACCGGTCATATTGCGATCGGCTGAGGGGTGCCGGCGCGTGGGTTTAGCGAGCCGTCGGAAGAACTGGTGACGGCCAGCGTCTCCCACCCAATCCCTCCGCGCTTTGCTGGCGGCTGCAGTCATCACCTGTTGCACCGGGTGAGGTCCTGGCGCAAAGGGCCAACGGGTTTGGGCGGCATCGTTATTTGCAATTTTGCAAGGACCTCGCAAATGCAATGATCGCTTCACTAACCTCATGCGGTTTCTCCTGAGGTGCCCAGTGTCCGCAATCCGGTATTATGAAGCTCCGCGTCAGGTTGGGAACAAGCTCGGGCATGGCGTCAATGATCTGTCGCATGGCAGGCATGCTCAATCCCGGATCCTGCTCTCCCACCATATAGACCGCCGGAACCTCCACTTTCAGACCGTGAAGCGAACGTTGCAGGTTCCAGTTGGCGTCGAGGTTGCGATAGTAGTTAAGCCCGCCGCTGAAACCGGTTTGGCCAAAGGCGTCGACATAATGGGCGAAATCAGTCTCGCTCAACCATTGCGGCAGGATGTCGGGCGCCGGCAAGGGCGCGAGCATCCCCTTCATGGGCGATACCATGCCGAACGGATCAGGCGTCCCGTCGCCTTCCTCGCGTGCTCCCGCCTCCCGCGATGCGGAAAACAAAATCTTGCGAAGCGTCGCGCCGATATCCCGCTCAAATTCAGCTTCGGCGATCCCGGGCTCCTGAAAATAAAGGGTGTAGAACAATTCGGTGTCGGATTGTGGAAAGAGACTTGTCGGCGGTACCGGCGGGGAGCCCATCATGGGAACGCCTATTGCAACAACGCCTCTGAAGCGGTCCGGGCGCATAAGGGCTGCCTGCCAGGCCACTGTACTTCCCCAGTCGTTGCCCACAATGACAGCCCTGTCGCAGTTCAGTGCATCGAGCAGGCCCACAAGATCGCCCACCAGGTCAAAAATGGAATACCTGCTGAGTGACGTTGGACTTTCTGTTTCTCCATAGCCCCGCATATCAGGTGCGACGGCGCGAAAGCCAGCTCTTGCCAGTGCGACAAGCTGGTGTCTCCAGGCGTAGGAGGTTTCGGGAAATCCGTGAGCCAAAAGGACAACCGGTCCTTCCCCCTCCTCCTCAACATGCATCCTGAGTCCGTTGGCGACCAGCTTGCGAGACGGCATGGCGAGCTCCTCTGTTATTCCGAAACAATTTATGTTACGGAAAACTTCACGTCAAGTTTCCGAAACAAGGAAAGTTACGAAATGTCAGACACCCGACTTTCCCGCATGCTTCACGTACTTGTTCACATGCATCTGCTCGGCGGGAGTGAAACTTCCGAAACAATCGCGAAAATGCTGAACACCAATCCGGTCGTGGTGCGCAGGACAATGGCTGCCCTGAAGGAGTACGGGATCGTGAAATCAGCGGGAGGGCGAAGCGGTGGCTGGCGGTTTGCAAGGGGAGCCGACCAGATTACCGTCGAGCAGGTCCACGATGCGCTGACGATCGGATCGGCGTTTTCGATTGCCCTTTCGAACGACCATAGCGCCTGTCCTGTCGAGGGTGCTGTGAATATGTTTCTGGGCGAGGCGATGACAGACGCCGAACACACCCTTCGAACCCGTTTTGCGGCGACAACGATTGTTGATCTGGCCAGTGCCTTCGCCTGATATTGTCGGTTCTCCCCGGCCCGGGTTGTGGTGACTCATCACGAGGACTGCTGGCGGTGTCGATCCGGCGACCCGACATGGAAATTGACCATCATCTTTCAGGGCTCTAGAAGAGCTCATCAGCAGAAGGAGGATTATGCGCAGAGGCAGCCATTGTAGCCGCACGTAGCGGTCTTGCCCGGCACCGTAGAGGTTGCCGGACCTCTTGGCATATTTTTCTTCGGAGTTCTCATGAAGAACCATGATGTATTGATCCGGCCTTATGCGCCGGCAAAGGACACACAAGAGCTCTCACTCATCTGGCTGGAGGCGTCACGCGTGGTCCATCCGTTTATAGGCGAAGCGCGTTTGGTCGAGCAGCGAGCGCTCATTGAAAATCAATATCTGCCCAGCGCCGAAACCTGGGTGGCGACCATTCACGATCTGCCCTGCGGCTTCATCAGCCTGCTCGACACATTCGTCGGAGGAATATTTGTTTCTCCAAACCGTCAGGGCCGTGGAATCGGACGCCGGCTCATTGCTCATGCTCTCGGTCTCAGGGGAGAACTTTCTCTCGATGTTTACATCGAAAACCGGCAGGCAATGTCCTTCTATACCGGACTGGGTTTCAGGGAGCTCTCACGCCGTCCTGTCGACGATGATGGCTATCCGTTTGAAAACGCGCGTCTGCGTCTGACGGGCTAATGGATTGCCGGGCGGCCCAAGGCCGCCCTGATTGCCGCGTTTGAACAGGACTGCCCAGGCCGTCCATCCCACAAGGCGCATTGCCCATTCCTGTCTTCCCGCCCTACGATGCTCGGTTGATCTCGCCAATGGGCAAGCAGGCTCGCGCCTGTCCGTTCATCATAAAACCGGTTTTCAGTCGCCGGACCCACGACCAGCCCCACCGATCACCGGGGAGCGGACTTCGCCCTCCCCCTTCGTTCCGGAGGATGTGAGAGCACATCCACCGGAACGGTGGGTAAAGGCTTCACCCACTGCGGGGCTTGCTCCTGAACTGTGGCAACAACGGAGAGCCTGTCATGACCGTATACCCCAGCACCGCATGTTTCGACACCGGCCGCGCCTTGACCGAAGACGAACTGCGCAAGACCGCGCCATCGATCTTCGCAACGTAGGCACACGAAAGCAGATCAGAGCGCTTCCGGCCAATTCATGGCCGCCGCCGGCGTGTCACATCCCGCGCCGTTTACCGGCATCGATCAGGACATCAAGCTCAACAAGGCGCTCTGGCTCCTTGGAGCCGAGAAGGCCAGGCTGAAGGGTGCACATTGATGCGCCCCGCCTCGTCACTCTTTTCGGCGGAGCTGTTCAATTGCTGCACGGCTTTGAAGGAGACGGATTGGAGCAGGTTCACAACTCTTGAAGCTGCTGACGAGGGTGCGGACTGTATCGAGGGCGGATATTCTCCCAAAGAGGCTTCGTTCTTCACAATTTATGGGCGCCTCAAAGAGGGTGGTTGCGAAGCCATCACGGATTGCCCTGATTCTAACAGCGCCAGTCGTGTTGCCTCACAACTTTGCGCCCTGAGTGGATTGACGCTTGAAATTGTTTGCTAGATGCCACCAATGGCAACGCCGGGAGATGCGGTGAAACCACAGACCGGATTTTGCGAGGAACCTGGCCACCTTCGAGGTGGCTCCCCTGACGCCCCGCCCCTCGAACTCCCGCCCCACCCTTCACTCAGAACTTATATGCGCCGACGTCCTTTCGGGGTCGGAACAACAGTAGTTCAATCGCACGTCAAGGTCGAACGGACATCTCGGATCGCCAGAAATCTGGCTCTAGGTCGACTTCTTTGATTATTGCCCGGCGAAACTGGATGCGCAATCGCACTGATCGCGGCCCGGATCCATCGGAGTGCGGGATCGGCCTGTCGCCTCTTGTGCGAGATCAGCGTGAACGGGACCGGAGGGAACTCGATTGGCGAAGGCAGTATGACCAATCTCTTGTGGCGCCGAAGCGTCTCCAGGCTTTTCGCGGCGACTGTGAGAATGAGGTCGGTCCCGATAATTGTATTTGGCGCGACGCTCCAGTGCGGGAGCACCAGCGCCACCCGGCGACTGAATCCTGCCGTGTGAATGGTCTCATCAATCTCTGTCGATGCCTCACCATGAACGGCGACCAGCGCATGGGGGCGGGCGAGATAGGCATCCAGGTCAATCCGGTCGGCCAATGGCGGAAGAGTAGCGCGATCTACAAGGCAGACATACTGGTCCGAAAACAATAACTCGGAGTGAATCTGGGCAGGCAGGTGCGGAAACACGCCAAGGCCCAGATCTATATCTCCGTCGACCACCCCGGCGACCATTCCTTCCCGGCTCAGCTGAGTGATTGACAGATCTATGCCCGGCGCCGATCGCCCTATCAGCGACATCAGTTCGGGCAGGATGATGCTGGCGCCGTAATCCGACATTGCCAACCTGAAAACGTGCCGGCCTCGCGCCGGATCGAACCCGCCGGGCCCAAGCACCGCGCGTATCTGGGCAAGCGCTTCCTTCACCGGCTGTGAGAGTTCGAGCGCGCGGATGGTCGGTGACAGACCGCCGCTGTGGCGCGTAAAGAGAGGATCTTCAAGAAGCACGCGCAATCTCGCCAGCGCGTGGCTGACCGCCGGCTGACTCATGTTCAGCCGCAGCGCCGCGCGTGATACGTGGCGCTCGGATAGCAACGCATCGAGTACTACCAGAAGGTTGAGGTCCACACCGCGAAGATTATTCATGCTGTGCATGATACCCGCCGTAATCTGAATTTCACATAGTCCAGATGCATAATTAGAAGAAGAGCCTGTTCAAGTCGCGAAAGGACATCTTCTCATGCAGCCTTTGGCTTTCCTCGTTGCAGCGCTGATCTCTGGCGCTCTTGTCCCCTTCCAGGCCGGCGCGAATGCGGCGCTCGGCCGCGCTCTTGGCCACCCCCTCTGGGCGACAGTGGTATCGCTTGTGACAAGCGCCATCCTCGTCGTACCCTTGATGATTGCGTTGCGCGTTTCCGCGCCGACGATCGCAAATCTCTCCGTCCAGCCGAAGTGGATCTGGATCGGAGGCATTGCCGGAGTGACCTACATCACGGTGGCGCTCCTTCTTGCCACGAAGCTCGGGGCTGCGGGCTTCATGACGGCAGTCATTGCGGGCCAGATCCTCGCTTCGATCACGATCGACTATTTCGGTATTGTCGGTTTTACGGCAAGGCCGATTTCCGGATATCGTCTCGCAGGAGCGCTGCTGGTTGTCGCCGGTGTCCTGGTCATGCAGAGCCCAGTTCTTTGGCGAACGGTGTGCCAGGTGTCGCAACTTCCCACTCAATCCTGACCAGCAGGAGAAATACCATGGATAATCACGACAGAACCTTCCCGAGCGTATATTCGCTGGGCGGTGACGCTGTACCGGTGCAGGTGCGCATTGCCAGGCCGACCGACAAGCTTGAGGACGTAGTCGCGTTTTATCGCGGTGGCCTGGGCCTGCCGGAGCTCGCCCGATTCGAAGCTCACGCCGGCTACGATGGCATCATGCTCGGCCTACCCGGCAAGTCTGTGCATCTTGAATTTACCCGACACGCAGAGGGCAGTTCGTGTCCCGCTCCAAGCTTCGATAATCTGCTGGTGCTATACATCACCGAGCCTGATGCTTATGATCGCCTCAACGAGCGGATGCAAGGAATGGGTTATGCGCCCCTGGAACCGGAAAATCCATACTGGCTCGAGCGCAGCTTCACCTATCAGGATCCTGACGGCTGGCGTGTGGTGATATGCCGCGAGACCGGTATTTGACGCCGGCGGCACACCGATACGTCGTTGTGGATCCTCACGCTGATGTTGCAGCGAGACGTTGCCAGTAGCGTGTCGAACCCATCAGCTCCATTAAAAGGGATGGTGCGTTCCTCCGGATAAGGAAGCGGGACGTTCCATCCGCGAAGGCCTGGGCGCCATAGCGCCAGGTCCCGCCAACGCGCCGGAAGATCCGGACAATTCTCTGGACGGGGTTGGCGAGACCCAGCTACAGTGAAAAAATCCAGGCGGCTCGATCGCGGAAATTCCCGGCGACGACACAGCAAGCTGATCTCGCATCGGACACGGTCCGATGCTATCTCTATTGTAGCAAAGAGGGGAGTAGGACAACCATGGACTTGATAATTCCCAGCACCGCCAATCTCAGCCTGTTCGTCAGCGCCACGCTGGTGCTGCTTCTCGTGCCGGGACCGGCGGTTCTTTACATCTTCGCGCGCTCCGTCGAGCAAGGTCGTTCCGCCGGTCTCGTTTCGATTCTCGGCATACATTCGGCCACGCTGGTTCATGTCGTCGCAGCCGCTGTGGGGCTGTCGGCGCTTCTGGCGTCGTCTGCTCTCGCCTTCAGCGTGGTAAAGTATGCGGGCGCGGCCTATCTGATCTGGCTTGGTCTCAAGAAGCTCTTCGGCCCATCGGATCTTCCGGACATAGAAGGGATGGTGCCAGCGCGTAGCCGCATGCGCATCTTTCGTGAGGGTTTCATAGTCAACCTCCTCAATCCGAAGACCGCGCTGTTCTTTCTGGCATTCCTGCCGCAGTTCGTTGAGGTCGACCGTGGCCATGTGGCAATGCAGGTCGCATTCCTCGGGATTCTCTACACAGCGATCGGCGTGCTCACGGATGGCGCCTATGCACTTGCTGCCGGCACGGCGGGCAACTGGCTGAAGCGTAGTCCTGTCTACCTGAAAGCTGAACGCTGGGTCAGTGGTTTCGTGTATATCGGTCTTGGCATGACGGCTGCTCTTTCGGGCAACCACAAAAAATAGGTCATCATACGGTCGGGAAAGCTCCGTGGGAATGACAAGGGCCGAGCGAGAACGTGCTTCCCGTTGCGTCGTAGCCATTGCGGAGGCTCTGAGGTCGCGATCACGGCCGTCCTCAGGCCGCTCTTGGTGTTTCAGTATCCCGATGATCTGCTCGTCCGTGAACCGTGCATGCTCCATTCCGTCCGTCTCACTGATACGACGGGCTCTACCAACACCTGGAAGAAGTTAAGTGTCCCAGATTACCGCGCGCCGGCGCTTCGATTCTACGCCATTCCCTCTCTTGGGAACGGAAACCTCACAGCCCGCTGGCCGCTAGTCGTCATTTTTCGAGCGCTTTATGACGCCGAGATGCGCGCTCATTCGCCCGGCTCGGATTTTTTTATTTTCCCTCTTGAACAACGGGATCTGAAAACCAAATCGTTATGCGCCGGTTGCTGAAAGTTGGACCGGCCGAATGGAGGCGCTGTCTTACGGCGCTTCCATGCCCATGTTGCTTCAAGGAGAATATGGCTATGACGACCTCTTTTGACTATGCACCGTTATTCCGGTCGACGATCGGCTTCGACAGGGTGTTCAATCTGCTTGAAAATGCACAGCGCGCGCGCCAGCTCAACGACTGGCCGCCCTACGACATTCTAAAGACTGGCGAAGAAACCTACAGCATCGCACTTGCGGTAGCCGGTTTTTCACCCGATGAGCTCGAAATTACCTTTCAGTCAAATCTCTTGAAGGTCAGCGGGAGGAGGCAGGAAAACGCCGGGAACGGCTATCTGCACCGCGGCATCGCAGGCCGTCCGTTCGAGCATCGCTTTGAGCTTGCCGACCATGTCAGGGTCAGCAGCGCCGATCTCCGAAACGGTCTCCTGACAATCAGTCTTGTCAGGGAGATACCGGAAGCGCTCAAGCCGCGAAAAATCGAGATCCGAGCGGACTCACCCGCGCTTGCATCGCCTGCATCAGTCCAGATCGACGCGCAGGAGGCAGCTTAAACGGACCTTGTCCAGGAGAGCCGCTCAGACGGCTCTCCATAATGTGTCAGGATTGGGAAGGAGAGAAAAATGAAACCAGGAATGTTTCATGAACCGGTCACCGTTCTTGTGGGGCTGGGTTTTCCGGTCGAGATACGCGGGGTGACGGAGGCGTACCGGCATCTGTGCGAGTGGCCGCAGGCCCTCAGAGACAGAGCGCACGCTGTCGCTGTCAACGCGTGCCGGGCAGCGTTGTCCGATGAAATTGAAGCCGAGACCGCGCGGAGCCTTTTTGTCGCTTTTGCCGAGAAACATGACCTACTTGCCCCTGACTGCAATTCTCTTGTTGCATTCAGGAAGCCTCGCGACAAAAATCCAAACGTGCGGTAGGTGGCGACGCCACCGACCAAGTCGGTGACGGATAGCCACGCCTGTTCGATCTGTGCCAAGAGGCAAGTCACTCACAGTTCGTCCAGTGTTTCGTTAAGGGCCTCTATATTGCGCAGGCGGGTGCGACCGGTCGCCCCCGCCTTTTCAAGGCAACGGGTTATGAGAAGATGGCAGAGAGCCATCACCGCCGTATGATTAAAGAGCGGTCCTGGCGCGAGCGTCTGGCACTGAAAGTGCCACGTCGCCTTCGTCTCAAAGGGAGCGCCCTCGTCGGTCACGTAAAGAAGCTTTGCCTTCGAGTGTCTCACCTGATCGACGATCCCATCGGATTGGCTGGTTCTTCGACGCAGTCCGAAGAAAATCACGACGTCATTTTCACCAATGCTGACCAGATGCTCGCCCATGGTCTGCCCGGCACCCGGGATAACGATAATGCTTTCGATGACCTGAGTAAGCTGCCATTGGAGATAGGCTGCAAAGGGGTAGCTGCTGCGGAAGCCTATCACCCAGACCTTGCGTGCAAGAAGTAGTGCTGTGACGGCACCGTCGATCTGGTTTTCCGAAATTCCGAAAAATGTGGCTTCGATATTGAGGAGAGCCTGTGCGACATGCGCCTTGATCGATTGTCTGGCTCCAGCATCGGCAGCCCGCGCCAGAAAGAGCCTCGAACCCGTCTGCTTCTCCGCCCTGGCGTGTCGTCTGGCTTCCTCATAATTTTCGTAGCCAAGCCGCCGGATGAAACGTGTCACGGTTGCCTTGGAAACATGCGCCAGTGCTGCAAGCTCCTGGGCAGAATAACTGGCGAGTTCGCCGGGAAAATCGCAAACGAATTCTCCAATCCGCTTTTCTGCGGGGTGAAGATCCGGCAGGGATTGCCTAACGCGGAACAGGAATGATCTTTCCTTGGGCACACGATGCTCCGGTGAAATCTCAACGCCACAATCTTCAGTCGCCCTGGTGCGGCTTGCAATAGAAAAAGCGACAGTTTGCATGACTGGCAAGCCGATATGCGTTACCGTTGCGCGGGGTTTGTCCCTCCATCAAGCTCCATTGTGCGGATGAGCAGCTCCACAGCTGACCGGATTGGTGCAATAATTGGCATGGACACGATACGCTGCAGGTTGTCAGCCGCTTGTCCCAGTGGGCCACCACCTATGATGACGACATCGGCGCCGTCTCGCTCGAAACACTCCCGAACAGCGATTTCCAGCGCTGTCTGCAATGCTGCCGGGTCTGAAGCCAGGTGCTGTGGATCTCCCCTGGTTAGTCGTGTACCGGTAAAAAGCGACACCACGCCGAGTGTTTGCGCCTTTGCAGCAAAACTACCCACCAAATCGGGGGTCACGGTGGCGATCCCGAAACGACGATCACCGGCCGCGGCTTCCATCATGCTGGCCTGACAGATGCCGACGGTGGGAACGCCGGATGTAACAGCGAGGCGCTCCAGCCCTGGATCGCCGAAAGCGCAGACAATGAGGCCGTCGTTCCGGCGGGCCAGCTTGCGCCCTGTCTCCACGACGCTGTCGGCGGCAGCGGCCAGTTCGACGTCGTTGAGGATCATGGGTACACCATGTGCCGCGGTGTGCCCTTCGATTGCAAACCCCTCCGGAAGGTAGCTACGGGCGATATCTGTCATCATCGCGGTCGTCGCTTGCGAGGTATTCGGGTTGATCAATCCTATGCGTTTCATCGTTCCTGCATGACCACGAGGGTTTGTTTGTCCTGCTCGGTTGTTATGGGTAGCGCCTGGATTCAAGGGTGTTCAATCGGGAAAAAGGCAGGCAACACCCGCACCGCCGGAAAGCGGAAGGAGTGGCGGGATTTGCTTTTGGCAAAGATCGCTCACCTGCACGCATCGCGGCGCGAAAGCGCAACCCGGTGGCATTGCCGCCAGATCGGGTGGGGCGCCTGGAATGGTGACCAGTCGGTCGCGTCCTTCGGCCAGTTCGACGCGCGCGCCAAGCAAGCCTTTTGTATAGGGATGACGCGGATTCCGGATGATATCGCCAACCAGCCCCTCCTCGACGATACGACCTGCATACATGACTGCAATACGGTCAGCCACCTCGGCCGCCACGCCGATGTCATGGGTGATAAAGATGACTGACAGACCATATTCCCGCTGCAGCTCGCGAATGAGCAGCAGGATCTGAATCTGGACTGTGGCATCCAGTGCTGTCGTCGGTTCGTCGGCCAATAAAACTTTGGGATTGCACGCAAGCGCCATCGCGATCATGGCGCGCTGAAGCATACCGCCCGACATTTCGTGAGGATAATTGGAAAGGCGTCGCTCTGGCGAGGGAATACGGACTTTCTGGAACAAGGCAAGCGCCCGTTCGGCAGCTAAACCGCGCGACACCTTTTCATGCCGCATGATGGTTTCCTCGATTTGCCGACCAACGGTATAGACGGGATCAAGCGCCAGACGCGGCTCCTGAAAAACCATGGAGACGACAGCCCCGCGCAGATCGGAAAGCGCACGGTTGGAAAGCGACATGATATCATGCCCGTCAACCGTCATGCCGCCTTCGATCAAGGTTCCCTTGGGGTGAAGCCGCAACAATGAGCGCATCGTCACGCTTTTGCCCGAACCGGATTCACCGAGCAGGGCGACCACTTCTCCAGGCTTCACGGAAAGGCTGACACCGTTGACGGCCTTTACCGCCTTTCCGCCACGCCGAAACGTTACCGAAAGATTGCTGATATCGATCATCGCATCATTCTGCATGGTCATGCCTCCATCATTACAGGGGCGCGGCTATGGCCGGAACCAGGTACCGCCATGAGACAGGCTGCGGCCTGATCACTGGAAATGCCGGTCAACGGTGGCAATGTCCGGTGGCAGACATCCTCCGCAAAACTGCAGCGGGTGTGGAAGCGACAACCGGAGGGCGGATCGATCGGGTTTGGCGGATCACCCGTCAACGGCGGCGCTTCGGTTCGCTCGGCCGGGTCCATCTTCGGCATAGAGGCCAAAAGTGCCGCCGAATAGGGGTGAATCGTATTGCCGTAAATCGCATCGCGACTGCCCACTTCCGCTACCTTGCCGAGATACATGACCATGACCCTGTCGCACATGAAGCGCACGACATTGAGATCGTGTGAGATGAACAGATAGGTCAGGCCGAAATCGCGTTTGAGGTCGAGAAGCAGGTTGAGAACCTGCGCCTCCACAGACTTGTCGAGGGCCGAGACCGCCTCGTCCAGAATGACCAGCCTTGGCTCAAGCGCCAGCGCCCGGGCAATATTGACGCGCTGCCTCTGGCCGCCGGACAATTCATGAGGATAACGGCCTGCAAAACGCGACGGCTCCAGACCTACGCGTTGAAGCAGATCATGTGCTCTCGCAATGGCCTTTGCGGCTGGCGTTCCATGAACCTGTGGAGCAAATGCTATGGATTGCTCGATCGTCAGTCTCGGATTGAGGGAAGCATAACTATCCTGAAAAACCATCTGCACCTGACGGCGATAGGCCGAAAGCGGCAGTGCGCTTCCAACCGTTTCACCGTCGAAGAGAATTTCGCCCTGGTCCGGTTCGATCAGTTGCATCAAAAGTCGTGCCGTCGTCGACTTGCCGCAGCCGCTTTCACCGACCACACCCAACGTCTCTCCTTTCAGAATATCGAAATCGACCCCGTCTACAGCGCGCACCACTTTCTTCGGCTTGAGAAAGCCGCTGCCCTTGACCGGGAAATGCTTGAGCAGCCCGCGAGCGGAGATCAACGGCTGGGCAGGGCCACCCCGTTCACCAACAGGCAGTTCGAAAGCCGGTTTTCCAACGATGTTGATCATGACTTCACGTCCATGGCTGTGCGCAGCCCGTCTGAGAAAAGGTTGAAGCAGATCGAAGTGATGAAGATCATCGCGCCGGGCAGAGCCGCGACGAAGGGATTGGTGTAAATCGCCGTGCGCAGCGTATTGAGCATCAGCCCCCATTCTGCGTCGGGCGGGCGTACACCCAGCCCCAGGAACGACAGGCCTGATGCAAGGATCATCGACACCGAAATCAGGCTTGTGGCGAAGACAAAAATCGGGCCAAGCACGTTTCCAAGGATATGAACACGAATGATGGTGAAGGCCGGGGCACCCGATGCGCGTGCCGCATCAACGTAATCCAGCTTTCGCACCTGCGTTGTCACGCTTTCGGCGATACGGGCGATCTGCGGAATGAACACCACCGTCAAAGACACCAGCGCGTTGGTGAGGCCGGACCCAAGTGCTCCTGACAGCGCGACGGCAAGCAGAACCGACGGAAAAGCGTAGAAAACATCGACCGTGCGCATAATCAGGGTGTTGATTAAGCCGCCGGTATAACCGGCAATGATGCCGATTGCCGAGCCGATAACAAACGCGATAGGCACCGGCACGACCCCCATGATCAGCGACAGCCGTGCCCCATAGATCAAACGTGACAGCATATCGCGACCGAGTTCGTCGGTTCCGAGAATATATCCTTCCGTTCCAATCGGTTTCAGGCGGCGGATCACACTGCCCTTTGCCGGGTCGTAAGGCGCAAGATAAGGGGCGAAAATGGCAATAAGGATGAGAAGAACGAGGAGTGCCAGCGCCACCATCGCGACCGGATCGCGACTGAGACGTCTCAAAACGCCGCTCCAGAAGCCGGGAGACTTGGTAATTTTCTCGATGGGAATTTCGGACGCTATGGTGATGGCAGCCATTGTCAGCTCCTCTGGATGCGGGGATCGATGGCGCTCTGCAACACGTCGACCAAAAGATTGAGGACAACGAAGAACATCGCGAGCACCAGGATGGTGCCTTGCAGGATCGGCAAATCACGGGTGAAGATTGCACCGTTCAGAAGAAAGCCGGTACCGGGCCAGGAAAATACCGTCTCGATCAGAATTGACCCGCCGAGAAGATATCCCAGTTGCAGGCCCATGACGGAAAGTGCAGTGGGCGCGGCGTTGCGCACGACATGGCGCAGGATATGACCTCGCATCAGCCCCTTGGCCGCAAGCGCCTGGGTGAAATCCTGGGCAAGAATGTCTGCTACCAGCGAACGGATCGTGCGGGCGATAATCCCCATCGGAATGACCGACATCGTGACTGCCGGCAGAACAAGATACTGGAGATATTCCCAGCCGAAGCTTCGACCGGAAGACCCTCCAGGGCCGCCCCCCATCGCCGGCAACCAGCCCAGCGTGACCGAAAAGGTGATGACCAGCACCATGCCGAGCCAGTAATGCGGCACGCTGACGCCAAGCATCGATATTCCCGATGACAGACGATCGACCCATCCACCGCGAAAGACACCGGCAAGAAATCCCAATGTTGCTCCGCCAACAAAACCGATCACCGCCGCAGACAGGGCAAGAATGATCGAATTGATCGACGCATCAATGATATCGGCGAGAACGGGACGCCCTGTCGCTATCGACGTCCCAAGATCACCCTGCACGGCATGCCACACCCAAAGGGCATATTGCGCCGGCAAGGGACGGTCGAGGCCGTAAAACGCCCGCATCTGGGCCTGCATTTCCGCAGAGGCATCCGAGGGCAAAATCGCGGCAAGCGGATCACCAGGGGCGATATGGATCAGCATGAAGCACACAATGCTCACGCCGATCGCGACGGGAATGACATGCAACAGTCGTTTTATGGCGTAGAGCAGCATGATGTCCTCGTGAGAGTCAGATCGGGCATCGGCAATGACAGGGCGGGGTCATTCCCGCCCTGTCGCTGTGCAAAAATCAGGGATCCATGGAGATCGTCGAAAAGTCCTGGAACCAGTTCTGTGCCTGAACAAAGCCCTTGACCTTGGTGGACATGGCGCGCGGGTTGACGTCATGCGTCACCATCAGGAAGAGCGCGTCATTGACATATTTCTCATGAATCTTCTGGAGTACCTTGTCTTGCTCAGCCGCATCGAAGGTGTTGCGCACCTGACTGAACAGGGCATCCATTTCCTGGTCACAGTAAAAACCCCAGTTGGTGCCGTTTGGCGGCGCCAGATTGCACTGTGACTGGCGGATCAATGCCGTAAAAGGGTCCTGGATGAAGTAGCTGTAGTTGATGGCGCTGGCACCCTTTGCGCTCGGGTCTTTGGCACCGGCGCGCCAGATGTTGATAACCGTGTTCCAGTCGGCAACCTCATATTCGACATTGATGCCGATTTCCGACAGGGTCTGCTGGATGTATTCGTTCATGGCGAGCGGCAGCATCTGACCCGAACCGGATGAAGAGATCACAACCTTTGTGGTGATGGGCTTGTCCGGGCCGTATCCAGCTTCGGCCATCAGCTTTTTTGCTTCCTCGACATTATACTCAAGCTTGAAAGTCGGCTTGCCGAACCATTGATGCCCGGGTGGCAGATAACCCTGAGCCGGGACGGAGAGACCGCCGAGCAGTTCATTGAGGCCTTCGCGGTCAACCGCAAGGTTGGCAGCCTTGCGAACGCGGATATCGTTCCACGGTGAGCCTTCGACGCGCGACAGATGCCACGTCCAGTTATGCGGATAGGAATTGGTGACGATACTGAAACCGGCATCCTTCAAAGACTTGACCGAATCCGGCGCCGGTGCCTCGATCCAGTCCACCTGACCGGACCGCAGGGCTGCCACGCGTGTATTGGGTTCGGGAAGCGGCACAAGAACCAGCTTGTCGAGCTTCGGCACCCGCGCCTTGTCCCAATAGTCCTTGTTGGCCGTCAGCTCAGCCCGTTCACGCGGTGTAAAACCGCTTTCCATTTTCCATGGGCCTGTGCCGGAAGGCTTCTGGGCAACTGCATCCCAGTTCTTGCCTTGCGCTTCCCAATTCGCCGGGGAGGACATCAGAACCCAGCTCAACTGGTAGGGAAGTGTAGCGTCGGGGGTCTTGGTGACGATCTCTACCGTCAACGGATCGATGACCTTGTAGGAGGCAACTGCCGGAATGCGCGACTTGCCCTGTGCCGACTGGCGCTTGTCGAACTGCGGTGCATCGCTCACCAGCAACTTGTCGAGGTTCCAGACCACTGCGGCGGCATCGAATGTGCTGCCGTCATGGAATTTGACGCCATCACGCAGTTTGAACGTCCACTTTGTCTTGTCGGCGGGATCGACCTCCCAGGAGGTCGCAAGCGCCGGGATCAGTGCCGAGGGTTTGTCTGCGCTCGAGAGGTCCCATTCGATCAATGCATTGTAAAGCGTATAGCCCATGAAACGCTGGCCTTCGCCACCCTGATCCGTTTGACCTGTGGTGAGCGGTATATCGGAGGCGGTCATGCCGATACGAAGCGTCCCGACTGCCAGGGCTTCTGACGCATTCCCCGCCATCAGCGAGACTATGGCGACGCCCGCCAGCGTTGCTATCCGCAGGCCTTTGAGCATCGGAGGCGTCTTCCCGGATATCTGCATCATGCTGTTCCCTCTTCTTGTTTGCCGCCAGGTCTCTGCCCGGCAAAAAAGAAGAAGCAGATTTCATGCCAGTTTCCGTGAAACTGGAATTTCACTTTGTTATCAGTCCCATGAAAGAGCGTAGTGCCGCGAGCCGTGAGAGACCGAACAAATGCAGTGCAAAATTTCCGGGCTACCCGTTGCAATCGTGCATCCGGGTGAGGACGACCCGCCGCTTCGAGATCGACACAAGGCGTCTGCTTCGAACGTGCTGGCCACGCGGGATCACAGTGGAGACATCACTTGCGTGCTGGCCGCACGATCGTTGCCGGGGTCGGATGGCGCGCGCGCTTGTCAATGTCGCATAGACGGAGATAGCGGATATTCTTTGACGAAGCCGCATGGAAGTTTCAATGGCCCCCGCCTGTCAACCATCCGCAATGCGCTCGGAGCAATCGCAGCGTCGATTGCTGAGGATGGATATTCTCGCAACGACGCTTCGTTCTTCACAATTTATGGACACTTTAGAGAAGGCGGGTGTGAAGCCATCGCCGATTGTGCCGACTTCGACAGCGCAAAGCGTGTTGCCCCCGTGTTTGCGCCCTGAGTGGGTTGACGCTTGAAACTGTTTGTTAGATGACACGAATGGCAACGCCAGAGATGCGGCGGAACCACAGGCCGGGTTTTGCGAGGAACCCGGCCGCTTCGCGCTGACGCGGTAGTCGGGTGCCTTGTCGTTGTCGCGGTCGCAGGGCTTGATGGTGGCCTTGACGCTGAGTGCGAGGGTTCGGATGGTCCCGGCGAAGTTGCCGTTTTCGTCGCGGGTGAAGGTGCCGATCTGAGCCATTCTGGTATCTCCTGACTGTTTGTCCGAAGCCGCCCCTTGCGAGCAAGGGGAAGAAGGTCGGCGAAGCCGTTGCAGGCGAAGGCCGGCCCGGCGTCAGACCAGCCCGGAGGAGAGGCCGCGTGGGTGCTTCACCGGCATTGTCGTCGGTGAGCGGATGGCAGCAGACACCTTATGAGCGCCTCGGTCACAGGGAGGGGGCCGACCTCATACGCGTCTCCACTAGGCTCGCAGTAGGCGCGGCAGCGTGAGGTAGCCCACCACGGCCAGCAGCACGAGCGCGCCACCGATCAGGGCCGGCGTGCCAGGTGCTTCGGCGAAGACCAGCCACACCCAAAGCGGCCCTAGAACGACGTCGAGCAAAGCTATCAGCCCCGCTTCCGCTGACGGCACATGGCGGCTGCCCAACAGGAAGAACAGATAGCTGAGGCTCTGCGTAGCCAGACTGAACAGGAAGAGAATGCCGAATTGTGGCAGGCTCGGAACGGGCAACGTCGGCAATAAGGCGAATGCTACTGCGAAGCAGGCCAGCGCACAGAGCCCGCTGGCCAGCCCCGTCACCAATGTCGCGTCGTAGCTGGTCCAGCGCCGGGCGATAACGACGGAGGCAGCAAACCCCATCGTCATCAACAGCGCAAAGCCGTTGCCGGCAATATCCGTCGCGGCGGTGGCCGAGCCAGCCATGATGATCACCCCGAGAAAGGCCACGCCGGCGGCGCAGAGCGCACGCAGGCCGGGCCGTTCGCTTAGCAGCAGGAAGGCCAGACCGGCTGCAAGGAAGGGCACGGTGGCATAGACGACCATGACGTTGGCGACGCTGGTCAGCTTCAGTGCTGCGACGTAGCTGAACATGGCCACGGCCATGACGGGCATCGCTACCGCCCCGCCGGTTCCGACGCTCCGGCGCAATTGGAGAAGCGCTCTCCCGCGCAGCATGAAAGCCAGTGGCACCAGGGAGAGGCAGGCGAACAGCGAGCGCCAGGCCACCATGGTCCAGACGTCGAGGTCAAGCGCCCGGACAAAGAAGCCGGCGCTGCTCCACATCAGAGTCGAGGCGGTGATGAGCAGCGCCCCGTACAGCCATCGTTCCTTGTGCCGTAGAGGGCCTTCGCCCGCATCCATTCGGTCCTCACTTACACTGGCGTCCATGTTGCTCTCCTGTCATCCAGTCCGGTCTTGACCGCGCTAGACGACCGGTCTACTCTGAACTGTATGGTAGAAAACGAAACGCGTAAAGAGCTGATCAAGGTGGGGCTAAAAGCCCTGCTAGCGAACGGCTACGATGGTGTAGGTATCGGTCCGATCCTGGCCGAGGCCGGCGTGCCCAAGGGGTCCTTTTATCATTTCTTCCCCAGCAAGGAGGCATTCGCCTGTGCCGTGCTGGACGCCTATTCCGAACACTATCGCCAGACTCTGGTTATCCTTCTGACTGATCAGACGCAACGCCCTCTGCAGCGGTTGGAAACTTACTTCGCCACGCTGGAGCAGGAGTTGCGTCGCGAGCAGCCGCTCGGTGGCTGCCTCTATGGCGTTGTGGCGCAGACCCTTGCCACCCGCAGCCCGGCGCTTCGCATGGCACTGCAAAAATGCTTTGCACTTTGGGAGTCCAGCCTGCGCGGAGTTCTTCGCGAGGCCGAGGATGCCGATGCGCTGGCTCCTGGTGTCACGGCTGATGCGGCCGCTGCCTTCCTGATCGAAGCCTACGAAGGTGCCCTGGTCCGCATGAAGGCGGAGGACAGCTTTGCACCTTATGACAGGTTCAAAGAATATGGCCTGCGGCGGTTGTTCCGATAGGTGACGGTACTGCTTCGCCGCGCATTGTGAGAGCGTCCGCGTACAACAAAAACACTCCAATCACATGGAATATGTTGGTTTCCGCGCGGAACTGAGCCGGTTAGGCGCGTAAGGGGATGCGGACGAAAACTTGGGCCACCAGGAGGTAGTTCATGTATTCCTACGCAGACAGACTTCGAGCCGTTGAGCTTTATATCCGCCTTGGCAAGCGGCTTAACGCGACCATTCGCCAGTTGGGTTATCCCACCAAGAATGCGCTGAGGGGCTGGTACCGTGAGTACTTACAGCATCTCGACCTGCGTGTTCAGTCGGCTGCCCGAGCGCCAAAATATTCCGAGGCTGAAAAGCAGGCGGCACTTGAGCACTTTCGTACCCATGATCGTTGCATCTCTGCGACGATGCGGGCACTTGGCTATCCTGGACGAGGGACTCTGACCGCCTGGGTCCGGGAGGCCTTTCCAGAAACGCGAACATCGATGGTCGGTCGATCGTGGCACCCTGGTTATTGCGAGGAGATCCGGAAGACGGGCGTTATCGGACTATGCGGTGGAGATGAAAGCGCTCAACAGGTGGCTGACCGGCTAGGCGTCTCAAGGCCGACATTGTACGCTTGGAAAGATCAGCTTCTCGGTCATGAGGCCCCGTCATCCATGAAACGCCGCAAAGCCCATCCCAAGGTGCCTGAACGTGAAGAGCTCGAGCGACAACTTGAAGCCCTTCAGCGTGATGTCCGCCAGTTACAACTCGAACATGATCTCCTGAAGAAGGCCAATGAACTCATAAAAAAGACCTGGGCGTCGATCTGCAGATCCTGAGTAATCGGGAGAAGACACAACTGATTGACGCCCTTAAGGACACCTATTGCTTGCCGGAACTGCTCACCCAGATGCGAATAGCCCGAAGCTCCTACTTCTACCACCGCGCCCGCTTGTGTCTGGCAGACAAGTATGCCGCCGTCCGCCACAGCCTTGCGGAAATCTTTGAGGCGAACCGTCGTTGCTATGGTTATCGCAGACTACAGGCGTCGCTGGCCAGGCAGAGTGTGACAATCTCGGAAAAGGTTGTGCAGCGGTTGATGAAGCAGGAGCAGTTAGTCGTCGCCAGACCGCGTCGACGGCGTTTTGGATCATATCTGGGAGAAATCAGTCCGGCACCCGAGAACCTGATCAATCGCGACTTCCATGCTGAGGCGCCGAATGTGAAATGGCTGACAGATATCACCGAGTTCCAGATCCCAGCCGGGAAGGTGTACCTTTCGCCTATCATCGACTGCTTCGACGGCATGGTCATCAGTTGGTCGATTGGAACGCAACCAGATGCGGGGCTAGTCAATACAATGCTGGACGCCGCCATCGAAACGGTGACCGACGACGAGGAACGGCCAATCGTCCATTCCGATCGCGGAGCTCATTATCGCTGGCTTGGCTGGCTTACCCGGATCAGTGAAGCCAAACTGGTTCGCTCGATGTCCCGAAAGGGGTGCTCGCAAGATAATGCCGCGTGCGAAGGCTTCTTCGGCCGGTTGAAAACGGAACTCTTTTATCCACGAGACTGGAAGACCATCACAGTCGAACAGTTCGTCGCTGAGGTAGATGCTTATATTCGCTGGTACAACGAGAAGCGTATCAAGATATCGCTGGGATCGCTAAGCCCAGTCGAATATCGTAAGAGCCTCGGCCTGAACTTATAGAGCAGTCCAACTTTTTATCCGCACCCCCACCGGCTCAGTTCCGCGCGGAAACCAACAGTGATCATTTGCCAGTCGCCGACGCTGGTGATAAAGACGCGCTATGGAATTTGTTCGCGCTTTCACTTTGATTATTAGCACCATTCATCGAGTGGTGGGTTAAGCACGTCAACTTTCCAGACAAAGCAACCCGCCGCGAGGCGGGTTTTGTTTTTCCGCTCGCGGCCATTTTGGAGTCCAGAATGTCCGGCCATCCCTTGAAAGCCCTCATCGAGTCTGCAGACCGCTCCATATCGGCCAAAGACTTCGACGGCTTGATGCAATTTTACACTGATGATGCCACCTTGGTGGTCAACGCAGGCATGTACGCCAAAGGCAAAGACCAGATCAGGAAAGCGTTCGAAGCAATCTCTGCCTATTTCCAAGGTAAATTGGAAGTCCGCCAAGGGAGGATCGAGGTGATCGAGGGCGGGGACACAGCGTTGGTCATCATGGAAACCTGGTTGGATGCAGTCGACGAAAGCGGCATTGCGACATCGACGGTACGACGTGCCACCTATGTGTTTCGTAGAGACTCGTCTGGGAACTGGTTATGCGCTGTAGACAATTCCTACGGCACGGCTCTCCTCGATAGTTGACAAGGCTCCCCGGCCCAATGCCCATATTGGGTCGGGGGACAGCATTCCGATTGGCGCAGATTACGTCGCCGCATACTTCCACGATAGGAGTTCTTTAATCCGGCTTTGCTTGTGACCGTTGACAATGGCGGTCACCGTGCTGGTCAGGTATCTTGTGTTATTCCAGTCGGGCGAAGCTACCAGTTGTCGGCAGGTCTAGAATTTGCGAGATCACCGTAATATGCAGACGGAAGTGCCTTCGCGAGGAACGAGAACTCCGAATGGCAATGGCGCATCAGCCCCAGTCCGATCTCGTCCGGGACAGCGTGGCCGCCCTTGTCGCTATCGAGACCCAGAACGAATCTGCTTCGCAGAACGAGGCCACCGGGCGTGTCCCGTGTGACGTGCATCATCCGGCCGCCTATTGGAATTCCATGCTCGTCAATCTCAACATCATCGCCAAAGCCAATGCCGGCGTAGAAAAGTGCGGATACGCCGCCGGCTTGCTTTGCCGCATCGATGTCCGTGGCACTGAAATATGCGGCTGGGCTTAGGAATTTGATGGTTGCATTGACCGCAGGAACCTCTCCTAGCGACTCCGTCGCCCTGATTGTCGCGCCGATGTAGTTCTCACCTTTTTTCCAAAGCTCGTCCCAACCGAAATGGCGCTTGTGATCAATCGGATGCCACCAGCGAAGATGTTCGTCGGTTTCAAAATACTTAAACCACCATTCCAGCATCGCTCCATTGCACCCTGGCATTATCGTTCTGCAGGCGACCGTGAGGGTGCCGGAGCCCAAGCGCTCGATCCCCATCTCCAGTCTAATTGGGTCGGCGTGCAGCAGTGCGACAGGAATTGCTGCTTCCAAATCATATTGCATTTTCAATCTCCTATATTTAGGAAACGCATTGCGTTTCCTAAATATAGTCGGTACACCGTTCGTACGACGTTAGTCAAGGAGATCAAGAGTTGGTAAAGCGAGCGAGAGGGCGTCCGGCCAGTAATCGGCTTGAGGTGGAACGCAAAATTCTCCAAGCCTCAACACAGCTTCTCTTTGACCAGGGATTTGCCAAGTTCAGCATCGATGCGGTGTCGCGTAACGCAGGAGTTGCCAAAAAGACTGTTTACGCTATGGCGGCCAATCGTGAGGAACTGGTCGGGAAAATCGTAGCGTCCTGGACTGAGCAACTCCAAACCAGTGGAGATCACCGGCCAGGCGAGGCGCGTCGTGATCCGGGGAGCCTGAGGGCGCTATTGGGCAGGATTTACCGGATCGCCCTGTCCAAGGAAGCTGTAGCCCTTTTCCGTCTCATTTGTGCTGACAAGGACGGTCGAGAACGGCTCGCAGAAATTTATAATCGAAACGGGGTCGAGCGAGGGGTGCTGGCCGTGGCGACCTGGCTGCGCGAGTACCAAGCCGATGTTCCATCATTGGATGTCAACCGATCTGCCCGGATGATCCTTGCCGCTCTTGTTGCTGAGCCCTTGCGCAGGGCCGCTATTGGCCTTGAAACACCATGGAACGATAGCGATGAGGAGGTCACCGTACGGGTTGGAGAATGCGTGGATTTCTACGCACGTGTATTGTTCAAAGAGTCGGGCACGCCACCATAGCGGCCATCGTAGCGCATCTGGTGATAAAGTTTCGTCTCCGATCGACTGGGATGAGTCGATATCGACGGGCACGACCTTGACCTCGTCTTGCCCCATAACGCTGCCGGTCTGGAAGCCGGGGCGTATGACATCGCCGCGCAGCATCGACCGCATGGGCAGCAGCCGCCTCTTGGGATGACAAATACGCGACACAGCGACTTGCCGAAGTTTGAGCGGTCTAGCCGATGGCTGCCCATGGCGTATTGATGCCGTCGAAGCTTAGCTCCGCTTTCGGGAAGGCGCTATCGGGGGCCCTCCGACCAAAACGCGGGCGCAAAGCGGAAATAGTTTCCGCAACGGGGCCGTGTGGTGACTAGCGGCTTTTGCGGACGCCTTAGGCAAAAGTGGTTGTGGCAGCAAGGCCTCCCGAAGTCCGTCATCGATCGGAGATCCTGACTCATAACAGTGTCCGCGCAGTAAGCGCCCCAATGAGTCATTGCAAATTCAGATAAACGCGATCAGACCCGCCCGGCAGAATTAATGCAGCTCCACGAATGATATCTGTTACAGTGCTTATGTCGGACATGGCTTTCAGCGCCTTGTCCCACACTCCTGCCGAGTCATGACTTGCGCCGTGAGTCTTCGGCCCATGAGGGCCTCATTATGTCACAGACACCGATCGTGCATTTCGAAGCGCCAAGCACACTTGCCATGGTGATGTCATCCAACGAACCGTTGCTATTCCTGTCCGATGATCTGAAGATCATCGCAGCGAGTGCATCCTTCTGCCGGGCATTCGAGATCCCCCGGCCTCCGTAAGAGGCAAGCGTCTCGCAGAACTCGGGCACGGCGAATGGGCAATGGCCAAGCTCGAGTCCCTGTTGACGGCGACCGTCACCGACAGTGCCAACATCGATGCCTATGAGATCGACCTGAAGCGACCGGACCAGAAAACGCGACAGTTGATTATCAACGCGCGAACGCTCGACGACGGCGACCTCGAGCATATTCGCCTGCTTGTCGCCATAACCGACGTCACCGACATGCGCGCGGAGGCTCGTCTGAAAGACGACCTGGTTCGCGACAAGGCCATCCTTCTGCAGGAGGTCCAACACCGGGTTGCCAACAGCCTGCAGATCATTGCCAGCGTGCTGATGCAAAGCGCCCGCCGCGTTCAATCGGAAGAGGCACGTGGGCATCTGCATGACGCCCGCCACCGCATCATGTCGATCGCAGCGCTGCAACGACAACTTTCAACATCTGCCGGCGGAAACGTCGAGCTGCGTACCTATCTTACGCAGCTCTGCCAAAGTCTCGGTGCATCGATGATCGCGGACCCCGAGAGGTTATCGATCCGGGTGACGGTGGATGACAGCTCGGTCCCTGCAGATGTGTCCATCAGCTTGGGTCTCATCGTCACAGAACTCGTGATCAATGCCCTCAAGCACGCCTTTACCGATGAGCGAACCGGGTTGATCGAGATCGACTATCAATCCTCGGGTCAAGACTGGACGCTTTCAATTACGGATAATGGAATTGGAATGCCAGTCGGCAGCGACGCGCCTAAGGCAGGCTTGGGCACCGGCATCGTGGAAGCACTCGTGAAGAACCTCGAAGGCGAGATCACGCTGACTGACGCTGACCCGGGTACGGTGGTGACGGTCACCCGCAGGCAAACGCCCGGTCTGCTGACCGAAGTTTCGCCGGCGGCTTAAGAAACGAACCGGCCCCCGAAGCCCTGCGGCGCGTTTTTGCAGCCATACTCATACAGGGAGTGAATAATGAAGAACGGCAAACCGGTCGTCCTGATCGTGGAAGACAATCCACTAATACGTATGAGCGCAGTCGATCTCGTCCTGTCGGCGGGTTATCAAGCGCTGGAAGCTGGCGACGCCGACGAGGCGGTCCGCATCCTTGAAGCACGAGATGACATCGATCTCGTGTTTACCGATGTCCAGATGCCAGGAACGATGGACGGTATCAAGCTGTCCCACTACATCCGCGACCGATGGCCACCACTGAAGCTGATCGTCGCATCCGGTGCGGCCATTGTCGAAGAAAGCATGTTGCCGGTTGGAAGCCGCTACTTTTCGAAGCCCTATGACGACCTCACCATCACCGACGCGATGGCACGCCTGCTTGCGAGCGACAACCCGAAGGCCAGCACGATCTGAGGCAGAAACAGTTACGATCCATTTTTCGCCTCCACCGGAACTGATCAGCTTGCTCTAACGGATGTCCGCTTCTGATTAGGGGTGGCAGCAAGATGGATGACAGAAATAAAGGCGCGAAGTGGACATCCTTTCCGCTGTAGTCCGTTCAGGACAAGATAGCCTACTTCGACAAACCGCCTTCAAACCTTGCCGCCTCCTGTTGGACCGCATTACCCGTGATACCGGGACGTCTGGGCAATAGAACAGCGATCGTGATGGCACAAATCGATGTTATGGCGGCAAGCCACCAGCACAGCGTCGTGAATGCGGCCTGATAAGCATTCTGCAGAGTGCTCGTCCGTATTTCCGGAGATAAAGCGCCTGCCGAAACAAGGTCGCCGATGGCTAACCGCTGTCCTATATCTTTCAAAACCTCGGACGACAGACCCGTCGCTCGACCAAGCTCTGTCGCGATGAGCCCGGACAACGTCGCGCTAACAATCGCGAGAGCGACACCCTCTCCGGCAACCCGCACGGTGCTGAATATGCCGGTTGCCATTCCTGCGCGCTCCACGGGCACGACACTGACTGACAAGCCATCCATCAGTCCCCATGGCAGTCCAGCACCGATGCCGATCATAATCATTGGCAGAACAAGCAGACTTCCGTCGTTTCCGGCGATGTGGGCAAGCCAGACAAGGCCAGCGGCGGCGATCAGGAGACCGGCGGCAGAAAGGATGCCAGGCGATATCTGGCGAGCCAATATTGTTGCCATGAAAGGCATAATCAACATCGGGGCTGACAAGCCAAGCATCAGGACGCCTGCCGTGATCACGTCGTACTTTTCAATGCCGATCAGGCGCAGCGGAATAATCACCAGCAGAACAACGAAACAGGCGCAGGTGGCTACGGGCAACAGTTGCACACCGATAAAACGCGGATACCGGAAGAGGGACAAGTCCAGCATCGGCCGAGGGGCCCGGATTTCAACTAGAATAAACGCTGCAAGCGAGATGACGAATCCCAAGCTGAAGATCGCAAGTTCGGCCGCGTCGAGGGAAGGCAATTCTATCATCGCGACGGTGAACAGCGTCAGCATCAGGGTAAAGCAGGCCGTGCCCATCCAGTCGAGGGATGCCGCTTCGGGGTCGACCGTTTCGCGCATACGCGGCGGTCCGAGGACAAGTGCCAGGAGACCGATCAGTCCTCCGGCGAGAAATATCGAGCGCCATCCTACGGTCTCGATCAAGACACCCGTGACGAGTGGACCCAATGCAAGACCGACGCCGAACGTTGTTCCAAGCAGGCCAAAGGCTCGTGTTCTGGCGTGGCCGTCGAACTCCTGGGCAAGGGCGGCAGTCCCGCCTGCCAGGGCTGCGGCTGCTCCCACACCCTGACACGCGCGGAGAGTGTCTATGAGCCAGACCGCATTCGCCAACCCAAGGGCGCATGAAAATCCGACGAAGACCAACAAGCCGGTCAAAAAGACACGACGTCTTCCAAATTTGTCGGCCAGAGCGCCTGCAGCCATGAGCAGACTGCCGAACGTCAGCATGAAAGCGTTCGTTATCCAGGTCAAAGCCTCAGGCGAGCCGCCGAGGTCTTGCGCGATTGCGGGTGTTGCGACTGCGCCAGCGGAGAAGCTGAGAGGCAACGTCAACGCTGCCAGACAAACTGCCGCCAGTACCGAGTGGCGGGAGGTCGGTGTTTTTCGGGATATATCGGTCATGGAAGCTCCAGTGCAAAAAATGCCGCCGGTGATCGGGCACCGTGTTGGCCAAGCTTGCAGCAAAAGCGTATGGGTCGATAATTCCTCTTTCTGTCGTTTCATTGCGGACCAAAATTCTCTAATCTGCGTGAATGGATAAATTGAGCGAAATCGAGGCTTTCGTCCGGGTGGCGGAACGCCTGAACTTTGCCAAGGCTGGCCAGAGTCTCGGGCTATCCCCGTCTGCGGTTGGAAAAAGCGTTGGTCGACTGGAAGCCTCCCTGAATGTACGGCTTTTTCAGAGAACAACACGGCAAGTCTCGCTGACGGAAGAAGGCGCGATGTTGTTCGAGCGTTATCGAGCCATACTGGCTGACCTGCGCGACACGCATGAGGCGGTCAAGGCTGATCGCGATTCGCCAAGTGGCAGTTTGTATGTGACACTGCCAACAATCGGCTACCGCTTTCTCCTTCCTATTCTCCCCGAATTTCGCAAACGCTATCCACGTATCGATCTTGAGCTCGATTTCAATGACAGGCAGGTCAATCTGATCGAAGGTGGATTTGATGTGGCCATTCGCAGCGGTGACCTGAGCGACTCCAGCCTGATGGCCAGACGACTGGGGCCATTTCGCTTCCTGGTCTGCGGATCGCCGGATTACTTCAGGCGAATGGGAAAACCTTCACATTCCGACGATCTGCGAAAGCACGAGGCGTTACGTTTTCGGTTTCCGACATCGGGCAAGTTCCAGGAATGGCGTCTCAAAGACGGAAGCGATCGCCTGCAAAACATGTCGGTTGCGCTCACATGTGGAAACATGGAGGCGATCAGAGCCGCCGCGATTGATGGCATGGGGCTCGCATATATGCCCGAATTCCTGGCTGCCGACGCCATTCGCGATGGTCTGCTGGAAACGGTGCTGAGCGAGAGCCTGGCGGCACCTGGCCATTTCTCGATACTTTGGCCATCGGCGCGGTTCGTTGCGCCGAGGCTACGCGTCTTCATCGATTTCCTGACTGAGAGGCTGTTTGCGGAAGCTGACCCATGAGCGGCAGCCACCATGTCTCCTGTCGGCGCACAGGCGACGGGGGGCCTCGCCGCAAGCCACATCCGCTCTCCGATATGGGGCGCTTTCGCTCACATGACCTCACTGGAGGTCAGTTCCTGTAACAGGATTTTGTCGCTCCGTGGCCAAAACAACCGGCTTCGAAGCCAGGCTTGGAAGCCGTCACGCCGTCTCAAGGTGTGAGGATTCCTTCCCCTGCGCGACAAGCGGCGCAGAAGATCTTGAAGGCGGATGTGAAGCGTTCAGTCGCCGGGCCACAATATCGTGGTTGAGCCACAGTACGGGACCCGCGGGTTCCGACGATTCACCAAAGATCAGCTCCCCTGTCGCCGTCACAACGAGACTGCTGAGAAGGTCACTGATCATCACCTTGCCATCCCGATGCATCCGGGTGATCTCGTTTGACGTGCCAATGGTCAGATCGGCCTGTGCCTGGCTGTTTGCCATGGGCCACGCCGAAAAGTCATAGAACGGACGCATGACCTCGCTGGCCTGCATGTCGGTGATCTTCCTGAAAACATCCTTCATGGTTAAGCCATCGGCCAGAAGCTGCTGGCAGGCCTGCCACTGTTCGTCTGCCCATTGGCCACCGTTTTCTTTCTTCAACGCAAGCAGCAGCGGTATGAGGGGCAGCTCGATACCCGTGAACACATCGGACGAGTTGGTCCGGATTTCGGGACAGTTATAGACAGTTGCCTTGATCCCTGTCGCCCAAGCTTCCTCCGCGATACCCTCAAGCCGCATCTTCGCATATCCCTGGGTGTAGTTGGTATAGGTCTGCCAACGATAGCTCCCGTCGATCAGGACCGCCGATCCGTGATAACCATAGGCCGTATATCGCACTTGTCCGCCCGAGGCTTCGACGCGCTCGCGGATCGCCGTGCTGAAATCAATGAGATGGCGAAAGGTGTTTGCGGAGACGTCTTCAAAATTCTGCAGAATGAGTTTTCCCATGTCGCTGTCGAGCAGGGTCTGCGACGACATGTGGCGAGTGCCGGTTCCCTTGTAGATGCGATTGGCGACGACCAGGAATGCCTTCGTCTTCGGAATGCCGCCAGCCATTGTGTGCGCGAAGAAAACATTGCGGCCATCTGCGATCATTCCGTCAAGAACGGTCATGACCTTCGAAAGCGACGCCTTGAAACGTTCAGTGGCGATGTCGCGGCATTGCCCGACATAATCCCAGTCGAGCTTGTCATGTTGCCAGCTCTCAAGCGTCATTGTTGCCAGGAGATCGGTGGGAGTTGGGCCGCCTGCGGGCGCATCGAGATCGAATCCCGCCATAAGAGGGATGTTGATGATCCTGCCGCCCAGCCGGGCCTCCGCCAAAGACAGTTCCTCGGTGTCGAGTGGCCGCAGCGCGTTATTCTCGTCGCGCCGCCCGACGGTGATCCCCACAATCTCCATTCCAGCCCGTCTGGCTTCGTCTAGCAAGCCGGTGGCATATCCGCGACCGAACAGTTCGCCGAAGAGTACAAAAACATCGCCCTCACGGAAGACCGTGTTTTCGGAAAGGCGATTCAGTGCAACCGGATTTTCCATACTGTCAACTCTTTGCTTCGCGTATCGTCGAGCAATGGCTCATACGATCTGAACGAAGACATGACCGCATAGTCGCCTGATGGGAACTCATTTTCGGTGACCGCTCATTTCAAAACGTGAAGTGAACCACCTGTCGTCATTACACTGCTGCGAAATGCGGAAGTCGATGGGGACAGGCGCACCGATGCCAAAACGACTGGTGCGAAACGCTCGTCCCACGGATGCTTGCGAGGCAATTGGCTTTTCCCAAGGCGCAAGGATTGGCGTTATATCATGCCGAAGTCACCAATCCTCGCGGTCCGGGCGTGACCGCTCGAACACCAGACCGGCAACTTTCAGGAGCGACTGCGGGTGGCGTGAACGACCGGTATGGAAGTACAGAGCGGAAACGTTTTCCGCTGTTGGCTCAAAGCAGACCTGTCAGATGCGCGGCTTGGGACCTGGTTCACGATCTGAGTCACCCGAATTTGGTTCGCCTTTCGGTTCGATCAGGAGCACTTTGACTTCATTTCTGGCCCGAGGACGATGCACAACACCTTTAGGAACGATAAACAATTCGCCAGCTTTGACGGTGCGAGGCGGCTCTCCTTCAATATCCATTTCCATTTCACCCTCGAGGACGTAGAAGAAGTCATCAGTCGTGTCATGCTTGTGGAAAGGATATTCACCAATAAACCGGACAACCATCACGTCATTTTCGTTGTAGTCCGCGATGACGTGAGGGTCCCAGTGGCTCGAAAACTGGTTGAGTTTCTCAGCGAGATTGATTGATTTCATCAGTGATTCCTCATTGTTCGACCGCGAAGAAGAAGCGAAATTACGGCAGCCGCGAAATTGTTGTGACACAGCAGATGACGCCGCGTCTTGAACGATCGTGCACGGGTGACCTGTTCCGCTCTGCCTTGGCAAGTTATCCAGCGGGTCGAAGCCTTCCTTTCAAGCGAAACATACGCCTGATGCGGCTGACACAGCTACGGTCCGCTTGCGGCCCGTTGCGGACATCATCATTTACCCGCTGGACAATCGACGTTTGCTAGTAACTGGCGAGCCCACCTGGCTCGCCGGCGATGCCTCCTCTTATCCCACCGGCCACTACAGTGAGCGGAAGGAAAGCGCCGCGAAGCTGCAGTCGCGGGTGAACTTCAAGACGGCCACACGATCGTATTTCTAATATTGTCGAAATATGGATTGACAGAAAGTTGTGAAATGCATAGCTTATTTCCATGATTATCGAAAAAGCAGCAACACAACTTGAAGCGCTCGGCAATGCTTCCCGACTCAAGATTTACCGCGTGCTGGTTAGAGCAGGCCGGAAGGGAATTCCGGTTGGCCAGCTCCAGGAGCGCGTCGGCATCCCGTCGTCGACGCTATCGCACCACCTCAAGAAGCTCGTCGAAACTGGGTTGGCTTCACAGGAAAGGCAGTCGACGACGCTGATTTGTCGGGCGGACTATCCGAGCATGCAGTCGCTGATCGGCTTCCTCGCCGACGAGTGTTGCGCTGAGGAGGAATGCGTGGCGGCGAACGACGAAGACGGAGAAGCTGCGGCCTGAAGCCACTTTTTTTCATCTTATAATTCGATATTTCTGGAAATACGAAAGGAAATGAAGTGACACAGAATGCAGAGCTTCCTGTCGCCGTCATAGGGGCTGGGCCCGTCGGTCTCGCCGCGGCTGCGCGCCTGATTGAGCGCGGCATTGAGCCACTCGTGTTCGAGAGGGGCACGTTCGTGGGATCGGCGCTCCTCGAATGGGGCCACGTGAGGGTCTTCTCTCCCTGGAAATACAACATCGATGACGCGGCCCGGGTGCTGCTCGAAGAAACGGGATGGTCGGAACCCGATCCTGACTATCACCCCAACGGACGCGAAATCGTGGCCTCCTATCTCGCTCCGCTCTCCAAGGTTCCGGGCGTCGCCAAGGGCCTCAAGCTCGGCGCGACCGTGACGGCAATTACCCGTAAGGGTCTCAGCAAAGTTGGCTCCAAGGGGCGCGACGCCGCTCCCTTCCTCGTCCGCTTCGTATTGGACGGTATCGAACAGGACGTCTTCGTCCGGGCCGTCATTGACGCCTCCGGAACCTGGGGCCAGCCAAACCCGCTTGGTGTCAATGGTCTGCCGATCCCCGGCGAGGTGCCGTCCAGCTACCTGTCCTACGGCATCCCTGACGTCGTCGGCACACGCCGGAACGACTTCATCGGCAAACGGACGCTGGTCGTCGGCAGCGGTCATTCCGCCATCTATGTTGCGATTGCGCTGATGGAACTCCAGGACGCCGATTCCGCCACTGAAATCTTCTGGGCGCTCAGGCATAACGGCGTCGACCGCCTGCTCGGCGGCGGTTTGAACGACCAGTTGCCGGAACGCGGCGCGCTCGGCCTTGCAGCCAAGAAGGCGATGGACGACGGCCGCCTGAACATGCTCACCTCGTTCTCTGCGGAGTCAATCTTGACCACCGACGGACCGTTGGTGCTCGCGGAAGCGAATGGAGGGCCCATCCATCTATCAGTCGACCAGATCGTGGTCACGACCGGCTTCCGACCCGACTTTTCTTTCCTGCGCGAGCTTCGCGTCAAGGTCGATCCGATCGTCGAGGCTCCGCCCGCGCTCGCGCCGCTCATCGATCCGAACCTGCATTCCTGCGGCACCGTGCCACCGCACGGCGTCGAGGAGCTGTCGCATCCCGAAAAGGACTTCTACATCGTCGGCATGAAATCCTATGGCCGTGCGCCGACCTTCCTGATGAAGACCGGATACGAGCAGGTGCGCTCGGTCGTCGCCGAGATTGCCGGAGACCATGTCGCGGCGCGGCGTGTCGAACTGGTGCTGCCGGAGACCGGGGTCTGCTCGATCACCAGCACGTCCAAAGCGTCGCCGGAATGCTGCCGGGCCGTCCTCGACGCATGACGACGCCTGCTGTGTCGCCGACGCCAAGGACAAGTCCGGATGCGGCTGTAACGTAAAGGCGGCACCTGAAAAGATTGCAGAAAGCGTGTAACGATGCCGGAGGCGAAGCTGCCCGCATGGGCGCTGCCGGACTGGGTGCGACCCAGAGGTGACGTTAGCTTTGGCTCCGTTCGCCATGTCGATGTCGATGACGGGGATGGGAGTGCCCGCGTCACTCTGGGTGGTGGTGGCGGCCGGGCTTGCGGGGGCTGCGGCGTTCGCGGCCATCTCTGTAACCCAGCGGCGGCAGAACGTCCACGAGTTGGCACTGGGTCACGAATGATGCCCAACCTGGTCCCGATGTCTGCTTCTGGCGCTGAGCGGCAGACGTCTCTCGGCCCGAAGCTGATTGTCAAGACCGCTTTGCAAGTCTCCGCGATGGGGTGGCAGCCGAACGACGACTTTCGTCTCGCGGACAAATAAGGAAGACATCTCAGGCCGAGGCTTATTGACTCTTGAGCCTTCAAAATGGAAGTTGCTTGTATGGATGAGAAAGCATTTGTTCAGTGCATTGTTCGCACTGCCTTCGGGTGGTGTAGTTGTGATAAGCAGTAGTTAGTTCGCTCACCAACACCCCGCCTAGTTGCTGCGGGGTTCTCTAGCCTGTTCCTCACTCAGATTACCGAGGATGAATCCAGTGGCAGTAGAGAAAATAGTTTCATTCAAATCTGGTGCGCATACCATCGTTGGAACAGTTCGTGATGCGAAAGGCCACAAAAACTCAACGTTTTTGCTCCTTCACGGTTTCGGCGGTACTCGAAATGAACTCGCGATCCCCTCTCTAGGAATGGGGATATTTGAATACGTCGCTGCCAGGTTGGCTGATCTCGGCCACTCTTCGCTTCGAATAGACTTTCATGGCTGGGGAGACAGTGATGGTTCCATCGAAGAATCTAGCTATTCCACGCAGATTGATGATTGTTTGGCTGCGATGGATTTTATCGCCACCCAGCCCGATCTTGGAAATGGCGAGGTCATCCTACTCGGCTGGAGCCAGGGCGGACTGGTTGCAGCAGCCGCTGCTGGTCGAACTAACCGGCCATCAGGGGTGGCACTTTGGGCCGCCGTGGGAGAACCTAAGGTGTCTTTCCCCGGTTTGGTCGGCAAAAATGCCTATCTCTATGGCCTGAACAGCCCGGAACCAACGACGCTGACCTTGCCTTGGGGAGCGTCCGTGACTTTGGGGCAGCGATTCTTCTTAGAAGTGTCGGGTTTCGATCCTCTTACAGAGCTGTCTCAATATGCCGGACCCGCTTTTATTGCAGAGGGTACGGTTGACGACGTCATACCACATGGTACGGCGAAAAAGTTCGCCGCAGCTCATCGAGGCGAGCACATTGTTTGGGAGGCTGCCATGGATCATGCGTTTAACACCTCCTCTGGTGTGGAAACCTTGAGCAGACTAATTGACGCTACCGTCAGCTACCTCAAACGCCATAACAAAGTATAATTACGCATGTGCACTGCTGGACCCCTATGTCAGCTATTGGAGTTCAACACTCAGCGTTTGAACGTCCAGAATGAGGTCGGAAAATGCTGACATCGAGTTATGCAATCATGTCTGCTATTGGCGCTTCTGCGGCCATGACGGCCGTCGGCGTTGCCGGGCATTGGCAACATCCTGCCGATCAGGCTCCACAGGGTGAAAGACGTAAAAGTTCTTCCGCCACACGGTGCATCAGTTCCGCAGTGGATTGCTGGCCTTGAAGACGAAGAACTGGAGCGGATTGATTGCTCAACCAACTCTCATGCTGCGCCAGATTACGTCCCGTGAACAACGGGTCATCATAGCACGAGGCCCAATCCCGGAACGCCAGATGCGCCTCGTGCATGTCGCCGCCCGGCAAAATGCGCGCGCCGTATCGGGCGGCCTCGCGCTGATCAAGACGTTGGAGCCGGATGATCGTAGGTGTTTGAAGAAATACGATCAGATCAACTTTCTGGATCAGAGGTTCGCCCCAGCCGATGAAGGACCCCGTCAGGATCCAGCCTTCGGTTTCGCTTTGTCGGACCTTGATCAAGCGGACACGTTCTTCAGGTGGACGCTTTATGCTGTACGGGGGCTCAGTCGGCATCCAGTAGAAGTCGTCGACATCCAGTTGTGGAACGCCGAAGCGCCTGGACAACACTCTGCCAAGTGTGGAAACGCCTGAGCAGGACGCGCCCGTTAGGTATACTCGCGGCTGATATGTCATGCGGTTCCCTCCACCAATAAGAGCCGCCTTTATCGTGTTGTGCCGCAATGCTCAATGAAAGGTTTTGGCGCTCGGCGGCAGACGCCCCTGGCTCGAAGCGACCGCAGGTGAACAAACCACTCGTGGGTGCTATACCTTAAACATGGACCAGATCGCCACACGCCCCTATCGAAAAAAAGGATGCCAACGCATGCTTGGCCATCTTCGATGGCAACCTGCCAAGGTTCTTTGCCTCGGAAGAGCGTGTCGAGTTTGCCAAATTCCTCGATGAGGTGGGTACCTCGATGTGCCTATCTCGTTCTCACGCTAGACGGCCGTATCGTCGCGTGTGGCGGGTTGAGCATCGGTCCAGAACCTGCAACAGTATCTCATTTCTGGCGTATGGTCCCTGTCGCCGATACCTTGCTCGCTTCGCCCTTCGTTTGAGGTGGCCCCGGGTTCCTGCTTCCGGGATTTCTGTAACCGGGCGATGGTCGTAACGACGTTGATGGCCTTTCAGTTACTCCGGTCAGTCAGAGACAAATCGGCAATCACTGCTGCCGTCCTGCCGGTTCCTCTATTTTCGGTTGAAGCAGTCATCCTCGCAGCGAGTTTGCTCAAGGTTCACGACGGCAGATGGGTGCTCGCAAACTGCGCACGAACGGCCCTGCGGCGCGAAAGCAGTTTCGGAGCCTGCGCGACCACGTGCGGTCGTCCTCGACGCGACGCATCGGGCGACACAATCTTATCCGCCGCGGGCGTGGGACACCAGCAAAGGCACAACTTCGCGCTCAAGCCGCTCCACAGACCAACTGTGCACAGGAGCGGATACGACGATGGCTCCTGCCGGACGACCGTCTGGTCCTGGTACCGCCGCGGCAACATTCACCTCGTCGCGAATCGACTGGCGATCCGTGAAAGCCACACCTCGAACGCTCGCTTCCAGAATCTCCTTCCGGATTTCCTCCTTGTTCGTAACGGTAAAGGGCGTACCGGGCTGGATGGGGCTTTCCGAAAGAACTCCCTCAATCTCTTCCGGTGGCAGCCATGACAGGATCGCCCGACCACCGGAGGATGATACGGCCGGAAGGCGTCTGCCGGGATAGGCGGTTCTGAAAGCCGGTTGCGGTCGGCTTTGAACATGCAGCAGGTGGATGATTTCCGTGCCGTCCAGAATGCAGAAGGAACAACGCAGCCCGCACTCTTCCCGTAGCCTGATAAGCCGAGGCCATACAGACCGGAGCAACGCGTTTCCCATCTGGAAACGATAAAGAAGATCAAGCGCTCGTTCGGAGACATGGAAAGCGCGCTTGGGCCGGTCTTTCTTCAGATAGCCCAGGCCTGTCAGCGTATCTGTAATGCGCTGGACGGTCGGCACCGGAAAGCCCGTTAGCTGTGAAAGTTGGGTCAGGGTAAGCAGCGGCGTTTGCGGATGGAAAAACTGCAATAAATGCAGGCTTTTGGAAACTGCGGTTACCGCGAGCGGATCATTCTCGTCGTCGACCAGCGGCCAAAGCGTGCGCGGGTTTGGCTCGAGGTTGGCCGGGCGTACCGCCCGTGTCACCATCAACTCCCCCATGCGTGACACTGTCTCGCAAAGTTGCCCGGTTACCGTGTCCGCCGCCTCCCTGTTTACAAGACCGGAAAGTGAGACCGCAGCGAGCGGTTGGCCGGATGCGTCGCGAAAAGCGGTCGCAATGACATGGCGGGATCCGCCTTCGCCGGTACTGTCAAAGGAAAACCCCACGCTGCGCTCAGAGGCTATGCCCTCGCGCAACGATTCCGCGTCACCTGTCCATGTTGCCAGAAATGTATCGAGTGTTGCCTCATCCATAAGAGATAACAGCGCCCGGCCCGGCGCGGTCTCCGCAAGTGCGAGGCGGCTGCCTACCGGGGCAAGTGCCAGGGAAGCGGCGGGTGACGGGACCCGGGCCAGCGTCACTGCGGTTTTCCCGTCGAGGAGCCAGAGATCGGTACTGAGGCCGGTGCGTGCATTCAATTCCACGACCAGCGGCATCACAAGATCGATCAACTGGTTGCTGTAAAGATAGACATGAGCGGGATAACACGCCCGGTGCCCGAGAGAAAGGACGCCGCTTTGTGCGTCGCGTTCAAGCCAGCGGGATTTAACAAGTGTATGAACCAGACGCTGGGCGCTGGAGCGGTTCATCGCGCCTCGCCTCGCAACATCGGCAATTCTCAGTTCAGGCGTATCCGGCCCGAACATCTCAAGCACGGCAAACGCCTTTTCCAGCGCGGCAATGCGGGCCCGGTGATCGGTCACCTCTGGAGGTTCGGTAAAATTCATTTTGCGACGCAGCAAGATCGTTGACAAGGCTTTCAACGACCCTATAATCGATGGTCGAGAATAGCAATCGCATCGCGGTAAAATAATCCTAAGGGGAACGCCTTGCACACCATGCTTCAATCGGAATGACATTATAGTCAGCTATGCCCACATGCCCGCCATGTGACGGCACCGCTGTACCTTGCCGGCCTGTCCCGTTGCGGTTTTTCAGCCGCAGTTGCGGAAGGTATGGCGGTCGTATGTTTCGCCGTACCTTTGCGGCGGCACAAGTGCCCTCCGCTGCGCAAACTTTCAGGTGATCGCGGCGACATTATCAGAAACGGTCCGGACAAGACGGGTGCCGTGCGCTTGCGTGCGGGCCACCGCATGCGCCTTCCGGTCGCCACCTGCCAACCAGAAAAGGGAACAGCGAAATCATGCAAGCACCGTTGATCAGAAAAGCAAACCGGGCAAAAAGCCGGCTCGTTGCAGCAATCATTGCCCTTTCAGCCTGTGTCACGGGCTTTGCAGCGAATGCCTCAGCCACAACAATGATGGCCGTACCGCATTCGGGCTTGCGTATTCTCGATCCCATCATCACGACCGCTCACATCGTGCGCAATCATGGCTACATGATCTATGACACGCTGCTGGCGCTTGATGCCGATTTCAAGCCGCAGCCCCAGATGGCTGACTACACCGTTTCAGATGACAAGCTGTCCTATACATTCACGCTGCGCGACGGTCTGAAATGGCATGACGGCACGCCTGTGACAGCGGAAGACTGCATAGCCTCGCTTCAGCGCTGGGGCAAGCGGGATACTTCCGGTCAGATCCTCTTCGACAAGACCGAAAGCCTGACGGCCACGGATGACAAGACCTTTGTTTTCAAGCTGAAAGAACCCTTCGGCTTTTTGCCCGACGTTCTGGCTAAACCATCGTCGGTTGTGCCGTTTATGATGCCGAAGCGCATTGCCGCTACCCCGGCTGATACCGCAATTACCGAATTCATCGGTTCCGGCCCCTTCAGGTTCGTCACGGCTGAGTACCAGCCGGGCGTCAAGTCGGTCTATGAAAAATTTGCCGATTACGTGCCGCGCAGTGAGCCTGCCAGCTGGCTGGCCGGCGGCAAGGTGGTCAAGGTTGACCGTGTGGAATGGCTGAGCATGCCCGATGCCCAGACGGCAATCAACGCTATCCAGTCCGGGGAGATCGACTATATCGAAGCTCCGCCAGTTGATCTTCTGCCGCTTGTCGAGAGCAATGACGAACTGACCGTCAAGACGCTTAACACGCTTGGCTCGCAGACCATGGGCCGCATGAATTTCCTGTACCCGCCGTTTGACAACAAGAAGATCCGCCAGGCCGCTCTTAAAGCGATGAACCAGAAGGATGTTCTCGACGCGCTGATCGGCAATCCGGACTACTACACCATTTGTGGTTCCGTCTTCGGCTGCGGTACGCCCCTTGAAGCACTGGCCGGTTCTGAAACCCTGACCGGCGCGGGCGACATGGAAAGCGCCAAGGCACTCCTCAAGGAGGCCGGGTACGACGGAACTCCGGTTGTCATCCTCCAGCCTACCGACGTCGTGACCGTTAAAGCCCAGCCGGTCGTGGCCGCGGCTGCACTGAGGGCCGCGGGCTTCAACGTCGAACTTCAGCCCATGGACTGGCAGACGCTCGTCACTCGTCGCGCCTCGCAGAAGCCGGTGGCTGAGGGTGGCTGGAACATGTTCTTCACCAACTGGATTGTGCCGGAAATCATGACGCCGCTTAACAACCCGATGTTGAACGGTCGCGGCGCCAAGGGGTTTTTTGGCTGGCAGACAGACGAGAAGCTGGAAGCGTTGCGCGCCAAATACATCGCCGCAGCGACACCAGGCGAGCAGAAGACTGCAGCCGCCGAGCTCCAGGCCCACGCCATGGACGAGGTCAGCTACATCCCGCTTGGCCAGTACAAGAACCCCTCCGTGTGGCGCAACCAGCTCTCCGGGTTCCTGGAATCACCGGTTCCCGTGTTCTGGAACATCGAGAAAACGGAAGACTGAGCCCCGTGGAGGAACATGGCGGCATCCTGCAGATGCCGCTTCCCTGCCTGCCCAACCGACGTGAGGATGCTTATGCTCGCCTATACGTTCCGCCGAATTCTGGCCTCCGTTCCGGTGATGATCACGGTTGCCGTTTTCGTTTTCCTTCTGCTGCGACTGACGCCCGGCGATCCGGCCGCCATCATCGCCGGCGACATGGCCACGCCCGAGCAGCTTGAGAAAATTCGCGCAGCCCTCGGCCTCGACAAACCGATCGTCGTGCAGTTCCTCTCATGGTTCTGGCTGCTTCTCCAGGGTGACCTTGGCGTGTCGCTGATTTCCAACACACCGGTTACCGCGATGATCGGCAAGCACATCGAACCGACTGTGAGCCTCGCGCTCGTCACGATCGTCCTGTCAGTGCTGATCGCCGTTCCACTCGGGGTCATTGCTGCGTGGCGCCACGGCACATGGATCGATTATGCCGTCATGACGATTTCGGTCGTCGGCTTCTCTGTCCCGGTTTTCGTGATCGGCTATATCCTCATCCAGGTCTTCGCCATCGATCTCAAATGGTTTCCGGTGCAGGGCTTCCGGAGCATCACGAAGGGCGTCGGTCCTTTTGCGGAACGTGCCATTCTGCCCGCCCTCACACTTGCTTCCATTTATATCGCGCTGATCGCCCGCATGACGCGCGCCTCCGTGCTCGAAGTACTGGGCGAGGATTATGTGCGAACCGCCCGCGCCAAAGGGCTGAAGGAAAACACCGTCCTTTTCCGCCACGCGCTGCGCAATGCCGCAGTTCCTGTGCTGACCATTATCGGGACCGGTTTTGCATTGCTTGTGTCCGGTGTGGTGGTGACGGAAAGCGTATTCAACATTCCCGGTATTGGCCGGCTCACTGTCGATGCTATTCTTGCCCGCGATTACCCCGTCATTCAGGGCATGATCCTGCTGACAAGCGGTATCTATGTGCTGGTCAATCTCCTTATCGACCTCTCCTACTCCTTCTTCGATCCGAGGATACGGTACTGATGGCCAATTCCACGCTTTTTGGCGCCGCCATGCGGCTGCCCGTCTTCGCCAGCAGGAAAAAACGCGGACAAGTTATCGTCGTTCCGGCCATCGCGCTTGCCATCCTCATCCTGATCATTCTCATGGCTGTTCTCGCGCCATGGCTTGCTCCGCACGACCCCGTGGCCATGACGCCTTCTGCCCGCCTCAAGCCCGCGGGCGAGATCTATCCGCTCGGTTCCGATGCCTACGGACGGGATCTGCTGTCGCGTGTCCTGTACGGGGCTCGCATCTCCCTTTTTATTGGTATCGGAGCGACTGTCATCTCGGTGGCTGTCGGCCTTGGAGTCGGCCTCGTCTCCGGTTTCTTCCGGCTCCTCGATGCCGTGGTCATGCGCATCATGGACGCACTGATGGCAATTCCGAGCCTGCTGCTCGCCATCGCCGTGGTTTCGCTGACCGGGGCTAATATCTGGACCGTGATGTTCGCCATTACCGTCCCGGAAATTCCTCGCGTCGTGCGTCTCGTTCGCTCGGTGGTGCTGACTGCGCGCGAAGAGCCCTACGTCGAAGCCGCGATCGCTGCCGGCTCCGGCCTGCCGAAAATCCTCTGGCGGCATCTGATGCCGAATACCCTGGCACCGCTCATCGTGCAGGCCACCTATGTCTGCGCCTCGGCCATTCTTACAGAAGCGATCCTGTCTTTCCTCGGGGCGGGTGTCTCCACCGAAATCCCGACCTGGGGAAATATCATGGCCGAGGGACGTGCCTATTTCCAGATCAATCCGCAATTGATCTTCTGGCCAGGCCTGGTGCTCTCGCTCTGCATTCTCTCCATCAACCTTCTCGGCGATACGGCGCGCGATCTGCTCGATCCGCGCATGAAGAAAAGGGAGGCCACGAAATGACGGCTGTTGCGTTCGATCCTGCTACCGCGTCCGAAGTATTGCGCGTCGATAACCTCGTCGTCCGCCTGAGCGGAGACGACGACAGCGCCCCGGTCCTCAACGGCATTTCAGTCACCATTCGCGCTGGCGAAACAGTTTGCCTCGTGGGAGAGAGCGGTTCAGGCAAATCGGTGACCTCGCTCGCTACAATGGGGCTCCTGCCGCGAAATTCACTTGAACCTGTGAGCGGTGCGATCCTGTTCGAAGGTGAGGACCTGCTCAAGGCCGACGCCGGCCGCATGCGGGCACTGCGCTCGAAAAGCATTGCCATGATCTTTCAGGAACCGATGACAGCACTCAATCCGGTGCTGACGGTTGGCCGGCAGATTTGCGAGGTGCTTCAGGAGCACACGATGCTTTCAGCTAGGGAACAGAAGATGGCCGTTCTTGACATGATGCGGGAAGTGCATCTGCCTGATGTCGAGCGCATCTTCGCAGCGTATCCCCACCAGCTCTCGGGCGGTCAGCGCCAGCGTATCATGATCGCCATGGCACTGATCCTGAAACCCAAATTGCTGATCGCCGACGAGCCGACCACTGCACTTGATGTGACGACCCAGAAGCAGATCCTCAAGCTCATCGATGAACTTCAGGAAAAGCAGGGCACCGCCGTTCTCTTTATCACCCACGACATGGGGGTAGTGGCGGAGATTGCTGACACCGTCTATGTCATGAACCGAGGCAACCTGGTCGAGAATGGTCCGGTCGACAGGATTTTGAGCGCGCCGGAAATGGACTATACCCGCGCGCTTCTTTCCTCCGTGCCAAGCCTTGTACCACGCGCGCCGCGCCCGGCTCTTTCGGAAGAGGTAGTGCTCTCGGCCTCGGAACTTGAGAAGGTGTATGGCAAGAAAGGCTTTTTCGGCAAAACCCCGGCAGGAACAAAGGCAGCGACGGATGTATCCTTCACACTGAAGAAGGGTCGTACGCTCGGTATCGTCGGTGAAAGCGGCTCGGGCAAGTCGACCGTCGCCCGCTGCATCATGCGGCTGATCGATCCCACCTCCGGCTCGATCCGCATTTCCGGCCAGGAAATTGCCGATTTCTCCCGCCGTACCCTGCAGCCGTATCGCCAGCATATCCAGATGGTGTTCCAGGATCCTTATCGCTCGCTCAACCCGCGCATCACGGTGGGGGAAAGTATTACCGAAGGGCCAATAAACTACGGTACGCCCAAGGCGGAGGCCCTGAAGCGGGCGCGCGAACTTCTTGCAATCGTCGGTCTGCCCCCGGATGCGGTGAGCCGCTATCCTCACCAGTTCTCAGGCGGCCAGCGCCAGCGCATCGCGATCGCCCGTGCCGTGGCCATGAACCCCAAGGTTCTCGTGGCCGACGAGGCAGTGTCGGCACTCGACGTGTCGGTTCAGGCACAGGTACTCGACCTCCTTGCGGGCTTGCAGGAAAGGCTCGGTATTTCCATCCTGTTCATCACCCATGATCTGCGCGTTGCCGCCCAGATATGTGACGACGTGATCGTGATGCAGAAAGGCCGCATCGTGGAATATGCCAGCGGCTACGAGGTGCTGACCAATCCGGTTCATGCATACACCCGTCAGCTTATCGATGCCGCCCCGGGGCGGCATTGGGATTTCGCCAATTTCCGGCCACTCGCCCCCGAAGCTGCATAATTACCAGGAGAATGATTGATGACATCCCGGCGTGTCGCCTTTGCCGGTTTCATTCATGAGACCAATACATTTGCCCCAACCAAAGCCACTTATGATGCCTTTCTAAAGGGGTCCGGCCATCTGCCGCTCTGCCGTGGAGGGGAGATGATCGCTCTCGTCAGGGGCGCCAATACCGGTATCGAGGGCGCGCTCGATTATGCCCGGCAAGCGAAATGGGAGGTGGTTCCGGTACTGCGGGCCAGCGCCGTTCCTTCTGCTCACGTTACCGAGGATGCCTTTGAGCGTATTGCCTGTGAGATCGTTGCGGGCATCGTGGCAGCGCTGCCCCTCGACGGCATCTATCTCGATCTTCATGGGGCAATGGTCTGTGAACATCTGGACGATGGTGAGGGCGAACTTCTCGCCCGCATCAAAAGCGCAGTCGGCAACGACATACCTGTCGCTGTCAGTCTCGACCTGCACGGTAACATAACCCGGCAATCAGTGCGCGACGCCGATGTCATGATCGGCTACCGAACCTATCCGCATGTGGACATGGCCCTGACCGGCAAACGGGCCGCAGGTTTGCTTGACCGTCTGATGGACGGTGAGCGTTTTGCGAAATCCTATCGTCAGATCGACTACCTGATCCCGATATCGTGGCAATGTACGGAGATGGAGCCGGCGCAATCGATCTACGCCCGGCTCGCAGGACTGGAAGAAGAGCAAACAATTGTCTCGCTCTCCTTCTTTCCCGGCTTCCCGGCTGCCGATTTCAGCGATTGCGGCGCGACTGTTCTCTCCTATGGAACGACGCAGGAAGCAGCAGACCTTGCCGCCGATGAGCTAAAGGTCCTGATCGATGCCAGTGAGCCCGCCTTTGCCGGCCGCGTCTATAGTGCCGATGAGGGCGTGAAGGAGGCAATGCGTCTTGCCGCAACCGCTGTAAAGCCGGTCGTGCTTGCGGATACGCAGGATAATCCCGGGGCCGGTGGGGATTCCGATACGACCGGAATGTTGCGGGCTCTCATCGACAACGGTGCACAGAACGCGGCGCTTGGCCTGCTTTACGACCCTGAGGCTGCCCAGGCAGCACAGGCAGCGGGCGTCGGCGCAACAATCCGCATCGCGCTCGGTGGAAAATCCGGCATCCCCGGTGATGAGCCGCTTGAGGCCGAATTCGTCGTTGAAGCATTGTCCGACGGATTGACGCGCGTCACCGGTCCCTACTACGGCGACACCCTGATGCGGCTGGGACCTTCGGCGTGCCTCAGGATCGGTGGCGTTCGCGTAGCCGTTGCCTCGCACAAGGTGCAGATGGCCGACCGTGGCCTGTTCCGCTATCTCGGCATCGAGCCGGAAACGTCGAGCATTCTCGTCAACAAGAGCTCGGTGCATTTCCGCGCAGATTTCGAACCGTTTGCCGAGACAATTCTTGTTTGTGCCGCACCCGGTCCAATGGCCGTGGACCCGGCGGCCCTCCCGTGGAGGAGGCTTCGCCCGGGCATCCGTCTTTCCCCCCTCTCTACCGCCCTCTCCTGATCCGTCGCTTTTTTGATCTCAAGGATATCAGCAATGCCCGTTATTGAGAAAATTGCCTCCTGGCACGATGAAATGACCGCCCTTCGCCATGACATCCACGCTAATCCGGAAATCGGTTTCGAAGAGATACGCACTTCCGGCATCGTTGCCGAGAAGCTTGCGAGCTACGGCATCGAGGTGCATCGCGGCATCGGCAAGACCGGCGTTGTTGGCGTCCTCAAGGGAGCGAAGGGGAACGGGCGTACCATCGGCCTGCGGGCCGACATGGACGCGCTGCCGATGGAGGAGCGCACCAACCTGCCTTACGCGTCGAAAATCACGAACCGCTTCCACGGCTGCGGCCACGACGGTCACACGACAATGTTACTTGGTGCGGCACGTTACCTTGCCGAAACCCGCAATTTTGCCGGCACGGCCGTATTCATCTTTCAGCCTGGCGAAGAAGGCTGCGGTGGAGCCCGCGCCATGCTGGCAGACGGCCTGTTCGAACGTTTCCCCTGTGATGAACTCTACGGGTTGCACAATATGCCGAACGAGGAGCCAAACAAGATCGGCATTAAACCGGGCACCGCCATGGCGGGTGCGGATTTCTTCGATTTCCACATCAGGGGACGCGGCAGCCACGGTGCCCGTCCGGAAGGTTCCAAGGATCCCGTCATTGTCGCAACTCATCTGGTCTCGGCCCTGCAATCGATTGTGTCGCGCAACATTTCTCCACTTCGGGCGGCCGTGCTGTCGGTCACGCAGATTCATGCCGGTTCCGCATATAATGTTGTTCCGGAAGAAGCGACAGTCTCTGGCACAGTGCGTTATCTCGACCGCGAGGTGAATGAACAGATCCGTGAGCGCATGCGCACCATCGCAGCCGGCCTTGCCGCGTCTTTCGATGTCGAGATTGTAACGGACATTCGCAATGTCTTCGACGTCCTCATCAATACGGAAGAACTCGTAGAGGGGTTCGCTGATGCCGCCCGCGACATCGTGGGTGCAGACCTTGTCTATACAAAGGACGAGCCCGTCATGGGCAGCGAGGACTTTGCCGATATGCTCTACAAGGTTCCTGGCGTCTACTGCACGGTTGGCCATGCCGGATCGGTACAGTTGCACAATCCAGGTTTTGTTCTGGATGACAACATTCTGCCGGTTGGGGCGAGCCTTCTGGCGCGTGTCGTCGAAAAACGTCTCGCTGCCTGATTCCCCCCTGCCCTGCCACGAGATCGGGATTGCTTCCTCCCTTGAGGGTTGGACGTCCCGTTACGACGAAACGAGACCGCGTACCATGGATTTCACCCAACTTCCCTTTGAAGCAGACGCGATGCTGAAGCGTCTGAAGCCCTGGATAGAATGCGAAAGCCCGACTTTCGATGCTGCTGCCGTGGATCGCATGATGGATCTTGCTGCCACCGATTTCGCAACGGTTGGTGCCACAATAGAACGAATTCCCGGCCGTATGGGGCTTGGCGGCAGTCTGCGTGCACGTTTTGGCGACACGCACACCACCCCGGGAATTCTTGTCTCCGGACATCTTGATACGGTTCACCCGGTTGGCACCCTGAACGCACTGCCCTTTCGCATCGATGACAAACGTGCCTATGGCCCGGGCATACTCGACATGAAGGGTGGAAATTTTCTGGTATTCGAAGCAATGAGGCAGCTTCTGCACACGGGCATCGGCACCCGCCTCCCCGTCACTGTGTTGCTGACTCCCGACGAAGAGATCGGCACACCCTCAACCCGCGATCTGATCGAGGCTGAGGCCCGGCGTAACAAATACGTGCTGGTACCCGAACCCGCTCGCGAGGAGAACGGGGTGGTCACCGGTCGCTATGCCATTGCCCGCTACAACCTGGTGGCGCGTGGCAGACCCTCGCATGCCGGCGTATCGCCGAAATCTGGCCGGTCCGCAATTCGCGAAATGGCCCGCAAAGTAATTGAGATAGATGCAATGAGCGACGACGACTGCACTTTTTCCGTCGGCGTCATTCATGGCGGGCAATGGGTCAATTGCGTCTCTTCGCTGTGCACGGCCGAAGCGTTGTCTATGGCGAAAACCGATGACGATCTTGCGTCCGGGATCGCCCGAATGCTCAATTTGTCAGGGATCGAAAACGAGGTGGAGTTCTCGGTCACCTGCGGCGTCACCAGACCGGTCTGGCCGCCGGCTCGACCTGAAACCATGGCGCTGTACGAAAAAGCTCGTATGCTTGCCGACAGTCTTGGCGTTTGCCTTCCCCACGGCAGTTCAGGCGGCGGTTCCGATGGCAATTTTACGGGCGCGCTTGGCATTGCCACGCTTTGTGGTCTGGGGCTGCGTGGCGCAGGTTATCACACTCTCGAAGAGCACATCGAAATTGACAGCCTGGTCGATCGCGGCAGGCTGATGGCCGGCCTTCTGGCGACACTGGATTGAGGACAGATTGATGACAGGCGACATCACCCGGCTTTCCGCAGCTGCGCTTTCCAGGGCAATCCACTCGCGGCAGGTTTCCTGCCTTTCCGTAATGGAAGCCTACCTCGATCGCATCGATACTCTCAATCCGGCCGTGAACGCGATCGTCTTTCGTCGATCAAGCACAGAGTTGCTGGACGAAGCGCGCGCCTGTGACCGGGAACTTGGGGAGGGGCGCTCGCGGGGCTGGATGCACGGGTTCCCCCAGGCGATAAAAGATCTCTCCGAAGTTCAGGGCCTGCCATGTTCTTGGGGGTCCCCGCTCTTTGATAATTTCGTTTCCAGCGCAGACAGTCTCCATGTGGAACGCGTCCGCGCCGCAGGCGCGATTTTCATCGGCAAGACCAACACTCCCGAATTTGGCCTCGGGTCCCATACGACCAACCCCGTTCACGGCCCAACCCGAAATCCTTATGACGCGACCAGAAGCGCCGGCGGTTCTTCGGGTGGCGCGGCGGCGGCGCTCGCCTGCCGAATGCTGCCGGTCGCAGATGGCTCTGACATGATGGGCTCGCTGCGCAATCCTGCTGCCTTCAACAACGTAATCGGCTTCCGGCCGAGCTTCGGTAGAGTGCCAGGCGCAAAAGGGAACGAGCTCTTTCTCGGCCAGCTTGCCACTTCTGGCGCAATGGGCAAGACGGTGGAGGATGCCGCCCTGCTTCTCGCAACGCAGGCGGGTTATGACCGGCGCGACCCTCTTTCCCTGGCGGACGAAAGCCTGGCAATCCGCAGTCCTGCAATAACCCAGGGAATGAAAGTCGCCTGGTTCGGTGATTTCGGCGGATATCTTCCCTTTGAAGCCGGCGTTCTGGATGTTGATCGCAAGGCTCTCGCCGTTCTGGCGAACATGGGTTGCGATATCGATGAACTTGTGCCGGATTTTGAACTGCCGAAGCTGTGGGAAGCGTGGATGATATTGCGCAGCTTCAACGTGACCCACGGTCTGCGCACCTTCTATGACCAGGCAGAAACAAGGTTGCTTCTTAATCGGCAACAGATGTTTGAATTCGACATCGCGCTTTCCTGCAGTGCCACCGATATCTTCAATGCGTCCGTCGTCCGGACGGCCTGGTACCAGTATCTCTGCAAACTGTTTGAACAGTATGATTTCATTTTGATGCCGAGCGCACAGGTATTCCCTTTCGATATCGACCTCTCTTGGCCGACCGAAATCGACGGCAAATCCATGGACTCCTATCATCGCTGGATGGAGGTGGTGATCGGTCCCACGCTGGCTGGACTTCCCGTGGCAGCCGTTCCTGCGGGTTTCGGGGTGAATGGCCTGCCTACTGGTATACAGTTGGTGGGACCACCACGCCGTGACCGGGAAACGCTGGAATTTGCGCTGGCGTATGAACAGTCCGCTGAAATCCGGACAGGCGATGCAGTCGCCTGAAGGTCTGGCACGCTCCAGGCCGTCTTTTGAAACGTGAGCCGGTCTGAAGAAACTGGCGAAACACCAGATCCAGGCTTCGATTATTTTCGTCGCGATGAGTCGGGAAGCTCGCAGTCAAGGCGCCGCAGCCGCCTAATGGCGCCTTGGAAAGCTGCGGGCCGTTTCTCCAACTTTCTATTCCCGGGAAACGGAGTTTGAAGGCGTTGATAAATGCAGGACTGCCGTGGCGGTCGTTACTCGCCCGACGCCGGGCGTTTGCCGCTTTCGGGTACACGGCGCGATCGACATTGGTTTGAGTGTCGGCAAGTGCGCGGCATAACGACGGACGGAGGTTAGTAGCCGCAGCCACTTTCCGGGATACAGCCGGTCCATTCGGGCTCGACATAATCGGTTCTGCAGGCAATTGATTGGGAGGTATCCGCCTCCCACTCACGCACACGACATGCGTCTCGCCCACATGATATCGCCGGATCAAGCCCGCGGCGGGCGGCTTGATCCGGCGATAATGCCGGTTATTGCTCCGGCAATTCAATAGCATTGGTCGACGCCGAATTCCCCAGGGGCCTGGCAGAAAACTCGCCGCCGACCGGGCCTCGTCCTGGCGTCGCCGTTCCCTCTCCGGCTGTCTCTCAGTTTCCGGCTTCTTGTTCGAGAGCATCGCGAACTTCTGCAATTTTCCCTGTGTCTGTTCCGGCGCCCAGAATGCTCTTCGCCTCGGCAAGCTCCTCGTCGGTCACCGGCCTGTTTGCCAACTGTTCCAGCGCCGAAACCAGCGCAGTCTCGCTAAGCGCGGGATCCGTGGGCACGGCCGTCACCCCGTACTGAATTTCGAATTCCGCATATGCCTTCACGTAGGCGGCAAGCGCTGCCATCTTGGGATCCTTGGAATTCAGATAGGCATGGTAATTTCTCTTCATCGAATTAAGGCTGCCAGTGCCGGGCTTTGCGCTGTGCGTTTTCGATTTCTCGCCGTGGTTTTTTGAGGGCTTGTTTGAATCATGCGATTTCAATGATGTCGAAGAGCCCTTGTGCGCGGATGAGTTCGAGGAAGCCCGGCTTTCGCCGGCGCCGGATTTGCCTCCACCATGGCCTCCCCCGTTGCCACTGCCGTTTCCGCCGCCATTGCCACCACCATTGCCGCCGCCACTACCACCGCCGTTTCCGTCCTTGGCAAAAGCAGCATGCATGAGGCCGACGGTATTTCCTGCCATGGGGGCAACGGCGAGGACAAGGCCAAGGCTTGCGGTACCGATCACAGAGCGGATTTTCATGAGAACGTCCTTCATAAAATTTGCCGCCGCTTCAGTTCGAGCCGCGGTGCCAGCAGTTGTTGCGCACTACAATATTGCCGAAATTTCAGGTTTCTACTCCGCTCGGACCTATGCCTTGGGCATTCGGACCATAGTCCGATTGATCGCGCCCGATGGTCCCTGATTGTATGGAGTGAGAACGGGCTCATCTTCGGGGCAAACCCGCGCCTCCCCGAGGCAACGGTTGACAATCCGCTTTGCCAGGATAGCTATAAAGGTTGGGAGATGAGTGCTGATAATGCGTGTTCTGCCGACAGGCCGTAAATACAAAGTGCCTCTGACAAATCTCGTCGCACGCTGGAATTCTCAATCCCTTGCTAGGCAATTCCTGCTTGCGGGTGGTTTTGTCGCGGTCTGTGCGATGGTTATCGTGGGTTACTTCGTTGCCAGCCTGATCGAAAACGCCGTGACGCGTAACTCCGCAGCGACGACAGCGCTTTATGTCGACAGCGTGATCGCCCCTCTTCTGCCTGATATGCAAACCACCCATGCTCTGGACGATTCGATAACGCGGGCCCTGGATGAGACACTTGGTCAGGGCGCACTTGGAAAGCGCCTTTTTTCATTCCGGCTCTGGCGCAGCGATGGAACAATTCTCTATTCCAGCGACAAGAATCTTTCCGGCAAGCAGTTCCCGCTTTCTGATGACCTCAGAACGGCCTTTTCCGGCCGAATGGCAGCAAGGTTCAATCGGATCGGTGACATCGAGAGCGAGGCCGAACGCGACAGTGAAAATCCACTTCTGCAAATCTACAATCCTGTCCTGCAGCCCTGGTCTGGCAAAGTCGTCGCCGTCTCTGAATTTTTCGAGGTAGCCCATGATTTCGAGTGGAGCCTCAATCAGGCTCGGCTGTTGAGCTGGTTCATGGTTGCTGCATTTACGATGACATTTTTTGTCCTCCTGTCGATTATCGTCTTGCGTGGAAGCCGTACTATTGACAGCCAGCGCAAGGCGCTCAGTGATCGCGTCGCTGAACTGTCCGCCCTGCTGCGGCAGAACGAAGCTTTACGTGCACGTGTTCAGCGCGCCACGCAAAGGGCCACCTCGCTTAACGAGAGCTATCTGCGCCGCATCGGTGCTGACCTGCATGACGGTCCCGCACAATTGGTCGCCTATGCCTCGTTACGCCTTGACAGCCCGATGCTCACCGATCCTTGCACTCCTGCCGAAGATCGCGAAGCATCCTTGACGAACATCAAGACAAGCCTCGATGACGCTATGGCGGAAATCCGTGGTATTTGCAGCGGGCTGATGTTGCCCCACATAGAAACGGATAGCCTTGCTGACCTGCTGAAACGTGCGATCCTCGCGCACGGGCAGCGCACGGGCGCTTCTGCCGAACTCTCGATGAACAAGACGCCTGCAAGCCTCTCGACCTCGGCAAAGATATGCATCTATCGCTTTGTACAGGAGGCACTGAACAACGGATATCGCCATGCCGGCGGCCTCGGGCAAAAGGTTGCGCAAACATCTGAAGACGGACTGATTATCATCGAAGTTATCGATAAAGGACAGGGCTTCCGCGTGAGCGATGTTTCACCCCAGAAACTCGGCCTTGCCGGCCTGAGGGATCGTGTTGAAAGCCTGGGTGGCGTCTTCCATCTTTTTTCATCCGAGCGTGGGACCACCGTGCGAATGTCCCTTAATATCGAGGAAATGGAGCAGGCATGACGGCGCAGCAAATCAGCCTGGCAGTTGTGGATGATCACCCCCTCTTCAGGGAAGGTGTCATCCGAAGCCTGATGGAAATGGACGGGTTCAACGTCGTCGGAGAAGGAGGCAGCAAGGAAGACGCGCTACGCATAGCGGCAGAGCACCGACCGGATGTCCTGCTGCTCGATATCTCCATGCCTGGAGGCGGGCTCGAGGCTATCCCGCTTATACTTGACCAGGTGCCCGGCCAGAAGATCGTGATGCTGACGGTTTCCGAGGCAGGCGATGACGTCATGGCAGCGGTGAAGAGTGGAGCGAAGGGCTACGTCCTGAAAGGGGTTGGGTCACGTGCACTTGCTGATATCATTCGAAGCGTCGCGGCAGGCGACAGCTACGTTGCGCCGACCCTGTCTGCACGCCTGATTTCGGAAAGCGGATCAGGCGCAGGGGCCAATCCCTTTACCGCGTTGACGGATCGGGAGCAGGAGGTACTGGCGCTTGCATCTGCCGGATTAAGCAACAAGCATATCGGTCTCAAGCTGGACCTGCACGAAAAGACGATCAAACACCATATGACGCAGATCTTCACCAAGCTTGGCGTGAGCAACCGGACGGAAGCCGCGATGGCGTTTCGCGACGAGATTGACAGACGCCGTTAACGAAGGAACGATCTGAGCCGCTGCTCGTCTGCGGTCGTTGCATCGCGGTTGACGATTGTTCGGCCTTTCGCGTCCTTCATCACGTATCGTCCGCGCTGGACACTTTCGCTGATGCCATCCCTATGGCGAACAGTCAGGGCACCGCGACCTGAATTCGCCGCGTCATTAACATCGGTTTGGCTTTTCGCAGCATTTCCGGTGCCCGACGATTGGCCGTTATTGCTTCCCTTGCCGCCCGAATTGCCGTTGCTGCCACTGTTACCATTGCCGCCACTGTTGCCGCTACTTCCTCCGTTCCCGCTACCTCCTCCGCTGCCTCCGCCTCCGCTGCCTCCACCGCCACCATTCCCGTTGCCATCCTTGGCATCGGCCACCTGTTCAGCAACGGTCGCCGAGACACCGTGAACTTTTATTGTGTAGGGAGCAGCCGTGTTGAAGAGGGTTAGCACCAGGCAAGGGAAGATGGCGATCAGCTTGCGACGCAATAACACCTCTTGTCTCCTGACGTTTGAATTTGACGGCAGCATGCGATTTATAGCAGACGCCAGTTGGCAATTACTCAATTTCATACAAGTCGTCACTACGCCTTGAGTGGTCAAGCCCAATCGAACGGTTACGACTTAAGCAATCGCTTGAGCAACCCTTTGTCTTCAAAAATCTCAGACCAACGTCGCAGGCGAGACAGACTGAAGTCAAAAAGCGCGCTGCCAGGCAACGGAAACGAGCGGGAAATCGAAATCGACGCTGTAATGCTATGGAACTTCAAGGCCCGGCGACAGCACCTTCACGAACTGCGACCTTGTCAACTTCGGCAAAGCCGAGACAGTTTCTTCAGGTTCCTGAGGAACACTTTGTTGGAAATCTGAATAGATGGCAAACTGCTGGGAATATGGACAAATTTGCTTGGCGTACGATTTCACCCTGATCTTGTTCTGACCCCTGACGGCGCCTTCGCCTGTGCTGCCCTGCTTAGATAACGAAGAGCTTGCCAATCTATCGAAAAGATCGACCATGAGAACCGGTGGTCGCAAAAAACAACCAATAGGATAAGCTCCGTCTCGGCGTATGGTATTCGAACGCACATCTAAAGGGAGAGAGGTTCACCATGAAAGCTTTGCTGCTGTCCGTCACATTTGTTCTGGCGGCGTCAACCTTCGCGTTTGCGGATGAAAGTTGTGGCGACAAAACCAACCAGACTGAAATGAACGTCTGCGCATCTGAATCGCTGAAGAAATCGGATGCAGAAATGAACAAGGTCTACAAGGAGATCGAAGGGCGACTGAAGGACGATGCCGATACTACCAAGCTACTCGTTGCAACACAGAGGGCATGGATCGCGTTTCGCGATGCCGAATGCAATTTTCAAACCTCAAACGTTCGTACTGGGACCGTATATCCGTTCGTCAACAGCTCATGCCACGAAGGTCTCACCCAAAGCCGCACAGAAGACCTCAAAGGTTACCTGCAGTGCACCGAGGGCGATTTGGACTGCCCGGTCCCGGCAGCAAACTGAACATCTGAAATCCACACCGCCCGCTCAACTCAGGTTGGTCGGGCCTTATGCTTAAAACACCCCGAAGCGCGTAGCAAAAGCTGGCCATGGCCAACTTGTATCGCTACGCCATCGGAGATGGCAGGTTGGCAGGGTCTGCGACATTGCCGACGCGGCAGCCAGCGTCCTGTAAGTGTCAAGCTCTGCCACTTCGTCGAGCGCTATGAGACGCGAAGTCCGCCGGCGGATCGAAAAGGCTGGATTTGCGACGACCGGTGGAAGCAGGCCTTCAAATCGATGACCGCCGATGGGCAACTCGCCCGAGATGACTGGTTGGTTCATGCCGACTTCCGAGCGAAGAGCGTGCGCAACGGTCCCGATCAACATTTCTGCTGCCGACGCCGACATCTCCCCGGCCGCCGCAATACCCCGACCGATATACTCGATGAACAGTCTGCCGTCGGGATTGAGCATCACTTCGACCACCGCGCCGTCATCAAGGGCCGAGCAAAGCTGGTCGCCGAGCGCCTCCTTAAGCTTTCTGACAAGCCTGGCATGGGACGAGGCAAGCCTGGCATGGGACGAGGGATGAGCCACAAGCCGCTCCTTTGGACGTGTTGGGACGAAATTCCATCATTGAGCAGTAATTTGCCGGCTGAAGTTTTTCGAAGATCAATGAGGAGACCGGGAGAATCCCCGCGACAGCTGTTGTGGTGCCTATTTTCTTGACGGGACCTATGCGCCGCAGTGGCCATTCGACACGGGAGAGCATGCGTTCGAAGCGCAAATCGGTCACGGTTACAATCTCGGTATAGCCGGCGAGTAAGGACCACTCGACGATCCCCGCAAACATGGCGAGCGTCGTCTCGTGAGCCCTGTTTGATCGCCCGGCCACTTCGTGAGAGGTGTCTACGCAGAAGCGCGAACTTTCGATCATGGCATCGTGGGGGTGGAGATTACCGTCGGGAAGGAGCGATGAGAAAACATCGCCAACCATCGTGGGGCCAACTGCCGGAAGAAGGCGCGCGCAGCCGAGCACGTGATCGCCCTCGGAGACGGCGAGTATGTATGTCGGTCCCAGATCGTCAAAAGCGTCGCGTTCGTGTCCGCCGTGGACGTGTACGTCCCATCCCAGGCGTCCTGAAAATACCCGCGCACGAAGTTTATGGTGCTCTTCCAGCAGTTTTTTCTCGCCTTCGTTGCGAGGTGCGGCGATAGCCATGATGTGCATGAAGTTCCCCGTTTTTCTTTGGATGGAAATCAGCACATTCGGGAATCGGGCGGCAGTTGGTGAATTCTACAAATCCGGGTTCTTTCACATCGCGGCCCTGGGAGGCTGTACAGAGATCCCGGACCGGTTCCAAACGGCGGGCGCTTGCATAGTTGACCCTGGGCCGAACGACAATCAAAGCTGCCCGTATTAAAGTGTTAAGGCATTGGAAAGCCAATAAAATAACGTAATAGCAGCGCCGCCTTTGTTCAGGACGTACGTGGTTACGTTAAGAGTTCATTAACTTTTAATCTCTGGACGCGACGCGAGAATCGTGTTGTACCTTTGGCGGGCTTTGGGCGGCAAACCGAACTTTGTCCGCCAAGGGGGCGATATGGCGATAGCGAACAAGATTGAAGCAACAATTGCTCGGAAGGAAGATGCAGGCGGCAAGATTGCCCGCCATGCAAGCCTTTTGTCGCAGCAGTTGCAGGAACTGCGCACACGCATGTATCCGCCGAAGTCGGAGAAAAGCCTGCGCCCCTTCCTGACCAATGAAGTTTCAAAGCTGACGTCCATACCTGATTCCACCCTGAAACTCTTGTCGAGTGAAGGGCGTGGCCCGAATCCCGGACGTCTGGAAAACAATCATCGGGTCTACACCCTGGCCCAGATCAACGAGTTGCGGGAACTCTTCGCTAGCCAGAAGCCGGCAGACGCGTTGAGATTCCTACCGAGGCGCCGCGAGGGAGAACACCTCCAGGTCGTGGCCATTGCCAACTTCAAGGGTGGCAGTGCCAAGACCACGACCTGTGTTCACCTTGCACACTATCTCGCCTTGCAGGGCTATCGTGTCCTTGCACTTGATCTCGATCCGCAGGCCTCGCTTTCTGCTCTTTTCGGTGCGCAGCCCGAGTTTGACGTCGGCGCCAACGAGACCATCTATGCGGCGTTGCGCTATGACGACGCCGAGCGTCGATCGATCCGCGACATTATTCGCAAGACCTATTTCGACGGCATCGACCTGATCCCGGGCAACCTCGAGCTCATGGAATATGAGCACGAGACGCCAAGGGTACTGGCGCAGAAATCCGGTTCTGGGGCAATTTTCTTCGAGCGACTGAAGCTGGCGCTGGCCGAGGTCGATCGGGATTATGACGTGGTTATCCTCGATACGCCGCCGTCCCTCGGATTCCTGACGCTCAGCGCAATCTACGCTGCCACAAGCATGATCATCACCGTCCATCCGGCGATGCTTGACGTGGCTTCCATGAGCCAGTTCCTGTTGATGATGGGAGACCTGATCAGCGTGCTGAATGAAAACGGCGCGCAACTCGATCAGGATTTCATTCGCTATCTCGTCACCCGTCATGATCCCAACGATGCGCCCCAGTCTCAGGTTGTCGCCATGATGCGCCATCTGTTTGGTACCGATGTGCTTCTTCCAACCCTGATCGAAAGCACAGCCGTCGAGGCAGCGGGACTTGCAAAACGCTCCATCTACGAACTCGAAATGGGCCAGATCGGCCGTGACACACACAAGCGAGCCCGCGAGGCGGTCGACGCCGTCAATGAAGCCATTGTGAAACTGATCAACACCAGTTGGGGGCGCACATGACCAGCAAGTCATCGCGTAAATCCATCGTAGCAAATTTTGGGCTGCTCTCTGCGGAACTGGAAAACCGGCTGTCGACGGAGAACCCTGCCGCCGCTCCCCAACCCGGTCCATCCGCTCGTGTCGGTGCGGGCGTGATTGGTGCGGCGCACCGGGCGATCGACGACATCAAATCGGAACGCGATCGCCTGAAGGCGCTGGTCGAGGCCGGCGGAGGCGCCATCCGTGAACTCGATACGTCCAAAATCGATCCCTCGCCCTTTCCCGATCGTCTTCCTGACGATGATGCCTCTGATTTCGAGGCGTTCAGGAATTCAATCCGCTCCGAAGGCCAAAAGGTTCCCATCCAGGTCCGAAAATCACCGTCCTCACCTGACCGCTATCAGGTGATCTACGGCCACCGCCGGCTCCAGGCCGCCCGGGACCTCGGAATTCCGGTTAAGGCGATCGAGGTAGAGATTTCGGACGTTGAACTGGTCATCGCACAGGGCATTGAAAACGCCGATCGCCAGGATCTGACCTGGATTGAGCGCGCCCTGTTTGCCCGCCGTATGGACGATGCCAATGTGAAGCCTCGCGATATCAAGGCTGCCCTGTCCATCGACGATCCTGAACTGGCACGCATGCGGTCCGTTTACCGCGCCGTCCCGTCCGGAATCATCGAAGCAATCGGGCGGGCGGCGAAGGTTGGCCGTCCGAGATGGGCCGACTTTGCAAAGGCTTTTTCCGAAAGGCCGGATCTGCACGATGCAGTGAGCAAGGCTTTATCCGTCAGCGCCGAAAAGCGCCTGGGATCAGACCAGAAGTTTCTGGCAGCATTTAATGCTCTGAAACCGAAAGCTCCCTTGAAGGAGACTGGCAAAGTCATTGCTGGCCCCGCAGGCGAGCAACTGGGCAGGCTTGTGCGTACGGCCAAGGAGGTTCGTATTTCAGCGTACACGCCGGCCTCGGTGGAATTCCTGAGCTTTATTGAATCAGAGTTGCCAGCGCTGGCCGAGCGCTTCAGTCGTGAGAAATCGAAGAACTGATCGAAACCGCAAGCGGATTTTGGCACGAATTAAGGAAGGAAAGCGCGCAAAAGAAAAAGGCCCCCGAAACGTTGCCGTCATGGAAGCCCTTCTCGTTGTGTGAGAGCTTGAGAATCGCATTTCCATGAAACCTAGTCAAGAGTCTTTGGCGCCGTTTCGGTGAGCGTTCTTCTTTTGCCTTTTTGAGAGGCGAAGACATGGAAGGTGGACAAGTGACGACGCCCTTTGGGCGACGACAGGTTACCCTTGCGCTTGTGAGGCGGCAGATCGCCACCAGCAGGATCGAGGAAGGTAAATCGGCAAACAAGTGGAAGGTTTTCCGCGACGCATCGGAAGCTCGGGAGGTGCTTGGTCTGCAGGATCGCAGCCTCGCGGTTCTCGACGCGCTCTTGAGCTTCTATCCTGAGAACGAACTGCGCCAGGACGCGCAACTCATCGTCTTTCCCTCGAACATTCAGCTGTCAATTCGTGCACATGGCATTGCGGGCGCTACCTTGCGTCGGCATCTTGCGCTCCTCGTCGAGGCCGGCTTGATCATCCGCAAGGATAGCGCCAACGGTAAACGCTATGCCAGAAAAGATAACGATGGATCGATCGAACACGCCTTCGGTTTCGACATATCGCCGCTTCTTATGCGCGCTGAGGAGCTTGCATGCCTCGCCCAGCAGGTTGCGGCCGATCGAATTGCCTTTAGACGGGCAAAGGAAAACCTGACAATCTGCCGGCGTGATATCCGCAAGCTCATCACGGCAGCTGTTGAAGAAGGGGCTGCAGGCGATTGGGACGAAATCGAGGAACGCTATATTGCTCTCGTGAGAGAAATCCCGCGCAGCCCCAGCCTGGCTGAACTTGGCGATCTCGGAGTCAGGATGAGCAGTTTGCGTGAGGATATCGTCAAACTCCTGAATTCCGGAGACCTTTCATCAAAAATGAACACCAGTGATGCCCAAATTGAGCGGCACATACAGAATTCAAATACCAACCCTCTTAATGAACTTGAACCAAGCTCTCGAAACGAGCTGGAAGCGAAGCCGAGTGAAAATGGGCGGGCCGTGCATGTGCCGATAAAGGCTTTCCCGATTGGACTTGTCTTGCGTGCTTGCCCGGAAATTTCGAACTATGGGCCTGGAGGGGAGATCAGAAACTGGCGGGAGCTTATGACGGCTGCCGTGGCGGTTCGATCAATGTTGGGTGTCAGCCCGTCGGCATATCAGGAGGCCTGTGAGGTGATGGGTCCGGAAAATGCGGCGGTGACCATCGCTTGCATTCTTGAGCGCGGCGGTCACATCAACTCAGCGGGCGGATATCTGCGGGATTTGACAAGCAAGGCGAAGCGCGGTGAATTTTCACTTGGTCCGGTCCTTATGGCTCTGCTGCGTGCCGGCGGCCACAACGTCAAAGCCGCTGGGTGATATTGGGCTCGCACAGGTGATACCTCCAGGGCGCTCTTAGCTAGTGGTTGGTAACGTTGACCAAAGTGGCGAGGCGTTTACACGGTAAAAGCCGCCGCCCTACCCTGCCGTGGATTGCCGCTACGTCCGTTTGCCCGACCTTGCGAATGATGAGATATGGCCACCATGGTCCGTCAACACTGAACCTCTTCTGAACCCAGCGCGAAGATTGAAGATCGGCTGGTTGCATCTGGGTCGTCATCCGGTCGACGTTGCGCCATTCAAGATCGGCGCGAAAAGCCTGATACAGTCGTCGACTCGTCGATACACTTCCTTGTCTGGGAATTCGTAAGGGACTTCGAGGCCCAGAGCAGCGCCGCAGAGACTCACCCAATCAGCGAGGCAAGGACTGCTCGGGCTGTGCCGGTTATCTTCGTCGTCACTTGCCGAACCGTCACGCCGGGCTACAATGGCGTCATGCTTGACTGGTGCTTTCAAGTATTTGGAAACCGGGGAGCATTTGCTCTGGTGGCATCCAAACGATCGCAAACGCCATCCCGGCTGGAACGAAACGGGAAAATGGGCAACAGCTACATCGGAGCGCTCGGAGAATCCCCGAGGCGACAACGTGGTTCAGGATTCCGATGGTGTGCTGGTCTCGGGCCGAACGATGCATGTGGCAGAGATACGCTTGACGGGCTGGTTTTGCGCAGCAGGTTCGCACTCGGTCTGTATACCACCGAGAAGGGACACAGATGCCAGACGAGATCGGGCTTGGACTCATGATGTACTGCCACTCTGAGTTCAGTTATCTTGCCAAGTTACTTTCATCCTTTTATTTCGACGTCATAACCAGTCCTCGTCCGGCCGATAACTGGTAAGTGGCTTGCTCCCTTACCTTCCGAAACACAATTCTGCAGCGCCTTGCGGCAAAGTATGCCCGCCACGATCGGACGGGCTTACCTTCCATAGGTTTTCCCGATGCTGGTTATTTCGAGAAACGCTCCGGTCGGAAGGTCGCGAGCATGGGATGTTCGGTTCCAGTGGCAATCTCGAAAGCAAGCAACTCGCCCACGATCAGGCCAAGCGTTGCACCGCTGTGGCTGAACGCGACATAATAACCGGGGATGGCTCCGATGGCTCCAATTACTGGCTCGCCGTCTCCCGGAATCGGTTTTCCACCGACGCTGATCGAAGCGACTTCGAGTCGCGGATTGCCCTCCAACACCTTGGCAGCCTCCGTCAGAAGTTCGGCAACAATTTCGTCATCGATCTCACAAGTGCCGTCGGCGCGCACTGTCACGCCCTCCTCTGCTGCCCAGTCAGCATCCAGCGAAAAAGTACCGCCCGGCGCTGGTCGGATAGCGACACGTGGCGTGTTGAGGACAGCACGCAGGGGATGGGCGATCGGCTTGGTCTGCACGAGAAGGGCGATCGGGGTCCCGTCCCCGATGGTCTGTCCGCTTTCTGCAGCCATCTTTGGCACGGCCGGCCCGGTGGCGAGCACGACAGCGTCCGCCCGATGGAGGTAACCTTTTGCGGTTTCGGCGCCAACGGCACGACCACCCTCGATCACGACCCGCGCAGCCCCCTGGTCCGTCACCAGAACGCCCCCGAGCTCGGAAAATTCCTTGAGAAGCACACCGATCAGTGTCGGCAGATCGACCCAGCCCTCCCCGGCATTGAAGATCGCACCCTGCGGGGTGATTGCGCCTGCGTCGAGACCCGGCGCGACACGGGCGACTTCGGCTGCGGAAAGCCGCTGCGCGTCATAGGCGAGTGAAACCTCGTGGCGATAGGCCGCGTCGATCTCGTTGCGCTCGTCATCCGCATCCCAGGTCAGGCCGCCATCGAAGCGCAGCCATTCCGCATCCGGGTTCTGTGCCGCGAGCGTGCGATAACGGTCGATGCCGGCCATACGCAGCCGATGATAGGGTTCAGAGCGCATGCGCGCCGAGTTCAGCCAGGAGAGCGAGCGGCCGGAAGCACCGTTGGCGGGCGGGCCATCATTGAGGATCGTGACCTGGATGCCGCGCCGCGCAAGCTGCACGCCGGTGGAAACGCCGAAGATACCGGCACCGATGATGACGGCCGAAGAGATGGTGTTGTCGGTCATGGGGTTGGCTTTCAATCAATTGTCATACGGATTGGGTGAAGCGATCAGGGTTCTTCCCAGTGGCCGCTGGTGGTGGAGCGGAAAAGTGCGTCGATCGCCTTCATGTTCGCGATCGCATCGCCAAGCCCTGTCTCGAGTGGCTTGCCGGAGAGAACGGCCTCGGCAAATGCATCGACCTGTTCGCGATACTGATCGACCGGCCCTATCGTAATTTCCTCGCGCCCACCGCCGGCCAGATCGCGGCCATCGTCGAAGATGAGGATGGTCGGCTCATCGGCCGGTGCATTGAAGGGAATGGAGATTTCCAGACGCCCGCGCGTTCCAAGCACCGTAACCTTCTGCGTGAGGGAGAGTTGCGTGGAACAGGTGAAGGCAAGCTGCCTTCCCTCCGGAAACGCCAGCAGCCCGCTCGTCAGCCGGTCGGTGCCGAAGACGGGATCGCGCTCCATGAGCGCGATCGCCCGCACCGGTTCCGCGTCGAACAGGAAACGGGCCGTATTGATGGCATAACAACCGACATCGAACAGACCGCCGCCGCCAATATCCACCTGATTGCGCACATTTCCGGGGTCATCGAGATAATAGGAAAAGATCGTCTGGATGGCTCTGACCTCGCCGAGGCGCCCCTCGGCGATCATCGCGCGCACCTTCTTCCATTGCGGATGGTGGCGCACCATAAAGGCTTCCGCGACCGGCAGGCCCGCCACTTTTTGTGCGGCCGCCAGTTCCATCGCCTGCGCAGCATCAAGAGCGATCGGCTTCTCGCAGAGGACGGGTTTGCCCTGTGCCAGCGCCTTGATCGTCAGGGGCACATGCAGGTGATTGGGCAAAGGGTTGTAGATTGCGTCTATTTCCGGATCGGCAAGCAGATCCTCGTAGCTGCCATAGGATTTGGCGATGCCGAAGCGGGCCGCCATTTCCTTCGCCTTGGCGGCATCGCGCGAGGCGATCGCCGCAACGTGTCCCAGGCGGCTGGACTGGATGGCGGGAATGACCGCCTTGGCGGCGATGCCCGCGCAACCGAGCACGCCCCATCGTATCGTTCGTGTCATCTTTTTCTCCTCTCGACGCTCAGAGCACTTCCGCAAGGAAGCGCTGAAGACGCGGGCTCTGCGGATTGTCGAATATCGCCTCTGGCGTGCCGGCTTCCACCACGCGCCCCTCGTCCATGAAGACAACCTGATCGGCGACCCGGCGGGCGAAGCCCATTTCATGCGTGACGACGACCATGGTCATGCCGCGCGTGCCGAGTTCGGCCATGAGGTTGAGCACGCCCTTGACCAATTCCGGATCGAGCGCACTCGTTACCTCATCGAAAAGGATGACTTCCGGTTCCATCGCAAGCGCACGGGCAATGGCGACGCGCTGCTGCTGCCCGCCGGAAAGACCGCCCGGACGGTGATGCTGGCGGCTCGCAAGACCAACGTCGGCAAGCCTTGCCTTGGCAATGCGCTCGGCCTCGGCTGCCGGCAGGCCCTTGATCTTCGTCAGCGACAGCATGACGTTTTCCAGCGCCGTGTGATCCGGAAAGAGGTTGAAATGCTGGAAGACCATGCCGACGCGGCGGCGCAGCGTTTCCGGCTTCATGGCGAGAATGCTTTCACCATCGATGAGAATATCGCCGCTCTTCGGCTCGACCAGACGGTTGAGCCCACGCAACAGGGTCGACTTGCCGGAACCGGACGGGCCGATGATGCAGGTGACGCTGCCCGGTTTTACCGAGAGGTCGACACCCTTCAGCACGTCGAGATCGCCATAGGCCATGCCGAGACGGCGCACATCGAGGCTGCCGCCCTTGAAAGAGACACCGGTGGCGCGGGCTGCACTATCGAGTTCACTAACCTCCTCCAACCCACTGGTGATGGTCGAGGGGCGCTGCTTGCCAATCCGCAGGCGATTGTCGATCGCATTGACGACATGGGTGAGCGGTACGGTGACGATGAGATAAAATACGCCCGCCAGCAGCAGCGGTGAAAGATTGCCCGTCACCACCGCCTGGTCCTGCCCTACGCGAAAGATCTCACGCTCGGAGGCCAGAAGCCCAAGGAAATAAACAAGGCTCGAATCCTTGACGTTGCCGATGAACTGGTTGACGAGGGCCGGCAGCACGCGGCGCACGCCCTGCGGCACGACGATAAGGCGCATGCCCTGGCCGTAGCTCATCGACAGCGCCCGGCAGGCCTCCATCTGGCCACGGTCGACGCTCTGGATACCAGAGCGGAAAATTTCGCCAATATAGGCGCCGGCAATCAGGCTGAGCGCCAGAATGCCGAGAGGATAAGGCGACGGGCCGAAGAGTTCGCGGCCGATGCGGGCAAAGCCCTGACCGATCAGGAGGATTGTAACGATGGCCGGCAGGCCGCGAAAAATATCGGTATAAAGGCGGGCGGGGATGCGCAGCCAGGGCGAGCGGGAAATGCCCATGATGGCGAGCATCATGCCGATGGCGACGCCAAGCACCGTCGAGGTCGCAGCCAGGATCAGCGTATTCTTCAGACCGACCGTGATCATGGTCGGCAGCACTTCGGCCATGGCATTCCAGTCGAGGAAGCTGCGGCGCAGGTTTTCAAGCCAGTTCATCAGGATATCCCTTGAAAGAAAGGCCGGTCCGACCGGTCAAGGCCGGACCGGAAGGCGGCATCACTGCTTGGGAAGATATGCCTGCGGCATCGGCGTGCCGGGGAACCATTTTTCGTGCAGCTTTTTCCAGGTGCCGTCCTGCATGGCCTCTTTCAGGCCCTTGTTGAGCGCCTCGCGCAATGCATCGTTACCCTTGCGGATGACAAAACCGGCCGGTGCATCGAAGCTCGGAATATTGACCGCGACCTTCAGCGCCGGGTAACGGGCGGAATAGTCCTTTGCCGCCTCGAAATCGAGGAAATGGGCATCGACCGTGCCGTTGTTAAGTGCGGAAACGGCAGAGTTGTTGTCCGGGAACTTCACGAGATCGGTGCCGGCAAAGTTCTTTTCGGCATAGATTTCCTGCAGCGTGCCCTGCACGACACCGAGACGCTTGCCCTTGAGGCCCGCTGCATCGGTGATGCCGGCCTCCGAAGTAAGGACGCTCAGGAAACCTGCTAGATAACCGTCGGAGAAATCAACGGTCTCCTTGCGCTTGGCCGTCGTGCCGATTGCGGCGGCTGCAACATCGAAGCGGCCGTTGGCGACCGAGGGCATCAGCGCCGAGAATTCCTGGCCGGTGAAGACGACCTGCTCCTTCTTGAAGCCAAGGCGTCCGGCGACATTGAGGAAAAGTTCGATGTCGAAACCGGTAAAGTTACCGTCGGCGGTGGTGAAGGCATAGGGCTTGGCATCGCCCATCGTACCGACACTTATGGTGGCGGGATCGATGAGGCCAAGCGGATTGTCGGCAAGCGCCGGCGTCGCCGCGCCTGCGAGGACACCGAGCGTGGCCGCGATGGCGGTAGCGCGGATTTTGGCAAAGGGGGAAGTGAAGGCTTCGGTAAATCGCATTGGTTTCGTCTCCTCTGGTGTCGTTGTCTGCGATGTATTCAAGGCGCACGGGTCCCATCCGGACGGCGGCATGACCTCACCCGCCCGGCCCATGCAGTTCGCATGTCGGAAGTCTTTTTCTTTAAATGAGACCGGTCTCAATTGGATATGAGACCGGTCTCTTTTGATTTTGACAATTGTTATCTTCGCGTTTGCCAGTCGTCAAGTTCTCTTGTAAGCCTATCGTTTATGGACAAGAGCCTATCAAAAACTCCTTCCGTGACCGTGGCTGACGTTGCGCGCAGCGCGGGCGTCTCAAAGGCCACCGCAGCACGTGTGCTCGGCGGCTACGGAACCGTTAGCGACCGGGTGCGTGAGGCCGTCACAGCCGCCGCAGCTTTCCTGGATTATCGTCCCAATGAGCTTGCCCGCAGCATGACGACGGGCCGCTCCGGCACAATTGGTGTCGTGGTGGGCGATATCGAAAACCCGTTCTTCAGCCTTGGCGTTCGCGGTATCACGGATGTCGCCCGACAAGCGGGATTTACTGTCATCCTCATCAATTCGGGTGAAGATGTTTTGGTCGAAAAAGCGGCCATCCGTAACTTGCTTGCCAGGCGTGTAGACGGCTTCATCGTTTCTCCAGCTAAGGAAAATGATGTCGAGCACCTGCACGAGGTTATTCGTTCAGGATTGCCGCTAGCCCTGCTTGATCGTGGGAGTGACACCCTCGAAGTGGACACGGTCCTTGCAGATGACCGTCATGCTGCAGAGAACGTCACTCGCCGACTGATCGGGCTTGGCCACCGGCGCATTGCCTATATCACCGCCTGCGACACGCCGGATCATTGCTTTCACACGTCAAAGGACATCAACACCGGCTCAGTCCGGCGTCGTATCGAGGGATATCTTGATGCCTGCCGTAAGGCGGGCCTCCCGGGCATGGAGAAATGGGTGAAGGTTGGCGCTGTGACGCCGGAACGCACACACGGGATAGTCACCGAAATGCTCCAATCGCCAAACCGTCCGACCGCGATTATCGCATCAGACAGCATCATCGGTATCGAGGTATTCAAGGCTCATCGCGATTTGGGAGTAAATATTCCGGGCGATGTGTCATTGGTGTCGTTCCACGATGCAGACTGGACATCCGTAACCACGCCTCCGATAACCGTTGTTAGGCAGCCCGTGTATGAACTGGGAGCGAGTGCGGCCAAACTTCTTGTGGATCGGTTGAATGGCGGAGATCAAGCTGCCCGCAAAGTTGTCCTGAAAACCGAAGTCGTTGAGCGCGCCTCAATACAGGCCGTTTAATATTCGCTGCCTGGACCGTTTTTTGCTATCCGCCGTGCCCCTCCCCCTTGGGAGCTCCATCAAGTTCGTCGTGTCGGGTCCATCCGGGATCGGCAGCTTAAACTGCGTCCTGTTTCGTTTCCTGGAGAGACTTGAGCGCCGCATCACAGCGGGGATTGGAAGCGAAGCGCTCCGTGTTGGGAATCTCAAAAGTTTGAAAAAGACCGCTTTTCAAGGCGAGGCCAAACTTGAGGCAGTCGAAAGGGAAAAAGAGAACGGGCCAGCCGTGGCGTCATACGGCAAGTGCCCCGGAAGACAATACCCGGGTCCTGGTGACGAGCCGCCCCTTGGAGGAGGGTCCAGCACAGTCGGAGCTCATATATTGGACCGATGGCGAACCGCTTGGAACAGACGGCTGGTGAGCTTCGATCTCTTCACCAGGCCAGATAATCGAATACGCGAAACCGGAGTTGAAGGTTGCCATTACCGGCGGCTGCCGCGCTTGGGCCCTCGGCTGGCTCCCCGTGAGAGCGGGAGGATGACCGCGAGCTTTTTGGTGCCGGGAAGTGATGCTTCGCATTGCAACGGATTTGCGGAAACTCTGTACTTAATGATCAAGCACGTGAGGTCGCCCCTCCCCTCCCCTCCCCTCTTCCGCGGAAACGGCATCGCAAGTGTGTCTGCCTCATCCCGGTGTCTTTCGCACAGGATGGCCTGCGGGCATGCATTTCATCGTTAGAGCATTTTCGATCGCCGCACTCGAGGCAGTGTTGTCGGAGACGCACCAGCCCTCAGGCGCCACGAGTTTGGAAAAGAATCTGATCTCATCGTCACCATAGGCGTAATAGTAGCTTTCAGGATTTCCGTGTAGACGAACACATCGTGGGGGCTCGCTGAAGGTTTCAGCAGGCTACACGGGCGCGGGATCGGCGAAAACGTGGTCAATCTTGTGTGTCTCCAGCAGATCAACTGCCTCTTGCGACGACCAGCTTCGGTGTTGAGCTTCAATGATAATCTTGCCTTTATCGGCCACAAGCATTGTCCTGAGTGCGTGATCCAACGTTCGGACATGGAAAGTCAACGATGGCGGAAGTTGATACAAGAGCGGGTCCGCGCTTTTGGCCTGGTAGCCGAGGGTCGTCTGTGAGAGTCTCAAACGGTTCTGAGATGTCCTTCATTACGGGCAGATGCGAAATCTCTCTGGGCACCTTTGCGGAGGATCGAAAGGTCCGGGCACGGCGTCAGCCCGTCGGGCTAAAGTCGACGCTTTGTACGGACGGTAGAAAGTGGAGCTGATTTCGACTCCGTCAAGGTTGGACGCGGACCGTTGAAGAGCTACCCCCCTCCCCCCGGGAACTTTTCCGTCGCCTTCCTGGGTATGAACCAGGCTGCCGTGGCAATTGTCGGCAAATCGCGTCTTCTTTGCCTTGCGTTGCCGGGTGCAGTTCAACTGGGGAGGAGCCTAGGCTCAGTTCGAAAATCAGTTTCAGCTATTTTCGCCTGGAAACCTTGTCAGCTGACAAGGTTCCACCGCGGTAATCTGGTCCCTAGGTCAGGTGGATTATCAAAATATCGCGTCACTACGAATCGGCGGATGCTTCGATCCGGGGAAAACCTTGTCAGCTGACAAGGTTTGGGTGCTGCGCCTTCTGGCGCATGTGATCCGTGACTGCAACCGTCTATGGCACGGCGTCAGGGCAGACCGGCGCGCCGCCCGATCACCCGCAACAGATGACGGACCGAAGGGGCGAGGCGATCCAGCCGGACAACGACGAGCACGTCGCCAGCGGCGAGCTCGCCGAGAGGTCTCGTCAGAACCGGTCTGGTCCGTGATGCAGCGGAGCCGTGCTCCTGAAAAATCCGCTCACAGCCGGCGGCACGCAACTCGTCTATCTGCGCGTCATGGACTTGATCGTCGGTCGAGACGCGGGCATAGCCAATAAGACGTTTTAGGGCTGGCGATGGATTGGCGGCTTGCCGTTTTGCCATGATTTTTTCACGCGTTTGTCAGGTGCTTTTGTACAAAAAAGGAACGCGTGAGAAAATGCCCCCTTGCAAGCGTGTTTCATGGCCAAAACAGAGTGCCGCCAAGCTCGAAAAGCGGTTTCAGATAGGCCAACATACCATAACCGTCGCGAAACCCGCTCTGGCGGGATCCATGGCGGAAATGCCTCACGAAATCGGAGGGGCGAGGGCCGAGGAAAGCCTACTTATCCGGAATGACAACAGAGAAATCTGTACCTGTCGGCAGAGGAGGGCGGTCACGAAAGCAGAGGCCGTTTGTGGATTTCCGCTCCCGATTTCGATTGAAGCGCTACATGGAAAGTTCTGCCCTTGATTTTTCAGCCTGCGGTTTCCACAAAAGAGCAGGAGAGGGGGCGCCTATCCGGTTGATACCACCATTGATACGGCCCGTGATTTACCATCGAGGATCCGGCCATTCCGCGTTTTCCCACGCAGCGAATTCTCTTGGAGATATCAGGTTCTTTTCGCCGTTCTTCAATCGCATAGGGTAGAAGTGGTCATACATCGGATCGAAACTCGAAAGGAGCTGCGCAAAGCCGGCCTTCCGTTGCGCTTTCGTCCATGAACAAAATATCCCCCCTCGGCTGTCGATCATCTCAAACACTGCAGGCTGTGCTGGATTAAGACGCTGCCAGAGATCGATAATATGCCCCGCCTGTGTGCCAAAGTCCTCGCGCAACGCATCATCAATGACGGCCTCCAGCGCATAAGTGATAGCTTGGGTCTTAGCTGTATGGTCGAGAAACGCGAGAGATTGCCTCAACAGCCTATGCTGCAGCATAAGGACAGGCCAGAGGATCTGGACACCATATCGGATGCCGATTTCTTCAAAATGTTTTGGCGGTTGAATAATTTCACGCTGTCGCTCATATGCTTTGCGTACATCGTAGGCCAAGCCAAGGAACGAGCCTTCCTTGTCTTTCACAATCGGGGAGCGCTCATTCACGTGATGGACGACTTCATGCAGCCAGGTCAGGGACGTGTAGTCCCCGATGAGAAGGATTCCGGCGTGATTCTTGAGCAAGTTGTGGGAGAGCATTCAGAACGATCCTTTCAATCGACAACAACCGCCAGATCAGTCCACCCATGGGTCAATGATGTCTATTCCAAAGCCTTCGAAATCCTTGGTGCCACGCGTCGCAAGGGTCAATTGGTGAGCGACGGCTGTAGCAGCAAATCAAGCCATCCATCAAGGCTAGCCCGCGACCACTTCACTTGGCAAGCGCCATGAGATTGCCCCAGGCGAAGGCGACTGGACCTGCCACCGGAATAGTCCTGTATTCGGAGCGTTGAGGGAGATCATGCGTGAGCCATTCGTCCAAGGCGTCGCGCTTTCGCCCGCTATCCATCAGCGCGACACCGCGACGAATTTCAGCACTGGAGACGATGCTGATGAAGGTTTGATCCTCGTCCAGCCCGTGAAGCCACGTTAGACCCCCTTCATCGAGTCGAGGCTTTGTAACTTCCGACAGAACATTCGTATCGAGAAGTAGTCTCATAAGGACAGGTCACGGGGCTCGTCGTGTTGTCTCTCAGTATCCACGTCGGCGCCGCGTAGAGGCGATGCCAACAGAAATTCTGCAAGCGATCCCCTTCGGGCAATTTTCTTCTGCCACTCTTCTGCAGAAACAACAACCACGCTCGGTTTTTCATTGCGGGGTATTGTCTGAGGCATCAACTGGGCGCGCTCAACGACTTCCGAAAGGTTTGCCTTCGCGCCAGCGACCGTCCAGTTCATATCATCGAGCGTTGATGCTCGCATCGTCTCACCTATAACCGGAAGAAATGACTATAATGCGTCAACGGCCTTCGTGAAAGTACTTGGTCAGCAACGGTTGCACGGTAATGCCCGTAAGCTTTGGTCAGATTTACGCGCAAGCGATCGCGCCGTCGCTGATATCTTCGGTCGTCTCGGCTGAAGCCTGCCCTGCTTCTGCACGTATCGATCATCGACTTCGGCAGAGGAGGTTAGGCCAGTCTGCGGAGAACGGTCAGAGAATCGGGCTTTCCGACCTCGCCGAGGTCGCCAAGGAGACCGGCTGAATTTGCGACCAGATCGCACAAGCCGGCGCGTCTGATGCTGCTCATGAGCGCCGCTACAGAATGCGTGCCGCACGCCCGCTTCGCCGTGTAGCGTTATTATAGTAGCTCGAAGCCTGCTGCATCGACCGGTGGCAGGATTGTTCCATCGCTTCGGGCAGAGGGATGCCGCGGTTGGCGGCCTCTGTCAAATATCCAGAGCGCAATCCGTGCGCCGAAAACTCCCCACTGTCCAACCCCGCCATCTCCGCCCGCTGCTTGAGGATCGCATTGACCGATTGCGGATCGAGCGCCCGCCGGGACACAGTACCCCAGCGCCCGATTCCCCTGAAGACGCTACCCTTGTCGATCCTGGCCGCCGCCAGCCAGGCATTCAACGCCTCGACCGGCCGCCCGGTGAGATAAACGACGTCGTCCTGCTCGCCGGTCGTCGTTTTGGTTCGACCAAGATGGATGGCAAGTGAGGGGAGGGGAGGACCGTCGGTCACCTCGATCGGTGGCTCGACTGTCAGCTGCTCGACGCGTAGCCCGGCGATCTCGCTGCGTCGACGGCCGCCGGAAGCAAAGGCGACCATCAGGATTGCCTTGTCGCGTAGATCGCGCAGGCTGTCTGCCTCGCACGTCGCCAGCAGCTTTGCCAGAACGTCGCCAGTGACGGCCTTTGCGCTCTTGCGCGCACGGGTTCGCGGAACGGCGCGCACGGCCAGACGAATGGCTGATTTAAGGGCAGGGGAGGCGAAGGCACCCGAAAGGCCGCGCCACTTAGTCAATGTTGACCAGCTGGCCAGCCGGCGTCGCACCGTGTCAGGCGCGTGCGGGCCGACGGATTTCAGGAAACCCTGACGCCTTAGATTCTCGTCGACATCATCAGGCATGCCGTGGTTGGGGTCGCTGGCGCGCTTTTCCGGATCCCACAGATGATGGGCGACGAATTTGAGCAGCAACGCCTCGGGCGCCGGCCAGGGCAGGGACTGTCCGGTGGCAGCGAGACCCCAGGCCTCGAGATAGGCAAGATCAGACGTCAGGGCCCGGAGCGTATTGTCGCCCATGCCCTGATTGACGAGATGCCGCAGCGTCTCGATGTCATCATCGGTCAACAGCTCGGCAAGCTCGTCGCGGCGTTCGAGCGGCAAAACGGACGCGATGGTATCGAGCTCTTCGGCGCGCCGCTCGACGGAGGTCTGTGATGTCTTCGCTTTCGTCACGATAGGCTCCGGAATCGCGGGTTTCGGCGGCCGCTGGCACCGTGATTTGCCCCGATTTTCCTCGATTTGCGCCGCGAAATCAACTACCATCGATAAGAGCTACTTATCGATGGTTAGAGCACCAACCGACGATCATACCATGTGAGGAACTCCAATATTCAGATAGAGTTTCTTTGATAAATCATTTACCATGATTTCAATGGCTTACGATCTCGCGAAAATCAGCACGACAGCCCTGGTGCGGCCGGCTTTTGACGCCGGTGTCGCGCTGACCCGTCTCGACGAGCGCATTGCCCGATCCCCGGTCGGCGCTGGCTTCCTCGAGCGTCAGAATTTCGGCGATGCCTGTGCCTCGCTGTGGATCGATGGCGAACTTGTCCATCTCGAAGACCTCGTCCTCCACGACGCGTTTCGCGATACCCGCACGCCAACCCACGAACTCACCATCGCTCGTGACGTGCTCCGCACCCGTCGGCGCATTTCTGGGCAGTCGCCGGATTGGGCGTTGTCCGCAGAGGGTATCCGAACGTTGCGACAAACCCAGGCGTGGGCTGGACCATCAGACGGTCCTGACAACGCTGCGAACGACCGCAGTATTCAGCCTGCACAAGTGGTAGAGCGGGAAGGGGAGGGGGATGATGATGATGGCGACGACAAAGATCTCCCGGGCGTGGACCTCGTGGCCATCGATGCCCTGCTAGCCCGATCTGACGCCGCGATCGAACACGCAAAACGCCCCGACCGGCCTGCGATCGACACCCGCGAGCGAGATACTCTCGTCTATGATCTCGACTGGGACGAGGATGCGCGGCTCGACGAATGGCGTGGCGTGCTGCACCGGGCCAACGAGTTGCCGGCGGTGCTGCAGGCGATCATTGCCCTCGATGCCTGGAACGAACTATCCGTCCTGCAGCACGCGCCATGGCTTGGCCGGTTGTTGGCCGCGTCGATCCTGCGCCAGGCCGGCGTTACCACCGGCGCCCATCTCGCGGCCATCAATCTCGGCCTCAAAACCATTCCCGTGGATCGCCGGCGGAATCGCGATCGGGAGACTCGGTTACTCGCCATCGCCCACGGTTTTTTGGCGGCCGCTGAGATCGGGATGAAAGAACATGACCGACTAGTGCTTGCTCGCCAGATGATGGAACGCAAATTGATGGGGCGACGGGCGTCGTCAAAACTACCGGAACTGGTTGAGCTGGTGATGGCAAAGCCGTTGGCGTCGGCGGGCATGGTGGCGAAGGCCCTCAACGTGACGCCGCAGGCGGCACGGCGGATCGTTTTGGAACTGGGCTTGCGGGAGATGACGGGGAGGGGGAGGTTTCGTGCGTGGGGAGTTGTATAGCGAGCCAAAGGTTTGGACCCCTACGCATTGCTTGTTCCCGTATCTAAGCGTGCAACAATGCGCTTATCCGTCGTCGGCATCGCTTACGATTTGTCATGATAACGCCGGGGGTCGTCATAATGGGCACGATTCAGTTCGTTGAGTTTCCGATTGCCGGCGCGCGCCCAGAGACTTCGCTTCGGCCAGGCCGCGAGGATTGTAAGGGAGAGTGGAAGTAAACATTTCGCGCTCAGGACCGGATCTTGCCCGCTGTCCGCGAGCAAGACGTTTTGGATATCGGTAAGTAATAAGGAGGGCGGGGATGCCAAAATTGCAGCAAAGCGACGTCAAGGCCTACATAGCGGATGGGACGATCTCATCGATCTCGATAGATACCGCCATCTTCGACAAATATGGATGCAATCTCACCCACGCGGTGCTCGCGCGCCTTGATCAGTTCAAGAAAGGCGGGGTGAATGTCATGCTGTCCGAGATTGTCGTCAAAGAGGTCATCAACCACATTGCTCGCGCCGCGGCCGAGACCCAACGCGAACTGAACGCTGCTCTGAAGCGGCACGATCGCAGGTGGGGCCTGAGTAAGGATCTCGCGACCCTAAAGGCCGAATTCCAGCTCAACGTTGATCCTGATGTCGCCGCTACTGAACAAGTGACCGAATATCTCGACTCCGTTGGCGCAGAAGTTATTCCGGGAGAGGGCGACGGAAACCTCGCGGCGGAAGTGTTGCGCCGTTACTTTGAGGTCTTAACTCCCTTTGAGGCGAGGGAAGCCAAGAAGCACGAATTTCCGGATGCGTTCGCTCTGCTCGCTCTCGAACAGGTGGCTTCCGCGCGCAAGACACTGATCGTATGCGTGAGCCCCGACAAGGGCTGGGCCGCGTTTGCCGCACAGTCGGACCATTTGGTCGTTGTTCCAGAGCTCGACCTGCTTTTGTCGTGGTTCAACGATCCTGGCAGGCACTTTGCGGAAAAGATCGTTGCGATCTGGACAAAGGGCGAGGCGAAAGACATTGAAGTCGAAATCGACCGGGGTTTCGAATATTACCTCGATGGCATCGACTTCGGCGTCAACGCTGATGCGCCGCTCGACTATGATGTCGAGCCAATGAGCGCGGTGCTGCAGCACATCTACAAGGATAAGATTGGGTCGCCCGCAGTTATCGCCGAGGACGACGACCAGGTGACTTTTTCCGTCAAGGTGGTTGCTAAGGTGGGGTTCGAGGCCGAATTTAGCTTCTACGCGCACGACTCGATCGATGGGGATAACGTCTCTCTGGGATCACGAACGCCATATACCGAAGACGACCTCACGTTCGATGTGACCCTGACAGTATCGAGGGAAATCGACGGCGGCGTGATCGAGGTTCTGGAGACAACGGTCACGTCGACAAAAGTTTCTGCGGACTTCGGCTATGTCGACCCGTTTCCGGACGATGATCCTACTCACGAGAAGTACTAAACGCGTTTTCAGCTCACAAAGATCGGGCTTCACGCCCTGGAAGACGTTGCAGGCGTTCTGTCGGTTCCCGGATCGAGATCGGCTCGGTAGTTAGCGGAATATCTTCCGCGCGATTGAAAGCGGTCCGGAGCGTGGCGATTTCGGCATCGATTGTCATCTGGCGGTTCGTTCTCCAGCAGGTACGCTGCCGGTAGAAACGCGCGCCAGTTTGGACAAGATGGAATGAGTGGCCTGATACACCCGCTGCGCTCGCTCATCCTTCGACAGAAGACCATCAAAGAATGTCGCGTATGTAGCAAATATGACATCGACTACATCATTCCTCATACGGTCCGCCCGCACATTGTCCGCGCCGCCCCGAGCGATCCAGTCAAGTGACCACACGAATGTTGCGACGGAATGGCGGAAGAGAAACGTGTTCTGGAGTTCGTCCACACTACCAACGCGGGGGGAAGCGCTCGGATGCGTACTCATCGCCATGAAAGTCAATTCTATGATGAACTTCATCGCTTTCTCGACCAGGGTGTCTGGGAACGGTTGATCCAATCTAATTGCTCTCAGCTCTTCCGCTCGAAAAGTTTGCCGCAACTCCTTTATCGCGCCCGGCAGGATCGGGGCACTCGCGAGAATGCGGTCCATCTGCTTATCCGCCGCGCGACCGCTCTCCAGGAGCTGACGCTGCATGAAGGCGTCTCCTTCCTCAGCGGCTTGTAGCCGCCGGCAAAAATTCGGAAAGTCACGAGTCTGGCGCTCTTCGATCATTCGCCGCTGAAGACCTCGCGCGCGTCCGGCAAGTGAGCAGATGCGTCCGGTCGTTTTCAGGACGATAATCTGCCGTGGAAATTCGCACACGATCTTCATGGAGCGGAAGATCGATATCAAGGTGTCGCCCTTGTACGCCTCCATGGCGGCATAATCGTTCAGTACCGCGAAGTTGTTGGTAGAGGCGCTCAGAAAAGACCGAAGCGCCTCCGATTGCATTGCGTTGCTGTCGACGACTTTCCGGCTCATCTTCTCGCCCATTGCGCGCGGGCAGTATTGTCGGCCATCGGCGAACTCGTGTTTCCATCGGCAGCGCCGGATCATTCGCCGGCAACCCGCGCTTAATATCGAACGGGTCGCCGGCATTGCCTTAGTTTGCAAGGTTCCAGAACCGCTCCATGTCGCGATATCGTCTAAGCTCGGTGATTTTGGTTGGTGATGTATTGCCAGACAAGACGAAATATCTCGGCCTGGTACCGAGCATCCTGCAAAGCATCGTGCGTGCCAGATTCTTGAGGTCTGAGATGCGCTGCGATTTTGCTCGATCGAGTGTCGCGCCAAGTGCACGCAGTCGAACCCATGTAGAGTGCTTTGATGTCGAGTGCGGTGAATCCGAACGGATTTTCGCCCAAGAACCGATGGAAGTAATAGTTTATAAACGACCAGTCGAAAGGAGCATTGAAGCCGACGAACACAATTGTCTCATCATCCTTCGCGATCTTCTGAAGCCATTCAGAAAATTGATTCATGGCCAGTTTGGGTTCCAAACCGTTTTCTGTCAGGTCCTGCAGTGACAAACCCGTGACCTCGAGTGCCTTCGGGTCGAACGCGTCGGTAATCGGCCTCAATGTGCAGGTGAAGACTTTCTCAGGTTCAAAAACTGAGCAAGCTCCGATCGACAACAAGCTATATTCGCCCGGTATCGGTCCTGAGGTCTCCACATCTACAGAAATGAATATCTCGGCTTTTTCGCTCATGAGATCAAAGGCTCCGCTGGAACAAGGGAGGGGCGATTGCGAATCGCGGTCCAGTGTTCTCTGAAAGTGCGTCTACGGTCTTCGGCGGTTCCGGAAGTCGCCCAATGCAGGCCGGAGAAGGTCGCAATATCAAAAGGTAGGCTTGCGCCTTTTCGCACTGTCACCATGGTGGGTAAGCTGCGGCCGAGGGCGTAACCCAATTCCAAGAAGCAATTGGGACGTTCACCAGTGATGTCAGCTATGACCATGCTGCTGCGATGAAGCTTGGCGAAGATTTCCTGGTCGATACGGGAGTGATCGTAAGCCTGCTGGCCATCGATGACAATCAGTCGGTAACCGAGTTCGTCCTCGACAACAGGTTTGACGACGATGTCAAAGAAGTTCTGGACGTCGGCGTAATCTTCATGGTCAGGGTTCAGCAGGCGAACAGCGAACGCTTTGGGACGGTCTAACGCTTCTAGCAGATCAATCAGCGCCGACACACGATCGGCGATTGGTTGACGCTTTGGAAAGCCAATCCGATTGATCCAGCTGTGCGCATCCCCATCATCGGCAATCTGGAAAAGGCGCCGAGTCTGACTGCTGGCAAGGCCGAAGCTGTAGAGACGGCGTGAGCCGGCATTTTCTGGACATAGTGGAAGGTTCAAGGGAACAATCGGCTTGCCGGCATCGTGATACAGGTTTGCCAGATAGAGGACGCCTTCCGTTCCGCCAAGTGTGATCAGAACATCCCCGAAGCGCGCTTGGGCTTCCATGCGCTTGCTGTTCATATTCCACTGTGCCGCGCTTTCGATCTTGACCAGCTGGGAAGCCCGGAGTTCATCCCACAAATCGATGTACTGTTCCGGGATCTGTTCTTCGGTTTTATGGTGCTGGACGGCGACGACAAACGGGCCGGGCACGTTCTGCGGGCGCAAGGTGAGATTGCTCCTGACGCTCCTCCAGACTAGCCAGTCGAAACAGATGGGCAACCCATCCGTTTTTCGCGTAGGTTCGGCATCAACGGGAATAACGAAGTTGGCGCCGCGTTTGACCAACTCCTTTACCAAGGCCGCAACGAGGTCGCGTGCGGCCTCGACGTCGGAGGTGGAGGCGGTGGTGAGATCATCGACGACGCTACCAGAGATATGAATCCGTCTACCGAACAGCGGGGAACGCACCATTACTTATCCTCCATGACGGGCGATGCATGCAGGCTGTTTGCGACAGCGGCGAGGTCGTCGAAAATCAATGCCCGATCTGGATAGGCTCGAGCGAGCGCAGCCGGGTACAGGCGTGTACGGATGTCGGAATAGGTCCAGCAAGGGCGCCCATCCCGGCTTGCCGTTAGCCGCACCAAATCGGCGAGATTTGCTTGTGTCAGCCCCAACCCTGCAAGGTCCATTTGAAAAAGCTGCTGGCGCTCCGCGTCCGAGGGCCGATTGAATGCCTCCACGATTGCCGCCCGGCGTCGCAGAGCAGGATCAAGGGCCGACAATCGGTTGGTACAAAGGATGACGACAATTCGGCCTCCATATTGCCGGAGGTCATCAATGCCCTGGATGAGCGTGTTTACCGCCACCTTGTCTTCATGGTGGCTATGATCCTGCGTACGCGATGCTGCCAGGCTGTCACCCTCGTCAATGATCAGGATAGCTCGTCGCGATTTGCCAGCCGCCTGGGTGACCTTTCGGAAGGCCTCCGCGATCAAAGTGCCCATCTCGCCGACCATGCCACTGCCGCGAACCCGATTGGACAGCTTGAACAGGATGGAGTCTGAACTCCGAGCCTCGGCGACCAGACGATTTGCGATGCATTCCGCTGTGGCGGTTTTGCCGGTGCCCACGTCGCCATGAAAAATGACCAAGGGATATTGCTCAGCCACCAGATCACAAAGACCCAGCTTGCCGCCGTGATGCTTGCGGTTCCAGTCCCCAAGAGCGCCAACGTTTAACAAGAGGCGAAGCTGGTCATGAACGCGGGTGTAGCGATTGGCAAAACCAAGCAACGTTTTTTCGCGCTTGACGAGACCTTCGTCCGGCAGTGCAAGTTCGCTGTCGAAAATGTTCTGTTGGGTCATGCGGCCCAATCCTTTCTCTGCATCCCGTAGGTGCTGCTGACATAGTTGCGGCCGCCTGAGGATGACAGGCTTGCATGGCTGGTGTCGTCATGGGACGTGGTCCAACCGATCTTCAGCTTTTTTCTGGTCGCTTCACGCGCCGTATCCGTATAGGCGCTGGTATAGCTGATCACGATGCGGAGTTTGGCATTGTCCACTCGCGGCCATAAAACACCACCAGGGCGGCTAGTCGTCAGAGTTCCGGCTGCCGTATCGACATCAAAGCGTGTGGCCTGGAGCTCTACGCCGTATTGCAAGAGCGTGACGTCAACCCAGGCGAGGTAACCTTCCTTGGCAAGGATCTCGATGTCGTGCGCGTATTCAGCAGCTTTTTCACTGGTCCAGGCACCAGTGCTGTTGGCGATCATGATGAGATCAGCCTTCACCCTTCGAACGACGTTTTCGATATCGGTCGTGGTATAGGTGGCTGAAGCGGTCGTTGTCTGGCTCATTTATTCCTCCACCTTGAAGCCCGGCCCGAAGATTTCCTTCCAAACCGAATTGTCGTTCTCCACCGATGCGAAATTGGCGGTTTCCCATGCCACCTGGGCGGCGGCGACTATTTCCTTTCGCTCAGCCTCCGAGATTCGGCTTGTCACGTTGTTTAGGCTGTAAACAGGATCGATAATCACGACAGGATCAGAAAATGAGCCGAGAGGAAGTGTGTTCTCTGGAAAGCTGATCTTGTCCTTCAGGCCGGACTGCGCAATGTAGAGCAGGAAATTGCGGAAGCGCTGTTCAATGCTGCCTTCTTTTCCCTGCGCAGCCAGCACATGCGCCATGATCAACTCGATGGCGAACGACTTGAGCGGCTTAATCTCGGCGTAGTTGCGCCACTTCTTGGCCATTCGCACCAGCGTCCGGAAGTCGCTGTCCTGGTTCTTGCGGTTCCGAACAAATTGGATCTGACAAGGCGCGCAGGTCTGCATTTTCGACCCGTCATGAATATCGAATTGCCATCCATAGCCCGGCCGACCTTCATCCTCGATCACTGGCACGATATCGACGCTGAGCCCTGTGCCGACGAAAGTCACCGTAGCGGCCTTCCGCTGGATCTCGAAATCCTCGACCGACTTGGTTGGATAGATCTTGATCAGGAGCTCGTAGATGGTCTGACTGAGGCTATCGAGTGTTTCCTTCGTCACGTCCTTTCCGGAAATATAGAAGACCACATCGACATCGACCGGGTCATAAGCCGTTTTACGCAGAATAGTAAACTTGGCAAAAGAACCTGCCTTCACAACCTTGGTGATTTTGATCTCGGTCTTGTCGCGAACGCTTTTGCGGAGTTCGTCGATCAGGCGATCGACCTGACCGTGATATTCCGTGCGTTTGTCGGTCGGCAGGCGAAGGATATTGCTATCGTAGTATCGGAATTCCGTGTTGCTTAGAGCCATTCGCCCCGTCCTTCCCGGTTGGTAGTGCGTACGAACCGGAAGCGGGCCGGCATCCCTACATGTCGCTCGATCGGGCCGACAGAGCGACGCTTAAAGCGGTGACCTAAATTAGGTCAGATCACGACTCGACTATTTCAAGAGGTCTCGGTTTACAAAATGCAGAAAAAATTCTATTTTGTAAACCACCAACGCAGGAGGCGGACATGATTGGAAATAAACTGAAAGTCGCTCGGACGGCTTCGGGGCTGTCCTTGCGCGCACTTGCCGCCGCAATAGGCGGCATTGTGTCAGCACAGGCGATCGGGAAATACGAGAGGAACGAGGATATGCCGAGTTCTCGCGTACTCATGGCGCTCGCGAAAGCACTGAAGGTTTCGGAAGAGTCTCTCCTCAGTGAAGACGAGCTTTCGCTTGAAGGTGTGGATTTCCGAAAAAAGGCCGGCACGTCCTCAAAGGAGGAGGCCGCACTAGAGGCGCGTGCCATCCACATGCTGGAGCGATATCTTGCTGTTGAGGACCTCCTGCATATGCGTAGTGTCGAGTGGGAGCAGCCGAGAAGTGCGCCTCATCCTGTGGCGGAAGTGCGCGATGCCGAAGATGCCGCACGTTCCGTCCGGGAGGATTGGGGGCTTGGGAATGATCCCATTCCGCAACTGGCTGAATTGCTAGAAGAAAGGGGGATAAAGATTCTATCGCTCGACCTTGACAACGTCGATGGCCTCGCAGCGAAAGTGCGCCGAAAAGACCGTGACGCAGCGCGCGTGATTGTCATCAAAAGAAGCACATGGTCGGAGCGCAAGCGTTTCAACCTAGCGCATGAACTCGGACATATGATCATCGCCCCAAGTGGTGGTGTCGATGAGGAAAAGGCTGCTCATCGTTTTGCCGGCGCGTTCTTAATGCCGGCTGATGTCTTACGCGCAGAGGTTGGCGCGCATCGATCATCGATCAGCATCGGTGAACTCGTGGAACTGAAGAAGCGCTTCGGCGTCAGCATTCAGGCGCTGGCTTATCGATGCAAAGATCTTGGCATCATTAGCCAATCTTCCTGCGCGCGTCTGTTCAAGGTGTTCGCCGAAAGAGGTTGGAGGGATGCTCCTTATGAAGAGCCCGAAAGCATGAAGCCGGAATTGGAGGAGCCAAGGCGGTTCGAGCGCCTTTGCTATCGTGCTTTGTCAGAAGGAGCGATTGGTGAATCCCGTGCTGCTGAATTGCTTGGCATTTCAGTTCGTGAGCTCGACAAGCGCCTGGATCAAGTCGCGGTGTGATCTATGGCTGTTCTTGTATCAGACACTTCGGTCCTGATTGACCTCGAAAGAGCCGCGCTTCTCGACGAGATGTTTCTCCTACCATTCGAATTCGCGGTCCCCGATCTGCTCTATGATCGGGAGCTCGCGGGCGAGCTTGGAGACAGGTTGGTGGGACTAGGGCTTCGTATCGAAGAATTGACATCAATCGAGCTTCGCCGCGCGACCGTGATCAACCGACAGTATTCTCGCCTGTCTGCGCCGGATACTTTCGCCTTCGCCATTGCGGAAAGCCGAAAATGGGGGCTGCTAACGGGTGACGGTGTGCTCCGGGAACTTGCTGTAACCGAGCGGTTGGAAATGCACGGTGTCTTGTGGCTGTTTGACCAGTTTGCGGACGGAGACCACGTACCAATTGAGCATCTTCATGGCGGACTGAGCAAACTTGCGGGTCACCCGAGGTGTCGACTTCCGGTTAGTGAAGTGCGAAAACGGCTGGCGCGTTTTTCCCCGGGAAAAAAGTGAACAACGAGGAGAATTCAGTTCTCCAGTTTTGATATAGGTGTTGCAGTGGTGTTGGACGATTGGCTTGTATGGCTACGCGATTTCAGATCTGACGCTACCGAATTCGTCCAAAACGTGGTCGCCGCGCCCGAGGACCCTAAAGATGCCGAGCTGCAGTCCATTAGGTTCGCCGTCTATGCGCGCCTTCTGACCCTGCTCGACACGGCAATTCGTCACGCTGAAGCAGACAAACAACTCGAGCTGCGAATTACAGCACGTGAAATCATCGAATGTGCCATTCACCTTGAAGCTGCCGCTCGTATTCCCGAATACGTTCAGACGATAAAGGACGATGACAGGGCCAGCAAGCGTTCTCTAGTCAAGGCAGTGAACGACGATCAGCCTCCCAGCGATCCGGCAACGCGTCGCCTCGTCCAAGAGTTCATGAACAATAAAACCGCGAAACGTGTACAGCCCACTGACCTTGGGAAAGGCAGCGATTTCAAACGGCTAATTCTGATCTATCGCGAGATTTCAGCTGATTCAGCACATGTCACGTTGACCTCGCTAGATCGGCACGTTCGTGCGGATGAGGACGGCGTCAATCGGATGATTATCGATCCTCCATTGGACGATGGTGAACTTTTTCAGTCAATGAGCGGCATCGCGTTGAGTGCGCTCTTATGCACCTGGCTTCTGGTCAAAGCCGTGCCCTCATCGGAAGGAAGCGCAGAACTGATCCAACTTGGTCAGCGCTACCAGTCCATTTATCGCCGCGACAAACACCTCGAACATCAGGGATCATAGCTTGAGCGCAAGCTTCTGCTCTATTTCGTGATTGCAACCGTGTATAGCCGCAAGTTAAGCGTTGATCGGTTGAGATTAAGCGACGTAAAGTATTCAAACTGTTTGTTTTCAGGGTGGGGGAGCGGGGCCATGGTCGGAGGCAAAACAAAGAAGCGGGCGAGCCGCGCACTACCTCCGCTTGAAAAGCGTTTTACGTTTCTTGGCGACGCCGTCGCAGCCGGTGATAAAAAAGTCCTTCGTTCTGCACAATTTGAAGTTTTGGACCAGACGACCGGTTTTGAGCGAAACCTGAAGCTTTGGCAGAAAACCGGTAAGCCGGTCGATGCGGATCTACGCCAACTCTGGCTGCATGAAATGCGGCAGGTTCAGCGTGTAATGTCGTACGCTGGCGCTCGCGAAGTGATCGTTGATATACTCGAGTTCGTGGAAGATGCTGAAAACTTCGGTGTCCTCCTTGAGCACGCCGGCCAACCGCTTTCTGCCAAGTTGCTCAGGGTTTCTCGTCAGCATTGGCTGAAAAATTTGGGAGCGCCCCGTCCTCGTACGCTTTTTTGGCGGAACATTAAGCGCCTTGTTACTGCATTGGGTATCGTTCATGCGCAAGGTTTGGTTCACGGAAGCATCTCGTCGGACAGCGTAATGACCGAAGGCTCCGAGGAACCTGATTTTCAACTTACGGGTTTCGAATGGAGCCTCTGGCTTTCCGCCGACAAATCCGAGAAGGCCCATGCCAAACTAGGTGCTCACGCCGATGCTATTCGGGCGGATCGCTACTCTTTCGCTGAAGATTGGCGTGCGTTGGGCAAGTTGGCTGCACATTGCCTCGACGCCGTCGTTCGAGCATCAGGTGATGTTCAGGCTTTAGGACGTTCGGAAACGCAGATTGTCCTTAGCACTTCCGAAAGGGTATTCCTGAAGCGCCTCGTAAGCCCAACGAGAATGGACAGCTTAGAGGCAATTTCGATAGCGCGATCCGTGGACGACATTATCGCGGATGTGGGTCGTTCCGTAGCGTCCCGGGCCGGCACCTTTATCATGATGTTTTCGCAGACTTCTGGGCTTGGTGAAGCAGTTTATGCAGTCAGCGATGGCGCAGTACCTGTCGATGAGTATCGGGACCAATTGGAATGGGTGAGGGCCGACCTAGATGGTGGCGCCACATTGATGGTGCAGCGCAACTTCGACCCTCTCCAAGACAAGATGCATCTCGTGACTTCAACCATGAATTATGCGCTTGTACCAATGAGACAAGATGGCTCTGCAGCCTGGGACGTAGCGGTGTGCTCACGTGCGGAGCCACGTCCAGAAGCTCTCCGGATCGGCGATCAAGATGAGCATGATCTAGTACAGCCGATTGAGGTGGTGACTTCCGTCCGTCATGCGGTGGATACCCGTGCCCGCCTTGGGCCGGATGCGCTCGATTGGAGCGCGTTTGCAGCGCCACGTGGCGGCGAGGGCGCTCCCAATCGTTCCGACCTGATCAGACGGTCGCTCCTGCTCGTGCAGGTGATCGAAGCGGTCGTAAAATCACTGGAGGTATATCCGGTAGAGGTGCTTGAAAGTGAGCAGGTCAGTGGCAGACGTTACGCAGTGGTACGTGCACAGCCTCAAAACGAGAGGGACCGGATCGCAAAGCGCATCGGTTTGACCGAGGCGTCGGCCGCGCTTAAACGACTGTTCGAAGACGACCATCGCGATGCGGATGCCCAATGGCGTTTCTCGCAGGCGGCAAGTCTTGGCGCCAGCCGCCGCAACGACGTGACTGCCACATTTGCGGATGTCCAAGAGCATCGAGGCCGCACGGCCTACCGTTTTGAGATCGATGAAGATCTCCCTTCCGACGGGGGGCAGCTGTTTCTCAGGCCGGAACGCGATGCCGGAACGGAGGGAGTTATAGCGCGACGCCTGCGCAACATCAAAGCACTGACAACGCGGGTAGATCTTACCGAAATGCTTGATGACCCTTGGCGAGTTCGCCGATCGAGTCGTGAGACCCTCGACGACGATGACAAAGCAGACGAACATTTCGAAGACCTAGATGTGCCCAAGCAGGAGGCCCTTCTCGGTCTGTGGTCGACGTTGCCATCCTACTTCGTTGTCGGTCCTCCCGGTGTTGGAAAGACGCGCTTGGCAACCGAAACCGTGAGGCGACGATTTTCGAACGACCGATCCACTCGCCTATTGCTGACGGCGCAAGGTCATGATGCGCTTGATCACTTGCAGGAGAAGATAAAAGACACCCTCAGGGAGAACAAGCTCGATGACGTCATTATCGTCAGGTCGACTGCATCTGAACGGCGGCCGACAAGTGACGAGGACGTTCATCAGGCTGGACTGGACTACCTGAAAATTCTTTCGGAGAGCCCGTTGACGCGGGATGCCCCAGGTCCACTTCGCGACCGCGTCCACAGCCTGACAGCGTCCGCCGGGCGGCTGACGAAATCCAAAGACGCTGTTGAGAAGGATGATCGCGTCGCTCTGAATGCGGTGTCAAGCCTAGTCCTGGATGCCGCGAATATCGTCATTTCGACAGCGAACTCTCCCGACATAGAGCGGCTGGTCGAGGCTCGCGAACAATTTGACTGGGTCATTGTTGAAGAGGCGGCCAAGGCAACTGGACCCGAACTGATTGGTCCACTCATGCTCTCAGGGCGGCGATTGTTGATCGGAGATCATCATCAGCTACCACCTTTCGAGGCAGACCGCCTCGTCAAGGTTCTTCGCGACCACAGCTTGGTCGCCGAAGCGCTAAAGCTAGCCGAGCAGTACGTTGGCCCCCTGATGCGAGATGGAGAGATCGCAGAGCTGGACCACATTGCACGCGACCCCGCATCGTTGCGAGAAGTCGCTGACATGGCGCTGCGACTATTCGAGCCGTTCCGGACGTTCGTAGGTGAAGACGAGCGTCGGCTACTCGGTAACACCAATCATCGGCCGATATCTTCTACCCTGACAGAACAGCGGCGCATGGATCCGGCGATCGCTCGTATCGTGTCGGCCGCATTTTATGAGCACAAGCTCAACACACAAGCTGCCCGTGCAAGAGCCGCCGAGGAAGTGCCGCCGCCGTTCGAAGTTCGGAGCCCATTACCAAAATCTCCTGTCGTCGTGGTGAACTTCAAACACATTAGTGCAACAGGATCTGGTGCGCGCGCCGAGAAGATGAGCCCGCGTTGGCACAATCCCAGTGAAGTATCAGCCACATACGACGTGCTTCGACACATCCGTGCGTCGAAAGCGAGCGAAAAGCCTCCAACCTTGGTCATCCTTTCGTTCTACAAAGCGCAGGTCGAAAAACTCAGCGAGCGAATAGATGCCGGGATCCGCAGTGGCGAACTTGCGCATCTGTCGGAATTCCAACCCGTGCTCGGAAGCAACAAATGGGTTAGTACAGTTGACGGCTTCCAAGGAAATGAAGCGGATCTGGTGGTCCTGTCTCTCGTCAGAAACAACTCGGGGACGGGCGCGGGTGCGTTGGGTTTCTTGCGGGACCGGAGACGCATGAACGTTGCTTTGAGCCGAGCAAAGTCAAAACTCGTTATTGTCGGGAGTCTTGCATTTCTGCGCGAAGCCGTGCGCGGAGTGAACCCTGACGCTGGCAAGCATGACCTCGCATTTCTGACCGTGGTCGCTGACACGATTGATGAGCTATCACGGGAGGTGCGTGGGAAGGATATTAAGTTGGCAAGCGTCATTGACCCAGCCATCTTGCGCGGGGGGGACCATTCATGCTGATTGCCATTCCCGCCTTTCGGCTTTCTTGCAATGTCGGCATTGATAAGGGCCGAGCTTGGAGCGTAATCGACGAGATGATCCTTTGGGCGACGGCCCAACAGAAACGGACGATCGCGCAGCTTTCGACAGACTCGGGTTTGCCTCGCCAAATTATTGTTGCCTCCATCGCAAGGCTTATGCGCTTTCGGCTCATTGAGCTCACTGTTCAGAGCAATGGGGCAGCCTTTCAAGCTAGTGAATATGGCAAAGAGGTGGTTGCAAGCGGTCGGCCGCTGCCGTTCTTTCCTAAACGTGAAGTCAAACGTGTCAGCTTTGTTATCGAACGAGCCACAGGAGGGTTCTTTCCGACTGGACAGGTCCGAGTGATCTCGGAGACCGCCCTAGCCAACGAAACAGACCCCGATCTCAGACTCGTTGTTGTTGAAGGCGGCGGTCCTTCGATGTCACACGAAGCAAATCTTGGCCGGCTGTCGCAGATTGCCGCCCGAGGATGGGAAGAGCAGGTTGCGCTAGTTGATGGACGAACTTCGTCGCTTCGCGCCGAGTTCATGATGATACGTGTGGTCGATGGGGTGCCTCGGAACGTCCCGGAGAGCGCCTCGACGGGACTGCGAGCAGTTATCGACAAAGCGGCTTCACTGCCGGAAGGAACGACCCAAGTTTCTGTCGGCTATGGCGGCTCGGCTCAAGAGGCTGAGCCCGAGCCGACGGCTCACAACTGTGAATTCGACCCGGCTGATATTGTTATCGGCGGATCGGCCCAACTTGAATTCTTGCGTAAGTTGCTCGCGAGTGCTGATAGCCGCGTGATTGTTCACTCGACCTTTCTCGACCATCGTCGCTTCAAGGACCTGTTTCCAGACATCCGAGCCGCCTGCCTTCGCGGTGTGACATTTGACATGCTTTGGGGCGCAGAGTCATTGGACGAAGAAGAAACACGCAATAGTGCCTCCGCTGTGGAAATCGCTAAGATGGTTCGCGACGACCGCGATGTCGCGCGGCGTTTTCGCGTGCACATGCGCAGCACTGGGTCACATGCCAAAATTCTTCTTGCGGACACGGCGGAAGGCGACTGGATTGCCGCCATCGGCTCATGCAACTGGCTCTCCACGCCGTTCAGGGCAGTCGAACTGACAGCTGTCCTTCGTGATCCAGCTGTCGTCGCTGATGTTGCCGTGGCCCTACAACGAATGGTTGGGCGGCGCGGCCTTTCGGATGACATTGCAACGGAGATGGCTATCGTTGCACGCGATTTGCGGCGGCATTCCTCGAAGGGCGGTCCAGCGAAGATATCTCTCGTGTTTGGTGATAATCATGACGTTATCATGAGGACGGCGAGTGGGTCGGCGAACAGCCGCGTCGTCGTGGGGAGCCACAGGTTGGGGTCAACGGCGAGACCAGGCGTCGTAATACAAGCGGAGACTGCAGTCGAAAGAGCGAATATCGGTACCACGCTCCTCTACACGATGCCGTCGGGTCCCCTGAAGAACCGCCACGCCCGCAAATTGGCAGAAGAAGCGGAGACCAATGGCGTTCGCTTAATTAAAGCTGGCGACATCCCATTGCATGGGAAGTTTGTTGCTTGGGATGACGATAATATCGTGATTACAAGCCTCAATTGGGCGTCCGCGTCGAGTGATCTGGATTTTCCGCAAGCTGATATCGGTGTCCACATCGCCTTAGACGGTATCGCTGAACACGCTATGAACATCTTGGAGCGCATTTTCCCGGAGGTGGGTGAGAACCGGGAGATCGGCATTTCGAACAGGTGAGAGACATGAAAAAGAGAGCGATAGCAGACGTCTGCCGGCAAACCTGCCATGGGTAGCGTTGACGATCTGCCCGGCCGCGGACCCAATCATGCGATTGAGGAAAAAGCTGAGAGCGCCTTTCAGGCTTTGCTCGCGCGAAGCGAACATTTCATCCTGCAGCGGGCCGACCGAAAGGATTATGGGACCGATTGCCAAATCGAGGTACTCGACCAGGGAAAGCCGACGAATGTCAGGCTTCACGTCCAGTTGAAGGGGACCGAGCGCCCGCTCAAAGCCGACGGTTCGCTGAGTATCTCGGTCCAGCGCACAAACCTCAATTATCTCCTGGCGCAGCCTTACAGCGTCTTTGTGGCGTATCATCTGCCCACGTTCTCGCTACGGATAGCAACTGTCGAAAGCGTTCTGCGCCATTATGAGCATGAGGGCTTAAATTGGACCGAGCAGGACACGCTGACAGTCACCTTCGCCAAGACTTTGACACTCGGTCAATTGAAAGCGCTCGCTGGGCTGGCGCGGTCGGGCGCACGCGTGGCGCGCGATCGGCGTCTTGACCAAATTAGGGCGGCGGCGAGCGACCTCCCGCGCATCGTCCAAAGCGCCGCACCACCCGTCCATGTCCCGGACGACCCGGCTCTCGCCTCGCAAATTCTTAACCAGCTTTACGAGCGCGGAGCGGACGTAGTGATAAGCGCCGCGTTCGACCAGTTCGCCGCGGTCCTCGACGCAGATGACGACGCTATGGGACCTTGCTATATGGCGGAAATCAATCTCGGCATGGCGGGACGCAGCCAGAATCCCAAACGGATCGAGGCGGGCATCACACAGTTCCGGAGAAAGTTGACCGACGGGCGATATCAGGCTGGCAGCCTCCATTACACAATCGGCAACGCTTTTTCGGCTCTCGGCGACGAGATTAAGGCCAAGCTCAGCTACCAGGCCGCCGCTGGCGACATGGATTTTATGGCCGACCCCGCCATGGCCGCGCAGTGCCTCAAGAATCTGGGTTCGAGCTTCGAACGTCTGGGCGATGAGGAGATCGCCGTCGAATGTTATCGTGGCGCGCTAGAGATGAATCCCGAATTGCCCGAGGCCCACCACGCGCTCGGGCACTTTCATCACCGCAATGGTCGGTTTGCAGAGGCGATCGATCACTATGACCAGGTGATTTTCACAGAGCAGCAACTAGGGTCGATCTCGGCAGTCGTTGGTTGGCGACTGAACGCTCTGTTCAGCTTGGGCGAGACCCGTGAGGCATTCCGCTCAATCAACCTTTTGCTGGCGAGTGCTGATCGCGAGCCCTGGATCTGGCCATGGTGCGCGCGCCAAGTAGCGGCCTTCGGCCGAACGTCGCTCGAAAATGCAAAGGGGGCGCTCGCTTTCTGGCGGCGTCACCTGAGCACCCATTCCGATGTCTCCCCTGCACGCGCCGAAATTCTCCTTACCACCTTCTATATTCGGCAAGAGGGGGAGGATATCGGTAAGGACTATGCCGCATTCCGCGCCGAATTCGACGACCATATTGCTTATCTCGCGCCGGAATACGCCGCTTTGCCGTGGGATAGGCTAGGACATTGGGCGCAGGACGAAAGCAATTGGGAGGAAGCTGAGCGCTGCTTCCGCATGGCTTATGAGATCGAAGGTGGCCATTATGGCTATTGCCTCGGCACTGCGCTGAACTTTCTCGGCCGGTTCGGGGACGCGCTGCCGCTGGTCCAAGCCCAGGCCGACGGAATCCAACCCGACGCAATGAGTTGGTTCCAAGTGGCAGTAGCGCAGGAGCATCTAAGCAACCCGCAGGCGGCCGTAGAGGCTTATTGTAAAGCGCTCATCCTCGATCCGGGTTATGCCCTCGCGATGTTCAACATGGCTGGAACGCTGTGGAACAGTGGTGACCACGATCGGGCGGTGATCATATTCCGAACCGCGGCCCAGCAGTTTCCCGACCATGACCTAACCGCGAAGCTTCGCCGCAACCTTCCGCAGCTTTTCTAGCGATCCGCCAAAGCCGTGTGTCGGGACGGGAGATCATCGGCACGTGCCATGCACCGGCGCATGCCTGAATGCGGACTGGCACGATGTCTATTTGATAAGGTCCGCAGGTAGCACCGCGCGGCTATCGGATGACTGGCTGGCATGATGCTCCGGTTCCTCAATCGTGCGATCTGAGCTTATATTCCAGAACTGATTGAAGCCATTGTCGATGTCACCATCTCCCCAATCGACCGCATTTATAAATGAATGAATCCAGAGCTTTAGAACAATCCAATTTCGAGCGTCGTGAGTTCGAATCCGTTCAAGAGCAAATGAAGACCGTTTTTCCAACGCCGTAATCGTTGCGCTGGCGAAAGCGGAGTGTCTCTGCTGAGACACTCCAAAGCGACGTCGGTAAGTGGCGGCGCCCTGCCGCTCGATCAACGCAGGCGCTGCGGTGTAGCTTCCGCCGGAATCAACGGAATGTAGCTTTCACCACCCAGTTGCTCGCGGTGTTCCGCTTTGGCCGCCAGGACGATTTCCGGGTTCATGAGCGTCTGTACAGCTGAGGCAGCAAGAACCTTGCCAGCCTGGAGCATGCCCTTATGGGCGTAGCCTGACTTGCCCTGCGAAACCATCTGCCAGGTGTGCGGCGGCGTGCCGTATGCCTCGGTTGCGACATAGACCTGTCCGGTCGGAACAAGCCAGCTGACATCGCCCACATCGGTAGAGCCATGCAGGAATGTCGGTTCTTCCTGAAATGCATTCAGGTCTTCCGACAGGATTTTTCCGCGTTTGGCAACCTTTGCCTGGACTTCTGGCGAGAAGGTCTTCTGGATGCTGGTGGCAAAGTCCTTTTCGCTGTTTGAAAAGCTGGCAGCACCAAATTTCTCGAACTCGCCGTGCATCATGCGCGCAAGTGAAACGTTTGGCACCAGATCGGCGGAGGCGGCGTCAAACGTGATCTCCAGTTCGGTGCCGGTCATCTGGGCCGCGCCGCGGGCGACGTCCTTCACTCGTTCGGTGATCTCGCGAACCTGATCCATGCGCGGCGCACGGACCTTGTAAAGCACCTGCGCCTGCGCTTGCACCACGTTGGGAGCCCGGCCACCGGTGTCGGTGATAGCATAATGGATACGTCCGTCCTGAATGATATGCTCACGCAGATAGTTGCAGCCGACATTGGTCAATTCAACCGCATCCAGCGCGGAGCGTCCGAGATGAGGCTCGAAGCCCGCATGGGCACTGGTGCCGCGGAATGTGAAGTAGAGCTGGTTGGTTGCCAGCATGCGGGCATTGTATGCGAGGTTCTCGTCCCATGGGTGCCAGGTGAATGCGACATCGACATCCGAGAAAAGCCCTTCGCGAGCCATATAGGCCTTGCCCCCGCCGCCTTCCTCAGCCGGGCAGCCATAATAGCGGATCGTCCCCTCGAGCCCGAGTTCTTCCTTGCAGGCCTTGAGCGCCAGAACGGCGGCGAGCGCGCCGGTTCCCAAAAGATTGTGGCCGCAGCCATGGCCGTTTCCACCCTTGACGATGGGGTCGTGGCTGGTCGCGCCGCCTTGTTGGCTAAGCCCTGTCAGGGCATCGAATTCGCCCAGGATGGCAACGACGGGATGTCCCTCACCGTAACTCGCCACAAAGGCGGTTTCGATATTGCCGGCCTGGCGTGTGACGGCGAAACCGGCCTTTTCGAGCTCGTCGGCCAAAAGAGCGGCCGATTGGGTCTCCTCATAACGGATCTCGGCAAATGACCAGATTCTATCGGCTACTGATTTCAGATTGTCCGAATGCGCGGCGACGGTGCGTTCGATGATATCGAGATAGGTCATTGTATTCCTTCAGGCAGCCTGTTCGACAGGCTTTTTGCCGTGGACGGCGGGAAAAGTGGTGGCGACGGCGCAGACAACGACCGCGCAAGCGACGATGATCGAGAACGCGATCTCATAGTTCTGATTGGTAGCCGACAGCACGGCACCGATCAGCATGGGCGAGGCAAACGAGCCGAGCTGCGCCAGCGAGTTGATCAAGCCAGTGGCGGTGCCCACAGTATTCTGCGGGAAATGCTTCATGATGCTGACGAAGACGCTGATCGAGATCGCATTCAGGAACACGTTCGAGACCGACAGATAGGCGAAGGCAAGCGGGATCGATTCCTCATTCGCCATCAGATAGATGAAGATGGCCGAGACAGCCGAGCCGATGCAAATGAGGTACTTTTCCTTCTGGTGGAAGAAACGGTCGAGCAGCCAGCCGCAGGTCAGAAAGGAGATGAAGCCGAGCGTCGGCGGGATCATCGAATAGGCACCCATTTCGACCATGCTCATGCCCTTCACCTTGACCCAGTAGGACGGCAGCCAGGACTGCAGGCCCCAGAAGACGATATTGGTGAAGAAGTAGACGAGCGTGATCTTCCAGGTCAGCGTGTTTTTCAGGAGCGCGCCGATCCGCTTCTTTTCGGAGACCTTCTCAACCTTTTCCTGCGTAACCAGCGCACCCGCCGCCGGCTTCATGATGATGTAAAGAGCTGCCGAAAGAACCAGGCCGATGGCGCCGAGAACAAAAAACATCACCTGCCAGCTATGTGCGGCGATCAACGCGGTGATAACCAGCGAGCCGACCGCAAAGCCGACCGAAGCGCCAGACTGCAACACGGATTTTGCGCGTGCCATCTGCGATTTTTCGAAATGTTCGGTGATCGCGACTGAGCCGCCGGCGGGGAAGACTGCTTCGCCTGCGCCCGTGACCGCACGGGCGGCAGCGACAGCACTGGTGACCGCGCCAGAAACGGCAGTTCCGAGCGACCATACTGCAACGGCCGAGCTTAGCACCCGGCGGGCGCCGAAGCGGTCAACCAGATAGCCGCCGATCAACTGTGTCATGGAATAGGCAAGGAAAAAGGCGCTAATGATCATGCCCTGATGATCAGGGCTCAATCCAAACTCCTCGCTGATCGGGATGATCGCAATGTTGATTGCGGTCTTGTCGATGAAACCGACAACCCAGCATATGAAAAGCATCCCTATTATGGGGTCAGAACAAGGTGCGCCGGTAGAAACCGGCAAGGAGTAGATGGTGAAAGTCCATTGCAATGAAGGAGTAGCGATCCGCATTGACCCCGAGTCATGCGCGGGCAGCCGTGAGGCTGTGCGTGAAGCGTTGACAGGGGAGCATGTAGGCCAGCCATTGAACCGCGAAATTGACGCTTCTCGGGTGCCGACGTTCGTCTTGTGTGCGGAAGGCAATATGAATCGGTGCGACAGCGCGAGTGTCGATTCAACCCGGCGTGGTCTGAGACCCTGGCATGCATGGACGCTCCTTGCGCGGGAACCGGGAGACCTCGGGATTGGCCAGAGTGGGATGCCACTGCTGGTCCGCATCGGGAAGGCGAGGAGCCGAATCCGGTGAAGAACGATCTCGAGGAGTCAGATCCTGCCATAGTAGCAACGAACCTTGCGAGCAACGCCGGAGTATCGGTGGCGGAGCAAGGGGAGCCAAGGGCAGGAACCAAGGGGAATGCGGACCAGCAAAGCACGCGCCGGGCACAGGACCGGGAAAGTGTGTCCCATGCGCTGGACCGCATACGGAATGCTGCAAGGCAAAGGAAGAAGGAGAAGTTCACCGCTCTCTTCCATCACATCAATCCAGAGATGCTGAGGACGGCGTTCTACGCACTCAAGCGTAACGCAGCCCCCGGCGTGGACGGACAAACGTGGCGAACCTACGAAGCAGACCTCAATCAAAGGATTGTGGACCTGCATAGTCGGGTTGAACGGGGAGTGTATCGTGCCCATCCGTCCCGGCGGACGTATATACCGAAGCCAGACGGACGGCAGCGACCGATCGCAATTGCCGCCCTTGAAGACAAGATTGTCCAGAGGGCGACGGCGACGGTGCTGAACCAAATCTACGAGGAAGACTTCCTCGGGTTCAGCTATGGGTTCCGACCAGAGCGCGGCCAGCATGATGCGCTGGACGCTCTGTTTGTCGGAATCGAAACGCGGAAGGTGAGCTACATTCTGGACGCCGACGTTGCGGGCTTTTTCGACGGCGTCAGCCAGGATTGGCTGGTCCGTTTCGTGGAGCACCGCGTCGGTGACAGGCGCATCATCCACCTGATCCGCAAATGGCTCAGGGCGGGTGTTCTGGAAGACGGGATCGTTACTGTAAGCGAAAGGGGAACGGGACAAGGATCGGTGATTTCGCCGCTACTTTCCAATATCTACCTGCACTACGTCTTTGATCTTTGGGCCGATCGTTGGCGACGACGTGAGGCCACCGGCGACGTGATTATCGTGCGCTACGCGGATGATATTGTGGTTGGCTTCGAACACGAAGCCGATGCCCGGCGTTTCTGGGACATGATGCGGCAACGGCTACAGGAGTTTGCGTTGCAACTCCATCCGGAAAAGACCCGACTGATCGAGTTTGGCCGCTATGGGGCTCAGGCTCGCCGCAGGAAAGGGCTTGGCAAACCGGAGACGTTCAACTTCCTCGGTTTTACGCACATTTGCGGCAAGACCCGGCATGGCCGGTTCCAGATCCTCCGGAAAAGCCGGAGGGACCGAAGAATGGCGAAGCTGACGGAGGTTAAGAACGAGTTGCGACGGCGCATGCATTGGCCCATCCCAGAGCAGGGACGATGGCTGAAGCAGGTGCTTGCTGGCTACTATGCCTATCACGCTGTACCGACCAATTTTCGGTCGCTCGGCGCCTTTCGCGACCGCATCATCAGGCTCTGGGCTCAGACGCTTCGGCGGCGGAGCCAGAGACATCGATTGATCTGGGAGAGAATGATACGGCTTGCCAATGACTGGCTCCCGCACCCCCGGATCCTTCATCCTTGGCCGCGCATACGCTTCGCCGTCAAACACCTAAGGTAGGAGCCGGATGCGGGAATTCCGCTCGTCCGGATCTGTGCGGGGAGTGCACAGTAATGGGCATCCCTACCGCGATATTAGTACTAAATTGTACGTTTAGCCGAGAAAGTGATGGTTTAGATCGATTTTCGTTCTAAAAATGGGTTCTAGATAGCTTTTCACCCTAAAACTTCCTATTTTGCACAGACGGCAAACTGCTGAAAATATGGACAAATTCGCTTGGCGTACGATTTCGCACTAATCTTGTTCTGACCCCAATAAGGCCCGTCCATGCTTACTCTACGCCAGATCGAAGTCATCCGGGCCATCATGGTCACTGGCAGCATCGCCGGCGCTGCGCGACTGCTTAACGTCTCTGCGCCCGGTATAAGCCGGCTGATGAAATATTCCGAAGACTCACTCGGCGTACGGCTCTTCGACCGCTGCGCCGGGCGTTACGTTCCGACCCCGCAGGCAAGGAACATCTTCGACCTGCTTGATACGGTGCATCGCAAGATCGATGATCTACAGTCCGCCGTTGCCGATCTGGCGCGCGGCAAGAGCCAGGACCTGTGCATCGCCTCGGTGCCGAGTATCGCCAATGTGATGGTCCCCCGCTCCATCGCACGGTTGCGGCAGCGCTATCCGGATCTGGGGTTCGACGTCAACATCCTGAAGATCGAAGAAGCGATCGACTACCTCTTACTCGGGCGCGGCGAACTGGTAGCTATTTCCTCGCGCTTCGAGCATCCGCTGATCGAGTTCGAGTTGTTGGCCAGCGGCAAACTGCTCTGCATCGTTCCGGAGACCAGCCCGCTCGCGGCGCGGGACAAGATCACACCGGAGGAAATGTCCCGCCATCCGCTGATCGGGATCGACCCGAAGGACCCTTACGGAGCCATCATGGCCGGGATGTTTACCGACAACGGGCTCGACTATCGGATGAACGTGAAGGCGCGCTTTGGCACGACGGTCTGCAGCCTCGTAGCAGCGGGCCTCGGCATCGCCATCATCGATGAATTCACCGTCGCACACGGTGTGATCCGAGGGCTGAAAAGCCTGGAAATCGACGCCGATAGCATCTTCCATACCTATATCGCCTATCGCAAGGACCTGCCGCTATCAGTCTATGCCGAACACTTCCGTGATGCCCTCCGCCAGGAAATGTCGAGCGCCAGCTCGCTCAAGACTCAGCCGAAAAAGCCGGGACGGAACGAAAGACGCCATTAACATCATGTTACGGATCATACAAAAGTTGGTACGCGATATGATCGCCGCAGTCCGCTAAGTTGTTCTCAGAGACTGCCCCGAGGTTTGGTGGAGGAATATGCGTCGTCAGCCCAATTTCGATATCGCAAGACTGCGACCGGATCATGCGGTGAGCGGAGATGTCGCCGCTTCGCCATTGCGCAAAGTCGGGTGGCACATATGACGGGATACTTTCCAACAGGGGCCACGCGACTCTTCCCGGTGGTCGGAGATCCGATCGCGCAAGTGAAGTCACCGAGGATCCTCACCGGGATTCTGGTGAAGCGTGGCGAGGATGCGGTCGTCGTGCCCATGCAGGTCACCCCCACGGACCTGACAGGTCTCCTTGACTCATTGAAGGATGTCCACAACGTGGACGGCATATTGGTCACCGTGCCGCACAAGCGAGACGCCTACGCCCTTTGCTCGACCCGCACGGACCGCGCCGACTTCGTGGAGGCCGTGAATGTCTTATCCCGCACCGACGACGGCTGGCACGGAGACAATACGGACGGGATCGGCTATCTCGATGGCATCGAGCGGAAAGGGTTTTCCATCCAAGGCCGCCGGGCGCTGCTTGTCGGCTGCGGCGGCGCCGGCTCGGCAATCGCCCTGGAGATCCTGAAGCGTGGGGCAGCGGAACTTGCGATCCACGATATCGACACAGCCCGGCGCGACGGCATGATTGCGAAGTTGCGGAACATATTTCCAGGCCGGGTCGTCGCGGGTGATACCGATCCGGCCTGCTTCGACCTCGTCGCCAATGCGACGCCTCTGGGGATGAAACCGGGCGATCCTTTGCCGATCGACGTGTCCAGGCTTCGGCCGTCGCAGTTCGTCGCATGCGTAATTACCAAACCGGAAGTCCCGCCCCTGATCGCAGAGGCTCGGCAAAGGGGCTGTCGGACGATGATCGGCACGGACATGTTCGCCGCCCAGGCCGAGACTCTAGTGAATTTTCTTCTCGGACGCTGGCGTGAGGGAGGAATAGTTGAATAGGATTGAAACCTTCGTCTCCTGATACGTTCAGGCTTGGGTGGCGCGTTTGGGAGACCGCGCCGCGACGGCTCAAGCTGCCACAATGGGAGGAATCTAATGTACCGCAAACGCTTGCTTGCTCTGTCGACCGTTCTGCTGACGGTGATCGGCACCGCCAACGCGCAGGAGATCGTGAAACTTGGCATGGTCGCCGAGCTTTCCGGCGCCGGCGCTCCATCAGGAACGAACTGGCGCGACGGCATCAAGGTCGCCGTCGAGGAAATCAATGCCGATGGCGGCATCCTCGGCAAGAAGATCGAGCTTGGCGAATACGACACGCAGACCGATCCCCAGGTATCGCGCGCTCTTGTTCAAAAGGCGATCGACGAAGGGGCATATGCCATCCTCGGGACGATCTACTCGGGTTCGACCATGGTCAACATGCTGGTCGCTCAGCAGAACAGCACACCCCAGTTCGTTGGATCGGAATCGCCAACCATCGTCCAGAAGGGCAACCCCTTCGTCTTTCGTACCTCCTCCGGCGCGCAAAAAGGCATCCCCGCGCTGACCGCCTATTTCACGGACACGCTCAAGGCCAAGAAGGTTGCGGTAGCCTGGATCAACAACGAGTTCGGCAAGGGCGGCCACACCGTATTCCTGGAAGAGATGCAGAAAGCCGGCATCGCGGTGATCGCCGACGTCCCGTCCGAGCAGGCTCAGACCGACTACGCGGCCGATGTCGCGAAGCTGAAGCAGGCCAACCCGGATGCAGTCTTCGTCTACATGAACCAGGAAGAGTCAGCCCGCTTCCTGATCGAGGCGAAGAAACAGTCGCTCGCAATGCCGCTGGTCGGCGAAGTCACCCTGACCGAGGCGAAAGTCATCGAACTCGCGGGCGGCGCGGCCGAGGGCGCCATCGCCCATGTCGGCGTAACTGCCACCGCCACCGAAATACCGGGTATCGCCGCCTTCACCAAGACATTTGAAGAGACTTTCAAGCGCAAGCCTACTCATGACGCGATCAAGGGTTACGTCGGCGCCTGGACGACGAAATACGTTACCGAAATGGTGGGCGAATTTGACGGCGAAGCCTTCGCCGAGAAGATGCACGGCCTGTGCCTGAAGGCCGCGGATCATCCCAAGGTCCTGCTCGACACCTGCTGGGACGAGAATGGCGAAATGTCTCGTCCGAGCTTCATGGTTCAGGTCAAGGATGGTGCGCCGGTCGTGATCGGCACCCTTTCCGCCAATTGATCAATCTAAGTCTGACCGCGGCGGCATTTGCTGCCGCGGACGCAGGCTAAAGAGGCGCGCTATGTCCCAGTTTTTACAAGTTTTGCTATCCGGCCTGGCGACCGGCTCCATCTATGCCCTTGTGGCAATCGGTTTCACTCTGGTTTGGCAGGCAGCCCAAACGGTGAATTTTGCCCAAGGCGAATTCGTCATGCTGCCAGCATTCTTTGTTCTGGCCGGTATGACCATCTTCGGCCTGCCGCCTTGGGCAGCCCTGATATTGGGATTGGCGGTCGCTATTCTCGTTCTAGGCCTGCTGTTCAAGAAGCTGATCATCGAGCCGATCCTGCCGCATGGCGGGATAACACTTATCATTGCCACGATGGCCTTGGGCATATTGCTCAAGGAGAGCGCCAAGGAATTCTATTCAGCCGAGGCCCAGCCGTTTCCATCCCTCTTCCCCAACAGCCCGATTGATATTTTCGGTGCTGTGCTGTCGATGCAGGATCTTATGAATCTCGTGATCTCGCTGAGCGTCGTCGTGCTTTTAACCCTGTTTCTCAACAGGACCCGCACAGGCCGCTGCATGCAGGCGACCGCCCAGAACCCGGCCGTGGCGGAAATCCTGGGCGTTAACGTCAAGCGCATGATCCTCTACACCTTCCTGATCAATGCGGCTCTGGCGACCCTCGCTTCATTCCTCATCACGCCGGTCTATCTCGCCAAATTCTCGAACGGCGAAACGCTCGGCCTTATCGCCTTCATCGCCGCGATCGTCGGTGGCTTCAATCAGATCCGCGGCGCACTGGCCGGCGGCCTGCTGATTGGTGTGCTCGACAACCTCACCGCAGCCTATGTCACCGCAGAATACCGCGCGGCGCTGCCTCTCGTGCTGCTGATCGCCATCATCCTCGTCAGGCCGCAGGGCATTCTGGGAACGTCCGAGGGGAGAACAGTCTAATGAGCCTCCGTATGCGGAACATTTCAATCTTGGCCTTGCTCGCCGTCGCCATCGTGGCGCCCTTCGGCCAAGGCAACTACATCATCTACGTGCTGACATCGTGGCTCATTTTCGCCATTGCGGCCATGGGGTTGAACCTGACGCTGGGCTACGCCGGCCAGATTTCCCTCGCCCAAGCCTCCTTCATGGCCATCGGCGCCTACATCACTGCACTATTGACGCTGGTCGGCTGGCACTGGGTTCTGGCCATGCCGCTCGCGCTCGTGGCCTGCTTCGCAATAGGCCTGTTGCTTGGCTATCCGGCCTTGCGCGTGAAAGGCCATTTCCTCGCTTTTGTGACGCTGGCCTTCAACACGCTCGTTTTCCTCGTCTTGCGCAACGAGGACTGGCTGACTGGTGGCAGCCTTGGCCTCGTCGGTATGCCGCGCCCGGACTTTGGTCTGTTTTCGACCATGAAACAGCTGCATTTCTACTATTTCACCCTGGTGATCACGGTGCTTGCGGCGCTCGGCATGTGGGGCATTGTCCGTTCGCCCTGGGGCCGCGCGTTCAAAGCCCTGCGCGAAAATCCCGTGCGTGCCGAAAGCCTCGGTGTCGATACCCGCCGCATCACGCTGCTCGCCTTCGCCATCGGTTCGACCTATGGCGGCCTTGCCGGTGCCCTCGTCACCCCGCTCGTCCAGTTCATCGAACCTGGTTCGTTCGGCCTCGCCCATTCGCTGCGCATCCTGCTGATGGTCGTGGTGGGAGGATCGGGCTACTTCTTCGGTCCTTTCGTTGGCGCCGGCGTCGTCATCCTCCTGCCGGAGATGCTGCGTTTCACCGAAGGCTATTACCTCATCATCTATTCCGCACTCGTGATCGTCATGCTGGTCTTCGTGCCGGCTGGCCTGATTGGAGTCTGGACGCGGATACGCGAGAAATTCTGGCCACGCCAACAGGTCCGGGCCGACATGCGTGAAGGAGCGCGCCTGAAATGAGTGCCCCCGTCCTTTCCGTCCGCAATATCGAGAAAAGTTTTGGCGGTATCCGCGCCGTCCGGGGTGTCTCCTTTGATGTCCACAAGGGCGAGATCCTCGGCCTCATCGGGCCGAACGGTTCCGGCAAGTCGACGCTTTTCAACTGCATCCTTGGACAACTTCAACCAAATGTCGGCGAGGTCTCCGTCAACGGCAGGAACGTCTCCGGCATGCGTGCGTCCGATCTCAATCGGCTGGGTGTCGGCCGCACCTTCCAGCAACTCTCGGTCTTCCCCAAGATGACGGTGCTCGACAACATCATCCTTGCCGGCCAGGAACACCATGGCAGCATGCTGTCGCGTCTGTTCGGACCGGGCGACGCCGGCCTGACCGAAGAAGCCGAACGCCTGATCTCCTTTTTCCGCCTGACGCATCTGCGCGACACGCTGGCCGGCTCGCTCTCCTACGGCCAGCAGAAGCTGGTGGACGCGGCCATGGCCTTTATGGCGGGTCCGAGCCTCGTCCTGCTCGACGAGCCGGCCGGCGGCGTCAATCTGACCATGCTCGCCAACCTCAAGGACCGGCTGACCGCCTACAACGCCGAACACGGCACGACCTTCGTGGTCATCGAGCACAACATGGAGTTCGTCATGAGCCTGTGCAGCCGCATCATCGTACTCGCGGAAGGCGGCATCATCGCCGAAGGCACGCCGCACGAGATCCGGGCAAACCAAACCGTCATCGATGCTTATCTGGGAGGCTGAAGATGCTTGAACTCAAAGATATCTACGGCGGCTACGGCAAGATAACGATCCTGAACGGCGTCACCTTCTCCATCCCGAAGGCGTCGATCACCACCGTGATCGGGCCTAACGGGGCCGGCAAATCGACCGTGTTCAAGGCGATCTTCGGACTATTGAACATCGCCTCCGGCCAGATCCTGCTCAACGGCAATGACGTGACCCGGCAGGCGCCGAGACAGATGATCTCCCATGGCGTCACCTATGTGCCGCAGGGCCGCAATGTAGTGCCGCAGCTCTCTGTGTACCACAATCTGGAACTCGGCGGCATCACGGCCGCCGATCAGGCAAAGGTGCGCGAGCGCATCGAGACGGTGATGGACCAGTTCCCCATGCTCAAGGAATTCCGTAACCGCAAGGCGATCGAACTGTCCGGCGGCCAGCAGAAGCAGCTCGAAGTGGCGCGCGCACTTCTTCTGGATCCCAAGCTGATCCTGATTGACGAGCCGTCCATCGGCCTTTCGCCCAATCTTGTGCAAGAGGTGTTCCGGACTCTGATCCAGCTGCGCGATCAGGGCGTGACGATCCTGATGGTGGAGCAGAATGCCAAGGCCGCGTTGGCCATGTCCGACTACGGCCTTGTGCTCGAGCTCGGCCAGACGCGAATGTACGACAAGGCTTCCAAGCTGCTTGCCGACCCGCGCGTCGGCCAGTTGTTCCTCGGTGGTCATGTAGAGGCAGACCATGCGGTTTGAGGTTCTCGACGCCGCTCCGGCCCGGCTCGGGGAATGCCCGATCTGGTGCGAGCGGAGCAACAGGCTCTGGTGGGTGGATGTGCTAGCGTCCGCCTTGTGGAGCCATGACGCAAAAAGCGGCGTGTGCACACGATATCCCGTCGAGGCGCGCCGCATCGGCTCGCTGGCCCTGCGCCGCACCAGCGGGCTGATCCTCGCCTGCGATAACGGGCTGTTTAGCTATGACCCGGAGACGGGTGAGCAGCTCCTGCTCGTCGATCCCCAGCCGGGGCTGCTGAACCATCGCAAACACGATGGCCGTGCAGATTCGGTGGGGAATTTCTGGATTGGCACACTCCGGGAGGACGACTATGCCCCCGTGGGATCCATTTACCGCGTGACTCCAAAACTCGAGGTGACACGACAGGCCGCGCGCCTGGCCATTCCCAGCTCGCTCGCCTTCGATCCGGAACGCCGCCGCATCTACTATGCGGATACGCGTGCCCACACGATCTGGTTCAGCGACTATGATCCCATCAGCGGCGACATGGGAGAGGAACTGCCTTTTTGCGACCACCGCTGCGCCTGCCCGACCGGACGGGAGTTGTATCGACTCAGAAGGCCATCTGTGGAACGCCGAATATGCTGGCCGCCGCCTCGTGCGTTACGATCCCAGGGGAGAGGTATCGCGCCTCATTGAACTGCCGGTGAGCCACCCGACGCGCTGTTGCTTTGGCGGTGAGGAGCTTGACCGCCTCTATGTCACCTCGGCAAGCGAACCGCTCCTGGCCGAGGAGCGCCAGGCCGAACCACTCGCGGGACGGGTTCTCGTCCTCAATGTCGACGTCAGAGGCAGACCGGAATTTCGGACAGGTCTGTAAAGGCTCGAAAGGAACCCCAAATGAAAACTTCAATCGCCACGGTTTCGATCAGCGGTGATTTCCAGGAAAAGCTGACCGCCATCGCGAGAGCGGGCTTCGACGGGATTGAAATCTTCGAGAACGACTTCCTGGCCTTTGACCGTTCACCAGCAGAAGTGGGGCGCATGGTCCGAGATCACGGCCTCAAGGTGACACTGTTTCAGCCTTTCCGCGACTTCGAGGGTATGCCGGAACCTTTCCGCAGTCGCAATTTCGACCGGGCAGAGCGCAAGTTCGATCTGATGGCGGAGCTCGGCACTAACCTCATGCTAATCTGCTCGAATACCTCGATCGTGGCGCCCGGTCAGGATATTCTTTCTTATTCAGTGTCACCAGCGCAGCACGATCACTTCGGATTACTGAGGTCCGTCAGTCATTGGAAGATCGCCTACCGGCCGGTTCCAGTCCTTGTTGGGTGCCTGCATAGCGGCGAGGATCTCGTGCGTTGCTTCCCATACGGGACCGTGACCGACAGGATGACCGCCGCCGTCTCGCGCTGGGCGCCGCCGCGCCGGTCGCTTTCGCTATCGCGATGGAGCGGCTGGGAATCGGCCTGTCGCTATACGCGACGGCCGCTCTGGGCGCCGTCGGAATGGCGGCCTTCGTCACCACCGGGCAGAATGTCCGACGAACCCGTTTGGCCCTCTTTTGCGAGGGCCTATGAGTTACATGTCGTAGATCCGCCGAGGACACTGGACGATCCCACGGATTCGTCCGCCGCCCACAGCAGGTCCGCCTCTGCCACTCCGGACATGATCAAGGGACGCTCGCTCCTCTTCGACTTACTTCAGAAATAATCTGATCAGAAGCCCGATCACGGCAACCGCGCCAACGCCCGCGAGCCACAGCCCGATGAACCATGCCGTCTTCAGAAGAACGTCGCTCATCAGTGATATTCCTCTTCCGGATCGATCTTGCCGCGAAAAACCCAATAGGCGTAGGCGGTGTAGGCAAGGATCATGGGTACAAGCACGACCGCTCCGACGAGCAGGAACTTCAGGGAACTGTCCGGAGCGGCCGCATCCTTGATCGTGAGCACGCCGGGGATCATGTACGGGTAGAAGCTGATCCCGAGGCCCGTGAAGCTCAGGACGAACAGGCCAAGCGCCGACAGGAAGGGCTGCAGGTGCTTGTCGTGCGCGAGGCCGCGCCAGAGCGAAAACGCGCACAAGGCGAGCAGCAGGGGCACGAAGGACGAGAAGAAGGCCGTCGGCCAGCCGAACCATCGCTCGAAGTACATTCCGTTGATGAACGGCGTCCAGAGCGACACGGCGCCGATCAGCGACAGGAGTCCGAGGCTCAGAGGACGCGCGAGCTTCGCGGAGCGTACCTGAATTTCGCCCGACGTCTTCAGATTAAGCCACGTCACCCCGAGCAGTGCGTAGCCGACGAGGACGGCGACGCCGGTCAGGACCGAGAAGGGCGTGAGCCAGTCCCACCAGCCGCCCGCGTACCGTCTGCCCTCGACTGCAACGCCCTGCACTAGGGCTCCGAGCACGATGCCCTGCATCAGAGCCGCGATCGAGGATCCGATCCAGAAGCCGAAGTCCCAAAGATGGGATTCGTGATGCGTCCGCCAGCGGAACTCGAAGGCGACGCCGCGGAAGATCAGGCTGACCAGCATCAGGATGATCGGCATGTAGAGAGCCGGCATGATGATCGCGTAGGCCAGCGGGAACACGGCCATGAGGCCGCCGCCACCGAGCACCAGCCATGTCTCGTTGCCATCCCAGACGGGAGCGATCGAGTTCATCATCACGTCGCGGTCGCGCCTCTGGCGGAAGAACGGGAAGACAATGCCGATCCCCAGGTCGAAGCCGTCAAGCACGACATAGCCGAGAACCGCGAAGGCGATGATCCCTGCCCAGACGAAGGAAAGGTCAATGTCCATGTCGTCCTCCTCCAGTGGGATGATCCTGCGCAGCACCGGGCATGATGCCCGCCGTCCGGATCGGGCCGGCATCCAGTTCTTGATCTGTGTCAAGAGGGGTCGGCGGCCGCCGCATGAGCTTCAGCAGATAGTTGACGCCAACGCCGAAGACCACGAAGTAGACGGCGATGAAGATGAGCAGCGAGGTCCCGACTGCGGGAGCCGAAACCGGCGACAGGCTCTCCGCGGTCCGAAGGTGTCCATACACCGTCCAGGGCTGACGGCCGACCTCGGTCGTGTACCAGCCCGCAAGCACCGCCACAAAGCCGGAACCGCCCATGGCCACCGCAACGCGGTGGAGCCACGGCGTGTCATACAGTGTTCCCTTCCAGCGCGCCCACAAAGACCATAGCCCGACGCCGAGCATCAGGAAGCCGAGGCCGACCATGATCCGGAAGGTGATGAACGGCATGAGCGCCGGAGGACGCTGGTCGCGCGGCCATTCCTTCAGCCCCTTTATCTCGCCGTTCAGCTCATGCGTCAGGATCAGCGAGCCGAGCTTCGGAACCTCGACCGCGTAGCGGGTGATCTCCGCCTCATCGTCCGGTATGCCGAACAGGACGAGAGGAGCGCCGTCCTCATGCGTCTCGTAATGTCCCTCCATGGCCGCGATCTTCGCAGGCTGGTGCTCGAGCGTATTCAGGCCATGCAGGTCGCCGACTAAGATCTGGATCGGAGTGACGATTGCCGCCATCCACATCGCCATCGAGAACATGATACGGGCCTGACGGTTCGTCCGGTCCTTCAACAGATGCCAGGCGCCGACGGCGCCCACGGCGAAGGCGGTGGTAAGGAAGGCCGCCAACAAGGTATGGGTCATCCTGTAGGGGAAGGATGGGTTGAAGATGATCTGCCACCAGTCTTCCGGCACGAAGACGCCGTTGGCGTCGACGCCGAACCCCGCCGGGGTGTGCATCCAGCTATTGGCGGCCGTGATCCACGTCGCCGAAATCAGCGTGCCTATCGCGACCATGGCGATAGCCACCATGTGGGCCGTGTCTCCGACGCGTTTGCGGCCGAACAGGGCTATGCCCAGGAACCCCGCTTCGAGGAAAAATGCAGTCAGGACCTCGTATCCCATCAGTGGTCCGATGACCGGGCCCGCCTTGTCTGAGAAAGCGGACCAGTTGGTGCCGAACTGGTAGCTCATCACGATCCCCGACACGACGCCCATGGCGAAGGTCACCGCGAAGATCGTCTTCCAGTATTCGAAGAGCTTCAGATAGGCTTCGTCGCGTTTCCATAGCCAGAGCGCGTTCAGGACGGCAAGGTAGCTGGCCGTCCCGATCGAAAAGGCGGGAAACAGGAAGTGGAACGAGACGGTGAACGCGAACTGTATCCGCGCCAGCATCTCTGCTTCGAGACCAAGAAAGGTCATGATAACTCCATTGTTGAAGACCCTCGAGCATCGTACCGCAGCCCCAGTTCCGGGCCGGTATCGCGATCGCTGATGTGCGGCGTCAGAGACAAGATAAGATAAGATAAGATAAGATAAGATAAGATAAGATAAGAACAGATCTCTCGCTGCCAAGTATTACCCGCGTCGCGCGTCGGAATGCCGCGCCCCCCGCGAAGGGCCTGGGCGCTCAAGCCGTCGCGGACCTCAGCGCAAACTGCACCTGGCGCTGGATGCCGACAGCGGCGAGATCATCGCTCACGTCATGACCGACCAGGATGCCGGCGACGCCTCGCAGGTCGAGGCGCTGCTCGACCAGATCGATGACCCCATCGGCCAGTTCACGGGCGATGGCGCTTATGACGGCAACCCCACCTATGGCGCCATCACCAAGCATAGCGCCGGCGCTGCGGCGATCAACACCGCTGGCCGAATGAAGTGGGAGGTCGCGACCGACTACGGAAAACGATCCCTGGTCGAGACCGCGATCGGTCGTTACAAATCGATCATCGGACACCGGCTGCGGGCGCGCTCATTCGGAGCGCAGCGGACGGAAGTCGCCATCGGCTGCTCGGTCCTCAATAGAATGATGGCATGCGCACGCCCGAAATCCGTCCGCTGCAAGACTGCAACGCCGTAGCAACAGCATCAAAGACGGAATGCCGTTCTTTCAACGACCCGCGCACCAAAGCCCCGATCACGGAATCATCGTCGCCGGACCTGACACACACACACACACACACAAGAACGAGGGTCCGGAACGTCGCGACGAACCGGCGCGACAAAAGCCTGCGACCGGCACGCCGACGAATTGACAGAGACGTTAAGTTTTCTCCGTCCGAAAGGATGGGGGCTTTCCCTGACGTGAGCGGGGAAAGTCGTTCCGAGGAGGCGTTGACCGTCATCAAAGCAGATCGAAACGATCGGCGTTCATCACCTTGGTCCAGGCCGAAACGAAATCCTTCACGAATTTTTCGACATTGTCGTCCTGGGCATATACCTCCGCATAAGCGCGCAGAATGGAGTTCGATCCTAGCACGAGATCCACCCGCGTCGCCGTGTATCGGGTCGCTCCGGTCTTCCGATCACGGATGTCATAGGAGTTCCGCCCCGTCGGCACCCAGCTGAACGCCATGTCCGTCAGCGTCGTGAAGAAGTCGGTGGTCAGAGCGCCCACTCGTTCCGTGAAGACGCCGTGTTTGGTACCGCCATGATTGGTACCGATCACGCGTAGCCCGCCGATCAGCACCGTCAGTTCAGGGGCCGTCAAACCCATCAGCTGAGCACGGTCTAGAAGCATCTCCTCTGGGCTCACGACATAACCCTTCTTCTGCCAATTGCGGAAACCGTCCGCCAAGGGCTCCAGCACCGCAAAGCTGTCGACGTCGGTCATTTCGGCAGTCGCATCGCCGCGGCCGGGCGCGAAAGGAACCTCGATGTCGAAACCGGCCGCCTTGGCCGCCTGCTCGACGCCGACATTGCCCGCAAGGATGATCACGTCGGCAAGGCTTGCGCTGCTTGTGGCCGCTATCGGCTCAAGGACGGCAAGCACGCGCTTCAGCCGTTCCGGCTCGTTGCCCTCCCAATCCTTCTGCGGAGCAAGACGGATGCGTGCTCCGTTCGCGCCCCCCCTGTTGTCGGAGCCACGGAACGTGCGGGCGCTATCCCAGGCTGTCGCCACGAGATCAGAGACGGAGAGACCGGATTCAGCAATGCTGGCCTTGAGGGCAGCGACATCGTAGTCCGTACGGTCGCCGAGCACCGGATCCTGCCAGATCAGATTTTCCTGGGGGACATCGGGGCCGAAATACCGGCTCTTCGGGCCCATATCGCGATGCGTGAGCTTGAACCACGCGCGGGCAAAGGCGTCCGAGAACGCCTCGAAGTCATTGAGGAAGCGCAGCGAGATCTCGCGATAGATCGGATCGACATTCAGCGCCATATCCGCATCGGTCATCATCGGCAGGACGCGGATCGAGGCGTCCTCGACATCGACCGGCTTGTCTTCCTCGGCGATCGTAGTCGGCGCCCACTGCGAGGCACCAGCGGGGCTGTGAGTCAGCGTCCACTCATGCTTGAACAGCATTTCGAAGAAGCCGTTATCCCACTTGGTCGGCTCGGCCGTCCAAGCGCCTTCAATGCCCGAAACCACGGTATTGCGACCAATGCCGCGGCCCTTGGTGTTCATCCAGCCAAGACCTTGGAATTCCGGGCCTGCGGCCTCGGGATCAGGGCTCAGGTCGGTCGGATTTCCATTGCCATGGGATTTGCCGATGGTGTGGCCGCCGGCCGTGAGCGCAACCGTTTCCTCGTCGTTCATCCCCATGCGCGCGAAGGTTTCGCGCATCTGCGCGGCGGTTGCCAACGGATCGGACTTGCCGTTCACGCCTTCCGGGTTCACGTAGATGAGGCCCATCTGCACAGCGGCGAGCGGATTTTCGAGCGTGTCGGGCTTTGTCACTTCCCCATAGCGACCATCGCTGGGGGCCAGCCATTCTTTTTCGCTACCCCAATAGACATCCTTCTCCGGGTGCCAGATATCCTCACGGCCAAACGCGAAGCCGAAGGTCTTCAAGCCTGCGGCTTCATAGGCCATCGTGCCGGCGAGCGCGATCAGGTCGGCCCAGCTCAGCCTGTTGCCGTATTTCTTCTTGATCGGCCACAGTAGACGACGGCCCTTGTCCGTATTGACGTTATCCGGCCATGAGTTCAACGGCGCAAAGCGCTGATTGCCTGTTCCCGAACCGCCGCGCCCATCAGTTGCGCGGTAAGAGCCGGCCGCGTGCCAACTGACGCGGGCCATCATGCCGACATAGCTGCCCCAATCGGCGGGCCACCATTCCTGGCTATCCGTCATGAGCGCGCGAACGTCGGCCTTCAACGCCTCGACGTCGAGCTTCTTCAGCTCTTCGCGATAGTTGAAGTCCGTTCCCAGCGGATTCGTCTTCGTGTCGTGCTGGTGCAAGATGTCGAGGTTGAGCGCATTCGGCCACCAGGCCGTGACGGATGCGCCTGACGATGTCAGCGAACCATGGGCGACGGGGCATTTGCCGGTCGATGTCGTGTGATCCAAGTTACCCTCCGGGCGTGAACAGAATTTTGGCTGGTTAGATGGTTGGCGCTATCATCGGCGTGACACTGCGAAATCGCTAGATGTGACGCGTTGCCATCTTCCCGCGCTGTTCATAGCAGGGGATTTTCATTAATTTAAATTGCATTTTCTAAAGGGATCGATAGGGTGGCCTAATGAATGGCGTGTCCATGAAACATCTCCGCTATTTCGATGCCCTCGCAAGGCTCGGCCATTTCGGCCGAGCAGCGGAAGATTGTGCGGTCACGCAGCCAGCGCTTTCGGTGCAGATCAAAGAGCTCGAAGAGGCGATGGGCGCAGCCCTAGTCGAACGGTCGACCCGGCAGGTTCGCCTGACAGGCCTGGGAGAGCAATTCGCACTGCGGGTGCGCGATATCTTGCGTTCGATCGACGACCTTTCGGACCTTGCCCGTGCCTCTCATCGGCCGTTTGTCGGCCACTTCCGGATCGGCGTCATTCCGACCGTGGCCCCATATCTCCTCCCCCAGCTCATCAAGGAGCTTGGACATCGATACGCCGGTTTGGATCTGCATCCGCGTGAGACGGTGACGCCGAAGCTCGTTGAAGATCTGATCGATGCGCGCCTTGACGCGGCCATCGTAGCATTGCCGATATCGGAACCGACGTTACTGGAGGTGCCGCTGTTCGAGGAAGAATTCGTGCTTGTGCGACCGCAGGAGGATTCACAAAAGCCCGTTCCGAATGCCGAGGCACTACGAACAATGCGCCTGCTGCTTCTGGAAGAAGGTCACTGTTTCCGTGAGCAGGCGCTATCCTTCTGCAAGATGCCATCCTCGTTGCTGCCGCGCGATCTGATGGAGGGTAGCTCGCTCGCCACGCTGGTCCAGATGGTCGGCGCCGGCATTGGCGTTACGCTCATCCCGCAAATGGCTGTTTCGCTGGAAACGCGGCTCGCCTCGGTTTCCGTCGCTCGGTTGCGGGCGCCGCGTCCGTCGCGAACGATCGGCATGATCTGGCGCAAGACGAACCCCTTGTCCAAACAGCTCGGACATATCGCAGAGATCGTGCGCAATGTCGCCGAAGTGGCCAGGACATCATACCCTTAGGCGATCCGGTCGATAGGCGTGACAGAAGTTACATATTACCGCTGGCGGGCAGAATGGGGTGGGCTGAAGGGCGATCAGGTGGAGCGGCTGACGGAGCTGGAGACCGAGAATGCGCGGCTCCGGCAGGCTGTCTCCGATCTAACCCTGGACAAGATGATCCTTGCGGAGGCCGCCAGGGGGAAAGTCTAAGCCCCGCTTGTCGCCGTGCCTGTGTTGACCATGTCACCGCAGAACTGGGCGTGTCCGAACGACGGCATGCCGGGTTCTTGGCCAGCATTGTTCCACGCAGCGCAGAATGGCAAAGACACCAAATGACGAAGCGGCATTAACGGCCGACATCACGGTGCTCGCCCTCCAATATGGCCGATATGGATATCGCCGCATCACGGCGATGCTGCATCAGGCGGGTTAGGTTCAGGACTTCGGTAACGGGCCCGTTCCAGTCAAGCAAAAAGTGACGACCGCAGCAGCGCAGTCATGCTGCCA
>NZ_JBAKFW010000009.1:0-194599 GCF_036888815.1 Agrobacterium sp. CCNWLW155
TCGTCGTCGCCAGCAGCGCCGCCGCCCTCGTTCAGTGAGCGGACTTATAAATCCACCCCACCAAACAAGTCAACACACACACCGTCAAAAAACTGACATTTTTATCAAGACATTGATATCACTACATAGTTTCGTGGTGCGCAACGGAAATGGGGGAAAGGACAGTCTTTATGTCGCGACTGGCCCTGTTCCAGGAAACATGCAATAGGAACGGACGAGAGTTTCAGAAGACTTGGGGCGTCTCACGTCCCCTTATAAAGCGAAGAATTGGAGAGCCCGTGCGCATTCTCGATGAAGCCGTCATTCCCGAGCTGCCGAATTACTACCGTGGCAAGGTGCGGGAAAACTACGATCTGCCGGACGGCAACCGTATCATCATATCCACCGACCGCCTCAGCGCCTTCGACCGTATTCTCACCTGCATACCTTATAAGGGACAGGTCCTGACCCAGACGGCCCGCTACTGGTTCGAAAAGACAAAGGACATCTGCCCCAATCATGTGGTCAGCTATCCTGACCCAAATGTCGTCATCGGCAAAAGACTTGAGATATTGCCGGTCGAGGTGGTGGTTCGCGGTTATCTGGCCGGCACGACAGGCACGTCGATCCTGACCCTTTATAAGAAGGGCGAGCGGCAGATGTACGGCATGAGCCTTCCTGACGGGATGCAGGACAACCAGATTCTGCCCGAACCGGTGATCACGCCCACAAGCAAGGCCTTCGATGGCGGCCACGACGAGCCGCTGACACCGACCGAGATTGTGGAGAAGAAACTCCTGACACAGGAGCAATGGAACACGCTTTCCCGTTACGCGCTGGCGCTGTTCAAGCGCGGGCAGGAAATTGCCGCAAAGCAGGGCCTCATTCTCGTCGACACCAAATATGAATTCGGAACGGATGAAAACGGCACCATCATCCTGGCCGACGAGATCCACACACCTGATAGCAGCCGCTACTGGATGGCTGGCAGCTATGAGGAAAGCTTTCGCAACGGCACCCGGCCGGCGAGCTTCGACAAGGATTTCGTGAGAGCCTGGGTTGCCGAACGCTGCGACCCTTATAAGGATGACGTTCCCGAAATTCCGCAGGATCTCGTCTTGCAGACCTCGAAGGTCTATATTGATGCTTACGAACGCATCACCGGACAGAGCTTCGTTCCCGACGATAGCGGCGAGACGCCGCTTGCAAGAGTACGCCGGAATCTGGAGCCGTTCTTCCCCGGAGTCTGACCGTGAGCAAAATGATCGAACAGGCGAGAAAGGGCGACAGGAAGAGTGACCGTCCTGTCAGGCGCCGGCCTCGCCGTTCCGCCGAGGAAACCCGGCGGGACATTCTCGCCAAAGCGGAAGAGCTTTTCCGGGAGCGTGGTTTCAATGCGGTGGCGATTGCCGATATCGCCTCAGCGCTTGGCATGTCTCCCGCCAATGTCTTCAAGAATTTCAGCTCGAAGAACGCGCTCGTCGACGCCCTTGGCTTCGAACAGATCGGCGCTTTCGAACGGCAGATCTGTCCACTCGACAAAAGCCATGCACCGCTTTCCAGATTGCGCCATCTAGCGCGCAACCTGATGGAGCAGCACCACCAGGATCTCAATAAGAATCCCTACGTCTTCGAAATGATCCTGATGACCGCCAAGCAGGACATGAAGTGCGGAGACTATTATAAATCCGTCATCGTTAAATTGCTGGCCGAAATCATTCAGGACGGCGTCGAGGCCGGAATCTACACCGCCACCGATATCCCTCCTCTGGCGGAGACCGTGCTCCACGCGCTGACCAGCGTCATCCACCCCGTCCTCATTGCGCGGGAAGATATCGGCAATTTGGCAACACGTTGCGATCAACTCGTCGATTTAATCGACGCGGGATTGCGCAATCCGCTTGCTAAGTGACGATTCCCAATTTACGTCACCTTCTCGCAATTGCTTGCGAAGCGCAAAAGCCTGCGCTTCTATGCGCGTGGCGGTCCGGACAAAATGAGCGAATCGGGTCCCTTCCAAGGCCTTCGCCTGTCGTGTCTGTTTCCGGACGCGCATCCGCCGAGCGACATTGCGCTTATAGTTAAATGCGAGCGATACGCAGGGAAGAACAATGAGCCGACGTATTTTACCCCTATTTGCTTCTCTGTGTGTAACCGCGCTTCTGGCGGGCTGCAGCGATGGCGGCGAGAGCAGCCAGACCGCCGGCCAGACTGCCGAGCGTCCGCCGTCTCCGGTCAGCGTCATCCTGATGAAGACCAGCGAATATCCCCTGACCACCGTTCTGCCCGGCCGCGCCAGCGCGTTCCAGACAGCCGAAATCCGGCCGCGCGTCACCGGCATCATCCGCGAAATTCCTTTCAAGGAAGGCAGCGAGGTCAAGCAGGGCGACGTTCTCTACCAGATCGAGGACAATACCTATCTGGCGGAAGTGGCGCAGGCCAAGGCTAACGTGGCGAAGGCGGAAGCAAGCATTCCGAGCGCCCAGGCGAACCTTGCCCGTTACGAACGCCTGGTCAACAGCGGTGCGACGCAGATCGAATATGAAAATGCCAAGGTGACGCTGCTGCAGGCGCAAGCCGACGTGGCACAGACCAAGGCAGCGCTGGAAACGGCCGAGATCAATCTCGATCTCACCAAGGTCCGCGCCCCCTTCGACGGCATTACCAGCGCGACCGCCTTCAGCATCGGTAACGTGGTGACGGCGAACCAGACGACGGCGTTGACAACGCTGCGCCGCATCGATCCGATCTATATCGACCTGATGGAATCCAGCATCAATCTCCTGCGTCTGAAAAAGGCGATCTCGTCGGGTCAGCTTGGCGGCGACACGAAGGAGACCGGCATTCACCTGACGCTGGAAGACGGCACCGAATACAAGCATGACGGCAAGATTGATATGTCGGACATGGCGGTGAGCGAAACGACGGGTACCTTCTCCATCCGCGCCCTCTTCGACAACCCTGACGATCTTCTGCTTCCCGGCACCTATGTTCGCGCCACGCTGACGATCGGCAAGGAAAAAGGCTTCCGCATTCCGCAGCGCGCAGCGAGCCGGAACGCCAATGGCGAACTGACCGCAAAATTCGTGACCGCGGAAAACAAGGTGGAAACCCGCACCTTCCCGTCCAGCCAGCAGTCGGGCAACGCCTGGCTGGTGACGGAAAATGTCAAGGATGGCGACAAGCTCATCGTCGACGGCTTCCAGTGGATTGCCGACGGTGCAACGGTTGCGCCAGTTGAAGTGACCATTGACGATCGCGGTATCGTCGTTCTGCCGCAGCAAGCTCCGCCTGCCGCCGCCCCCTCGAAATAAGCATGAGCACGAAACCCCTTGGTCGAAGCTCGTAAAAGGTAAGGCAGGACTGCCATGGCCCATTTCTTCATCAGGCGCCCCGTGTTTGCATGGGTTATCGCCATCGTCATCATGCTGGGCGGCGCCCTTGCGATCTGGACGCTTTCCATTTCGCAATATCCCGATATTGCGCCGACAACGGTGCGTGTCAGTGCGACCTATAACGGCGCCAGCGCCGAAACCGTCGAGAAATCGGTGACGACCATCATCGAGGACGGCATGACCGGCCTCGACGACCTCACCTATATGACCTCGTCGTCCTCGACCGGCAGCGCCGAAGTGACGCTGACCTTCGGCAACAGCATCCTGCCAGACATTGCGCAGGTTCAGGTGCAGAACAAGCTGCAGCTTGTCCAGTCGCAATTGCCCGATACCGTGCAGCAGCGGGGTATCCAGGTCAGCCGCTCGACATCGAGTATCCTGATGGTTGGCGCGCTGATCTCGACCGACGGCAAGCGCAATTCGGCCGATCTCGGCGACGTATTCTCCTCGCGTGTCGAAGACCAGATCAAGCGCCTCGAAGGCGTGGGCAGCATCAACGTGTTCGGCTCCGAATATGCGATGCGTATCTGGCTGGATCCGTTCAAGCTCAACAAATACCAGCTGACCACCGCCGACGTCACCAGCGCCATCGAAAGCCAGAATACCCAGGTTTCGGTCGGCTCGCTCGGCGCCGTGCCCGCGGTCAAGGGCCAGCAGCTCAATGTGACGGTGACGGCGCAGAGCCAGCTCACCACGGTTGCCGATTTCGAATCGGTCATCCTGAAAGTCGAAAAGGATGGCGCGACGGTTCGCCTCAGCGACGTGGCGCGCATCGAAATCGGCCAGGAAACCTATGGCGGCGATTCCCGATCCAACGGCCGTCCGTCCGCCGGTTTCGCAGTCAACCTTGCCACGGGTGCAAACGCGCTCGACACGGCGGCACGTGTGAAAGCGGCTCTGACAAATGTCGAGGGTTCGCTGCCCGAGGGCGTTTCGATTGAATATCCCTATGACACGACGCCGTTTGTGAAGCTGTCGATCGAGAAAGTGGTGCATACGCTGATCGAGGCGATCATCCTCGTCTTCGTCGTGCTTCTGGTGTTCCTGCAGAATCTTAGAGCCACCTTCATTCCGATGATCGCCGTTCCGGTCGTGCTTCTCGGCACCTTCGGCGTTCTCGCGCTCACCGGGTATTCCATCAATACGCTCACCATGTTCGCCATGGTTCTCGCCATCGGCCTCCTCGTCGACGACGCCATCGTCGTTGTCGAAAACGTCGAGCGCATCATGTCGGAAGAGGGCTTGTCACCGGTCGAGGCGACCGAAAAGTCGATGGGCGAGATCACCGGTGCGATCATCGGCATCGCGCTCGTGCTCACCGCCGTGTTCATTCCGATGGCTTTCTTCGGCGGATCGACGGGCATCATCTACCGCCAGTTCTCGATCACCATCGTTTCGGCCATGCTGCTTTCGGCCGTTGTCGCGATCGTGCTGACGCCCGCGCTTTGCGCCACCATGCTGAAGCCGATCGATCATCACAAGAAGCAGCGCGGACCGGGCGCGTGGTTCAACCGCGGCTTCGGCAAGACGACGGATGGCTACGTGTCCTCCATCGGTTATCTGCTGAAACGGCCCCTGCGCGTGATGATCATCTTCGCGATCGTGATCGGCGGCTGCGCCTGGTTCTTTTCAAAGCTGCCAAGCTCTTTCCTGCCGCAGGAAGACCAGGGCGTGCTGCTGACGATCATCCAGACGCCGACCGGGTCGAATATCGAGCGAACCAACGAGGTGGTGAAGCAGGTCGAAAACTACTTCCGCGAAAAAGAAGCCAACAATGTCGAATCTGTTTTCGGCGTGCTCGGCTTCAGTTTCAGCGGTTCGGGCCAGAACAACGCTATCGTCTTCACCAAGCTCAAGGATTTCGCCGAAAGAACCGCGCCCGATCAGCATGCCGGCGCCATCGTGCAGCGTGCGATGGGCACCTTCTTCGGCTTCCGCGATGCTCAGGTGTTCCCGCTTCTGCCGCCGGCCATTCAGGGCATGGGCACATCGAGCGGTTTCTCGATGTATCTCGTGGATAGCGGCCGCAACGGCACCGAGGCATTGACCGCCACGTCCAAAGAGCTGATCGCGCTCGCGACCAGCAATCCGAAGATCAGCTCGCTTCGAAGCGACAGCCAGGACAATGAAACGCAGATGAAGATCGTTCTCGATCAGGAAAAGATGGGAGCCATGGGGGTCGATCTCTCCTCCGTGAACCTCATGCTGTCGACGATCTTTGCCGGCCGGGATGTCAATGACTTCACTCTGAACGGCGAGTTGAAGCCCGTTTATGTCCAGGGTGACGCACCCTACCGCATGCAGCCGGACGACCTGAAATTCTGGTACGCCCGCAATACCAACGGCGAGATGGTGCCTTTCTCTTCCTTCAGCGAAGTGAAATGGATCAATGCGCCGCCGTCTCTCGCCCGCTTCAACGGTACAGGCGCGATCTCGCTCGAAGGCACCGCCGGCGCAGGCGTTGCATCCGGTGATGCGATGGACGAGATGGAACGCCTGACGGCAAGCATGCCGGGCGGTTACACGGTGGCATGGCAGGGCATCTCCTATCAGGAACGCCTTTCCGGTTCACAGGCGCCCATGCTGTACGCGCTGTCGGTTCTCATCGTGTTCCTTTGCCTTGCCGCCCTCTATGAAAGCTGGTCGATCCCGTTCTCGGTCATCCTGGCCGTTCCGGTGGGCGTCCTTGGCGCCTTGACCGCGGCCCATTTCTTCGGCCAGACGAACGACGTCTACTTCAAGGTGGGCCTGCTGACGACCATCGGCCTCGCCGCGAAAAACGCGATCCTGATCGTCGAATTCGCCAAGGAGAGGCAGGAGCACGGGTTAAGTCTGGTGGAAGCGGCACTGGAGGCAGCGAAGCTGCGCCTGCGTCCGATCATCATGACATCGCTCGCCTTCATCCTGGGTGTCGTGCCTCTTGCGATCGCAACCGGAGCGGGTTCCGCCGCGCAAAATGCAATCGGTATCGGGGTGCTGGGTGGTATGCTTTCTGCAACACTCCTCGGAATTTTCTTCGTTCCGTCCTTTTTCGTCATCATTCGTCGCCTTTCAAGGCGTTAACAAAACAAAAATGGGCTGTGCCAACCGTTAATACGCTGCTAGAAATGTTGCCGATTTGGCAAATGCACGTTTCTACGGCATATCGATCGCGCAGCCCATTTGTCAGCAAGCCGCGCTCGGTAAGCCAACCAGAGAATTGGGAAAATTACATGCTGTCTATTCGCGCTACTATTCCCCTGACAATGCTGCTGCTTTCAGGCTGTGTTGTTGGACCCGACCACAAGACGCCGGAAATCCAATTGCCGGGAAAGTTTGCGGAAGCCGGAAAAACCAGTAATGGCGACATCAGCAGCGTTGCATGGTGGACGGCCTTTAACGACAACCGCCTGAACGGTTACGTCTCCACCGGCCTCGCGCAGAACCTCACCGTGATGCAGGCGATCGAACGCATCAATCAGGCGCAGGCCCAGGTGATCGTTGACGGCGCTGGCGGCCTGCCGAGCCTGACAGGCAGCGGTAGCCACACGACCAGCCAGACCAAGGGCAGCTACCGTGACGTTCCCGTCACCAACGTATCCAGCGGCAGCCTCAGCGTTTCGTGGTTCCTCGACCTCTTCGGTCGCTACCGCCGGGCGACGGAAAGCGCGGATGCATCGCTCGATGCCGCTTACTCCACCGTCGACGTGCAGCGCCTGACGCTGATTTCGTCCGTCGCCGCCGCCTATATCGACGTGCGCTATTATCAGGAGCGCCTGGCGATTGCCCGCCAGAACCTGGGTTCACGCCGCGAAACGCTCGATCTGACCAAGCTGCAGCTCGAAGCGGGTGCGGCCTCGCGTCTCGATGTCGTCCAGTCCGAAGGTCTGGTCAATTCCACGCTGTCGCAGATACCCGGCCTCGAAACCAGCTTCCGCAAGGCAGCGCACCGCATCGCGACCCTGCTTGGCATGCCGGCCTCGTCGCTCATCGCCGAGCTGCAGAAGGGCGCACGCCAGCCTGTTGCGCGCGCAGTTCCCCGCACCGGTATCCCGGCCGACCTGATCCGCAACCGTCCGGACATCCGCGTCGCTGAACGCAATCTCGCCGCTGCGGTCGCCACGATCGGTGTAACCGAGGCGCAGCTTTATCCAAGCATCGAGCTTGGTGGAGCGATCACGCCGAGCTACAATTTCCTGAGTGGCGGCGGCAGGGGAACTGCCAATAGCTGGTCCTTCGGTCCGAGCCTCACGCTCCCGATCCTCGATGGCGGCAGACTCCGCGCCAATGTCGACATCGCCAACTCACAGGCACGCGAACAATATCTCGTCTGGAAGGCGACCGTTCTCAATGCGGTGGAAGAAGTCGAAAACGCCCTGGCCGCCATCAATCGCGACCAGCGTACCGTTGACGCGCTGAGAAAGACCGTTGCCTCCTACCAGGAAGCGCTGCAGCTCTCCACCGCCAGCTATCGTGATGGCGCCTCGTCTCTGCTCGATGTTCTGGATGCCCAGCGCTCGGTATCGGATGCGCAGGCAAACCTTGCCACGGCGATCCAGACGACCGCGCAGGATTATGTCTCGCTTAACGTGGCTCTCGGTGGCGGTTATGCCGTTGGCCAGCCTGCCCCGAAGAAGTCCGCCGGCCCGACCGTGGCCGCCGCGAAGGGCATGTAAGCACGGCCCAAAATAGCAAACAAAAAGCCCGCGTCTTTCGATGCGGGCTTTTTGTTATTCAAGGCACAAAAAAGCACCGGTCACCCGGTGCTTTTTTTTCAGCCCGTCATCAGGCTCAGTTCTTGGCGCGCTCGACGTAGGAATTGTCTTCCGTCGCGATGACCACGCGAATGCCGGCATCGATATGCGGCGGCACCATGGTGCGGATGCCGTTGGAGAGGATAGCCGGCTTGTAGGAGGAAGAAGCCGTCTGGCCCTTCACGACCGGTTCGGTCTCCGTGATCTCAAGCGTGACGTGACGCGGCAGTTCAACGGCCAGCGGATTGCCTTCATGGATGGAAAGAATGCAGGTCATGCCTTCCTGGAGATAGGCCTTCTGATCGCCCATCGTCTCGGCATCAACAACGACCTGGTCGTAGTTCTCAGGGTTCATGAAGTGGAAGCCTTCGCCATCTTCATAAAGGAACTGGAAGTTCAGGTCTTCAACGAAAGCGCGCTCGACCTGCTCGGTGGTGCGCCAGCGCTCGGAGACCTTCACGCCGTCAACGATGCGGCGCATGTCCACCTGCGTGACCGGCGTGCCCTTGCCGGGGTGAAAGTTCTGCGCGGTGAGAACGACGTAAAGCTTGCCGTCCACGTCGAGAACATTGCCCTTGCGGACGGATGAGGCGATAACCTTGACCATATGACTTCCTTGTAACTCGATGAAATGCGTCGTAAAGGACTGCGCGGCAGCACCGGCCCCGGCAGACGTTTTGTCTTTTTTCTGGGGCGCAACTACCTTAAATCCGCACGAATTGCCAGCCTTCTACAGCAATTCCCGGAAGAGTGCCTAGCGGTTTTCCGCCCGGAATTGCTTTAAATGACGCGATCAGGCGTTTTGCGGACCATTTCTCCGCAATTGAGCGCCGCAGAGAAGACGGAAAAGAACTGAGAATGCGTGCAAGCAACGAGACAATGTCGCCATGGTGGACGCCTGACGTCCACGCGGACCGCCGCGCGTTTCTCATCGGGCGCAATGCGATCCAGTCGGCTTTTCGCAGCTATTTCGCCAGCGCCGATTTTCTTGAGGTCGATACCGCGACATTGCAGATCTCCCCCGGCAATGAGGCGCATCTGCATGCTTTCGCCACGCAAGGCCTGACGCCGGCCGGCGACGCCGCGCCGCTTTATCTGCACACCTCGCCGGAATTTGCCTGCAAGAAGCTGCTCGCCGCCGGTGAAAAACGCATCACCTGTTTTGCGCATGTTTACAGAAACCGGGAGAGAGGCCCCCTGCACCACCCGGAATTCACCATGCTGGAATGGTACCGGGTCGGCGAAACCTATGAGAGCCTGATGAAGGATAGCGCCAATCTTCTGGCGCTGGCAGCTGAAACCGCAAAGACGAAGAATTTCACCTATCGCGGCCGCAGCGTCGATCCATTCCTGGAGCCGGAACGAGTGAGCGTCGCCGAAGCCTTCGAGCGATATGCTAATGTCGACCTCTTGGCCACTATCAGCCGAAACCGCGAAACCGACAGCCGCCATCTTGCCGCGAGCCTCACCAATGCCGGCATTCGCGTGGCCGCTGACGATACCTGGGCGGATATGTTCAGCCGCGTCATCGTGGAGCGGGTGGAACCGGAGCTGGGTTTCGGCAGGGCAACCATTCTCGACGAATATCCGACCTGCGAAGCAGCCCTTGCCCGCAAGTCCCCCGGGGATGCGCGGGTGGCGGAGCGTTTCGAACTTTATGCCTGCGGCGTTGAACTCGCCAATGCCTTCGGCGAATTGACCGACGCCGCCGAGCAGAGACGGCGTTTCGAAATGGAAATGGCCGAGAAGCAGCGCATTTACGGCGAAACCTATCCGCTGGACGAGGATTTTCTGGCCGCGCTGGCAATCATGCCGCCGGCAAGCGGCATAGCACTCGGTTTCGACCGGCTGGTGATGCTGGCAACCGGCGCACCGCGTATCGATCTCGTCATGTGGGCTCCAGTCGCGGAATATGGACGATGACAGGGCTCGAGACGATCAAGACACCCGAAGCGCTTCTCGAAGCGGGGCTGATTGAAGCCGAAGCGCTGGAGAACCTGCGCGCGGTGACGCAGCGTTACGCGCTCGCCATCACGCCGTCGATTGCCGGGCTGATCGATAGCCGCGACCCGCAGGATCCCATTGCCCGGCAATTCGTGCCGGATGCGGCCGAACTCGTTCACCTTCCCGAAGAACGGGACGACCCGATTGGCGACGACGCGCACAGCCCCGTCCACGGCATCGTTCACCGTTATCCCGACCGGGTTCTTTTAAAGGCAGTACATGTCTGCCCCGTCTATTGCCGCTTCTGTTTCCGCCGGGAAATGGTCGGACCGCAGGGCAATGGCATGATGAGCCCGGCGGAACTTGACGCCGCATTCGACTATATAAAAGCGAACCCCGCCATCTGGGAGGTCATCCTGACCGGTGGCGATCCGCTGGTGCTTTCCCCGCGGCGCCTGTCTGACCTGATGACGCGCCTGAAAGACATACAGCATGTGAAGATCGTCCGGTTCCATACCCGCGTGCCGGTGGTCGATCCCGACCGTATCGACGCATCATTGATCGATGCGCTGAAGGCCAGCGGCAAAACCACCTATGTGGCCCTGCACGCCAATCATTCCCGAGAACTCAGCGAAACCGCAAGGCACGCTTCGGCACGCCTGATTGATGCCGGCATCGCCATGGTCAGCCAGACCGTGCTTTTGAAAGGCATCAATGACGACCCGGCAGTTCTTGCCGAGTTGATGCGCGCCTTTGTCGAGACCCGTATCAAGCCCTATTACCTGCATCATCCCGATCTTGCGCCCGGCACCAGCCATTTCCGGCTAACGATCGAAGAGGGCCAGCGAATCGTTTCGGCGTTACGCGGAAATGTCTCCGGTCTTTGCCAGCCGACCTATGTTCTCGACATTCCCGGCGGTCACGGCAAGGCTGCTATCGGCCGAAATGCGGCCGAAAAGACCCGCGATGGCTGTTATTCCGTTTCCGATTTCAACGGAAACGATCATATTTACCCACCGCCAGCCACCGGCGACGATTAAAAAATACATAAAAAGCCTGCTACACCGGGCTTTTCGCGGCGGCCTTGAACGAAAACAAAAATTTCACAATTCCGCCCCTCTCCTGTCATCATAAAGAAAAATATTCTACCTATAACAATCAGCATTGATTTTAGTGCTGGTCTGGATTATCAGTGTGGAACTGGAGAACAAGTCTCCTGATTCTGGGCCAACACCAATACAGGGAGTGTGTCATGTCAAAACATATCAACATTAACGCAATCCTTGGTCTTGAGTCCTGGAATGCTGGATTTAAATCCACGTGTTCCCGCTGCTGTCGAATGTGACCTGACGGTCTCAATTTCCTGAAAATCAGTTCGACAACATGCTGTGTTTATTAGCCACAGCGGGAGTATATCTATGCAGAAGCAAGTTATTGAATTCGCTGGCGAACCCGTCGGCATCGTCATCCCGGATAACGACCGGTTGAAGTTCATCGCGGTGAAGTTCCACGTTCACGACCTGGACGAACAGAAGTTCGACAGCGCCGACGACGTGCGGATTGCGATCCGCGATCTCGTGCGCAACCGGAATCTGGCCGCGGTCGCCTGATGCGGGAAAACTTTCGACCGCTCACACAACCGTCAAAACCAGAGCGCGCCAAATATCGGACCCTCAAAACGCGGGCCGATGGCGCGCTTTTCCTTTGCCTGACAGTCCGCCAGCCTGCAGTCGCGCTGGCCATGCATTGCGTATCAGAGCGCTCTACGCGGAGCTGAACTCAAAAAAGCTCCGGATCCGAACGGAATACTGGACGCTAAACGCAATGCTTCCTCAAGCCGCTACGTCACCTCACCCTTGCGCTCGTCACAAGAACCCAGCCGGGCCAAGTCTTTGGACCGAAAAAGCTCTTCCTGCCGTGTGCACGCATCTCTACCCTATTGCGGGCAGCAGGCGTTTGAGGCCGGATGGACGACAATCTTCAAAAGCCTTCAGAATGCGGTAAAAGTCAGCGTCGTCAGAGAGCGCACGATTCCTGGAATATTGACAATGTTCTGGTTGATGAACTTGCCGATATCTTCTTCCTGCGGCAGGTAGACTTTCAGCAGCAGATCATATTCACCGCTGGTGGAATAAAGCTCGGAAACCAGTTCCGTTTTATAGATGGCATCGGCGACATCATAGGTCTTGCCGGGCTCACATTGAAGCTGAACAAAAATGGGCTTCACGGACATCTCCCGTATTTGAACTTTCGGTGCATGGCTGCTCGTGCCACGCGTCATGGCGCACTATTGGCTGAGCTGCGTCCGTCTTGCAAGACCGGTCACCGGATTACGCCGAAAACTCGCCCGTCCTGCCGTTCGTCCCAATTGCGGCCTCGGAAACGATCCACCGGCGAAAACTCTCGAGCGGTGCATAACCGGCGCGATCCGGCATGCAGGCGAGATAATAGGCTTCCTCGCTCTCCACTTCGCCCGCGACAGCCGCGACCAGGCGACCGCTTCGCAGCTCCTCCTCGATCATGAAAGAAGGAATGAGCGACGCCCCGACGCCGGCGCTCGCCGCCTCGGCAATCGTCGTGAACTGATCAAAAAGCATGCCATGCACATTGTCGAAACGAACCTCGTGGCCGCGAAACCATTGTTCCCAGGCATCCGGCCGGGTCGTCATGTGCAGCAACGGCACCTGCAGCAGATCGTCAGGCCTTGAAAGTCCGTGTCGCTCCTTGAAGGCCGGGCTGCATACCGGAATGACCTTTTCATGCATCAGGAAAACCAGCTCGGTTCCCGGCCAATGCGGCAATCCGAAATGGATGGCCGCATCAACAGTGTCAGTGCGGAAATCGAACAGCGATGATCGCGTCAGAAGATTGACCGAAACGCCCGGGTGTCTGGCAATGAAATCGGGAAGACGCGGCACCAGCCAGCGCGTGCCGAAACTCGGCAGAATCCCGAGATTGAGCGTGCCGCCATCGGGATTGGCGCGCAGGTTGAGCGAGGCCGTAGATATACGCCGCAAGGCCTCGCGGATTTCCCGCGCATAACCTTCTCCAGCCCTTGTCAGCCGTATCGTCTGCCGCTCGCGCAGGAATAGCGCGATGCCAAGCTGCTCTTCAAGCGCCAGAATTTGGCGGCTGACCGCACCCTGCGTCAGCCCCAGCTCCCTCGCCGCGGCGGTGACGCTACCCGTGCGCGAAGCGGCTTCGAAAGCCGCCAGCAGCGAGAGCGACGGCAGAAAACGGCGGGGCGGCAGAACCATATTCCCTCACGGAATGAACTCTTGACGATATGTCGATATTCAACAGGCGCGACCGCTTGTAAAGTCTCATAAACAAGGGCTTGTCACTCATACGAAAAACAAATGAACTGGCCCGGAATATGGTGGAACGATGTATAACGACCCCCGCTCGCACGGCCTCTGGGAAAAGACCGCGCCGCAACCGCCCGTAACGCCTGCCCTGCAGGGCGCAGCAGTTGCCGATGTCGTCGTCGTCGGAGGTGGTTTCACTGGACAATCCGCCGCCCTTCATCTTGCCGAATGCGGTGTGGACGTCGTTCTTCTCGAAGCAAGGGAAATCGGCTTCGGCGGCGCCGGCCGCAATGTAGGCCTCATCAATGGCGGCATGTGGGTCATGCCGAAAGAACTGCCCGGCGTGCTGGGTTCGACTTACGGCGAACGGCTTCTCGATCTTCTGGGCAATGCGCCCCTCCTCGTTCGCGAGCTGGTGGAGAAACACGCAATTCCCTGCGAAATCGAAAAAAACGGCACGCTGCATTGCGCCGTCGGCGAAAAGGGGCTCGTCGAAATCCGCGAGCGCTGCGAACAATGGGCTGCAAGAGGCGCGCCCGTCCGCATTCTCGATGCCGAGGAGACAGCGAGACGCACCGGCAGCACGGCCTATTCCGGTGCGCTTCTGGATACACGCGCCGGCACGATCCAGCCGCTCGCTTATGTTCGAGGCCTTGCCGCAGCCGCCCGGAAAGCGGGTGCACGTCTGCACACCGAAAGCCCCGTGGTAGCGACCGAACGCAGCAATGGAAAATGGGTGGTGAAGACGCCGCAGGGGTCTGTAACCGCCAGCTGGATCGTTGTGGCCACAGAAGCCTACAGCACCGGACCGTGGCAGATAGTTCGCGATGAGCAGATCTACCTGCCCTATTTCAACTTCGCGACCAGACCACTCGGCGACAACCTGCAAAAAAGCATCCTGCCCGGCCGTGAGGGCTGCTGGGATACGAAGGAAATTCTCTCCTCCTTCCGCATGGACAAAGCGGGCCGGCTGGTCTTCGGCAGCGTCGGCGCCCTGCGCGGCACCGGGACCGCCATTCATCGCGCCTGGGCGAAACGCTCGCTGAAGCGGCTTTTCCCGCAGCTCGGCGATACGGAGTTCGAATGTGAATGGTATGGCCAGATCGGCATGACCGACAATGCCGTGCCACGGTTTCATAAATTCGCGGAGAACGTCGTCGGCTTTTCAGGTTATAACGGCCGCGGCATTGCGCCGGGCACGGCCTTCGGCAAGGTGATCGCGCAGCATATTCTCGGTGAGATTGCTGAAGCCGAATTGCCGCTGCCTGTGACGGAGCCGAAAGCGCAGGCTTTCCGGGCGGTGAAGGAAGCCTATTACGAGGCAGGCGCACAGATTGCCCATTTCGCCGGCGAGCGTTTTTGATCGGACTTACAGTGCACGACACAAACGTTCGGGGCCGATGCCTCATTGCGACGTTTGCCGTTTTCGGGTGTGCTCACCGTCCCTCATCCCTGTGCTTGTCACAGGAATACAGCCAACCCAAGTCCTTGGGCGGAAAAGACTCTCACGCTGCACAGACGCACATCTGCTGGATTCCTGTGACAAGCTCATGAATGAGGTAGGGGAAGCCCGCCACGGGCTTTTTCCTACCCCAGCGATATATCCTTGAAAATATAATGATTGCCCTATAGGCCTATCGATATATTCATAGGAATATATAGAACCGGGGGTAACATACCATGAGACTTTTGCGTCGCAGCTTTTTCAAAACCATCGCCGCAGCCACATCCCTCTGGATGGCGGCCTCCTTTGCGGCCGTTCCGGCCCATGCCGCCGAAAAAGTCACGGTGTTTGCCGCCGCGAGCATGAAAAACGCCCTCGACGCCATCAACGCCGAATGGGCGAAGGACAGCGGTAACGAGGTAACCGTTTCTTATGCCGCAAGCTCTGCGCTGGCCAAGCAGATCGAGCAGGGCGCACCGGCGGATATCTTCATTTCCGCCGACCTTGCATGGATGGACTATGTTGCCGACAAGAAGCTGATAAACGCTGACAGCCGCTCCAATCTTCTCGGCAACCGCATCGTTCTCGTCGCTCCCGCAGACAAGGCAAAGTCGGTCGAAATCAAACAGGGCTTCGATCTTGCGGCTCTGGTGGGCGACGGCCGTCTGGCGATGGGCGCGGTTGATTCCGTACCAGCGGGCAAATACGGCAAGGCCGCTCTGGAAAAACTCGGCGTCTGGTCGTCTGTCGAACAAAAGGTCGCCGGCGCGGAAAGCGTGCGTGCCGCGCTGCTGCTCGTCTCGCGCGGCGAAGCCCCCTATGGCATCGTCTACCAGACCGACGCCGCCGCCGATCCCGGCGTGAAGATCGTCGGCACCTTCCCGGAAGACAGCCATCCGCCGATCATCTATCCCGTCGCCGTTCTCGCGGAGGCAAAATCGCCGGCAGCAAAAGCCTATCTGGATTTCCTGAAATCCGAAAAGGCGACGCCTTTCTTCGAAAAGCAAGGCTTTACCGTTTTGAAATAAACTGCCTTTCGGGAGCCCAGCATATTGGCCGCGAGAGATGACGATTGCAGGATATGGCATTGCATTGGTGGACACTCAGCCCTGAAGAATGGACGGCAATCAGGCTCAGCCTGTGGGTGTCCTCCATCGCCATGCTTGCCAGCCTGCCTTTCGGCATTGCGATTGCCGTGGCGCTGGCGCGCGGCCGCTTCTGGGGCAAGTCGCTGCTCAACGGCATCGTCCACCTTCCGCTCATCCTGCCGCCCGTCGTCACCGGCTTTCTGCTGCTCGTCCTGTTCGGTCGCAGGGGGCCAATCGGGCAATTTCTCGATAGCTGGTTCGGCATCGTCTTTTCTTTCCGCTGGACAGGAGCCGCGCTCGCCTGCGCCGTCATGGCCTTTCCCCTGATGGTGCGTTCCATCCGCCTCTCCATCGAAGCGGTGGACCGCAAGCTGGAGGAAGCGGCGGGCACATTGGGGGCAAGCCCGTTCTGGGTGTTCCTCACTGTCACGCTTCCCCTGACATTGCCTGGCATCATCGCCGGCATGATCCTGGCTTTCGCCAAGGCCATGGGTGAATTCGGCGCGACCATCACCTTCGTTTCCAATATTCCCGGTGAAACCCAGACACTCTCCGCCGCCATCTATACCTTCACCCAGGTTCCGGGCGGGGATGCCGGCGCATTGCGGCTGACCATCGTTTCGGTCGTGATTTCCATGCTCGCCTTGCTTGTCTCGGAGTTTCTGGCCCGCATCATCGGCAAACGCGTGAGCATGGAATGACGCTTTCGGTCACCACCCGTCATCGCCTCGGCTCCTTCGAACTCGATGCGTCATTCATCTCCGAAGGCGGCGTCACCGCGCTGTTCGGGCGCTCCGGTTCCGGCAAGACCTCGATGATCCGTATCATAGCAGGCCTGCTGCGGCCGGATGAGGGACAGGTTTTGCTGGATGGGGAGGTGCTGGCCGATAGCGAAAAGCGACTGTTCGTGCCGGCCCATAAACGCCGTTTCGGTTATGTCTTTCAGGAAGCGCGGCTTTTCCCACATCTCAGCGTGGCGCAAAACCTGCACTACGGCAGCTGGTTCACCGCAGACAAAACGAAGGTCGCGCAGGAAGACCATATCATCGACATGCTCGGTATCGGCCATCTCTTGCAGCGACGTCCGAACAAACTCTCGGGCGGCGAAAAACAGCGCGTCGCCATCGGCCGCGCCCTGCTTTCTTCCCCCAGGCTGCTGCTGATGGACGAACCGCTCGCCTCGCTGGACGAGCAGCGGAAGGCCGAGATCATTCCCTATCTCGAACGGCTGCGCGACGAGACGAAAATCCCTGTTGTCTATGTCAGCCACTCCATTCAGGAGGTCGCCCGCCTCGCAGACCGCATCGTGGTGATGAAAGACGGCAAGGTGGAAGCGCAGGGAAAAGCAGCCGAGGTGCTGGCGAGACCGGATTTCAGCATGCATCTCGAACGGCGTGAGGCAGGCAGCATTCTTTCCGGGCACATTGAAAGCTTTGATGAGCGGCACGGACTTGCCGCCGTGAGGCTAAAGACCATGCTGCTCCATGTGCCGGCAAAAAGGGGAACATCCGACAGCCCGGCACGCGTGCTTATACCGGCGCGCGATGTGATGCTGGCAACCGTAAAGCCCGAAGGCTTGAGCGCCCTCAACATTCTCGAGGGCCGTGTTGCGACTGTTTCGGCCAGTGAAGACGGCATGGTCACGGTTCAGGTGGATTGTGGCGGTGACATCATCCAGTCGCGCATCACCGACCTCTCCCGCGAAAGGCTGCAGCTGGAACCCGGAAGACCGGTGCATGCGATCATAAAGTCGGCGGCTCTTGATCCCTATTGAGGGCCGCATCGGGATTGCGGCTGGCCTCCAGCCAGTCGATATCCGCGCGCAAAGCCTCGTTCATCCGCTTTTGCATGCCGCGATAGCGTTCCAGCAATTCGGCGCCGAAAGCGGTCAGCGCCGCACCGCCGCCCTGTTTGCCGCCGCGCTGTGATTCAATAACCGGTTGCCGGAACATATGGTTCAGCGCATCCACCAGCAGCCATGCGCGACGATAGGACATGTCCATCGCCCGCCCCGCGGCGGAGATGGAACCCGTTTCGGCAATCAGCTCCATCAATTCGATCTTGCCGTGCCCGAGACGCTCTCCGGGCGGAAAATCGATACGAAGAACAGGTTTCAGTGGAGGGAGGGCCTTACTCATCGTTCAAAGGCTCCGTCCATGAAGATCGCGATAGGCCTTTTGCGCTCCATCCACCGGCAGCGCCGTGGCCTCATAGACGCCACGCGCCACCGCGCGCGCCATCACGATGGTGGCAAGATGGCAAAGTTCGGCGAAATGAACGCCGCCCTCAAGCGGCTTTTCACCGGTTGAGGCCGCAAACATGGTGTCGCCGTCACTCGGCAGATGGGCGGGCAGAACGGCGCGCGCCAGCCCGTCATGCGCCATGATGGAAAGGCGATGCGCCTGCGCCTTGGTGAGCGCGGCATCCGTCACCACCGCACCGATGGTCGTTGCCGTGAGATTGACCCCCTTGAGCCGCAGCGCGGTGTGATCCGGCTCGAAATGAGCAGGAAAACCGCGATCGCCGTATTCACCCTGCACTTCAAAAGGCGCGGACCAGAAATGGCGGCTCGTTCCAACCGTTGCGGAGCCGAGCGCATTGACGGCAACGATGGCCGCCACCTTGTAACCGCCGGAACTGACGGCGCTTGCGGAGCCGAGCCCGCCCTTGAAGGTGGCGGTCGTCGCACCCGTTCCAGCCCCGGCTGTTCCAAGCTCGAAGGGCATCGCACGCGCCGCCTCGAAGGCTGCATATCCCATCTCGCGGTAGGGCGAATGCAGACCCCAATCCTTGTCACCGCCATTCAGCAGATCCATCAGGATCGCCTGCGGCACGATGGGAACGCGGGTGGACCCCACCTGCAGCCCCCGCCCGATCTCGCGCAACCCGGCCTGAACGCCGCCCGCCGCATCCAGCCCGAAGGCGGAACCACCTGACAGCACGAAGGCATCCACCGTTTCCACCGTCATCACCGGGTCGAGCAGGCCGGTATCACGCCCGCCCGGCGCACCGCCCAAAACAGAGCCGGAAGCAATGGCGGGCTTTTCGAAAACAATCGCCGTAACACCGGAGCCGAGGGAAAGATCGGTGACATTGCCGACCGAAACGCCGTCAATATCCGTCAGAAGATTGGTGAGTGCCGCCATGCCGTTTCCCTTTTTTCCCGGTATCCCGCCACCATCAGGCACTGTCAACGCAAAACGTGACGTGCCTGATGTCTACGACAAGCCGCGATCAGGAAAAAACAGCCGTGCCGATGACCGGCGTCGAGGGAACGGCCATGTCCCTCGGCTCCAGCGGCCTGGAGAGATATGCCTGATGGCCGGCCTCTATGGCGTGGGCGAAAGCCTCCGCCATGCCGACCGGATCCCCCGCGCCCGCAACCGCCGTGTTGAGCAGAACAGCATCGTAACCAAGCTCCATCACCGTGACCGCATGGGACGGGCGGCCGATACCGGCGTCAACAATCATCGGCACATCCGGAAAACGCGCCCGCATGGATTTCAGCGCCGTCAGATTGAGCGGCCCCATGGCGCTGCCGATTGGCGCGCACCAGGGCATCAGTACCCTGCAGCCTGCCTCCAGCAGCTTTTCGGCGACGACCAGATCGTCGGTCGTATAAGGAAAGACCTCGAAACCATCGTTACAGAGAATTTTCGCCGCTTCGACAAGCGCAAAGACATCGGGCTGCAACGTATCGTGATGACCGATGACCTCCAGCTTGATCCAGTTGGTGCGGAACACCTCGCGGGCCATCTTTGCCGTCAGCACCGCTTCCTTGACCGTATGGCACCCGGCCGTATTCGGCAGGATGTAGCGATCGAGCTCGCGGATAAGCTCGAAAAACTGACCGCCCTTCTTATTGCCGGCTGTTTCCCGGCGCAACGAAATCGTCAGAATATCCGTGTTGCTCGCCCGCACGGCATCGGCAAGCACGGCGGGGGACGGATACCGCGCCGTGCCGAGGAGAAGACGGGACGAGACTTCACGGCCATAAAGCGTCAGCATGTCTCAGCCTCCCTGCATCGGCGAGAGAATTTCGACACGGTCGAAAGCCTTCAGTTGATAGTCGGCGCGTTCTTCCGAATGCACCAGATCGCCATTGACCGCCGTTGCCAGCCACTCGCCTTCGTATTCGAGGCTGGCGAGCAGACCGGCCAGCGTCTCGGCGGCGAGATCAAGCTCGTTGCCATTTACCAGAAGTTTCATGATCCTGTTCCTTTTGAGAAAGAGTTTGGCAGACGATTTCAACCGCCTGACGCGCGATAGCCGGCGAGAGCAGAAAGCCATGCCGGTGTGCGCCGTTGATGAAAATGAGCCGGCCGTCTTGCGTGACTTTCGGCAGATTGTCGGGATAGGCGGGGCGCACGCCCGTGCCGGTCTCGATGATTTCCGCTTCCGCGAAAGCCGGATGCACCGCATAGGCGGCATTCAGGAATTCCATCATCGAACGGACAGAAATGTCGCCGGTATCCTCGGTCTCGATCATCGTCGCCCCCACCATGAAACGGCCGGGCTCGCGCGGCACGATGTAAAGCGGAATACGCGGATGCAGCAGCCGGACGGGACGGGACAAAGAAACTTCCGACGTGGAGAGATAGAGCATCTCTCCCCGCACGCCGCGAAGGTCGGAAATCTCTCCCACCGCAGCGGCGCCGGTGCAATCCACCACCCGGTCGAACGGTCGGTCATCCACCGGGATGCCCATGTGGAACCGCACACCCATGGTGCAAAGCCGCTCATGCAGCGATTTCAGTGCAAGGCGCGGATCGAGATGCCCCTCGCCCGGGAAATAAAGCCCGGAGCGAAACCGCCAGACAAGATCAGGCTCCAGAGCGGCGATCTCTCCCTCGTCCACCCAGCGATAGCCGCCGGTCCGCGATGCGAAACGCGAAAGCTCCGCTTTGTCGCGGGCGGGCGCGACAACCAGCGTGCCATGTCGGGCCACAAGGCCGGGGGTTGCCTCATCCCACCAGTCGAGCGCCGCCTGGCCGAGCGTCAGAACCGGCTCTTCCGCATTTTCACGCTCACACCAGGGCGCCAGCATGCCGCCCGCATACCAGGATGCGCCGCGAAAGGGTTCGGCATTGCGCTCGCAAACCTCGACGGTAACGCCGTTCCGCGCCAGTTCGAAGGCCGCCGTCAAACCGGCGACCCCCGTTCCCTTGACCAGAACGCGCATGCTATTCGGCATCCGCAGGCGTCGCGAGCGGCATATAAAGCTCCCCGCCTTCCTTGAAGCGCGCGGCCATGGCCTCCAGCCCCTCCTTCTGCGCCTCGGCGCGGATATCGTGGGAAATCCGCATCGAGCAGAATTTCGGCCCGCACATGGAGCAGAAATGCGCGACCTTGTGCGCCTCCTTCGGCAGCGTCTCGTCATGGAAGGACCGGGCCGTATCCGGATCGAGCGACAGGTTGAACTGGTCTTCCCAGCGGAACTCGAACCTTGCGCGCGACAGCGCATCGTCCCGCACTTGCGCTGCCGGATGGCCCTTGGCGAGATCGGCGGCGTGCGCCGCGATCTTATAGGTGATGACGCCCACCTTCACGTCGTTACGGTCAGGCAGTCCGAGATGTTCCTTGGGCGTGACGTAGCAAAGCATCGCCGTGCCGAACCAGCCGATCATCGCAGCACCAATGCCCGACGTGATGTGGTCGTAACCGGGTGCGATATCCGTGGTGAGCGGCCCGAGCGTATAGAAGGGCGCTTCGCCGCAGGTCTTCAACTGCTTGTCCATGTTCTCCTTGATCTTGTGCATCGGCACATGGCCGGGGCCTTCGATCATCACCTGGCAATCCTTAGCCCAGGCGATCTGCGTCAACTCGCCAAGCGTTTCCAGTTCCGCGAACTGCGCCGCGTCATTGGCGTCGGCAATCGAGCCGGGTCTAAGACCATCGCCCAGCGAGAAGGAAACGTCGTAAGCGCGGCAGATGTCGCAAATCTCGTCGAAATGCTCGTAGAGGAAACTTTCCTTGTGGTGATGCAGACACCACTTCGCCATGATCGATCCGCCGCGCGAGACGATGCCGGTGACGCGATTGACGGTGAGCGGGATGTAGTGCAGCCGGACGCCGGCATGGATGGTGAAGTAATCCACGCCCTGTTCCGCCTGTTCGATCAGCGTATCGCGAAACACCTCCCAGTTGAGATCCTCGGCAATGCCGTTGACCTTCTCCAGTGCCTGATAAAGCGGCACCGTGCCGATCGGTACCGGCGAATTGCGGATGATCCATTCGCGGATATTGTGGATGTTGCGCCCTGTCGAAAGGTCCATGACGGTATCGGCGCCCCAGCGGATCGCCCAGACCATCTTCTCCACCTCTTCCGCCATGGAGGAGGTGACGGCGGAATTGCCGATATTGGCGTTGATCTTCACCAGAAAATTGCGGCCGATGATCATCGGTTCAAGTTCCGGATGGTTGATGTTGGCGGGAATGATGGCGCGGCCCGACGCCACTTCCTGACGGACGAATTCCGCCGTGACGTAATCAGGGATATGCGCGCCGAAACTCTCGCCGTCACGCGCGAGCTTCTCCTTCGCTGCCTCGCGCCCGAGATTTTCGCGAATGGCGATGAATTCCATTTCCGGCGTGACAATACCTGCCCGCGCATAGGCAAGCTGGGTCACGGCTTTACCTGCCGTGGCTCTGAGCGGCTGGTGGCGCACGGAAAATTCGGGCGTCAGCCGTTCGCCGGTGGCAAAGCCGTTATCCTCCGGCTTGACGTGCCGGCCATCATAAGCCTCGACATCGCCCCGCGCTACGACCCACTCGTGACGCAGACGCGGCAGACCCTTTTCAATCAGAACGGGATGGGTAGGGTCGGTATAGGGACCGGAGGAATCATAGACCGTCACCGGCGGTTCGCCCGCCGTCGGATGGACGGCGATCTCGCGCATCGGTACGCGGATATGCGGATGTAAAATGCCTGATTTGTGGATTTTCGTGGAGGCGGCATGCGGCCCGGTGGTGACGGAAAGCGGGATATTCTTGGCAGCGATATTCATCTTGAGGCTCCAAAGCTTAACAGTGGAGACCCAGTTCGAGCCGGAATGATGGAAAATACCGAAGTGCCGAAACACGGCGTCATGCGCCCGTCCGACATCAGGTCTTTGCACCGTCCCTACGCCAGTATGAACTGGATCAGGTTCAACGGGTCACTGCGCATGAAAGCAGAATCTCAGCCCCTTGACGGGACACCCCTGGTGAATGACCCCAGCAAAAAACACCATCAGGCATTTGTCAAGGCCGACGATCCATGCTTGGCAAAGGTGCGGGAATGGCGCATGCTGCCGTTAGTTGTAATTAACCTAACGGTTTAGGCGAATATTATCGTTTGCAACGTAACGATAAGCACAAACCATCCTGATGTGAAATTTATGGGAGATACGTCGGAATGAATGCGACTATACGTGAAATACTGGCCAAATTCGGCCAGCTTCCAACCCCCGTCGATACGATTGCAGATGAAGCCGATCTTTACGCGGCGGGGCTTTCTTCCTTCGCATCGGTGCAATTGATGCTCGGCATCGAAGAAGCATTCGATATCGAATTCCCGGACAATCTGCTGAACCGCAAGTCCTTTGCCAGCATCAAGGCCATTGAAGACACCGTTAAGCTCATTCTGGATGGTAAAGAGGCAGCCTGATGAACGTCACCGTAGCGCCGCAGGATGAAACGCTGTCCGCGCGCGCGGGCCGTGTCGCAGCAATTGCCGCCAAACACGCAGATGAGGTGGATGTTACCGGCCGCTTTCCGCAGGAAGCCGTTGATACACTCAGGCAGGAACGCCTGCTCGGCATTCAGGTCCCCGCTTCGCTCGGTGGCGAAGGTACTTCCCTGCAGGAAATCGCCGATATCTGCGCCCGGCTCGGCCAGGCCTGTTCCGCAACCGCGATGATTTTCGCCATGCACCACATCAAGCTGTCCAGCCTTGTGGAACATGGCGAGGCGAGCGCATGGCATGCGGGCTTCATGAGCCGCGTCGCGGCGGAACAGCTGCTGCTCGGCTCAGCCACCACCGAAGGCGGCATCGGCGGCAATCTGCGCAACTCCATCTGCGCAATCGAGGTCGAAGGCGATTTCTGCCGGCTGGAAAAGGACGCCACCGTCATTTCCTATGGCAGCAATGCCGATGCGATCCTCATCACCTCGCGCACCCATAAGGATGCCGCGCCCGCCGATCAGGTGATGACCGTATTCCTGAAAAACCAGTACACGCTCGAAAAAACCCATGTCTGGGATACGCTCGGCATGCGCGGTACCTGTTCGGATGGTTTCCTGTTTCGCGGCGAAGCGCCGGCGGCACAGATCTTCCCGAAGCCTTTCGCGGAAATCGCAGCGCAATCCATGCTTGCAAGCTCGCATCTTCTCTGGAGCGCCGTCTGGTATGGCATCGCGTCGGATGCCGTGCTGCGCGCGCAGTCTTTCGTCAGAGCCGCAGCGCGCAAGTCGCCCGGCACGGCTCCTCCCGGCGCGATCCGCCTCGCGGAGGTTTCCACCAAGCTGCAGGTGGTGAAATCCAACATCATCGCCGGCATCAAGGCTTACGAGGATACCAAGAGCGACCCGGAAAAACTGATGTCGATGGCCTTTGCCGTCGCCATGAACAATGTGAAGATCTGCTCTTCGGAAACCATTCTTGAAATCATTGACCACGCCATGCTGGTCTGCGGCATCATGGGCTACAAGAACGGCACGCCCTACAGCCTCGGCCGGCACCTTCGCGACGCGCATTCTGCCCGTCTGATGATTTCCAACGACCGCATTCTCGGCAATTCCGCCAATCTCCTGCTGGTTCACAAGCAGGACACCAGCCTCTTGGGATAAGACCATGGACATGCAAACATCGTTTCTCGATCGACTGTTCGAAGAAGGCCTGCTGATTGAAACGGGTGTGGACGGTCTTTATGGACGCAGCGGCCAGTTCGAGGACGTGATTGCCGCATTCGAGCGGCTGATCGACCGCACGGGCGGCGCTGATGGCGCCGAAGCGATCCGTTTTCCGCCCGGCATCAACCGCGCCTACTTCGAAAAGAGCGGTTACATGAAGAGCTTCCCGCAGCTCGCCGGCACCGTCCACTCCTTCTGCGGCTGCGAACTCGACCATGTCAGCCTGCTGAAAACCATGGATGAGGGCGGTGACTGGACCAAGGACCAGAAAGCGACAGACATCGTGCTGACGCCGGCGGCCTGCTACCCGCTTTATCCGACGATTGCCAAGCGCGGCGCGCTACCTGCCGGCGGCGGTCTCTATGACATCCAGTCCTATTGCTTCCGCCATGAACCCTCCAAGGATCCGGCCCGCCAGCAGCTTTTCCGCATGCGCGAATATGTTTGCATGGGTACCGAGTCCGACGTCACCGAATTCCGCCAGACCTGGATGGATCGCGGCGTCGAGATGATGAAAGCAGTCGGGCTCGACGTCACCATCGATGTCGCCAACGATCCGTTCTTCGGCCGTGCCGGCAAGATGCTGGCCAACAACCAGCGCGACCAGAACCTGAAATTCGAACTGCTGATCCCGGTCACATCGACGACCAGCCCGACGGCCTGCATGAGCTTCAACTATCACCAGGATGCCTTCGGCCAGAAATGGGGTCTTAACCTCGACAATGGCGATGTCGCCCATACCGCCTGCGTTGGTTTCGGCCTTGAGCGCATCGCGCTCGCGCTGTTTGCGCATCATGGCCTCGACGTGAAGAAATGGCCTGCGAAGGTCGTGGAAACGCTCTGGGGCTGATCATTCATGCGGCAGATTTTTCCCGGTCTCGACCCCCAAAATTATGTGCAGCATCCGCTCCATTCCTCCGAGAGAATGTGGCCGGAAACGAATTGCTACATCGATTTGTGGATCGAGGTGCTGGCCTCGAAAGGCTTATCCCCGGAAGCCATGTTCGGTTTCACCCTGACACAGGATTTCGAAGGCGACCAGTTCACCTTCTTCAAGGTGCCGCTGGAAGATCTCGAAGCACTTTATGGCGTTCGCGCCACCGAACTTGCGATCTTCGACAGGGTGGAAAACCATATCGAGGCGCAGCTGGAACGCGGCCGCATCTGCCTGATCGAGATGGACAGCTTCTATATGCCCGATACCCATGGGGTGGGCTACCAGAAGGAACACGGCAAGACCACCATCGCCATCAACCGGCTCGACCTCGAAAACCGCGAACTCGACTATTTCCACAATGCCGGCTTCTTCCACCTTGCAGGCGAAGATTTTGACGGCCTGTTCCAGCATCATCTGGCCGAGAGCGACCCGCCGTTCCTGCCCTATACCGAATTTGCAAAATTCGCGGACGGCACCCCCTCGCCCGCACATATTCGCAAGACCGCCGAACGGCTCCTGAAGTTTCATTTTTCGCGACGACCCTCCGCCAACCCGGTCAGGGCTTTCGCAAGCGTCTTTCCGGCACAGGTGGAAAAGGTTGCCGACAGGCCCTTCGGCTTTTTTCACAAATATGCCTTCAACACGCTGCGTCAGCTCGGCGCCAATTTCGAACTCTTGGCAAGCCACCTCGAGTGGCTGGACAGGGATGGATTCGCTGAAGCGAGGGATCACGCGTTGCGCATATCCGAGGTCGCCAAGACGGTGCAGTTCCAGCTTGCCCGCGCTGTTACCCGGCGCAAGTTCGATGCGCTCGCGTCAGTACTCGATCCGGCGGCGGATGCATGGGATGACGTGATGGAAGCGCTTGCGGCCAAACTGTCTGATGCCAGCGAGGCAGCGTGAGGACCTATCTTCCGGGTGAAAGCGAGGAATTGCTGAGCGAAGGCTGGACGCTGACGCTGACGCCCGCCGATGCCTGCGAAACACCCTCCGATATTCCCGCATCGCTTGAAAGCCTTCACGTCTCCGTGCCCGGAACCGTGGCGCAGGCTCTGGAATCGGCCGAAAAGTTCGACCGCCTTGCTCCAGCGCCCCTCAATGACAGGGATGCCTGGTATCGGCTGACGATGATTTCCGATACGCGCGAACGCGCCACACTGCGCTTCGATGGTCTCTCCACCATTGCCGAAATCTTCTTCAACGGTGAGCTGATCGCCGCAAGCCAGAGCATGTTCGAAAGGCTGGAAGTGCCTGTCGAACTAACGGGCGCAGACGAACTTTCGATCTGCTTCCGGGCGCTTGCGCCGAGACTTGAAAAAACCGGGCCCCGCGCCCGCTGGCGGCCGCAAATGATGAATACGCAGGGCTTGCGGCTGATCCGCACCACTGCACTGGGTTACATGCCCGGATGGTGCCCGGAAATCCACGCCGCCGGCCCCTGGCGACCCATCAGCCTGATAAGGCAGGACGGAGTGCTCTGCACGCTCCGGTCTTCGCTGGACGGAGACGGAACGGGAACGGTCAGCATCGTGCTGCAAAGCAACCGCCCGATAAAATCGGCAAGGCTTGGCTGTGCCGGTTACAGCGCCGATCTTTCTCCGGACGAGGGCGGCAAGCTTTCCGGCGAATTGCGCATATCCGATGTCGAACAATGGTGGCCGCATACCCATGGCAGGCCGGCTCTGCATGAGGTCGTTCTCGAGCTGGACGGCACGCAACATCACCTTGGGCGCACGGGCTTCCGGCAAGTCGAGATCGATCACGGCGAAGACGGCAACGGTTTCGGCCTCAAGGTGAACGGTCAGCAGGTATTCTGCCGCGGCGCGGTATGGACGACGGCCGATATTGTGCGCCTGCCGGGAACGCGGCCGGACTATGAACCATGGCTTAGAAAAGCCGCTGAAGCGGGCATGAACATGATCCGCATCGGCGGCACCATGGCCTATGAGACGCCGGAATTCTTCGCGCTTTGCGACGAGCTTGGCATCATGGTCTGGCAGGATGCCATGCTCGCCAATTTCGATTACCCGGCAAAGGACGAGAGCCTGCGCCAGCATATCGTGACGGAAATCTCGCAGTTCCTGGAAGCGATCGCGCTTTCTCCATCGCTTGCCGTTTTCTGCGGCGGCAGTGAAATGTACCAGCAGGGCGCTATGCTCGGCCTGCCAGAGCAGATATGGAAGGGAACGCTTACCGAGGAAGTCCTGCCGGAACTCCTCGCCGAGAAGCGGCCAGATGCAGCCTATGTCGCCAATTCCCCTTCCGGCGGCGCATTGCCCTTCTTTCCCAACGTCGGGGTCGGCCATTATTACGGCGTGGGCGCCTATTGCCGCCCGCTGGAAGATGCGCGCCGCGCCAATCTGCGCTTTGCCGCCGAGTGCCTCGCCTTCGCCAATATTCCCGAACAGGAAACGCTGGACAGATATCTTCCCGGCGTCGCCGTGCACGATCCACGATGGAAAGCCCGCGCACCGCGCGATCGTGGCGCCTCCTGGGATTTCGAGGATGTTCGCGATCATTATCTGAAGCTGCTTTATGAGGTCGAACCGGATGTTCTGCGTCGCGAAGATGGCGGCCTTTATCTCGACATGTCCCGGGCCGCGACGGCCGAGGTCATGGAAGCGACTTTCGCCGAATGGCGGCGCAGCGGTTCCTCCTGTCAGGGCGCTATGGTCTGGACCCTGCAGGATCTCGTTCCCGGCGCAGGCTGGGGCATTATCGATGCGACCGGCAGGCCGAAATCCGTTTGGCATGCACTGAAAAGGGCGTTCCGTCCCATTCAGGTCGGCCTTTCAGATGAGGGCACGAACGGGCTGGATATCCATCTCATCAACGAGACCGGCGGCGGCTTTGAAGCCATGCTGGAACTGACCTGCCTGCGCGAAGGTGTGCAACCTGTCGTGCACGCCAAACGACCACTCACGCTTTTGCCGCGGCAGGGCCAGACGATTGCCGCAACAGATTTGTTCGGCGCTTTTTTCGATACGACCTATGCCTATCGTTTCGGCCCCCCGTCCCATGATGTAACGGTCGCCAGGCTTCGCGACGTTGCGACAGGACATGTCATCGCCGACGCGTTCCATTTCCCTCTCGGCCGTAAAAAGGCGCTGCATGCCGCGAACCTTCAGGTGGCGCTCAGCGAAACGAGCGGCAACTGGTCTCTTGAAATCGGCGCGGACCGGCTGGCGCAGTCTGTCCATGTCGAGGTGCAGGGTTACCACCCGGCAGAAAACTGGTTCCATCTCGGCCCTGGCGAGACCAGAAAAATCGGCCTTATGCCGGAGACTGCGATGACCGAAACCCCGCCTTCCGGAGAGGTCCTGTCACTGGGTTCCAGCCGGCGATTTTCCTTCTAGGGCAAGCCGCTTCACCGCATGAATGTACATCTTCCTGGCTTCAGGCGTTGAAAGATTGTGATCGGCATCAGGAATGATGGTCAGCGACACGTTCTGATAGGCTGATAGCCCTTCGCCATTGGCATCAAAATAATATTGGAAGTGCTCCAGACCATCATCGTTGTCGCTGTAGAGCAGATGGACGGCGGTATCATTCGCCTTCAATTTGTCGAACGCGCCATAAACGGCACGCCCTTCCTCGCTCCCCCTGCGGAACAGCCTCGCCGTTTTTGTCGAAAGCCTCTTGATCGTCGCCTTGACGATATTCAGTCCGGCACTTGCCACATCGACATCGCCGCTGATGAGACGCTTGAATGTCGCGCCCTGGCGAAAGCGCTGGCTGTATTCCCCGAAGGAACGCGGCCGTTTATGCAAGGCCTCATCCACCGAGCGGCCTTTGCGCCAATGGAAGACCACCGGATTGACCGCGACAACCGCACCGATCCGCTCATCGGCGATTGCGCCGTTGAAGGCGAGATAAGCGCCGCTGCACCGGCCCGCCGCAATGAAAGGCCCCTTGCCGCGCTTGCCGAGAAAATCGAGTGCGGCAGCCACGTCGTCATTCTGCGCGACATCGTAGAGAACCTGCTCAGGCACATTCTTGACCGGAGGGCTGTCGGCAATATTGGCCGCGTCGAAGCGAAGCGATGCCACACCCTCACGCGCCAATGCTCGGGCCATCTGAACGGAAAGCCTGCCCCAGCCCGCATGCCGGTCATAGGCAGCGCCAAGTAGAAGAACCGAAGAAACCACATCCCCATCATCTGGCCCGCAAAAAACGCCGAAAAGCCGTCCGCCATCTCCAAACTGCACCGGCTGCTCGACGAAACCGCGACCGCGCTGCGGAGCATTGAGGGTGAAATCCTCCAGAGGCATCGCCGCACTCTCGGCGTGGGTCTGAGAGAGAACCCAGTCGACCAGCCGATTGACCACATCGTCGGATATTTTCGAGAGCGTAGGACTGGAGACGAGATCGTCGTAACCTGAAAACTCCGCCTCCTCCACCTTAGCGCCGATCGTGGCTAGATGTTTGGCGAAATCGGCATCGGTCACGCGGCCCGGTCGGGAGAGAGCCAGAATGGTGCGCGCCGGAGCAGCCGCGAGATTGGAAAGATTGGTCTTCCTGATCGCATCCGCAACACCCGCAGGCATGGTCATGCCGGCAATCGATCCCGCTTCCATCATCCTCTGCGCGGGCCGAAGGCCTAAACCATCGTCGATCATCGACGACCACATCGCCAACTCACGCAGATAGGCGCGGCCGGAAACGACAGGCGCCAGAAACGCCATGGAACCCGCTTCGGCCACATCGGCAAACGCCTGTGCCGCTATCAGACAACCGAGGCCCTGAGCGACGACAACCACCTCAGTGCAGCCGGAAAGACGCTTCAGACAGTTGAGCGCTACGCGCACATCCGAAACCCAGTCCGCCGCGCGGCCCGCATCATCAGGGTCAAGCGCGTCACCCGCGCCGAGATAATCAAATCGAAGGCTAGCGACACCGCAGGCGGCCAGCCGCTCGGCCAGTACCCGTTGAAACTTGCGGCTGCAGAGCTCCTCCATGCCCCATGGGCTGACGAAAAGAACGGCATGGCCTTGCCTGACTTGCTTGTGCGCCGGATGGAAAATCCCGGTGAGCCCGTCAAAAGAAACCGGATGCGCAACCGCCCCATGCGAGGCAATGCCGGAAAGCGACAATGCATCAAGGGACGGATCGCTGCCTGCACGCTCTGAAATATCTATCGCCATCGACCTTGCCATCATTGCGCCAGTGTCTGGCTCAACCCTCGCGGGATCATTGCATCGAAGCGTCTTAACGCCTGATCTACAATAAAAACAACAATATTAGAGAAGTCTAAAAATATAGTCGCATTTATATCCCTTGTCGCCCACACGTTGCAAAAACAAAAGCGGGGGTGACGGAGAAGTCTCGGCAGGGCCGCTATTTTGCTCGAAACCGCTTGAATATACTGATAAATAGCGAGTCCCACACCTATTTGCAGGAGGAGGTTGCGCCACCCGGCCACCGGATCGTCTAGACACCGCGCAAACCAACACGCCGGGCCTCGCCCGCCAGGTCATAGAAGTTTTATATGGAACAAAGCCTTACGCGTTATATCTGGTCGCACACGAGGCGGCAGCAGCTTTTCATTCTGCTGATCGTGGCCCTCTCGATGATCCCCTATTTCCTCGCCTTCGATCTGCCCAAGCAGATCGTCAACGGCCCAATTCAGGGGGATGGTTTCGAAGGGGCGAATGCGACGCAGCTTTTCATGCATCTCACGGTCGATATTCCCTATTGGGGCACCGTGACATTATTCCCCGGGCTTGAGCTCAACCGCATGTCGATGCTGATGGCGCTCAGCCTGACGTTCCTTGCGCTTGTCGTCATCAACGGTCTTTTCAAATATTATATCAATACCTTCAAGGGTCGCCTCGGCGAACGACTTCTGCGGCGTATCCGCTTCGAGCTCATAGACAAGATTCTGCGGTTCCCACCCTCCCATTTCAAACGGGTCAAGGGCGCTGAAATCTCCAGCATGGTGAAGGACGAGGTTGAGCCGCTCGGCGGCTTTACCGGCGACGCCTTCGTGCAGCCGGCCCTTCTCGGCGGCCAGGCGCTCTCCGCGCTCTTCTTCATTCTCGTTCAGAATTTCTGGCTGGGCCTGATCGCAGCTTTCATGGCGGCAATCCAGGTGGGCATCATTCCCAAAATGCGCCGCCGCCTCATCGAGCTCGGCCGCCAGCGGCAGCTGAGCGCCCGCCAGCTTGCCGGACGCATCGGCGAAATGGTCGACGGTATCGGCACCATCCACGCCTATGACACCTCCAACTACGAGCGCGCGGATGCCTCGCATCGCCTCGGCGACATCTTCAAGATCCGCTACGATCTCTACCAGTGGAAGTTTCTGGTCAAATTCATCAATAACTTCCTCGCGCAGCTGACACCCTTCTTCTTTTATGCGCTCGGCGGTTATCTCACACTGAAGGGCAGTCTCGATGTCGGGCAGCTGGTCGCCGTCATCAATGCCTATAAGGAACTGCCGGGACCGCTGAAAGAACTGATCGACTGGGATCAGGCACGCCAGGACGTGCAGGTGAAATACGAGCAGGTCTTCGAGCAGTTCGATGCACCAAACATGATCGAAGAGAAGGTGCAGAAACTGTCTCCCGGCACCGTCGCGGCAATCAGCGCCCCGATCGTCGTCGCCAATCTGACGCTCGAGGATGATAGCGGCAGCCGGCTTCTGGAACAGGCATCGCTGAAAGTCGAGCCGGGTGAGGTGATCGCCATTGTCGGCGGCTCGGGCGCCGAGGCACTGGCGGATGCGATCGGCCGCACACTCTGGCCGACCTCGGGCAAGATCAGCATCAACGATGTCGACATATTGGAACTGCCGGAATCGCTCACCGGGCGGCGCATTTCCTATGTCTCCTCGGACAGCTACTTCTTCCATGCCAGCCTGAAGGACAATCTGCTTTACGGCCTCAAACACGCCCCGCTTGCCGACAGGGACTATGAGGGCGCGGCGCTGGAACACCGCAAGTGGGAAATCCGCGAAGCCAAAATGGCGGGAAATCCACTGATCGATATCAACAGCGAATGGATCGATTACGCTTCAAGCCCGGCCGGCGACGGCAGGCCGGAAAATCTTATCCAGGCCATTCTGGCCGTCCTCGACAGCGTGGAGCTCTCACAGGATATTCTGGAATTTGCGCTGCGTTCGTCGATCGATCCTTTGACCGACCTGCATCTTGCCGCCCGCATCGTGGAGTTGCGGCATGTCCTGCGGGCCGAACTGGAGAAGGAAAATCTGAGCGGCCTCATCGCACCCTTTGAACTGGAGAGCTACAACAGCGAGGCGACGGTCGGTGAAAACCTTCTGTTCGGCACCATGCGGGATTCGTCCCAGACGATCAGAATCGTCATCGAAAGCGACTATTTCCGCGCCCTGATGCGCGAAACCGGTCTCGTCAAAACCCTGTTCGAAATGGGTTACACGATTGCCGAAAACATCGTGGAAATCTTCGCCGACCTGCCGGGAGATCACCCCTTCTTCCAGCAGCTTACCTTCATGACCCCCGATGACATTCCAGTCTATCAGCAGATGCTGCAGCGGCTTCAGGGAAAGAGTTTCGACGAGGCCAATGAAAACGAAAAGCGCGCAATGCTGCGGCTCAGCTTCTTCTACATCGAGCCTCGCCAGCGTTTCGGCCTGCTGTCGCCGGAGATCATGAACCGGATCGTCGAAGTCCGACACATGTTCCATGAGAACCTGCCCGACAGCCTGAAAAACGTGATCGAAATCTACGATCCGACCAAATACATGAGCGCTACCAGCCTTCTGGACAACATCCTCTTCGGCAAGGTCGGCCATCGTTACACCGACGCCTCGCGGCGCATCACCCGCATCGTGGCCGATGTCATGCGCAAGCAGGGTGTCTATGAGCGCGTGCTGGCGGTGGGTCTGGACTTCAACCTCGGCGCCGGCGGCAAACGGCTTGGCCCGCTCCAGCGCCAGAAGCTCAATCTGGCACGGGCGCTGATCCGCAAATCCGATTATTACGTCTTCAACCGCCCTCTCCCCGGCCTCGATCCCCGACAGCAGGAGGAAATTGTTGAACGGGTCATCACACTCCTGAAACAGAACAACAATAACCCGTCGATCATATGGGTTCTGTCGAATGCGACGCTCTCTCGCATGTTCAAGCGAGTGATCGTTGTTCATCAGGGTCTGATCACCGCCGACGGAAGTTACGAGACTCTCGCCGAGGAAAACGGTACATTCAAGGACATGGTCGCAACATAAGTCCAAGAAGGTGACCGAGGTGGAACAAGAACAGGGTAAGTCAATGCTGTTTAAAGACGAAATTCAAATGCTGAAAAGGGTCCCTTTTTTTTCGGAAATGGAACCGTCAAAACTCAAACTACTCGCATTCGCGTCCGACCGAGTATCCTATCATGCTGGCGACATACTGTTTCATCAGGGAGACGTCGGCGATGCGGCCTATGTTCTCTTGACCGGAAAAGTCGATGTTCTCGTCGATTCCCCTTCGGGCACGCTGAAAGTGGCCGAAATGACCGGTAATGCCATTGTCGGCGAAATCGCAATCCTTTGCGATAGCGTCAGAACAGCGACCGTTCGCGCCTCCACCAATGTGGAAGCCCTGCGCATCGGCAAGGAACAGTTCTTCAAGCTCATGTCCGATTTCCCTGACATCACCATCAAGGTCATGCGTGTTCTCGCCGAACGCCTTACCCAGACGACGGCGGAACTGAGCAAAGCGCGAACGAGCGTCAGGACATAAACGGCAATTCCTTGCTACCGTGAATGGCGATATTGGAAAAATAAATGTCGTACTATTGCAATATAAATGAAATGCTGACTGAATAAGGGGTAAAGGCTTCCGCCAGAAACGAGCGGATATAAGAATCTATAGAGACAACGGGCTTCATGGGAGGAAAGCGTGCAAGATTCCGTTGTTATTGGGGTGTGTCATGGCGTTCGATTCCGACACAGCAAGTCGGGAAAGTAATAGAAATTTTCGGGTAAAGATCTGGGGTGCGCGGGGAACGCTTCCTGTTTCAGGTGAAAACTTCCGAAAATACGGCGGGAATACCATCTGCATCGAGGTAAGATGCGGCGATCACGTTCTTTTGTTCGATGCGGGTTCGGGCTTGCATCCCGCTGGCCTTGCCTTGCGGGCGGAAGGCATTACCGACGTCAACCTGTTCTTCTCGCATTGCCATTACGACCACATTGTCGGCTTCCCCTATTTCAAGCCCTTTTATAACAGCTCCAATGATGTCGCCATCTGGTCCGGCCACCTTGCCGGCACCATGACGACCCGGGAAATGCTCAGGGATTTCATGAGCCCGCCCTGGTTCCCCGTGCCGCTGGAGATCTGTTGTGCCAAGATCGCAACACGGGACTTCCTGCCCGGCGATGCGCTTGACGTGCATCCCGGCCTTTCGATCAGAACCGGAATGCTCAACCATCCCGGCAACGCCATCGGATACCGGCTGGACTGGGAAGGAAAATCCCTTGCCATCATCACCGACACCGAACATGAGCCGGGCAGCATCGACGAAACCGTGCTCGACCTGATCAGGGATGTCGATCTTTTCCTCTATGACGCCATGTTCACCGATGAGGAAATGGGCCTTTATCGCGGTTATGGCCATTCGTCCTGGCAACAGGCGATCCGCCTCGCCAAACTCGCTGGCGCAAAAAATGTTGGTTTCATCCACCACGCCCCCAGCCGCAGCGACGAGGAACTGGACAGCATCGAAAAACAGGCAAAAGCTCTGTTCAGCGGCGCGTTCGCGGCCATGGACGGCCAGATCATCGAACTCTGATCGCAACTTGGCTCCGGCGAAGATTTGATCTTGCCGACCGTTTTTTCGAAGTCCTGATTCAACATCTTTTGCACGCGGGCATTCGAACACGCACAATTGACTGTTTGCGATCAATTGCTCCACGATATTGCCACGAGACACCCTGCACTAAGGGGTGCCACCACATACTACATGATGATTCTGCGTCGATGACCACATGATGGGATTTGCATGATCCGTTTCTTTTCGGAGACCAATTTGAGACGCGCCCGGATTTTATCCGGTCTCATCATATTTGCTTTCGTATTTTCCCATCTTTTCAATCACTCCCTCGCGCTCATCTCCATCGATACCGCCGAACGGGCGCGAAAATGGTTCAGCCTGATCTGGCTCAATCCCGTCAGCAGCCTGCTTTTTTATGGGTCGGTTGTCGTGCATGTCTGCCTTGTTCTGCGCTCGCTTTATCAGCGCAGAACGCTGCGCATGCCGCTTCGCGAAGCGCTTCAGGTCATTTTCGGCCTGTCGATCCCGTTTCTGATCATCGGCCATGCCGTGAATATCCGCGTATCGCACATGCTCTATGGCATCGACGTCGGTTATTATTCGGTTATCCGCCGCCTGTGGATCAATAATCCTGTCAGCGGCGCATGGCAGAGCCTTGCATTGATCGTGATCTGGATCCACGGATGCATCGGCCTTTATTTCTGGCTGCGTTATCGCGACTGGTATCCGAAAATCGCCGGGCTCTTCATGACGGTGGCAGTGATGCTGCCGCTTCTGGCCTTGCTGGGTTTCAGCGATGCGGGCCGCTGGCTGGAGGAAGTCGATCGGAAATACGCGCTTCCTCCCGGGCTCTCGGATTACGCCATCCAGAGAGACGAGCTCCCGCTGCAAAGGGAGATGGAAACGCGAATCCGGTTCATTACCAGCACGACCGAAGCGCTTTTTGCCGGCGCGGTCATGCTGGTCTTCGTATTGCGCGGCGTGCGCAGCTTCCGGCAACGGTTGACCGCCATCGAAATCCACTATGAACAGGGCGCACAAGCACGCATCCCGGCCGGCTTCAGCATTCTCGAAGCCAGCAGGCTCGCGGGCATCCCGCACTACTCCGTCTGTGGCGGCAAGGGACGCTGCTCAACCTGTCGCGTCAAGGTTCTGAACAGCAAGGGCCCGCTTCCGCCACCCGGGGAGATAGAGCAGACCACCTTGAGGCGCATCCATGCCGATTCGGATGTGCGGCTCGGTTGTCAGCTGCGCCCTACGAGCGATCTCAACATCGCGCTTCTCGTTTCACCGCCCCAGCAGAGCGATCTGCCCGCGGATGCACAGCCGGCCCGACCCGGCCGTGAAGAAGAAATCGCCATCCTCTTCTGCGATCTGCGTAACTTCACCACGCTGTCCGAAGCGAAGCTGCCCTATGATGTCGTCTTCCTTCTCAACCGCTATTTCACCATCGTCGGCCAAGCCGTCGAACACGCCGGAGGTCATCTCGACAAATTCATTGGCGATGGCGCCATGGCCCTTTTTGGACTTGGCGAGGATGCGGACCGTGCCTGTCGCAACGCCATGAAGGCAGCCGCAACCATATTGCGGGATATCGCCATCCTGAACGAGGGGTTGGAGAAACAATTCGCCGTCCGCCTGGAAGTGGTGGTCGGCATTCACTCCGGCCCGAGCATCGTCGGTGTGATGGGATATGGCGCGGCAAAAACCCTGACGGCCATAGGCGATACCGTCAACGTGGCAAGCAGGCTCGAATCCAAGGCCAAGGAGTTCGGCGCCGCCATCGTCGTTTCCGAACCGGCCATCATTCAGGCGGGACAGGAGATTGCCGATCTCAGGAGCGAAGAAATCGCCATTCGCGGCCGAAACTCGCAGATGAGGGTCTTCCTGCTCTCGAAGGAAGAGAGCGAGCGCTATTTATGAAGTAGCCCCGACAAACCTGTCGGGGCGTCCGATCTCAAATCTTGCGATAGAGAAAATAACGGTCCGTCGGCACACTTGCCGGCACCGGCAGCGGCTTCAGCATGGGATGATCCAGAGGCAGCCCGCTGACCGCGAGGCCGCCTTTTGCCAGCATGCCCGCAGCAAGATCGGGCAACCATGTAAGGGTAACCGCATCCTTTTCCGGATAGCCCGTGCCGATATCGGCATGCACGAAAGCCGCTTCCGTGCCGATGAAAGCCGGAGCGGTTTGCGATATTTCGCCGATCACCAGATCCTCCTGCGCCGGAACCGAGGAGGCATGTGCACCCATGGCCCTGTCGAAAGCGATGATGCGGCGGTTGGGGAACAGCTCTCGCAGGTGATTGAAGGTGCGCCCGTTTCCAAGGCCGATTTCCATAAGCGCCCCTTCACCCGGCAGATCGAGATTGGCCGCGACATGGTTGAGGATATCCCGCTGCGCGGTCAACCGGCGAATGAAACTATCGAGTCTGCTCATTTTATCAGGCCTTGATGATGTGTTTTGCGGCTATATCCCGACGCGCGAAAACATTGCGTGTGTCGATGATAAGCGGCGCCCATTCGCTTAGAGCGGCATAATCCACATTGTCATGGTCAGTCGCAACGAGAACGGCGTCGAAGGCGCCGATCGCCTGCCTGTCCCACGGCACGGATTTCATGCCCATGAGGTGGCTATATTCCCGTGTTTTCGGGATTTCAGCCACGTAGGGATCGAAATAGGCCGCTTCGCCGCCGCGCTCCTGAATAAGCTCGATGAGCTTCAGTGAGGGGCTTTCGCGAATGTCAGGCACGTTCTTTTTGTAGGCGAGACCGACAACCAGCACCTTTGAGCGGCTGAGCGCCTTGCCGGAATGAATATCGAGCGCTTCGGCAACGCGCCCGATGACATGCCGCGGCATGCCGGTGTTGATTTCACCGGCCAGTTCGATGAACCGCGTCGGCAACTCATATTCCCGCGATTTCCATGTGAGGTAGAACGGGTCGATCGGTATGCAATGGCCGCCAAGACCCGGACCGGGATAAAACGGCATGAAACCGAACGGCTTGGTTTTCGCCGCATCGATCACTTCCCATATGTCGATACCCATCGCCTCGTAGACGACCTTGAGTTCGTTGACGAGTGCGATATTGACGGCACGGAAGACGTTTTCGGTGATTTTCACCGCTTCCGCCGTGGCATTGGTCGAAACCGGAACGATTTTTTTGACCACCGAACCGTAAAAAGCCTCCATCAGCTTTCCAGCGGCCTCACCATCGCCAGCAACAACCTTCGGAATGGTTGAGGTCTCGAAATCGCGGTTGCCGGGATCTTCCCGCTCGGGCGAAAAGCCAAGGAAGAAATCGACGCCGGAGACAAGCCCGGTGCTTTCCAGAATGGTCTTCACCACCCCGTCGGTGGTGCCGGGATAGGTGGTCGATTCCAGAACCACGATCTGCCCCTTGCGCAGATGCGCGGCAATATCCCGGCAGGTCTTTTCGACATAGGAGAGATCCGGCTCGCGATATTTGGTCAGGGGTGTGGGCACGCAGATGGCGATGACATCACATTCGGCCAGCCTGGAGAAATCCGAGGTGGCGACAAAGCCGTCATCCTGCCTCACACTTGCCAGCACCTCGTCCGAAACGGCCTCGATATAGCTGCGTCCGGCCTCGATCGCGGTAATTTTACCGGGATCGATATCGAAACCGACAACCTTGAAACCGCCCTTGGCGATCGTCATGGCAAGCGGCAGACCGACATAGCCGAGGCCGATCACCCCCGCTTTGGCGCTTCTGTTTTCAATGCTGGAAAGCAGGTTCTGGGAAATGTCTGGGGAAGTCAAAGCGTGTCACGCTCCGCGCATGTGCAAAAGATGCCTTTCAGTTGGGCAAGAATGACTGACCTGTCAAGGCTCGGGCCTTTCAAATTCCGGTTGACGCCCAAGCCGCCGGCAACGCACAACCATCGCCATGAAGATCGCCTTTTATGCGCCGCTCAAATCACCCAACCATCCCGTTCCCTCCGGCGACCGGCTGATGGCCCGCCTGCTGATGCAGGCGATGACGATGGGGGGCCATGAGGTTTCAGTCGCCTCCGAACTGCGCGGCTTCCTGAAACAGCCGGATGAACCCGCGCGGACTTCGCTTGCCGAAACGGCTGAGCGCGAAATCGAGACCATCACGCAGCGCTGGCAGCTGGAGGGCGCACCGGACCTCTGGTTTTGTTATCACCCCTATTACAAGGCCCTCGATTTGCTTGGGCCGGAACTGGCCAGACGTTTCGATATTCCCTACGTCACCGCCGAGGCATCCTATTCGCCCAAGCGCAACGGGATGGGCTGGCAGGTGGTTCAAGACCGGTTGCTGGCCGCATTGAATGTCGCATCGATCAATATCTGCCTCACTGCGCGGGATCGCGAGGGGCTTGTGCGGGCCTCGCCCGCCCTTCGATGGGCCATGTTACCGCCCTTTATCGATGCCGAGGCCTTTCTCAAAAACACACCCAATCCGACCCCGGCAAAGTTGATTGCCGTCGCCATGATGCGGGCGGGTGACAAGCTCGACAGCTATCGCGCCCTTGCCGAAGCGCTCGCCCTTTTGCCGCAGGATATCAACTGGACGCTGGATATCGTCGGCGATGGGCCGGAACGCGCGGCCGTACAAGCCATGTTCAGCGCTTTTCCGGATCAGCGCCTTGTCTGGCACGGGGAAAAAACCGCGTCCGAGATCGCCATGCTTCTTTCGAAAGCGTCGCTCTATGTCTGGCCGGGCCATGGCGAGGCCTATGGTCTCGCCTATCTCGAAGCGCAGGCCGCCGGCCTGCCCGTCGTGGCCGAAAAGGTGGCGGGTGTTCCCGAAGTGGTAAAATCCGGCACCACAGGATTACTGACACCGGAGAATGATACAGCCGCCTATGCCGACGCGATTAAAACCCTGATCGGTGATGACAACAGGCGTGAAGAACTGGCAAGGGCGGCCCGGCAATTCGTCAGGAACGAACGGTCTTTGGAAAACGCCGCAAAAGAGCTGAACCATATCCTGCTGCAAGCAAAGGCGCGAAGATCATGAGTCTGGAAACACTCGTTGCGGCACTGGACGAATGTGAGCGGCGCGGCATAAAGGCCGATCTCTGGCTCAGGGACGACGATGCGGTGGAGCCGACACCGGCCCTCGACACGCTACTCGATCTTTGCGCCGGCTTTTCCGCTCCGGTCACGCTCGCGGTCATTCCCGAGATGACGACAGACAGGCTCGCACAGCATCTGGATACGTCTGATATCGCCCAGGTCGCCGTCCATGGCTGGTCCCATGCGAATTATGCCGGGGAGAAAGAAAAGAAGCAGGAGCTCGGATCACATCGCGATCCGGCCATCGTTCTCGATGAGTTGCAATCCGGGCTGGATAAACTCCACGACCTGCATGGTGGGCGCTTGGTACCTATGCTCGTGCCGCCATGGAACCGCATAGATGCCGGTATCGTGAAGGAGTTGGCCGGCCTCGGATATCGCGCCTTGTCCGTTTTCGGCCCGGAGAAAAGCACCCTGCCGCCCTGCCTGAACACCCATGTCGACGTGATCGACTGGCACGGCAGCCGCGGTGGCCGTGACGACGGCATCCTGTTTTCCGAGACCGCCGCCCGCATCCTGAGGGCCGCCGAAAATGGCGGCGTCACAGGCGTCCTTACCCATCATCTCGTGCATGACGACAATGTCTGGCGCTTCCTGAGACGGCTTTTCGAAGTGACCGCCGAACATCCCGCCGCCCGCTGGCGTTCTTCCAAGGACCTTGTCGACGAAATCTCACCATGATTTCCAGGCGATCAGCAACCCGCCCGCCTCAGTGGAAAGTTTCCGCCTGACCACTTCCACCTCATCGAAAGCTGCGCGGTCGGGAAGAGACGCGGCGACGAACGACGCCGGCGCGAGGCTGATGCTTCCGGCCCGGGCGATAACGGTGAATATCAAAGGACCAGTCGACCACCAGGCAGGCGCGCGCGGCATGTCTTCGATGATCCCGGGAAAGGCCTCCAGCATCTTGCCAAAGACCGGATGTCCGGCAGGCGCAGCGATGAAGGAATTGGCAAGCAGCATGCTGCCCTGCCCCGTGTCACGCGGCGTTTTTTCGTCAAACACTGTCAGCCCCGCCAAGGGCAGGAATGTATCGAAGCTCACATCGTCCCGCGCCGGATACCAGTCACAATCGAGATAGATGCCGCCAAATCGCTCCAGCAGGATATAACGGGCCACATCCACCGCGCCCGGATAATCGCCTTTGTCCAGCATGGTTTTGAAGATGCCGTTCGAAAACACGCCTTCCCGCTCAAGATCAGCCTCCCGCCAGAGGCGATAGTCGTAACGATGGTTCGAAGCGTGGGCGGCCCATGCCTCAACCGATACCGGCGGGGCTTTTTCCCCGATCCATATCTGGTGGATAAGCCTTGGCACGTCTTCACGGCTTTTGAGACTGATGATGCGACGTTCTTCCGTGGAAAACCGCGCATATTTCTGCAGCACCTGTGGCGGCGGAACCAGCGTATATTGATAGCCGATCCTGGCGACCATATCGCCCTCGGCCTTGGCGAGACGCAGCCGCGCGGCATGCAGTCTGCGCGGCAGACCGAGCACCGTCCGTTCGCCCATCAGATGTCCGTCTTTTGCTGCAACCAGCGATAAGAGAAGCGCGTCGGCTTCCACATATCGGCCGTCATTTTGCAACTGCCGGGCTTTATCGAGCTCAGCGTCATAATATTTCTTGTCGGACATGGATCCTCATTCAAAAGCACCCGTTAACATATCACGAAACAGGAGCTGTCAGGCAAGCCGCCCTATTTCGGAAGCCGGCTTTGAATTTGCTAAACAATTCGATGTTTCAGAGGCATAGACAGACAACAAACCCTGCGATAACGTGGATTTAAGCCCTCCTGAGCAATTGTCACAACGTAACAATAAAGAGACGGCAAGGAACCCTTTGGCATGAGCGCAGGCGCAGATTTGCTCCGTATTGAAAATCTGCGGGTTTCGTTTTCTCTGATGGGCGGCACCATCGATGCCGTCAGGGGTACCAGCCTTCGCATTCTTCCGGGAAAAGTCACTGCTCTCGTTGGCGAGTCCGGCTCGGGAAAGTCCGTCATCGGCCAGACCATCATGGGCATTCATCCCAAGACGGCGCGCGTGAACGGCCGCGTGTTGTTCACCGATCCGGAAAATGCCGCAGCCGGCCCTATCGATATGCTGCAATTGCCTAAGGACGGGCGGGAAATCCGTTCAATACGCGGAAACCGCATCGGCCTGATTTTTCAGGAGCCTATGACGTCCTTCTCGCCGCTGCATACGATCGGCAACCAGATCGATGAGGCGCTCAGAATCCACAGCATCCTGTCGCCGGCCGAACGTGCGGAAAAAATGTATGAAACGCTCGATCTCGTTGGGTTTTCCAAACCCAAGAAGGTCGTGAACATGTATCCCTTCGAATTGTCGGGCGGCATGCGCCAGCGTGCCATGATCGCCATGGCGCTGATCTGTCGCCCCGCGCTCCTGATCGCCGACGAGCCGACGACGGCGCTTGATGTGACGATACAGGCGCAGATCCTGAAGCTCCTGCGCGATCTCCAGAGCCGGCTGAACATGAGCATGCTGCTCATCACCCACGATCTCGGCGTAGTGGCCAATATCGCCGACGAGGTCGCCGTGATCTATCAGGGCGAGATCATGGAGGCGGGCACGGTCGACGACATTTTCAAGGCGCCAAGCCATCCCTATCTCAAAGGCTTGATGGCCGCCGTACCGCATTTCGACATGAAGCCCGGCGAAAGGCTGAAGGCGCTGCGCGAAATCAACATTGACCACGAAAGCCTGGTCGGCAAAAAGACCGCCGCGGTCAATAAAACTCCCGGCCCGCTTCTGACCGTGGACAATATCAGCAAGACCTTCACAACCCGCAAATCCAGCTGGTTCCGCAAGGGTGACGCCAACGCCACCAAAGCGGTCAACAGCGTCAGTTTTGAAATCCGCCGAGGAGAATGCCTCGGCCTGGTCGGCGAAAGCGGCAGCGGCAAAACCACCGTCAGCAAAATCCTCATGCGCGCCGTGCGCCCGGATGAAGGCTCGGTGACCTTTCACCGGCCGCAGGGCGATATCGATGTCCTCAATGCGAAGGACGGCGACCTCAAGGAGCTGCGGTCGAAGATACAGATGGTCTTCCAGGACCCGATATCGTCGCTGTCTCCACGTATGACGGTGGGCAATATTCTGAGCGAGCCGCTCGAAATCCACGGACGGGGCGATGCGAAATACCGCGCGGAGAAAGTCCGCAATCTCGTCAGGGCTATCGGGCTTGGAGAAAGCGCGCTTAATCGTTATCCGCACAGTTTTTCGGGCGGCCAAAGGCAGCGTATCGGTATCGCCAGAGCCCTGGCGCTCGGACCCGAACTGCTGATCTGCGATGAACCCGTTTCCGCCCTCGATGTCTCCGTGCAGGCGCAAATCCTCAATCTGCTCAAGGATTTGCAAAAAGACCTCGGGCTTACCTATCTCTTCATCTCGCACAATCTGGCGGTGGTGGATTACATGGCCGACCGCGTGGCCGTGATGTGCGAGGGCCGCATCGTCGAGCTGGCGCCGCGGGAAATCATGATGCGCGCTCCCGTGCATCCCTATACCAAATCGCTGCTGGCGGCTGTACCTTTCCCCGATCTCGACCGGCCGCTCGATTTCCGCACCATCGGCAAGATCAGCGCGACGGGCAAATTCGACTGGGGCAAGCAGTTCCGCGATGAGGGTGATGGCGACATGATCTCCGCCGATCTGGGCGACGGCCATTTCGTTCTCGCAAACGGCAACGCCGATATCCGGGAGCTTCGCCCTTGATCACGCGCCGCACCACCCTTGCCCTGTTGGCCTCCGTTTTCCTGCCGGCCTATGCGCGAGCCGCCTATACCGACCCCGCCTATTTCAAGGAAAAACGGGAAAAGGGCGAATTGCCCGACGTAGCCGAACGGCTGCCGAAAAACCCGCGCGTCATCGACATGAAAGCGCTTGGCCGTGAGCCAGGAAAACATGGCGGCTCGGTGCGCATGCTCATTGGCGGCCAGCGTGATATCAGGCTGATGCCGATCAGCAGCTATGCCCGCCTCGTCGGTTATGACGAAAAATTCGAGCTTCATCCGGATATTCTGGAAAGCTACGACGTTCAGGACGAACGCATCTTCACCTTCAAGCTGCGCGAGGGCCACAAATGGTCCGATGGCAGCGACTTCACCTCTGAGGATTTCCGCTATTTCTGGGAGGATGTCGCCCTCAACAAGGAAATCCACAAGGGCGGTCCTCCGATCGAACTTCTGGTCAACAACAAACCACCCCTGATCGAGGTCATTGACCTGCTGACGGTACGTTACAGCTGGGACGGCCCCAACCCGGATTTTCTGGCCAAGCTCGCAGCCGCCTCGCCGGCGCGGCTGTTCCTTCCCGCCGCCTACATGAAGCAGTTCCACGTCAAATATCAGACTGCGGAAAACCTCGCCAAACTCATCAAGAAAAACAAGGCGGATGACTGGAGCGGGCTGCATATCAAGATGTCGCGGCAGGTGCGCCCGGAAAATCCTGCTTTGCCGACACTGGATGCCTGGCGAAACACAACCGCGCCGCCAGCCGAACAGTTCGTGTTCGAACGCAACCCCTATTATCATCGCGTCGATGAAAACGGCCTGCAACTGCCCTATCTCGACCGGTTCCTGCTGAACGTCACCTCGTCCGATATCATCTCGGCCAAGACGGCCTCCGGCGACAGCGATCTGCAATATTTTGGCCTCGATTTCGCCGACTACACCTTTTTGAAGGATGCGGAAAAGCGTTTTCCTCTGAAGGTGAACCTCTACAAGCGCTCCCAGGGTTCACGCATCGCGCTTCTGCCCAACCTGAATTGCGCCGATCCGGTCTGGCGCAGCGCTTTTCAGGACGTACGCGTGCGCCGTGCTTTGTCCCTTGCGATCAACCGGCACGAAATCAACATGGTCTGTTTTTACGGGCTGGCGAAGGAGAGCGCCGATACCGTTCTGCCGGAAAGCCCGCTTTACCGGCAGGAATTTGCGGACGCCTGGAGCGCCTTCGACCGCGCAACCGCCAACAGGCTGCTCGATGAAGCCGGTCTCGACAGGCGCGACAGCGCTGGCCTCCGGCTCCTGCCGGATGGGCGTCCGGCCTATATCATCGTCGAGACGACAGGCGAAAGCACGCTCGAAACCGACGTGATGGAGCTGGTGACGGATCACTGGCGGCATATCGGCATTGCTGTTTCCGTGCGCCCCACCCAGCGCGATGTCTTCCGCAAACGCGCCATGGGCGGCGAGGTGCTGATGTCGGTATGGATGGGCATGGACAATGGTGTGCCGACACCTGATATGCTGCCTTCCGGCCTTGCGCCCACCGGTGACGACCAGCTGCAATGGCCAGTCTGGGGCATCCATTATCTTTCCGGCGGCCGCGAGGGCAAGGAACCTGACCTGCCGGAAGCGGCGCACCTGCTCGATCTCCTGAAAAAATGGCGCAGAAGCGTCACCGAGGAAGAACGTCAGGCCATCTGGCTGGAGATGCTCGGGATTTATACGCAGCAGGTGTTTTCCATCGGTATCGTCAACGGCGCGCTGCAACCCGTCGTCCATGTCAAACGCATGCGAAACGTGCCGGACAAGGCGCTTTTCGGTTACGAACCCACATCTTATCTCGGCGTCTACATGCCGGATGCCTTCTGGTATGACGGAGACGCCTGATATGCTGCGGTATATTTTAAAGCGCATCCTCGTCATGATCCCCACGCTGATCCTGATCTCGATGCTGGTCTTCACCATCATCGAACTGCCGCCGGGCGACTATTTCGAAAGCTACGTCGCAGAGCTGCGTGCCATGGGCGAAACGGCGAACCTTGCCGAAATCGAGGAGTTGCGCGTCCGCTATGGCTTCGATCAACCGGCACCGATCCGCTATTTCCGCTGGGCGACCGGCATGCTCGTCGGTGATTTCGGTTATTCCTTCGAATATCAGCTGCCGGTCAGCGATGTGGTTGGAGACCGCCTGTGGCTGACGGTTCTGGTGTCCTTCGTCACCATCATCGTCACCTGGATCCTCGCTTTTCCAATCGGCATCTATTCCGCCACGCACAAATACAGCTGGGGTGACTACGGGCTCACCTTCCTCGGCCTGCTCGGCATCGCCATTCCCAATTTCATGCTGGCGTTGATCCTGATGTATTTCGCCAATATCTGGTTCGGCATCTCCATCGGCCACCTGATGGACCGGGAATATCTGAGCCAGGCGATGAGCTGGGCGAAGCTCAAATCGATCCTCGAACATATCTGGATTCCCGTCCTCATCATCGGAACAGCGGGTACGGCCGGCATGATACGCCGCCTGCGCGCCAATCTGCTCGACGAATTGCAGAAGCAGTATGTGGTGACGGCCCGGGCCAAGGGGCTTCATCCCTTCAAGGTGCTGACCAAATATCCGCTGCGCATGGCGCTGAATTTCTTCATCTCGGATATCGGCTCGATCCTGCCTGCGATCATATCAGGCGCGGAAATCACCGCCGTCGTCCTGTCGCTCGAAACCACCGGCCCCATGCTCATCAGAGCGCTGCAGAGCCAGGACATGTATCTGGCCGGTTCGTTCCTGATGTTCCTTGCTTTCCTGACGGTGATCGGCGTTCTGGTGTCGGATATCGCCCTTGCCATACTCGACCCGCGAATCCGCTTCGGAGGTGGTAACGTCAAATGACTTCATCCATTCCGAACCCCGGCGAAGCGCTGCCCCACTATGTCTCGACCGCGCCCTTCGACCCGTCGCTGATCGAACCCAACACGTCAGGAATGGCGGCCTTCAGCAAGGCCTCGCAGCTGCGTCTCATGTGGTGGCAGTTCCGTCAGCACAAGATCGCGGTCTGGTCCGGCGCTTTTCTGGTGGTGCTTTACCTTTCGATCCTGATCAGCGAATTCCTCGCGCCCTATAACCTCCATACCCGCAATATCGAGCACATCTACGCGCCACCGCAGGCCATTCACCTGTTCAATGACGGAAAATTTGTCGGCCCCTTCGTTTACGGCCGGGAAATGACGCTCGACATGGACAATCTGAGACGGGTCTATCGGGACGTGCCGACGGATATCCAGCCGCTGCGTTTCTTCTGCAAGGGCGATACCTATCACTTCTGGGGCCTGTTCGAGGGCAGAACCCATCTCGTTTGCCCGGCCGAAGGCGGTGAAATGTTCCTGCTCGGCACGGATCGTCTCGGCCGTGACGTACTCTCCCGTATCATCTATGGCGCCCGTATTTCGCTGACCATCGGCCTTCTCGGCGTCGCCATGAGCTTCGTTCTCGGCATTGTGATCGGTGGTCTGGCGGGTTATCGCGGCGGCACCTTCGATCTGATTGTCCAGCGTGTGATTGAAGTCCTGCAATCCATCCCGAGCATTCCGCTGTGGCTGGCGCTTGCGGCCATCATGCCGGTGACGTGGAGCCCCATCCTCGTCTATCTCGGCATCACCATCATTCTCGGCATGCTGGACTGGACGGGGCTGGCGCGCGCCGTGCGCTCAAAACTGCTGGCGCTTCGCGAAGAAGACTATGTTTTGTCTGCACAATTGATGGGCGCGGGCACGCCGCGCATCATCGGCAGACACCTTATTCCCGGCTTTATGTCACACCTGATCGCCTCTGCCACATTGACAATTCCAGGCATGATCCTGGGCGAGACCGCACTGAGCTTTCTCGGGCTTGGTCTCAGACCACCGATCACAAGTTGGGGAATTCTGCTCACAGAGGCGCGCAGCGTCAGCGTCATTGCGCTATATCCGTGGCTTCTCATACCGACGATCCCGGTCGTTCTCGTCATTCTGGCCTTTAATTTCTTCGGTGACGGACTACGTGATGCTGCGGACCCCTTCAAATAAAATGGAATACGTCTTGATACACTGCCCTTCCGACGCCGCCTTCATCGTGAAAGGCAAAAAGAGGTCTGGCCCATGAGCTCCCGTTTGAACGACGCGCGCATTCTCATGTACAGCCATGATTCCTTCGGCCTCGGCCATCTGCGGCGGTGTCGCACGATTGCGCATGCTCTGGTGGAGGATTATCGCGGCCTCAACGTCCTCATCATTTCAGGTGCGACGATTGCCGGCGCCTTCGATTATCGCGCCCGCGTCGATTTCGTGAAAATCCCGAGCGTCATCAAACTGCGCAACGGTGAATATACCTCGATGGACAGGCATATCGATCTTCAGGAAACGCTGAAGATGCGCCGCTCCATCATCTATCACACCGCTGAAAGCTTCCAGCCGGATATCTTCATCGTCGACAAGGAGCCCATGGGCCTGCGCGGCGAGGTGGAGGAAACGCTCGCTTATCTCAAGGGACAGGGCACCAAGCTCGTCATCGGCCTGCGCGATGTCATGGATGCGCCGCAGCTGCTTGAAGCCGAGTGGAAGCGTAACAATGTCATGACCAAGATCGGCCAATTCTATGACCATGTCTGGATCTATGGCCCGCCAGATTTCCATGATCCGCTGACGGGGCTCGATGTTCCGCACACCGTTCGCGACAAGATGGATTTCGTCGGTTTCCTGCAAAGGTCCAAGACGCAGGCAGAAACCGTATCGCACCGGCCGGAAGGCGACTATCTTCTCGTCACTACCGGCGGCGGCGGCGATGGCAGCGAATTGATCGATGACGTCATCAACGCCTATCGCCATGACAGCGAACTGACGCATAAGGCGCTGGTGGTGCTCGGCCCCTATATGCCGGCGGATCAGCGTCAGCGCTTCATGAACAGCGTCGCCGATATTCCGCATATCGAGATCATCGAGTTTGACAATCGCATGGAAGATCTCGTCGCCGGCGCGCAGGCCGTCGTCTCCATGGGCGGTTACAACACCGTCTGCGAGATATTGTCCTTCGACAAACCCGCCCTCGTCGTGCCGCGCACCGTGCCGCGCGAAGAGCAGCTTATCCGCGCCAGCCGCGCCTCGGAACTTGGCCTTTTCGACATGCTTCTGCCGGAGGATGCGGAGAACCCCGCAAAAATGGCCGCGGCTCTAAAAGCCCTGCCAAACCGCGCGCCCCCTTCCGTCAATGCGCGCGGACTGAAGCTGGATGGTCTGGAAAACATTTCGCGCCGGATCGCTGAATGGCTGCCGCCCGAGGGCGACAAGGCGCCGATCACGCTGACCGCGTGACCGGTTCCCCAACAAACATCACTTCAAAAGAGACACGCGCAACGTGACCGATACAAAAAAAATCGTGGTGCTCCTCAAGGGCTATCCGCGCCTGTCCGAGACATTCATCGCTCAGGAGCTTCTCGGGCTGGAAAAGGCCGGCCTGAAGCTTGAACTCATGTCGATGCGCCGGCCCACGGACAAGAAGCGCCATCCGGTTCACGATGAAATCCGCGCGCCCGTTACCTATTTGCCGGAGTATCTGCACGAGGAACCGCTGCGCGTTCTGAGGGCGCTATGGGCCTGCCGCAAAAAGCCGGGCTTCACCAAAGCGCTTCGCCAGTTTTTCAGCGACCTGCCGCATGATCTCAGCCGCAACCGCTTCCGCCGTTTCGGGCAGGCTGCCGTGCTCTCACATGAATGGCCTGCGGATGCGGAATGGCTACATGTCCACTTCATCCACACGCCCGCCTCGGTCGCCGCCTATACCCATCTCATGACAGGCACGCCCTGGACGATCTCGGCGCACGCGAAGGACATCTGGACCTCGAACGACCGCGACCTTGCCGCCAAGCTGCAAAGCGCCCGCTGGGCCGTGACCTGCACCGCCGGAGGCTTTCAGCATCTGCAGACACTTTCCGGAGCCAGGAAGAATGTGCATCTGAGCTATCATGGCCTCGATCTCACCCGCTTCCCGCATTTCGAGACACCGCGTCCGGTAAGGGACGGATCGAACGCCGATGATCCTGTCAGGATTTTAAGCGTCGGCCGAGCCGTCAAGAAAAAGGGCATCGATATTCTGCTGCGCGCGCTCGCCTCGCTTCCCCAGAATATCCATTGGCGTTTCACCCATATCGGCGGCGGCGATGAACTGGCCGCACTGAAGAAACTTGCCGACGAACTCTGCATTGCCGACAGGATCGTCTGGACCGGGGCGATGGACCAGAAACAGGTATTGGAAAACTACCGGGAAGCAGACCTCTTCGCCCTTGCCTGCCGCATCACCAGCGATGGCGACCGCGACGGCCTTCCCAATGTGCTGGTCGAGGCTGCGAGCCAGGCTTTGACCTGCATCTCCACCAACATATCAGGCATTCCGGAGTTCTTCGTCAGTGGTGAAAACGGCCTATTGACGGAACCGGAAAATCCGGCCGCCTTCGCAGAGGCGCTACGCATGGCCATCACCGATCCGCAATTGCGCCAGCGTCTTGGCAGTGCAGCCGAAAACCGTGTGCGCACCGCCTTCGACCATCGCACCAGCATTGCCGAACTGACGGCCCTGTTCGAGACCGAGTGGGAAAAAACGCCATGACCGATACGGAAAAACGCCCCTGCGTCTTCTTTTACGTCCAGCACCTTCTCGGTATCGGCCATATCGCCCGCGCCAGCCGCATTGCCAAAGCCCTTCAGGCGGACGGTTTTGATGTGGTTCTGGTGACGGGCGGCACTCCGGTCCCGGGCTTTCCGGGCGAGGGCATCCGCCATGTCGAATTGCCGCCCATCGCCGTTAGCGACGGCAACTTTGCCGGCCTGGTCGACAGTTCCGGCAAACCGGTGGATGACGACTTCAAGAGGCTTAGAACCGATATGCTGATCGGGGCCTATCACGGCGCCAAACCCGATATCGTTATCATCGAGGCTTTCCCTTTCGGTCGCAGGCAGGTGCGTTTTGAATTGCTGCCGCTGCTGGACGAGATTGAGGACAGCGAACCGCGCCCGCTCGTCATGGCGTCGCTGCGCGATATTCTTCAGGAAAAAACCAAACCGGGACGGGACGAAGAGACCGTGTCGCTGGTGAAGAAACATTTCGATGCGGTGCTCGTCCATGGCGATCCGGATTTCGCCCGGCTGGAAGACACCTTTCCCCTCGCCGGTGAAATCAGCCAGCGCATCGTCTATACCGGGCTCGTCGCCCCCCTTCCGCCGCCGGAACCGGAGGAGAAATTCGACATCGTGGTTTCCGCAGGCGGCGGCGCCGTAGGGGCAACACTCATACGGGCTGCTATCGAGGCCGCCCCTCTGCTTGGTGGCATCAAGAACTGGTGCCTCGTAACCGGTCCAAACATGCCGCAAGCGGATTTCGATGCGATCTCGGCGCAGGCGGCCGAGAATGTGTCCGTCTTCCGTTTCCGTAAGGATTTCGCAAGTTTGCTCGCCGGGGCACGGCTTTCGGTTTCACAGGCCGGTTATAATACCGTCTGCGATATTCTTCAGGCCAGATGCCGCTCGCTTCTCATCCCGTTCGCAGCCGGGGGCGAAACCGAACAGAGCGCCCGTGCCGAACGACTGGCGCGGCTGGGGCTGGCGCATGTGCTGGAGGAGAAGGATATTTCGGCGCAACCGATGGCCGATGCCATCAAGGCAGCACTGGCCTTGCCAGCACCCGGCACGATCACGCTCGACCTCGACGGCGCGGCCGGAACGGCTAGAGCGCTGCGCCGCCTTTATGATGAGCGGTGAGGATCGTCTTCAACTCGCGAACCGCCGCCTCATCTGTAACCTTGCGCCCTGCGCCGGTGAAACCGAGCTTCGCCACCCTGCTTTCCAGATCAAAGGATGGAACGGCGGAACAGGATGCGTGGATTTCCGTGATCGGAAAGCGATCCAGCAATGTCTGAACGCTCTGCGGACGCACGCCGGCGCCGGGCATGATGATGATCCGGCCTGTCGCCATCTCGGACAGGTGCGCCAGAGCCTCCATCCCCTCAAGCGCCGAACGCGCGCCACCGGAAGTGAGAATTCTTGGAAATCCCAACGCGATGGCGGCTTCCAGCGCCTCTTCCATGTCAGGCACGACATCGAAAGCCCGATGCAGCGTCACATCCAGCCCGTCGGCATGATTGCGCAGCTCTTCAAGCAAGCCAATATCGAGCGAACCATCGCCACGCGACGCGCCGAGCACCACGCCGGAAAGGCCTGCAGCACGCGCCGCATCGATGTCGCGTTTCATGACATCCGCTTCGTCGCGTGTGAACACGAAATCACCGGCGCGCGGCCTGATCATGACGCTCACCGGCAGCCCACAGGACGCCGCGCGTTGCATGAAACCCGCCGATGGCGTCACACCGCCGCCCGACAGCGCCGCACAGAGCTCGATGCGATCGGCCCCGCCGCTGACCGCCGCTTCCAGACCGGCGACATCGTCCACACAAATCTCGAGAATCATCGTAACCTCTTTCATTTGGGTGGCCGTTACCTGCGGCGGCCCTTTCCATCAAGCGCGTAAAGCATATAAACGCCGCCGAGCCCCACGATTGCTCCCAATATGGAAGTTCCCGAATAGCTGGAGACCAGGGTTCCAACGGCAAAAATCAGCGCACCCAGACCAGCACCGAGAAAGATATTGACGGCAATCAGCGAGCTTCCGAGCCCCGGCCGATCAGCGATCAGTTCCTGCAGGTAGGTAATGGGAATGCTGATGATCGCGGCGGCACCCAGCGCACTGATAACCGTCTGCGCGTAGATATGCCACGGCGCGGAAGCAAGCCCCTGCAGGATGAGATAGATGGCATAAAGTCCCGCTCCCGCCGCAAGTGTCAGTGTTTGCGGAACCTTCTTCTCGATCCAGCCCCAGAGGAGAATGAAGACGATTTCCAGCGCAGCGACGATACCCGCAACAATACCGATATCCGCCACCGTGCCCTTGGCCTGTCCGGTTATGATAAGCGAGCGCACGGAATCGTTGAGATGCAGCATCGAGCAGATGAGCGCGATGGCGATGATCCGGAGCAGCACCCGCCGTGACCCGATTTCCGCAAGCGAGGCGCGCAGGCCGAACCGCGCTTCGGTATTTGCCGATGCCGGCGTGGCGGCCCGCGGCAGGCAGAAGGCGACGAGCAGAAAACAGACAAGCGCGCAGATGCCCGAAAACAGGAAAGCCATCAGCATATTGCCGGAATTCACCAGAAAAACACCGACAATACCAGGCACCAGCACCCAGGAGAGCGAGATGGTTGCCCGCATGATCGAGTTCACCGCGATCATTTCACCTGTCGAAAGGTTGCGCGCATCCGCACGCACATGCGCGAAGATCAACGAATTCATCGCTCCGAAAATCGGCAGAAGCACCAGCTTCGCGGCGACAAATGCCGTGGCGTTACCGGCCAGATAAACCAGCAGATAACCGCTGACGCCGAAGAGCGCGATATAGAGCATTGGCTTGCGATATTCGCCCAGCCTGTCGGCGACGATGCCCATCAACACGCTGGCGCTGACATTGATGACAGCGGCAAACAGCATCAACAGCGAATAGACGCTGTTGCTCAGCCCGATTTCGCGAATGCCGATGACCGCCTGATAGGGGGCGGTCGCCGCATTCGAAAACCCGAAAAACAGGATGGCGAGCGCCCCGATGCGGATCGACGGATTGTTGATGACGATGGAAAGAGCCGACGGCATGGAGATTCGCCTGAGATGATCCGGCACCGCCGGATCGCTGGGTAAAAGCTACCGGACCGCTGTCATCGCCAGCGGGCCGAAAGGATGGGTTTGGGGGTATAGTCGAAATGCGGCTTCCATGGGTAGAAATCGCCATCCCGGCGGCGATTGGGAAGGTTTTCGATATCCTGATTGATAACCCCTTCCGTCAGCGCCATGAGGTTGGGATTGGCGATCGGTGCAAGCTCCGGCGAAAGATAACCTGACTTGACGACCAGCAGCCGCACGCCCTTTGGATCGAAGCCGAGACGGGTGAAATCGGAAATCATGTGATAAGGCCTGCGCCGCGCCGCCAGAATGACCGTGATGCCACCGATGGCGACCACCGCCTGCCGCTGGTCCGCAGCACCAGAATCGTCCAATTTCAGGACCTCGGCTTCGACAGTGACCGATGGGCTTTGCGGATCGAGACTGCCGCCAATCTTCAGGGAAAGTGTTGCACCTTCGCCGGCCGCAAAACAGGCTTCGACCGCCGGCCTGTCGGTGATGCCGCCCAGCAACGCACCCTGCCAGTTGCGCGCAATCAGTGCGGCCAGAACATCGGCGCGATCGCCAACCCCACCACCGGTCGGATTGTCTCCCGAGTCGGCCAGGATGATCGGTCGCGTTGCGGTGTTTTCGGCAATATCCACAATGGCCTCAAGCGGCTCGGTCACGGGGCCGAAACGAAAGTCCTGCCGGGCATTCCAGTAGGATTGCGCGATCTCGCTCGCGACCGCCTGTGCAGCCGCTTTGTCCGTTCCCGTCACCACGGCGCAGGCCGTTGCACGGGGTTCGTCCGCCCAGACGTAGCCGATCATGAAATTCGCATCCCAAATGCCGGGCCGCACATCATGATCCGGCAGAACCGCATAAAGGCTTTTGGCAGGCTCATCCTCCGTCGAGGTCTTTTCACCCGGCAGCAGAACGGGGATTTTTGCCCATGCCACGCCGGGTCTTTCTCCCGTCTTCAGCGCCTTCAGCAGCATCGCCCAAGCCCGTACCATCGTCTCGCGCACATCGATATGCGGCGCCGTTCGGTAGCCGGCAAATATGTCGAGCTGATCGATGATCGTCTGGCTGACATTGCCATGCAGATCATAGCTCGCGGAAACGATCACATCCGGTCCCACCACGGCGCGGGCGCTGGAAATCCAGTCACCTTCCGCATCCTCCATACCCTCGACATTCATCGCTCCATGCATGGCGAGATAAAGCCCGTCGAGCGGCAGCGCGGCCTTCAGGCGCTCGAGGAATTCCCGCTTGAACGCGTCATAGGTCGCGCGCGACACAGGGCCGCCCGGCACCGCCCGCGCATGCAGAAGCGGCAGTACGTCCACCCTGCCCTCACCGAGGAAATTGAAATACTCGGCCTCCAGCAGTTCGACGCCGCGAAAGACACGAAAATCTTCCTGCCCCATCAGCACCGGCGAATAGGTGCTGCATTCGGTATGAATTCCACCAACGGCAATACGCATGTCTGTTTCCCCTCAATAAACCGGGCTCAAGGGGACGATGGCGGAAAAACGCAACCAGTCCTTCTGCGCTTTTGGTGTCCACGCCGCCTCGGCAATGGCCGGCAGCCTCGGGAAAACCAGATGGTTGAAATAGGCACGGTTGAGGAAGTGTTCTGACCAGATGCAGGCCTGAACGCCCTTCATCCGCTCCTTCAACTCCTCGGGAAATTCGCCGACGGCTTCATAGGCATAGGTATGCGAAGGCGGAACGGTGCCGGCCCAGCTTGCGCCCGGCTCCTGCCAGGCTTCATCCTGCACCATGTCCAGATAATAGGCCTGACCCGGCGTCATCACCACATCGTAGCCCTGGCGCGCAAGCTCAAGTCCGACTTCCGGCTTCTGCCATGCCATCAGCAACGTTCCGGCCGGATCGACGCCGCCGCCATGGGAAACCTCATCCCAGCCGGCAAGCTGGCGGCCGCGCTCGTGCAACATCCCCTGAATACGTTTCATGAAATAGGACTGGATGCCGAAGGTGCCATCCAGCCCCTCCTTTTCCATCAGCGCCTTGGCAAGCGGCGAGGCGAGCCAGGACCCATCCGCAACCTCGTCGCCGCCGATATGGATCAGCCGCGACGGAAAGAGCTCAACCATCTCGTCGAATATCTTACCGAGGAATTCATAGGTCGGCTCGATGGCCGGGTTGAGCGCGTTGTTCGGATATCCCTGCACAGAGCGATAGCTGTCCGGTGCCTCCTGCCCATCCGTCAGTTCCGGATAGGCGACAAGAGCCGCCGTGCTGTGGCCGGGAATATCGACTTCCGGCACGATTTCGACATTCAACGCGGCCGCATGCGCAACGACCATGCGCACCTCATCCTGCGTGTAATAGCCGGACACCGGTTCGGCCCCGTTACCGAGCTGCGGCAGAAGTGGCGCATCCGGACCGCGTGTCGCGCCGACTGTGGTCAGCAGCGGATAGGCCTTGATTTCAAGACGCCACGCCTCATCATCCGTCAGGTGCCAGTGGAACCGGTTCATGCGCAGCCATGCGAGAACATCGATCAGCCGCACGACATCATCAGTCGGATAGAATTGCCGCGAGACATCCAGATGGCAGCCGCGCCAGCTATAACGCGGCGCATCGCTGATGGTGCCGGCAACAGGGAAACGGAACTTGGGATCGATGCGCGCGCCATGCAGCAGCTGCGCCAGAACCGTCAAGCCATATTGCAGACCGGCAGCGGCCGAATATTCCACAACGACCGCGTCTTTCGAAAAGGTGATGCGATAGCCTTCGGCTTCCAGACCGCTATGCTGCTTGAAACGAAGCGGTTTTCCCTCATGAACCGGCGCGAGGCTGAAGGGCACGTGCCCGACGGCAAAAAGCCTGCGGAACAACGAAAGCACGGTTTCCACCGCAAGCACCTCTTCCGCGCCTGCATCTTCCGTGGGGAAGAGCGCGACGGGGAAGCCTTCGCCCGGTTCCGCATCGATTTCGGCAGGCCAGGGCTGGATGGAAAAGGGCAGGTCGAGCTTGCCTTCAGGAAGCAGCACCGGTGCCGGCTCGCTGTGACGCCCATCCAGCATCAGGTCACCGACATCGACAGCGCGATGCGTTCCGTCGGCAAGGCTGACATAGGCGGATTTCGCGCCATCCGTGCGATGCCTTGCGGGCCGCAGCAGGCCATCGACGGTGAAGCGCCAGGATTTGCCGGGCTCCAGCACGAAGCCCGCCGGCGGTGCTAATTCATGGAAATTGGCGTTGCGGCGCAGGTAAACGGCATTGCCGCACACCGGCTTGTCCACCGTCCGCGTCAGCGACGTGTAAACGATACGGAAATCCTTCAGCGGTGCGCCGGAAAGATTGACGAGAGTGAAGGTAAAGCCGCCGGATGCGGACTCTGCGAGCGGATGCCAAGAATTTTCAAGACGATATTGTGCGAGCGCCATGATGCTCCCCTTTATTGCGCATTGGAACCGGTGAGACGGTTTTAATCAGTAGTGTTCGGATTGCGAGAAAGTCCGGGCAAGCGGTGCCTGCCCCGCCGTGAGACCACAATCAACCGGCAAGCACACGCCGCTGATGGCGGCGGCCTGCGGGCCGGCCAAGAAAGCAACCGCATTGGCCACATCTTCAGGTCGCACGATCCGCTGCAGCGGATACCAGTGCTTCGCCTCCTCGAAGACCTGAGGATTGACGGCGGCCCGCGCCTCCCATGCCTGCGTGCGCACGGTGCCCGGCGCAACGGCGTTGGAGCGGATGCCGAATTTTCCGTATTCGACGGCGATCAGCTTGGTCAGATGGATCAGCCCGGCCTTTGCCGCGCTATAGGCAGGGTGGCCGAATACCGCCATGCCGTTGACGGAGGTGATGTTGACCACCGACCCCTGGGTACGCTTCAACGCCTCCTCGAAAGCCCTGAAGCAGAGAAACGGGGCTTCCAGATTGAGGATATTGTCCTTGCGCCATATGTCGGCGGTCGTGTCATGCAGGCTGACCGCCCTTGCGGCACCCGCATTGTTGACGAGGGTCGCGACATCACCCAGTTCCGCAACCTCGGCGGCCAGCCTCTCAAGGTCCTGCGGATCGGTGACATCGCAGGTTTTCGCAACGAAGCGGGGACCGGAAAGCAGGGATAGCGCGCCCGAAAGAGCGTCGGGATCGATATCGACCAACACTACCTTTGCATGGCTTTCAGCGAGCGCCGCAGCAATTGCCCGACCAATATCACCTGCCGCGCCGGTAACGACGGCGAGCTGGTCTTTCCTGTCCTTCATCTCCTACAACTCCCTTGAAGCTTTACGACCCGCCACAAAGCGAGGTCTCCGGCAAAGCAGCCTGTGTTTTTCGGCATACCGCCCTCAATCACCGAGCAATTGCTTGTCATCCGGGTCACGATGTTCCACGAGCTGCTGCTTGATATGACGCAACGTCACCATCGACCGCTGCCGTTGGTGATAGGCAGCAAGCGTCGCCAGAACATCGACGGCGGCCAGATAGGCGTAGCGCGATGAGGTGGGGCGGAAGATATTGTTTCCCTCGGGTACATTAACGGCCACCACCATATCCGCAGCCGCGGCAACAGGCGTGTCGCTCTGGGTGAGCGCAATGGTGGTGACCCCCATTTCCCGCGCCAGCCTGAAACATTTCACCAGTTCCATGTTTCGGCCGGAAAAGGACGAACCGATGATGACGTCTTCCTTGCGCGCAGCGGCGGTCATCATCAGCTGCATGCTGTGATCGGCGCTGGTCGAAACGCGCAGACCCAGGCGGAACAGCCGGTTCTGGATTTCCGAAGCTATCATCGAGGAATTGCCGCCCGCGCCGAAGGCGTAGATCATGCCGCTATTGGCGATCCTGATCGCGGCCTCATCGGCCAGAGCGGGATCGAGCGTCCTGTGCAGCAGGAAAAGCGCTTCCTGCGCCTTGGCAAGCACCTCCTCCGCGACATCGGAAGGGCCGGTGCTGGAGGGCTCGGAGGTAAGATATCGGATACCCACATAGGCCGTCTTGGCGAGGCTGACCTTGAAATCCGAAAAGCTCTGGCAGCCGAGACGCCGGCAGAACCGCGTCACCGTCGGCGGAGATACTTCGGCGCGGGCCGCAAGCTCGATGATCGAGGCATTGACGGCGAATTCGAAGTCCGAAACCAGAATATCGGCGATCCGCCGTTCCGATTGCGAGAACTGCCCCCTGTCTTCCTGTATCCTTGCGAAAATATCCATGTTCACCGGTCTCCGTTCCGCCAAAACTTAAGCCTTGGCTCCGTTACCGATGCACCCTAATAAAGCGCGCCCGTCAACCGCATAGCCCCCTGAATCGATCCTGTTTCGTCCCATTGACGACACGACGGACACCTCTGATTTGAAAATTATTTTCTCTGTTGATTGATAGATGAGCATATGCCAACAATCTTCACCAGAGAAAACTCCAAATCTTGAAAATAATTTCAAAAACGGACCCAAACCATGCGTGACCCCTTCAAAAACCCCTTTCCCGCAACGGACGTCGCCCGCCATTCTATCTGGGAGATGCTGGTAACGCGGGACATCGACGCATTCCTCGCTGCCGACTGGTCGAAGGTCGCGGATGATTTCGTTGAGGACGGCTTTCTCGGCATCAACGCCAACCGCGATGCGAACCCGGACAACTGGCGCCTGTCCTTCCCCTCGCTTACCGCCTATCGCGACGAATGGCTGCGGCAGGCGCAGGATTTTCAAACCCAGCAATTCGCAGAGAATCCGCGCGATGCGATCTTCACGACCACCACGCTGGAAGAAATCGAAGTGGAAGGCGAGACCGCGCTGGTCCGCAAGAAGTTCGACGGCGGGCTTCGCAAGGCCGATGGCAGCTTCGACGTCATGAAATGGCAGACGCTCTATTATTGCCGGCTGCATCAAGGCCGCTGGAAGATCAGCGGTTTCACCGGCTACATGCCCAATCCTATGCCCTGATCCAACGGACTTGGCAGACAGTTTCGAACGCCGGGCCGAAAGCCCGGCGTTATTTTTTCGTCTGGAAGACGAAGAAGAAAACCGACGAAAATGGATCTCGTCAGAGAAAACCGGGCATGGGGAGACAGATTTCATGGCCCGGTTCCTGCCCTTTATTGTATCAGCTTGAGGACGGAGAGATCGACGCGCCGTTCCAGCGCTGTGCCGCTTTCATCGAACAGATGGCAGTCCGACGCCTTAATGCCGGTGACGATGAGTTCGTCGACAACAACCGGCGCGGAACCGGAAAGAAGCGCGCAATAATTTTCACCCGTGGGCGCGACGCCATAAGCGATCGTATTTACACCCAGCCGCTCGATAACGCTGGGCGCGACCTTGATATTCAGGTCGGCCGTTTCGAGACCGGTATGTTCCGGGCGAATGCCGAGCGTCAGCTGCGTGCCTTCAAGACCGGCGCGCGGCTCCACCGGCACGGTGATCGTCTGGCCCTCATATTCCACCGTCACACCTTCGGCGCTGACGGATTTGCAGGTGACCTTGAGGAAGTTCATTTTCGGATTGCCGATGAAACCTGCGACAAACACGTTCGCCGGCTTGTGGTAAAGCTCGAGCGGCGCGCCAACCTGGGCGATTTCACCACCATTCAGCACCACGATGCGGTCAGCCATGGTCATGGCTTCCACCTGGTCGTGCGTCACATAGATCATCGTCGCCTGCAGCGTCCGGTGAAGATTGGTGAGTTCGATGCGCATGTCGGCGCGAAGTGCCGCATCAAGGTTGGAAAGCGGCTCGTCGAACAGGAATATCTTCGGCTCGCGAACGATGGCGCGGCCGATCGCCACGCGCTGACGCTGGCCGCCGGACAACATGCCGGGACGCTGCTGCAGGCGCTGGTCAAGTTGCAGGATCTTGGCGACGCCCTCAACCTTTTCCTTGATCTTGGCCTCTTCCATTTTTTCGACGCGGAGGGGAAAAGCGATGTTTTCGAAAACCGTCATATGCGGGTAGAGCGCATAGGACTGGAAGACCATGGCGATGCCGCGTTTCACCGGCGGCAAGTCATTGACCTTCACGCCGTTGATGACGATATCGCCAGCGGAAATATCCTCAAGGCCGGCGATCATGCGCAGCAATGTGGACTTGCCACATCCCGAGGGGCCGACAAAAACGACGAACTCGCCATCCCTGATGTCGAGCTGAACGCCCTTGATGACTTCGAAATGTCCATAGTTCTTGCGGACGTTGTTGAGATAAAGCTGACCCAAAACTTGCCTCTCCCGTCACCAGCCGACATCAGGCTGCGTTCAGAGACGTTCCGCAACACGGGGAAAATCGCGTCGAACCGGAACCGTTGAAAAACACGAGACGACCCTTCCGTCATAACGGCAGGCATTCTCGCGGCGGATTATGGGGTTGCGGGCGACCTGCGCCCGCAACCGTATCAATGTGGATTACTTGTACTGCTCGAGAGCTGCAGAGGCCTTCTTTGCGGCATCTTCCGGTGTTGCCTTGCCGGTAACGACAGACTGCACCATCTCGATCATCGTGTCCTGGAAGCCCTTGTAGTCAGTGAAAAGCGGCTCGGGACCGCCATAGGCGATACCGTCGATGAGCGGCTTCCAGAAGGGGTCCTTGGCGATGAATTCATCAACCTTCGGCGACGGACGAAGCGGGGTGAGGCCAGCGCCGCCCTGCAGTTCGTATTCACCCTGCGGGCCGGGCGAGGTGATGAATTTGGCGAATTCGGTCGCCTTTTCTTCGACACCGGTTCCCTTGAAGATCGCGAGGCTGTCGGTGATGAGCAGCGTGCCGGGGCCCTTGGCTTCAGGGCCGAGCGGCAGGGTTGCGATACCCCAGTTGATCTTGGTTTCCTGCAGACGGGTTGCGGCACCCGATCCTGCCTGGATCATGCCGACCTTGCCATCGAGGAAGATGGCGCGGATTTCGTTCTGCTCATAGGCCGTCGGACCTTCGACGGAATAAGGCGTGATATCCTTGTAGGCCTTAAGCGCTGCGAGAACCTGCGGGCTGTCGACGGTGATCTTGTCGCCATCGATGACCTTGCCGTTGTTGGTGTAAACCCAGTGCATGAACTGGTGCATGGTATTGTCGAAGGTCTTGGCGGGCAGGCCGTAACCGGCAACGCCGGTCTTTTCCTTGATCTGCTTCGCAAAGGCGATCTCTTCAGCCCAGGTCTTCGGCGGCACTTCCGGATCGAGACCGGCCTGCTTGAACAGGTCCTTGTTCCAGTAGAGCGCCTTGGTCGAGAAAGCGACCGGCACGCCCCACTGTGTATCCTCGAAGGTGACCGTGTCGACGATATTAGGGTAATAGGTCTTCTTTTCGTCTTCCGTCATCGGCACCGGAACGATGAGGTCGTTCTGAGCGAACTGCTTCAGCGTGCGCGAACCGACATAGGCCATGGCGACCGGGGTACCGGCGGCAGCGAGCGTGGTTGCCTTGTCCTGGCACTGAGCCCAGCCAACGACTTCCGGAACGACCTTGTATCCGGCATTCTTGCCTTCCCATTCCTTGATGTATTTTTCATGGATGGGGTCCATCTTGTCGCCGCAATAGATCCAGCTGATCTCCTTGTCGGCGGCGTGTGCCGCCACCGTGCCAAGGGCAGTGGAACCGGCAAATGCGAAAGCGCAAAGCGCCAATCCGTAATGTTTCAGTGCCATAATTAGTCTCCCGTTTTCTGGTGGTCGTTCCTATTGTTGATTATTTCACCGCGCCGGCGGTAAGCCCGCTGACGAGATAGCGTTGCATGAAGAAGATGACGACCATGGCCGGCGCAATGCCGACGAAACTGGCCGCCATCAACTCATTCCAGACGACTTCCTGACGACCGAAATAGGCGAACAGGCCGATGGGCAGCGGCATATATTCGGTCTTGGAATTGAAGGTGAGAGCGAAGATGAACTGCTGGGCATAAGCGCCGATGAAGGTGGTGATGGACACAACCGCGATACCAGGCATCGCAAGCGGCAGGATCACCCGGCGGAAGGTATAGAAATAGCTCGCGCCATCCACATAGGCCGCCTCCTCCAGTTCACGCGGGATACGCAGCATGTAGGTCCGCAAAAGCCAGATGGCGGTGGGGATCAAAAAGGCGGCACCGGGAATGATCATCGCCAGATAGGTGTTCAGCACGCCCATATTGCGCATCAGCCGGTAAAGCGGGATCAAAAGCACCGCACCGGAGAACATGTTGATCGCCAGAAACGCGCCGAGCAATTGCCCGCGACCGCGAAACTGGAACCGCGCGAAAGCATGGGACGCCGGCACCACCAGAAGCAGAACGATGATCGTCGATATCGTCGAGATGAAGAAGGAGTTGAAGACGTAGCGGGCAAAGCCGGGAACGCTGACCCACATGGTCCGATAAGCTTCGAAGGAGCCGTTTTCCGGCCAAAACTTATACGGTGACGAAAAAAGCAGGCTGAGCGGTTTCAGCGAAACCAGAAACCCTTCGACAAAAGGCGCCAGCACGAAGGTCAGGAATACGGCGATGCCGCAATAAATCCCGACAATCTCATACCATCTGTAACGGTTGATCATCGCATTTTTGTCGGTCATCGGCTGGTCTCCTGCGAGATACGGCTGGTGATGCGGAAGTAGAAGTAGGTGAATATGGACAGGAAGATGCAGATCAGCACTGCACGCGCTGCGCCCTCACCGTATTTGTAGGAACCGATTGCCGTCTTGTAGGTGTCGATGATCATGGTCGTCGTCTGGCCCGTCGGTCCGCCCTGTGTCAGGATCCAGATGATGTCGAAGGAATTGAAGGTCGAAATCAGCGAGATCATCGACATGGTAATCATGGCCGGCAGCATCAGCGGCAACGTGATGCGGCGGAAGCGGTAGGTGCGGCTGGCGCCGTCGGTCCAGGCTGCCTCGTAAAGATCCTGCGGAATGGCCTGAATTGCCGCCAGCAGATAAAGCGTCACCATCGGCACGCCGATCCATACGTCGGTGATGATGGTCGCCCAGAAAGCCGTGCTGCCATAGGCGAGGAAGGCGACTGGACCGTCCACCAGGCCAAGATTCTGGAGAACACCGGAAATCATGCCGAACTGGCCGTTATACATCCAGCCCCACATGAAGATGCCGATAGCCATAGGCACGATCCATGGCGGCATGGTCAAAAGGCGAAACAGCGCCCGACCAGGAACGGCCGAATTCAGAAGGACTGCACCAAATGTGCCGATGATCATCTTTATCGAGACGGAAAAGAACGTCCAGATAAAGGTCCGCGTGATGACCTCGGCAAAAGTCGCGTTGAAAATCTTCTCGTAGTTGATGAATCCCACCCAGTTCGTCGTTTTTCTAAGCGACGCATCGGTGAAGGACAGGATGAAGGTATCGACGAGCGGATAAGCAACGATAACCGTGATGTATAAAAGCGCCGGCAGAAGAAGAAGCCAGGCGAAGACGACCGCGCTGCGTTTCGCATCCATCGCCGCGCCCCTCAAGCCGATTTCACGGCGGGGGATTTAGGCTGGCCGTGTAGCGCCAGATCATACTCCTCCCACACCGGCTTGAGATCGATCACTTTACGGCCATGGCGCGCTTCATCCATGGCAAGCGCCAGAATTCCGGCCTCTATCGCATCGAGTGCGGAAACCGGCAGCGGCGTACCCTTGACAATATGGGCGATGACGTCCTCCGCCATTTGCTCATCCGCACCATAATGCTGCGAGAGCGTGGTCGCCGCCGAATAGGTCTTGGCAACGGTCTTTTCATTGGTCCGGGCATTGTGCACGCTCAGGAAGCCGCGAACAAAATCACCCTCGGCCATGCCCTTGGCGCCGATCACGCAGAAGCGGCGGAAATCGTCGGGAACGTTGAGATTGGTATGGAAGGCAAGTGATGCGCCGTTCTCGTATTCGACGATCGCCGTCTGGTAGTCGATGATATCACCGTCGCTGTCGAAGACCTTGTCGGAACCCATCCATCCGCTCGGCTTGCGATGGTAAACCTCCATGTCGTTGATGCCGTCATTCTGCGGCGCGTTCGCCGGCGTGAAGCTCTTGCGCCCGCCGAAACTCGATACGAAACGCGGCCGCGCGCCGACCACGCCATTATAGAGATCGAGGTCGTGGCAGCATTTTTCCAGCATGAAGGAACCGGAATAATTCTCGTAACGCCGCCAGTCGCGCATGAAGAATGCGCCGTGATAGGGCGGGATATGCTCCGAGGCCTCGATGGAAACGACATCACCCAGCCTGCCTTCGGCCTGCGCGGCGCGCAGATCGCGGTAAAGCGGGGAGTAACGCAGGACCAGACCAACGAGCAGCCGCTCGTGGCCGTGCTTGTTGAGCAGCCGGGCGAGTTCGAGGCTTTCCTCGATGCTGACGACGATGGGTTTTTCGGAGAAGATGGTGCAACCGGCCTCAAGCCCGATGCGGATATGCTCAAGATGCATATGGTTCGGCGAGCCGATCATCAGCAGATCGAATTTTTCGTTCGCGATCAGCGCCTCGGGGCTATCGTAAGCCTTGCCGGCCGAAATGCCCTTCTCCTGCAGGCCCGGCAGGCCCGCCGGCGCGGGATCGACATAACCGACGATCTCGAAATCCCTGTCGATCTCATGAAAAACGTAGCCCAGATAACCGAGACGGAATCCGAGTCCGATAATTCCCACCTTCATGAACTTTGTTCCCTGTTCATTCGTAATTCATTTTCGCAGAAGCGACCATTTCTGTGCTGGCCATCCAGTTATCTGCGATAATTTTCCGTCACGATGAAATTAATTTTCACGACGGTCAAGTTAAATTCGATTTCACTAACGCTGCCGCCAGCTGGAAACCGATTTTTTCGTCGAGACAGGTGCGAAACAGATCGCCGCCGGCCACCAACGCACAAAACAATACCAAAAAAATGCCAATCGTCCAGAGCATTTCCGTTATCGGGAAATTTTTTTTGGTTAATGCGAAAATATCAAGCACATAGCCTTATTATCAGGCAAAACATCGAAAAAATAACCGATTAATCGTACAAATCCGACAATGGTTTTATTTTGGTATTGCTGATTACGCGGCATATGATATAGCCAGAGCCGGCCATATCGCCGACCACATGGATCGTGACAGAGGTTATGGATGAACGGGGCAGCGCTTAATCTGGATGACCTGCAATCAGGCGGCGGCCCGCTTTACCTGAAACTGCGCCAGACGATTGAAGACGCCATCAATGGCGGCCGCCTGAAGCATGGCGACGCCTTGCCGCCGGAGCGCGATATTGCCGAAAGCGCCTGCGTCAGTCGCGTCACAGTGCGCAAGGCGGTGGATGATCTCGTCCGCGATGGTCTTCTGGTCCGCCGGCACGGTTCGGGCACTTTTGTCGTCAAGCCCATCACCCGCATGCAGCAGCCCCTGACCAAGCTCACCTCGTTTACCGAGGACATGCGCCGGCGCGGGATGACGGCGAGCACACGCTGGCTGGACAGAGGCCTGTTCCACCCGACTGGCGACGAGATGATGGCGCTCGGCCTTTCCCAATCCGCCATGGTGGCGCGGCTCACACGTCTGCGTCTCGCCAACGACCAGCCGATCGCACTCGAAGTCACGAGCCTGCCGGGCGATATTCTGCCCGACCCGCAACTGGTTGAAAACTCGCTTTATCTGGAGCTCGAGAAAAGCGGTATCCGCCCCGTGCGCGCCATTCAGCGCATCTCCGCCCGCAATCTCACGGATGAGGAAACATTGCTGCTTGGGGTTCCGCCAGGCTCGGCAGCCCTTTCCGTTCAGCGAATGGCCTATCTGGAAAGCGGACGCCTCATGGAAATATCCCGCGCACTGTACCGCAGTGACGCCTATGACCTCGTCGCCGAACTGACGATGGGTCCCGAGTGACAAACCTTGATCAAGGACATGAAACGATGACAACCCTGATGCGCCAGGAAATCGATGAGATTCCCGATGCAGTCGCCCGCCTGCTGGACAATGCCAACGCCGACTTCCGGGAAGCCGGCGCTCACCTGAGGGCCCGTGACCCGGCCGTTATCGTCACCATTGCACGCGGTTCCTCCGACCACGCCGCGCATTTCCTGAAATATGCGATCGAATTGCAGACCGGGCTGCCGGTCGCTTCGCTCGGCCCCTCGCTCGCCTCGATCTACCAGACGAAACTGCGGCTGGACCGGGCGGCGGCCTTCGCCGTCTCGCAATCCGGTAAAAGCCCAGATATCGTCGCTCTGGCGGAAAGCGCCCGTAGGGGTGGCGCGCTTACCTTCTCGCTCGTCAACACCCTGCCCTCCGCGCTCGGCGAAGCGGCAAATCACGCCATCAACATCCAGGCCGGTCCTGAAAAAGCGGTGGCGGCAACCAAATCTTTCGTCAACTCCATCGTCGCCGGCCTCGCGATCCTTGCCGAATGGACGGAAGACAGCCTGCTTGCCAAGGCCGTCAGCGCCCTGCCGCAGAATTTCGCCAAGGCCATCGCGCTCGACTGGAGCCAGATCGGCGAAGCAGTCAAGGGCGAGGAATCGCTTTATATGCTAGGCCGCGGTCCGGCTCTCGCCATTGCCGCGGAAGCCGCCCTGAAATGCAAGGAAACCTGCGAACTCCACGCGGAGGCCTATTCTTCGGCGGAAGTCATGCACGGCCCCGTTTCGCTGGTCGCGCCGAAATTTCCCATCATCGCCTTTGCCGCGCGTGACCGCGCGGAAACCTCCGTGACGGACATAGCGGCCGGTCTCGCCGGCAAGGGCGCAAGCGTTTTCGTCACCTCCGCAAAAGGCAGCCCGGCCAAGCCCTTGCCCTTCGTGGAAACCAATCACCCGCTGACCGACGCCCTGTTGCTGATCGCACCGTTTTACGGCTTCATCGAGCAATTGTCGCGCGCACGCGGCTTCAATCCGGATGCGCCCGTGGCGTTGAAGAAGGTGACGGAAACCCAATGAGCAGCAAGGCATTTGTCGGCGCCCGCATTTTCGATGGCGCCGGGTGGCACGATGGCAAGGTGCTGATGACCGGTGACGGCCGTGTTGGCGACATAGCCGACCGCATGTCCGTACCCCCAGACGCCGACATTATCGATGCGGAAGGACTGCTCATTGCGCCGGGCTTCATCGACCTCCAGGTCAATGGCGGCGGCGGCGTGATGTTCAACAATGAGCCGGATGTGGAAGGCATTGCCCGCATCTGCTCGGCCCATGCGCAATTCGGCACCACGGCGCTGATGGTCACTCTCATCACCGACCGGCCGGACATTACCTCCAGAGCCGCCGAAGCCGGCATCGTCGCCCACAAGGCTGGGGTGCCCGGCTTTCTCGGCCTGCATTTCGAAGGGCCGCATCTTTCCGTCGCACGCAAGGGCACCCATGATCCGGCGCTGATCCGAAAGATGGAAACGGCCGATCTTGCGATTCTGACCGGCTGCAAGGCGAAGCTTCCATTCGTGCTGACAACCATCGCCCCGGAAAACGTAACCGAGGAGCAGGTTACGGCGCTGCGCAAGGCCGGCATCGTCGTCAGTCTCGGCCATACCGATGCGGGCCTCAGCGTGGCGACGGCCTATGCCGAGGCCGGTGCATCCATGGTGACACATCTCTTCAACGCCATGAGCCCGCTCGGCCACCGCGAGCCGGGGCTGGTGGGAGCGGCACTTTCTAACGGGAAGCTGGATTGCGGGCTGATCGCCGACGGTTTCCATGTCGATCCCGCCGCGATCGGCATAGCGCTTCGCGCCAAGAATAGTCCTGGCCGCATTTTCCTCGTTACCGACGCCATGTCCACCATCGGCACGGACGATGACGGTTTTGAACTGAATGGCAGGCGCGTCTATCGCAACGGCGGCCGGCTGACGCTTGAAGACGGCACGCTGGCGGGGGCGGATATCGATATGCTCTCCTGCGTCCGCTTCATGCATGAAAAGCTGGACACACCGCTGGAAGAGGCCTTGAGAATGGCCTCGGCCTATCCCGCCGAGGCGGTGGGCGCTTCCCGCAAAGGTAAACTCCTGCCCGGTTTCGATGCGGATTTCGTCATGCTGACACCCGACCTTCAGATGCATTCGACATGGATATCAGGAGAAAAAATCCACGATGCCGCACGTTCCGGAGCCTGAATCATGATCGTTTGTTTCGATATAGGCGGAACGACCATCAAGGGCGCGATTGCCTACGCTCCCGACGATATTCGCCCCGTGCCGCGCATCCCGACGCCCAAGACCAGTTTTGAAGACTTCGCCGCCGGCCTGAAATCCATCATCGATAATAGCGGCGGCACACCCGCCTGCGTGTCGCTGTCGATTGCCGGCGTCATCGACGCCGACACCGGCAAGGCCACTGTCGCCAATATTCAGAGCATCCACGGCAGGGTATTGAAGGACGAGCTGGAAAAGGCGCTGCACCTTCCCGTCATCGTGTCGAACGATGCGGATTGTTTCGTGATCGCCGAATCGGAAATCGGTTCCGGGCGAGGCCATCGCGTGGTCTTCGGCGTCATCCTCGGAACGGGTGTCGGCGGCGGCCTTGTCATCGACGGCAAGCTCATCAACAGCGACGGCGGTTTCGCCGGCGAATGGGGACACGGGCCGGTGGCCGCGACATTGGCCGGAAACCCGCCGGTTTCACTGCCGCGTTTCGAATGCGGTTGCGGCCTTTCCGGCTGCGTCGACGCAATCGGCAGTGCCCGTGGCATGGAAAAACTGCATTCGCATCTTCACCGGCAGGAGATGACCAGCGAGGACATTATTGCGGCCTGGCAGGCGGGCGATGCGAAGGCCGCGAGAACCATCGATGTCCTCATCGATATTCTCGCCTCGCCTCTGGCGATGGTGATCAACGTTACCGGCGCAACCATCGTGCCGGTCGGCGGTGGACTTTCCAATTCGAAGGCGCTTCTCGCGGCTCTGGACGAGGTGGTCAGGAGCCGCATTCTTAGACGCTTCGATCGCCCTCTGGTCGTGCCCGCCATCTGCCGCATTGAGCCGGGGCTGATCGGTTCCGCCGTTATCGGGCTGAAATATGAGAAAGAAGCCGCCGGCACTGCCTGAGCGGCGTCACACCGTCTCGATCTTTTCCCGGCGGAAACCCAGCCCCACCAGCCGGCCGGGGAGATGGGAAAGAAGCGGAAACCGCATGATGGCCAGCACAAAGGCTGGCGGTCCTTTCGGTTTTTCCGCATCGGCCCGGCCCTTCTTGCCGCCGATACGCATCATCCGCTGCAGAAATTGCGTGGCCTTGGTCGGGAAGGATCGCCGCTTTTCAATTGCGGCAAGATCGTCGTCGGTAACGGCGCGACCGGATACGAGCACCGGCACCAATATATTCGCCGCCGCAACCGCATCCTGAATGGCCAGATTAATGCCAACGCCACCGACAGGCGACATGGCATGAGCCGCGTCACCAATGCAGATCAGGCCCGGTTTCCACCAGCGCTTCAGCCGGTCGATACGGACGGTCAGGAGATGCACGTCGTCCCAGTTCTTGAGCTCATCCAGCCTTTCGCGTGGGAAAGGGCAGATTTCCGCAACCCTGTCCCTGAAGGCTTCAATTCCCTGCAGCTTTATGTCCGCGAAAAATCCCTTTCGCACCACGTAACCGCATTGCCAGTAATCGCCCCGGTTGATCATGACGAAACCCTGCCGCGAGCCGGCATGCCCCATGGTTTCCGTTGGATCACCAGGCTGTTTCGAAAGACGCAACCACAGTACTTCGGTCGGAATGCCGAAACGCTGCACCTCCAGCCCCGCCGCCTCGCGAACGGTGGAGTTACGGCCATCCGCTCCCACCACCAGATCGGCTTCGATCTCGATGATGCCTTCCGGTGTGCTGACCGTGAGACCACCAACATGCCCGCCGCGCTCAATCAGGCCGGTCACCGGCGCATTCATCAGCAATCGGAAATTTTCGTATTGCCCCGCCTTGCCGACAATGAAATTGAGAAAATCCCATTGCGGCATAAAGGCGATGAAGCGGTGACGGACCGGCAGGCGGGAAAAATCCGCTATCGTGACACGCTCGCCGCCGATGACCGCATTCAGCCTTGGCGCACGCGTATGCGGCAGGCTCAGGAACTCATCGACAAAACCGAGTTGCTCCATCAATTCAAGCGTTGAGGGATGGATGGTGTCGCCACGAAAATCGCGGAGAAAATCCCCGTGTTTTTCGACGACGACGACATCGATACCGCTGCGCGCAAGCAGCAGGCCAAGCATCATGCCCGCCGGCCCGCCGCCGGCCACGGCGACGGATGTACGGATATGCTGAACGGACTTGCCGTCATTTTCCGGAGCGTTTGTCGCTTCCTCCATCACCTTCCCCCTATGGCCCGCTGAAAGTCTCTATCGTGTATCCGCCGCCGGAAGATTTGCATTTTTCGGTTGCGGCCAGCCCTGCGCATCGAACCGGAACAGCATTTCGGACCGGGCAAAGATAAAGGCGAAGGCCATGGCCGTCCACATGCCGAGCAACAGTCCGGCGGCGACATCGCTTGGATAATGTGCGCCGACGATGACACGCGAAACACCGATGACGAGGGCAAACAGGAGAAACACCCAGCGGAAGCGCGGCATCAACATGGCGAAAACACCGAAAAACGCCCCGGCAGCTGTCGAATGGCCGGAGGGAAAACTTTCATAGAGATTGTCGCCGGTGAAAGGAGTGAGGCTGTAGGCGCCCATTTCAAGGAGAAGCTCCGGCCTTGCCCGACCGATCAGGAATTTCAGCGTATGGACGAGAATGCTCGCCGTTCCGATCGTCAGGAAGAAATAAGCCAGAAGCCGCCATGCCGTTCTTAGGCGTCCGTTATAGGTCTGTGCCTTTAAAACCCGTGCGGCGACATAGGCTAATATCGCCAGAAGGCCGGTGGAATAGAGCATCCAGCTGAAGGTTCCGAAATCGGTAATCGCGCGGTTAAAAGAAACCACCCCACCCGGCAGGGCCTGCGCGCTTTCGGAAAGACGCGGATCAAAAGGAATGAAGACCAGGACCAGCACAAGGCTTGCCGCAAAAATCCACCCGCTGGAAACCAGGAAACGTCGCATCAATATCCTCTCATTGTTTTTCTTGCATATGGCTTTGCCCTCCGCAAAAACAATAGCCCGGGCTTTGTCCTTGTTATGGCTGGTTTTCGCGAGTAGAGGCTAATGCATGTTGCCCGAAAGTGCGTAGCGATTTCGGGAGAATGACAGGCACCAAGAGGTGCGAACCGGAAACGACCGACGGACTGAAAATGACGGATGCCAGTGAAATGCCACGCAAGCTGACAATATTGGGTTCGACGGGTTCGATCGGCACCAGCACGCTGGATGTGGTCCGTCAGCTGGGTGGCCGCGACGCGTTCGAGATCACGGCGTTGACCGGCGCAGGCAACATTGCTCTCCTTGCGGAACAAGCGCGGGAATTCGGCGCGCGGCTGGCAGTCACGGCTGAAGATGACAAATACGAAGCGCTGAAATCGGCCCTTGCCGGCACCGGCATTGAGGTTGCGGCAGGCAAATCCGGCCTAAAAGAAGCGGCATCGATGGATGCCGGCTGGGTGATGGCAGCGATTGCCGGAACCCCCGGTCTAGCGCCGACGCTGATAGCCGCGCAGCGTGGCGCAGATATAGCCCTCGCCAACAAGGAATGCCTGGTTTCGGCTGGTGATGTTTTTCTGCGTACGGTCAAGCAGGGCGGCGGCAGGCTGATCCCCGTCGACAGCGAGCACAGCGCAATCTTCCAGTGCCTGACGGGCGAACATAAACAGGCCGTGGAGCGCATCGTGCTGACGGCCTCCGGCGGGCCGTTCCGTACCTGGTCGCGCGACGAGATGGCCAATGTCACGGCGGATATCGCCCGCGCCCACCCCAACTGGTCGATGGGGCTGAAGGTCTCGATCGGCAGCGCCTCGATGTTCAACAAGGGACTGGAAATGATCGAGGCGAAATATCTCTTCGATCTCAGGCCCGATCAGGTGGAGGTGATCGTCCACCCGCAGTCGATCATCCATTCGATGGTGGGTTACACCGACGGCTCCTATATCGCCCAGCTCGGCTCTCCCGACATGCGCACCGCTATTTCTTATGCCCTCACCTATCCGCAACGCGGCAATCTGAATGTCGAGCGGCTGGATTTCGCAAAACTGGCGCGGCTCGATTTCGAAGCGCCGGATGAAGCCCGTTTCCCGGCGATCCGTCTGGCCCGCACGGCGCTGGAGCGCGGCGGCTTGCAGGGCGCAGCCCTAAATGCCGCCGAAGAGACCGCCTTTCACGCCTTCGTCGAGGGCGGCATCGGTTTTCTCGATATGGCCGAGATCGTCGAAACGGTCATGGACCGCATGCATGACGGCCGATCTGCCGCCACGATGGAAGATGTGTTCGCAGCGGATGAGGAAGCCCGTCGTCACGCCCGTGAATTGATCGCCACAAAAGAAAAGGCCGCGTAAACGCGGCCCGGTCTTCTTTTATCTTAACTGCGGCCTCACGCCACCGCACGCGCCAGTGCACAATGTGACCAGAGCTGGTGCAGCGCGCCGACGAGATGCTCGATGTCGGCATCGCTATGCAGCGGCGTCGGGGTAATGCGCAGGCGCTCGGTCTTGCGCGGCACGGTCGGATAGTTGATCGGCTGCACATAGACGCCGTGACTGTCGAGCAGGATATCCGAAATCCATTTGCACTTGGCGGCATCACCCACCATGACAGGCACGATGTGGCTGGGATTGTCCATATGCGGAATGCCACGTGCATCGAGAAGGCCGCGCAGCTTGCGCACCCGGTCCTGATGGCGGGCACGCTCGAAGGGGCTTGCCTTCAAATGCTGGATCGAGGCGATCGCGCCGGCGGCGAGCGACGGCGGCAGGGCCGTCGTGAAGATGAAACCGGAGGCGAAAGAACGGATGAAGTCGCAGACCGCCGTGGACCCGGTAATATAGCCGCCCATAACGCCGAAGGCCTTGCCGAGCGTACCTTCGATGATCGTCAGGCGATCCATGAGACCTTCGCGCTCGGCAATGCCGCCGCCGCGCGGGCCATACATGCCTACGGCATGAACTTCATCGAGATAGGTCATGGCGCCATAACGGTCGGCCAGATCGCAGATTTCCTTGATCGGCGCGATATCGCCATCCATGGAATAAACGGATTCGAAAGCGATCAGCTTCGGCGCGTTCGGATCGGCAGCCTTGAGCTTGGCTTCGAGATCTTCGAGATCGTTGTGTTTCCAGATCACCCGTTCGCAACGGCCATAACGGATGCCTTCGATCATCGATGCGTGGTTGAGCGCATCCGAGAAAATGATCAGGCCCGGAATTTTCTGGCCGAGCGTGCCGAGTGTTGCCCAGTTGGACACATAACCCGAGGTGAAGATCAGCGCCGATTCCTTGCCATGGAGGTCGGCAAGTTCCTGTTCAAGCAGGACGTGATAATGGTTGGTGCCAGAAATATTCCGGGTGCCTCCCGCACCCGCGCCACAGTGATCGATGGCGGCTTTCATGGCTTCGATGACTTTCGGGTTCTGGCCCATGCCGAGATAGTCGTTGGAACACCAGACGGTTACGTCCTTGCGTTCGCCATTGGCGTTGTACCGTGTCGCGCGGGGAAAATTGCCCTGCTGGCGTTCGATATCCGCAAAAACGCGATAGCGTCCCTCAGAATGCAGGCTTTGCAGTTCCGTTGTGAAAAATGCCTCGAAGTCCATGCCATGCTCCAGAATTGACCAGATCGTTTTTCTGCCTCGACACCGGGACCGTCAACCCTTGCGAGCTGCTTTAACCACGTCTGCGTCAATTCGCCGTTGTTTTGAACCATTCCAATAAACCGTTTATAGACGCTGATGAAAAGTACAAAATTGATTCACATCAAAAAACCGCGAGATTTGGAACCTTTTTCGCACCGCGCCGTTGTCTGGCACACAATCGATTTACGCTCGCAGGAATGCCTGGAAGATGAGGCTTCCCTAAACGACATCGAATTGTTAGTTATCTGTGGCGGTCGGAGGTAGCAGTCGCCGCAGATAAATATGGGACGCCTACCGAGCCGAAGAGCTCATTGTAACGTTGGAGAGAGTTTCATGAAAAAGGCAATCATATTTGCGCTCGTCGGCCTGTCGCTTGCAAGCTGCACGCAGACGGAAAAGGGCGCTTCGATCGGTGCCGTTTCCGGCGCTGTTATTGGTGGAGCCATCACGGGTAATGTTCGCGGCGCGGCAGTTGGCGCAGCGATCGGCGGTGTCGGCGGTGCTTTGATCGGCAATGCTTCCGAGCCGGGCTATTGCTATTATCGCGACCAGTACGGTCAGCGTTACACGGCACGTTGCCGCTAATCGCTTCGCGAAATACCGTTGCACAGAAGCCCCGGTCATCCGGGGCTTTTTGCGTTATGGCGGGCAAAAGACGGGGCGGAGGGTCCTCAAAGCCGTTTATTTATGATTAAATTGCAATGTTAACGGACAGGAAACGGGTTAGGGCGACAATAAAGGCTCAACCATAAAGCAGCTTATGCGAAGAACACGAACTAACCCGAAGACAGGTATTGCGTATCGGAAAGCCGGCACCGCTCTCGCGGTTGCTGTGACGTTCGCCCTGTATCCGGCGTTTACCCGTGACGCGTTCGCCTTCAAACTGTTCGGCATGCGCCTCTGGGGTTCGGAAGAACCGGAGGTCGAGGTTATCAATCCGGTCAAATACGCCGTCACGCTTGATGCCCAGGACGCCGACAAATCCCTGAAAGACAGCCTGGAAAACAGCTCGCTTCTCCTGGCGGACAAGGAAAAACCGGCCTCAGGCGATCTTGGCCTTCTGATAAAGGCAAGAGACGACAGGGACAGGCTGATTGCGGAGCTTTATGAAAACGCCCGTTATGGCGGCATCGTCAAGGTCACCGTCGCCGGCAAGGATGTGGATAGCCTGCCGCCAAATCCGGTGTTCGATCATTCCGCTCCGGTGCCCGTGGTGATCACGGTAACGCCCGGCCCGGTCTTCAAACTCGGCAATGTCCGGCTGGAAGGCGATGTGACTGGCCGTAACCTTGAGGAATACGGCCTGATAACCGGGGGTGACGCCGGTTCTCTCGCCATCATCCGCGCCGGCAACAAGCTGATCGATGATCTGAAGGCCGAAGGCCGTCCGCTTGCGAAACTGACGAAACGCGAGGCGGTTGCCAACCACGCAACGAACACCGTCGACATCACCATGGCAGCCGAAGGCGGTCCCGTGGCGCCCCTCGGCACGGTGACCGTGACAGGTGAAAAAACCGTCGATGGCGATTTCATCCGCCGTTACTCGCGCCTCAATGGCGGCGAGCCCTATTCCCCGGAGAAACTGCGCAAGGCCGCCGACCGGCTGCGGCAGCTGGGCGTCTTTTCCAGCCTGACGATCAAGGAAGCGGGAACGCTGGCGCGCGACGGCACCATTCCGCTCACCATCGAGGTTTCAGAAGGCAAACACCGCTATTTCGGCGTCGGCGCACAATACTCCACCACGGAAGGCATCGGCCTTCAGGGTTATTGGGGCCACCGGAACCTGTTCGGACAGGCAGAATCGCTGCGTATCGAAGGTTCTGTCTCGCGCATCGCCGAAGCATCGAGCGTCGAAGGCATGGATTATTCGGCGGGCATCACCTTCACCAAGCCCGGCATGTTCAATCCGCGCACCACATTCAAGACCAGCCTGATTGCCAAGACCGAACACCCCGATACATACGACGCCAAGACAGTGACGGGCACAGCCGGTTTCGCCTACGAGCTGAACGACACTGACACTGCGGCAGCCGGTCTCGAGGTGCAATGGGCCGATACCGAAGACGCATTCGGCAAGAACGAATACCTCACCACCTCCATACCGCTGGAATTCGTTCGTGATACACGCGACGACAAGCTCAACCCCACCGAAGGCTTCCGCGCATCGCTGGCCGCCAAGCCTAGCTATGAAGCACTGAACGGCACCTTCTTTTCCTCTTTTGAAGGCTCCATCTCGGGCTACAAGGGGATTGGCGCCGAAGACCGGCTGATCATGGCCGGAAAGCTTACCGGCGGCGTGCTCGTCGGCGGCAGCGATCTACAGGACATTCCCACCACAAGGCGCTTTTATGCGGGTGGCGGCGGATCGGTGCGTGGCTATAGCTATCAGGAAATATCGCCGTATAATGCCGCTGGCGACGCAACGGGCGGCCGTTCTTATGTGGTCGGCTCCATCGAAGCCCGCATCAAGGTCACCGATACAATCGGCATCGTGCCCTTCATCGATGCGGGTGTTGTTTCGGATGAAGTGACACCCGATTTTTCCGATATCCGGGCTGGCGCCGGTATCGGCCTGCGTTACGCGACGCCCTTCGGGCCTCTGCGTCTCGATGTCGCCATGCCGCTTGAAAAATACGATGGTGGCAACAGTTTCGGCATTTATGCTGGCATCGGCCAGTCTTTTTAAACGCCGCAGTCGAACACCCTTGCAACAGAGTGTAGATTACCCTTTATGAAAATGTTGATTCGATTGCTGAAATGGCTGGGCTACGCTGCTTTGTTCGGCGTGGTGTTGGTGCTGCTCGCGGTTCTGTTCGTCGGTCTTACGCCGATGGGCGCAAGGATCGCCGCAACGCAGATTTCATCACTCGTTTCCACGCCCGATCAGGTGATCGAGATTTCTCCCCCGAGCGGCCTTTTGACCGGTCGCCTTCGGCTCGACAATGTCACCCTTTCAGACCGGCAGGGCCCCTATGCCCGCGTGAACCAGATCGCCGTCGACTGGTCGCCGCTTTCGCTGCTTGCCGGCACCTTCCATGCCGACCGCGTCTCGGCCGGATCGATCGATGTCGAGCGTAAACCGCTTGCGTCAGAGCAGACGCCGACCAAGAGCTCCAGCAATTCCTCGCTGCCGATCGAAGTCGCCGTCGACAATTTCAGCTTTCCCGATATCAGCCTTGGACAATCACTTCTCGGCCGCCCTTTCGACCTGACCGCTGAAGGCAGCCTCAAGGCCGCCCGGGACGACGTGAGGCTGTCGCTCACGGCCCACCGGCTGAATGCACCGGATGCGGAGGTTAACGCCGACGTTGCTTTCCTTCCGAATGAGAACGTCCTGAAGCTGAAAGCGGAGATGAAGGAGCCCGAGGGCGGGCTTCTCGCCACATTGCTTTCGCTTCCCGGCACACCTGCGGTGGCGATAGACCTCAACGGTGAAGGCCCGCTTTCCGACTGGACGGGCACCCTGCGCGGCAATGTCGCCGGTAACCCCGTCGTCAATGTGACCGGCCGCCACCTTCTTGGTGATGATGGCACACGCCGTATCGAAGTTGCGGGCGGTGGCCAGCCGGACCTGCTTCTGCCCCCGGCCTTCCGCCAGCTTTTTGCCGGCGAGACGAAGCTTGATGCAAATGCGACCCTTTCGCCGCAGGGCCGCATCGAAATAGGCAGCAGCACACTGGAAACCGGCACGTTGCTGCTGACGGCATCAGGCTCCGTCGATCCGAACGGTGAAAATGATCTTGCCGCCAATCTCATCGGCACCGCTGGCCCCGTGGATTTTCGCTGGCCGCTGGAGAATGGCGAGGTTCAGGCTCTCATCAACGGCCTCGATCTTTCCCTCAAGGGTGGAGCGGAGGCCGCGCATCTCAACACGACCGTATCGCTGCGCAGCCTTTCCCTGCCGCAAGGCCGGCTTGACGATGTCAAGCTGACGGCCGAAAGCGCCGATCTCAACGTCGCCAACCGCAGTGGCACGATCGCGACGGTCCTGTCCGTGGCGCAATCGTCCTTCGTCAGCCCGGATATCGACCGGCTGGTGCGTGCGCCGCTCACCATCAAGGCCCCGCTCCGCCTCACCTCTTCCGCCATCGGCTTCGACGGCGCGACGCTGGAAAGCGCCAGTGTCGGCGGCACGCTGAACGGCAGTTTCGATCTCGCCGGCAATCGCCTCACCTCCGGCATTCAGCTCTTCGCACTGCCCGCTACCCTTCCACCGGCGCTGGCGGAAAAATTCGATACGACCATCGCCCTCCAGGGCGATATCGACCTGACGATCGGTGGACGCACCAGCGTTGAAAACCTTGTCGTCAAATCGGGAACGATCGAAGCCACGGGCAATGTCAGCCTCGAAAACGAGGCATTAAGCGCCAGCTTGACGGGTAAATTTCCGGCGCTCGAGAAACTGACGCCGCAGGCAAAGGGCGTCGCCGATTTTGCAATCGAGGCCAGCGGCGCGCTTGCCGCACCGGATTTCAACGTCACCCTGAGTTCCGAAAGCGCCATCCTTGCCGGACGCACGCTGGAAGCGCTGAAGGTCGATGCAACAGGCAAGGCCGACCCGGCTGCGCCTCAGGCAAAAATCACCGCCAGCGGCAGTCTCGACCGGCAGAAGATCGACGCCAATGCCAATGTAGTGCAGACCGAAAACGGCACGGCGATGCCCGAGCTGCACGTGGCGGTGGGCCGGAATATCCTGAATGGGCAGCTGCAATTCTCGCAGCAGTTCCTGCCATCGGGCAATCTTTCCTTCAATTTCCCCGACCTTGCGCTGCTCGCCGCACTCGCCGCGCAGCAGGCGGATGGCGATATCGCCGGCGACATCGCCCTGAGCAACGCCAATGGCCGGATCGCCGCGACGATAAAGGCCAATGGCGGCAGCATCCGCCAGGGCACAACAACGATCTCCAAGCTCGCCGCCGATATTTCCATCGATGACCTTCAGGCTCTCGCCATCAATGGCAAGGTCAGCGCCGATAGCGTCAATGCCGGCGCCGCCGCGATATCAGGCCTGAATGCCACCATCGGACATTCCGGCACAACGACGCAGTTTGACGTCAACGGCCGTTACGACAACGCGCCGCTGGTGGTAAAGGGCAGCGCTGAGACCGGCGGATCGCCGATGACGGTGCGCGTCGATGCTTTTTCCGCCGCCCCCAAGGGCATTGCAGTACGACTTGAAAAACCAAGCACCATCGCCATCCAGAACGGCACGGCCCGCATCTCAGATCTGACCATCATCACGGGTGAAGGGCGCGTTGAGGTCAACGGCAGCGCCGGGTCGACGCTCGACATCAATGCCGATATCCGTTCGCTGCCCGCCAGTCTCGCAAATGCCTTCGCCACCGGGCTGGATGCGGCAGGCAGTATCTCCGGCACGGTGAGCGCCAAGGGTGCTGCGTCGAATCCGGCAGTCGATTACAATCTGAACTGGACAAATGCCGAGATTGCGCAGACACGCGTGGCGGGGCTCGCCGCCCTCGGCATCAAGGCGAATGGCCGTTTTGCCGGCGGCACCTTGCAGATCGACACCAATGTGTCCGGCCAGGGCGGCATGTCGCTTTCCGGCGGCGGCTCGCTCGGCATCGCCGGCAATCGTCCGCTTTCCATGGCATTTTCCGGCAGGCTGCCCTTCTCCGCCGTCGCGGCGCAAACCGCAGCGCAGGGCCTCGATGTGGATGGCACCGCCGCCATCGATGTGAAGATTTCCGGCAGCGCTTCCGCGCCCGTCGTGACCGGCAGCATCACCACCGATGGTACGCGCCTGACCGACGTGCGCAGGAACCTGACCATCAACGATCTGGGCGCCACCATCACCTTCGACCGCGACCGCGCCGTCATTTCCCGATTGACGGGCAAGCTGGCCGGCGGTGGAACGATCTCGGGAACCGGCAGCGTCGGCATATCAGGCGGTTCGGGTTTCCCCGCCGATATATCGATCACGCTTAATCGCGCCGGTTATAATGACGGCACGCTGGTGACGACGGTGGTAAGCGGCACGCTGACGCTGAAAGGCCCGCTGCTGAATTCCCCCGTGCTGGGTGGCAATCTGACGCTGGACAGAAGCGCCATCACCATTCCGGAAAAGCTTCCGGCCTCGCTGACGGAGATCGATGTCAAGCACAAGAACGCCCCACCAAAGGTGCGCGCGCAGGCCAAAGCGCTCGGGGCTGACCAAGGCGGAAGCGGCAGCTCGTCCACCATCAATCTCGATCTGCAGGTGAATGCACCAAGCGGTATCTTCGTGCGCGGCCGCGGCATCGATGCGGAACTCACGGGTAATCTGACGATCCGTGGCACGGCAGCCGTTCCCGTCATTTCCGGTGGCTTTGAAATGCGCCGTGGCCGGCTCGAAATCCTCACTCGCCGCCTCGATTTCACGACAGGCAATATCAGTTTTGGTGGCGGCCTCGTTCCGGTCCTCGATATGAAGGCGGACTCGACGGTCGGCTCAACGACTATCACCGTGTCCGTTTCCGGCACTGCCAACGATCCGACCTTTGCTTTCTCCTCGGCGCCCGCCCTGCCGCAGGACGAGGTGATGGCACAGTTGATCTTCGGCCAGTCCATGTCGAAACTCTCGGCTCTGCAGATCGCGAGGCTCGCCGATGCCGCCGCCCAGCTGGCAGGCGGGCGCTCCACCTCGCTGTTCGACAAGCTCAGAAGCAATCTCGGCGTCGACGATCTCGATATTTCGACCGACTCCGAGGGGCAGGCCCGCGTTTCCGCCGGTAAATATCTGAACGAAAGAACCTATCTCGAACTGCAGCAAAGCGGCGAGTCCGGCGCAAAAGCCATCATCAACCTCGATGTCGGGCGGGGCGTGAAATTGCGCGGGGAAGCGGGCGGCGATGGCGAAGGCGCAGCCGGCATATTTTACGAGAAGGAATATTAGTATTTCCAGTAAAAGTGCGTAGCGGTTTTACGTCCGGACAATGCGTAAAATCAAAGAGAGTATTTTCGCAATTCGAAGAAAAGCGAAAACACTCCAGAGCCGCTTCGCATTTAGGTTTGCGAAACCATCTCATGCTACGAATCTTCCATTGAAGACGGAAATATTGTTTTCCGGCTGTTCAGGCACCAGGCAGAACGCCAAATCCGCATATGCAAGTGTCGGTGCACTTGCGCCGGCCTCCACAGCGAGCATTGGGAAGAATTCTGATGGCAATGATTAACTCTACCAATTTTGGCGGTGAGACGCTCGAAATCATCGCGTTCCGCCTGCATGATCAGGAATTCTGCGTGAAGACGACGACCATCCGCGAAATTCGCGGCTGGGCGCCTTCGACGCCTATTCCCCACGCGCCGAAAGACGTTATCGGCGTCATGAACCTGCGCGGCTCTGTCATCCCGATCATCGATCTGGCCCACAAGCTCGGCATGAAAAGCACCGTCGCCAATGAGAGAAGCGCCATCGTGGTGGCGGAAGTGCACAACATGGTCATCGGCATGCTGGTCGATCGCGTTTCTGACATTCTGACGATCCCGGCAAACCAGGTTCAGCCGGTTCCGGAGATCTCGGCCTCCTTCGACAAGTCGTACTCGGAAGGCATCATTGCCAACGAACACGGCATGATCTGCTTCCTGAACCTCGCAAAAATGTTCAAGGGAACCGAAGCGGAAGACCTCGCCGCCTAATCAGGCCTTTTCCGCTGGCCTTGCCAGACGAAAACTATCAATCAATCCAGACCGCCGGAGCACCCGCCCGGCGGTTTTGTTTTTCCTTTACGCTGTTTTATTAAATAAGAACATTTTAATATTATAGATATCTAATATTAAAAGCCGTAGATCATTATCGCGCCGGCACGACTATCACGCGGGCCGATACCTGACCAAGGCGAAGAGACAAAAGTGCCTGCATTGCTGCCTTCGGCGGCAAAACCTGTTCGTTATTCAACATGATACGACGTGGACCGCATGTCCTGTGCGGCTCGCCGCGCCGTGGGCTGATTTTGGGGGACGTGGAATGCTGGGGTTAGGAAAAAGAGCAGATAATAAAAATATGCTCGATGCCATATCGAGATCACAGGCGGTCATAGAATTCGATCTCAAAGGTAACATTCTCACTGCAAATAAGAATTTCTGCGCGGCGCTGGGTTATGATCTCGCCGAGATCGTCGGCAAGCATCATCGCATCTTCTGCGACGGCCAACTCGCCGCATCGCGGGCCTATCAGGAATTCTGGGCCTCTCTCGCCCGTGGCGAGTTCCAGGCCAAGGAATATCGCCGTATCCGCAAGGACGGCTCCGTTATCTGGATCGAGGCCTCTTACAACCCGGTTTTCCGTTCGGGCAAACCCTATAAGGTCGTGAAGATCGCCACCGACATCACCGCCAAGAAGATCAAGGCCGTGGACGATGCCGGCAAGCTGGAGGCACTCTCCCGTTCCCAGGCGACCATCGAGTTTTTGCCCGATGGCACCATCATCACCGCCAATCCGAATTTCTGCGCCACGGTAAATTACGACGTCAAGGAAATCGAGGGCAGGCACCACCGGATGTTCTGCGATCCGGCCTATGCCGCCTCGCCTGCCTATGGCAATTTCTGGCCGCGACTGGCGGCGGGGGAATTCATCTCGGATGAATTTGTCCGCTACGGAAAGAACGGCAAGGAAATATGGATCCAGGCCGCCTATAATCCGGTGCTGGACGAAGCCGGCAAGGTGGTGAAAGTGGTGAAATTCGCCACGGACGTCACGCCGCGCATGAGCGCCATCAGCGTGCTTGCCGATGCCCTGCGGGCACTGGCCGAGGGTGATCTTGTGCAGCGCCTCGACAACAGCTTCGTGCCCAGCATGGAAAAGCTGCGTGCGGACTTCAACGAGGTCGTCGCCAAGCTGCAGACCACCATGCAAACCATTGCCCACAATGCCTCGACAATCGCCTCCGGCTCAGGCGAAATCCGCATAGCCGCCGATCAACTCTCGCAACGCACCGAACAGCAGGCGGCCTCGCTGGAAGAAACCGCAGCCGCACTGGAGGAAATCACCACCACCGTGTCCGATGCCAGCCAGCGCGCCGGCGAGGCCGGCAAACTGGTGCTGCGAACGAGAGAACATGCCGAACATTCCGGCGACATCGTCCAGCAGGCAATTTCCGCCATGGACGCGATTTCTCGGTCCTCGGGTGAAATCACCAACATCATCGGCGTCATTGACGACATTGCTTTCCAGACCAATCTTCTGGCCCTGAATGCGGGCGTCGAAGCTGCCCGGGCCGGGGAAGCGGGCAAGGGTTTCGCCGTTGTGGCACAGGAGGTCCGGGAACTCGCCCAACGGTCCGCCGTTGCGGCCAAGGAAATCAAATCCCTCATCAACACCTCTCGCGAGCAGGTCGCCAATGGCGTGGATCTGGTTGGCAGAACCGGCGGCGCCCTGCGGGATATCCAGTCACAGATGAGCGAGATCGACACCAATGTCTCGGCCATCGTTGAAGCTTCGCGCGAACAGGCGAATGGTCTGCGGGAAATCAATCAGGCCGTCAACGTCATGGATCAGGCCACCCAGAAAAACGCCGCCATGGTGGAGGAAACCACTGCCGCCAGCCACGGCCTCGCCACCGAGGCGGAAAATCTGCACGAGTTGCTGCGGCAGTTCAGAATATCACACGAAGCATCAGCATCACCCGCCCGCCCGGCGGACAAAAAGCCTGCCGTCGTCACCAGACTTCCCGCGCCGCAGCCTCGATATGCCGCCGCGCCAAGGTCTCACGGAAACGCAGCAGCGGAATGGGCGGAATTCTAGGGCCGTTCAGAAGCCGGAAGGTCGCCGGGAAACGGCGGCCTCAACGTTATAGAATGATACGATCCGCCCGGGTGAAGATTTCAAAATCCTCACCCCGCACCAGCGCCACAAGCGTGATACCCGAGCTCTCAGCCGTTTCAATGGCGAGCGCGGTGGGCGCGGAGATCGCTGCCAGAATGGGGCAGCCAAGGATGGCCGTCTTCTGGACCATTTCCACCGACAGGCGGCTCGTGACCACCACAATGCCCGCATCGGGAGATAGGTTCGCGTTGATAACCGCACCTGCGAGCTTGTCGAGTGCATTATGGCGGCCGACATCTTCTCGGGCGGCAAGCAGCCCTCCTTGAGGATTGTAAAAACCCGCGCCGTGCACTGCCCTCGTTTCGCGGTTGAGGCTTTGCGCCCCGTTCAGCGCTTTCACCGCCGCAACGATGTCATTGCCATCAACGGAGACTTCCGCGCCGCTCAGATCCGGTACCACGCGGACTGCCTGTTCAATGGATTCGATGCCACAAAGACCGCATCCGACCGGGCCCGCCATATGCCGTCGTCTTGCCTTCAGCGCATCGGCGTTGGCATCCTGCAAATCCACCTGAACATCAAAACCCTGCCCGGCCTCGATCACTTCAATGGAACGGATTTCCGCCCTGGAGGATATGATGCCCTCCGTGAGACTGAAACCGATTGCGAAATCGACAAGATCGGCGGGGCTGGCCATCATCACGGCATGGGTGCTGCCGCCATAAGAAAAGGCAACCGGCACCTCCTCGGGCACCGCCCGCTCGCCCTCGACTATGGCCCCTTCCCGCAGAGCGGTTCTTGCGACCCTTCGGTAACTTGCCTTTGCCGACACGCTGATCACTCCTCCATGACGAAAATCTGCCTCATCTCGCTAAGGATCCCAAAGCAGCACTTCTTCCCGCCACCACATCTAACCTATAGCCATGAAAATCGGAATCGGTTTCCGAGTGCATCTATTGAAGGCGCTTTACTATCCCTGCTTTACCCATTGTCTGCCCGTGAATCGCCGGCGTAATTCGCTAGCAACATTCCGAAGCCCGAGCCGAGTCGACGGACGGCTCATGCGCGGAAACGGGCATTTCTCGCTTGGATAAGGTGGCAGACACTCGCCCGAAAACAAAAAAGCGACCGAAACGGCCGCTTTCTGTTTTGAATTTTTTGTGGGCAGTCATTCTTTCGAACCCGCCCGGTGCTTTCAAGCAGCGACGAGAACCTCATGCAGGTTCGTCAGTTCGTAAAGGTGCTTTTCAAGCTTGGTCAGATGCTCGTGGTGATGATTGCCCTCTTCGATTTCGGCCTTGGCCGCATCGATACGCTTCTGCAGCGTGTCGGGAGACATGTCATCGGCCGAAACTGCGGATTCGGCGAGAAGCGTGCAGCCGGTCGGCAGAATATCGGCAAAACCACCGAAAACCACGTATTTATGGGTCTCACCGGAAGCGAACTTCACCGTTACCAGACCCGGCTTGATCGTGGTCATCGTCGGCGCGTGATTGGCCAGAACGGTCATTTCACCCAGCGTAGCCGGGATGACGACTTCCGTAACCGTTTCGGAAACGAGCAGACGCTCCGGGGAAACGAGATCGAATTTGAAACTGTCAGCCATGGCTATTCACTTCTTTTCAATTACGCGGGCGTCAGAGACTTGTCTTTTACAACGTAGGCAAAGCCGTTCCGCTTTCGCCACCATTGTCGGCAAGGCGCGCGGTAGAACCACGCGCCCGCCAATTCATGATCATGCAGCCTCGGCAGCCAGCTTCTTCGCCTTTTCGATGGCTTCTTCCATCGAACCGACCATGTAGAAAGCAGCTTCCGGCAGGTTGTCGTATTCGCCGTTGACCAAGCCCTTGAAGCCCTTGATCGTGTCTTCGAGCGCGACGAGCTTGCCCGGCGAGCCGGTGAAGACTTCAGCAACGAAGAACGGCTGCGACAGGAAGCGCTCGATCTTGCGGGCGCGGGCAACCGTCAGCTTGTCTTCTTCCGACAGTTCGTCCATGCCGAGGATGGCGATGATATCCTGAAGAGACTTGTAGCGCTGCAGGGTCGACTGAACCTTACGGGCAACCTCGTAGTGCTCTTCGCCGACGATCATCGGGTCGAGCATGCGCGAGGTGGAGTCGAGCGGGTCAACAGCCGGGTAAATACCCTTTTCAGCGATCGAACGCGACAGAACCGTCGTTGCGTCAAGGTGCGCGAACGAGGTGGCCGGCGCCGGGTCGGTCAAGTCGTCGGCGGGAACATAAATCGCCTGAACCGAGGTGATCGAACCCTTGTTCGTGGTGGTGATGCGTTCCTGCATCTGACCCATGTCCGTGGCGAGCGTCGGCTGATAGCCCACGGCCGACGGAATACGGCCGAGCAGAGCCGACACTTCCGAACCAGCCTGCGTGAAGCGGAAGATGTTGTCCACGAAGAACAGAACGTCCTGGCCTTCATCACGGAAGTTTTCAGCGATCGTCAGACCGGTCAGAGCGACGCGGGCGCGGGCGCCCGGCGGTTCGTTCATCTGGCCGTAAACCAGAGCTGCCTTAGAACCTTCACCGCCGCCAAGCTTGTTGACGTTGGACTCGATCATTTCGTGGTAGAGGTCGTTACCTTCGCGGGTACGCTCACCCACGCCGGCGAATACCGAGTAACCGCCGTGCGCCTTGGCGACGTTGTTGATCAGTTCCATGATGAGAACCGTCTTGCCAACGCCGGCGCCGCCGAACAGGCCGATCTTGCCGCCCTTGGCGTAAGGAGCCAGAAGGTCGACGACCTTGATGCCGGTGACGAGGATCTGTGCTTCGGTCGACTGCTCGACGTAAGACGGCGCATCCTGGTGGATGGCGCGCTTCTTGGCCGTAACGATCGGGCCTGCTTCGTCAACCGGCTCGCCGATGACGTTCATGATGCGGCCGAGCGTTTCCGGACCGACCGGAACCTCGATCGGAGCGCCCGTGTTGCTGACCGGCTGACCACGGACGAGGCCTTCGGTCGAGTCCATGGCGATCGTGCGGACGACGTTTTCGCCGAGATGCTGCGCGACTTCCAGAACGAGGCGGTTGCCGTTGTTCTCGGTTTCGAGCGCGTTCAGGATCGGAGGCAGTTCGCCTTCGAACACCACGTCGACAACAGCGCCGATAACCTGGGTAACCTTGCCCGCGCCGTTCACCGCTGCGGTTTTCTTGGGGGTAGCTGCCTTAGCCATTATCCTTACCCTCTTTCCTTACCTCAGAGCGCTTCCGCGCCCGAAATGATTTCAATGAGTTCCTTGGTGATCTGAGCCTGACGCTGACGGTTGTAGGAAAGCGTCAGCTTGTTGATCATCTCACCGGCATTGCGCGTTGCATTGTCCATCGCGCTCATCTTGGCGCCCATTTCACCGGCAACGTTTTCGAGCAGAGCCCGGAAAACCTGAACCGAAATGTTGCGCGGAATAAGGTCTTCCAGAATAGAAGCCGCATCCGGCTCATATTCGTAGACGGCGCTCTGCGTCGCGGCATCCTCTTCCACAACAGGCGTTGCGGCGGGAATAAGCTGCAGGCCGGTCGGGATCTGGCTGATGACGGACTTGAATTCCGAATAGATCAGCGTGCAGACATCGAACTCACCCGCGTTGAAGAGCGAGATCACCTTCTTGGCGATCTGGTCGGCGTTTTCAAAACCGACCTTCTTCACTTCGCGCAGTTCGATGCGCTCGATGATGTTGGCTGCAAATTCGCGGCGAAGGCTGTCGTAACCTTTCTTGCCGACCGTGATGATCTTGACCGTCTTGCCTTCCGAAATCAGCTTGCGGGCGTGATCGCGGGCAAAACGGGCGATTTGCGAGTTGAAACCCCCGCAAAGACCACGTTCAGCCGTGCAGACGACGAGCAGGTGCACGTCGTCCTTGCCGGTGCCGGTCATCAGCGCCGGAGCAACGTCCGCCTCGACCGCCTTGGCGATGTTGGCAAGAACGGCGCTCATGCGCTGAGAATAAGGCCGGGCGGCCTCCGCAGCTTCCTGGGCGCGCCGAAGCTTCGCCGCGGCGACCATTTTCATCGCCTTGGTAATCTTCTGCGTCGCCTTTACGGAGGCAATGCGGTTTTTCAGATCCTTTAGTGAAGGCATCCGTTATCCGTCCGAGTAAAAGAGCCCTAATTACGAGAAAGACTTCGCGAAGCTATCAAGAGCGCCCTTGAGCTTGCTCTTGGTATCGTCGCTGATTGCCTTTTCCGTGCGGATGGTGTCGAGGATCGCCTTGCCTTCCGAGCGGAGGTAGGAGAGCAGACCCTGCTCGAACTTGCCGACCTGCGCGACCGGGATCTTGTCGAGATAACCGTTGACACCGGCGAAGATCACCGCGACCTGCTCTTCCGTCTTGAGCGGGGAGAACTGCGGCTGCTTCAGAAGCTCGGTCAGGCGGGCACCGCGGTTAAGCAGGCGCTGCGTGGAAGCGTCAAGATCCGAGCCGAACTGGGCGAAAGCGGCCATTTCGCGATACTGGGCAAGTTCACCCTTGATCGAACCGGCGACCTGCTTCATCGCCTTGATCTGGGCGGCAGAGCCAACGCGCGAAACCGACAGACCGACGTTAACGGCCGGACGGATACCCTGGTAGAACAGGTCGGTTTCAAGGAAGATCTGGCCGTCGGTGATCGAGATCACGTTGGTCGGAATGAAGGCCGAAACGTCGTTGCCCTGGGTTTCGATGACAGGCAGAGCCGTCAGAGAGCCAGCACCCATTTCGTCGGAGAGCTTTGCAGCGCGCTCCAGAAGACGGGAGTGAAGGTAGAATACGTCGCCCGGATAAGCTTCGCGGCCCGGAGGACGGCGCAGCAGAAGCGACATCTGACGGTAAGCAACGGCCTGCTTGGAAAGGTCGTCATAACCGATGAGGGCGTGCTTGCCGTTATCACGGAAGTATTCGCCCATGGCGCAACCGGCAAACGGTGCCAGATACTGCATCGGAGCCGGGTCGGAAGCCGTGGCAGCAATGATGATCGAATACTGCAGGGCGCCGCGCTCTTCCAGAACCTTTACGAACTGGGCAACGGTCGAACGCTTCTGGCCGATAGCAACGTAGACGCAATAAAGCTTGTCGCCTTCCGGACCATTGTCGTGAATGGCCTTCTGGTTCAGGATCGCGTCGAGAATGATCGCGGTCTTGCCGGTCTGGCGGTCGCCGATGACGAGCTCGCGCTGGCCGCGGCCAACCGGGATGAGGGCGTCGATAGCCTTGAGGCCGGTCGACATCGGCTCATGAACCGACTTACGCGGAATGATGCCGGGAGCCTTGACGTCAACGCGCGAACGCTTGGCGGCGTTGATCGGGCCTTTGCCGTCGATCGGGTTGCCGAGGGCGTCAACGACGCGGCCGAGCAGTTCCGGGCCAACCGGAACGTCAACGATAGCGCCAGTCCGCTTTACGGTGTCGCCTTCCTTGATGGCACGGTCGGAACCGAAGATAACCACACCGACGTTGTCGGCTTCGAGGTTGAGCGCCATGCCGCGAACGCCGCCAGGAAACTCGACCATTTCGCCGGCCTGAACATTGTCGAGACCATAGACGCGGGCGATACCGTCACCGACGGAAAGCACCTGACCGACTTCCGAGACTTCCGCCTCGTTGCCGAAATTTTTGATTTGATCTTTCAGAATTGCGGAAATTTCCGCGGCGCGGATATCCATCAGCCAACCTCTTTCAGTGCAAGCTTAAGGGTGGAAAGTTTGGTGCGAAGAGACGTATCGATCTGGCGAGAACCAACCTTGACGATCAGGCCACCGAGGATCGAAGGATCAACGGTAACGGAAACCGTCACATCCTTGCCGGTAACGCTCTTCAGCGCCGCCTTCAGTTCAGTTTCTTGCGCTTCGTCGAGCGCATGTGCCGAGGTGACCTCGGCGGTAATTTCGCCGCGATGGGCAGCAGCAATGGAGCGATAGGCGCGGATCATGCCGGGAACGGCAAACAGACGGCGGTTATTCGCAACGACCTTGAGGAAATTGACAGCAAGACCGGCAAGACCGGCCTTCTCGCAGATTGCGGTGATTGCCTTGAACTGATCCTCGGCGGAAAACACCGGGCTCGCAACCAGACGCTTCAAATCGTCACTTCCATCGAGAAGTGCGCCGAACCTGTCCAGATCGGCTCCAACTGCCTCGACCGCACCCGCTTCCAAAGCAAGCTCGAAAAGCGACGATGCATACCTTTCGGCTACACCGGATGTTCCATGGGAGGTATCTGCCACGGGCACTTTTTCCCTGCTAATCGTCCAAGAACATCAGCGAGGGGGATCCTCCGCATCAAATTCTTGAAATCGTTTCAATTTCCCCGAAAAAGACCGGAATTCCCCCCTGCCTTTTCCCAATTTCGCGGTCCGTCTAGCATAGGACGCCGGGACTCGCAACACGCGTAATAGCGGAAAGCGCCGTTTGGGCAAGGGGGAATGCGTTTAAATTTTCCGATTCCGCCCAGGATGCGGCTCTGGTGCGGCACAAAAGCCAAAAAGCCCGCCTCAGACCAGCCCCAAGACGTAGCTCAACGCGAGTGCGGACAGCAGAAAGTGTACAACCAGAAGTAAGAAATTCCGCATGGTTGCGCCACCATCTGACAGTATTGAGAGAATGCCGCCGAACACGCTGAGGCCGAATGCCGCACCAAAGGCGAGATAGACCATTGGCTGCGCCAGAAGCAGGGCGGCGGCGCCCAGACCGAGATAGAACCCCGCAAGCGACGAACGCACGAGCGCATAGCCGTCCCTGCGCTCACCAGCCGGCTGCAGACCGAAGGCGCGCAGCGTAATGCCCGGCGCAAACATGAAAAAAAGGCCCATCACGGCCGATACTACCGCCGCGCCAAAGGCCAGCTGCTCGCCAAACTCGGCGGGAAAATAAAACTCCATCTCGTTCCCCAAATCATTTTGATTGCCTGCTGCGTTATGACACGGTCATGACAGCGGGAAAACGCCTCGCCGGCGAAGTTCAAAGGAAACTTTGCGGATCGATATCGAGCTGCACATGCACGCTGCCCCGCTCCTTCGGACCATTGGCCAGCAATGTACGAAGAAAAGACTGCATGTCGGAATTGCGCCGCCCGTGCACCAGGAGGCGGAAACGGTGGCGGCCGCGGATGAGCGCGAGCGGCGCTTCTGCCGGGCCGAGCAGCATGATGCCGGTAACCTGGGGGGCCGCGGCCCTCAAGCCACGTGCATGGGTTTCCGCTTCCCCGCGCGTATCGGCGGAAACGATGATCGAGGCAAGGCGCCCGAACGGCGGCAGAACAGCCTTTTCCCGCTCCACGATCTCCCGTTCGTAGAAGGCCGAGGCATCGCCAGAAACGATGGCCTGCATGACGGGATGCTGCGGCTGATAGGTCTGCAACAGGCCGTGACTTTTCAAACCCGTACGTCCGGCGCGGCCGGTGACCTGCGAAAGCAGCTGGAAGGTTCGCTCCGCCGCACGCGGATCGCCATTGGCAAGGCCAAGATCGGCGTCGACAATGCCGACGAGCGTCATAAGGGGAAAGTTGTGCCCCTTGGCAACCAGCTGCGTGCCGATGACAATATCCGCCTCGCCCTTGACGATGGCCTCCAGCTCCAGACGCAACCTCTTGACGCCCATGAGATCGGACGAGAGCACGATTGTGCGAGCCTCGGGGAAATGTTTCTCCACCTCCTCGGCAATGCGCTCCACGCCGGGACCGCAGGCCACCAGATGATCGAAGGTGCCGCATTCCGGGCAATGATCGGGCGTCGGCTCGCTGTGGCCGCACTGGTGGCACTGCAATTGATTGCGGAAGCGGTGCTCCACCAGCCAGCTGGAACATTGCGGGCACTGGAAACGGTGGCCGCAGACACGGCAGAGCGTCAGCGGCGCATAACCACGGCGATTGAGGAACAGCAACGCCTGCTCGCCCTTTTCGATCGTCTTGCCGATACCACGCAGCAGGACGGGTGAGAGAAACCCTCCCCTTTCCGGCGGATGGCGGCGCATATCGACAAGATGCAGGTCCGGCATCGCCGCATCGCCGAAACGCGTATGCAGGTGAATGGTGTTATAACGTCCCGAACTGCCGTTGACCTGACTTTCCACCGACGGCGTGGCCGAGACCAGCACGACCGGGAACTCGGCGATCCGCGCCCTGACGACGGCCATATCGCGTGCATTATAAAAGACGCGGTCTTCCTGCTTGTAGGCCGGGTCGTGCTCTTCATCGACAATGATGAGACCGAGATTGTCGAAAGGCAGGAAAAGCGCCGAACGCGCACCGGCCACCACCTTCACTTCACCAGTGACGGCCTGCCGCCAGACCTTTTCACGCATGCGCGGTGACAGGTCCGAATGCCATTCCGCCGGTTTTGCGCCGAAGCGGTCCTGAAAACGCTCGAGAAAGGCTGCCGTCAGAGCAATTTCCGGCAACAGGATAAGAACCTGCTTGCCTTGCTTCAGCGTCTCGGCCACCGCCTCGAAATAGACCTCGGTCTTGCCTGAACCGGTCACGCCATCGATGAGCGAGACGTGAAAACCACCCTTGCGCACATCTTCAAGTATCTCCGAAGCGGCCTGTTTCTGCGGGCCTTCCAGGCGCGGCTCCACATAATCAGGGTCGGGCTCGGCGACGACAGGCGGCGCCGGCAGAAAAACCGTCTCGAACACGCCCTGTTTCACAAGACCATCGATGACACTGGTCGAGACGCCGGCGGCATGGGCAAGCCCGCTCTTCGTCCATCCGTGCCCTTCGGCTGCCAGCTCCATCACCCGCTCGCGGGCGGGGGTCAGGCGCTCCGGCCTGCCTTCGGTCAGCCGCAGCCCCTCGATCATCGGTTCGGGATCGAAGGCGGCAGGCGCACGCAGCGCCATACGTGCCACAAGACCGGGCGGAGAAAGCGTGTAGGCGGCAACCCAATCGATGAAACGGCGCATCTCCGCCTTCAGCGGCGGGCATTCAAAACTCTTGGTGATGGGCCGCAGCTTCTTCGGATCGACACCCTTTTCGCCGGCATCGTCCCACACCACACCGAAGACTTGCCGGGGACCAAGCGGCACCTGAACGACGGAACCGGTTTCTACCACCATATCTTCAGGCACGGCGTAGCTGTAGGGCCCGGGCGCCGGCATGGGCACAAGAACGGGCACCGTGCGCGTGAGCGACGGCGGGTCAAACAGAGCCCCAAACAGATCGGACGAATCTTTTGCCATGATGTGGCGACCATGCCCCGACGACAGGAAAAAGGAAACCGCCCGGATGTAGTGGGCGCGCCTTCCAAAGTCCACCTCTTAACCAAATGCTGATCATAAGCGCATAGTTTCGAGACATGGAATGGAGCGCCGTGTGACCGAAATCCTGACATTTGCTGAACCCGATCTCCTGAACGAGCGCCAGTCCTGGCTCGCCGCCCTTGCCGGCGAACGCCGACTTGCGGACAATACCGTCGAAGCTTATGAGCGCGACACCCGCCAGTTCCTGACTTTCCTCACCGGTTACATCGGCAAGCCCGCGGCTATAAGCGACATAGCCGATCTGCGTCCGGTGGACCTTCGCGCCTTTCTGGCCAACAGGCGCAAGGAGGGTGCGGGCGCGCGATCGCTCGGCCGGCATCTGGCCGGCTTGCGCTCCCTGCTGCACCACCTGCAGAAAAATGGCCTCGTCAACGCGGCTGGCGCGGCTGCCATGCGCGCGCCAAAACAGCCGAAATCCCTGCCGAAACCGCTGACCGACCGGCAGGCGCTGAAAATCACCACTGCCGAGGCGCAATTGAACGAAGAGCCCTGGATCGCCGCCCGCAACGCGGCAGTCCTCTCACTGCTTTATGGCTGCGGCCTGCGCATTTCCGAGGCGCTGGGTCTTACGCCATCTGATTTCCCACCCGGTGCCCGCAGCCTGCGCATTACCGGCAAGGGCAACAAGACGCGGATCGTGCCCCTGCTGGCGGTGGTGACGGAAGCGGTCGACGCCTACAAGAAGCTCTGCCCCTATGCCCTGTCAGCGGATGAGCCCATGTTCCTCGGCGCACGCGGCGGCAAGCTGCAGCCCGCCATCATCCAGCGGGAAATGCAGAAGCTGCGCGGCGCGTTCGGCCTGCCGGAAAACGCCACGCCACATGCGTTGCGCCATTCCTTCGCCACCCATCTTCTGGCCGGCGGTGGGGATTTGCGCACCATTCAGGAACTGCTCGGCCACGCCAGCCTTTCCACCACACAGGTCTATACCGGTGTCGATACCGCAAGATTGCTGGAAATCTACGACAATGCCCACCCACGCGCATGAAGCAGGAAATGGTTAACCATAATCATTAACCAGACATCCAAGCCGCCGTTCTATAAGCGAAGGACAACCGGATTGGACCGATGCACAGCCTGATAAGACCACAAAATCTCACCGCCACCCTGATGGGCAAGACCGGCGATGCCCTGCTCTGGCTGCTGGCGGCCCTGCATGTCACCGCCGTTGCAATCCTGCTCATGACCCTGCTTTCGCTGGGGCAAGCGGAAGCAGCAGAGCAGCAGATCACGTGCACGGGCAATGACATTCTCGTGGAAATGCGCAAGACCGATCCTGAAGGCTTCGCAAAGATCGAACAGGAAGCGGCCGCGATCCCGAACGGCAAGGGTAATTTCTGGCGTATCGAAAAGGCAGGCACGGCGCCGTCCTATCTTCTCGGTACCATGCATGTCACCGATCCGCGTGTTCTGGAAATGCCGGCCGCCGCCAGCCCCGCCTTTGAAAAAGCCGCGACTGTCATCGTGGAGTCGGACGAAATCGTTGACGACAAGAAGGTCGCGACTTCGTTGCTGAGCAAGCCTGAGCTCACCATGTTTCTGGATGGCAAATCGATCACCGACATTCTGTTGCCCGATAATATCGCCCGCCTCAAAAAAGGCCTCAAGGAACGCGGCATCCCGCTGAATGCCGTTTCGCGGATGAAGCCGTGGATGCTTTCGAGCTTCGTCGCCCTTCCCGCCTGCGAATTCGCCCGCAAGGCGACCGGCCTTTCCTTTCTGGACAAGAAGCTGGCCGAGGATGCGATTGCGGACGGCAAACGCCTTGTCGGGCTGGAGACCATGGTTGAGCAGCTGACGGCCATGTCCGAACTGCCGATGGAATTTCATCTTCAGGCGCTGATCGAGACGCTGGAACTCGGTGAGCGCATGGATGACGTGATGACGACCATGACCGATCTTTACGTCGCCGGCGATATCGGCATGACCATGCCCATGCTGAAAAGCCTCGACCCCAAGAAGCCCGCGGCTGAAAACGAACAGGGCTATGCCGCCTTCGAACAGCGCATCATTACCGACCGCAACCACGTCATGGCGGAACGGGCAGCCCCAGAGCTTGCGAAGGGCAATGTCTTCATGGCCGTCGGCGCGCTGCATCTGCCCGGTGAGGAAGGCGTCGTCGAACTTCTGCGCGCCCAGGGTTTCACCCTCACGCGGGTTGACTGACCCGCTCACGCCCGATGCTGACGGGCCGGACATTGGCGCAGAAGGGCCGCATCGTCGCGGGTACGATGCGGCGGTGAAACGGCCCGACGACAAGAAGATAGAGCCGCCCAAACAGGTTCTTGCGCCTGACGATGGTGGTGACAATCACCATCTGGCCGTTCCCCTTTTCTTCAAGATCGACAACGATCCGGAAATCGAGATGGCGGTCGTCGAAGCCAAGCGCTGTCCGCTCCTGGGTGGAAGAAAGAACGGGAAAACCGCCCGCCGACGTGCCAGCCGCCAGTTCGACCGTTCTTAAACCGAAAAGCGATACGACACGGTTTCGAAGCGCCATAAGGCTGCTGATCCACGCTGGAGGATGATCGAGAAGGAGCCTGCTTACATCGAGAGAGGACGGCTCCGGCGTCACCATCTCTCCCTGATAGCGATCCCGCCAGTCTGCGCCCGGCAATATGTCTTCGATATCCTGCATTCCTGAACCCCGGCCGCACCATGCGACAAGGGCCACCTTCCTCTTTTTCCAAGGAACCGGGAACGCGACAAACCGCCGCTTAGCCGTGCGTCATGCGCTTCAGGACATTGGTGCGCCAGTAGAACTGATGAACCAGAACGGCGCCGACGTGACCGGCGATCAACACCCACATCAGCGCCTTGAAGGGACCGGAATGCAATTGCCCGGCCGACTGCGCACCGAAATAATAAGCGGCGATACCTGACAGGGGCAGAACGAGAAACAGGGCATAGAAGGTGAAATGCGCCACCTTCGCGGCGATCTGAAACGGTCGCGGTTCTTCGGCGGGATGCGGCGGCACGCCTTGGAAGAAGCGCAGACAGAGGCGCAAAACCGCAAGAAACAGCACGGCAAAACCGACATAGGCGTGGATATTGGCTGAAGAAATCTGCTCCGGCGTCAGTGTCTCGCCCCGCCGCATCAGCCGATAGGCATGTTCCATACCATCGGGAAACACCAGATTGAAGAAGATCAGAAGCGCCATCGCCCAGTGAATGATGCGCTGTGGAACCGAAAAGGAAACTTGACTTGGAAACGCCATTTTATTGCCTTTTATCAAAAGGTTAGACAGGCTATGGCGCGAGTATGGAAAACCCCGGCCTGCATGGCAAGCCGGGGTTTGGCAGATGACTGAAATTTAATGTTGGAGCAGCGGGCTCCAAAACCGATCACATGTGGATCGGCTTGAAGAAGGTCGCCAGCGCTGCTTCCTTCACCGCTTCCGACATGGTCGGATGCGCATGGCAAGTGCGGCCGAGATCTTCCGAAGAACCACCGAATTCCATCAGCACGGTGATTTCGTGGATCATTTCGCCAGCGCCAAAGCCGACGATATGACCGCCGAGAACCCGATCGGTTTCCTTGTCGGCAAGAATCTTCACGAAACCATCCGTCACCTGCATGGCGCGGGCGCGGCCATTGGCGGTGAAGGGGAACTTGCCGACCTTGTAAGCGATGCCGGCGGCCTTCAGTTCTTCTTCTGTCTTGCCGACGGAAGCGATTTCAGGCTGCGTATAGACCACGGCCGGAATGACGTCGTAGTTCACGTGGCCGCGCTGACCGGCGAGGATTTCCGCGAGAGCAACGCCCTCGTCTTCCGCCTTGTGCGCCAGCATCGGGCCCTTCACCACGTCGCCGATCGCGTAGATGCCGTCGACATTGGTCTTGTAGTGGCCGTCGATTTCAACGCGACCGCGGCTGTCCAGCACGACACCGGCTTCGGCAAGGCCGAGACCTTCAGTGTAGGGCTTGCGGCCGGTCGAGATCAGCACGACGTTTGCTTCCAGCGTTTCAGCCGCACCGCCCTTGACTGGCTCGAACACCACCTTCGCACCGGCGCCCGTCTTTTCAACGGCCGTCACCTTGGCGCCGAGCTTGAAATCGAGACCCTGCTTGGCGAGCAGACGCTGCGCCTGCTTGGAGACTTCGCCGTCCATGCCGCCGAGAATATTGTCGAGGTATTCAACAACGGTGACCTTCGCGCCGAGGCGCGACCAGACCGAACCGAGCTCGAGGCCGATCACGCCGCCGCCGACAACGATCAGCTTTTCCGGAACCTTGGAAAGGGCGATCGCGCCGGTGGAGGAAACGATGACGTTTTCATCGATATCGACCTGAACGCCCGGAATGCCGGCAACATCAGAACCCGTGGCGATGACGATGTTCTTGGCTTCGATTTCCTGTGTCTCACCCTTGTCATTGGTGACGGCGACCTTGCCGGCGGAAACCACCTTGCCGGTGCCTTGGAAGGCATCGATCTTGTTCTTCTTGAACAGGAAGGAAACGCCATCGACATTGGCCTTCACCACGCCGTCCTTGTGGCCCATCATCTTTTCAAGGTTCAGCTTCGGAGCAGCAACTTCGATACCGAGCGTATCGACGCCATGGGCAACATGCGCAAAGGTTTCGGACGCGTGCAGCAGCGCCTTCGACGGGATGCAGCCGACATTGAGGCAGGTGCCGCCATAGGTCGCGCGCTTTTCGATGACGGCGACCTTGAGGCCGAGCTGTGCCGCCTTGACCGCGCAAACATAACCGCCGGGGCCCGTGCCGATTACAACTACATCATATGCCATGTTCGTTTTCCTGATTGATGTCGGGCAAGATGCGGATCATTGCCCTGCTTGCGTTTGACCTGAAACTCAGGCCGCTTTTTCCGTTGCGAGTTTTATACCGAGAGCGATGAACACCACACCACTGGTGCGGTCGATCCATTGGCTGGCGCGCTGAAATGCCGCGCGCATGCGTGGCGTCGTCATGAACAGGCTGACGCCGACGAACCACAGGATGAGGCAGCTTGCCATGACGAGCCCGTATCCGAATTTGATGGCGACCGGCGTATGCGCGTGAACCACCGTCGAAAAGATCGACAGGAAGAAAAACACCGGTTTGGGATTGAGCGCATTGGCGGCGAAGCCGAGCGTGAAGGCCTTGAGCCCTGTCTGGCCGCTTTTGGCCCGAACCTCGCCTTCAGCAGCGGTCGGCAGTTCGGTCTTGCCAGCGCGCAGCGCCTTGATGCCGATATAGATCAGATAGGCGACGCCGAGCCATTTGACGATGTTGAAGAGATAGATCGACTGGGAAATGATGAGGCCAAGTCCGAGGATCGTATAGGTGACATGGAACATCAGCGACGTTCCCACACCGAAACTGGTGATGATGGCCTGCTTGCGCCCGTGCACCATGGCCTGACGCATGACCATCGCCAGATCGGCCCCGGGAGAAACGATCGCGAAAAAGAAGATCGCCATCAGGGATGCAAGTTCGATGAGATATTGATGCATGAGCTCGACCTCAGATCAGCGCGACAAGCATGAGGACCAGACCGACGAGGGAAACGACCCACGCGATCGACCGCATATAGGGAACGCCTGCAAGATAAAGCGGGATGTAGACGACGCGCGCCACGGTCCATATCCAGCCGCCCGTCAGCCCCCAGCCGGAGGCCTCGCCGACGATCGCAAGAGCGAGAACCAGACCGACGAAAGCCGGATAGGTTTCCCGAAAATTATCCGAGGCGCGCTGCGCGCGTCCCGCAAAGACCCCTTTGAGGTCCGGACGCGCATCACGCGTACCCGCATTCCAGGCAAGACCAACTTCCCGCGTGACGGACATGGCCTGAATGCAGATATGCAGGAGAAGAAGAATGACGCTGAGCGCCAGCAGGAACACAAAAGGTCCATTCCCGCCGGCCAGGTTTTCCATCCCTCTTCTCCCCTATCTAGTCTTAGAGATCGAGAACCAGACGTTCCGGATCTTCCAGGCTTTCCTTGACGCGAACGAGGAAGGTCACTGCTTCCTTGCCGTCAACGATACGGTGATCGTAAGAGAGCGCAAGATACATCATCGGACGGATGACGACCTGACCGCCGATGGCGACCGGACGCTCCTGGATCTTGTGCATGCCGAGGATACCCGACTGCGGTGCATTGAGGATCGGCGAGGACATCAGCGAACCGTAAACACCGCCATTGGTGATGGTGAAGGTGCCGCCCTGCATGTCGGCCATGCCGAGCGAACCGTCACGCGCTGCCTTGGCGAGGCGGCCGAGTTCCTTTTCAACGCCTGCGATGGAGAGCTGGTCGGCATCGCGAATGACAGGAACGACGAGGCCCTTGTCGGTGCCGACAGCCATGCCGACGTGACAATAGTTCTTGTAGATGATGTCCGTGCCGTCGATTTCAGCGTTGACGGCGGGCAGTTCCTTCAGCGCGTGGGTCACGGCCTTGGTGAAGAAGCCCATGAAGCCGAGCTTGACGCCGTGCTTCTTCTCGAACACGTCCTTGTAGCGGTTACGCAGGTCCATGACGGCGCTCATGTCCACCTCGTTATAGGTGGTCAGCATGGCGGCCGTGTTCTGCGCATCCTTCAGGCGACGGGCAATCGTCTGGCGCAGGCGGGTCATCTTCACGCGCTCTTCGCGAACCTGATCCTGTTCGGCCGAAACCGGACGGGGGGCAGCAGCGGCAACCGGAGCAGCGGCGGGTGCAGAAACACCCTTGGCGACGGCAGCGAGAACGTCGCCCTTCAGAACCTGGCCACGCTTGCCCGAACCGTCAACCTGATCGGCAGACAGGTTGTTTTCAGCAAGCAGCTTGCCGGCGGCAGGTGCCGGCGGCATGGAGCCGGTTGCCGGAGCGGCAACGGCGGCAGGTGCCGGTGTGGCAGCCGCAGCAGGCTTTGCGGCAGGTGCAGCGGTTGCAGCGCCGGCGGCACCTTCGGCGATCTGGCCGAGAAGCGCGTCGAGACCGACGGTCTCGCCGTTCTGCGCAACGATTTCGGTGAGAACGCCGGACGCAGGCGCCGGGACTTCAACGGTAACCTTGTCGGTTTCCAGTTCAACGAGAGGTTCGTCGGCCTTGACGGTATCGCCGACCTTCTTGAACCAGGTGCCTACGGTCGCTTCGCTGACGGATTCGCCGAGGGTTGGTACGCGGATTTCAGTGGCCATGATCTAGTTCCGTTATTCAGGTGTCTTTTTTGCGGGGCGATGCGGGAGAGTTCTCACTCTCCCAGCGCGTCTTCCAGGAACGCAGCAAGCTGCGCCAGGTGCTTGGACATCAGGCCGGTCGCCGGAGAGGCGGCAGCCGGACGGCCCGTGTAACGGACCTTCTGGTACTTGGCGTCGATATGCGCCAGAACCCATTCCAGGTAAGGATCGATGAACGACCACGCACCCATGTTCTTCGGTTCTTCCTGGCACCAGACCATCTCCGCATTGCGGAAACGGGAAAGCTCGTTGATGAGCGCCTTCGCCGGGAACGGATAGAGCTGTTCGACACGCAGCAGGTAGATGTCGTCGATACCACGCTTTTCGCGTTCCTCGAGCAGATCATAATAGACCTTGCCCGTGCACATGACGACGCGGCGGATCTTCGAATCCTTCTGCAGCTTGATCGGGCCGTCCTTGATGACTTCAGCATCGTCCCACAGGAGACGGTGGAAGGAGGACTCGCCTGCAAGCTCGGCCAGCGAAGAGGTGGCGCGCTTGTGACGCAGCAGCGACTTCGGCGTCATCAGGATCAGCGGCTTGCGGAAGTCGCGCTTCACCTGACGGCGCAGGATGTGGAAGTAGTTGGCCGGCGTCGTGCAGTTGGCTACCTGCATGTTATCTTCGGCGCACATCTGCAGCCAGCGCTCCAGACGGGCGGAAGAGTGCTCCGGACCCTGACCTTCGTAACCATGCGGCAGAAGGCAGACGAGACCGGACATGCGCAGCCACTTGCGTTCACCCGAAGAGATGAACTGGTCGAACACTACCTGCGCGCCGTTGGCGAAGTCGCCGAACTGGGCTTCCCAGAGCGTCAGCGCATTCGGGCGGGCAAGCGAATAGCCATATTCGAAACCGAGGACGGCTTCTTCCGAGAGCATCGAGTTGATGACTTCGTAACGGGCCTGCGTCGGCGAAAGGTTGGCGAGCGGAATATAACGCTCTTCGGTCTCCTGATCGTAGAGAACCGAGTGACGCTGCGAGAAGGTGCCGCGTTCGCAATCCTGACCGGAAAGGCGAATCTTGTGGCCATCGGCAACAAGCGAACCGAAAGCAAGTGCTTCCGCCATTGCCCAGTCGATGCCTTCGCCCGTCTCGACCATCTGCGAGCGGTTTTCCATGAAGCGCTGGATCGTGCGGTGGGCGCTGAAGCCTTCCGGAATGGTCGACAACTTCTTGCCGATTTCCTTCAGCTGCTTCATCGGCACGCCGGTCTTGCCGCGACGCTGCTCATCGGCATTGTCGGCGGCGCGCAGGCCGGACCACTGGCCATCCAGCCAGTCGGCCTTGTTGGGCTTGTAGGACTGGCCTGCCTCGAATTCCTGTTCCAGATGAGCGCGCCAGTCGGCCTTCATCTTCTCGAATTCGCCTTCGTTCATCAGGCCTTCCGCGATCAGGCGGTCGGCATAGATGCGCGCGACCGTCTTGTGGCCACGGATGACCTTGTACATCTTCGGCTGCGTGAACGCCGGCTCATCGCCTTCGTTATGGCCGAAGCGGCGGTAGCAGAACATGTCGATGACGACAGGCTTGTGGAACTTCATCCGGTATTCGGTCGCGACCTTGGCCGCATAGGTAACCGCTTCCGGATCATCACCGTTGACGTGGAAGATCGGCGCTTCGATCATCTTGGCGACGTCGGACGGATAGGGCGACGAACGCGAGAAGGCCGGGTTGGTCGTAAAGCCGATCTGGTTGTTGATGATGAAGTGCATGGTGCCGGCAACGCGGTGGCCGCGCAGACCGGAAAGGCCGAGAATTTCGGCAACCACGCCCTGACCCGCAAAGGCGGCATCGCCGTGCAGCAGCAGCGGCAGCACCTTGGCGCGTTCGGAAAGCGGAATGATGTCGCCGTCCCATGTCTTGGCCAGCTGGTCCTGCTTGGCGCGGGCCTTGCCCATGACAACGGGGTTGACGATTTCAAGGTGCGACGGGTTGGCCGTCAGCGACAGGTGAACCTTGTTGCCGTCGAATTCGCGGTCGGAGGAGGCACCGAGATGGTACTTCACGTCACCGGAACCTTCGACGTCGTCAGGCTTGAACGAACCGCCCTTGAACTCGTGGAACACGGCGCGGTGCGGCTTGCCCATGACGTTGGTGAGAACGTTCAGACGGCCACGATGGGCCATGCCGAGCACGACTTCTTCCAGACCGTCCTGGCCACCGCGCTTGATGATCTGCTCCAGCGCCGGGATCAGCGATTCGCCGCCATCGAGGCCGAAACGCTTGGTGCCCTTGAAGCGCACGTCGAGGAATTGCTCGTAACCTTCGGCTTCAACCAGCTTGGACAGAATGGCCTTCTTGCCTTCGGCCGTGAAAGCAACGCCCTTGTCCGGACCTTCGATGCGTTCCTGAATCCAGCCTTTTTCTTCCGGGCTGGACATGTGCATGAATTCAACGCCGATGGTGGAGCAGTAGGTGCGCTCCAGAATATCGATCATCTCGCGCACGGTCGCATATTCGAGGCCGAGAACGTTATCGATGAAAATCTTGCGGTCGTAGTCGCTTTCCTCGAAGCCGTAGGACTTCGGTGACAGCTCGTTGTAATCTTCAACCGCAACGGCGATACCGAGCGGATCGAGCTTGGCGTGCAGGTGGCCGCGCATGCGATAGGCGCGGATCATCATGATGGCGCGAACGCTGTCACGGGTCGCCTGCAGCACTTCGGCTTCGCTGACCGGCTTGCCGGTATCGGCGCTCTTGGCTTCAGCCTTCGCCTGAACCTTTTTCTCGATGGCCTTTTCGACCGTGGCCCAGTTACCGTCCAGTGCGGATACCAGTTCGCCATTGGCCGGGATCGGCCAGTTGGCGCGCTTCCAGGAGGCGCCCTTGGCCGCCTTCTTCACGTCTTCCGGATTATCGGACAACGCCTTGAAGAAGCTCTGCCACTCCGGCGACACGGAAGAGGGATCCTCTTCGTACCGGGCATAGAGCTGCTCGATATAGGCTGCATTCGCGCCGTCCAGAAACGACGTGATCTGAAACTGCTCGTTCGCTTCTTGCCTTGCCATTGTGTTCTTGCGGACTTATCCGTCCGCCTCCTCGATGCCGTTAGGGCCGTTCGCCGGCCTGCCGCTTTGATTACTGCTGTCTGCCGCCGGGGCGGTATGCCGTCTGTCTGTCTTCTTGCGGCATCGGGCAGCGAGGCATTAAAGCCGCGCCGCCCGTACCGATGTCATGTGGTCTCAGCCCTTGAGGACTTCAACCAGCGTCTTGCCGAGGCGCGCCGGGGAAGGCGAAACCTTGATGCCAGCCGCTTCCATGGCTGCGATCTTGGATTCTGCGTCACCCTTGCCGCCGGAAACGACAGCGCCGGCGTGGCCCATGGTGCGACCCTTCGGAGCCGTACGGCCTGCGATGAAGCCGGCCATCGGCTTCTTGCGGCCCTTCTTGGCTTCGTCGATCAGGAACTGTGCTGCATCTTCTTCAGCCGAGCCGCCGATTTCGCCGATCATGATGATCGACTGCGTGGCTTCGTCAGCGAGGAACATTTCCAGCACGTCGATGAACTCGGTGCCCTTGACCGGGTCGCCGCCGATGCCGACAGCCGTGGTCTGGCCGAGGCCTTCGTTGGAGGTCTGGAACACGGCTTCATAGGTCAGCGTGCCGGAGCGCGAAACGATACCAACCGAACCCTTGCGGAAGATGGAGCCCGGCATGATGCCGATCTTGCATTCTTCCGGCGTCAGGATACCCGGGCAGTTCGGGCCGAGCAGGCGCGACTTGGAGCGGTCGAGGCGAGCCTTGACGCGAACCATGTCCATGACCGGGATACCTTCGGTGATGCAGGTGATGAAGGGGATCTCAGCTTCGATCGCTTCGATGATGGCGTCCGCAGCACCTGCCGGCGGAACGTAGATCACGGATGCGTCTGCACCGGTCTTTTCCTTGGCTTCAGCAACCGTCGCGAAGATCGGCAGGCTTTCGCCCTTCGATCCGGTCCAGGTTTCGCCACCCTTCTTCGGGTGAATACCGCCGACCATCTGCGTGCCGTAATAGGCAAGCGCCTGTTCGGTGTGGAAGGTGCCGGTCTTGCCGGTCAGGCCCTGTACGAGGACCTTGGTGTCTTTATTGACGAGAATCGACATTATATCCGGTCCTTCAAATTAGCCGTTCACCGCTGCGACGATTTTCTTCGCCGCATCGTCGAGATCGTCAGCCGCGGTGATCGCAAGGCCGGACTCGTTGAGGATCTTCTTGCCAAGCTCGACATTCGTGCCTTCGAGGCGCACGACGAGCGGAACCTTGAGACCGACTTCCTTGACGGCTGCGATCACGCCTTCGGCGATGACGTCGCACTTCATGATGCCGCCGAAGATGTTGACGAGGATGCCCTCGACCTTCGGGTCAGCCGTGATGATCTTGAAGGCTGCAGCAACCTTCTCCTTGCCGGCGCCGCCGCCGACGTCGCAGAAGTTAGCCGGCTCTTTGCCGTAAAGCTTGATGATGTCCATCGTCGCCATGGCGAGACCGGCACCGTTGACCATGCAGCCGATGTTGCCGTCGAGAGCCACGTAAGCGAGGTCCCACTTGGAGGCTTCGATTTCCTTGGCGTCTTCTTCGGTCTCGTCGCGCAGCGCCTTGACGTCGTCATGGCGGAACAGCGCATTGCCATCGAAAGACATCTTGGCGTCGAGAACGCGCAGATGGCCATTTTCCATGACGATCAGCGGGTTAACCTCGAGGAGAGCCATGTCCTTCTCATTGAAGGCCTTGTAGAGGATCGGGAACAGCGCCTTGGCGTCTTCCGCAGCAACACCATCAAGCTCGAGAGCCTTGGAGATCGCGGCAACGTCGGCGTCGCTCACACCCTTTTCCGGGTTGATGGCGATGGTGTGAATCTTCTCGGGCGTGTCGTGGGCGACAGCTTCGATATCCATACCGCCTTCGGTGGAAACCACGAAAGCAACCTGGCCGACGGAACGGTCAACCAGCAGCGAGCAGTAGAGTTCGCGGGCAATGTCTGCGCCGTCTTCGATGTAGAGACGGTTGACCTGCTTGCCGGCGTCGCCCGTCTGCGCCGTTACCAGCGTGTTGCCGAGCATGTCCTTGGCGTGGGAAACGACTTCGTCGATCGACTTTGCCAGACGAACGCCGCCCTTGGCGTCGGGGCCGAGTTCCTTGAACTTGCCCTTGCCGCGGCCGCCAGCGTGGATCTGGCTCTTGACGACGTAGAGCGGGCCGGGAAGCTGCTTTGCGGCAGCTTCGGCTTCTTCGACCTTGAGAATGGCGACGCCTTCAGCAACCGGCGCGCCGTAGCCCTTCAGAAGAGCCTTGGCCTGATATTCGTGAATATTCATGGAATAATCCCTGTTTGGAGCCGCTAGGCTATTACTTCAGCGACGGAGCGATGTTGACGCAGGCTTCGCAAAGACCAGCGACGGCACCGACGGATTTCTGGAAGGCGGCTTCTTCTTCCTTGTTGAGTTCTATCTCGATGATGCGCTCGATACCGCCGGCACCGATGATGGTGGGAACGCCGACATACATATCATCAACGCCGTACTGACCCGAGAGGTGGGCAGCGGCGGGCAGAACGCGCTTCTTGTCCTTGAGGTAGGATTCAGCCATTTCGATCGCCGAAGCGGCCGGGGCGTAGTAGGCCGAACCGGTCTTGAGCAGGCCGACGATTTCCGCACCGCCATCACGCGTGCGCTGGATGATCTGCTCGAGGCGCTCGGCGGTCAGCCAGCCCATCTTGACGAGATCCGTCAGCGGAATGCCGCCAACCGTGGAATAACGGGCGAGCGGCACCATCGTATCGCCATGACCGCCGAGAACGAAGGCGGTGACGTCCTGGACCGAAACATTGAATTCTTCAGCGAGGAACAGGCGGAAACGGGCGCTGTCGAGAACGCCGGCCATGCCGACGACCTTGTTCTTCGGCAGGCCGGAGAACTTCTGCAGCGCCCAGACCATGGCGTCGAGCGGGTTGGTGATGCAGATGACGAAAGCGTTCGGGGCATATTTCTTGATGCCGGCGCCGACCTGTTCCATCACCTTGAGGTTGATGCCGAGAAGATCGTCGCGGCTCATGCCTGGCTTGCGGGCAACGCCAGCGGTGACGATGCAGACGTCAGCACCTTCGATGGCTGCGTAATCGGAAGCGCCGGTGAGCTTTGCATTGAAGCCTTCGACCGGGCCGGACTGGGCAATATCCAGACCCTTGCCCTGCGGGATGCCGTCAGCAATATCGAAGAGGACGATATCGCCCAGTTCCTTCAGGCTGGCGAGATGCGCCAGCGTGCCGCCGATCATGCCAGAACCAATAAGTGCAATCTTTTTGCGAGCCATCGAATGCTTCCTCTTGAGCTTCAATTCAATTTCACCGCGCCAAACCGGCAGCCAAATTGTCGCACTCCGATTAGCCCCATTGGCTAAAATAGGCAACAGATTCTTTTGTGGTGAATATTTTCAATCGTTTAGATCATTATTTTCTTACGTAAACGTAAGAAAATGCGTCACGAAAGTGTCAAACTTTCTGCCGCTTTTCGTGATGAAGCGCCAGGTAATCTGCGCTGCGCATCTCGAACAGGCGCGAGGCGGTACGATCGAACTCGAAACCTTCGGTTCCCTTGCGTTTGCCGAGCAGGTCTTCCGGCATGGCTGCGGCTGATGCGAAAAGCCTGACGCTATGGTCGTAAAGCGCGTCAATGAGGATAATGAAACGCTTGGTCTCGTTCCGCTTGTCCGCGTTGAGCAGCGGGATATGGTCGATGAAGACCGTATCGAAACGATTGGCGATGGCCAGGAAGTCGGAAGCCCCGAGCGGCTTCTCGCAGAGATCTGAAAACGAAAAGCGCGCCACCCGGCCGCTGGCGCGTGGCACCAGAATGGAGCGGCCCTTCATGGGTATTTCCGTTGGGGCAACGAGATGACCGCCGGTCATGTGCCGCCAGGCCATGTCCATCGCCTGATCCGCCGAACCGTCGAGCGGCGTGACGTAGACCGGAAGGCTTTCCAGCTTCTCCATCCGGTAGTCGGTGGGGCTGTCCAGCGTCACCACGTCAACATATTTCTTCAGCAGATCGACGAAGGGCAGGAAAAGGCCGCGATTGAGACCATCCTTGTAGAGATTGTCGGGCACGACATTGGAGGTCGTCACCAATGTGCACCCATTGGCGAAGAGTTCGCTGAACAGCCGGGCGAGGATCATCGCATCGGCAATATCCGTGACCGTAAATTCGTCGAAGCATAAAAGCTCCGCTTCCGCCAGAAGCTCCGCCGCAACTGGCGGAATGGGATCGGCCTGTTTGGTTTCACCATTCTTCAGCTTCTGCCGATGCGCGTGCACACGATTATGCACATCCGCCATGAATTCATGAAAATGGCAGCGACGTTTGGAAGAGACGGGCGCCATTTCGTAGAACATATCCATCAGCATCGTCTTGCCGCGGCCAACACTGCCATACACATAGAGCCCCTTGACGGAGGCGGCAGGCCCGGACTTGCGCGCAAACATCCAGCCCAGCGCGCTCTTCTTCTTGGCCGGCTTGCGTGCCTTCAGATCCGCAAGGATACGATCAAGATGCGCCGCCACACCAAGCTGGGCGGCATCGGCCTGCAAGGTGCCAGCTGCCGTCAATGCGTTGAGCTGTTCAACGACACTATGATTGTAATCAGGCAAAGGCTTCATGGATAAACGCCTCGGGCGCGGGCGCACAAAGGCACCCGCGACGAATGAACAGGCTTAGAGCGAAAAGAGCGTTCCGGCTGCACCGGAAAGACTCATCGGCTGAGGCTGAGCGGCTGGCCGCTATTGGTCGTGCCGTCAAAGCGCGCATCGGCGCTCTTGTAGACGCGGCCGATCGTGTCACCCGAGCGGTTCTTGAAGAGAACCATCTTGCCGGACACTTCCCAGGACCCCATTGCCGTCAACTCGCCCGCGCAACCGCGCGTGCCGCCACGCGAGCCGCTGCCGAGATTGGTGAGCGTCAGGAACATGTCGCAATTGGCGCCGCCATTGGAAACGCGCCAGTTGCCGACCATGGATTCCTTGGTAACGTCAAGTGCGGCTGCCGGCGGAGCGGCGGAAGCAACATTGGTTCCGCCAGGGGCCGCCGAGGCAGGTGCCGACGGGAACTGGCTGCCGGTGGCGCCACCGGGCGGCGGCAGAGCGCCGGACTGGACGGAAGGCACCGGCTGCGCCTGCAAAGGCGGCGTATAACCGGGATTGTTGCTGGTGTTGTTGTTGTAATCGTAGGAGGTACGTTGGCAACCGGCGAGAGTCATCACAACCGCAAGGCCCGTCACCACATATCTGAATTGCATATCAAGCTCCCGATTCTCTCGCTTCCGGAAAGATCATGATCAAACAAGAAGGCTGAATTATTACCAAAGCCTTATCTTGCGCAAGCGATGGCCGGGATAATTACCATTTCGGTCGATTTTTACCGAATTTTCCCACGCCGGGTTGTAAAAAGGGCCACGGTCGAGACCGCGGCCCGATAGATTTTTCGTTGTCAGCGAATCGCCTTTAAACGCGACGCTCGACCATCATCTTCTTGATTTCCGCGATCGCCTTGGCCGGGTTCAAGCCCTTCGGGCAAGCCTGCGCGCAGTTCATGATGGTGTGGCAGCGATAAAGGCGGAACGGATCCTCGAGATTGTCGAGACGCTCGCCGGTTGCCTCATCACGGCTGTCGATGAGCCAGCGATAGGCCTGCAGCAGAACAGCGGGACCAAGGTAACGGTCGCCATTCCACCAGTAGCTGGGACAGGAGGTGGAGCAGCAGGCGCAGAGAATGCACTCGTAGAGACCGTCCAGCTTCAGGCGGTCCTCGTGGCTCTGTTTCCATTCCTTGGCGGGCGTCGGCGAAACCGTCTTCAACCAGGGTTCGATGGAGCGATGCTGGGCGTAGAAGTTCGACAGATCGGGAACGAGGTCCTTCACCACAGGCATGTGCGGCAGCGGATAGACCTTAACCGTACCCTTGATCTCTTCCATACCCTTGGTGCAGGCGAGCGTATTGGTGCCGTCGATGTTCATCGCGCAGGAACCGCAGATGCCTTCACGGCAGGAGCGGCGCAGAGTCAGCGTCGGGTCGATATTGTTCTTGATGTAGAGAAGCGCATCAAGAACCATCGGTCCGCAATCGTCGACATCGATATAATAGGTATCGATGCGCGGGTTCTGGCCATCATCCGGGTTCCAGCGATAGATCCGGTACTCGCGAACGTTCCTGGCGCCGTCTGGCTTCGGCCAGACTTTGCCTTCGCTGATCTGGGAATTCTTGGGGAGAGCTAGTTCAACCATATCCAGTTCCTCAAATCAGTAGACGCGAGCCTTCGGCTCGATCTTTTTCGGATCGATGCCGTCGGCGATCAGGTCGGTGTGAACAGGGCGGTAGTCGAGCTTGACATCACCTTCGGGGCTGACCCAGGCAAGCGTGTGCTTGCGCCAGTTCACATCATCGCGACCGGCGAACGGACCGTCGACGAAATCCTCACGGGCGTGCGAACCGCGGCTTTCCTTGCGCGCTTCCGCGCCGTAGACCGTGGTGATCGCATTGGCCATCAGGTTGTGCAGCTCGAGCGTTTCGACCAGATCGGAGTTCCAGACCATCGAACGGTCCGTGACCTTGACGTCAGGCAGTTCCTTCCAGATGGCGGAAAGACGCTTGCAGCCGCTCTCGAGCGATTCCTGCGTACGGAACACCGCCGCATCGTCCTGCATGGCGCGCTGCATCTTGTCGCGCAGCACCGCCGTCGGCGTGGAGCCGTTGGCATAACGCAGGCTGTCGAGGCGTTCCATGATCTTGTCGCAGGCAGCAATGTCGAGCGCCGGAACCGGCGCATCGCGGTCGATGACCTGGGCAGCGCGGATTGCGGCGGCACGGCCGAAGACCACGAGGTCGATCAGCGAGTTGGAACCGAGGCGGTTCGCACCATGAACCGAGGCGCAACCGGCTTCGCCAACAGCCATCAGGCCGGGCGCGATGCGTTCCGGATTGTTGGCATCGGCGTTCAGCACTTCACCCCAATAGTTGGTCGGAATGCCGCCCATATTGTAGTGAACCGTCGGCAGGACCGGGATCGGCTCGCGCGTTACGTCGACGCCGGCGAAAATCTTCGCGCTTTCGGAAATGCCCGGAAGACGCTCATGCAGGATCGCCGGATCAAGGTGGTCGAGATGCAGGAAGATGTGATCCTTGTTCTTGCCGACGCCGCGGCCTTCACGGATTTCCATCGTCATGCAGCGCGACACCACGTCACGCGAGGCAAGGTCTTTCGCCGAAGGCGCATAACGCTCCATGAAGCGCTCGCCTTCGGAGTTGACGAGATAACCGCCTTCGCCGCGCGCGCCTTCGGTAATGAGGCAGCCTGCGCCATAAATGCCGGTCGGGTGGAACTGCACGAATTCCATGTCCTGAAGCGGCAGGCCGGCGCGGGCAATCATGCCGCCGCCGTCACCGGTGCAGGTGTGGGCAGAGGTCGCCGAGAAATAGGCGCGGCCGTAACCGCCGGTCGCGAGAACCACCATCTTGGCGGAGAAGCGATGGATCGTGCCGTCATCGAGGTTCCACGCCACGACGCCCGTGCAACGGCCGTCTGCCGACATGATGAGGTCGAGCGCGAAATATTCGATAAAGAATTCCGCATTGTTGCGCAGCGACTGGCCATAAAGCGTGTGCAGGATGGCGTGGCCGGTACGGTCAGCAGCGGCGCAGGTGCGCTGCACCGGCGGGCCTTCACCGTAATTCTGCATATGGCCACCGAAGGGGCGCTGGTAGATCTTGCCTTCTTCGTTACGCGAGAAAGGCACGCCGTAATGCTCAAGCTCATAGACCGCCTTCGGCGCTTCCATGGCGAGATATTGCATCGCATCAACGTCACCCAGCCAGTCGGAGCCCTTTACGGTGTCGTAAAGGTGCCACTGCCAACAGTCGGGCGTCATGTTGGTGAGCGAGGCCGCGATGCCGCCCTGCGCCGCAACCGTGTGGGAGCGCGTCGGGAAAACCTTGGTGATGCAGGCCGTGCGGAAACCCTGTTCCGCCATGCCGAGCGTTGCGCGCAGACCCGCGCCACCGGCGCCCACCACGATCACGTCATAGGAGTGATCGACATAGGTGTAGGCCTTGCCATTCTGGGAAGGTGAACTGATCGATGCCATGGCGGACTTATCCTGCGAATGCGATTTTCAGAATGGCGAAGATCGAAAGGCCGCCAATCAGAATCGCGAAAAACGTATTGAGCATCAGAAGAACGAGCTTCGAAACCTCGGCGTGGACGTAATCTTCGATGATGACCTGCATGCCGAGCTTCATGTGAATGAGGCCGGACACCAGCACCAGAGCCATGATGACCGCAACAAGCGGGTTCGACAGCGCGGCGACGACTTCCGGATAGGGCGCGCCGGCATATTTGATGAGGAAGATCACGAAGAAGATCAGCAGCGGAACGTTGGCAACCGCGGTGACGCGCTGGCGCAAGAAATGGTCGGTGCCTTCCTTGGCGGAGCCGAGACCGCGAACCTTTCCGAGAGGTGTACGCATATCCATGAAAAATCTCCTCAGCGCACGATCAGGGCGATGACCCAGATCAGCGCGGTCAGACAGATCGACACCACCCACGAGGCCTTTGCCAGCTTGGTGGTAAAGTGCTTTTCGAAGCCGTAGCCCAGATCCCACATGAAGTGGCGAAGCCCGCCCAGCATGTGGTGCACGAGAGCCCAGGTATATCCGATCAGGATGAGTCTGCCGATGATCGTACCCATCGCCCAGTTGACCCAGTCGTAATAGGCAGGACCTGAGGCGATTGCGATCAGCCACCAGGCAACCAGAAGCGTTCCGAAATAAAGCGCGCCGCCTGTGATGCGGTGCACGATGGAAGCAACCATCGTCGGAATCGGCTTGTAAATTTGAAGATGCGGCGACAGAGGCCGGTTATTAGTCGCATTCGCCATCAGAACCTCGCGGCGTTTTCCCGTGCGCCCATCAGACAGGACGCCCCCAAGCAACAGCACATGACGAAAGAATGTGCATTGCACCAACCGCGACGTTTAATCACATGGGAGCATCACCACAAGCACATTTCATGGCCGATTCCAATTTAATCGATTGGTTCACGAATTTTTTTTGGAATTTTTTTGCGTCAAAATAAAAAATCGAGCGTTTCCAAGATTTACGCCCTCAAAATATTTACCTTTACGTAATTCATGAATCGTGTAATTTACCTTTTGTTAATGAGGAAAATCCGGAGAATGAGGCTCATGTTACAGCGCCGAATCGCTGCTTTAACCATGATGGTGGCAGGCGTCATTTTCACAGTAATGCCTCCGGCGGCGGCAGATGATTATTATGGTCGCCGTGATTATCAGCATCATTATCAACATCGTCAATCGCAGGTGAGCTTCTCAACGGACGGGCTGCCATCCACCCTCTCCGGTGGCACTTATGTGGGCGCGATATCGGCGCTGCGCGTTCGTGGCAATGGCAATTATTTCGCAATTGGCGGCGGGCTTTCACGGAAAGGCGCAACGCTCACAAGAGGCTCGCAGCTTGCGCCAAAGGCGAAGATCATCAATGTCCGTGCCGAAACCGCTGACGACGCCTGCGCCTATGAACATGGCGTCTGCATTATCCGGCCCTAAAGTATTTCCGGCGAAAGCATGACGCGGTTTTACTGCAAATGTGCGATGCACTGATCAGATAAAACGCCAGACGGTGGTCTTCTTCACTTCGCTGTCTTCCAGCGCCCGCGTCACCGGCACCTGATAGGTCGCCTCCGCCCGGAGCCGCTCTTTGGGCAAATAGGCCCGCCCCGGATCGCCGACGAGCACGCTCACGCCCTTTTCCGTCAGTTCCCGAAACCACGGCACGAGAAGATCGGCAAAGGCGCGATCGTAAAACACGTCGCCGGCCAGCAGAACATCCGTAGCGACCGGCTTCCCGACCAGATCAAGTCCGGTGAAGGCAATGTCCACCTCATTGAGAGCCGCATTCAGCCGAATGGCCGTCTCTGTCCACGGATCGATATCGGCCGCCAGAACCGCGCTGGCGCCCGCCTTTGCCGCAGCAATAGCGACCAGGCCGGAGCCGCTGGCGAAATCCAGCACGCGCCTGCCGCAAACGCGATCGGGATGATCGAGAACATAGCGGGCAAGCCCCTGCCCGCCGGCCCAGGCGAAGGCCCAGAAGGGCGGCGGCAGGCCGATCGCTTCCAGCTCCTCCTCCGTCTTCAGCCACAGCTCATGAGCCTCCGTGGCAAGATGAAGACGCAATTCCGGCACATGCGGCGGGCGCATGATGCCGGTGTTGTCGAGAATGAAGCGTTCGGGATCGGTCCTCACCGAAGCATTAGTCCGGTGATTTCGGTGGATTGGCGAGGTTGCCCATGCGGCAAACCTCAAGATATTCCTCCTCCGTCACCGGCTGCACGGAAAGCCGCATGGAGGTGACGAGAGACATCTTTTCCAACTTGGGATTGGCCTTCACATCCTTCAGCGAAACCGGCTGCGGCATATCGCAAACCGCGCGGATATCGACGCAATCCCACTTCAGATCGCCTTCAGCGGTCGAGTCCGGATGCGACAGCGCACAGACTTCGACGATGCCGACGACATCCAGCCCTTCATTGGAGTGGTAGAAGAAACCCTTGTCGCCGATCTTCATGGCCCGCATGTTGTTGCGGGCCTGATAGTTGCGCACGCCGGTCCATTCTTCGCCGGCCTCGCCCTTGGCCTTCTGCATTTCCCAGGACCATTTGAACGGCTCGGACTTATAAAGCCAGTAATTTGCCATGTCCGGTCACGCTCCCGGATTGTTGAAGACCCAATTATAGGGCTTCACATCGACGCTTTCGAACAGGCCGGCTTTTGCATAGGGATCGGCATCGGCAAGGGCCTTGGCCGCATCGATATCGGCAGCTTCCACGATGACGAGGCTGCCATTCGGCTTGCCTTCGGCATCGAGAAACGGACCGGCGATCTTCAACGTGCCCTCGGCATTCAGCCTGTTCAGATGTTCCAGATGCGCCGTGCGCGTTTCCATGCGCACGTTCAGATGGCCGGGCTTGTCCTTGCAGATAAAGGCAAACAGCATTTTCGTCTCCTCGCTGGAGCATGTCTCCCAAAAAGTGTCAGCGGTTTTGGGACCAAGACATGCGTAAAATATTGTTCGACCGCACCACCCTCATTCGGTGGTGATCGGCCGTGTCATCAATTGTTGCATGGCGCTCGCCACATCCAGATTGCCATCGATGATGGCGGCCACCGCTTCGGTAACCGGCATGTCGACAGCGTGACTTTCTCCGAGTCGGGCGGCGACGGCAGCCGCAAAAGCGCCCTCCACCAGCCCGCCGGACATGTCCTTGCCCTCACCCCGGCCAAGCGCGATGCCGAAACGCAGGTTTCGCGACTGATGGCTTGTGGCGGTCAGCACCAGATCGCCGAGGCCCGAGAGGCCGCGCACCGTATCCGCCTTGCCGCCCATGGCGACGATGAGACGCGACATTTCAGCAAGCCCGCGCGAGATCAGCGCCGCCCGGGCGGAATCGCCAAGGCCCGCGCCTTCGACGATGCCGGCGGCAATGGCGAGAACATTCTTCAGCGCGCCACCAAGCTGCACACCGATGCGGTCGGTGGAGGCATAAAGCCTGAAGGTCCTGCCGGAAATCGTGGTTGCCAGCCGTTCGGCAATGGCAGCATCTTCCGCCGCAATCGCCATGGCCGTCGGCAAGCCACGGGCAATATCGGCCGCGAAGCCCGGACCGGACAGAACCGCAATCGGGTGATGTGGCAGTTCCGCTTCCAGAAGTTCCGTCAGCAGACGGCCGGAACTGCGGTCGATGCCCTTGGCGCAGGTGACAATGATAGAGTCATTAGCCAGATAAGGACCATAGTGACGGGCCGCATCGGCATGGGCCTGAGACGGCATGGCGAAGAGCACAATGCTGGCACCGGCAAGCACATCAGGCTCGGCAGAAAATTCAAGCGCATCCGGAAGGTCGACACCCGGCAGGGCCGCCTCGTGCACGCGATCGCTCCTGAGGTCAGCCATCAGAGACGGATCGCGGCCGAGCAGGGTCACATCATGCCGGTTTTCCAGCGCAATGACGACGGCTAGCGCGGTTCCGAAGGCGCCGGCGCCGATGACGACGATTTTTTCCCGCTGCATCAGGCCTTGGCTCCCCTCTTACCGAAACCGATCAATGTTTCCGCGCTGCCATCCAGCGGCCAGCGCGAGCGCGGCGGAATTTCAAGCGGATCGGCTTCCTTGCCATCGGCCATCCGCTCCAGTCCGGCCCAGGCGATCATCGCAGCATTGTCAGTGCAGAGCCGGTGCGGCGGCGCGACAAAGCGAAAGCCATTGATATCGCAAAGCGACTGCAGGGTCTGGCGGATTTCCTTGTTGGCGGCGACACCGCCAGCCACGACCAGCGCAGGCTGGGTCTCCAGCTGCGGAAACTCCTGGCGGAAACGCGCAAGGCCACGGCCGATGCGATCCTTGAGAGTGCGCGACACCGCATTCTGGAAGGAGGCGCAGATATCGGCAATATCCTGCTCCGAAAGCGGCGCGATGGCGGTCGCCGCCTGCCGCACCGCTGTCTTCAGGCCGGAAAAGGAAAAATCGAGCCGTGCTTCGCCGACCATCGGACGCGGCAGCGGAAAGCGGTTGGGATCCCCCTTCGCCGCCGCCTTCTCGACCGCAGGACCGCCGGGATAGGGCAGGCCCAGAAGTTTCGCGGTCTTGTCGAAGGCTTCACCCAGCGCGTCATCGATGGTGGTGCCCCAGCGCTCATAGTCGCCTACACCGCGCACCAACACCAGCTGGGTGTGGCCGCCGGAAACCAGCAGCATCAGATAGGGAAAAGACAAACCGTCTGTCAGCCGCGCCGTCAGCGCGTGGCCCTCCAGATGGTTGATCGCGTAGAGCGGCTTGCCCGCCGCCTTGGCGATGGCCTTGCCCGTCATCAGCCCCACCAGCAGACCGCCGATGAGGCCGGGACCGGAGGTGGCGGCGATGGCGTCGACATCGGCAAGGGTCACGCCTGCCTGCTCCAGCGCTTCTTCCACCAGCGTGTCCAGCGCCTCGACATGGGCGCGCGCGGCAATTTCCGGCACGACGCCGCCATAGGCGCTGTGTTCCTCCAGCTGCGACAAAACGACGTCGGAGACGATCTCGCCGCGCCCGTCCGCATGCCGAACCACAATGGATGCAGCGGTTTCGTCACAGCTTGTCTCTATGCCGAGGATACGAAGAAAGGGGGTCATCAAATCTGTTCGTTCATTGCGATCATGCGCTGAGTTGGTCTAAGACAACTCCGGTAACAATGGATAGACGCGGATGCAAACAAAACCTTTCCGAATCGGCACACGCGGCAGCCCGCTGGCGCTCGCGCAGGCTTACGAGACGCGCAACCGGCTGATGGCGGCGCATGGTCTGCCGGAAGACATGTTCGAAATCGTCGTGCTATCCACCAAGGGCGACCGGATAACCGACCGCGCCTTGTCGGAAATCGGCGGTAAAGGCCTGTTTACCGAGGAGCTGGAAAGCCAGCTTCTGTCTGGCGAGCTCGATATGGCCGTGCATTCCTCCAAGGACATGCCGACCGTTTTACCCGAAGGCCTTTATCTGTCCGCCTTCTTGCCGCGGGAAGATGTGCGCGACGCCTTCATCGGCCGCACCGCGCCGAAGCTGCTGGAGCTGCCGCAGGGCGCCGTGGTCGGCTCCGCATCCCTGCGCCGCCAAGCGCTGATCCGCCGCCTGCGGCCGGATCTGAGCGTCATCATCTTTCGCGGTCAGGTCGATACGCGGCTGCGCAAGCTCGAAGAAGGCCAGGCGGATGCGACGCTGCTTGCCTTTGCCGGCCTGAAGCGGCTCGGCAAGGACAATGTTCCGACGGAAATTCTCGACCCGAAGGAATTCCCCCCTGCTCCGGCGCAGGGCGCAATCGGTGTGGAGAGCCGCATCGGTGACACCCGCATGGACGAGCTGCTTGCCCCCATAAACGACAGGCCCACTTATGATGCGGTGACCTGCGAGCGCGCCTTCCTGGCCGCACTCGACGGTTCCTGTCGCACGCCGATTGCCGGTTACGCCACCTGCGAGGGCGAGGAACTCTATTTTTCCGGCTTGATCCTCACCCCTGATGGCCAGACGAGCCACAACATCGAAATCTCCGGCAACCGCAAAGATGCGGCAAAGCTCGGCCGACAGGCCGGCGAAGAGGTGCGTGCCAAGGCGGGCAGCAATTTCTTCGAAGGCTGGAACTGAGCCTATGCGGATCGTCGTCACCCGGCCGCAACGTTCGGGCGAAAGGACGGCCGCAAAACTTGAAGCACTCGGCCACGAGCCGGTGCTTTTGCCGCTGTTTCATCCAGCCCATCATGGCGAGCGCGCCATCTCGGCGCTATCCGGCCCGCTGGCGGCGATTGCGGTGACCAGTGCCGAGGCATTGCGGGCACTGGAAACATCACGGGACCGGCTGGCCCCGCATCTGTCAAAACCGCTCTTCGCCGTCGGCGCAACAACGGCGGAAGCGGCGAAAAAAGCCGGCTTCACGCAAATATTCATCGCCTCCGGAGACGCCCTGGGTCTGATTGCTCTCGTAACGCAGCGCCGCGCACTTCTTTCCGAAGGACAGCCCCTGCTCTATCTCGCCGGCAGGCCCCGTGGCTCCGTCTTCGAGGAGGGCCTTGCCGCTGCGGGCATTCCCTTTAGAGTGATCGACTGTTACGAGATGCTGCCCTCGGATATCTCCGAGAGCATGCTCCAGACGGCGCTTGTCGAAAACGCTGCCGATGTGGTCCTGCTCTATTCCTCGGAAGCGGCGCAGGCCTTTTTCAACCATGTATCAACGGACAGATACGCGGCAGCACTGGCTGGGACACAATTCATCTGTATCAGCCACAACGTGCTTTCTCTGGTTCCGGAAATCTTTCGCGCAAACGCCATCGCCGCCAGAGAACCGAGCGAGGCAGCGATGTTCGAACTTCTGCACCATAACTCTGGAACCTAATTCGAGCTCGCCTCTTTCCTTTGCCGCCGTCACTGACTAGGTTTACATTACTGCAGGCAGAAATGAGGTTGTCATGGTATCGGGAAAGCCGCCACGCCACTCCAAGTCCAAAGCCGAACCGGTCACCATCGACCTGGACGCCAAAGACGTGAAAGCAATTTCCGCCGACGTGGACGCTGCCAAGACGGACGAAAAACCCGGTGACAAAACCCCTGCGGCCGCCGCAGCGCCGGGTGTTTCGGAAACAAAGCCTGAAGCAGCCGCAACGCGCAACCCCGCCCCCGTCTGGGACCAGCCTAAGAAAACCCCCATAGAGCCAGAACCCAATGTCGGCAAAACGGAATCCGTAGCTACGGCTCCGAAGGCTGAGAGCCCAGAAGACAAGCAGAAAGGCCCAGTCTCGCCTTCCCCTGTTCCGCCCAAGGCCGATGAAAAACCGATGATGGGCGCCTCCGGAACGAGCGCCACCGCGGCTGCCGCAGCTGCGGCAAAGCCGGCCTTTGGCTCCTCGACGTCCTCCAGCGCATCTGGCGGGGCCACCGCTGCAAAACCATCGGCCACGACCGCATCTTCAGGACCATCCAGGCCATCCGCACCACAGCAGGCGGAACGCAAACAGGCGGCGACCTCCGGCCTGATCGCGGCGGGTATCGTCGGCGGCCTTGTGGCGCTCGCCGCCGCCGGTAGCATGCAATATGCCGGTATCCTGCCCTCCGTTAATGCAGGCAGGGCCGGAGGCGAGGAGATCGCCGCACTAAAAACCGATCTGGGCAATCTTCGGCAGCAGCTTGCCAATGTTCCAGCGGCGGACACCTCGGCACTGGAACAGCGCATCGCAACCCTCGAAGGCGCAAAGGGTGAAGCCCCGCAGGTGGATGGGCTTTCTGAAAAAATCACCGCACTGGAATCTGCCGTGCAGGCGGAGCGATCCGCACAGGCCACGGCGACCGCCGAACTGACACGCCGTCTTGCGGATGCGGAAGCCAAGATCAACGAGCCACGCGACGATATCGAAGTCGCCCGCGCCATTGCCTCGGCCGCGCTGAAGGCCGCGATCGATCGCGGCGGGCCGTTCCTTACGGAACTCGATACGCTCTCCAGGGTCACATCAGATGATCCGGCGATTGCATCGTTGCAATCCTTCGCCGCCACCGGCGTACCGTCGCGTTCGGAGCTGATGCAGAAATTCCCCGATGTCGCCAATGCGATGCTGTCAGCCGTCAACCAGCCTGACCCCAATCAGGGCATCATGGAGCGCTTGACCGAAAGCGCCTTTTCGCTGGTGAAGGTGCGCCCGGTCGGCAACATCGAGGGCGAGACCCCCGAGGCCATGATCGCGCGTATGGAAAAGAAGCTGCGCAACGGCGACCTGCAGGGCGCAGCACTTGAGTGGAATGGTCTTCCCGATGCCGCCAGGACGGTATCCGCCGATTATAAAAAATCTCTGGATGCGCGCATCGAGGTCGAGAATCTGGTGGGCGGCACGTTGAACCGCGCCATCACCAGCACTGGCAGGCAGGGGTGAGCGCATGACCAGAATTCTGACTTTCGCCATTATCGTTCTGGCTCTCGGTTTCGGTTTCTCCTGGCTGGCCGACAGGCCGGGCGTGCTCTCCATCGTCTGGCAGGGCCAGTTGATCGAAATGAGCCTGATGGTCGCCGCCTCCATCATCGCCGCGCTGGTTGCCGCCATCATGCTGGTCTGGTGGGTCGTCAACGCCATCTGGACCTCGCCCAATGCCGCACGCCGGTATTTCCGCGCCCGGAAGCGCGACCGCGGCTATCAGGCTCTGTCCACCGGCCTCATTGCCGCCGGCGCTGGTAATGCCATCCTCGCCCGCAAGATGACGGCCCGCACGCAGGGGCTGCTCAGCGCCGATCAGGAACCGCTGATCCATCTGCTCGATGCGCAGGCCGACCTCATCGAAGGCAAATATGACGAGGCGCGCCGCAAGTTCGAGGCGATGGCCCGTGACCCTGAAACGCGCGAACTCGGCCTTCGCGGCCTTTATATCGAGGCGCGTCGGCAGGGCGCCTATGAAGCCGCCCAGCAATATGCCGAGGATGCAGCGGAAAAAGCCCCCTACCTGCCATGGGCGGCACAGGCGACGCTGGAAAACCGCTGCCGCAACGGACAATGGGACGATGCCATCCGCCTGCTCGACCAGCAGAAAGCGGCAAGCGTCATCGAACGCGGCGAGGCGGAGCGGCTGAAAGCCGTGCTTCTCACCGCCAAGGCCGGTGAAAAGCTGGAAAGCGACCCGGTGGGCGCGCGCGAGGATGCCAAGCACGCTCTCAAGCTCGCAAAAGGCCTCGTTCCGGCGGCACTGATTGCAGCGAAGTCCTATCTGCGCGAAGACAATCTGCGCAAGGCCGCCACGGTTCTGGAACCCGTCTGGAAGAACGATCCGCATCCGCAGATCGCCGAGCTTTATGTCCGCGCCCGCAGCGGCGATACCGCCATCGACCGGCTGAAACGGGCGGAGCGGCTTGAGAGCCTGAAGCCCAACAACATCGAATCCCTGTTTGCCGTGGCGCAGGCAGCGCTCGACGCCAAGGAATTCGCCAAGGCACGGGCCAAGGCCGAAGCCGCCGCCCGCATTGAGCCACGCGAAAGCATCTTCCTGCTGATGGCCGATATCGAAGAAGCGGAAACCGGCGATCAGGGCCGTGTGCGCTACTGGATGGCACAGGCGCTGCGCGCGCCGCGTGACCCGGCATGGGTGGCGGATGGTATCGTCTCGGAAAAATGGCTTCCGGTCTCCCCCATCACCGGCCGTCTCGACGCCTTCGAATGGAAAGCGCCCTTCGGTCAGCTCGAAGGCCCTGTTGAAGATCTGGCGATCGAAAATGCGATTGCCGCGGCACCCGCAAGAGCCGAACCGGTTGCGAAGACGATCGTTGTCGAAGCCGCGCCCGAGACCCTTGCGGAGCCAAAACCCGCCCCGGCCGCGCCGATCGAGGTAAAGCCGACTGTTTCAATCCCGAAGGAGAAAAAGCCGGTCACAATCGAAGCGCCGGTGGAAACCGAAGTGGCGGATGACAAGGCGGCGGAAGCCGTGCCCTTTTTTGGCGGCGCACCGGATGATCCGGGCGTCAAGAAGCCAGGCGCGGAAGCCGAACCCAAGACCCGGCTCAAACTCTTCTGACCAGCAGGCTATCGATGTTCCAGCAAATACAGTCGTTTATTCAGAACCTCGTTGGCCCGCAGGCGGGTGATTTCAGCCCTGATGATCTGAGGGTGGCGGTAGCCGCCCTCTGTTTCCAGGTGATGGAAGCGGATGGCACCGTCTCGAAAAGCGAGCGTGATCGCCTGCGCCAGATTCTTCACGAATATTACCATCTCGACGGTGGCAAGCTTGATGCCCTTCTTGCCGCCGGCCAGGAGGCCGGCAAGGAAGCCGTCGATTATTACCGCTTCACCACCGATATCCGCCGCCACCTCGATGAGGATCAGCGCGTGGAGCTTATTGGCATATTATGGGATATTGTTTACGCTGACGGCGAACGAAGCGAAATGGAAGACCATGTGATCTGGCGAGTCGCCGATCTCCTCGGTGTTTCCGTGCGCGACAGGGTTCTGCAACGTCAGCAGGCCGCCACGAGGTCCGGGCCCGCTGAAGAAAGCGAAAACGAAGACGATGCTGTTTGACCCTTCCAGGCAACAGGAACAACAACCTTCGCTGCTCATCGTCCTGCATCAGGAACGTTCCACGCCCGGCCGCGTCGGCCAGATCCTGGTGGAAAAGGGTTATCGCCTCGATATAAGGCGGCCCGCGCTCGGCGACGACCTGCCGCAAACGCTGGAAAAACATGCGGGCGCCATCATCTTCGGCGGCCCGATGAGCGCCAATGATCCACATGATTATGTCAAAGCCGAAATCGACTGGCTGAAGGTGCCGCTGAAGGAAAACAAGCCCTTTCTCGGCATCTGTCTCGGCGCGCAGATGCTATCCAAACATCTGGGCGGCAAGGTCGAGGCAGACAGGGACGGCAAGGTGGAAATCGGCTGGTATCCGCTACACGCCACCGAACACGGTCGGCTTCTGATGCCGCATTGGCCGAAGATGGTCTATCATTTCCACCGCGAAGGCTTCGAACTGCCGCGGGGAGCCGAGCTTCTGGCGGCAGGCGAGACCTATCCCAATCAGGCCTATCGTTATGGAAAAAATGCCTGGGGCCTGCAGTTTCACGCCGAACTGACCCGCGCCATGATGCATAGCTGGGTGGTGCGCGGCGCGCAGCGTTTCGGCATGCCGAATGCGCAGGTCGGCAGTCAGCATCTGGAAGGCCGCATGTTGTTCGACACGCCGCTCAGGGCATGGCTCAGCAATTTTCTCGATCTGGTTTTTGAGGGCAAGGCACAGCGCTGAGGCCCATCGCGGTTAGTGCGGCGCGTCGAGACTATCGATCTTGCGCAGCTTGGAAAAACCAAGCGCCCAGATGACCGCGACAGCAAGCGTGCCCGCCCCGCCGATGACAACGGCTGGCACGGCACCCACAACATGGGCCATGGTGCCGGCGCGGAATTCACCCAATTCGTTGGAGGCTCCAACGAAAACCATATTCACCGCATTCACACGCCCGCGCACCTCATCTGGTGTCCAGAGCGCGATCAGGGTCTCGCGCACATAAACCGACACCATGTCCGATGCTCCCATGACCACCAGCGCGGCAATGGACAGCCACGCGGTTTGCGAAAGCCCGAAGACCACGGTGGAAACGCCGAAGAGGCCGACGCCGACGAACATCAGCAGGCCGGCATGGTGGCGAATGGGCTTGAATGCCAGAATGACCGCAACGGTGATGGCCCCGATGCCGGGTGCGGCGCGCAGAAGCCCGAGACCCCATGGGCCAAGCGTCAGCACTTCCTTGGCAAAAATCGGCATCAACGCGACGGCACCGCCCAGCAGCACCGCGAAAAGATCGAGCGAAATGGCGCCAAGAACGATCTTCTCCTGCGAGATGAATTTGAAGCCGGCCAGCATTGTTTCGAGGGTGACGGCTTTTGCCGGACCACGCTGTTCCGGCTTGCGGATCGTCACCGCCAGCGTTGCTGAGAGGATGAAAAGCACAAGCGCCACGCTATAGGCGATGGAAGCACCGAGGCCATAGAGTAGGCCGCCGGCAACGGGGCCAAGAATGGACGCCATCTGCCAGGAAGAGGAATTCCAGGCGATGGCGTTCGGCAAATCCTCGACGGGCACGAGATTGGGCGCCAGCGACTGGACAGCCGGTCCCATGAAGGCCCGCTCTATGCCGAAGACAACGAGAATGGCGAAGACCGGCCAGGGAGAAAAGCTGTGTGTCAGCGTAAGACCCAGAAGAGCCACAGCACACAGCGCCGCGACCAGAAGACATATGGCCATGATACGCCGGCGATTGTGCCGGTCGGCGACCGTTCCGGTAACAAGGATCAAAAGCAGAGACGGCAGAAACTGGAAGAGACCGATCAGGCCGAGATAAAAGGCGTTGCCGGTAACCTCATACATCTGCCAGCCGACAGAGACGCTGACGATCTGAATGGCAAAGGCCGAGAAAAACCGAGCGCTGAAAAAACGGCGATAGGAACTATGCCGGAATGCACCGAAGCGGTTTTCGGCAGAAGGCAGGGACATCGGCTGGGTGCTCGCGAGACAATATGAGATGTCTGCAATAGAGCGATATGACAGGAATCGCCAGCCCTCCTCTTCAGCGGGACGACGAAAAGTGTGAGCGGTTTTCGTCTGAAATCCCGCTGCAAAGCCATGAACCAGCTCGCGATGACCGCAGACCGGTCAGACCAAAGATCATTACGATCCGGCGCAACACTTGCCGGTTCACGCGTCAATGTCTAAATGTCTTGCAACCAAGATACGGAGATATTGATGCTTGCCCTGTTTCAGACCATCGATCTGGCCTTGAACCTCTATACGTGGGTGCTGATCGCCAGCGCCATTTTTTCCTGGCTTTACGCCTTCAACGTCATCAATTCCCGCAACCAGTTCGTGAACGCCATCGGGAGTTTCCTGGTCAATGTCACGGAACCGGCCCTGCGCCCCATCCGCCGCATTCTGCCCAATCTCGGCGGGATCGACATTTCGCCGATCATCCTGCTGCTGATCATCTTCTTCATCCGCTCCTTCATGTGGAACACGCTTTATCCGATGACCGTTTGAGCAGTCTCTGGAAAAAGCACGATGATCATATCCGCCTGTCCGTTCGCCTCACACCGAATGGCGGGCGGGATGCGATTGACGGCGTGGAGCAGGATGCGGACGGAAACGCGCATCTGAAGGCCCGCGTCAGCGCCGTGCCGGAAGGCGGCAGGGCGAACAAGGCCCTGATTGTTTTGCTGGCGAAAAAACTCGGCCTGCCCAAATCCTCCATCACCTTCATTTCAGGCGAAACAGCGCGCAAAAAAATCCTCCGGATCGATACCGACCCGGAGGATTTCGAAAAGCTCTTTAAAAAGCTGGCGGGTTAGGCCTATCAGCCCTGCGCCTTGTAGCGCTCAATGGCTTCGACGATCAGCTTCTTGGCGACGTCTACGTCCTGCCAGCCGCCCATCTTCACCCACTTGCCGGGCTCCAGATCCTTGTAGTGCTCGAAGAAGTGCTCGATCTGCTTCAGCGTGATTTCCGGCAGGTCCGTGTAGTTGTGGACCTTGTCGTAACGGCGCGTCAGCTTCGGAACCGGCACGGCGAGGATCTTCTCGTCCTTGCCGCCATCATCTTCCATGATCATCACGCCGATGGGGCGAACGTTGATCACGCAGCCGGGAACCAGCGGGCGGGTGTTGCAGATGAGAACGTCGATCGGGTCGCCATCGTCGGACAGCGTGTGCGGCACGAAGCCATAGTTACCCGGATAGGTCATTGGCGTGTAGAGGAAGCGATCGACGATCAGCGCACCGGCGTCCTTGTCCATCTCGTACTTGATCGGCTGGCCGCCAACCGGCACTTCAACGATAACATTTACGTCTTCCGGCGGATTCTTGCCTATGGAAATTGCATCAATACGCATTCGCTTCCCTCATTCGGCGGGTTGGATTTGGTTTTCGATACTGGGAAAGTCGCCGCATTGCAACATGGCTTTGGCCGGATAAGGCAGAATGGGCGATTTGATGTCATCGCGACGAAGCATCGCCCTCTACAAAATGAAAACGGCGCGAACTCCCTCTATCAGTTCCAGACGAAACCGACCTTGCGAAGCGACTTGCCATCGAAATCTTCCATGCCTTCGGCAATATCCCGGCCGCCATGCGAGCGGAAAAAGCGATTGGCGACGTCGCTATCCTCGAGGCACCAGACAACGATGCCGTTGCAGCCAAGTGAAGTCAGCAATCTGCGCGCTTCCGTGAAAAGCAGCGAGCCGAGGCCAATACCCTGATATTCAGGCCGGAGATAAAGTTCGTAAATCTCGCCGTCCTGCGGCAGCCCACGCGCCCGGCTTAAGCCCAGCGTCGCATATCCGGCAACCACACCGGCCACTTCCACCACCAGCATGGTTGCGGAGCCCTTGGTCGCCTTTTTCCACCAGACTTCGCCACGGCGCTCCAGCATCTGCGTCAACGGCTTGTGCGGGATAAGCCCCGCATAGGCCTGTTGCCACGACAGACGGTGCGCCTCTGAGATGGCGCGCGCATCATGCGGTTCAGCACGGCGAACATCGATGGATAACGTTTTCATAACGCGATTCTGGCCCCGGCCACGGAAACTTACCAGTCATAAAGGTTAACGCCGGCAAGCTTACCCACAGCCTATTCATGTGGACGACCAGAAAAAATTAACGCATCCTTAACCTTTGGCAAAGCGCCTTTCGACTCATGCACACATAAAAAAGAATGCATAAAAAAACCCGGCGCGAGGCCGGGTTCTTTGAAATTCGTGGCGTAGAGCCAATCAGACAGCGAGCTTTGCCTTTTCGAAACGCTTGCGGTCGTTGGCGTCCAGGAACATCTTGCGCAGGCGGATGGACTTCGGCGTCACTTCCATCAGCTCGTCGTCCTGGATCCAGGAAAGCGCGCGGTCGAGCGTCATGCGGATCGGCGGCGTCAGCTTTACGGCTTCGTCCTTGCCGGCAGCGCGGATGTTGGTCAGCTGCTTGCCCTTCAGCACGTTCACTTCGAGATCGTTATCGCGCGAGTGAATGCCGATAATCATGCCGGCATAAACCTTCTCACCCGGCTCGATGATCATCGGGCCACGATCTTCCAGGTTGAACATGGCGTAGGCGACAGCTTCGCCCGAACCGTTCGACAAAAGAACGCCGTTAACGCGACCAGCAATCGCACCCTTGTACGGCTGATAGTCGTGGAACAGACGGTTCATGATCGCCGTGCCGCGCGTGTCGGTCAAAAGTTCCGACTGGTAGCCGATCAGGCCGCGGGTCGGAGCGTAGAACTTCAGACGAACGCGATTACCGCCGGAGGGACGGAGCTCAGCCATTTCAGCCTTGCGCTCGGACATCTTCTGAACGACGACGCCGGAATGCTCTTCATCGACGTCGATCACGACTTCTTCGATCGGCTCCATCATGGCGCCGTTCTCATCCTTGTGCATGACAACGCGCGGACGCGAAACTGCAAGCTCGAAGCCTTCACGACGCATCGTTTCGATGAGAACTGCCAGCTGCAATTCGCCACGCCCGGAAACGAAGAACGAATCCTTGCCTTCAGCCTCTTCAATCTTCAGCGCGACGTTGCCTTCGGCTTCCTTGAACAGACGGTCGCGGATGACGCGGCTCGTGACCTTGTCGCCTTCGGTGCCGGCAAGCGGGCTGTCGTTGACGATGAAGGACATGGTAACGGTCGGCGGATCGATCGGCTGTGCGGTCATCGCCTCGGTGACGGAAGGGTCACAGAAGGTATCGGCAACAGTGCCCTTGGAAAGACCAGCGATGGCGACGATGTCACCCGCATGGGCTTCATCGATGGATGTGCGCTCAATGCCGCGGAATGCGAGGATCTTGGAAATACGACCGGTTTCGATCGTCTTGCCGTCCTGGCCAAGTACCTTCACGGCCTGGTTCGGCTTGATCGAACCGGAAGCGATACGGCCGGTGATGATACGGCCGAGGAAGGGGTTGGCTTCGAGGATCGTACCGATCAGACGGAACGGACCTTCTTCAACCGTAGGCTCCGGAACATGCTCGAGAACCAGATCGAGCAACGGTGCAAGACCCTGATCCTTCGGACCTTCTGGGTTGACGTTCATCCAGCCGTCACGGCCGGAACCGTAAAGGATCGGGAAGTCGAGCTGCTCGTCGGTAGCATCGAGGTTTGCGAAAAGGTCGAAAACTTCGTTGATGACTTCTTCATGGCGGCCATCCGGACGGTCGATCTTGTTGATCGCCACGATCGGACGAAGACCAACCTTCAGTGCCTTGCTGACGACGAATTTCGTCTGCGGCATCGGGCCTTCGGAACTATCGACCAGAACGATCGCGCCATCCACCATCGACAGGATACGCTCAACTTCGCCGCCGAAATCGGCGTGGCCGGGGGTGTCGACGATGTTGATGCGAACACCCTTCCACTCCACCGAAGTCGCCTTGGCAAGAATGGTGATGCCGCGTTCCTTTTCGAGATCGTTGCTATCCATCACGCGTTCCGCAACGCGCTGGTTGTCGCGGAACGAGCCGGACTGCTTCAGAAGCTCGTCAACGAGCGTCGTTTTTCCATGGTCAACGTGCGCGATAATCGCGATGTTGCGAATTGCCATTGTTCAAAATCTCTGAGGTTGGGCGCCACTATCGTGAGATGCGCCAATTTAGTTTGGCGCGCTCATAACCTTTTTTTTGCAAATGCGAAAGGGGGGGCCTTGTCATAAGCCCCCTGCGCTCCGGTTCTAGCTCAGAAATATGACAGTCTTTTATAACGTGCTCTTACACCAGGCCGCGCTTCAACAGCATGGCGTCCGGGCTCGGCATCTTGCCGCGAAACGCGAGATAGGCCTCCTCCGGATCGATGGAACCGCCGACAGAATAGATATTGTCCTTCAGCCTGCGCGCCATCTCGCCATCGAAGGGATTGCCGGTTTCCTCGAAGGCCGAAAACGCATCGGCATCCAGCACTTCCGACCACATGTAGGAATAATAGCCGGCGGAATAGCCATCGCCCGAGAAGACGTGCTGGAAATGCGGCGTCGCATGCCGCATGACGATGGACTTCGGCATGTTGAGGGCGGAGAGCACCTCGCCTTGGACGACCATGGGATCGCTCACGCTGCCCCGGGTGTGGAACGCCATGTCGACGATAGCCGAAGACGTGAACTCCACCGTGCTGAAACCGGCATTGAAAGTTTGAGCGGCCAGAACCTTGTCCAGCAGCGCTTTCGGCATCGGCGCGCCGGTCTCGTAGTGGAGCGCGTATTTTTCCAGAATTTCCGGCACCGTCAGCCAGTGTTCGTAAAGCTGCGACGGCAATTCGACGAAATCGCGCGAGACCCCCGTCCCGGAAACGGAAGGATAGGTCACATCAGATAACATGCCATGCAGCGCGTGGCCAAATTCATGAAACAGCGTGCGCGCATCATCAAGCGAAAGCAGCGCGGGCTTACCCTCAGCCGGTTTCGCGAAATTGCAGACATTGTAGATGATCGGAATTTCACCGACCGTTCCGCTCTTCAGCGGCAGCTTGTGCTGCGATTGGAACGAACTCATCCATGCGCCGGATCGCTTGGAGGGGCGAGCGAAATAATCACCGAGGAACATGGCCTTCAGATCGCCCCTGTCGTCGCGAATCTCGAAAACCCGCACATCCGGATGATAGGCGGCAACGCCCTTCACCTCGACGGCACGAATTCCAAACAGCCGCGCGGCGACATCGAAGCAGGCCTCAATGATCTTTTCGAGCTGCAGATAGGGCTTCAATTCCGTCTCGGAGAAGCTGAATTTCCGCGCGCGCAACTTTTCGGCATAGTGCCGCCAGTCCCAGGGCAGCACCTCGTGATTCCGGCCCTCCTCGGCGATGATGGCGGCAAGTTCGGTCTCTTCCTCGCCCGCGCGGCGCACGGCCTTTTCCCAGACCTGACCCAGAAGGCCGTTCACGGCATCCGGCGTCTTCGCCATCGTGTCATCAAGCTTGTAAGCGGCAAAATTCGCGTAACCGAGAAGCTTGGCTTTTTCCTCACGCAGTTCGAGCGTGCGGTGAACGGTCTCGCGATTGTCGGTCTCGCCACCGTTTTCGCCGCGCGCCACCCATGCCTTGAAGGCCTGCTCGCGCAGATCACGACGTTCGGAAAAGGTGAGGAAAGGCTCGATGATGGAACGGGAAAGGGTAACGGCAAATTTGCCGTCCTCGCCATGCTCACGGGCCGCACCCGCCATGGCGTCGCGCAGAAAGCCGGGAATGCCGGCAAGTTCCTCTTCGGTGGAAAGCAGGAGCTTCCAGTTCTTTTCATCCGCCAGCACATTCTGCCCGAACTTTGCACCGAGACCGGCAAGCTCCTCATTGATCGCCGCCAGCCGTTCCTGCCGGTCTTTCGGCAACTTCGCGCCGGAGCGTACGAAACCCTTCCAGTGCCGCTCGAGAACACGGCTTTCCTCGCCCGTCAGCCCCAGCGTCTCGCGCTTTTCCCACAATGTATCGATGCGCTTGAACAGCGCTTCGTTCATTCCGATCTTCGAATAGTGCCGCGACATTTTCGGCGCAATCTCCCGCTCCAGCGCCTGGATCACGCCATTGGTATTGGCGCCTGCCCTGTTCCAGAACAGCGCCGAAATGCGCGAAAGCTCATCGCCGGCGATTTCAAGCGCGGTCACGGTGTTTTCGAAACTCGGCGCCTGCGCATTGCCCGCAATCCCATCGATTTCCTGCTCATGGGAGAGAAGCGCTGCCTCGAAAGCCGGAGCGAAATCCTCATCCTTGACCGCATCAAATTTGGGCAAACCGTTGTGACCATCCCAGGTCACGAGGGCGGGATAAAGCGTCGTCTTGGATGGCATTTCGTCTTCCTTGTACAATTCCGGTTTAGGCCCATATGGGCACGCCTCCACCGCCAATTCAATATGCCCGGCGGAGATGACAGGCCGTGTGAAAAAAACGGGGAAGTCCGATCTTTTTTGCTTCAGCGTAACAATCGGCGACTATATTGCGGGCCGTCCGACAACCGAACTGACGCATACTTTACTCGATTTTCGACAATATGATTTGTGTACCATTGATTATCGCCCGGAATTTAGTAAGGCTGACTTACGAAAAGGCGAGACATGGGCACGAAACGCGAAAAAGATTCATTGGCATTCTTGCTGAACAGCAGCGCACGCCTGCTGAACAGTGCGTTTGAGCGCCGAATTTCTGAAGCTGGACTGGGTCTTACCCCCGGCGAAGCCCGCGCATTGCTCACGGTTGCCGTCGTTGATGGTAGCAAGCAGTCGGATATCGCCGCCCGGCTAGGCATCGAGCCGATGACGATCTGCGCCTATCTCGACAAGCTGCAGTCCCTCGATCTCATTGAGCGCCAGCAGGACCCGCAGGACAGGCGTTCCAAGCGCATCGTGCTGACAAAGAACTCCACCGAGATGCTGGAAGCCGTGCGTCAGGAAATCGATGAACTCGTCCGACATGCCACGCAGGGCCTGAACGAGGAAGAGGTCGCGCTTTTCCGCAGCTTCCTGCAGACGCTTCGCAACAATCTCCAACCGGAACAGCCCGGCCAGAGCTGCTGACCTCAATGTCACCAGAAACGATCATGTCCAGAAAGCGCACGGCCATGCTCGGTGCGCTGCTGACGGCGCTGGCGCCAATTTCCATGGCCATCTATACACCGGCCATGCCGGAGCTGACGCGGGTTTTCGCCACGACAGAGTCCGCCATAAAACTCAGTCTCTCGCTTTATTTTGCGGGTTTCGCGATCGCGCAACTGCTCGCCGGCCCAGCCTCCGACGCCTTCGGGCGGCGCAAGGCAAGCCTCGTTTTCCTGTCCATCTTTCTGGGCGGCGGATTGCTTGCCATTTTTGCACCGACGATCGAAGTGCTCCTCCTTGCCCGGCTTATCCAGGGCATCGGGGCCTCCGTCGGTATGACGGTGGCGCGCGCCGTGGTGCGCGACCAGTTCACCGGCGCCGATGCTTCCAGCATCATGAACCTCATCGGTATCATGCTGGCCGTTGGCCCCGCCATGGGCCCGACAATCGGCGGGCTTTCACTTGCGGCTTTCGGCTGGCAATCGGTATTTTTCCTCATGGCCGGCCTCGGAGCTCTGGCCATATTCTCCGTCGTGGTTTTTCTGCGCGAGACGACGATCCCGGACAAGAGCCTGATCCGCCCGCGCCGCCTCCTGTCGGCCTATGGGACCTTGCTGAGCACGCCGCGTTTTCTTCTGGCCGCACTGGTGCTCGGCGGGTCCATCGGCGCGCTTTATGCGCAGGCCACGATGCTGACCTTCATCCTCATCAACGAGGTCGGCATGACACCCATCGCTTTCGGTGTCGGCATGCTGATGCAGACCGGCGCTTATTTCTTCGGCTCCATTGCCCTGCGTTATATCGCACCGCGGCTGGGTGACCGTCGTTCGGTCGTCCTCGGTCTCTGTTTTTCGGCGGCAGGCGGTCTTCTCATTCTGCTGTCAGTGTTCCTGATACCCCCATCCTTTCTCTCGATCATGGGACCCGTGGCCGTCGCGACGATCGGCATTGCCTTGCTGACGCCTTCGATGGTAACGGCAGCCCTTGCCCCTTTTCCGCATATTGCCGGCTCGGCCTCGGCAATGATGGGCTTCATCCAGATGGGCTCTGGTTTTGCGGGCGGCGCTGCCGCCTCGGTCATCGGCTCGCCACTCACCGGCTTCGGCATCATCATTCCGGTGATGGAATTCACGGCCGTTGCCAGCTATATCGGCTTCCGCATCGTTTCCAGAAGAGAGACATAAAAAACCCGCCGGCGTCACCGCCCGCGGGTTTCATTATTTCCATTCCAGCAGAATTATTTGCTGAGGTTACGCTTGGCCAGTGTGCGCAGGCGCAGCGCATTGAGCTTGATGAAGCCCGCTGCATCCTTCTGATCGTAAGCCCCGTGGTCGTCCTCGAAGGTCACCAGCGCGTCGGAATAAAGCGACTTGGCGCTCTCGCGGCCGGTTACCATGACATTGCCCTTGTAGAGCTTCAGCGTCACTTCACCTTCGACATGTTCCTGGCTCTTGTCGATCAGTGCCTGCAGCATTTCACGCTCGGGCGAGAACCAGAAGCCGTAATAGATGAGCTCGGCATAACGCGGCATCAGCTCGTCCTTGAGGTGGGCCGCGCCCCGGTCGAGCGTGATCGATTCGATGGCGCGATGTGCGGCAAGCAGGATGGTGCCGCCGGGTGTCTCGTAAACGCCGCGCGACTTCATGCCGACGAAGCGGTTCTCGACCAGATCGAGACGACCGATGCCGTTTTCACGGCCATAATTGTTGAGCGTGGCGAGAAGCGTCGCGGGCGACATTTCAACACCGTTGATGGAGCAGGCATCGCCCTTGCGGAAACCGATCTTGATGACGGTTGCCTTGTCAGGAGCGGCTTCCGGAGAAATGGTGCGCATATGCACGTACTCAGGCGCTTCCTGTGCCGGGTCTTCCAGAACCTTGCCTTCGGAAGAGGAATGCAGGAGGTTGGCATCGACGGAGAAAGGCGCTTCGCCCTTCTTGTCCTTGGCGACCGGAATCTGGTGCTGTTCGGCGAAGTTCAGGAGGTCGGTACGGCTCTTGAACGTCCAGTCACGCCAGGGCGCGATGATCTTGATGTCAGGGTTCAGCGCATAGGCCGAAAGCTCGAAACGAACCTGGTCGTTGCCCTTGCCGGTGGCGCCATGGGCAATGGCGTCCGCGCCGGTCTTCTTGGCGATTTCAATCAGATGCTTGGAAATCAGCGGACGGGCAATCGAAGTGCCGAGCAGATAGACGCCTTCGTAGACGGCGTTGGCGCGGAACATCGGGAACACGAAATCACGCACGAACTCTTCGCGGACGTCCTCAACGAATATTTCCTTGATGCCCAGCATCTCGGCCTTCTTGCGCGCCGGCTCAAGCTCCTCGCCCTGACCGAGATCGGCAGTGAAGGTCACGACTTCAGCGCCGAGTTCCGTCTGAAGCCATTTCAGGATGATCGAGGTGTCGAGACCGCCGGAATAGGCGAGAACGACTTTCTTAACGTCTTTCGGGAGTGCCATAGTGATGTCCATCTGCATGATGACGGCATCAGGACACCGCCATTTCCTCGGGATTTCGGCACTTTTACAGTGCAACCCGAAATGTGTGAAGCGCTTTTCCGTGAGATAAGCGACAAAACAATTGATGGGCGCGTATGACGATGGGCGATGACCGGCCGCGCCGACGGGAACGAAGCAATTGTCACATGCATTTAGAAAATTCGCGCTTTATCATAAAGCGGCGCGATCGACTTGAAGACCGTGAATGAAGCCACTCAGGTTCAGGCAACGTTGCAAACCGCTGGAAACAGCAGAAACGACGCGAAGGAGAAACCTATGACGACCATCCACCCCGCATTCAAGGAAGATAATGTCGCTGTCATAACAGGTGCGGCATCCGGCATCGGACTTGCCGCCGCCCGCAAATTCGCCACCTTTGGCATGAGCGTCGTGCTCGTCGATCTTGATGGCGAAAAGCTCGCCGCAGCCCATGCGGATATTCTGACCGTCGCCAAGGACGGTGAAGCGCAGATCGTCGCCATCCCGACCGACGTATCGAAACTCGATGAGCTGGAGGCGCTCGAACGCGCGGTTATCCAGCGTTTCGGGCGTGTCCACGTCCTCATGAACAATGCCGGCATCCAGCCGGGCAGCGCCATCTTCGGACCGCAGTCCAACTGGGAAAAAATTATCGGCGTCAATCTGATGGGCGTCGTGAACGGTAGCCGCGTTTTTGGCCAGGGCATGATCGCCCACGGCGAGCCGGCGCTCATCATCAATACCGGCTCGAAACAGGGCATCACCACGCCTCCCGGTGATCCCGCCTATAATGTCTCGAAGTCCGGCGTCAAAACCTTCACGGAGGCGCTTCAGCACGAATTGCGCAATGTTCCGAACGGCGCGGTTTCCGCCCATCTCCTGATTCCCGGTTTCGTTTTCACCGGCCTCACCGCCCATGGCAGGACGGAAAAGCCTGAAGGCGCATGGACCGGCGAACAGACCGTCGATTTCATGCTTGAGAGCATCGGCCGCGGCGATTTCTACATTCTCTGCCCGGATGGCGAGGTAGACCGCCCGACGGATGAAAAGCGCATTCTCTGGGCAGCTTATGACATCGTCCAGAACCGCCCGCCGCTGTCGCGCTGGCACACGGAATATTCCGCCGCCTTCACCAGCTTTTTGAAAAACTGAACTTTCAGCCGCCGTGCCTGAAAGGTGCGGCGGCTATTCTCTCCCGCAGGCGCGTCGCCGTTCAAAAACATTGGCAGAAGCACGAAACCGCGTTAAGCAACGGCAATCTCCAGAATTTACGGGTGCCGCGATGGATTTCGTTCCAAGCCTGCCAACACTGATCGCCTTCACCATCGCCATTCTGCTTCTGGCGGTGACGCCGGGTCCTGATATGACGCTCTGGATCAGCCGCTCCCTGCGCGAAGGCCGGGCGGCGGGCTTCATGACGCTGGTGGGAACAAACATCGGCATCACCGTGCATACGATGCTGGTCGCTTTTGGCGTCGCCGCCCTCATCGTCGCCTCACCGACCGCCTTCATGATCCTGAAAACAGGCGGCGCCGCCTATCTGGTGTGGCTCGCCATCCAGGCGATCCGCAAGGGCTCGGATTTCGTGATGGTGAAAAGCACCGGCGAAAGGGCGCAGGCCTCCTTGAAATCGGCCTTGCTGAACGGCATCTGGGTCAATCTGCTCAACCCCAAGGTCATCATCTTTTTCATGACCTTCCTGCCGCAATTCGTCAGCGCCTCCGATCCGCATGTGACCGGCAAGCTGATCTTCCTCGGCATCTGGTCGATCATCGTCGCACTGCCGATCGGCATCGGCATCGTTGTCGCCGCCGATGTTCTCTCCGCGTGGCTGCAACGCAACCGGAAGGTTCTGCGTGGATTGGATTACACGATCGCCGGCGTCTTCTCGATTTTCGCGGTCAAGATTTTCTTCACGCAAACGCGCTGAGGGCAAACAAAAAAGGCGCCGGAAGGCGCCTTTTTGCGATCAACCGATGAGCAACTCGTCATCATCAAGCTTCTGGCCGCGTATCTTGCGGAACATGTCGATCAGGTCTTCGACCTCGAGATCCTTGCGGCTGTCGCCGGAGACGTCGAGCACGATTTCACCGGCATGCAGCATGATCGTGCGGGTGCCGTAATCCAGCGCCTGACGCATGGAATGGGTGACCATCAGCGTCGTCAGCTTGCGCTCCGACACCACCTTGCGGGTCAGCTCCATCACGAATTCCGCCATGCCGGGATCAAGTGCGGCCGTGTGTTCATCGAGCAGCAACACGTCCGAGCCGGATAGCGTCGCCATGACAAGCGACACAGCCTGCCTCTGGCCGCCCGACAGAAGATCCATGCGGTCCTTCAGGCGGTTTTCCAGACCGAGGTTGAGCGAGGCGATACGCTCCTTGAAGAAATCCCGCCGCCCGCGCCCAAGCGCCGGCAGAAGGCCGCGGCGTTCACCACGCGATGCCGCGAGCGCCAGATTTTCCTCGATGGTGAGCGCACCGCAGCTGCCCGCCAGCGGGTCCTGAAATACACGCGCCACCCGCCCCGCCCGGCTGGCGGTCGACTTGCGGGTAACATCGGCGCCGCCGATCATCACCTTGCCCGCCGTCGGCAGGACATCGCCCGCCAATACGCCGAGCAGCGTTGATTTACCTGCACCGTTGGAGCCGATGACGGTGACGAAGGAACCATCCTCGATGGTAAGGTCAATCTTGGACAGCGCCTGTTTTTGCAGCGGCGTGCCGCGCCCGAAAACGACCTGGATATCGGAAAGGGAAATCACGATGTTGCCCCCCCACGGCGGAGTCGGGGCAGGATCAACGCGATGGCCACCAATACCGCCGTTACGAAATTGAGATCGGATGCCTTGAGACCCAGCACATCGCTCGACAAAGCGAGCTGGATGGCGAGACGATAGGCGATGGAGCCGAAGACACAGCCGATAAGGGCAATCAGAATGCCGCGCGCACCGAACAACGTCTCACCGATGATGACGGCGGCAAGCCCGACGACGATGGTGCCGACACCGGAGGTCACATCGGCAAAACCATTGGTCTGCGCAAACAGCGCGCCGCCGAGGGCGACCAGAGCGTTTGAAAGCGCCATGCCGAGATAGATCTGGTTACCGGTCTTCACGCCCTGGGCACGCGCCATCCGCGCATTGGCACCGGTGGCCCGCATGGCAAGGCCGGCATCGCTTTCAAGAAAACGCCAGACGAGAATGACCGCGATCAGCACCAGCGCGCCGACAAAGAGCGGCCGCACCAGATATTCCGACAGGCCGAGGCCGTAAAACGGTGAGATCATCGTGTCCTGATTGAGCAGCGCCACATTCGGCTTCCCCATCACCCGCAGATTGACGGAAAAAAGCGCGATCATCGTCAGGATCGAGGCAAGCAGGTTGAGAATCTTGAAACGGACGTTGAGCGTTGCGGTCACGATCCCGGCGGCAGCACCGGCAACCATTGCAATCGCCGTCGCGACCCAGGCATTCAGACCGGCGATGATCAGCACGGCAGCCACAGCGGCGCCAAGCGGAAAAGAACCGTCCACGGTCAGGTCAGGAAAATCAAGCACGCGGAAAGCGAGGTAGACGCCGATCGCCACGAAAGCGAAGACCAGTCCCAGCTCCACGGCACCCCAGAAGGCGATTTGGCTCACGGTAATGTCCTTGTTATTGCCGCCATCAGGCGGATACGGGCACCGTCTCGTGCCACGTAAAACGGGCGGCGAAATGCCGCCGCCCGCAATTCAGTCTGGTTTCGGTTAGTCGATGACCTTGGTGGCGCGCTTCGTGACGCTTTCGGGGAAGGTAACGCCAGCCTTTTCAGCGGCCTTCTTGTTGATCACCAGATCAGTACCGACAGCAACGGTTGCCGGAATGTCGCCCGGCTTTTCACCCTTGAGGATGCGGACGACGACCGCGCCGGTCTGTTTGCCAACGTCGAAATAGTTGAAGCCGAGGGCCGCAACCGCACCGCGGGCAACGGAATCCGTATCGGCGGCGTAGAGCGGGATCTTGGCTTCGGAAGCAACGCCAGCTGCCGCTTCGAAAGCGGAAACGATGGTGTTGTCGGTCGGAACGTAGATCACGTCAGCCTTGCCGACCAGCGCGCGGGTTGCTCCCTGCACTTCGGCGGACTTGGTGGCGACGGATTCGACGATCTTGAGGCCAGCCTTTTCAGCTTCAGCCTTCAGCAAAGCGAGCGTCGAGGCGGAGTTGGCTTCGGCCGAGTTGTAGATGAAGCCGATGGACTTGGCGTTCGGCGAGATTTCCTTGATGAGCGCCAGATGTTCACCAACCGGCAGCATGTCGGAAAGGCCGGTCACGTTGCCGCCGGGCTTTTCCATGCTCTTGACGAGCTGCGCGCCGACCGGATCGGAAACTGCCGTGAAGACGATCGGAATGTCGCGCGTGGCGGCAACGACGGCCTGGGCGGACGGCGTGGAGATCGGCACGATGACATCAGGAGCATCGCCCACGAACTGGCGCGCGATCTGTGCTGCGGTGCCGGGGTTGCCCTGCGCGGACTCGTACAGGAACTTGAGGTTCTCGCCTTCCTTGTAACCGGCTTCGGCAAGGGCGGCCTTCACACCATCGCGAGCGGCATCGAGCGCCGGATGTTCAACAATGGCGGTGACGGCGACGGTGACGTTTTCGGCCTTGGCCGGCAGAACGAGGGCGCTCGCGGCAGCGAGAGCCAGAATGAATGCGCGCATGGATATCCTCCTGTTGGTTCCCTGTTTTCGTCTTCTTAGGAACAAGACAGTCTGAAATCAATCAGAGAACCGCAGCAAATCAAGCTTTATGGCGCAATTGCGGCTGATTCAGTCATCCGCACCGTGGTTTGCGATCATCATCGCCTCAAAAGCCAGCCTTTCGGTCTTGCGCATGCGCTCGGATTCCGACTTCAGCTGACCGCAGGCGGCGAGGATATCGCGGCCGCGCGGCGTGCGGATCGGCGAGGCATAACCCGCCTGATTGATGAAATCGGCGAACTTCTCGATCTGCGCCCATTCGGAGCACTGGTAGTTCGTGCCCGGCCATGGATTGAACGGAATGAGGTTGATCTTGGCCGGAACGCCCTTCAGAAGCTGCACCAGCATCTTGGCATCTTCCAAGCTGTCGTTGACATCCTTCAGCATCACATATTCGAAGGTAATGCGGCGAGCGTTGGAGAGACCCGGATAATTGCGGCAGGCCTCGATCAGCTCCTTCAGCGGATATTTCTTGTTGATCGGCACCAGCATGTCACGCAGGTCGTCGCGCACCGCATGCAGCGAAATCGCCAGCATGACGCCGATCTCATCGCCGGTGCGGAAGATTTCCGGCACGACGCCGGAGGTGGAGAGCGTGACGCGACGCTTGGAGAGCGACAGGCCATCGCCATCGGTCGCAATCAGGAGCGCGGTCTTCACATGCTCGAAATTATAGAGCGGCTCGCCCATGCCCATCATCACGATGTTGGAGACCTTGCGGCCCTCGCTCGGCACATAGGCGCCTACCGGGGTCGAACCATCGGGAAAATCGCCGAGCCGGTCACGAGCCAGCAGCAGCTGGGCGAGAATTTCCTCAGCCGTCAGGTTGCGCACCAGACGCTGGGTACCGGTGTGACAGAAGGAACAGGTCAGCGAACAGCCGACCTGGCTCGATATGCACAGCGTGCCGCGACCTTCTTCGGGAATATAGACCGTCTCGATCTCGACGGGGCGTCCCGCACCGCGCGGCGGAAAGCGCATCAGCCATTTGCGGGTGCCGTCATTGGAGATCTGCTCCTCGACGATTTCCGGGCGGGCAATAGTGAAGGCCGCCTTCAGCTTCTCGCGAAGCTCCTTGGCGACATTGGTCATATTGTCGAAATCGGAGACGCCGCGCACATAAAGCCAGTTCCACAACTGGCTGACGCGCATCTTCACCTGCTTCTGCGGCACGCCGATCTCGGCCAGCGCCTCGCCCATTTCCTCACGCGTCAGGCCAATCAGTGACGGCTTGCCGGACATCAGATCGCTATTGGCGATCAGCGGGGTTTTGACTGCCAGGCCGGCAGGGGCTTGCATTACGGACATCACGCTATCCCATCATTCCATGCATCGCACGACCGGCCTGTCGGATAGGCGGAAAATCGTCTGCATGTCGAGAAAATCAAAGGCGGAGCACTTTTCGCGCATCCGCCTGTCAATGTTGCCGCGCCTTTAGCATCAAACTGGCAAAAACGCAAATGGCCGGTCAATGACCGGCCATTATCAAATGCGATGAAGCGTCAGGGTTACTTGCAGCTCTCAATCTGCTTGAGAGCTGCCGAAATACCCGACAGCGAATAGGAATAGGAGGTCGCGGTGCCGCGGCCTGAGACTGCCTTGACGGTCATGGACTTGCCGCCCTTCATGGCAGCCACGAGAGCCGGTTCTTCAGCGGCGTTTTCAACCCAAGCGGCCTTGTCCTTGGTGAACATGACAAAGTTCTTGTTGTCGATCGTCACATTGACCTTGGAACCCTGCTTGAGCGAATAACCCACCATGGCCTGCGGCTCATAGGAGATATTCTGGCCCGGGCGCTGCGACACGATGAAGAAAATATCGCCGTGGTCGACGCTCGCCGGTTCCTTGGCGGTCGGAATGGAAAGAACGTAGCAGACGGTGCTGTTGCCCGATTTGTACGAATAGGCACCCCATGCATTGAACTGCTGGATGCGCGTGGGCGACTGTGCAGATGCTACGCCGACGCTGGTCAGCAAAATGGCCGCTGCGGTTGCTACACTTCTTACAAACATAGAATTTCCTGCCGGGTTATTGTCTTCCATTGGCCCGAAGCAGCGGCGAGCCCAGTTTCTGGATCGGCCACGTTCAGGTGCGGATCGTCTTTTCTCATTGTGGTCGGAAAGCGGTTACCAAACCGTCAACAACACGCATAAAATGCCGGAAACGTCTTGCGGTGTTACAGATTGGCGACTTCCCGACGCCCTGAGGAGAACGGCGTGGCACGCCCTTCCCTCGTGTGTAAGACACATAAATTCAGGCAAGAATTTGTCACCCGCCGGGCTCTGCCGGACGGACACATCACAGAGACGTTACCCGGCTTCCTGCTGTCGCTTCAGCATGGCGTCAGCGGCCTCGTAGTGCTCCATCTTGATATGAGCGCGGATCATGGCAAGCGCTGCCGTGATGACGGCAATATCATCGGTAAAACCGATGACGGCCAGCACGTCAGGCACGGCATCCATCGGCATGATGAAATAGGCAAGCGCCGCCAGGATGATACCCTTTGCGCGCAGCGGCGTGTCACGGTCGATCGCGCAATAATAGGCCGCCGCCGCATCGCGCGCGAAGGGCACTTTTGACATCACACGCTTCAGCTTGGGCCAGAATTTCGCCCGCACCGCATTTTCACGCTCCTGCTGCCTGTCGGTTTCACCCGGCAGAAGAATTTCACCGATTTTCACATCATCCATGATCGACGGTCCTCCGGTCACGGCTATTATATGGGATTTAAGGTCCGCCGTTCAATTGCTTCGGCCCGCAGCCGCCTTCTGCATGGCTTCGGCCAGAAGAAAATCCCGCTCCGTCACTCCCTGTGAATCATGCGTGGTGAGGCAAACCTTGACCCGCGAATAGACATTGGACCATTCCGGATGATGATTAAGCCTTTCCGCAACAAGTGCGGATTCGGCCATGAAACCGAAGGCTTCCGCAAAACTTGAAAACTTGAAGGAACGGACGATCGCCGCCCCGTCTTCTCGCAGGGACCAGCCCTCGAGTTTCGACAGGGCCTGCCGGATGGCGTCCGGCTCGAGTCTGGGATATTTCATGAACTTGCCTCCGCTTGAGACCCATTAACGCTTCAACGACCGGATCGACGCATATTCCATGAAACATACAGCTATTCTTTTTGTCTGCATGGGCAATATCTGCCGCTCACCGATTGCCGAAGGCGTTTTGAGACATCTTGCCGATGACGCGGCCGTGTCTGACCAGCTCGCTATCGATTCCGCCGGCACCGGCGGCTGGCACGCGGGTGATGCGCCTGATCCCCGGTCCATCGCCATGGCGCGACGACACGGCATCGATATTTCAAGTCAGCGGGCAAGACAGGTCACCCGGGCGGATTTCGAGACCTTCGACCTGATACTCGCCATGGACGAAAACAATCTGGCGAACCTGCTTCAATCGAGCCCGGAAAAACACCGGCACAAAATCCATCTCTTCATGGATTATGCCGTTGGCCGTCGTGAGAACGTCCCCGATCCCTATTACGGTGCCGAGGACGGGTTCCTTGGCGTCTACAACATGCTCTTGGCAGGATGCAGGTCGTTGCTCGAAAAGATGGAGCTGGACCGGGCCTCGTGAAGCGGGAACGCCTCTTCAACGATATAGGGCCCGCCGCCCACCGATTCCTTCGAAGACATCAGCACAAAACGTCCGACCGTGAAGGGCGAGGTGCGGAAGTTGCCGCGTCCGGAAAGATAATGAACGACATCGTCCAGCCGCGATGAGCGCAGCCGCGCCAGCGTGACATGCGGCATGAACTTGCGCGGATCGGGCGGGAGACCGATCCTCTGGCAGATTCTCTCGACTTCCGCCTGCAGCGCATGCATTTCCGGAGAGGGAGAAACCCCGGCCCAGATGGAATGCGGTTTCTTGGAACCGAAGGACCCCATACCGGTGAGATTGAGCTGGAATTCCGGCCTTTCGATCCGATCCAGCCTGTCCACGACCTCATCGGCGGTCCGCCCGTCGATGTCACCGATAAAACGCAGGGTTATGTGATAATTCTCCACATCGATCCACCGGGCTCCCGGCAGACCACCGCGCAACAATGAGAGGCTCATAGCCGCATTGCGCGGAATTTCGAGGGCGGTAAACAGTCTCGGCATGGCGAGCTCCCCGAATCTCTTGGCAGAACAAGCATAGCGAATCACGCAATGCAGATGGGCGCAAGTGCTTATTTTTTTTGCGCACCGATTGTCTTGATGAAGCTTTCAACAGCCGGCAAAGATTTTTCAACCATCATCGCCACACCCCTGGTATTGGGGTGCATCTTGTCATCCAACTTCAGCGCATCATCCGTCACCACGCCATCCAGAAAGAAGGGATAAAGCGGCAGGTTGTATTTTTCGGCAAGCTTCGGAAAGATCGGATTGAAGCGCTTGGCGTAATCTTCGCCCATATTCGGCGGCGCCATAATGCCGACCAGCAACACGGCTATGTTGCGCTTCTGGAAGCCGGAAATGATGGTGTCGAGGTTCTTTTCGGTCTGTTCGGGGGGAATTCCGCGCAGAGCGTCATTGGCGCCGAGTTCCAGAATGACCCCATCAGTACCATCGGGAACCGACCATTCCGCCCGCGCCAGGCCGCCGGAAGAGGTATCGCCGGACACACCGGCATTGGCGATGGCGACATTGACGCCCTTGCCCTTTAATGCAGCCTCAAGCTGTGCGGTGTAGCTGTCGGTTGGGGGCAACTGATAGCCAGCCATCAGGCTGTCGCCGAGGCCGACCAGTTGCCATGTCCGCTCCTGAGCCGTGACAACAGTGGCGGAAAAGGCGGTAGCGAAAATGACGATGAAGTGAAACAGGGCAGCTTTAAATCTCATCACGGCTTTCCTAACTTGGTTCCCATTGTCTGAAATACCGACCGCATCGACCGCCAGACCGTTTTCATCACCCTATATAGGAACGAGAATTGTGACGAAAAGCATCATAGAGCTGAAGAAAGCCGACCTCACGCTCGGCAATGCCGCCGCCTCCGTTCACGTTCTCAAGAACATCAATCTTTCAATCGGAGAGAGCGAGGCGGTTGGTATCGTAGGCCCCTCCGGCTCGGGAAAGTCGACGCTTCTGATGGTGCTTGCCGGTCTCGAGAGGCTCGATAGCGGTGAAATCATCATCGCGAATACGGAACTGCACAAGCTCGGCGAGGACGCGCTGGCGGATTTTCGCGGCCGGAATATCGGCATTATTTTCCAGTCCTTCCATCTCATCGCCAACATGACGGCACTGGAAAATGTCGCCGTTCCGCTCGAACTGGCAAACACCCCGAACCCCTTCGAGATCGCCAGGCGCGAACTCGTCGCCGTCGGTCTCGGCGAACGCCTGAACCATTATCCCGGCCAGCTCTCCGGCGGCGAACAGCAACGTGTCGCCATCGCCCGCGCGCTTGCCCCCTCACCGGCCGTACTGATTGCTGATGAACCGACCGGCAATCTCGATACCGATACCGGCAGGCAGATCGCTGATCTTCTTTTTGCCAAACAGGCCGAGCGCGGCATGACGATGATCCTCGTCACCCATGATCCGTCGCTTGCCGCCCGCTGCTCACGGCAGATCAAGGTGCGCTCCGGCGAGATAGAGGGCGACAGCGCGAAGCCCCAGATTGCGCGGGCGGTATCGGCATGACTGGATCTGTTCTCCCGTCTTTTGCCAATGTCAGAAACGCCGCGAGGCTCGCACGGCGAGAAATTCGCGGCGGCCTTCGAGGCTTTTACATTTTCCTTGCCTGTATTGCGCTTGGAACCGGCGCCATCGCCGCCGTCAATTCCGTCTCACGCGCGGTCACCAGCGCCATTGCCACGGAAGGTCAGTCCATACTGGCAGGCGACGTGCGTTTCGAACTGCGCAACAGGGAAGCAACGCAGGAAGAACGGGCCTATCTCGATGGGCTAGGCACCGTCGCGGTTTCCACCGGGCTGCGCTCCATGGCGCGCCTTGCCGACGGTTCCGAACAGACGTTGACTGAGGTGAAAGCCATAGACGGCTCCTATCCGCTCTTTGGCACCTTCGTTGCCGAACCCAACCGGCCGTTAAGCGAGCTTCTGGCTGGCACCGGCGACACCTATGGCGCCATCGCCGCACCGCTTCTGCTCGAACGGCTCGGCATCAAGGTCGGCGATGAAATCCTGCTCGGCAATGTGAAGCTGAAACTGACCGGCACCGTGGTCGACGAACCGGATGCGCTGTCTGACGGCTTCGGTTTTGCTCCGAGGCTGATGGTCAGCCGCGATGCCCTTTTTGCCTCCGGCCTCGTTCAGACCGGAAGCCTGGTGGAACACGCCTACAAGATCAAGCTGAACGACCCGGCGGCGCGGGTAACCATGACCGACGTGGCCAACAAGGCCTTTCCTGACGCTGGCTGGTCCATCCGCACCAGCGACCGGGCGGCACCCTCGCTCACCGAAAACGTCAACCGCTTCTCGCAATTCCTGACGTTGGTAGGCCTCACCGCCCTCATCGTCGGCGGTGTCGGCGTCGCAAATGCCGTCCGCGCGTTTCTGGATTCCAAACGCACCACGATCGCCTCGCTGAAATGCCTGGGCGCACCGGCCTCCGTGGTCACCATGACCTATCTCTTCCAGATCGCCTTCATTGCCGCCGTCGGCATCGTCATCGGCCTTGTGGTCGGCGCCGTCGCGCCACTCATCGCCATGCGGTTTCTGGAAGGCGTATTGCCTGTACCGGAAGAGCTCGCCTTTTACCCCGGCGCTCTCGGTCTCGCCGCCCTGTTCGGCCTCCTGACCACGTTCGCCTTCGCCATCGTTCCCCTTGGCCAGGCGCGTGAGGTTCCGGCAACCGCGCTTTTCCGCGAGCAGGGTTTCGAAGAAGGAAGCTGGCCATCCTGGCCCTATCTGGCCGCAACCGGCCTGCTGCTGGCGGCGCTTGCCGCCCTCGCCATCTTTTCGGCGGAAGACCGCTTCATCGCCTCGATCTTCCTTGCGGCCATCGCTTTTGCCTTCGTGGTGCTGCGACTGGTGGCTACGGGCGTAAAGGCCATCGCCAAGCGCAGCCCGCGCGTTCATTCGGCTGCGCTGAGGCTGGCGATCGGTAATATTCACCGGCCGGGCGCACTCACCCCCTCGGTCGTTCTTTCGCTCGGCCTCGGGCTGACCCTCCTCGTAACGCTCACCCTGATCGACGGCAATCTGCGTCGTGAACTGACGGACAGCCTGCCGGAAAAGGCACCGAATTTCTTCTTCGTGGATATTCAGGGCAGCGAAGTTCAGGGCTTCCGCGATCTTTTGAAGCAAGAAGCGCCGGAAGGAGCCCTGACCGAAGTACCGATGCTGCGCGGCCGCATTCTGGCGCTTAACGGCGAGGACGTGACAAAAATGGACGTGCCATCTTCCGGACGCTGGGTGCTGCGCGGTGACCGGGGCATCACCTATTCCCAGGAAATTCCTGAAAACGCGACGCTGACGGAGGGAACATGGTGGGGGCCGGACTATAGCGGCGAGCCGCTGGTCTCCTTCGCCGCGAAAGAGGCGGGGGATCTGGGCCTCAAGATCGGCGACACGGTCACCGTCAACGTGCTCGGACGCAGCATAACGGCCAAGATCGCCAATCTGCGCAACGTCGAATGGGAATCACTGTCGATCAATTTCGTCATGGTGTTTTCACCGAACACCTTCCGCGGCGCGCCGCATGCGTGGCTGGCAACACTCGCCGACCCTTCCGCAACCGCCGCCGACGAAGGCCGCATATTGCGCGCTGTCACCAACGCCTATCCGACGATCACCAGCGTGCGCGTGAAGGATGCGCTCGACGTCGTCAACCGCCTTGTCGGCCAGCTTGCCACCGCCATTCGCGCCGCTGCCGCCGTCGCGCTGATAGCCTCCGTCCTCGTTCTCGCCGGCGCTCTCGCTGCCGGCAACCGCGCGCGAACCCACGACGCGGTCATCCTGAAAACGCTGGGCGGCACACGAAACCTGCTCATCCGCGCCTTCTCCTACGAATATATGATGCTCGGTCTCGCCACCGCCGTCTTCGCGCTTTTCGCCGGCGGCGTCTCCGCATGGTTCGTGATCGCCCGCATCATGAAGCTGCCCTCCAGCTTCCTGCCGGATGTGGCGATCGGAACCCTCGTCGTCGCCCTCGTCATGACTGTCGGCATCGGGCTCATCGGCACATGGCGAATTCTCGGGCAGAAGGCAGCGCCGGTTCTGCGGCAGGCGGGAGAATGATCATCGGTTGTGCCCCGCTTAACTTTAGCGATTAATTCTTTGTAATGATCGCCAAAACGTGAGCGCTTTTCGCGCATATGGTGTCTTTTCAACTGGAAAAGGCCTTGTATCGGACACGTTCTGCCATCATATTCTTTGGCAGGCTTGCTGAAGCTCCGCAGCGGCGCCCGGGAGGTATCCCGACACCGTAGCAATTACGGAGCTCAAAAGAGGAAACAATGGCTGACTTCAATAACTACCAGAACCGCATGGCGCAGACCCGTGCACAGACTGGTGCGATGATCGATGAAGGTCTCCGCGCCTATATGCTGAAGGTTTACAACCTGATGGCGCTGGCTCTGGTCATCACCGGCGTTGCGGCTTTCGCAACCTATTCATTCGCTGCGTCCAACCCTGCCTTCCAGCAGCTGCTTTATGCATCTCCGCTGCGCTGGGTCATCATGCTCGCACCGCTGGCACTGGTTTTCTTCCTTAGCTTCCGTATTCAGAACATGAGCGTTTCCGCCGCGCAGACGACATTCTGGGTCTATGCCGCGCTGATGGGCGTGTCGCTGTCGTCGATCTTCATCGTCTTCACCGGCCAGAGCATCGTCCAGACGTTCTTCGTGACCGCCGCTTCGTTCGGTGCGCTCTCGCTTTACGGTTACACGACAAAAAAGAACCTTTCCGGTCTCGGTTCGTTCCTGATCATGGGTCTGTTCGGCCTGATCATCGCTTCCATCGTCAATATCTTCCTTGCATCCTCCGCACTGCAGTTTGCGATTTCCGCAATCGGCGTACTGATCTTCGCAGGCCTGACCGCCTACGACACCCAGAAGATCAAGGAAATGTACTTTGACGGCGACGATGTTGCCGTGGCTGGCCGCAAGGCCATCATGGGCGCGCTGACGCTCTATCTCGACTTCATCAACCTCTTCACCTTCCTCCTGCAGTTCCTCGGAAACCGCGACGACTAAGGTTAAGAGTTCTACTGACAGACATGCGAAAGGCGGCCCTTCGGCCGCCTTTTTATTTGCGAAGATTTCTTCACCTATATCCGTCAGGGCGTGCTGTTCCTGCGAATAGTCCGCTCCTGTTAAAGCTCATTCAATGAGCTTCAGAACCTTGTCGAAAACTTTCAGAACCTGCGGCAATTCATGGCCACGTTTGAGAATGCGGCCATCCGTATTCACCACGCAATAGGCACCCTGTTTTGCCCCCAGCTTGGGGTTTTTCTCGATCCTGAAAAGCGGCATTTCACCTGATCGCTTGAAGACGGAAAACACCGCCTTTTCCTTCAGGTGATCGATGGCGTAGTCACGCCACTCGCCCTCTCCCACCATGCGGCCATAGATGCGCAGAATCGCATCCAGCTCGCGCCGGTGAAAGGTGACCGGCAAAGGGTCCTTGTTCTTTTTATATTCCCGGAGATCGATAACGGTGGAATTGTCACGTGAAGCGGTCTGCACCTGCTGCACATCCGGTTGATCGGTCATCCAATACCTCCGATTCCACCCAAATCATCCATGCAGTGTGAGCCTGAGGGGGCGAAATTGCAAGTCTTTGCACTACCATGGCGCACAGGACCGGCAATTCCAGGAAAGGTTTGACAGGCCTCGAATTGCAGCCGATCCAGAAGGCGCCAGCACGGAATGGCGCCCCATCCATCCCTCTGGAGGGACTGCCGACAGCAAAGGCAGAGGTTAAAAATGGTAACCATTTAGGCAGCCATTTTCACATGGCCTGCCGTATTTCGGTCAAACCATGGCCCGAATTGGGTGGAATAGTCCTATTGTCAATTGATGCCTAGGCACCAAGATGACCCGGTCCGGTGCATTGACCCTTTACCCCCAGCCCCCAATGCCCGGACCGGATCTTCCATCGCCCACAGGCGATCAGGGGGTTTCATTTCCAAGCAGGATACTTGCGCCGACAATTGCCGCGGGATCGCCGCCGGCATTTGCCGTCTGCAAAAGCACCGCGCAGCCGCCCTTTTTCACCTTTGCCACCACGCTCGCCGGAAGCTTCACCGTCATCGGTGAACCATCCCACATGCCGACGGTTTGCACGTCATAGACGCTGTGCCAGTAGGACATTTTTTTCCCCTGGTTATCCCCCTTCTGCACATCAACCGTCTGTTCGCGCGTGAAATAGGCGACCACGACATCAGCCCTACCGCTGCCGGCACCAATATCGATCTCCACCTCGTTTCCGGAAAACTTCGACGAGACCGGGACATTCAGTCCCTTGCCTTCGCGCTTGAAAGCATCGAGCCTGTCGTAGATTCCACGGACATCCGCGCCCTTGACGTGGTCGCGACCATTCAGAATGGCCTGCGGCGTATAGACCCCGTTGCGGCCGAGTGCGCGCATATAGCCATATTGCCGATCGGTATTTTCCTTCGATGCCAGCGAATCCGTCCAGCCCAGATAGTTCCAGTAATCGACATGGTAGGAAAGACCGACGACATCGCCCTTCTGGATCATCTTGCGCAAGGCTTCATCCGCCGGCGGGCACGAGGCACATCCCTGCGATGTGAACAATTCGACGACGCCCTTCACAGCTTCCTGCGCCTGCGCGGAGGTGACGAGAAACGTGCCGAGAAGACATATCGACAGGGGGAATTTCAGCGGCATTACAAAAACCTTTGTCCGGAAGAGATCCAGACGAATTGATGCGATCAATCCTGCCGGGATGCAAACCGGAAAATAACGTCTATTGCCCTTCAATAGAAAGTCACGAAGGGGTGAGCGACAATCACAAAAAAAGAGACTTGAAACGGAAAGACGCCGGGATTCCGCCCGGCGCCTTAGATTTTCAAAGCTTTACGCGACCAGATCGCGAAGAACGGTTTGCAGAATGCCGCCATTGTTCATGTAGATCACTTCATCAAGCGTATCGATGCGGCAGAGAAGCGGAACTTCCTTCACCGTACCGTCGCTGTAGGTGATCTTGGCGATCTTCTTTTCACGCGGCTTGATTTCACCTTCGAGACCATCGATCTCGACGATTTCGTCGCCCTTGAGGTCGAGGCTCGCCCAGGTAGTGCCTTCCTCGAAAACGAAGGGAACGACACCCATGCCGACGAGGTTCGAACGGTGGATGCGTTCGAAGGACTGCGCGATGACGGCCTTGACGCCGAGCAGGTTGGTGCCCTTCGCCGCCCAGTCGCGGGACGAGCCGTTACCATATTCGACACCGGCGAAGATGACGAGCGGAACGCCTTCCGCCTTGTATTTCATCGCGGCGTCATAAATCGACATCTCTTCCTTCGACGGATAGTGGATGGTGTAGCCACCTTCCTTGCCGTTCGGGCCGAGCATGTGGTTGCGGATGCGGATATTGGCGAAGGTGCCGCGCATCATCACTTCATGGTTGCCACGGCGCGTGCCGTACTGGTTGAAGTCGGCCACGGCAACGCCGTGCTCCGTCAGATAGGCGCCAGCAGGCGAAGCAGCCTTGATCGAACCGGCCGGAGAAATATGGTCGGTGGTGATCTTGTCGCCGAAGAGACCGAGGACTCGCGCGCCCTTGATGTTCTTGAGGCCGGTGCCCTTTTTGCCCATGCCGACGAAATAGGGCGGGTTTTGAACATAGGTGGACTTGTCGTCCCAGGCATAAGTCTGGCCCGGCGGAACCTGAACGGCCTGCCAGTTCGCGTCACCCTTGAACACGTCAGCATACTTGGTTTCGTAGAGCTCACGGGTGACGTATTTCAGGATGAATTCCTGGATTTCCTTGGAGGTCGGCCAGATATCCTTGAGATAGACCGGGTTGCCGTTCTGGTCGTCGCCGATCGGCTCCTTGGTCAGATCCTTCTGGACCGTGCCGGCAAGCGCATAGGCCACGACGAGCGGCGGCGAGGCCAGATAGTTCGCCTGCACGTCAGGCGAGATGCGGCCTTCGAAGTTGCGGTTACCAGAGAGAACGCCTGATGTGATCAGGCCCTTGTCGTTGATCGTCTTGGAGATCGCAGGCGGCAGCGGACCGGAGTTACCGATGCAGGTCGTGCAGCCGAAGCCGACGAGGTTGAAGCCGATCGCATCGAGATCCTTCTGCAGACCGGACTTGTCGAGATATTCGGCAACAACCTGCGATCCCGGTGCCAGCGAGGTCTTCACCCACGGCTTGGACTTCAGCCCCTTGGCGACAGCGTTGCGGGCGAGAAGGCCGGCGGCGATGAGAACCGAGGGGTTGGAGGTGTTCGTGCAGGAGGTGATGGCGGCAATCGCCACATCGCCGTGACCGAGATCAAAAGCTTCGCCTTCGACAGCATAGCGGCTGTTGATCTGGCCGGGCTTCTTGTAGTCGTTCTCGAGAGCCGTCGCGAAATTCGGTGCGATGGTTTCGAGCGGCAGACGGCCTTCCGGGCGCTTCGGACCGGCCATGGAGGGCACGACGTCACCAAGATCGAGTTCCAGCGTGTCGGTGAAGACGAGGTCGGAACCATCGCCGGTGCGCCACATGTCCTGCGCCTTCGAATAGGCTTCGACGAGCGCGATACGGTCCTTGGCGCGGCCGGACATGGTCAGGTAGTTGATGGTTTCGCCGTCAACCGGGAAGAAGCCGCAGGTCGCGCCATATTCCGGACCCATATTGCCGATGGTCGCACGGTCGGCCAGAGACATCGAATCAAGGCCGGGGCCGAAGAATTCGACGAACTTCGATACCACGCCCTTCTTGCGCAGCATCTGCACGACCGTCAGAACGAGGTCCGTCGCGGTGACGCCTTCCTTCACCTTGCCGGTCAGCTTGAAGCCGATGACCTCGGGCAGAAGCATGGAGACCGGTTGGCCGAGCATGGCAGCTTCAGCCTCGATACCGCCGACACCCCAGCCGAGAACGCCGAGACCGTTGATCATGGTCGTATGCGAATCCGTGCCGACGCAGGTATCCGGATAAGCGATCGTCTCGCCGTCCTCTTCCTTCGTCCAGACGGTCTGGCCGAGATATTCGAGGTTGACCTGGTGACAGATGCCTGTGCCGGGCGGAACCACGCGGAAATTCTTGAACGCCTGCTGGCCCCACTTCAGGAAGCGGTAACGCTCGCCGTTGCGCTCATATTCCAGTTCGACGTTGCGGGCAAAGGCGCTCGGCGTGCCGAATTCATCGACGATAACAGAGTGGTCAATGACGAGATCGACGGGAACCAGCGGGTTGATCTTTTCCGGATCGCCGCCAAGAGCCTTGATACCGTCACGCATGGCGGCAAGATCAACCACGGCGGGAACACCGGTGAAGTCCTGCATGAGAACGCGGGCGGGGCGGTAGGCGATTTCGGTTTCGGTCAGGCCCTTGTTACCAAGCCATTCGGACACCGCAAGGATATGTTCCTTGGTGACGGACTGGCCGTCCTCGAAACGCAACAGGTTTTCCAGAAGAACCTTCATGGAATAGGGCAGCTTGGAAACGCCCTTCAGGCCATTTGCTTCAGCCTTGGGAAGGCTGAAATAGACGTAATCCTTACCGCCAACGGTAAGGACGGAACGACATTTGAAACTGTCGAGTGATTTGGGCATGGATAAAAACCCCGCTTACACTGATAGCCAACACGTTCGTGCGGACACCTATGCACTCATGCACATCAGGATGCGGGTACGACCATTTCCGCTGTCCGCACGTGAAAATTGCTCCTCGCAATCGTCAAGTCCGGCGCAAGATGATGTTCACGCCGGCCGCTGGCGTGTTGACACCCATATAGATAATTTCAGAGAAACGTGCCAGACCATTCAACCAAGCTAATCGATTTTTTTATCGAGACGACGAAATCTGAAACGGAACCGCAGCATGGATTTGACGGCGGAAAATCTTGGCGTGCGACGCGGCGAAGATTTCATATTCATGAATATTTCCTTCAAGTTAAGCGACGGAGAGGCGCTGGTGCTGACCGGGCGCAACGGCTCGGGAAAATCCACGCTGCTGCGCACGGTGGCGGGTCTTCTGCGGCCCGAGCAGGGACGGATTAAGATAGCCGGCGAAGGAATTGAGCCGGACATGCGCCCCTCGGAGGCCTGCCATTATCTCGGCCATCGCAATGCCATGAAAACCGAACTGACCGTTTCGGAAAACCTGCGCTTCTGGAAGGATTTCCTCGGCGACTTTCCCGGCGGCAGGGGCATGGCGATTGATGAGGCCGCGGAGATTGTCGGCCTTGCCGACATTACCCACCTGCCCTTCGGTTACCTCTCCGCCGGCCAGCAGCGGCGGTTTGCCATGGCGAAGCTTTTGATTGCCTGGCGACCGGTGTGGATTCTCGATGAGCCGACCGCGGCGCTTGATAAGGCTGCGGACGGAATGTTTACCGATCTTGTGAAAAACCACCTTGGAAGGGGCGGGATTGTACTTGCTGCGACCCATCAACCGCTGGGGTTGGAGAATACGCAGGAATTGCAGATGACGGGGTTTGCAGGGGTGGAGGCTTGGGCATGAGGGTGATGTGCGTGCGGCTTACCCCCCTCTGCCCTGCCGGGCATCTCCCCCTCAAGGGGGGAGATCGACTCGCGGTTAGGTCTCGACAATCTCAACGTTTGAGAATGAAGCGTCGGGAAAGCCTCCTGCTGATCTCCCCCCTTGAGGGGGAGATGCCCGGCAGGGCAGAGGGGGGTAACGCCGCGAACACGAGGACGCCCCAATGACCGCCCTCTTCCTCCGCGATATCAAACTCTCCATCCGCGCCGGCGGCGGCGCGCTGATCGGCGTGCTGTTCTTCATGACAGTTGTTGCTGTTATCCCCTTCGGTGTCGGTCCTGATCTCAACCTGCTCGCCCGCATCGGCCCGGCCATCGTCTGGATCGGTGCGCTTCTATCAGCCCTTCTCGGCCTCGACCGGCTGTTCCAGGCCGAACGGGATGACGGATCCCTCGATCTGATCCTGATGCAGGAAACCCCGCTCGTCCTGACCGTCTTCGTGAAATGCCTGGCGCACTGGGTCACGACCGGTCTGCCGCTGGTGCTTGCCTCGCCGCTGCTCGGCCTGTTCATGAACATGGACGAGGTGGCGATCGGCGCCGTCATGCTCACCCTTCTCGTCGGTTCACCCGCCATTACCTTCATCGGCGCGGTGGGCGCAGCGGTTGCCGTTGCCCTGCCGCGCGGCGGCCTTCTGGTCTCCATCCTCGTCCTGCCGCTCGCCATTCCCGTCTTGATCTTCGGCGTCAGCGCTTCCTACGCAGCCGTGCAGGACCCGGCGCCCTTCATGCCGCCATTCCTCATTCTCTGTGCGATCACGTTATTTTCAGCCGTGACCGGTCCTTTCTTTGCCGCTTTGGCACTGCGCAATGTTATGGATTGATGAAACTGCAATGGACGGTCCCCGATTGACAGGGATCAATTGCGGGGCGGCCATTCTCGGGTTACACAAACGGCATGAACCAGCAGACCTTCACCATCACCAAACTCAGTGATCTCGCCAATCCCACGCGGTTTCTGGCGCTGGCGGCACGCATTCTGCCCTGGCTCGCGGCTCTGACAGCACTGGTGCTGGCATCAGGTCTTTATCTGTCTTTCACCACTGAGGGCGATTACCAGCAGGGTTATACCGTGCGCATCATGTATGTGCATGTCCCCTCCGCCTGGCTTGCCATGATGTGTTATTCGGTCATGGCGATCTCTGCGATCGGCACCCTCGTCTGGCGTCACCCGCTCGCGGATGTCAGCCACAAGGCCGCCGCCCCCATCGGCGCAGCGTTCACGCTCATCGCACTCATCACCGGCTCGCTCTGGGGCAAGCCCATGTGGGGAACCTGGTGGGTATGGGACGCACGGCTGACCTCCGTTTTCGTGCTTTTCCTGATGTATCTCGGGCTCATCGCACTCAACCGGGCCATGGATGATCCGTCCAGGGCCGCCCGTGTCAGCGCCGTGCTGATCCTCGTCGGTTTCGTGAATATCCCCATCATCAAATTTTCGGTCGAGTGGTGGAATACGCTTCACCAGCCGGCAAGTGTCATCCGCATGGGCGGTTCCGCCATCGATGCAGAATTTCTCTGGCCGCTTCTGACGATGGCCATCGGGTTCACGCTGCTGTTCTTCACCTTGCATATCGCCGCCATGCGCAATGAAATCTGGCGTCGGCGTGTCGCAGCGCAACGGCGGCTTGCCGCCCGCATCGCGAACCGGGAGGGCTGAGAGGATGACACACGCCTTTTATATCGGCATGTCCTATGCGGCCACCGGCCTCGTCGTTCTCTGTCTCATCGCCTGGGTCGTCATGGACGGCCAGGCGCGCAAACGGGAACTGAAAGAACTGGAGGCCTCCGGTGTGCGCCGCAGGGCAAGAGCCGGTTCCACAGGTGACGCGCAATGACGCAGGCCAACCACGACGACACCAAAGCCAAAACGACGGGCCGTGCACGTTATGCGCTGGCGCTTCTCCCGTTGCTGCTGTTTGGCGGTTTCGCCCTCATCGCCGGCAAGATGCTCTACGATCAGGACGTGAACGGGCTCGACATCAGCGCCATTCCCTCGGCGCTTATCGGTACCAAGGCACCCGCCCTGTCGCTACCGCCGCTGGAGGGCTCGAACCTTCCGGCGCTGACCGATACCGCCATCAAAGGCAGGCTGACGCTGGTCAACGTCTTCGCCTCCTGGTGCATTCCCTGCCGGCAGGAGCACCCGCTGCTTCAGGAATTGGCGAAGGACGACCGCATCACCGTCGTCGGCATCAATTACAAGGACAAGCAGGATAATGCGCTGCGTTTCCTCGGCGAGCTCGGTAATCCCTTTGCGGCGATAGGCGTCGATCCGAACGGCAAGGCGGCGATTGACTGGGGTGTCTATGGTATTCCCGAAAGTTATCTGGTCGGCGCGGATGGCACGATCCTTTATAAAAAGGTCGGCCCCTTCGATGCCCGCAGCGTCGAACGGGACCTGCTGCCAGCCATCGCGGCCGCAGCCGGGAAATAACCCACTCCGCAAGGTATCACCCCTTGGTAACGACCCTCAGCGACGGGCCTTCAGCCGGCAGACGCATGCCTTCCAGCACGACTTGGTCGCGACCGCCACGTTTTGCGGCATAGAGACTATCATCGGCACGCTTGATGGCATCGTGGATTGAATGATCCCCCCTCGCGACGGCCGAGACACCGAAGCTTGCCGTGATCTGGCTGGTTACACCCCGGTTGCGCCAATCGAGCGACGAGAGACCTGTACGCATGCCATTGGCAAGTTGGCCGGCTGCGGCAGCCGTCTGGCCGGGCAGGAAGACAACGAATTCCTCACCGCCAAAGCGCGCCACCAGCGCATCCCCGGGCGCGTTTTTTCTGAGAAGATCGGAAAGGCCGATGAGAACGATATCTCCTGCCGCATGACCGTAGACGTCGTTGATGCGCTTGAAATGATCTATGTCGCAGACAATGACCGCGCCCTCAGGCGTATCGTTGCGAAAATCGGGAACACGGCGATCAAAGCCGCGGCGGTTCAGCACGTCAGTCAGAGGATCATGTTCCGCCGCATGCAGATGCCGGTCGACGGTGACGGAAATCTGGCTCGCAAGCACGGAAAGCGCAAGCAGGAAGCCGAAAATGCTCGCGGCGAGCTGCATGTAGAAGGCATAATCCGACTCGAAGAATTCGCTGAGCTCGATCATCGAGCCCCCGGGCGTCATCACCAGCAGCATGCCGATGCGCACCAGCGTTTCCATCACCACAAGACAGGCAATTCCCACCATCAGCCTGTCGGCGAGTGCGACGGGGCGCTTTCGCACGAGCCAGACCGGGATCACAAGCAAAAGGGCGCAGACGAAATCGCCAATGACGAGCTCGCGTTTCAGATCCGGCGTGATGAAAACATGGAAAGAGACCAGCAACACCGCAACCACGACGATCGACAGTCGGGCCGCGGTATGAAGCGGCCGGTCAAAATGGGTAAGCAGCGCATGGCCATAGAGGAAGAAGGCGGAGAAGAACAACAGGTTCGAAAGGATCGCCTGGACTTCGAAAGGCAGGCCACCGAGCACCAGAGGCGTCGCAAAACCAAAGGCCGCCGAAAGATATCCGATACCCCAATAGCGGGCGGAAGCGTGACCGATCCTCTGCAGGAACAGGAACACCACGCCGAATGTCAGCATGATGAAGGGGAGAAGATAGGCGAAATTATCTTGCAACGGGTTCTGCCAGGAAGAGACGGGTCTTTGAACCCGGACGATACCGCAATGCCCTTAAAAAAGCCTGCATGTCTCGCGTGGTTTCAGTCCATCCCGGCCAAAATCCTGGCGGCTGCGTTCACATTTGCGGGAGCGCGTTCTGCCATTCCTTGATCGCCTCCACGGGCCAGACCAGCATGACGACGTTCAGCGTCAGATTATCGCGGATCAGCCAGCCGGTGAAGATTTCGAAGAAGATGGCGATCACAACCGTCAGCCACACCGGCACGCGGGCGGCGAAGAGGAAACCCAGCACCATAAAAACCGTATCCATCGCCGAGTTCAGGATGCTGTCGCCGGTGTAACCCAGCGCCATGGTCGCCGTGCGGTAACGATCGATGATGAGAGGCGAGTTTTCAAGGATCTCCCATGCCGCTTCCACCAGAACCGCAAGTGACAGCCGCATGGAAAGCGGTTTGTTGCGGAAGAGCAGCCAGGCGAACCAGTAGAACAGGAAGCCGTGAATGATATGCGAGGGCGTATACCAGTCGGCCAGATGCTGGGAATTGCCCGGTGTGTTCACGCCCGGCTCGAACAGCTTCACATAACCGCATTCGCAGATCGGAATGCGGCCCATGGCATAGAGAATGACGATCTGCAGGAGAAGCAGCCCGGCGGCCACGCCGAACCATTTGAGCGAGCGCGAACGGGAAGCCGACATCTCTGCAATTGTCATTTTTCGTCCTTGTTGAGCGGTTCCAGCGAATGGCGCATGACGAGCGGCATTTGCGCCATGGTGAAGATGATGGTGATCGGCATCGTGCCCCACACCTTGAAGGCGACCCAGGTGTCGGTGGTGAACATGCGCCACACAACCTCGTTCATCACCGCGAGGAAGAGGAAAAACACGCCCCAGCGCAGCGTCAGCTTGCGCCAGCCCTCATCCGTCAGCCTGAAGGCCGAATTGAAGACATAGCCGAGCAGCGATTGCCCGAAAAACAGGCCGCCCAGCAGGATGACACCGAACAGCGTGTTGACGATGGTCGGCTTCATCTTGATGAAAGTGTCGTTCTGCAGCCACAAGGTCAGCGCGCCGAAGACGAACACCACGATGCCTGATATCAGCGGCATGATCGGCAGTTTCCGCGTCAGCACCCATGAAACCGAGAGAGCCAGCGCCGTTGCGATCATGAACAGGCCGGTGGCAATGAAGATCGGCCCGCCGAATTCCGTCAGCACGGGGAAGGTGGAGGCCAGCCATTCGCCGCGGGAATTGGCGAAGAAGAACACCATGAGCGGGCCAAGCTCGAGCACGAATTTCAGGAGCGGGCTGATTTCCGCCACCATCTTTTCGCTTTCCTTGGAATTGCTTTCAATATCCATACTCACACTCCCGCAATGGCCTTGGCGAAATCTTCCGCCTCGAAGGGCTCCAGATCATCAACACCTTCACCCACGCCGATGAAATAAACCGGCAGCTTGTGTTTGGCAGCGATGGCGACGAGGATACCGCCCCGCGCCGTGCCATCCAATTTTGTCATAATCAGGCCCGAAACGCCCGCGACATTGCGGAATATTTCCACCTGGTTCATCGCGTTCTGGCCGGTCGTCGCATCCAGCGTCTGCAGCACGGTGTGCGGCGCATCCGGATCGAGTTTGCCGAGCACGCGCACGATCTTTTCCAGCTCCGCCATCAGTTCCGTCTTGTTCTGCAGACGGCCGGCCGTATCGATGATGAGCACATCGCTTTTCTGCGCCCGCGCCTGCTCATAAGCGTCGTAGGCAAGCCCCGCCGCATCCGCGCCGAGCTTAGTGCCGATGAATTGCGAGCCGGTCCGATCGGCCCAGATCTTGAGCTGTTCGATCGCCGCCGCGCGGAAGGTATCGCCGGCCGCAAGCATGACCTGGAGGCCAGAGCCCGAGAGCTTGGCGGCAAGCTTACCGATAGTGGTCGTCTTGCCGGTACCGTTCACGCCGACGACGAGAATGACATGCGGCTTGTGCGAGAGATCGAGTTCCAGCGGCTTGGCGACAGGCTTCAGGACCTTGGTGATCTCGCCCGCCATGATGCGCGCCACATCTTCGCCGCTCACATCCTTGCCGTAACGCTCGGAAGACAGGGCGCCGGTGATGCGCATGGCGGTCTCGACACCCAGATCGGACTGGATGAGAAGATCTTCCAGCTCATCGAGCGTGTCCTCATCCAGCTTGCGCTTGGTGAAGAGCGCCGAAATCTGCGTCGTCAGCTGCGACGACGTGCGGGAAAGCCCGGCGCGCAGGCGCTGAAACCATGTCAGTTTTACCTGCGGTGCTACAGGCGCAGGCTCCTGCCGTTCACTTGCCGACGAAAAACCCTTGGGCAGAGCCGTGGGAACCGCAGGGGGTTCGACCGCGCTCGCGGCTTCCGCCTCGTCGAGCAGCGCATCCATCGCATCCGTATCCAGCACGACATCCGCTGCTTCCGGCAAAGCTTCGTCCTGCTCTTCAGCGGCTGCTTCCGCCTGTAGCAACGACAATGGCACCACGCCCATATCGCCGGAAAGCTCGGCACCGGGAAGAAGCGGCGCGTCCTCTTCCTCATCTTCTTCGGAGAGAACGACATCCGTCGCCTCGTCCGGGGCCGGGCCACCGGCCGTCTCCATCTCCAGTTCGGAAACCGGGTCCCTGTCGACAGGGTCATGCACTTGCGCGTCGCTCAGCGCCGCTTCGAAGGAGGCGTTTTCATTGCCGCGCTCAGACGCGGCGTCCTCTTGCGGCCGCTCTTCCGTTTCGGCCTTGTCCTTGCCGAACGAAAAGACTTTTTTGATGAAGCCGAGGGCCATGGTCGTTCCCGTGTCTTTTCTCTTTAGCCGCCTCAGGCCGCATTTGCCGCCAGAAGCTTCATGTTCAGATGTTTGCCGTTGTGGCCGGTAATCGCAACCTGCGCAAGAGTACGCGCAGGAAGATCAGGCGCCGCGACCAGCGTGAAATTATTGGTATGGGCAAAACCGTTGTTTTCGACGAGGATCGTCTGCATCGAACCGACCATACCTTGCAGATGCGTGAGCCGCAGCGCTTCTCCGCGTTCACGAAGCCTCGCCGCCCGCTCCTTCACCAGCGCGCGGTCGAGCTGCGGCATGCGAGCCGCCGGCGTGCCGGCACGCGGGCTGTAGGGAAATACATGCAGGCTGGAAATGCCGCATTCTTCCGCCAGCGTCGCGGCATTTTCAAACATCTCTTCCGTCTCGGTCGGAAAACCGGCGATCATATCCGCGCCGAAGGCGATCTCCGGCCGCAGCGCCCGCACTTCGTGACAGAAACGAACGGCATCGGCCCGTGAATGGCGGCGTTTCATGCGTTTCAGGATCATGTCGTCGCCATGCTGGAGGGACAGGTGCAGATGCGGCATGAAACGCGGCTCATCGGCAATCAGATCCATGAGATGATGATCGGCCTCGATACTATCGATGGAGGAAAGGCGCAGGCGCAGAATATCCGGCACCTGCTTCAGCAATGTCTTGGCGAGATAACCAAGCGACGGCTCGCCGGGCAGGTCAGCGCCATAGCTGGTCGCATCCACCCCGGTCAGCACGATTTCGCAATAGCCGCTTTCCGTCAGCCTGCGCGCCTGATCCACCACCGCACCCATGGGCACCGAGCGCGAATTGCCGCGCCCATAAGGAATGATGCAGAAGGTGCAGCGATGATCGCAGCCATTCTGTACCTGAATAAAGGCGCGCACATGCCCGTCTATGTGCTTGACCATCTGCGGCGCTGTCGCCTTGATGCTCATGATGTCGTTGACGCGCAGTTTTTCTTCCGCCGAGACGCCGAAATCCGGCAGCGCGCGATAGGAGGCGCTTTTCAGCTTTTCCTCATTGCCCAGCACCGCATCCACCTCGGGCATTTCGGCAAAGGTCTGTTTTTCCGTCTGTGCGGCACAGCCGGTAACAATGATGCGTGCATGCGGATTGTCGCGCCGTGCGCGGCGGATGGCCTGGCGCGCCTGACGCACCGCTTCGCCCGTCACCGCACAGGTATTGACCAGCACGGCATTGTTGAGCCCGGCTTTTTCGGCCTCCGCCCGCATCACTTCCGATTCATAGGTGTTGAGACGGCAGCCGAAGGTTATGACCTCGACGCCACTCATACGGCCCCCTGTTCGGCCGCAGCATCACGCGACCAGACGCCGGTAACGGGATCGACCATGCCGGACCATTCCCATTCGGCCGGGCCGGTCATGATGACGTGATTGTCCTCACGCCAGTCGATGGTCAGCGGCACGCGGATGGGGCTGGAGGCGACATCGATGGTGACCTTCCGGCCGGTACGGCCGGTGCGGGCGGCGGAAACGGCTGATGCGCAGGCGGCCGAACCGCAGGCGAGTGTCAGCCCTGCGCCGCGTTCCCATGTGCGGGTGCGAAGCGCGCTGTCGGAAATCACCTGCGCCAGCGTGATATTGGCCTTCTCCGGAAACATCGGATGGTTTTCGAGCAGCGGCCCGAAACGTTCGAGATCGAACTCCATCGGATCACGATCCACCCAGAAGATCGCGTGCGGATTGCCCATGGACATGACGGCGGGCGAATGCAGGATCGGCGCATCGATCGGGCCAATCTGCAATTCGATGCGACTGGTATCGTGGAACTCCTCCGAAAGCGGAATGTCGCTCCAGCGGAACCGCGGCAGGCCCATATCGACTGATATCATGCCATCTTCATGTTCGACGGCGTTCAGGATGCCCGCCACCGTCTGAAAGGTGAAGCTGGTCTTGCCCGTTTCGGAAGACAGCGCCTGCACCACGCAGCGCGTGCCGTTACCGCAGGCCTGCGCCTTCGTGCCGTCGCAATTGAGAATGTCGATGAAGGCATCCGTGCCGCCAACACGCGGATCGTGGATCGCCATGATCTGGTCGAACTGGGTTGAGGAATCGGCATTGAGCGCGATTGCCGCTTCGGGCGTGACCATATCTTTACGGCCGCGCATATCGACAACGAGAATCTTGTTGCCAAGCCCGTTCATCTTCGCAAATTCGACCGTATCCGCCATCGCCTTAAACCTGAAAACTGTCTGAAAACCGGTTTGCATTCGGGATTTGCCCCGCGCTTTCGCCCTATATGGCGGAAAGACCGGCAAATTACCAGACTGTTGCGGCGCAAACGGGGCTGCGGTCAGACGGAAGGCACGTCGAAAACTTCACCGGGACGCATTGGCCGGAAACGGCTTTCGTCGACCCCCTGCTCCGTCAACGCAACCTTGAGGGCCGCAAGCGGCGCATCCACGGCCTCGTCCGTCAACTGTACTGTCCCCCAATGGTGCCCGCAAACATGCGCCGCGCCGCAAAGCTTCATTCCTTCCACGGCTTCCGCCGGGTTCTGGTGCTGGCCCTTCATGAACCAACGGGGCTCATAGGCACCGAAAGGCAGGTTGGCGAGACGGAACTCACCGTGCTTCTTGCGCGCGGCGTGATAATTGAGGCCCTCGTGGAAGCCGGTATCGCCTATATGGTAGATTTTACCGCCTGGCGTTTCGATGACGAAGGCGGCCCAGAGCGCCATGCGTCGGTCGTTAAGACCGCGGGCCGACCAGTGGTGGCACGGTTCGAAATGAATTTTCACCGAACCTGTCTCCACCACATCGCCCCAATCGCCCACCTTGATACGCGCCGCCTCGACACCGGTGCGAATAATCGCGTCATTGCCGAGCGGCGTGATGAAAAGCGGCTTGTGCGCCACATGCAGGCGCTTCAACGTTTCCATATCCAGATGGTCGTAGTGATTATGCGTCACCAGCACCAGATCGATGGGCGGCAAATCCTCGAAACGGATGCCGGGCGGATTGACCCGTTTGGGACCGGCAAAACTGAAAGGGCTGGTGCGCTGCGACCACACCGGATCGACGAGAATATTCAATCCCGCCGTCTGGATGAGAAACGAAGCATGGCCGATGAAGGTGACGCGCATGTCCCTGCCTTCGATGCGGGCTTCCGGTTTTGCGAAGGGAAAGGGGCTCGGATAGCTTTCCGGCCATGTGGCGCGCTCGCCATTGAAGCGCCATTTCAGCAGACCCATGAAATTGCCGGGCGGCGAACCGCCGGGGTTGAAGAAGCGCACCCCGTCGAAATGATCGGAGATCGGGCCGCTATAATAGGCGCTGGCGCTCGAACGGCGGGCATAAAGGCCGCCGCCTGCCAGAGCGAGCAGGCCAAGAGCGGAAAAACGAAAAAATTTTCGACGGTTCATGACAAATGTATAGGGAGCGAAAGAGGGCCGTTCAAGCACCGCCAATGGCGGCCGGCGACCAATCACGCAAAGATGAAATGCAGGCCTTCGCGCCTGAAACCCGGCACCGCCTTGACTTTTCCCGCGCTTTCCTGTTTATCGCCGCCAATCAGCTGGCAGTTTCACGACTCCAAGCCGCCGACCGGGACCCGCAAAGGTATAAAGAGATCCCGGAGGTCAACACCCGACAGCGCGATGCGCCCTCGGGTGCTTTTTGGCTTTGCGTCTTGTTTTTGCCAGCGAAAGCACCGACGTTTCGGAGACCCCGGAACGAAGAAGGAAGAAACGATGTTTGAAAACCTCCAGGACCGCCTTGGTTCCATTCTGAATGGACTGACCGGCCGTGGCGCACTGACGGAAGCCGATGTTGCCGCCGCCCTGCGCGAGGTTCGCCGTGCGCTTCTGGAAGCGGACGTGGCGCTGGAAGTCGTGCGTTCCTTCACCGACAGGGTGCGTGAAAAGGCTGTCGGCGCAGCTGTTCTCAAATCCATCAAGCCCGGCCAGATGGTCGTCAAGATCGTCCATGACGAACTTGTCGAAATGCTCGGCACCGAAGGCGTTTCCATCGACCTTCACGCCCCCGCCCCCGTCGTCATCATGATGGTGGGTCTGCAGGGTTCGGGCAAGACCACGACAACAGGCAAGATCGCCAAGCGCCTGACCGACCGTGACAAGAAGAAGGTGCTGATGGCATCTCTCGACACGCGTCGTCCGGCCGCACAGGAACAGCTTCGCCAGCTCGGCGTGCAGACCGGCGTCGACACGTTGCCGGTCATTGCCGGCCAGTCGCCGACAGATATCGCCGCGCGCGCCGTGCAGGCTGCAAAGCTCGGCGGCCATGACGTCGTCATTCTCGACACCGCCGGCCGTACCCACATCGACGAACCCTTGATGCTGGAAATGGCCGACATCAAGAAGAAGTCCAATCCGCACGAAATCCTGCTGGTCGCGGATTCGCTGACCGGTCAGGACGCCGTCAACCTCGCCCGCAATTTCGATGAGCGCGTCGGCATCACCGGTCTTGTGCTCACCCGTATGGACGGCGACGGACGCGGCGGTGCTGCCCTTTCCATGCGCGCCGTCACCGGCAAGCCGATCAAGCTGATCGGTATCGGCGAGCGCATGAACGAACTCGACGAGTTCCATCCGCGCCGTATCGCTGACCGCATTCTCGGCATGGGCGACATCGTCTCGCTGGTCGAGAAGGCCGCCGAGAACATCGATGCGGAAAAAGCCCGCGCCATGGCCGAGAAGATGGCCAAGGGCAAGTTCGATCTCAACGATCTCTCCGACCAGCTTGCCCAGATGAAGAAGATGGGCGGCATGGGCGGCATCATGGGGCTGATGCCCGGCATGGCCGGCATGAAGGACAAGATGGCTTCCGCTGGCCTCAACGACAAGATGTTCGACCGCCAGATCGCCATCATCTCGTCGATGACCAAGGCGGAACGCGCCAATCCCGATATTCTGAAGCACAGCCGAAAGAAGCGCATCGCCGCCGGTTCCGGCACCGATGCCGCTGAAATCAACAAGCTTCTGAAGATGCATCGCGGCATGGCCGACATGATGAAGGCCATGGGCGGCAAGGGCAAAGGCGGCATCATGAAGCAGATGATGGGCGGCCTTGCCGGCAAGATGGGCCTCGGTGGTCTTGGCGGCGGCATGCCTGATCTGTCGAACATCGATCCGAAGCAGCTTGAAGCGCTCCAGAAGCAGGCAGAAGCTGCCGGTCTCGGTAAACCGGGCGCGATGCCCGGCCTTGGCGGCATGCCGGGCGGATTGCCGGGTCTCGGCGGGGCCAAGCTACCGGGTCTTGGCGGCATGCCGGGCCTGCCCGGCTTTCCGAAAAAGAAGTGAGGGGGACACCAGTGAACAATACAGAGGTGAAAGCCCAGCTTTCCGAATACCGCCAGTCGATCGACAATATCGATGCCGCACTGGTTCACATTCTTGCCGAACGTTTCCGCTGTACCAAGGCGGTGGGCGTGCTGAAGGCAAAGTATAATTTGCCGCCGGCAGACCCGGCGCGCGAGGAATACCAGATTGAACGCCTTCGCCATCTGGCGAAGGATGCCAATCTGGATCCGGATTTCGCCGAGAAGTTCCTGAACTTCATCATCAAGGAAGTCATCCGGCATCATGAAGCAATCGCCGCCGAACATGGCGGCACCGAAAAGACCGCCTGAAAGGCGGACAAGCCATCCTAAGGAGTAAATAACATGGCACTGAAAATTCGTCTCGCACGCGGTGGTTCCAAGAAGCGCCCGTACTACCAGATCGTCGTTGCTGACGCCCGTTCGCCCCGCGACGGCCGTTTCCTCGAGAAGGTCGGTTCCTGGAACCCGATGCTTGCCAAGGACAATCCGCAGCGCATCGAGCTGAAGGCTGACCTCATCAAGGAATGGATCGCCAAGGGCGCACAGCCGACCGACCGCGTTCTGCGTTTCCTCGCAGAAGCCGGCCTTGCCGAGCGCGCCGCTCGCAGCAACCCGGAAAAGGCAAAGCCGGGCAAGCGCGCTCTGGAACGCGTTGCCGAAAAGAAGCAGAAGGCTGAAGATGCAGCCGCTGCTGCTGCGGAAGCCTCTGCCGCAGAATAATCTGCGCAGAATCTTTTGAAGAACGGGTGGCGTGGTTTTCCATGCCGCCCGTTTTTTGTTTATTTTGGCGTCAACAAACCTTAAAGCTGACGCAACCACCACCAGAAGACGGACGGCCCGATGGCAAAGCTGGAAAACCCGGTACTCATGGCAAAGATCGGCGGCGCGCAGGGCCTGCGCGGTGAGGTCCGTGTCAGCACCTATACGGCCGATCCGATGGCGCTCGGCGATTATGGTAATCTGGTCACCGCCGATGGCCGCATCTTCGAAATTCTTGAGGTGCGCGAGGGCAAGAACGTTGTCGTCGTTCGTTTCAGGGGCATCAACGACCGTAATGCGGCCGAAAGCCTGAACGGGCTGGAACTGTTCATCGACCGGGACAACCTTCCTGACGACGAGCTTGACGACGACGAGTTTTATTATGCCGATCTCGAAGGGCTGGAAGCCGTTGATGCCGAAGGCAAAAGCTATGGCGCCGTCAGCGCCGTCTACGATTTCGGTGCAGGTGATCTGCTGGAACTGAAAGGTGCGGGCCGTCGCCCTGCCCTCATACCCTTTTCGGAAGCAGCCGTGCTTGAAATCGATCTCGAAGGCGGCCGCATTCTCATCGACCCGATGGCCGCCGGACTGATCGACAATCCCGACGACAAAGACGAAACCGGCGCATCGCCTTTCGGCAAGAAATAAAGCAATGACTTTCAAGGCCACCGTTCTGACGCTCTACCCGGAAATGTTTCCGGGACATTTGGGATATTCGCTGGCGGGCAAGGCGCTGGAACGCGAACAATGGTCGCTTGAGGCCGTGCAGATTCGCGAATTCGCGACGGACAAGCACAGAAGCGTCGATGACACCCCGGCAGGCGGCGGTGCCGGCATGGTACTAAAACCCGACATTCTTGCTGCAGCCATCGACCATGTTTCGGATGGCGATACGCGACCGCGCCTGCTGATGAGCCCACGCGGCAAACCACTATCGCAGGACCGTGTGCGCGAACTGGCGGCGGGCGACGGTGCGATCATCGTCTGCGGCCGTTTCGAAGGCGTCGATCAGCGGGTCATAGAGGCGCGCGGGCTGGAGGAAGTGTCGATCGGCGACTACATCCTCTCAGGCGGCGAGCCGGCCGCACTGACGCTTCTGGACGCCATCGTCCGCGTCCTGCCGGGCGTCATGGGCAACGATCTTTCCGGTGTGCATGAAAGCTTCGAGGGCGGGCTGCTGGAACATCCGCATTATACCCGCCCGCAGGTATGGGAGGGCCGCGATATTCCCGCCGTCCTCACGTCAGGCAACCACGCCGCCATCAACAAATGGCGGCACGAACAGGCGCTGGCGCTGACGAAGGAAAGACGGCCAGACCTTCTTAAAAAGGCTCAGGCCGAGACGAAATAATAGGCCGTCAGCACCAGGCCGACCGCAATGACCAGCCAGCGAATGATCCATTGCGGCACGCGCCTTGCCGTGTGCACGCCCGCATAGCCGCCAAGTGCCGCCGCCGGGAACATGATGAGCGCCGCCCACCAGGATACGACGCCGCCGCTGACGAAGATCGTAATCGCGATGATGGCGATCACCACCGACAGCAGGTTCTTCAGCGCGTTCAGATGATGATAGCTGCCGCCCGAGGTGATCCCGAGGATGGCGAGCATCATGATACCCATGCCGGCACCGAAAAAACCGCCATAGATGGAGGCGAGCCCCTGAAAGACGAGGCTCGGAAGATTGCCGGGAGACCGCTCCGTACTGACCTTCGGACGCAGCCACGGGCCGGCGGCGAAAACGGCGGTGGCGGCAAGAAGCAGCCATGGAACCAGCTGGCGGAAGGAAGGATTGTCGAGCGACAGCAGAAGCAGCGAGCCGGCCAGCCCGCCGACGACGGAAACGGCTGACAGCAGGATCGCCTCGCGCCAATGCGCACGGATTTCCGGCCCATAGGCGATGACCGAGGTGATATAACCCGGAAACTGTACAATAGCCGAAGTGGCATTGGCAACGATGGGCGGCAGGCCGGCCAGCGTCATCGCCCCGAAGGTCAGGAAAGTGCCGCCGCCGGCAATGGCATTGACTACACCCGACAGAAAGCCGGTCGCAAACAGCATGAGAACGATGAATATGGACATGGCCCCTCCCAAGGTTTTCATGCCATATCCGGCAGAAAGCCGCTTCGCAACTGCAGGGACGCGGTGCGCAATTGATAAAATATTGTCATGAAAGGGATGACAAACGGCGCTGCCTCGTGTATGTGCCCGCGTGGAATTGGGGTTTACCCCTTTAACCGCAAGCAAAGAATGGCGAACCCGCTCCTGCCGCAAGGCATGATCCCAAGGCTTTGACCGAAGGACGAACCGTTGAGCGCTCTGGCTGTTTCAGAAGAAATCAGAGGTTAACATGACCAATATCATTCAGCAGCTGGAAGCCGAACAGGCCGCCAAGATCGAAGCAAAGCGCACCCTGCCCGAGTTTTCTCCGGGCGACACCCTGCGCGTCAACGTTCGCGTTACCGAAGGTAACCGTACCCGCGTTCAGGCTTACGAAGGCGTTTGCATCGCCCGTTCCGGCGGTGGCCTTTCCGAAAGCTTCACCGTTCGCAAGATCTCCTACGGCGAAGGCGTCGAGCGCGTATTCCCGATCTACTCCCCTCTGGTCGAAGGCGTTGAAATCGTTCGCCGCGGTAAGGTTCGCCGCGCGAAGCTCTACTACCTGCGCGACCGTCGCGGCAAGGCTGCCCGTATCGTTGAAAACACCGGTACGCGCGCCCGCAAGCTGAACGAATCCGAGCGCCAGGCAGCAGCCGAAGAAAAGGCACGTCTGGAAGCCGAAAAGGTAGCAGCAGCACAGGCTCTCGCCGCCGAGAAGGCAGCAGCCGAAGCCGCAGAAGCCAAGGCAGCAGAAGAAGCAGCAAAGGCTGCTGAAACCGCAGCCGAATAAGATTTCCATTTCGATGGATTAAAGAAAAGGCGGCCTTTGGGCCGCCTTTTTTGTGGTGTCTCGCTGCAAACCTAAAGCCGCAGACTGAGAATTGGCAAGCGGCCTGGAACTATGTTGCACGAGCGGTTTTATGCAGCTTGGAAAATCGAAAGAAAACTCGCCTTACTGCCCGCCTGCCGCGCGACCTTTCAGTCATTTCTCATGAAAGGATGCAGAAAGATTCCAATCAACTACAGATACTTACTTAATTTTTTCGTGTGGGTGTTTTAGCCCATCCTCGAATAGCATTGCCTAATTCCCTTTATTGTGCAATTTTCTTGCTGTTTTAGGTGTTATTATGTTTTTATTTAATTCTTTTTTAACAAGAAATAAGTCCGCTTTCCTGGCAGTTGGCCTCGCCAGCGCGTTGATGAACATCCTTAATCTTTCCGGCTCACTTTTCATGCTGGAAGTTTACGACCGCATTCTGCCCAGCAAGAGCATTCCCTCTCTTGTGGCGCTGGTCGTTCTGCTGATCGTTCTCTACGCGTTTCTCATGGGGTTCGACGCGCTGCGAGGCCGTATATTGGCGCGCATCTCGGACAATATGGACGACGCGCTCAATCAGAAGCTTTTCAGGGCGTCGATCAGCGCCCCGCTCCTTGCTTCCGGGAAGATCGATGGGCTGCAGATCGTCGGTGATCTCGATCAGATCCGCCAGTTTCTCTCAGGGCCGGGGCCTGCGGCCTTTTTCGATATTCCCTGGCTGCCCATCTATCTCCTGATCTGTTTTGCCCTGCATCCGTGGATCGGGTTCGCTGTGCTCGGCGGAGCCGTGGTTCTCATCGTGCTGACGCTTCTGACCAATTGGCTGACCGAAAGGGCGACAAAGCAGGCTTATACTGCGCGAGGGCAGAGAAACGTCCTCGTCGGCAGCAGTCAGCGCAACATTGAATCCATCAAGACCATGGGCATGATGGATGCAGTGACGTCCATGTGGGACGAGTTGCACTCCAGATATCGCTCCGTCACCCTGTCGACTTCAGATACGGCCGGCATGCTCGGCGCCATGTCGAGAACCTTCCGCCTGTTGCTGCAATCCGGCGTCATGGCCATCGGCGCCGTGCTTGTCATCGACGGCCATGCATCGGCGGGCAGCATCATCGCAGGTTCGATTCTCTCTGCGAAGGCGCTCGGTCCTGTCGAACATGCAATCGCGAACTGGCGCAGCTTCATGACCGCAAGACAGGGCTGGAAACGCGTCAACGAGTTCCTGGAGCTGGTGCCGGAACCCACACCGCCGCTCTCCCTGCCGCGCCCGCAATTTACCGTCGCAGTCGATCGTGTAACGGGTGGGCCGCCCAATGGCGCACGCGATACGGTCGCCGATATTTCCTTCACGCTGAACGCAGGCGACGGGCTCGGCATCATTGGCCCAAGCGCGTCCGGCAAGTCCACGCTGGCACGCCTGATGACCGGCATCTGGCCCTATGAACGTGGCTCCGTCCGCTTTGATGGGGCCGCACTCAACCAGTGGGATTTCGAGTTTCTCGGCAAATCCATCGGTTACATGCCCCAGCAGGTGGAACTGATGCCGGGGACGGTGGCGCAGAACATTGCGCGCTTCGACCGCAATGCGACTGCGGAAGCAATCGTCGCCGCAGCCAAGGCTGCGCAGGTGCATGAGCTGATCCTGAACCTGCCCAACGGTTACGATACCTATATTGGCGACCGCGGCGAGGCTTTGTCGGGCGGGCAGAAGCAGCGCATCGGCCTTGCCCGTGCCCTGTTTGGCGAACCCTTCTTCGTCCTTCTCGATGAGCCGAACTCCAATCTGGACAGTGAAGGCGAAGGAGCCCTGCGCAATGCGATTGGCGACATCAGGGCGCGCGGCGGCATCGTCGTCGTCATTGCCCATCGCCCCAGCGCCATCGAAAGCGTCAATCTGGTGATGGTGATGAGCAACGGCCGGATGCTGCGCTTTGGCACGAAGGAGGAGGTGCTCGCGCAAATCCTGCGGCAGAACATCCGCCAGGTGCCTGAGGAGGAAGAAACGCGCAAGATTGAAAACCGGGTGAGCGAAAATGGTTGAAGCGGAAAAACCCGGCATGACGAATGCGTCCATTCTCAGACATTCGACGGCAGTGGTCGTTCTCGCCCTTGGCCTTTTGGTCGGATTGGGCGGCTGGGCTGCTTTCGCAAAGCTTGCCGGTGCGGTGGTGGCCACGGGCCGGGTTGTCGTTGAAGGCAATTCAAAAAAAATCCAGCATCTTTCCGGCGGCATCGTCAGCGAGATCAATGTCGCCGAAGGTGACAGGGTAGAGGCCGGCCAGATCCTCCTGCGGCTGAGCGCCACCGTCGTTCAGGCGAACCTCTCCATCATCGAGAATACGCTTGCGCAGCTCTACTCGCGTCGGGCCCGTCTCCGTGCAGAGATTGCCGAAGCACCGTCTTTCACTGTAACGGAAGACCTGGCGGCGCTGACGAGTTCGAAGGCGGCCAAGACCTTCATCGACAGCGAACAGAACCTTTTTAATAGCCGTCGCAACGCGTTGGTCGGCATGAAAAAGCAGTTGGGAACGCGCAAGGACCAACTCGGTGACGAGGCGCGTGGCCTCGAGGTGCAGGTGGAGGCGACGGACAATGAGCTTGCCATTGTAAAGGACGATGTTTCCAAGACGGACGAGCTCTTCAAAAAAGGGCTCGTGACGCTCCAGCGCCTCAATCTCCTCAAACGCCAGCTGTCCAATCTCGAAGGCCAGCAGGGCCAATATATCGCCGCTCGTGCGCAAACGGTGGGCAAGCTGAGCGAACTGGATCTGCAACTGCTTCAGCTCGACGAAGACCGCAAATCGGAAGTCACGAAAGATCTGACATCAATCGAAGCGACCGTTGCGGAATATGAAGAACGGCTGGCGGCGACGCGCGACCAGCTGGATCGCCTCGACATCCGCTCGCCGATTGCCGGTCGCATCTACCAGCTTTCAGTGCACAATATAAATGGCGTCATTCAATCCGGCGAAGTGCTGATGCTGGTGGTGCCGGAGCGGGATGAGCTTGCGATCGAGGCCAATATAACCCCGCGAGACATCGATCAGATTTACGTCGGGCAACCGGTCACCGTTCGCTTTACGGCGTTCAACCAAAGCACGACGCCGGATTTGAGCGCGGAGGTTGCTGTCGTTGCCCCCGATCTGCAGACGGATTCCCGAACTGGCACATCTTATTACGCGTTGCGCATCAAACCCAACAAGGCCGGCATGACGCACCTACCTGGCGGGAAGTTATATCCTGGCATGCCGGCAGAAGTATTTATCCAGACCAGCGAGAGGAGTGTTCTTTCTTATTTCGTAAAACCATTCCAAGACAGGCTCAGAAAAACCTTCGTTCAGGAATGATTTATTTCAGAAAAAGCGGCTTTTAGAGAAAATTTCTCAATACACCAAATACGCGATTTTTCGAAAAAAACGTATTTCTTATATTGTATTATCGTTTTTTATGTATTAAATATTACCCGCAATAATTACTATTAATTTAATTTCAATTCATCAATTTCTCAAAGATTTATAGGAGTTTAAAATGGCGTTAAAAGTAACTTTCGGTAATGGCGGCGCCGCTTCGGTTTCCTCGCTTACCAGCCTGATCGACCAGGAAGCTTATAAGCTCCTCACGGAATCGACCGCTCAGGTCAAGAACGGTTCCTCGCTCGAATCCGGTAGCGTCAATGTCGGCGCTGTATCAGTTCCCGGCACCGGTGCAGGTGGTACGGTGGATGTCGGTTACGATGCCTCCTCGAACGGCTTCAAATTTGACGTATCGTCAGCATGGAATTCGGTAAAGAACGCTCTCGCCCAGTCCGACACCTCTGAAAACCTTATCTTCAAGGATTTCGTTCAGGTCGACGTTCATCTCGGCGGCACCGGTTCGTCCACCGTGGAAGTTCTCAATGCCAAGCGTGGCAACATCTCGACCGGCGCTGGCAATGACACGGTCACCGTCTCTGTCGTTTCGAATGAAAAGACCTGGGTAAACAATTTCAACATCGATACCGGGGCAGGCAACGACACGATCATCGTCAAGGCTGGCGCTGCATTTAACGACGCATCTGCGGCTGGCACGGGCGGTCTTGCCGCCAATACCGGTGCCGTGAATGGCGGTGCTGGCATCACCGACGGCAGCTTCACTTCCGTCAAGATCGATGCAGGTGCCGGTAACGATACGATCGATCTGAGCGGCGTGAAACTTGCGTCCTCACTGGTGACCGGCGGTAAGGGTATCGATCACATCATCGCAAGCGGTGGCGCCGATACCTTCGTCTTTAATCTCGGCGACATGGCCAAGAGCTTTGCGACTGATACCATCGAAGGCTTCAACGCCGCCGTGGACAAGCTCAAGCTGGTCGGCACGGTGATCGATAACTGGGCGGTATCGACGATCGATAACGACACCATCCTCAGCTACAACGTCACTGGCGAGCACAAGGGCGAAAAGATCGTTCTCTCCGGTGTTCACCTGACCGGTAGCGATTGGTTCACCGCGTAATTCTCTCGAAGAGAATTTCATTATTTGCCACTTAAAATGATCGTGGCCCGGAAACACCCGGGCCACGATTTTTTGCATGTGCGACGGTCGGCAATCGTGTCAGCTGTCGCTATCTTCCAAAGTCAGGCGGCCCTGACCTGATTGCCCATTCTGCGCGTTGCGATGATGACGAGCACCCCGGCAAGCGCCAGGCAGAAAGCAAGGAAGAACATCGGCGCAATGGTGCTGCCGGTCTGATCCTTGATCCAGGGCACCACATTCTGCGCCACGAAGCCGCCCAGATTGCCGACGGAATTGATCGCGGCGATACCGGCAGCCGCACCTGCTCCCTTGAGGAAGCGGCCGGGCAGGCTCCAGAACACCGGCTGGCCGGCAAAGATGCCTGCGGCGGCGATGCAGAGGAAAGCGAACTGCAGGACCGGATCACTGAGCAATGCCGACATCAACAGGCAAAACGCACCGATGAAGGCAGGGCCGACGATATAGGGCGTCTTGTTCTTGGCCTTGTCGGCCGCCAAAGGCACGACGAACAGTGCAACGGCGACGATCACCCAGGGGATGATGTTGATGAAGCCGTTAGCGGTGTTGGAAACGCCGAAGCTCTTCACGATCGTCGGAAGCCAGTAGCTGAGACCATAGGCGGCCAGCGGAAAGCCGACATAGCAAAGCGCCATAAACAGAACGCGCGGATTGACCAGCGCCTTGAAGCCGTCCTCCGCATGTTCTTCCATGCCCTTGTTTTCTTCGGCCAGCCGGTTCTTCAGCCAGGTTTTCTCATCCTGCGTCAGAAACTTCGCCTTTTCCGGGGTGTCGTCGAGATAAAAGAAGGTGGCGATACCGGCGATGACGGCCGGAATACCCGTGGCGAGGAACACCCATTCCCAACCGGCATAACCGAGGAAACCATCCAGATCGAGCAGCATGCCGCCAAGCGGTGCGCCGATGGCATTGGCAAGCGCGCTGAAGATCATGAACAAGCCGATCATGCGGCCACGATAATCGCGCGGGAACCAGAGCGTCATCAGGAACAAAACGCCGGGGAAGAAACCCGCCTCGCAGAGCCCGAGCAGGAAGCGCAGGATGTAGAACATCGTGGCGTTCTGCGTATAGGCAAGCGCGATGGTGACGGCGCCCCAGGAAACCAGAATGCGGGCGAACCATTTGCTGGCGCCGAAACGGTTGAGGAAAAGGTTGCTCGGCACCTCGAAGAGGAAATAGCCGATGAAGAACAGCGAAGCGCCAAGGCCGTAGGCATATTCGCTGAGGCTCAGCGCATCGACCATCTGCAGCTTGGCATAGCTGACATTCTGGCGGTCGATATAGGCGATGAGATAAAGAAGGCCAAGAAACGGCATCAGCCGCCAGGTGATCTTCGAGATAAGGGCTTTTTCGGATACCATATGCTTTTCCCTCCCTTCGATTGCTCGTCGAAATGCAAATGATAAGGGAACCCATCTATATGTGCATTGCAAAATACGCAAGTTGCACTGCATCATAACCACCGGCAACCACTACAAGGCAGGCCCATTGGGGGCTTGAGCCATGATGCAGCGCATATAGAAAATGCCGAACCGTCGCATTCAGGGCTGTACGCATTCATATTGCCGTAAAACCGGCAATCTGCTATGAACGCTGCCATGGGATCTAAATTCGGATGTCTCGCGCAGAATGTTTATGTGCTGCAGGACCACAAGCGTCTGCCAGCACGGTTCTTTGCGCGCGTTTCCGGGGCGCTCACCAGCCGACTTAGGCTCGCCTGACAGCAGCACGCTGTCCACCGCCTTACTGAACCCTCATTACCCTTTTATATGACAAGGCACAGAGCCATGAGCGCACCCCGCACCCTGTATGACAAAATCTGGGACGACCACGTCGTCAATCGTGATCCCGACGGAACCTGTCTTCTCTACATCGACCGTCACCTCGTCCATGAGGTGACGAGCCCGCAGGCCTTCGAAGGCCTGCGCATAGCCGGTCGCCCCGTGCATTCACCTGCCCGCACGCTGGCCGTCGTCGACCATAACGTTCCGACCACGGCCGACCGGCTGGAAGGTATCAAGAACGAGGAAAGCCGCATTCAGGTGGAAGCGCTCGCGCAGAACGCTAGGGATTTCGGCGTCGAATATTATTCCGAGCGCGACAAGCGCCAGGGCATCGTTCACATCGTCGGCCCCGAACAGGGTTTCACCCTCCCGGGCATGACGATCGTGTGCGGCGACAGTCATACCTCGACCCACGGCGCCTTTGGCGCATTGGCGCATGGCATCGGCACCTCGGAAGTGGAGCACGTTCTGGCGACCCAGACGCTGATCCAGAAAAAGGCCAAGAACATGCTGGTGCGTGTCGACGGCAAAATCCCGGATGGTGTTACCGCCAAGGACATCATCCTCGCCATTATCGGCGAGATCGGCACGGCTGGCGGCACCGGTCACGTGATCGAATTTGCCGGCGAGGCGATCCGTTCGCTCTCCATGGAAGGCCGCATGACGGTCTGCAACATGACCATCGAGGGCGGAGCCCGCGCAGGTCTTATTGCACCTGACGAAACCACCTTTGACTACATCAAAGACAAGCCGCGCTCGCCGAAGGGCGAAACGCTGGAACAGGCTATCGCCTATTGGAAAACGTTGAAGTCCGACGAAGGCGCACATTACGACAAGGTCGTGGTACTGAACGCGGCCAATCTGCCGCCGATCGTCTCCTGGGGCTCGTCGCCGGAAGACGTGACCTCCGTTGAAGGGATCGTTCCCAATCCGGATGATATCGAGGAAGAAAACAAGCGTACCTCCAAATGGCGTGCGCTGGAATACATGGGCCTGAAGCCCGGAACGCGCATCACCGATATCGCCATCGACCGCGTCTTCATCGGCTCCTGCACCAATGGCCGCATCGAAGATTTGCGCGCGGCGGCGAAAATCGTCGACGGCCGCAAGGTGGCCCCCACGGTCTCGGCAATGATCGTGCCCGGCTCCGGTCTTGTGAAGGAACAGGCGGAAAAGGAAGGTCTCGACAAGATTTTCCTCGAAGCCGGTTTCGAATGGCGCGAACCGGGATGTTCCATGTGCCTTGCCATGAATGACGACCGCCTGAAGCCCGGCGAACGCTGTGCCTCCACCTCGAACCGCAATTTCGAGGGCCGCCAGGGCTATAAGAGCCGCACCCACCTCGTCTCCCCTGCCATGGCAGCGGCGGCGGCGATCGCCGGTCATTTCGTCGACGTGCGCGAGTGGCAATAGGTTCCTGAGACCATCGTTTCAGGAAAGCCACCCGTCCCACACAGGGGCGGGTGGCTTTTTATTATGCCCCCTGCAAACGCCGTTGCGGCTGCGAGCCATGCAGAAACACAGCAAAAGTATCCCAGGGCGGCGTGATGGAGAGCTGGCTCAGAATACGCGCGACCTCCCCTCTGTGAATGCCGGCATGCAGGACCATATGCGAGATCATCTCGGCACGGGACATGTAACCCTTGTCCCCGTCGGTGAAGGTGAAGGCGACAAATTCGCCAAGCGATGCCGGTGATGTTTTCCCGATGTAATCGAGATACCAGCCATCCAGAGCAGCGACATCCTTCGCAAGATCATCCAGCTGCGGCGTTGCCTCGGTATTGTCGGAGAGAAAACCGTGCGCCGCTCCGGTGAGATGGCCCGAAAAAATCCTTGCGACCACGTAATAATGATTGATCAGCCGAATTGCCATGTGTCGCTCGGATGCGTTCTGGACGGGATCGAGTTGTTGCAGCTTCTCGAACAAGTCCCTGTTCGCCCATGCGTGATAGCCGAGCAGGCTCCTGAGCAAATCCCTCATGACAATATCCTTTACATCTGAAAAATGTGAGCACTATGTTTATATTTTCGTCATGGAGGATGCCTTGTCTACTCGCATTGCAAAGCGGAAAACCGAGATGCGCAAGGAGCCGCGTCAGGAGCGTTCCAGGGCCACGGTCGATGCCGTCATCCACGCGGCGGCTCGCATTTTAAGCGATCACGGCTGGGCGGGTTTTACCACGAACAGGGTCGCCGAAACGGCCGGGGTCAGCATCGGCTCGCTCTATCAATATTTCCCGGACAAGGTTTCGATCGTGGAAGCGGTGCGCCATCGTCACCTCGAGGACTGTCTCTCCATCATGAAGAGCATCGCGCAAAAGCGGCAATCGCTCGCCAAATTCGTGGAAGAACTCGTGACCGGCATGATCGGGGTCCACAGCATCCATCCCGGCCTTCACAAGGTCCTTCTGGATGATGCGCCGAGCCACCAAGGAACGAACGATCCCAACAGCGCTTTCGAACAGGAATATCTCGGTCTCTATGCGGCAGCGATCGCGGCACATATGACAGCCGGTTCAAAGGTCGAAAGCGGAACCGCAGCGCGGATCGTATCGGATGCCATTGACGGCATCATTCACAATGCCGCCCGCCGCGGAGAGCTGCAGTCGCCCAAAGTCAGGCGGGAAATGATCGCACTGGTTCACGCCTACCTGTCGCAGGCAACCGGCGAATAGGAGGCCGCAAGCTTATTCCGAAATGATCTTCACCCGTTGCCCGGGCTGGATTGTGGCGGTGGCGCTCATGGCGTTGATCATGCGGAACATGTCCAGCTTCCGGTCGGTTCCCATCATCCGCGCCGCCATCGTCGCCACGGTTTCACCGGGCTTCACCGTCACCACCCGCACCCTGAGCGGCTTCAGCGAGGCTATTTCCTGCGGCGTCATCTTGCGGAAGCTGGTGCGCAATGTGTTGGCGATGGAATCGAGCTGGGTATTGCCCTTCGGCACGGCCGTCAGGAAACGAAATATCTGCTGGCCAACGCGAATGACGGTCACGTCGAAATCCCATTTATCCGCGCTTGCCCGCGCCGTCGCAGCCTCCAGACCGTTGATCTGGGTTTCCTTGACGGTTTCCGGCAACAGGCCGGCAACCCAGCCGCTGGTCAGATAATTGGCAAGGCTTGTCTGTTTCGGATCGGCGACGCCGTCGAAGCGGATGGCCATATCGCCCGGCCCCGTCGCCAGAACGGCCTCAACCTTGTTGTCGATGACGAAACCTTCCGGCACATCGAAACGAATGCCGAGCGTTCCGTGCAGGAATGTCTGGCCCCGGACATACCCTTCCTGCGGGCTGTCGCCATAAAGCAGGCCGTCTATGCCGTCCAGAAACCACTCGCGACCACGATCCCCGACCTGGCCGTCCTGGCCGAAGGCGCGGGCATGACGGCGCGCAAGCTCGATACGCTGCGGCGTGTTGGGGTGGCTGGAAAGGAAGTCGAGGCTCTGGTCGTTTTCGGGATCGGCCGAGGAAAACCGCGCATAGGCCGCCATGGAATCCAGAAAACGCGGCGAGGCAAAGGGGTCATAACCGGCCTCGCCCAGCATCCGCACGCCGATCACGTCCGCCTGCAATTCCTGCTGACGCGAAAAGGCCGCGAGCCGCAGCTTGCCGCGCGCAAGCGCCTGCTTGCCGGCGAGATCGCTCGACAGAACCTCGGCAACCACGCGGCTGGCAATCACCTCCGCCTCTTCCCGGCGCTGGCGTTCAATGCCATGGTTGGCGGTGACATGGCCCATCTCATGCGAAAGCACGGCAGCCACTTCCGAAGCATCGTTGGCAAGCGCCAGAAGCCCACGCGTCACGTAAAGATATCCGCCCGGCAGCGCAAAGGCATTGATGGCCGGCGAGTTCAGGATGGTGATGCGGTAGGACTGTTGCGGATTTTCCGAAACCGCCGTCAGCGCGCCGGCGATGCGGGCGACGAGCCTTTCCGTCTTGGCGTCACGATATTCGCCGCCATAACTCGCCACGATGCGCGGATGCTCGCGCGCACCCATCTGGGCGCGAGGATCATTCTTCTGCACTTCTTCCACGGTCTGCGGATTATCCGAGGGACGCAAGGTGGACTGGTAGGCCGGGCTGAAGAGAGACTGGCACGACGACAGGAACACCGCAGACGCTGTCAGCACGGAACAGGCGGCAACCATCCTGCCCGAACGGCGAAGGCCTGAACGGGAGAAGAGCCTCCACTGTGCAGTCATGCTATTTCTCATTCTCTATGCCTGCCCCTAACGTTCCTGATCATCCGTTAATTGCAGACCAGAATAACAGATTCGCCCCAACGGGCGATGAATGCCAAAACGGTAAAAACGATCCATCAAGTCCGGAATATTCCTGAAGAACGCAATAATTCCCATCTTTTCTCGGGCAACAACTTGAAACTGGCAAGTGCAAATTAGCGCCATTGAAGTCATCTAAAGCGATTGCCAGCGGCACGCGTCGAAAATAAGGCGATCACCCGTTCAGAAAACTGTCGACCGCCTTCACATTTTGTGTGGCGAAGAAATCTGCGGTCGAACCGGTATAGACAACACGGCCGCGTTCAAGAAACACCACCCGCTGCGCCAGCTTCTTTATGTCTTCGGGATGGTGGGTGACAATAATCACCGTGTTTTTTGTTTCGGCGTGCAAGTCGAGAAGCAGGGAGGTCATGCCCGCCCGCAATCCCGGATCGAGTGCCGCGAAAGGTTCGTCGAGCAACATGACAGGTTTTTTCCTGACCAGCGCGCGCGCCAGCGCCGCCCTCTGTCTTTCTCCACCGGAAAGCGTGCCCGGCAAGCGTTTGTCGAAACCCGCAAGACCGACACGGACGAGGGCCATCTCAATCTCTTGCCGGTCTTCCACCCGCAATTTCAGCCCGGGGCTGACACCGAGAGCGACATTGGTGAAGATATCGAGATGGGCGAAAAGATTATTATCCTGAAAGATTGATGAGACCGGTCTTTCCGAAGGATCAAGCGCGGTCATGTCCTGCCCGCCGATCATCACGCGCCCGGAATCCGGTTCCTCGAAACCGGCGACGAGATTGAGAAGCGTGGATTTTCCCGAGCCGGATGCCCCGACAACGGCGGTTATCTGCCCCTTAGGGAACGAACAATCAAGTTCGAAATCCTGTGTTCCAAGCCGTAGCCTGACCTTGTCCAGTTCAACGGCAAAATCATCGCCTGTCATATGCTCGCCCTTGCTGATTGGGACTGCCGTGAAACGCCGCCTGCGGCAAGCAGCAGGCAGACGATGCCGAGAAGGAAGGCATAACCGGCGGCATCATTGGTGCGGTAGCTGCCCATATTGCTATAGACCAGCCACGGCAGGGTGACGAAATTTTCCGAGCCGAACAGGGCAACCGCGCCTAAATCGCCGAGCGACAGGGCCATGGCGAATGAAAACGCCATAGCCAGCGACCGCCACAGAACCGGCAGATCGGCAAACCGCAGCCGCGTGAGGCCCTGAAGCCCGAGACTGGCGGAAAGCCGGCCGGTGCGTGAAAAATGACTGGTGAAGGCCGGCTCCAGCACCCGCATGGCAAGCGGCAAAGCCATCAACACATTGATAAGCGCCACGAGAACGGGAGCATAGAAGCTGACATCACCGAAAACCCGCAATAACAGGAACCACCCGCTTCCCAACACGACAGGCGGCACCAAGAGCACCAACGAAGACCCCGCCCCAAGCATGGCGGAGAGCAAGCGCAGAGGCTGCCCCACCTGCCGTCTGGAGCCTACCGCCTGGCGCGCGCCGATGATCGCCATGCAGCAGAGCACGACAAGGGCTGCGGAAAGCGCGGCGATTGCAAGGCTGGTCGCCGCCGCGCGCAGAAAAATCGGCGCAGACAGAAGACGCGGCAGATCGGCACTCAAACCCGAGACAGCTATGGCGACAAGCGGCAGGCCGATCAGCAGAATAGCGAAGACAATGGCCGCCCCATCCCACAAACGGGCGCCGACGCCCTTGCCGTCGAAACGGCGAAGGGAACGACCAAGCGAAGGGATTTCCGCTTCGGGCGACGGCAAAAAGGCGAGAAGGCCGAGCAGAATTGCGGTGAGGGCAATCTGCAAAACCGAAAGCGCAATCGCCCGCTGCGGATCGAAATCGAACCGCAGCGCCTGATAGATCGCCACCTCCAGTGTCGTGGCTGCCGGCCCGCCGCCTAAAAGAAGCACGAGCGTGAAGCTGGTGGCGCACAACATGAAGATAAGCCCGGCAATGCCGGGAACGAGACGCGCGACCGCCGGCCATTCGATAAAACGGAAAACCGAGACCGGCCCCATGCCGAGGCTTGCCGCCATGCGCCAATATTCGCCTGGAATACGTTCAAGCCCGGCCAGCATCAGCCGGACCGAAAGCGGCAGATTGAAAAACACATGGGCGATAAGGATGCCGGAAAGGCCGTAAATGCTGAAAGGTTCATCCGCACCGGCAAAAACGAGGGCCGTATTCAAAACACCCTGCCTGCCCCAGATGGTGATGATGCCGAAGGCGCCAACGATGACAGGCAGACCCATCGGCACCGCCATCAGCCTGATGATCCAGATCCTTCCCGGAAACTCGCGTCGCCGGGAAAGCGCCAGCGCCACCGGCAGGCCAAGAACAATGGAAAGAAGGGGGGAAAGCGTTGCCTGATAAAGCGTGAAACGCAGGATGCGCAGCGTATAGGCATCCATGATACCGGCAGCAGACGCGCCCGCATCAAAAGACAGGAGGGCCGCAACGGCGAGCGCCATGAATAGGAAAACGGCGGCAAAAGCCGCCGTTCCGAAAATGATCGATCGCCGATAATCGCGACGCAGCATCATGTGCGGGCGTGCCTCTTCCTCAATTCATGCTCATGGCCGCGAGCCATTCATCGATCCACGCCTTGCGGTTCTTCGCCACCTCTTCCGGATCCATCAGGAAAGTCTTCTGCGGCACCACGAGTTTGGAAAAAGCCTCCGGCAAGGGATTGGACGTTGCCGCAACCGGCATCATCCAATTGTTTTCCGGAATGGCATCCTGAAAACCTGATGTCAGCGTGAAAGCGAGGAACTGCTTTGCCAGCTCCTTGTGCGGCGCGTTTTTGAGAAGGCCGGACACTTCGATCTGGATATAATGCCCTTCGGAAAAAGCCGCGGCCTGATAACGATCCGTTTTTTCGGCGACCATATGATAGGCGGGCGAGGTGGTGTAGGAGAGCACCATCGGCACCTCCCCCTTGGTGAAAAGGCCGTAGGATTCCGACCAGCCCGGCGTGACGGTGAGAATGCGCTTCCTGAGCTTTGCCCATGCTTCCGGGGCCTTGTCACCGTAGACCGATTTTACCCACAACAGCAGGCCGAGCCCCGGCGTGGAGGTGCGCGGGTCCTGAATGGCGATCTTCTGCGAGGGGTCGCCTTCCACCAGCTCTTTCAGGCTCGCCGGTGGGTTCTTCACCGTCTGCGTGTCATAGATGACGGCAAAATGCCCGTAGTCGTAAGGCACGAAAACATCGTCCCTGTAACCGCCCGGCACCTTGGCGGCCGACGCATCGACGCCGCTGACATCAAAAAGACCGGTCTGTTTCGCCTCGGCAACAAGATTGGTGTCGAGACCAACGACCACATCCGCCCTGGACCCTGCGCCTTCAAGCTTCAGACGGTTAAGAAGCGCCACACCATCCGCAACACCGACGAAATTGACCGTGCAACCGCAGACCTTCTCGAAAGCTTCTTTTACCTTGGGACCGGGACCCCATTCGGAAACGAAGCTCTCATAGGTATAGACTGTCAATTCTTGCTTGTCATGCGCGGCGGCAAGACCGGGCAGGAACAGCGAAGCGGCAACAAGGGAATTCAGGAAAAGACGACGGCGCACGGGTATCTCCTCAAAACAAAAAGGGAAATAGCCGCCTGCCTTGAAGCCGTCTAATCCCTCCGCCGGTATGAACCGGATCAGGTTCTTCGGGTTGGCAAGCCTCTCAGCCTTTTGCACGCAAGCGCAAAAGACACCCCGTTAGATCAAGATGATGGTGTAGTCCCGTCGTCACTGCTTGGCAAGATGGCCGCCGTCAGCCCTGCTCCGTCATATGCACCAGCTCCCAGACGTGCCCGTCGGGATCCTGAAAGCTGCCGGCATACATGAAGCCGTGATCCTGCACGGGTTTCCAATCACTGCCACCGGAGGCAAGCGCCGTTGCGATCATCCGGTCGATTTCGTCGCGGCTTCCCGCCGTGAGACACGTCAGAACCTCGGTGGTGCGCGTCGCATCGGCGATGTCGCCGTTGATGAAATCGCGGAAACGCCCTTCCTGAAGAAGCATCACGAAGATGTTTTCTTCCACGATCATGCAGAGCGTGCGGTCGTCAGAATATTCCGGATTGAAGCTGAAACCGAGAGCCGTGAAGAAGCTTCTTGATTTCTCGATATTCTTGACCGGCAGATTGACGAAAATCATGCGCATTTTCACAACTCCTCCAAACGAACCGGCATAGAACGGCAATTCCGCTTTTCTGTCAAAGACCGAAGGAGGGGGCGATCAAACGAGGGGCCTGCGGCCTTCAGCCTTCCAGTTCCTCGCGCAGCATCTCCAGCTCCAGCCATTCTTCTTCCATGGTCTCGAGCTTTTCACGCAGCTTCGTCATTTCCTTCGCCAGCGTGTTGAAAGTGGCCGGATCCTTGGTGAAGAGATTAGGATCAGCCATGCGCTCCTCGCGCTTGGCGATTTCGCCTTGCGCCTTTTCCATCTCCTTCGGAAGATTTTCGAGCGCGAATTTCTGCTTGAAGGAAAGCTTGCCCTTGGCCTTTGAAGGATCCTGCGACGCGGAGGCCGAAGGTGCGGCCTTCGCTTTTTCCTGCTTCTCAGCCTTGCGTTTTTCTTCCGCAGCACCCTTGCGCTGCGCCATCATGTCCGAATAGCCACCGGCATATTCGATCCATCGTCCATCCGGCTGGTCCGGATTGACCGGGGCGATGGTGGAGGTGACGGTGCGGTCAAGGAAATCGCGGTCGTGGCTGACGAGAATGACCGTGCCGGAAAATCCAGCGACGATTTCCTGCAAAAGATCGAGCGTTTCGATATCGAGATCGTTGGTCGGCTCATCGAGGATCAGAAGATTGGTCGGCCGCGCCAGGATGCGTGCCAGAATAAGGCGCGCGCGCTCGCCGCCGGAAAGGTTGCGGATCGGCGTACGGGCCTGTTCCGGCTGGAACAGGAAATCCTTCATATAGCCCGTCACATGCTTCAATTCGCCGTTGACCAGCAGGTTTTCGCCGCGACCATCGGTCAGATAATGCGCGAGCGTATCGTTGGGATTGAGATCCTCACGTTTCTGGTCGAGCGTCGCGATCTCCAGATTGGTGCCGAGCTTCACCATGCCGCTATCGGGCTCAAGCTGGCCGGTGAGCATCTTCAGAAGCGTGGTTTTACCGGCGCCATTGGGGCCGACGAAGCCGATGCAATCCCCGCGATGGACACGCAGCGAAAACGGCGCGACGATCACGCGCTCGCCGTAGGCCTTGGTGATGGCCTCGGCCTCGATGACCAGCTTGCCGGATTCGCGCCCTTCGGTGACGGTCGCCTGCACCGTGCCCTGCGGCCCCTTATGGCCGCGATATTCCGCGCGCATGGCCTGAAGCTCACCGACGCGGCGCATGTTGCGCTTGCGTCTCGCGGTCACGCCATAACGCATCCAGTGTTCTTCGCGTTCGATGGCCTTGCCGAGCTTGTGCTGCTCCAGCTCTTCCTCTTCCAGCACCTTGTCGCGCCATTCCTCGAAATGGGCAAAGCCGCGATTAAGACGGCGGGACTGGCCACGATCGAGCCAGACGGTCGAAGTCGAGACTTTTTCGAGAAAACGGCGGTCGTGCGAAATCAGCACCAGCGCGCTGCGCCTCTGCTGCAAATCGCTCTCAAGCCATTCGATGGTCGGCAGATCCAGATGGTTGGTGGGTTCGTCGAGCATCAGGATATCAGGTTCCGGCGCCATCACGCGGGCAAGGGCCGCACGTCGCGCCTCACCGCCGGAAAGGCTTGCCGGATGTTCCTGCCCCGTGAGGCCGAGATGCTCAAGAAGATAGGTGACGCGATAGGGATCGTCGCCGGGTCCGAGCCCAGCCTCGGCATAGGCCTGCACGGTGTCGTAACCGTTGAAATCCGGCGCCTGTTCCAGATAACGGATGGTCGCGGACGGATGCCGGAAAACCTCACCCGACTGCGCTTCAACGAGACCCGCAGCGATCTTCATCAGCGTCGACTTGCCCGAACCGTTGCGCCCGACAAGGCAGATGCGATCGCCCGGCTCTACCTGGAGATTGGCGCCATCGAGCAGCGGGGTCACGCCGAAGGTCAGCTTGATGTCATCGAGTTTCAAAATTGGGGGTGCCAAGGTGTCAGGCTCCGGTCAGATCATAAGGGCGGGCGAGCACGATGGCTTTTCCGCTTTTCAGCGAGAAATGCACGGGGCCGCCATTCGCGACATTGGAAATAGTGCGGGAGGAGCCGAAAGCAAGCGCGAAATCCTTCAGCGGATAACGCACATTGCCGATATCAAGCCCCGCAAGGGCGGTAAATCCGGCAACAGAAAACAGCGAAGCGGGCGGCAGATCGACATCCAGCAAACCGGGAAGCAGCGGCCGGGCCTCTTCTTCACCTGACGTCAGCGTAACGTCGATACCACGTTCGGCCAGCGCCACCGCGTAAAGAAGGTGCTGCAGCGCATGGTCGCTTCTCTCGCCTCCAAGCGCACCGACAAGCACCAGCGAATGCGCTCCACGGGAGAGAGCTTCCGATACCGCGATCTCGCCATCCGTCACCGCCTTTGCGGCCGGGTACGGCTGCCGCGCCACATCTGGCCAGGCGTCCAGCAACTCTTTGCTGGCGGAATCGAAATCCCCGACCCACAGCTCCGGCGCAAGGCCAAGCGGCCGGGCATGGCGCATGCCGCCATCGGCCGCAATCACACGGCTATCCGCGACCGCCTCTTTCAGACGATCGGTCACCGTGACATCGCCGCCAAGCAGAATGGTGAAACGCTCTTTATCCATGCCCTGCCTTACCGCACCTCGGCCAAAAATGGAAAGCCGAAACCCCGATGAAATCAGCCTATATTGATTTTCGCCGGCTTCGGGATTATGAAACGCCTCAGTGGTGATTTGCCGACCGGCTTGCAGCCACTTTAAAGAAGTCGCTAAAGGGTCGAGGAAAAAGGCAATTTCCTGGGACCGGTCGCGATTTCGCTGCCGGTTTTTTTGTTTTCGCAACGTTCTTTACGTGATCCGGAAAAGAGAGTTCGACATGCCGATCAAGATTCCCGATACGCTTCCCGCTTTTGAGACCCTCGTTCACGAGGGCGTGCGGGTCATGACCGAAACGGCTGCTATCCGGCAGGATATCCGCCCGCTCCAGATCGGGCTTCTCAACCTCATGCCGAACAAGATCAAGACGGAAATCCAGATGGCACGCCTCGTCGGCGCTTCGCCGCTGCAGGTGGAACTGTCGCTGGTGCGGATCGGCGGCCATCGCGCCAAGAACACGCCGGAAGAGCATCTCCTGTCCTTCTACGAGACGTGGGAGGAAGTGCGCCACCGCAAGTTTGACGGTTTCATCATTACCGGTGCCCCCGTGGAGACGCTGGCCTATGAAGACGTGACCTACTGGAACGAAATGCAGAAGATTTTCGAATGGACGCAGACCAATGTCCATTCGACGCTGAATGTCTGCTGGGGGGCGATGGCCGCCATCTATCATTTCCATGGCGTGCCGAAGCACGAACTGAAGGAAAAGGCTTTCGGGGTCTATCGTCACCGCAATCTTTGCCCCTCGTCGATCTACCTGAACGGCTTTTCGGATGATTTCCAGGTTCCTGTCTCGCGCTGGACTGAAGTACGCCGCGCCGATATCGAAAAACATCCGAGACTCGAAATCCTGATGGAGTCAGAGGAAATGGGCGTTTGTCTGGTGCATGAGAAGGAGGGCAACCGGCTCTATATGTTCAACCATGTCGAATATGATTCGACGTCGCTTTCGGACGAGTATTTCCGGGACGCGAATGCCGGCGTGCCCATCAAGCTGCCGCATGATTATTTTCCGCACAACGACCCGGAACTTGCCCCGCTCAACCGCTGGCGCAGCCATGCCCATCTGTTTTTCGGCAACTGGATCAACGAGATATACCAGACGACGCCCTATGATCTAGAAGCCATCGGGCAACTGGCCGCTTAAAGCGCGTCGCGTTTGGTCAAACGCATGCGACGCGCTTTCTTCTTTGTTTTAAGCATGTCTTTGTCCCAAAACCGCAGGACACTTTTGGGAGACATGCTTTGAATTGCGGGATTGCGAATTGCCGGAAAATGACGCAACGTCCGCCGGCAATTCATGGCAACCGGGAGAATGATGTTATGGGCGACGAGGCGGCACGGGAGAATTTCGGTTTCACGGCGACCGGCGAAAAAGTCGAACGCGTCACCATCTCGAAAGGCGGGCTGACGGCCAAGGTCATCACCTGGGGTGCCGTCATTCAGGATCTGCGTCTTGAGGGCCACCAGCCGCCGCTCGTGCTCGGCTTCGACAAGTTCGAGGATTACAAATATTCCTCCTATTTCGGCGCCACCCCCGGCCGCAACGCCAACCGTATCGGTGACGGCCGGTTCTCGATCGACGGGCACGAATACCAGCTGGAACTGAACGAAAAGGGCGTAACCCATCTGCATGGCGGCAGCGACGGCATGGGCAAACGCAACTGGATGCTGATGGAACATGGCGAAAGCCATGCGATTCTGCAGATAATCGATCCCGATGGCCGCGCCGGTTATCCCGGCAATTGCACGGTCACGGCCACCTATACGATCCTCGACGGCGGTGTGCTTTCGGTGGTCTATGAAACGGTGACCGACAAGCCGACCATCGCCAATGTCTGCCAGCATTCCTATTTCAATCTCGATGGGGCAGATACCGCACTTGGGCATGAGATCAGCATCGCTGCTGACTTCTACCTGCCCACCAACGACAAGCAGATACCGACGGGCGAAATCCGCTCCGTCGAAGGAACCGTGTTCGACCTTCGCCAGACAACACCGATGCGGCGCAAGGAGAATGGCGAGCAGGTCCTCTACGACCATAATTTCTGCCTTTCGCCCGAACGTCGCGCCAAGCGCAAGGTCGCCCGCGCCTATTCGCCGGCCTCCGATATCGCTCTTGAGGTTCACACCACCGAACCCGGTGTACAGCTTTATTCGGCCTTTAAACTGGACGTCCCGGTTCCCGGCCTCGATGGCCGTCACTACGGCCCCTTTGCGGGTTTCTGCCTGGAAACGCAGATTTGGCCAGACGCCGTCAATCACCCGGATTTTCCGCATGCAATCCTGCGGCCGGGCGAAACGCTGCGTCAGGAAACCGACTATATTTTCAAGAAAGGCTGAACCAGCGCGCTAGGGTCAGTCCAGCACGCAGCCGACATAGCCGCCGGAGGCGCGAGCGCGACGCTCGATAAGGCCGGCAAGCCGTTGCAATCCGCGTCCCGGCTTGCTGGCGACGCGGTCGATGGGATTAGGTAGTGAAACAGCCAGCAGCGCCGCCTGGCGGGAACTGAGCTTTGCGGCCGGCACCTTGAAATGGTGCTGTGCTGCGGCCTCAATGCCGTAGATGCCAGGTCCCCATTCGGCAACGTTGAGATAAATCTCCATCATCCGTTTTTTGGACCAGACGAAATCGGCGGCGATCGCCAGCGGCAATTCCAGCCCCTTGCGCAGGAAAGAGCGGCCGTTCCAGAGGAACAGGTTCTTGGCCGTCTGCATCGGAATGGTGCTCGCGCCACGGGTGGAGGCCCCGTCGAGCGCATTGCTGACCACGGACTGCATCTGGTTCCAGTCCACGCCGCCATGGAAACAGAATTGCCCGTCCTCGGACATCATCACCGATTGAACAAGGCGCGGGGAAATATCCTCGAGCGGCACCCAGCGTCTGTCATAACCCTGAAAGGTCACCAGATCGGCGAGCATCAGCGTCGAGACCGGCCGGAAAAACGGCAGTGCATAGACCGGGATCAGCAGATAGGGCAGGATCAGCAAAGCCAGCAAGGTCATGATGATGCGCTTTGCCAACGTGCGAAAATCCACCTTCGGACTGCTCCGGTCTTCCGCCAGCACGGCGTAATCTGCGTCGCTTTCAGGCGTACTGCTCAATATTCGTCAAAGCCCCGCACCAGTTGAAGCCTTTCATAGTCCATTGCCGCCTTCAAGGCGAGTCCGGTCAAATAGTTGCGCCTCTGGAATCACGAAAAGGTTTGCCTGCATTCGCGCGGCATGCCAAAGAGCGCGGCATGGACGCTGCGATGACAAATTTCGAAACGAAGCTGCGCGAAAACGCGGCTAAAACCGAAGCCCTGCTTGGCCGCCTGCTTTCCGGCGAAGCACGCGCAGACGAGATCACGCGCCCGCAAAACCTGCTCGACGCCATGCGCCATGGCGTGCTGAACGGCGGCAAACGCCTGCGACCCTTCCTCGTCATCGAAAGTGCCGCCCTTGCGGGCGGAAATGCCGAAGCTGCCCATTATGTTGGCGCCGCGCTGGAATGCCTCCATTGTTATTCGCTTGTTCATGACGATCTGCCGGCCATGGACGACGACGACCTGCGCCGCGGCCAGCCGACGGTGCATCGCAAATTCGATGAGGCGACCGCTATTCTCGCCGGCGACAGCCTGCTGACGCTTGCCTTTGATATCATCGCCTCGGACGAAAATCCGCTCGCGGCCGAACGCAAGGCCGCGCTCGTGCTTTCGCTTGCCCGCGCAGCGGGCATCGGCGGCATGGCCGGCGGCCAGGCCCTCGATCTCGCTGCTGAAAAGACAGCGCCGGATGAGGCCGGCGTCATTACATTGCAAGCTATGAAAACTGGCGCACTGCTGCGTTTTGCCTGCGAAGCGGGCGCAATCATCGCCGGAAGCGATGTTTCCGAAAGGCAAAGGTTGCGTCACTTCGGCGAAAAGATCGGCCTCGCCTTCCAGCTTGCCGACGATCTTCTGGATTTGACGGCCGACGCCGCCACCATGGGCAAGGCGACCGGCAAGGATGCCGCGCGCGGCAAGGGAACGCTCGTGGCATTGCGCGGCGAAGACTGGGCGCGCCGCAAGCTGCAGGAGCAGGTGGCGGAAGCTGCGGAACTGATGGCTCCCTATGGTGAAAAGGCCGCGATTCTCATCGCGGCCGCTAGGTTCATCGCTGAACGGAAAAGCTAAGCCGGTTTCCCTCTCAGCTTTCCATCATCCAATCAGCCCTTGAGCGGCGAAATCAGCACTTCGACGCGACGGTTCTGGGCGCGACCGTCAGACGTTGCATTCGAGGCGATCGGCTGCGACGGGCCGAAGCCGAGCGTCGAAATACGGCGCTGGTCGACGCCGCGCGCGCCGATATAATTCGCAACCGATGCGGCGCGACGCTCGGAAAGCGCCTGGTTATGCTGCAGGCTGCCGGTGGAATCGGTGTGGCCGTTGATGTCTATGAGCGTGCGGTTGAACTTGTTCAGCACGATGGCGACAGAATCGAGCGTCGGGTAGAATGGCGGAATGACCTGATCCTGGTCCGTCGCGAAGGTGATGTTCGACGGCATGTTGAGAACGATGCTGTCGCCGCGGCGAGTAACCGAAACACCCGTTCCCTGAAGCTGGGCGCGAAGCTCGGCTTCCTGACCATCCATGTAATTGCCGATAGCGCCGCCGGCGAGCGCGCCGATGCCCGCGCCGATAAGCGCGGCATTGCGGCGACCGGTCGGCGAACCGCCGACAGCCAGACCACCCAGAGCACCGACCACGGCGCCGATGCCGGCACCGCCGGCGGTGTTCGACATCTTCTGCTCACCCGTATAGGGATCGGTGGTGGTGCAGGCGGAAAGATAGGTCCCGCAAAGGGCGACGATCGCGATTTTTTTGATCATGTGTTTTTATGCTCCGAGAGGTTCAGGAGGTATGACAGTGGAATTCCGGCCTTTTCACGGTACTCTTTACTCCGCCGCATCTTTCCGGCCAAAACGCTTTTCGATGTAATCGATCACAAGCGCTTCAAAATCGGCGGCGATATTGGGTCCACGCAGGGTTAGCGCCTTCTCTCCGTCGATGAAGACGGGCGCTGCGGGGCTTTCGCCGGTTCCGGGTAACGAAATGCCGATATCGGCATGTTTGCTTTCACCGGGGCCATTAACGATGCAACCCATGACGGCGACATTGAGCGCCTCGACACCAGGATATTTCTCACGCCAGATCGGCATGTTCTTGCGAATATCGTTCTGGATATTCTGGGCAAGTTCCTGGAAGACGGTGGACGTGGTGCGCCCGCAGCCGGGACATGCCGCAACGACCGGAATGAACTGACGGAAACCCATGACCTGCAGCAATTCCTGCGCCACCTGTACCTCGCGGGTGCGGTCGCCATTCGGCTCCGGCGTCAACGAAACGCGGATCGTATCGCCAATACCATGCTGCAACACGTAACCCATGGCGGCGGATGAAGCGACGATGCCCTTCGAGCCCATGCCCGCTTCGGTGAGACCGAGATGCAGGGCGTGGTCGGAGCGTTCCGACAGCATCGAATAAACGGCGATGAGGTCCTGCACCTGGCTGACCTTGGCCGACAGGATGATGCGGTTACGTGGCAGGCCGATCTCTTCGGCAAGCTCGGCGGAAATCAACGCCGACTGCACGATCGCCTCGCGCGTGACCTGACGGGCGGAGAGAGGGAAGCCCTGCTCCTTGTTCTTGTCCATCAGGGTCGTCAGCAATTCCTGATCGAGCGACCCCCAGTTGACGCCGATTCGCACCGGCTTGTCGTATCGGATCGCCATTTCGACGATCTCGCCGAACTGCTTGTCCTTCTTGTCCTTGAAGCCGACATTGCCGGGATTGATGCGGTATTTCGCCAGCGCCTCGGCACAGGCAGGGTGATCGGCGAGAAGCTTGTGACCGATATAATGGAAATCGCCGATCAGCGGCACATCCATGCCGAGACGCAGCAGCCGCTCGCGGATTTTCGGCACGGCGGCAGCGCTCTCATCGCGGTCGACGGTGATGCGCACCATTTCCGAACCGGCCTGGAAAAGCGCCGCCACCTGCTGCACGGTGGCGTCGATGTCAGCCGTATCGGTATTGGTCATCGACTGCACGACGACGGGCGCACCGCCACCGACGATGACACCGCCCACGTCTACGGCGACGGATGCGCGGCGGGGCTTCGGATCGTAATCGGCATGTGACGTCATGGCGGTCTCTGGAGCTTGCGGCAAGGTCTGGCAATTGAGGTGAAACAAGGGGGCCTCCTTGTCAACACCCAACGCGCTGGAGCTTCTACTTTACCGCAATCATGGCAAAATTCGAGACGCCTATTCCTTGCCCGCACCATCAGCATGCCGGGCGAGCCGTGAAAGTAGCAGAACGACCACATGCAGCAGCGGCAGAGCGAGAAACACGCTGGCAAGACCGGTATGTTCAGCGATGAAGCCGATCGCCGAGGGCGCTACCAGAATGCCGGAATAACCCATGGTGGTGACGACCGAAAGGCCGATGCCAGGCGCCAGTCCCGGCATATTGCCCGCCGCCGAAAAGGCGATCGGCACCATGTTGGAAATACCGATACCGGCAATGGCGAAACCGATAATCACGAAAGTGGAATTTCCCGCAAGGCCGGCAATCAGAAGACCGGTGATCGACATGACCGAGCAGAAACGCAGGGTTCGGACCGCCCCGAACCTGTCACGCACCAGATCGCCGGCAAACCGCATGATCGCCATGGTCATGGAAAATGCCGCGAAAGCGAAACCGGACTGCGAGACGGAAGCGCCCAGTTCGTTGCGCAGATAAAGGGCACCCCAATCGAGGATGGCGCCTTCCGGAATCATCGAGAATAACGCCATCAGGCCGATGATCCAGGGCAGCGGCGTCAGCGGCAGGCCGCCTTTCGGGCGTTCCTCCTCAGGATGCGGGCGATCCGCGAGAACCCGCGGCCATGCAATGACCAGCAACACCAGCGCGATGACCGTCAACGCAACGGCATGCCCCTGCACACCGATCGCCGTGATGAGATAACCGCCAAGACCAGCGCCGATCAGACCGCCGAGGCTCCAGAAGGCATGGCACGACGACATGATGGCGCGACGCATATCACGCTCCACCGCCACGGCATTGGCGTTCATGGCGACATCCATCGCCCCCGTCAGCCCGCCGAACAGAAATACCGCGATCACCCCCGCCCACACCGTGCCGGCCCAGGAAATGAAAAGCAGCGTCGGCAGAAAGATCGCGGCGGTGACGAGGCTCACCGTGCGCGAGCCGAAACGGGCAATCTGGGAACCGGCAATGGGCATGAAAACCAGCGAGCCGATGCCGAAGACCAGAATGATGAGGCCGAGCGCACTTTCACTGAGGGAAAGACGCGCCGCAAATTCCGGAATCTTGGGCGCCCATGACCCCATCATGAAACCATTCATCAGGAACAACAGGGAAACGCCCAGCCTGTGCCGTGTCAGATAGGACGAACGCATGCCTGTCGGCGAAAATGTCGTGGGGCCATTCATCGGCAATATCCTTCAGACTTGACCGTGGGAAAATCGGGCGGCGTCTTCATCGCCGCAATGAATCTGTACGCCCTTTGCCGACAGCGCCTCGACGAATACGCGGTCGGCATCCTGCTCCAGCACGAGGGAAAGAGGTGGAGAAAAATCATACACATGGAAAGCAGCCTTATGGCCGAGCTTTTCCGTGGTAATCGCTGCGACGATCCGCTGGCTGGCGCTGCAGGCAAGCCGCTTGAACACCGCATCTTCAAAAACATCCGCCGACAGACCCGTCTCGGCCGCAACGCCGCACACACCGAGAATGCAAAGATCGGGCCGCATCAGTTCGAGCTGCCGAAGCGCCATGGCGTCGATAGCCGCACCTACAGCCGGATCGACTTTTCCGCCGATCAGCACCAGATCGATATTGGCCCGCCCCGTCAGTTCGGCGGCAATGGCTGGCGTATTCGTCACCACTGTCAGGTTGAGACCGGCAGGGATCGCGCGTGCGATGGCGAGATTGGTGGAGCCGGCATCGATGAAGACGACCATGCCGGGTTCAAGCAGCGGGACAGCGGCACGCGCCAGCATGGCCTTGCGGTCCGCATCCTCGGCAATGCGCGTCTTCAGTGGCACCGTCTTGCTGTCGGAAAGCAGCGCCCCGCCATAAACGCGCAGGCATTCCCCGCGGGCCGCCATCTCACGCAGGTCACGACGCACCGTATCTTCGGAAACGCCGAAGTTCTGCGCAAGATCCTGCGCCAGCACACGGCCGCTTTGCCGTAGCTGCGCGAGGATAAGCGCCTGCCGCTCGCTGACGAAATGATCACTCATGGAGACTCATGCATAAACAGGAACAAACGTGCACGAACATGCATATTCGAGTTTCCACCGAAGCGCAATAAAAAACGCCCGCCGAAAAAGACGGGCGTCTGACTGTGTAATGAGAGATTCGAACGGCTTTTATTCGGCGTAAGCGATCAGCAGATCCTTCGCATCGATCTGGTCGCCGGGGCGCACCAGAACTTCCGCGATCTTGCCGTCGCGTTCGGCGTGAAGCGCGGTTTCCATCTTCATGGCTTCGATGGAGAGCAGCACGTCACCGGCCTTGACCTCCTGACC
>NZ_JBAKFW010000010.1:0-183905 GCF_036888815.1 Agrobacterium sp. CCNWLW155
TCCTCTTCCGCCCAAATCGCAACGGTTTTAATCCCAAGCTCATTCGCTGCCCGGAAAACGCGGATCGCAATTTCGGATCGGTTGGCAACAAGTATTTTCGATATCTTCAAGACGGTCTCCCCACACGCCAAAACAAAACTTCTGCTGCACTGCGGAATTAAGCAGCAAAACCCGGTCTTGGAAAGGGCAATTCCGGCGAGAACTGTCCTGTTTGCGCTAGCTCAGCAATCCATGACGAAAAGCAAGCGCTACGGTGTGCTGTCGGTTCTTGGCGCTGAAACGGCGCTGGATTCCGTTGATATACCAGTCGACCGTGTGGTTGGAGATCGATAGCTGACGTCCGATTTCCGTCGAGGTCATGCCGTCTGCCATCAGCGTCAGCACCTCCATTTCGCGCCTCGTAAGCTCGAGAGCGGAAACGTCGGGGGCATTGCTGAAGCCATGAGCCTGCCCGGAAAGATCGAGCAGGCGCCAGAACACGGCACGCGTGGCAGCATCAAGCAGCTCCACCTGCAAGGAGGGCAATTGCCGATCCTGACCGCCAATGAAGACCGCACCGATGAATCCCGCACGACCGTGCACGGGAAAGGCATAGCCGCCCTGCAGACCGTAACGTCCGGCATCGTGGAAAAAGACGCTCGCCCTTTTGCGATGCATCGCACGCGGCAGGCCCTCAAGCGCTTCCTTCCATTGAAACGGCTTGTGCACCATGCCGATCACCTTGCGGACGGGATCGACGAGATTGTATTTCTTGGCCCTGTAGACCTCCAGCCAGCCTTCGGGCAGATGTTGCGCGAGAATGTGTCCACTGGAGGCGATCTCCCCGGTCATCCGCCTGCTGACGAGAAAATATTCGAAACCGTATTCGCGAATGAGCGTTGCAAATTCGGAGCGAACGCGGTCGGCGCTTCCCGCCTGGTAACACGCTGAGATGAAGTGAAGAATATCATGCATAAAGACACGGGGTCCGGAGCTTGGCTTGAAGGGAATGACACGGAGGACATGGTCCCGCGATGACGTCATGTTACTCGGGCGCCGGTCGGTTGAGATTGAACATATCGTCGTTATCAATCCCTGAAACGAAGATGCTAAATCTTGTGACGGCAGGCCCCGGGAAACATCGGGTTCGGTTTTTTCGGTTCGCACGCGCGGTCAATCTGTTAAGCCGCCATTCAGACAGAAAGAGCGATAATTACACAAAATTCGCCGTCTCATGCAACCTTGCTAAAGTAGCATGGCGTTGAGGCCGAACAATAAACCGCTTGAAAAGACGCACGGACTGGATTGAAAATTTGACCTTGTTTCAGGTTTATACACGCGCTCTGCGCTATCTGACCGTTCATAAATGGCGTGTGACGGTGGTCGTCATTGCCAACGTCATTCTTGCAGCGATCACCATCGCCGAACCCGTACTGTTCGGCCGGATCATTGACGCCATCTCTTCTGGCTCCAATGTCACGCCCATTCTCATTCTGTGGGCGGGTTTTGGCGTCTTCAACACCGTCGCTTATGTCGCGGTCGCCCGCGAGGCCGACCGGCTGGCCCATGGCCGGCGCGCTTCGCTGCTGACGGAAGCCTTTGGGCGCATCATCTCGATGCCGCTCTCCTGGCACCATCAGCGCGGCACGTCGAACGCCCTCCACACGCTGCTGCGCGCCAGCGAAACGCTGTTTGGCCTCTGGCTCGAATTCATGCGCACGCATCTGGCCACTTTCGTCGCGCTGGTGCTGCTTGTGCCGACCGCCATGTCCATGGACATGCGCCTCAGCTTCGTTCTGATTGGCCTCGGCATCGTCTACTGGTTCATCGGCAAGTGGGTCATGGGCCGCACCAAGGACGGCCAGGCTTCGGTTGAAGAGCACTATCACAGCGTTTTTGCCCATGTCAGCGATTCCATCAGCAACGTGTCGGTGCTGCACAGCTACAACCGCATCGAGGCTGAAACGAAGGCGCTGAAATCCTTCACTGAAAAGCTCTTGAGCGCACAATATCCGGTGCTGGACTGGTGGGCCTTTGCGAGTGCTCTGAACCGCACGGCCTCCACCGTTTCGATGATGATCATCCTCGTCATCGGTACCGTTCTGGTCAAGAACGGCGAATTGCGCGTCGGTGACGTCATCGCCTTCATCGGTTTTGCCAATCTCCTGATTGGCCGTCTGGATCAGATGCGGCAATTCGTGACGCAGATTTTCGAAGCCCGCGCCAAGCTTGAGGATTTCTTCGTTCTGGAAGATTCTGTCAAGGAACGGGAAGAGCCGGGCGATGCCCGCGAATTGTCGAATGTCTCCGGCACCGTGGAATTCCGTCACATCAATTTCGGTTTCGCCAATACCAAGCAGGGCGTTCACGACGTTTCGTTCACGGCCAAGGCCGGTGAGACCATTGCGATCGTCGGACCGACGGGCGCCGGCAAGACCACGCTCATCAATCTGCTGCAGCGGGTTTACGACCCCGATTCCGGCCAGATCCTGATCGATGGAACCGATATTTCGACGGTGACGAAAAACTCGCTCCGCAACTCCATCGCCACCGTGTTCCAGGATGCCGGGCTTCTAAACCGCTCCATCCGCGAAAACATCCGTCTCGGCCGTGAATCGGCAACGGATGCGGAAGTGGTGGAGGCAGCGGCAGCGGCAGCGGCAACGGATTTCATCGACAGCCGTATCAACGGCTATCTGACCCAGGTCGGTGAACGCGGCAACCGCCTGTCCGGTGGCGAGCGTCAGCGCATCGCCATTGCACGCGCCATCCTGAAGAACGCTCCCATTCTGGTTCTGGACGAAGCGACCAGTGCGCTGGACGTGGAAACGGAAGCTCGCGTGAAGGCCGCTGTCGACGCGCTGAGAAAGAACCGTACGACCTTCATCATCGCCCACCGCCTTTCCACGGTCCGCGATGCCGATCTCGTTCTCTTCCTCGATCAGGGCCGGATCATCGAAAAGGGTACTTTCGATGAGCTGAGCCAGCGCGGCGGACGCTTCACCTCGCTGCTGCGCACCAGCGGCCTGCTGACGGAAGATGAAGGCCAGCAACCCCGGCCAAAGGCCATAGCTTCCTGAGTGTTTGGCTGACAGAATGAAGACAGGGCGGACAGCATGTTGTCCGCCCTTTTTCTTTGCCCGCTTCCCGACGGCGGCGCCAGATCACGGGTCTCCTATCGGAGAATTTCGGTCAAGGAATCTGCCAGCCAAAAATCGATCTGCCCGAATGGGATGACATTTCCCAGAAAAACAACATACCTGCTGCGAGATTAGTCAGGAAAACTCCGAGCACCACGCCAAGCGTTACTCCGACGCTCGTCTTCCGTGGGTAGCGCGCCAACCAACACGACAACGCCAGGGAAAGAATGGCGAGCAACACCGCCAGCGCAGATTCTGTGAAAGAGGTGGTGAATTGCAAGGTAACTCCCTTTCCGATCGACCGGGAATATCGCGAAACACGCGGAGACCAATCAAGATTCCTGCGTGCTATTCCTGAAACCGACCATACACGACGGATTCCTGCCGTTACCTGTTTTTAGTAATTGATCACTCACAACTGCTGCCTGAAAAGATTGACAACCGGTCGGACCGGACAACCAGGCACTGCGCCGTGAAGGCCTTCGCCTGCACGACCATCTTGGTGCCGCAGGACCTTTCGGCCGATGGCTGCGAAGGAGACCGGGCTTCCGGGCCATGATCCGGCGGATATGCAAAGTCGCAAGCCAAGCTAGCCCACAAAAAATTCAGGCCCCTGCGTCACCACAGGAGCCTGAATTTAAAGCGAACAGAGACCTGAGTCTCAGTCGAAGGGGATCACCCTGTCGCCTGCCGACAAAGCCTTGCCATCGACGGATACGGAGACTTCCGCCCCACCGGCCTTGCGGCTGACGGCGATGTCCCTTGCCTTCCCGTCGAGCGTGATCTTCACCGAGAAACCGCTCCAGTCCTCCGGCAGAGACGGCGCAATATGCAGCTTGCCGTCGGTGCGGGTGATGCCGAGAATACCCTCGACCGCTGCGCGGTAGAGCCAGCCGGCCGAACCCGTGTACCAGCTCCAGCCGCCACGGCCCGCATAAGCACCTTCACCGTAAACATCCGCGGTCACCACATAGGGTTCGACCCGATAGGTTTCTGACGATGCCGCATCGAGCGCATGATTGACCGGGTTGAGCAGCTTGAAGCAGTTCCATGCCTCCTGCGCCCTACCCTGCTTGGCGAGGGCAAGAACCACCCAGGTTGCGGCATGGGTATATTGCCCGCCGTTTTCACGCACGCCCGGCGGATATCCCTTGATGTAGCCCGGATCATGCGGTGCACGCGAGAAGGGCGGCGTGAACAGCCTGATAATGCCGGTCTGCTCATCGACCAGATGCTCCATGACGGCATCCATGGCCTGCCGCGACCGACCCTCTTCGCCTTCGCCGGAGAGAACGCTCCAGCTCTGGCCAAGAGAATCGATCCGGCACTCCTCGCTTTCGGCCGAACCGAGCGGCGTGCCGTCATCGAAATAACCGCGCCGGTAATAGCTGCCATCCCAACCCGCTGTTTCCAGCGCGTTGCGCAGCCTTTCCCGATGCGATGCCCATTTGCCGACGCGGTCGGCATCGCCACGCTTCTCCGCAATCGCGATGAAATCGCGCAACGCCCCGGAAAGGAACCAGCCGAGCCAGACGCTGGTGCCCTTGCCGCCGACACCGACGCGGTTCATGCCATCGTTCCAGTCGCCGCCGAGGATCAGCGGCAGACCATTTTCGCCGGTGCGATGAATGGCGAGATCAAGCGCCAGCGCCGCATGTTCGTAAAGCGTAGCAGATCTGTCGCTGGTCTCCGGCTGGAAGAAAGCATCATGCTGGCCGGGCATCAATGCGGCACCCTTCAGGAAGGGGATGCTTTCATCGAGGATCGCGACATCACCCGTGGCCGAGACATATTGGTCGATTGCATAAGCAAGCCAGACCACGTCATCCGAGATGGTGGTGCGAACACCGGCACCGGTCAGCGGCAACCACCAGTGCTGCACATCGCCTTCCGGGAACTGACGACCGGCTGCACGCAGGATCTGCTTGCGGGCGAGATCCGGCTGGTAGAGCAGGAAGGCCAGCGTATCCTGAAGCTGGTCGCGGAAGCCGAAGGCGCCGCTCGACTGGTAAAAGGCCGTGCGCGCCAGAATGCGGCACGCCAGCGCCTGATAGGGCAGCCAGTTGTTGACCATGTGGTTGAAACCGGCATCCGGCGTGGAAACCTGCAACTGGCCGGTAAAGCCCGTCCAGAACGCCCTGCTCTCGTCCAGCACCGTCTGGAAGTCCGCGTTGCGAACATCCTTCACCAGCGCTTCGGCCTCTTCCGCATTGTCGGCATCGCCGAGAATGAAGGTCATGTGCCGTTCTTCACCGGGCTTCAGATGGATTTCCTGCATCAGCGCGGCGCAGGGATCGCCATCGACCTCGGTGCTGCCGCTGAGTGCGCTACCCGACACGATGCCCTGCGGGGCCTGTGCCGAACCGAAGCGGCCGATGAATTCCCGGCAGCTGGTGGTGAAGCCGCTCGCCTCGCTGTCAAGCGTCAGGAACGCCGTGCGGGCGCTATAGTCGATGCTGTAGGGGTTCGACGCGAAGATCGCATTGCTGCCGGCATCGTGTCTGCTCAGAATGAACGGCGCGGATTTCTGGGCATTGTTGCCCAGCACCCATTCCACATAGGCATAGACCTTCAGGCGCCGGCTTTTTGAACCCTTGTTGCGAACGATGACCTGCGAGAACTTGACCGGTTTTTCGCGATCAACGGTCTGTGTCACTTCGACTTCAAGTGTATCGGCCACGCCTGTCAGCACGGAGTAACCCAGGCCATGGCGGGTTTCGAACATGGCTTCCGGATCGCGCGACAGCGCGGCGCAGGGCGTATAGAGCTTTCCTGTCTCCACATCGGCGACATAGAAGGCCTCACCCGGCCGGTTGACGACCGGATCGTTGCTCCAGGGCGTCAGCTGATAGTCGCGCGAATTGCGGCTCCAGCTGAAACCGGCGCCTTCGGCCGAAATGTGGAAGCCGAAACTCTCGTTCGAGATGACGTTGATCCACGGATGCGGTGTGGACTGCCCGCCATTGAGGCGCACAACATATTCCTGGCCGTTCTTGGCGAAGCCGCCAAAACCGTTCCAGAAATCGAGATCACCCGCATCTTCGACCTGTTCCGCAACCGGGAAGGACGGTACCGGCAGACGGGCCTGCGCAGCGTCGCTTGTGCCATCGGGGCCGCGATGGGCCGCAAACAGCGAGACCGCACGGTTGATCTGGTCGACAATCTTGCCGTTGCGCACGTGGAGAACGACGCGGGAAGCGGCGAGAAGCGCGCTCCACGTCTCTTCGTCCATCAGGTCGCGGCGCACGGAGAAGACGTGCGGACGACCGCCATCGGCAGGATTGATGCGGCGCTGCGCCTCGGAAATATGATCCAGCGCATGCTGCATGTCCTGTGCATAGGATGCAGCCCGTTCGTTGACGATAACGAGATCGAAGATCACGCCGCGTGAGCGCAGATATTCATGGGCGCTCAGCGCCTCACGGGCGATATCCATGTCCATATCGTCGTTGATGCGCAGGCTGAAGATCGGGAAATCGCCTGAAATCGCGAGCGGCCACAAAGCACGCTGCGAGGCAAGGCCGGTTTTCAGCGTTTCCGAATCCGCACGCAGATGCATGTCCGGATAGGTCAGATAACGGCCGAGATGCTGGAAGGCGGCCGCCTGCTGCGAGGTGACGCCCACATGGCGCATCTGCACCTGCGTGCGTGTCCAGGCGTGCACGAGTTCATGGGCAAACGCGTCCGGATGACGATAACGGTCGATCGCCTTGTCGACCTCCTCGCGGCTTGGCGCGGCAATCGTCCAGAAAATCACGCTCACCTTCTTGCCCGCCGGCACGCGTACGGTGCGGCGCAAGGACAGGATCGGATCAAGCGTAAAGCCGTCGTTGCTGGAAAGCGTCGCACCGGCATCGAAAGCCGCCGCTTCGCGCAGCGAGCGGCCGCGGCCGATGAACTTGGCACGATCGGTCTCGAATTCCGTCGGGCGCGACGGGCCGGCATTGTCGGCGGCAAGATGCGCGATGACGGTGCCGGGCTCGTTCGGGCTGCGACGGTTGCGCCAGGCGCGGATGACATCACCGCGGCGGCCAATCTCGGTCTGCACGAACATGCGCGAGAACAGCGGATGGGCGTTGTCGTCATCTTCAGACGCAATGACGGGCTCCATATAGGAGGTCACTTCGATATAGCGATCCTCGGAACCGACATTGAGCAGCGTGACGCGGCGGCCTTCGGCATCGTGCTCGGTGGCGACAATGCATTCGACCACGCTCTGCAGATCGCCGGTGGTCTTGTGGAACTCGGCCTTGTCGTCGGTGAAGATCGTCTTGGTCTTTTCGCCTTCGATAACACGCGGCTCTGCCGTCGCACTCCACCATTGTCCGTTGGTGGTGTCGCGCAGGAAGATGAAGGTGCCCCAGCGGTCTTCGGTCGGATCGGCCTTCCAGCGGGAAATCGCCTGACCGTTCCACTTCGAATAACCGGCACCCGTAGAGGTGAGCATCGTCGAATAATGGCCGTTCGAAAGGAACACCACTTCGCGGTCGCGCGCGGCCGGGTCGACGATGGAGCGCACTTCCGCACGCAACAGGTCCGCCTGTTCCTTGCCGGGGGTTTCCGGCTCGTATTTCGCGCTCATGACGGGCACTTCGCGCGGTGCCTTTTCCTGCAACAGCAGTTCGGCCGCTTCAATCACCGGATCGGAATGGAAGAGTTCGCGCAGCACGCCATCGAAAGCGACGTTGGCGACGGCCGCAATCGACATGCCGTGGTGGTGGGCATAATAGTTGTAGACCACCGCGCAGACCTTACCATCAGGCACACGTGTCGGTGTGAAATCCACCGCATCATGAAAGCCGTACTGGCCAAGCGCGCCAAGCTTGCGCAGCTTGTCGAGGTTCTCAAGCGCACCATCAGGATCGTACTGGCTGGCGAGGATCGACGCATAGGGCGCGATCACTGCATTCTGGCCAAGGCCGCGCTTGAGACCAAGCGTCGGCACGCCGAAGTTGGTGTACTGGTAGTTCATGTTGTGATCGCGGGCGTTGAACGCCGCTTCGGAAATGCCCCATGGCGTGCCGAGACGGCGGCCGTGGTTCATCTGTTCCTTGACGATCAGATTGTTGGTCTGGTTGAGAATGCCACCCTGACGCTCCTGCATGACGAGCGGAGGCATCAGATATTCGAACATCGAACCCGACCAGGAGACCAACGCGCCCTGCGCACCGATCGGCACGACCTGGCGGCCGAGACGGTACCAGTGCTCGGTCGGCAGATCGCCCTTGGCGATGGCAAACAGGCTGGTCAGGCGGCATTCGGACGCCAGAAGGTCGTAGCAGGCCTCGTCCAGTTCCTTGCTTTCGACGCGGTAGCCGATCGACAGAAGACGGCGATCCTTGCGATAAAGGAACGTGAAATCCATCGAGAAAGCGAGGTTGCGGCTGCGGTCGCGCAGCGATGCAAGACGCTGGCGTAGCGGCTCCATATTGGTGAGGTCGATGGCGCTGTCTGAAATATGCGCCTCGCAGCAATCCACGAGCAATTGCGCCCAGCGGGTCACTTCCGCGCTCTGCGCAGACTTCACTTCGTGATCGACATTCGTAGCGAGCTTCTGGATGTCGCGCGCGAGTACCGCAAGATTGATGACGCGGATCGATGCGAATTCATGCTCGCGCTTGACCGAGGCAAGAGCGTTCGAAAAACCGATGATGCGTTCTTCGAGGCGGCGATGCAGCGGACGCAGGTTCTTGCGGTCGTCAGGCAGCGCTTTCAGCGTTTCGCGCAGAATGCCGGCGAGATCGCCGATACCGTCGAGATTACCCTGAAGATGCGCGGAAGGCGCTTCTGCCCACTGGCGGCAGGCAGACGAAACCGCAATCAGGTGACCGGCGAGGTTGCCGCTGTCCACCGCCGAAACGTAGCGGGGTCCAAGCGTCTGCAACGTGTCCGTATGGTACCAGTTGTAGAGATGGCCGCGATGTTTCTCCATCTTCTCGACGGTCTGGATCGTGTTCTCGATCCGCTCCAGAGTATCGGCAAAGCTGATCCAGCCGAACTGGCGCGCCGAAATGATGGAGAGCAGGTAGACGCCGATATTGGTGGGCGACGTACGCGATGCGACGATCGGCTCCGGCGTTTCCTGGAAGTTATCAGGCGGCAGGTGGTTTTCCTGCGGCGTCACGAAGGCCTCGTAATAACGCCATGTGCGGCGCGCGATCTTGCGAAGCTCGAAGGAGACGTGTTCCGAAACGAACAGCCGGTCTTCGGTTTCAGCCGACTGGCTGACATACCAGGCAACGGCAGGCGACAGAACCCAGAGAAGCGTGAAGGGAATGCCGATCAGGAAGGCATTGTCACCCGGCAGCGCCGCGAACAGCAGGCCGAGCATCGCCACTACGGGCGCATGCCACATCTGTCGATAATAATCGATGATGCTGCCCTGCGCGCTCGACTGCATGCTGGCGGCGGTACGCCATTCCAGCATCAGCTTGTGGCTGACGAGCAGGCGGTAAAGCGAGCGGGCAATAGCATCCGTCATCATGCAGGCGGCATCGGCGATGAAGACGATGCGCAGCGCCACCTGTGCGTTGGTCGCGCGGATTTCCGACCAGATGGTGTGAAAATGCGCCTGCGGCACGATATCGGTGGAGCGGGGCACGAGGCCGGAGAGCAGGGAAAGCGTGGGGGCTACGAACAGCGAGAAGATCAGCAAAATCTGCCAGATCAGCGCGCCCAGTGGGTCCATGAAATACCAGCCGAGGATCGAAGCGAAGAACCAGGCGATCGGCGTCAGCGAGCGACGCAGGTTATCGACCATCTTCCAGCGGCCGATCGCGGTAACGCCACGGGCACGATCGAGGATAAAGGGCAGAAGCTGCCAGTCGCCACGCGCCCAGCGATGCTGGCGCGACACTTCAACCTCGTAACGGGTCGGGAAATCCTCGACCAGCTCCACGTCGGTCACCAGCGCGCAGCGCGCGAAGGAGCCTTCGAGCAGATCGTGGCTGAGAATGGAGTTTTCCTCGATCCGGCCCTTCAGCGCCGCCTCAAAGGCATCCACGTCGTAAAGGCCCTTGCCGGTGAAGGTGCCCTCGGACGTCAGGTCCTGATAGACGTCGGAAACGGTGAAGACGTAAGGATCGATACCGCGGTTGATCGAGAAGACCCGCTGGAAAACGGATGCGTCCTTGCCGGTGGTGAGCGAGGGCGTTACGCGCGGCTGCAGCAGACCGTAGCCTTCGACAACCCGTCCGGACACCGGGTCGATCACCGGACGATTGATCGGGTGGTGCATCTTGCCCACGAGCTTGGTCACCGCATCGCGCATCAGGCGCGTATCGGCATCCAGTGTCATGACGTATTTCACGCCCTCCGGCACGACATTGGCGCCGCCCAGGAACGTTGTATCCTTGTCGCCGCGCAGCAGCATGTTCAGCTCATGCAGCTTGCCGCGCTTGCGCTCCCAGCCCATCCAGCAGCCTTCAGCCGAATTGTAGATGCGGCGGCGGTGTAGCAGGTAAAAGCGCGTCTTGCCGTCAAAGGCATAACGGCTGTTCAGCGCCGCAAGCTCACGCTTGGCATAATCGAGAATTTCGAGGTCATCGTCGGACTGTTCATACTGCGCATCGCGCCAGTCGCTCACCAGCGAGAAATAGATCTCGCCATGCGGATTGGCGAGATAATGCACCTCGATATTGCGCATCATCTCATCGACACTGTCGCGGCTGGTCAGCATGCAGGGCACGGCAACCAGCGTGCGGGCGTCCTGCGGAATGCCGTTCTTGAACTCGTATCCGACCAGCCGGAACGGCTTCACAAAGAAGGTGACGAGCGTGTTGAAGAGGCCGGTCGCGCCCTCGGATGCCGGCAATGCGAACATCAGCAGGAAGGCGGTCACCACATACCAGGGCATGCCCGCCTGCGCCAGGAACCAGCCAACGGCGAGCATGGCGAGCGCGGTGATTAGAAACACCGGCGCCGCAATCGCAAGCCAGTTGAACTTGCGCATCGCCCGGACGATACGCTGCGACACCAAAGGCCGGTAACCCAGCGCCTTCTCAAGCTCGAAACGACGCTGGCCCACGAGCACGGAGCCGACATTGACGGGATGTGTCTCGTCCGCCTCCACAGGCGTATCAGCGCGCGCCATTTCGACAGCGGCACGCGCAACCTCAACTTCAGTCTTGGGAGAACGGCGCGCCAGAAGTTCGATAGTATTGCGGTAGGTGTTTCGCGAACCGAAATCGAGCGTTTCGTAATCGGTCTCTTCGCGCAGAACCTTGTCGATGTGGCTGACTTCCTCGAACCACACCGACCATTCGGTATCGTCGATTTCGCGCAGGCTCTTGACGATGTTGCCCATCGTCACGTTGCCGGATGCAAGACGGTTATGTTCCGACATCATGACGTTTTCGGCGTCCGTGCCGGCAGCATGCAGGCGCTCTTCGAGCCATGCCACCGCAAAACCCGATGTCTGGGAGCCGTTGCGGAGACGATAAAGGAATTGCGTTGCGAAAGTCGGGTCGTCGACCAGCGTATCGACCTGCTTCAAAAGGGCCGCGGAGGCCTCCGCATCGTTGAGACGAATGATCTCGTCAACGACCTCGTTCGCCTTCTGGCGCATGCGGCGCGAACGCTCCACACGGATGGAGATGCGGCGAAGATTTTCGATGAGGACAAAACGGATGATCGACGGCAGCGCCCACAATTCGCCGATCTGCAGCGTCTTTGAGGTCTGGTAGCCATCCACCAGCGCCGTCATGTTCTCGCGCGAAACCGTGCTGTGGGTATGGGCGACATAAAGCCAGCCGAGCGCCATGACCCGCGGGATCGTCACACCGCCCACCGTCATCGTCGGCAGCTGGCGATAGAACTTGCGCGGAAAATCGCGGCGGACTTCCTGGATCGCCTCTTCGATGACGTAGTGATTGTCGAGCAGCCATTCCGCCGCCGGCGTTATCGTCGCGCCATTTTCCGCGTCGACCGCCGTTGTGCGGTAGACCCGCAGAATTTCCTTCTCGTTCTCACGATGACGTTCGAAGAAATCGAACTCCATGAAGCCGGGAAGGCTGTCGGCGCCATCGCGCGAAAGCGCGGCGCCCGCATCATGCAGTTCCTCGACCGTCATATAGGACGCGCGGATCGAATCGTTATGATCGATCTGCTTCGTCTCGGAATCACGGGCGGCGGCGGTCGGGGTAATATGAAATGACATCGGGCTCGTATTCTGAACTTTAGGGAAACTTGTTCGACTTGACCGGCATTTCGTCCATGGCGGGAACACATACGAAAATCAGGCCACGCTATATTTATGACTTATCCTGAACCTTCGGTGAACCGGACCGGACGCCGTGCGGAACGAATCGTCAGGCGGGTGGTATCCGCAGGTGCAGCATGTTGCAGTGAAATTATTCCGATACGATCGGAAAACCGCAGATCGGTGCGGACAGGAGATTTTCGATAACAGGAAGAAAATGGCATCCTGCGGCCCGGCAATGCCGTTCCGACCGAATTTCGCACCCTCCCCGACGGCGAAAATTGTTCGCGCAACGTCGATAATCCCCCGTTGACAACCTGAAGGGCAACGCGGAACCGAGACTGTCCGCGCTACATCCGAAAGAAGCTAATGCCCCAGGACGTCAATAGTTCCATGCCACCTGTCGCGGCACGATGCAAGCGCTGAATTTCAGGCCATTTCCGCGCCGATAACGACACTTTAGAATACATAAATATGCTGATATGTCCTTTGGGAAAGACGCCGGAAAAAACGGCCAAACCCGGGATTCTGAAAATGACGAAACAGACCGCGAATATCGCATCCTTTGCCAACCATATGCCGGATGTGGTGGCCATACGCCGCCACCTGCACCGCAATCCGGAAATCGGTCTTTCGGAGTTCAAAACCTCGGACTTCATTGCCGGGCAATTGGTGGAAATGGGTTATGAGGTGACGCGCGGGCTCGCCGGCACCGGTATCGTCGCCACGCTCAGCAATGGCGACAGCACGCGCACGCTCGGCATCCGCGCCGATATCGACGCCCTGCCGATCCACGAAGAGACGGGGGCGGATTATGCAAGCGCCAATCAGGGCGTGATGCATGCCTGCGGCCACGATGGCCACACCGCCATGCTGCTCGGCGCGGCAAAGATCATCGCTGAGCGCAAGAATTTCGACGGAACCCTGCATCTGATCTTCCAGCCGGCGGAAGAGAATTTCGGCGGCGCCAGAATCATGATCGAGGACGGGCTGTTCGAACGTTTTCCCTGCGATGCGGTTTTTGCCCTGCATAACGATCCCGGCCTGCCCTTCGGGCAATTCGTGCTGCGCGAGGGGCCGATTCTCGCCGCTGTCGACGAGTGCAAGATCACCGTCAACGGTTACGGCGGCCACGGCGCCGAGCCGCAGGACGCGGCCGACCCCATCGTTGCCGGCGCGAGCATCATCATGGCCTTGCAGACGGTGGTATCCCGCAATATCCATCCGCAGTTGTCGGCGGTCGTCACCGTTGGCGCGTTCCATGCGGGTGCTGCCAGCAATGTGATTCCCGAGACGGCGGAAATGCTGCTGACCATCCGCTCCTTCGATCCGGGCGTGCGCGATGAGCTGGAAAAGCGCATCCGGGCGATAGCCGAAGGCCAGGCGGCCAGCTATGGCATGAGCGTCACCATCGATTACGAGCGCGGGTATAACGCAACGGTCAACCACAAGGCGGAAACGGATTATGTCGCCGATCTCGCCCGCCGCTTTGCCGGAACTGAAAAGGTGGCTGAGATGCAGCGCCCGTCGATGGGCGCGGAAGACTTCGCCTATATGCTGGAGAAGCGGCCCGGCTGTTATTTTTTCCTCGGCACCGCGCGCACCGACAACGACCCGCCGCTGCACCATCCGAAATTCGATTTCAACGACGATATCCTGCCGATCGGAACCGCTTTCTGGGTTGATCTGGCCGAGGATTACCTGAAGGCATGAATGGACATGAAAAAGGCCGGTCGGAGGAGCGACCGGCCTTTTGTTCTCAAATACCCTGATGAGAAAGTCGGGAGGATCAGGGAACGAGACCGAATATGACGGCAGCGACAAACGCCACGCAGACGCCGACAAGAGCCGCATGAACCGAATCTTTCCAGTTACGCGGCGACTGGGGCTGCGAGACAAAGTCTTTTACTTTTCCTGCCTTGGAATAAGACATTGTGCACTCCCTTCCTGCTCGGCCCTTCAAAGCAGGCATTGCTTATTTCACGTAGAGAATAGCTTTATTCCCCACTGTTTCAGTAGAGATAAAATTCCATAAGATTGGCGCATCGGGAAAAATACGGATTGCGACTTGCCCACCGGCAAGCATCAATCTACCCATTGCCCGGGATCAACGCGCTGGAGGGCATTTCCGTTCAAAACCAGCGGCGGGCACGGAAAAGACCATGACGGATATCGACGCCATCATCATCGGAGCCGGGGTGATCGGACTGGCGACAGCACGCGAGCTGGCGATGCGCGGCCTCTCCGTCATCATCCTCGAAAGCGAAAAGGAATTCGGCTCGGCCACTTCCTCCCGCAACAGCGAAGTCATTCACGCCGGGCTCTATTATCCGGCCGGAAGCCTCAAGGCCCGGCTTTGCGTGGAAGGCAAGGCGCGACTCTATGCTTTCTGTCAAAGCCACGGCGTCTCATATCGCCGCTGCGGCAAACTCATCGTCGCCGCGAGCGATGAAGAGACGGCCATGCTCACCACCCTCCGCGAAAAAGGCAAAGCCAACGGTTGCGACGACCTTGAGCTGATCGATGAGCGACAGGCAGTCTTGCTCGAACCCGCGCTCACCTGCGTCGCAGCCCTGACATCGCCCTCGACCGGCATTATCGACAGCCATGGTTATATGTTGGCGCTCCTTGGCGACGCGCAGGATCATGGCGCAGCCCTTGCCCTGAACGCACCCTTCGAAAAGGCAGAAGTGATCGGCGATGGTTTCCGGATTCACGTCGGCGGCGCGGAGCCCACAAGCCTGACATGCCGGCTGCTCGTCAATTCCGCCGGGCTTGTTGCGCCGATGGTGGCAAGAAAGATCGAAGGATTGTCGGAGGATTTGGTCCCGCAGGCGCGTTTTGCCAAAGGCAGCTATTTTTCGCTGGCCGGCAAGTCGCCCTTTTCACGGCTGATCTATCCCGCACCTCACACCCATGGCCTTGGCGTGCATCTCACTCTCGATCTTGCCGGCCAGGCCCGTTTCGGGCCGGATGTGGAATGGGTGGACACCATCGACTACACCGTTGATCCCCGCCGCATGGAGGGTTTTGGCGACGCGATACGGCGTTATTGGCCGGGCCTTCCCGACCATGCGCTGATTCCGGCCTATTCCGGAATCCGGCCGAAGATTTCCGGTCCGGACGAACCGGCCATGGATTTCCGCATTGACGGGCCGGAAAGCCACGGCGTTGCCGGCCTCGTCAATCTCTTCGGCATAGAAAGCCCCGGCCTGACCGCCTCGCTGGCGATTACCAACGAGGTCACGGCGCGACTCGAGGCTTGATCTCAACCTCATTCAGCCGAAACGGGACAGCGCGCCCGCCATGATGTCAGGATCGACATTGCCGCCGGAAGCCACTGCAATCACCGTTTCGCTCTCCAGTTCATCGCCGTGGAAGAGGGCCGCCGCCAGCGCCACCGCACCACCGGGCTCGACGACGATCTTCAGCCGGTTGAAGGCGAGAACCATCGCCCGCAGCGCTTCCTCCTCGGTCACGGCAATGCCCTTTCCGCAAAGCTCCGCCATGATCGGGAAAGTAATGTTTCCGGGCTGTGGCGTGACGATCGCGTCGCAGATCGAACCCGAGGTCGTGGCGTTACGCTCGATCTTGCCCGAGGCAAGGGAACGGGCCACATCGTCGAACCGCTCCGGTTCTGAAGTCCTGACCTTGTAGTTCTGAGCTTTCGCCGCAAGTGCAAGGGAGATGCCGGATGTGAGGCCACCGCCACCGCAAGGCACCAGAACCTCGGCTGCATAGATACCCAGCTCCGCGCCCTGTTCGGCAATCTCCAGCCCCACCGTCCCCTGCCCGGCAATAACCAGCGGTTCGTCATAGGGCCTGATCAGTGTCAGCCCACGCTCGCGCGAAATGCGATCTCCGATGGCATCGCGATCTTCGTTCGCCCGGTCGTAGAGCACCACCTCCGCGCCATAGGCGCGGGTATTGTCGATTTTGATCTTCGGTGCATCCGACGGCATGATGATGACGGCGGGAACGTCGTGCAGGCGGGCTGCAAGGGCCACGCCCTGCGCATGGTTGCCAGAGGAAAAGGCGATCACGCCCTTGGCGCGCACCTGCGCCGGCAGGCCGGAGACGGCCGACCAGCCGCCGCGAAACTTGAAGGAACCCGTCCTCTGCAGGCATTCGGCCTTCACGAACAGCTTTCGCCCGGCAATCTCATCCAGAAAAGGTGACGACAGCAATGGCGTCCGCACCGCATGGTTGCCGATACGCTCGCGCGCGGCCTCTATCATCGAAATATCTGTCATGTCCTGCCCTCGATAATGCGGATGTAACGCGGATTCGCGGATACATTAGGAGGTCGCAATCAAATGCGAAACAGTCCGAAAGGAAAAATCCCCGGACGTGGCCGGGGATTTTTGTCAGGTGCGATCAATGATTGTGCCGGGGCATCTTCTCGGCGATCCGGCGGAAATCCGCAGCTCCTTCCAGAACCGCGCCGTCCGAAAGCTGGGTCACCGACTGACGATAAATGCGCTGCCAGGGCGTCGCATCCGCGGGAACAGCGGGAATGCCGTCAGCCTTGCGGGCCGCAAGCTCCTCATCCGGCACCAGCGCATTGCACTCGCCTTTGTTGAAGTCGATGCGGATCACATCGCCCGTGCGGAGCCATGCCAGCCCGCCGCCTGCGGCACTTTCCGGCGAGGCGTTGAGGATCGACGGGCTGTCCGCCGTTCCCGATTGCCGGCCATCGCCGATCGTCGGCAGGCTGGTGATGCCTTTTTTCAGGAGCGCATCCGGCGGCTGCATGTTCACGACCTCAGCCGAACCCGGCCAACCGAGCGGCCCCGCACCACGAATGACGAGAATGGTGCGTTCGTCGATATCGAGAGATGGATCATTGATGCGGGCGTGATAGTCTTCCGAACCATCGAACACCACACATTTGCCCTCGAAAATGCCCTCGCGGCCCGGCTCGCTCAGATAACGCTGACGGAATTCCGCCGAGATAACGCTCGTCTTCATGATGGCGAAATCAAACAGATTGCCCTTGAGGACGAGGAACCCGGCCCGTTCCTTGAGCGGCTTATCGTAAGGCAAGATCACGTCGCGGTCGGTCGATTCCCGCCCGTCCAGATTTTCCGCCACCGTTTTGCCGGTCACGGTCGGACAGCTTCCCTCGAGCTTGCCCGCTTGCAGAAGCTCCCACATGATGGCGGGCGTACCGCCGGCGCGGTGGTATTTCTCGCCCAACCATTTGCCGGCGGGCTGGACATTGGCAAGCAGCGGAATGTCGTAACCGTGGACCTGCCAGTCCTCTTCACGAAGCTCGACGCCTGCATGCTTGGCCATTGCTGCCAGATGCGGCTGGGCATTGGTCGATCCGCCGATTGCCGAATTGACGCGGATCGCGTTCAAAAACGCCTCGCGCGTCATGATGTCGGAAGGCTTGATATTCTCGACAACCAGTTCGACGGCGCGGCGGCCGGTGCGATAGGCCATCTGGCCGCGTTCGCGGTAAGCGGCCGGGATTGCGCCGCAGCCGGTCAGCGACATGCCGAGCGCTTCGGCAATGGCATTCATGGTCGAAGCCGTGCCCATGGTGTTGCAGTGACCGACCGAAGGAGCGGATTCGAGCGCCGCCTGCAGAAATTCCTCGCGGGTGATTTCACCGGCGCCGTATTTGCGGCGCATGCGCCAGATGACGGTACCGGAACCAACGAGATCACCGTCATGATACCCGTCAAGCATCGGCCCGCCAGATAGAACGATGGCCGGAATATCGACGGTGCTTGCCGCCATCAGCGCCGAAGGCGTGGTCTTGTCGCAGCCCGTGGTCAGAACGACGCCGTCGAGCGGGTAACCGTAGAGCACTTCCACGAGGCTGAGATAGGCCAGATTGCGGTCAAGCGCCGCCGTCGGGCGCTTGCAGTTCTCGAACATCGGATGGGTCGGAAACTCGATGGGAATACCGCCCGCATCGCGGATGCCGTCACGCACCCGCTTGACCAGTTCCACATGGACGCGGTTGCAGGGCGTCAGGTCACTGCCGCTCTGGGCGATGCCGATAACCGGCTTGCCGGAACGCAGTTCTTCCGGCGTCACACCGTAATTCATGAAGCGCTCCAGATAGAGCGCCGTCATGTCGAGATGGTCAGGGTTGTCGAACCAGTCCTGGGACCGCAGGCGGCGCATGGGTGTCTTGTCGTCGCTCATGAGATCGCTTCAGCCCTGTTCGCGGTTGTTGAGTTTTTCGAGGTAAAGCAGGATGCCGCTATGGTCGATATCCGCCCCGCCATCGCCGACGAAATCATCGAATTCCCGCGTCACCTGCTGGGTGAGCGGCAGGGTAAGTGACAGGTCCTTCGCCGTTGCCAGCACGCCGTTCAGATCCTTGAGCTGGAATTTGGACGGACCGCCCGGCACGAAGTTACGCTTCACCATGCGTTCGCCATGCAGTTCCAGAATCCGGCTTTCGGCGAAACCACCACGTATGGCGTTGCGGAAACCTTCACGGGATGCACCGCCCGCTTCCACCAGCATCATCGCCTCGGCAACCGCGCCGATGGTGATGGCAACGATCTGCTGGTTGGCGAGCTTGCAGAGCTGGCCGGCACCCGAGGGACCGACATAGGTAAGCCGGCCCATCGGCGCGAAGACATCCGCAAGACCCGAGATCAGCACCTCGTCGCCACCGACCATGATGGCGAGCGTACCGGCCGTCGCACCCGGCACACCGCCGGAAACCGGGGCATCGACGTGATGAATACCGAGCGCCTCAAGCCGGGAGGAATGCTCGCGCGCGATCGGCGGCGCAATCGAGCTGCTGTCGATGACAACAGCGCCCTTTTTCAGCGCTTCGGCCACACCGGCCTCAAACAGTACTTCGCCCACGGCCTTGCCGTCGCTCAGCATGGTGATGACGATATCGGCACCCTTGGCGGCCTCCGCCGGAGATGCTGCGAGAACCGCACCATCGGCAACCAGAGCCTCGGCCTTATCAACGCTGCGGTTCCAGACCGTAACCGAAAAGCCGGCGCCCAGAAGACGCCGGGCCATCGGCCCGCCCATCAGGCCCGTGCCGATAAAGGCAACCGACCGCTTCTTCTCCTCCCCGCCAACACTCATTTCAGTGAACCTCCCAGCTCGTCCTCGATATGAACCTGAATGATCTCTTCGAAGGAGCTTTCAGCCGTGAAGCCCAGCTCCCGGGCGCGCTTGGCCTCAAAACCGGGCGCCCAGCCCTCACACATGCGCATGATCATCTCGTTCGGCTCGCGGCGGATGAGAGCGACAGCCTTTTCGCCTGCGACCTTGCGCAGCGCGTCGATCTGTTCGCCGACGGTGGCGCTGAGACCAGGCATCGACAGGTTGCGGCGCGGACCGACCTTTTCGACGTCGATCGTGGCGCCATGGATGAGGAAACCGACGGCGGAACGCGGCGAGGCATGCCAGTGGCGAATGCTTTCCGGCACCGGCAGAACCGCTTCCTGGCCAACCAGCGGCTCGCGCAGGATATTGGAGAAGAAGCCGGAGGCAGCCGCGTTCGGCTTGCCGGGACGAATGCAGATGGTGGGCAGGCGAATGCCGATACCATCGAAGAAACCGCGACGGCTGTAATCGGAGAGCAGCAGTTCGCAAATCGCCTTTTGCGTACCGTAGCTGGTCAGCGGCGTGGTGTGGAATTCATCCGGGATCGGATAGGGGAGCGGCGCACCGAAGACGGCGATCGACGAGGTGAAGACCACGCGCGGCTTGTAACCATCCTTGCCGTTGGCAATGCGGATGGCGTCGAAGAGATAACGCGTGCCATCGAGATTGATGCGGTACCCCTTGTCGAAATCGAGTTCGGCTTCACCGGACACGATGGCAGCGAGGTGGAAGATGGCATCGGGGCGGGCTTCGACCAGCTTTTCAGCTTCGCCCGGCGCGGACAGATCGGCCGCCCGCGCATCAACCGCACCGGAGAAGCCGGCGGGCGCTTCAGGCTGGAACACGTCGATAAGCGTGAACCTGTCGATCGGCCTGCCACCGAGCGACCCGTCCTTGACGAGACGCTGCGTCAGCTTGCGGCCAACCATACCTGCGGCGCCGATGATTGCGATATGCATGTCTTCCTCCTCTTTGTCCCGGTCATTCTCCCGAGACCGAAAAAACATCATCGGCCAGCCGACCGATAAATTAGCTTGTAAGGTTGTCTGATAACCTTATATGATCGAGTTGAAAATAGTATTTTTTCACAAACCGGCAAAAGCAAGGGCGAAAGACCTTTGCCCGGATATTTTAGGGCGGATTGGACGGAGAGGGTGGAATGACGATCGTGAGCGAACACGATATCGAGGAATTGCGGGTCTCGTTGAAGAACAGTCTGGGCGAGGCTTTGCTGCTGACATCGCAGGAAGACATGCTGCGCTATTGCCGCGACTGGCACGGCGACGTCACCAGCTCGGCAGTGGCCGTGATCCGCCCTCGATCGACCAAGGAAGTCTCCGACACCGTTCGCGTCTGCGCCGAACTCGGTCTCGCCATCATTCCCCAGGGGGGCAATACCGGACTGGTGCTCGGCGGCATTCCCGATGCGCCGAAGCGTCAGGTTGTGCTGAACCTTGAGCGCATGAACGCCATCCGCACCATAGACAGCGACGATTTTTCGGCCGTCGTGGAAGCCGGCTGCATTCTGTCGGAATTCAAGGATGCGGCGCAGGACAAGGGAATGTTCTTCCCGCTGTCGCTCGGCGCGCAGGGCAGCTGCCGCATCGGCGGCAATGTTTCCACCAATGCCGGCGGCATCAACGTTCTGCGTTACGGCATGACCCGCGAGCTGGTGCTGGGTCTCGAAGTGGTATTGCCTGACGGCACCATCTGGAACGGCCTGTCGACGCTGCGCAAGGACAATCGTGGCATTGACCTGAAGCAGCTATTCATCGGCGCAGAAGGAACGCTCGGCATCATCACCGCCGTGTCCGTCAAGCTTTACCCCAATCCCGAACATGTCGAGACGGCGCTGCTCGGCCTCAATTCGCTTGACAATGCCATCAAGCTCTACCGCCGCGCCCGCCGCGAATGCTGCGACCTGATGTCCGCCTTCGAATTCATGCCGCCGGTTGCCTTCACACTGGCGATCGAGGCGATACCCGACCTCAAGATGCCGATCGCCGGCGATTACCCGGCCTATGTGCTGATGGAGATTTCCGGTTCCGGACTGGTGGATACCGCCGACCTGATGGGGCGGTTCCTTGAGGGTGTCATGGAAGACGGTCTGGTGCTGGACGGCGTCATCGCCTCCTCGCGGGCGCAGGCGCAATCGCTGTGGCTCTTCCGCGAGGGCATGAACGAAGGTCAGGCACTGCGCGGTTCCCATATGCGCACCGATATTTCGGTGCCGCTGTCGAAACTTGCGGCCTTCGTGGCCGAAGCCGAAGCGGAACTGGCGGAAAAACTGCCGGAGTGCCTGGCGGTTTCCTACGGCCATGTCGGAGACGGAAACGTCCACCTCAACGTGCTGCCGCCGAACGGCGCGACGCCGCAAGAGCGCGAAGCGTTCATCTATAAGTCCAAGACACTCGTTAACGAGGTCCTTGACCGCTATGTCGGCAGCATCAGCGCCGAACACGGCATCGGCCGCCTGAAGCGTTCCGATTTCGAAAGCCGGCTATCCGATGTGCAGCGTCGGATGATCACGGGTCTGAAAAACACTTTTGACCCCGATTTGCGGATGAATCCCGGTTGCCAGATAACCCTGCAACCGGATAGCTAATCGAGGAACAGTAAAGGCGGCTGAAAACGCCGCCTTTGAAAACCCCGTTGACGGCGAAGGAGGAAGTCGCCTGCCGCGGGAAAAAGAACCAATCGTTTCTGTGGAACGGGAGCAACCATGACGCTGGAGTTCAATCAGATACATCGCAACGACCATCTGCCCGGCCGGATCGCCGCGGAGATCGCGCGCGAAATCAATGATTCGAAGCTCGGCCCGGGCGACAGGCTGCCAACCGAACATGTTCTGGCGAAGACCTTCGGGGTCAGCCGCTCGGTCATCCGCGAAGCGATCGCGCAATTGCGCAACGAGGGGTTTGTCGAAACCCGGCAGGGTGTGGGCGCATTCGTCACCGATCCCCGGCAGAGACTATCCATCCGCATCGAACGCTCCCGGCTGAACGACCCGGAGAATTTCCGCGATCTTTTCCAGCTTCGCATGCCTCTGGAAATAGAGGCAGCGGGTCTGGCCGCACTGCATCGCAGCCCACAGCAACTGACGCGGCTGGCGGCCGCTTTGGAAAAGATGAAAACCGCCGATGACTGGTCAACGGAAGGCGTTGCTGCCGATCTCGACTTTCACCGCATTCTGGCGGAAGCGACGCAGAACGAATATTTTCTGATGTTCCTCGGCTTCATCGCGGAACGCATCAGTTCCGCGATCAACATCGCATTCTCCCGCGCGGTTTTTGGTGAAATTCTCGAGGTGACGATCGCCGAACATGTGGCAATCTATGAGGCCGTCGAGAAGGCAGACGCCGCTGCCGCCAAGAACGCCATGCGCAAGCATCTGATCGGCGCCGCAAGCCGGGTCAACCTCGAACTGGATATCTTCTGAGAGCAGCGAAAGACCACGCCGGCAAAGCTATAGGACAGGTTTACGGCTTTCCGGGAATTGAGACGCGAAAGACGACAAATTTGTCGGCAAGGCCGCTAGACTCGTAGCAAAAGTCATACTAAGAAGAATGGGATTAAGTTGTCAGACATCCAGACAATAAGACCGCAGGAGGCGGCCTGTCGGATGCTGAAGGGGAGGACTACATGACCGGCACAAGGTCCATCGACGCTACTGCAATTTTGCCTGAAGATTTCGAAAACGCGCTGCTCGTCGGCCGCGTCTGGTCGAAAAGCGAGGGCGGCCCCTGCCCCGTCCTGCTCAAGGGCGACGTGCTTTATGACCTCACTTCGCTTTCCCCGACCATGTCCGAACTTCTGGAAAACACGGATCTGGTGGAGCGGCTCGCCGACACCGGTACACTCGTCGCACTCGGTGCGCTGGAGGCGTTTCTGGATGGTTCCGCCGGCGAACTTCTTGCCCCCAATGACATTCAGGCCGTCAAGGCTGCAGGCGTCACCTTTGCCGACAGCATGCTGGAACGGGTGATCGAAGAGCAGGCCAAGGGCGATCCGCTGCGCGCGCAGGAAATTCGCGGGCGGCTGGCCCCGGTTCTCGGCGACAATCTCAAGGGACTTGAGGCCGGCTCGGAAAAAGCCGCCGAAGTCAAGAAACTGCTCCAGGAAATGGGCCTGTGGTCGCAATATCTGGAAGTAGGTATCGGCCCGGATGCGGAGATCTTCTCCAAGGCGCAGGCCATGGCCTCGGTGGGCTGCGGCGCCCTGATCGGCGTTCACCCGAAATCGCAGTGGAACAACCCGGAACCGGAAGTGGTGCTGGCCATTACCTCCGATGGCCGCATCATCGGCGCAACGCTTGGCAACGACGTCAACCTGCGCGATTTCGAAGGCCGTTCCGCCCTGCTGCTCAGCAAGGCCAAGGACAACAACGCCTCCTGCGCGATCGGTCCTTTCATCCGCCTGTTCGACGGCAACTTCACCATTGAAGATGTGAAGAAGTCGCAGATCTCGCTTCTGGTCGAAGGCGAAGACGGTTTCACCATGACGGGCGTCAGCCCCATGGAGGCGATCAGCCGCACGCCGGAAAACCTTGCGTCGCAGCTTTTGAACCGCAACCATCAATATCCTGACGGTGCCGTCTTTTTCCTTGGCACGATGTTCGCGCCGGTAAAGGACCGCCATGGACCAGGTCTCGGTTTCACCCATTCAAAGGGGGACCGTGTCGAAATCTCCACGCCCAAGCTCGGTAAGCTGATCAACTGGGTCACGACGACTGACGAATGCCCGGAATGGACATTCGGCACCGCGGCCCTGATGCGCAACCTGGCGAAACGAGGGCTGCTCTAGATATTTCTTCGGGAGGGGAAAATGCAAAAGACCATCAATCTCTTTTACCGGATTCTCGAAATCATTCTCGTCCTGCTGCTCGCCGGCATGTCGATCATGGTCTTCGTCAACGTCGTCATGCGTTACTCGATGAATTCCGGCATCAACGTCTCGGAAGAACTGTCGCGCTATTTCTTCGTGTGGCTGACCTTCCTCGGCGCCGTGCTCACCTTCCGTGAGAACAGCCACATGGGCATTGAAACGCTGGTGATGTTCCTGTCGCGCCGTGCCCGCATCGTCTGCATGATCGCGTCGAACATCATCATTCTGGCCTGTTCCGCCATCTTCTTCTGGGGAACCTGGAAGCAGTCAGGCATCAACGCCAGCATGCATGCCCCCGTCACCAAGCTTTCGATGATCTGGGTCTATGGCATCGGCATGTTCACCGGCGGCCTGATGTTCATCATCGCGCTGGAACGCCTCTACCGTCTTTTGACGGGCCGCGTGACAGAGGACGAGATCGCCCAGTTTGCGGGCGAGAACCTGACGATCGAACAGCTTTCGGAGCGCTGATACCATGACACTTCTCGTTTTTGTCGGCTCTCTCCTGGGAGCCATGGCGATTGGCGTTCCCGTCGCTTTCTCGCTGATGTTCTGCGGCGTCGTGCTCATGTGGTACATGGGCATGTTCAACACTGCGATCATCGCCCAGAACATGATTTCGGGCGCGGATACCTTCACGCTGCTGGCCATCCCGTTCTTCATTCTGGCTGGTGAATTGATGAATTCGGGCGGCCTGTCGCGCCGCATCATTGATTTCGCCATCGCCTGCGTTGGTCATATCAGGGGCGGTCTCGGCATCGTTGCCATCGTGGCGGCCATCATCATGGCCAGCATCTCCGGTTCGGCGGCGGCCGATACCGCAGCCCTTGCCGCAATCCTCATCCCGATGATGGCGAAGGCCGGTTACAATATTCCGCGCTCCGGCGGCCTCATCGCGGCAGGCGGCATCATCGCACCGGTGATCCCCCCGTCCATGGCCTTCATCGTTTTCGGCGTCGCCGCAAACGTCTCGATCACCCAGCTCTTCCTGGCAGGTATCGTTCCCGGCATTCTGATGGGCATTTCGCTGATCGTCGCCTGGCTGATCGTCGTTCGCAAGGATGACATCAAGCCGCTGCCGAGAACGACAGCCAAGGAACGTCTCGTCGCAACCGCCCGCGCCGGCTGGGCGCTCGGCATGCCCGTCATCATCCTCGGCGGCATCAAGGCCGGCATCATGACGCCGACGGAGGCCGCCGTCGTCGCTGCCGCCTACGCGCTGTTCGTCGGCATGGTGATCTACCGCGAACTGAAGCCGGCGGACCTGTTCCACGTGCTTCTTCGCGCCGCCAAGAGCACCTCGATCATCATGTTCCTCGTCTGCGCTGCACTCGTTTCCGCGTGGCTCATCACGGCGGCGAACATTCCGAACGAAGTCGCAGGCTATATCGAGCCGTTGATCGACCGTCCGATGCTTCTGATGATCGTCATCATGGTGCTGGTCTTCATCGTCGGAACCGCGCTCGACCTGACCCCGACCATCCTGATCCTGACGCCTGTTCTGATGCCCATCATCAAGCAGGCAGGCATCGACCCGGTCTATTTCGGTGTACTCTTCATCATCAACAACGCCATCGGCCTGATTACCCCTCCGGTTGGCGTCGTGCTGAACGTCGTCAGCGGTGTCGGCCGCATCCCGCTCGGCAAGGTCACAATCGGCGTCTGGCCGTTCCTCGTCGCCGAAACCATCGTGCTGGCGCTGCTGGTGATATTCCCTGACATTGTCATGGTTCCGCTGCAGTACCTTCGTTAATCGATACTTTTTCTCGACCACAATCCAAGGGAGGATATTATGAGAAAGCTTCTTCTGACCACTACAGCGATTGCCTTCGCCGTTGGCGCCGCTGCCCCGGCAATGGCCGAATTCAACAGCCGTAACATCCGCGTTTCGAACGGCATCAACCAGGACCACCCGGTTGGCAACGGCATCAAGGCCATGCAGGCCTGCCTCGATGACAAATCCGGCGGCAAGCTGAAGCTCACGGCATTCTGGGGCGGCGCGCTTGGCGGCGACCTTCAGGCAACGCAGGCCCTGCGCTCCGGCGTTCAGGAAGCTGTCGTAACCTCGTCCTCGCCGCTCGTCGGCCTCATCCCGTCGCTCGGCGTCTTCGACCTGCCGTTCCTCTTTGCGAACGACAAGGAAGCCGATGCCGTCATGGACGGCGCCTTCGGCGACATGATGAACAAGAAGCTGGAAGAGCAGGGTCTCGTGAACCTCGCTTACTGGGAAAACGGTTTCCGCAACCTGTCGAACTCCAAGCATGCCGTGAACAAGTGGGAAGATTTCTCGGGCCTCAAGGTCCGCGTGATGCAGAACAACATCTTCCTCGACACCTTCCAGAACCTCGGCGCCAACGCAACGCCGATGGCCTTCGGTGAGGTGTTCTCGGCGCTTGAAACCAACGCGATCGACGCACAGGAAAACCCCTATGTGACGATCGACACCTCCAAGTTCTACGAGGTGCAGAAGTACATCACCGAGACGAACCACGCCTATACGCCGTTCCTCTTCCTCTTCTCCAAGCCGATCTTCGACAGCTACACGCCCGAAGAGCAGACGGCCCTGCGTGAATGCGCAGTCGTCGGCCGTGACGAAGAACGCAAGGTCATCCGCGAACTGAACCAGAAGTCGCTGGAAAAGATCAAGGCTGCCGGTCTCGAAGTGAACACGCTGTCTCCGGAAGAGCAGACCCGTATTCGCGAAAAGTCGATGGTCGTGTACGAAAAGCACAAGGCTGAAATCGGCGCGGACGTCGTTGACGCCGTTCTGGCGGACCTGAAGAAGATCCGCGGCCAGTAATCCTTACCGGATAAAATTGAAAACACCCGGAGGTTCCGCCTCCGGGTGTTTTTGTTTGTGAAAATGGCCGACAGAAAAAGGCTGCCGAAGCAGCCTTTTCAAAAGATCACGCCGTGCGGTTCTGCCGGTTGGCGATGAGGTCTTCGACCACCGCCGGATCGGCGAGCGTCGATGTATCCCCCAGCGCACCAAAGTCGTCCTCGGCGATCTTGCGCAGGATACGCCGCATGATCTTGCCGGAACGGGTCTTGGGCAAGCCCGGCGCAAACTGGATCTTGTCGGGTGTCGCAACCGGTCCGATCTCGTTGCGCACGTGTTTTACCAGCTCCTCGCGTAGCGCATAATCGCCATTCTGCCCCGCCATCAACGTGACATAACAATAAATGCCCTGTCCCTTGATGGGATGCGGATAACCGACCACGGCCGCTTCCGAAACCTGATGGTGCGACACCAGCGCCGATTCCACTTCGGCCGTGCCAAGGCGATGACCGGAAACGTTCAGCACGTCATCGACGCGGCCGGTGATCCAGTAATAACCGTCCTCATCACGACGGCAGCCGTCACCGGTGAAGTATTTGCCCTTGTAGGTCGAGAAATACGTATCGATGAAGCGCTGATGATCGCCATAGACGGAGCGCGACTGGCCCGGCCAGCTGTCGATGATGCAGAGATTGCCGTCAGCCGGCCCTTCCAGCACGTTGCCTTCGGCATCGACAAGTTGCGGCTGCACGCCGAAGAACGGCCTCGTCGCCGAGCCAGGTTTCAGATCGGTCGCACCCGGCAGCGGCGAGATGAGAATGCCGCCGGTCTCCGTCTGCCACCAGGTGTCGACGATCGGGCTCTTGTCTTCGCCGACCACATGGTAATACCACTCCCATGCTTCCGGGTTGATCGGCTCACCCACCGTGCCAAGAAGACGGATGCTGGAGCGCGACGAGCGCTGAACGAACTGGTCGCCCGCCCCCATCAGCGATCTGAGCGCCGTCGGCGCCGTGTAGAAGATATTGACCTTGTGCTTGTCGATGACTTCCCAGAACCGGCCCTGATCGGGGAAGTTGGGAACGCCTTCGAACATCAGCGTCGTCGCGCAATTCGCAAGCGGCCCATAGACAATATAAGAGTGTCCGGTGACCCAGCCGACATCGGCGGTACACCAAAAGACCTCTCCATCCTTGTAGTCGAAGACATATTCATGCGTCATCGACGTATAGACGAGATAACCGCCAGTCGTGTGCAGCACGCCCTTCGGCTTGCCGGTAGAGCCGGAGGTATAAAGGATGAACAGCGGGTCTTCAGCGCGCATCTTCACCGGCGGGCAATCCGGCTTAACGGTGGCGATTTCCTGATGGTACCAGATGTCGCGGCCGGGAGCCCAGCCGGTCTTGCCGCCGGTGCGGCGCACCACCAGAACCTTGTTAACGATGACATATTGCTTGGCGGCGATATCGATCGCCTTGTCGGTATTTTCCTTAAGGGGGATAGGCTTGCCGCCGCGCACGCCCTCATCGCAGGTGATGACGAAGGTGGACTGGCAGTCAACGATGCGGCCCGCCAGCGCTTCGGGCGAAAAGCCGCCAAAGACGACCGAATGGATGGCGCCGATACGGGCGCAGGCGAGCATCGCATAAGCCGCCTCGGGTATCATCGGCATATAGATGGTGACGCGGTCACCCTTCTTGACGCCGTGCTTCTTCAGCACATTCGCAAGACGGCAGACATAATCATAGAGCTGGTTATAGGTGATCTTCTTGTCGATATAGGGATTGTCGCCTTCCCAGATGATCGCCGTGCGCTCGCCATGCGTCTTCAGGTGACGGTCGATACAGTTATAGGAGACGTTGGTGAGGCCGTCCTCGAACCACTTGATCGGCACCCTACCCTTGAAGGACGTATTCTTGACCTTGGTATAGGGCTTGAACCAGTCGATCCGCCGGCCGTGCTTGTCCCAGAACTTTTCCGGATCCTCGACGCTCTCCTGATACCATTTCTGGTAACGCTCATTGTCGATGAGCGTGCGGGCCTTCGCCGATTTGAGAACCGGGTAGATTTTGGCAGACATGAACTCCTCCTGGAACCAGATATGGCTAGATATGCGTGACCTTGAGACTCCCACCTCAGGCATGTGTTGAATTCATAGCAGTTCAAATGCGCACGGCAATTAGACAAAGGTCATTTGTTTCGCAAAGAATTGCAATTATGATGCAATCCGGTTATAGAGCGCCAATATCCCGGAAATCAGTGGTTGATACCACGCCCGCGACACCGGCGCGGACGGACAGAAGGACTGTATCTATGGCTCAACAATTGCTCATGCCAAAAGCTACGGCTGTATGGCTGGTTGACAACACCGCGCTGTCGTTCGATCAGATCGCCACGTTCTGCAAACTGCATCCGCTTGAAGTCAAGGCAATTGCCGACGGTGAAGCCGCGCAGGGCATCAAGGGCCTCGATCCGATCGCGACCGGACAGCTTTCCCGCGACGAGATCGCCCGTGCCGAAGCCAATCCGAACCATAAGCTGAAGCTTTCCGAGCCGAAGGTCCGCGTGCCGGAATCCAAGCGCCGTGGCCCGCGCTACACGCCGGTTTCCAAGCGTCAGGACCGTCCGAACGCTATTCTCTGGCTCGTTCGCAACCACCCGGAACTGAAGGATGCGCAGATTTCGCGTCTCGTCGGCACCACGAAATCGACGATCGAGCAGATTCGCGACCGTACCCACTGGAACTCGGCAAACCTGACGCCGATGGATCCGGTAACGCTCGGCCTCTGCAGCCAGATCGACCTCGACCTTGAAGTCGAACGCGCCTCGCGCGGCCGCCCGCTGCCGACAGCCGAAGAGCTGGACAACACGCTGCAGCCGGCAACCGTGACCGAAGGTCTGGATTACAACCTCCAGCGCGAAGAAGACGAACAGATCGACGCCGATGCGGTCTTCAAGAAGCTCTCCTCGCTGAAATCCACGCAGAAGGACGAAGACGAGGACGATCAGTACTGATCGACGTTTTCGAATGCTTGAAACCCGGCCTCAGCGCCGGGTTTTTTGTTTATGGCCTTATCGCGTACCGAAGATGGCAGAACCTACACGCACACTGGTCGCGCCGAATTCGACGGCGGTTTCGAAATCGCCCGACATGCCCATGGAAAGCTTCTCAAGGCCGCACTCCCTGGCAAGCTTCGCCAGCAGCGCAAAATGCGGGCCGGGATTTTCATCGGCCGGCGGAATGCACATCAATCCCTCGATCTGCAATTTCAGCTCATCCCGGCAAAAGGCCACGAAAGCAACGGTCTCACGCGGATCGATGCCCGCCTTTTGCAGCTCAAGCCCGGTATTGACCTGAACATAAAACCGAAGGCTGCGGCCCTGCTTGCCGCATTCCTCGGCAAGCGCGCGGGCGATCTTTTCGCGGTCGACGCTCTCGACGACATCAAACAGCGCCACGGCATCCGCCGCCTTGTTGGATTGCAACGGGCCGATCAGATGCAACTCTATGCCGTCAGCCTTCTCTTTCAGCGCCGGCCACTTGCCCTGCGCTTCCTGCACACGGTTTTCGCCGAACACACGCTGGCCGGCATCGATGACCGGCTGGATAGCTTCCGCATCAAAGGTCTTCGAGACCGCGACGAGGGCAACATCCGCAGGCTTGCGGCCGGATTTTTCCGCGACATCACCAATGCGTTGCCTGACATCCTCAAGACGTGCTTCGATTTCCATCACAAGACCTTCATTTGAACCATTCGCAACGCTAACTAGACGCCGATTGCCTTGATGCCAAGCGGGTTTAGCACCATTTGAGGCACGCTGGCCAAGATTGAACGCCCGAATGCCCCGCCAAACTTGACGCCCCGGTCGTTTCATGGTGAAGGTCAGCGCAAATTTTTCCCCTCGATACCCGGAATTCTAAACAATGGCCATCGAACGTTACAATCCTCGCGACGCCGAGCCGCGCTGGCAGCAGAAATGGAACGAAGACAAGGTTTTCGTCACCGACAACAGCGATCCGCGTGAGAAGTATTACGTTCTAGAGATGTTTCCTTATCCATCGGGACGCATCCATATGGGCCATGTCCGCAACTACGCCATGGGCGACGTCGTCGCCCGCTACAAGCGTGCCCGTGGTTTCAACGTCCTGCATCCGATGGGCTGGGACGCCTTCGGCATGCCTGCCGAAAATGCCGCCATGCAGAACAAGGTTCATCCGAAGGACTGGACCTACCAGAACATCGCCACCATGCGCGGCCAGCTGAAATCCATGGGCCTGTCGCTGGACTGGACCCGCGAATTCGCCACCTGTGACGTGGAATATTACCATCGCCAGCAGGCGCTGTTCGTCGATTTCATGGAAAAGGGTCTGGTCTATCGCAAGCAGTCCAAGGTCAACTGGGACCCGGTCGACCACACTGTTCTCGCCAATGAGCAGGTGATCGACGGCCGCGGCTGGCGTTCCGGCGCGCTGGTGGAACAGCGCGAACTGACGCAATGGTTCTTCCGCATCACCGATTTCAGCCAGGACCTGCTGGACGAGCTGGATACGCTGGATCAATGGCCGGAAAAAGTGCGCCTGATGCAGAAAAACTGGATCGGTCGTTCCGAGGGGTTGTCGCTGCGTTGGCAGACCGTCGCTGAGACGGCGCCGGAAGGTTTCTCCGACATCACCGTCTATACGACGCGCCCGGACACGCTGTTCGGCGCATCCTTCCTGGCGATCGCCGCCGACCATCCGCTGGCGCGGGAACTGTCTGCGCAGAATCCTGCGATTGCCGAGTTCTGCGACGAATGCCGTCGCCATGGCACCTCCTTGGCAGCGCTGGAAACGGCGGAAAAGAAGGGTATCGATACCGGCGTCAAGGTCGTGCACCCGCTGGACCCGACATGGGAACTGCCGGTCTATGTCGCCAACTTCGTGTTGATGGACTATGGCACCGGCGCGATCTTCGGCTGCCCCTCCGGCGACCAGCGCGATCTGGATTTCGCCCGCAAATACGGCCTGCCGGTCGTCGCCGTCGTCGCACCGGAAGGTCCGGATGCCGCAAGCTTCACCATCGAAGACACCGCCTTCACCGATGATGGCGTGATGATCAATTCCGGCTTCCTGAACGGCATGAATACGACGGACGCTTTTGAGGCGGTCGTGCAGAAGCTCTCTGCTGAGATGCTGGGCAACACGCCGCAGGCCGAGCGCAAGGTCAATTTCCGCCTGCGCGACTGGGGCATTTCCCGCCAGCGTTACTGGGGTTGCCCTATCCCGGTCATCCATTGCGAAGTCTGCGGCGTGGTGCCGGTTCCGAAAAAGGACCTGCCGGTCAAGCTGCCCGACGACGTGACTTTCGATGTGCCCGGCAACCCGCTGGACCGGCACCCCACATGGCGCCATGTCTCCTGCCCGCAATGCGGCCATGACGCACGCCGCGAAACGGATACGATGGATACATTCGTCGATTCCAGCTGGTATTACACGCGCTTCACCGCGCCGTGGGAAGACGCACCGACCGACCCGAAGGTCGCCAACCACTGGCTGCCGGTGGATCAATATATCGGCGGTATCGAGCATGCCATCCTGCACCTGCTCTATTCGCGCTTCTTCACCCGTGCGATGCGCGAAACAGGGCATGTGGATGTCAAGGAACCCTTCAAGGGCCTGTTCACCCAGGGCATGGTGGTCCACGAGACTTACAGCCGCGGTGAAGGCACAACGCGTGAATGGGTGCCGCCTGCCGAACTGCGGATCGAGGAAAACGACGGCGCGCGCCGCGCCTTCCTGCTCTCTTCCGGCGAAGAGGTGAAGATCGGCTCCATCGAGAAGATGTCGAAGTCTAAGAAGAACGTGGTCGACCCTGACGATATCATCGCATCCTACGGGGCGGATACCGCACGCTTCTTCGTTCTCTCGGATTCGCCACCTGATCGCGACGTCATCTGGTCTGAAGCCGGTGTGGAAGGTGCAAACCGATTCGTTCAGCGCGTCTGGCGGATCATTGGCGAAGCAGCCGAACAGTTGAAGGGCGTGAAGCCGAAGCCGGCAACCGAAGGTGAAGGGCTGGCAGCCTCCAAGGCGGCCCACAAGACACTGAAGGCTGTCCAGGAAGATCTGGACAAGCTCGCCTTCAACAAGGCCATCGCCCGCATCTACGAACTGGTCAATGCGCTGGCCGGTCCGCTCGCCGATGTTGCTTCTGGCGGCAAGCCTGACGACGTCAAGGCAGCGGCGCGCGACGCCGTCGAAATCCTCATCCGCATCATTGCCCCGATGACACCGCATCTGGCGGAAGAATGCTGGTCGGCGCTGGGCAATACGGGCCTCGTGGCCCAGACACCATGGCCAAGCTTCGTCGCTTCGCTGGTCGAGGAAAACGACGTGGTCATGCCCGTGCAGGTCAATGGCAAGAAGCGTGGCGAATTGACAATCGCGCGCGATGCGGATCAAGATGCGGTCCGAACGGCCGCCCTTGCGCTGGATGCCGTCAAATCGATTCTTGCCGGTGGCGAGCCCAAAAAAGTCATCGTGGTTCCGCAGAGGATTGTGAACATTGTTGTCTGACGTTTTTTCAAGATGGAGCCGCGTCGCGGCAGCGATTTCCGTCGTGACGATGGCTGGTCTTCTGGCAGGATGCCAGGTGCGCCCGCTTTATGGCGAGGCTTCCGGAACGAAGGAGAGGCTGGCGGCTGTCAGCGTCTCCGAGACCGGTGGCAGAGTCGGGCAGGAAGTCCGCAATCAGCTGATCTTTCTGATGGCCGGCGGCGCGGGCCAACCGGCCACGGCGCAATATAACGTCAAAGTTTTTGTAAGCTCGAGCGCCACGTCAACGGAAGTGCAGAACTACGACCTGACGACCCGCGCGAACAACAATTACGACGGCCCCTATCCCGGCCGTGTCGTGATGAGCGGTCAATATGTGCTGACGCGCGTTTCCGACGGTCAGATTCTGCGCTCTGCACGCCGCAGCGTGACGGCGCAGGTGGACTTGCCGCAGCAGGAATTCGCCAAGATCCGTGCAACTCGCGACGCCGAGAATCGTGCCGCCCGGGAACTGGCTGAAATCATCCGCACCGATATCGCCGCCACACTCGGCCGCTGAGAGCGGCGGCCGTGACGGAGATAAAGTCCCATGAATTCGAGCGCTTCGCCGAAAATCCGGCGGAGCGCTTTCGCGTTTTCGTGCTCTACGGCCCGGATCGCGGCCTCGTATCGGAACGGGCGACCCTCATCGCCAAAAAGACCGGCATCGATCCCGACGACGCTTTCGCATCGCTAAAGCTGACCGCATCCGATCTGCAGGGCGACCCTGGCCGCCTGCTCGATGAAGTGAACGCCATCGGTCTTTTCGGCGGTGAAAAACTCGTCTGGGTCAAAGGTGCCTCCGCCGAAAAGGCGCTGGTGGATGCCCTCCAGATTCTGGCGGAAACGCCGCCGGAAGCGAGCTTCCTGATCATCGAAGCGGGCGATGTCAAAAAAGGTACCGGACTGCGCAAGATCGCGGAGCCTGCGCGCTCCATCGCCGCGATCCCCTGTTATGCCGACGATGCCCGCTCGCTGAATGCACTGATCGATCAGGAACTATCCGCAGACAATCTCCGCATCGCGCCTGCTGCGCGGCAGAGGCTGATAGAATCGCTCGGCGGCGACCGTATCGCTTCGCGCAATGAAATCCGTAAGCTCGCGCTCTATTGCCGTGGCGCGGACGTGGTCGAAGAAGACGACGTTCTCTCCATTATCGGCGATGCCAGCACGGTCTCCGCCGACGATGCCGTTGACGCCATCCTGAAAGGCGACAGAAACGCCTTTTTCCATGCGACGCAGAAGATCGTCTCTTCGAAGACGCCGATCTTCCTTGTGCTCCAGGGATGCCTCAAGCAATTCCAGCTGCTCGACCAGATGCGGGCCGAAATGGATGAGAAAAAACTGCAGGCCGGCCAGGTCATGCAGACGCTTGGACGCCACATCCACTTCCGCAGAAAACCCGTCATCGAAAGAGCGCTGCGAACTTGGCAGCCAGCGGCGATTGCCCGCGAGATGAACCGTCTGCAGGCCGCCATCCTGCAAAGCCGCCAGCGGCAAAGCCTGGAGGAAAGCGTGGCCCTTCTGACATTGCTCTCCACCACGCTGCAGTCCGGCCGCGGCGGATAAACAAAAAGCCCTCGTGCTGGGTGCAACGAGGGCTTTTCAAATATTTGTACAGGACCTTCGTAAATCCGAGGTCAGTCGCCCTTACCGGGCTCGGCAGAGAAATAAAGCTCCAGCTTGCCTTCAACGCCGTCCATTTCCTTGGCTTCCGCCATCGGGTCACGCTTGATTGTGATGTTCGGCCAGATTGCCGCATATTCGGCATTGAGCTTCAGCCACTTGTCGAGACCCGGCTCCGTATCGGGCTTGATAGCCTCGGCGGGACATTCCGGTTCGCACACACCACAATCGATGCATTCATCGGGATTGATCGCGAGGAAATTTTCACCCTCGTAAAAGCAGTCGACGGGGCAGACCTCAACGCAATCGGTATATTTGCAGCGGATGCAATTGTCGGTCACGACATATGTCATGATGAACTCCAGAATATGCAGGCCGGGTCTTTGGGCTTCGGAACACAAGCCGTCGCCCGGAATTCAGACAGGGCAATTTCGCAAGTGACGTAATGCCTTTGACTACAGATAGCAAGGATAAACAATTCTGAAAAACGGGTGCGACTTGGAGGTTTATTCTAATCTTTGCTTCCGTCGCTATCAGACAGAAACCTGTCGAGCGCCCTGCGCTCTTTTTTAGTCGGACGCCCGCTGCCCGGCTGGCGCAACGCCTGCTCGAGAGGCGTCAGCCTGTCGGAAGGTTCCCGTGGCGGTGTTTGGTCGTCATAGAGAAGTCTGGCTTCCTCATAGGGCCCACGCCGTGTTCCGCCGGACTTGACGACGAGCAACTTGTCCATGCGCTCGAAACCGATATCGAGCCTGTCACCCGCCTTCACCGCATGGCTGGGCTGGCGGATGGTAACCCCGTTGACCTTGACGTGGCCCGACTGAATGTAGCCTTGGGCAAGCGAACGGGACTTGGCCATACGGGCAAAGAACAGCCACTTGTCCAGACGCTGTCGCGTGCTTTCCAGTGGCTGTTCGCTGCTTCCCATAGGCTTACTTCTTCAGCTGCTCCTTGAGAGCAGCGAGCTTTGCGAAAGGTGAATCCGGATCGAGCGGCTTCTCCTTGCGCGGCGGCTTGGCTTCGAAGCGCTGCTGCCCCTGCGGCTTTCCGCCACGGTCATTGCGTTCCGGCCGGTCCTTGCGCTCCCCGCGATCATGACGATCATTGTTGCGGTTGTTGCCACGGTCGGGACGTCCGCCATCACGCTTGCGCTCGCCGTCGCCACTGCGATTGGCAGCTTCGCGGTTTGCACCGTCACGATTGCCGGGACGGCCTTCACCGCGACGCTCACCCTGTTCGCGGGCTCCCTCACCACGGCCTTGACCGCGATTGCCGGGACGACGGTTTTCGCCACGCTGATTTTCGTTGCGACCACCCGGACGCCACAGAAGGACAGGCTTGGGCTCGGCGGCCTCGGCGTTTTCCGACGCAGCCTCGGCTGCAGCAGCCTCTTCGCTGGCAGCTTCCGCAACCGGCGCCTCGGCAGCTTCGCCTTCCGCAACAGTCGCCGTTTCGGACACCTGCTCTTCGGAAGCCGGCTCGTGCTCCTCGGTCTCGATGCTTTCCTCTTCTGCCGTCGCCGCTTCTGCAGCAACCGGGGCAGAGGCACCGGCGTGACTGGCGAGGAAGGCCTGCGCCTCTTCCGCCGTCACCTGGTCGGCGCGGTAACCAAGGCCCTTCAGAATTTCTTCCATGTCGTCGAGCGTCGCGCCGAGAATGGAAAGCATGGCCGTCGTGGTCGTGAAACGGCGACCGTCATAGGCGCCTTCCGGACGCGGCTGCTGGCCGGGCTTCCACTGCAGGAGCGGACGGATGAGATCAGCCAGACGCTCGAGAATGTCGATACGCACGGCGCGCTTTCCGAGGAAACGGAAACCGGCGAGCTTATAGAACATGCGCTCGAAGCTGGCATCGGTGACGACCGAGGTACGGCCGGCGGCAAGCACCGGAATGAGATCACCATAACCCGGCTTGCCAAGGCCATCATTCTTCAAAGCCCAGAGCAGCGTGACGAGCTCCGCCGGAGCGGGCTTGAGCAGCGCGGGCAGGAAAACATGGTAGGCGCCGAAACGCACGCCGTAACGGCGCATGGAGGCGCGCGCGTCCTGGTCGAGAGACTTCACGTCTTCGGCAACGTCGCGGCGGAACAGCACGCCAAGATTTTCGACCAGCTGGAACGCCAGGCCCTTCGCCAGACCCTGAAGGTCTTCAGCGCGGGAAATATCGTCCAGCGGCTTCAGCACGGTCGCAATCTGATGATTGACGAAACGCTCGACGCGCGCCAGCGCGTGATCACGGGCATTGCCGCTCAACTGCTCGTCGGCAAGCAGGATCACCCGCGGCTTCATGATGTTGTCGCCGGCCGAAAGGCGGGCTACCGGCTCGCCCAACCAGCGAACCAGACCATCGGAGCTCAAAGCGAGATCGCCATTTCCACTGGCATGCAGACGCGCAGCACGCGCCTCGTATTCGAGCGCGAGCGCCTTCTGCGCCGCAGCCTGCACGGCCTTCTGATCCGGCCCTTCCATTCCCGGCACCGGCGTGAACCGGAACCCGGCCAACTGGCCGACGTGATGTCCTTCTACAAAGACATCACCATTTACACTGATTTCAGCTTCAAGCATCGCATTCTCTCTCAGGCGCCTCATGAGCACAGATGTCCTGCGATCAACAAAGCGTTTCGTCAACCTTTCATGTAGCGCATCGGACAATCGATCCTCGATTTCCCGAGTCTTTTCTTGCCAGTGTGTCGGATCGGCAAGCCATCCTGGGCGGTTCGATACATAAGTCCATGTTCTGATCTGCGCAATCCTCGCAGACAAGGTATCGATCTCTCCATCCGTCCGGTCGGCGCGGCGCACCTGCTCGGCCATGAAATCCTCATTCACCGCCCCCCGTTTGACGAGGTCGAAATAGAGCGTGGAGATCAGGTCGGCATGCTGTGCGGGGGCGATGCGGCGATAATCGGGCAGCGCGCAGGCCTCCCAGAGCTTTTCCACCCGCGAATCGGTGGTCGTCACATCAATGATCTCAGGATAACGCGACAGATATTCCAGCGCCTGCTGGTCAATTGCCGGCAGAGCGCGCGAAAGTCCCTGGATCGCCGGTGCGGCGTCGAGGCTCAGGCGCAGATTGGCGATGGAGGAAAAATCGAAATTTTTCGTCCGCCATTGCAGCACCTTCACCGCGTCGAACTGATGGGTTTCGATCCGCTCCACCAATTCGTCATCGAACGGATCGACACGCCCCGTCACACCGAATGTACCGTCGCGAAGGTGGCGACCGGCGCGGCCGGCAATCTGGCCGATCTCGCCGGGATTGAGATTGCGGAACTGATAACCGTCGAATTTGCGGTCCTGTGCGAAGGCGACATGATCGACATCGAGGTTGAGACCCATGCCGATGGCGTCCGTCGCGACAAGATATTCGACATCGCCGGACTGGTAGAGACCCACCTGCGCATTGCGCGTGCGTGGCGAAAGCGCACCCAGCACCACGGCTGCGCCACCGCGCTGGCGGCGCACCAGTTCGGCAATGGCATAGACCTCATCGGCGGAAAAAGCGACGATCGCCGTGCGCTGTGGCAGACGGGTTATCTTCTTCTGACCCGCATAAAAAAGCTGCGACAGGCGCGGACGTTCCACCACGGTAATTCCGGGCAGCAGCTTTTCGAGGATAGGGCGCATCGTGCCCGCGCCGAGCAGCAGCGTTTCCTCCCGCCCGCGCAGATGCAGCACCCGGTCGGTGAAGATATGCCCGCGCTCGAGATCACCCGCCAGCTGCACCTCGTCGATCGCGACGAAGGCGGCCGTCGTCTCGCGCGGCATGGCTTCAACCGTGCAGACGGAATATTTGGCTTTGGGAGGTGAAATCTTTTCTTCGCCGGTAATCAGCGCCACATTCGGCGCCCCAACCTTTTCAACGAGGCGGGTATAGACCTCCCGCGCCAGAAGACGCAGCGGTAGGCCGATGACACCGCTGCCATGCGCGACCATCCGCTCGATCGCGTAATGGGTCTTGCCGGTATTGGTGGGGCCGAGAACGGCCGTGACACCGCGGCCGCTCAGGATCATGGGGCGAAAATTCAACGTACTATCCGCGAATCGACTTCATCTGCTTGCCGTGCCGCTCACCATTGCTGATGCGGGCCGCACGCACCACACATGGCAACGCCCGCTGACAAAGGCAATAGGCCTTGCCCGCAAAGTGGCGCAAGGCGACCGATCCACGGAATTTTCCGTGCAGATTCAGCAAGTTGAAGAAACAAAAAGAATCCGGCGAAAATCGAATCGATTCGGCTACGGAACAGTCTGCGAACGAATCGAATACGAATCGCTGACTCCGCATGATTCAGCTTTTGTTCTCCGCAATATCTGGTTGGCGAGCGCGCAGACCATACCAGATTATGAATCCGGATAAGTCCTTGGCCGGATTCATCTTTACGGAAGGGCGTCGGGGCAGAAAATACCGGGATAGGCTGTCAAGCGGCAATCCCGGAAAAGCCGATCCGAAATATATGCGAAGGGCTGGATCAAAGCGCCTCGCCGGCAAGCAGACGCGGCGCATTCGCATCCATCGTGCCGGCGGCCTGGCCGATGAAATAGGACTTCAGACCCGGCAAACGATCCACGACGCCGAGACCGAAATCACGCATGACACGGATAGGACCAATATCATTGGAGAAAAGCCGGTTCAGCACATCGGTCGTCACGCCCATCCGCAATGTATCGAAACGCCGCCAGGACTGGTAACGCTCCAGAACATTGAGAGAGCCGATATCGAGGCCCAGACGGTCTGCCTCGACCACCGTTTCCGCGAGCGCCGCCACATCCTTAAAGCCAAGATTGAGGCCCTGCCCGGAAATCGGGTGAATGCCGTGCGCCGCGTCACCCGCAAGCGCAAACCGTGGCGCGACGAAGGAGCGCGCCAGCGTCAGCCCCAGCGGGAAGGCGCGGCGGGGACCGACGGGACGCAGAGGACCGAGCTTGTGACCGAACCGGCGCTCCAGCTCTTCTTCAAACACCAGATCGTCGGAGGCCACCAGCCTGTCGGCATCGGCCGTGCGTTCGGTCCAGACGAGCGAAGACCGGTTTCCCTTCAAGGGCAGGATGGCGAAGGGGCCCGATGGCAGAAAATGCTCCTCCGCACAACCCTCATGCGGCCGCTCATGCTCAACGGTCGTCACGATACCGGACTGATCATAAGCCCAGTGCACCGTCTTGATGCCAGCCATGTCCCTGAGTGCCGAGCGAACCCCGTCACAGGCAATTAGCAATCGTGCTTCGAGCATTGACCCGTCGGAAAGACTGATGGCCGTCGACTGCGGCCCCGCGGCGAAATCGGAAACACTGAGACCGTGGCGGATTTCTATGCCAAGGCGTTCGCACAGGCCCCGCAACGCACCCACCAGAGCGACATTCGGAACCATATGGGCAAACGGCCTGCCCTCCTCTACGGCACCGTCGAACGTCAGGAACACGGGACGCACCGGATCGGCGGTCTTCGAATCGGTGACGATCATCTTGTGGATCGGCTGGGCTTCCGGCTCAATCTCGCTCCAGATGCCGAAAACATCGAGCATCCGGGTGGCCGCCGCGATGATGGCGGACGCACGGACGTCCTTTACCCAGACATCCTCGGGAGCGGCCTCGACCACCTGCACATTAAGATGCCGGGCCGCCTGCTTGATTGCAACAGCAACGGAAAGACCGACATATCCGCCGCCTGCCACCACTACGTCCAGCATCACGCTTCTCCTCAAATCTTGTGCACGCATCATCGGCGCACTATAGACCATGTGACGTCTTCCTACAGCCGGAGCAGGCCGAAAAAATGTCGCATCCCTCGCAAACGTCAGACCCGATGGCCAATCTCATCGCCACGCTCGATCTCGAGAAGCTGGAGGAGAACCTGTTCCGGGGCGAAAGCCCGCAAATCGGCTGGCAGCGGGTTTTCGGCGGTCAGGTCATCGCGCAGGCCCTGATTGCCGCCCAAAGGACCGTGGATGACGACCGTTTCGTGCACTCGCTGCATGCCTATTTCATGCGCCCGGGCGATCCGCTGGTGCCCATCGTATACCAGGTAGAGCGCATCCGCGATGGCGCGAGTTTCTGCACCCGCCGTGTCGTCGCCATTCAGCATGGCAAAGCGATTTTTTCCATGTCTGCTTCGTTTCAGATTTTCGAGGATGGTTTCGACCATCAGATCAAGATGCCTGATGTGACGCCGCCCGAAAAGCTGATGAGCGAAGAGCAGATGCAGGCGGCCTTCCTCGCCAAGGCGCCCGCTTCAATTCGCAAATACTGGAGCAACAAGCGGCCGATCGAGATAAGGCCGGTTTCGCTGACCCACTATATCTCGAAAGAAAAGCTGGAACCGCAGCAGGATATCTGGGTCCGCGCCGTCGGCGACGTGCCGGATGATCCGCGTCTGCAGTCGGCCATTCTCGCTTATCTCTCAGATATGACCCTGCTCGACACCTCGCTCTACGCCCATGGAACAACGATCTTCGATCCCTCCATTCAGGTGGCGAGCCTCGATCACGCCATGTGGTTCCACCGCCCCTGCCGTCTGGACGACTGGCTGCTTTACACACAGGATAGCCCCAGCGCTTCCGGCGCTCGTGGTTTGACCCGTGGCAATATTTTCACCAGACAGGGTGAACTGGTCGCTTCCGTGGCGCAGGAGGGTTTGATCCGCAAAAGGGCAAATGATTAAATAATGTGCTTTTTCTGAAAATCGCACATTTAATAGACGCAAATTTTGGCGACAAATGCCCCTTTTTCAGACGCCTTTCATATAAGTTTTATATTTCAATACGTTAGATACACACTCAAAACTGGCACGCCCTTTGAATGTATGTCCTCAGTCGCTGTTACTGATCTGCCAGCGGCAGGAGAGTCGGCTCCGTGCCGAGGACAAAACAAAGGATGGGAAACCAGATGAAAATTGTGATGGCCATTATCAAGCCGTTCAAGCTGGATGAAGTGCGCGAAGCGCTCACCGGCGTCGGCATCCAGGGCCTGACCGTGACCGAGGTAAAGGGTTACGGACGCCAGAAGGGGCATACCGAGATTTATCGCGGCACGGAATATGCGGTGAGCTTCCTTCCCAAGCTGAAGATCGAGATCGCAGTTCCATCCGACGTCGTCGACAAGGCCGTCGAGGCGATCGCGTCTGCGGCAAAGACCGGGCAGATCGGTGACGGCAAGATCTTCGTCTACTCTATCGAACAGGCCGTGCGCATCCGTACCGGCGAAACCAACACAGAAGCGCTTTGAAGCACGGCTGACAGGGGAGTTTTCTAACTATGCAACTCAACAAATTTTCCACGCTCGGCAAGCTGGGCGCCGCAGCGGCGGCCCTGATGGCGCCGGCCATCGCCTTTGCCCAGGATGCCGCGCCGGCAGCAGCCGCAGCGCCCGTTCCTGAAAAAGCCGACACCGCATTCATGTATGTCGCGACGATCCTCGTGCTGTTCATGATCCTTCCGGGTCTGGCGCTGTTTTACGGCGGCCTCGTCCGCACGAAGAACATGCTCTCCGTTCTCATGCAGTGCACCGTCATCACCGCGGTCATGATGCTCATCTGGGTCATCTACGGCTATTCTTTTGCCTTTGGCGGCGGCACCGGCCCCTATTTCGGCGGTTTCGGCAAGCTGTTCCTGTCGGGCGTTTCGCTTGACAGCACCTCGGCAACCTTCTCCCAGGGCGTCGTGATCTACGAATACACCTTCATCGCCTTCCAGATGACCTTTGCGGCCATCACCCCGGCGCTGATCATCGGTGCCTTCGCAGAACGCGTGAAGTTCTCCGCCGTCATTCTCTTCACCATCCTGTGGGCCACCTTCGTTTACTTCCCGATCGCTCACATGGTCTGGGACGCGAATGGCCTGATCTTCGGCATGGGCGCTCTCGACTTCGCCGGCGGCACGGTCGTTCACATCAATGCCGGTATCGCCGGTCTGATCGGCGCGATCATGGTTGGCAAGCGTACCGGCTTCGGCAAGGACATGATGGCCCCGCACTCCATGACGCTGACGCTGGTTGGCGCAGCCATGCTGTGGTTCGGCTGGTTCGGCTTCAACGCCGGCTCCAACCTCGAAGCATCTGGCGGTGCGGTTCTTGCAACCATGAACACCTTCCTCGCCACTGCAGCAGCCATCGTTTCCTGGTCGCTGGTTGAAAGCTTCACCCGCGGCAAGGCTTCCATGCTGGGCGCAGCTTCGGGCATGATCGCCGGCCTCGTCGCCGTAACGCCTGCGGCCGGTTCCGTCGGACCCATGGGCGCTATCGTTCTCGGCCTCATCGTCTCGCCGATCTGCTACTTCTTCGTCTCGGTTGTGAAGAACAAGTTCGGCTACGACGACACAGCTGACGTCTTCGGTGTCCACGGCATCGGCGGCATCATTGGCGCCCTCGGCACCGGCATCTTCACGTCTCCGCTGCTTGGCGGCACGGGCAAGGCCGATTTCTCCATCGCCTCGCAGGTCTGGACGCAGTTCGTCGCCGTCGCCATCACCATCGTCTGGTGCGCCATCGTCTCGGCGATCCTCTACAAGATCGTCGACGTGATCGTTGGTCTCAGGGTTCCGGTCGAAGCCGAACGCGAAGGTCTCGACCTCGCGACCCACGGCGAAGCCGCCTACCACTCCTGATATCACGGAAGAGGGGTTCTCCATCCCCTCTCCCAAAAGAAGGCCCGCTTCGGCGGGCCTTTTTCTTTGACGCAAACCCGTGAACGCTCAAAAAACCGCATGGTTAATACGACATTAACCAGCAAGCGGTTAGTTTTCCCTGTCAATCCGGGATTTGGTCACCAGCCGAATCTTGCCGAAACCAAGAAAAGCGACGGGTTCAGGGACATGGGCAGAATGCATTCTCCGACATTCGATGGTCGTCACACACGCTTCGTGCTGACGGCGTTTTTCGTGCGTCAGATCATGGCTCTGGCCGGTTTCGCTATGCTGGCCACGATCGCGCTGGGCATTGCCGCACTCGCCACATGGAATGTGGCGGATCCGAGCCTCTCCTATGCGACAGGAAACCAGCCTACCAATCTTCTGGGTTACGGTGGTGCGATTTTCGCCGATATCGTGATGCAGTTCCTCGGGCTTTCCGCAATCATCTCGCTTCTCCCGGTCATCGCCTGGGCGATCGCGCTGATCGCCAATCGTAAATTCCACCGCATACCCGTCCGCCTCGTGGCCTGGATCGCTGGCGCCATTGTCTGCGCCGCCTCGCTCGGCTGTTTTCCTGCCCCCGTCACATGGCCGCTTCCGAACGGCATCGGCGGTGTCATCGGTGACATGATCCTGCGTTTTCCCGCCCTTTTTATCGGCGCTTACCCCACCGGCACGATCGCCACGGTACTGGGTGTCATATTCGCGGCACCGGCTGCCTGGCTGATGCTGTTTGCCGCCGGTATTGTGGGCGGCCTGGACGATGAACTGGAGCGGGAAGAAGCCGCTCCGGTCACCACCAGCAAGGCCCGCGCAGCCCGTGAAGTCGAAGAGGATGACGAAGACGACGGCGAAGGCTTCTTCACCAATATGCTCGCCTTCGGCGCGCTTACGCATTATTGGTACATCACCCAGGCGCGCTTGCGCCGCCTGTTCGGCCTGAAGTCGAAGTCCCTGCACGATGAGTTCGAACATCCCTATGACTTCAACGAATATGAATTCGGCACGCTGAACGAACCTTCTCGCCTCAAGACCGCAATCAACCGCCTCGACCAGCGCGCAGAGCCGTCTTTCGAAGAACGCGCCGCATCGCGTCGCCAGATGTCACCTCCATCCATCGCGCTCGGTCATGACGAGGACATGGATAACGAACCGCCCTTCGACGCGGACGAACGCCGGCTGCCGGACGGCATTCTCTCCGACGACGAGGCCGACCAGAAATTCACCGCCAGACAGGTGCCGGGACGCGGACAGCCCAGAATAACAGCACCTTCCGCACGACCGAAGCCCAGCGAGCGCGTGGCAAGGGAGGCGCAGGCCTCCTTCATCGCCGCAGACGGTTTCCAGCTGCCAACCGTCCATCTTCTGGCAGAACCGAAGAATGTCGTTCGCGACAATATGCTGAGCGAGGAAGTGCTGGAACAGAACGCCCGCCTTCTGGAAGGCGTTCTCGAGGATTTCGGGGTCAAGGGCGAAATCATCCATGTCCGCCCCGGCCCGGTCGTCACGCTTTACGAACTGGAACCGGCGCCCGGCATCAAATCCTCGCGCGTCATCGGTCTTGCTGATGACATCGCCCGCTCCATGAGCGCGATTGCCGCCCGTGTCGCCGTCGTTCCCGGTCGCAACGCCATCGGCATAGAACTGCCGAACCAGACGCGCGAAACCGTGTTCCTGCGCGAACTGATCGGCAGCCGCGATTTCGAAAACAGCAAGGCGAAGCTCGCCATGGCGCTCGGCAAGACCATCGGCGGCGAACCCGTCATCGCCGATCTTGCCAAGATGCCGCATCTGCTGGTCGCCGGCACCACCGGCTCGGGCAAGTCGGTTGCCATCAACACCATGATCCTGTCACTGCTCTACCGCATGTCGCCGGAACAGTGCCGCCTGATCATGATCGACCCGAAAATGCTCGAACTGTCGATCTATGACGGCATTCCGCATCTGCTTTCCCCGGTCGTTACCGATCCCAAAAAGGCCGTGGTGGCTTTGAAGTGGACGGTGCGTGAGATGGAAGAGCGCTACAAGAAAATGTCGAAGATCGGCGTGCGCAATATTGACGGCTTCAACAGCCGCGTGCAGCAGGCGCTCGACAAGGGTGAAATCCTTACCCGCACGGTCCAGACCGGTTTCGACCGCCAGACCGGTGAGGCGATCTACGAAACGGAAGAATTCGACCTGAAGCCACTGCCTTATATCGTCGTCATCATCGACGAAATGGCAGACCTGATGATGGTTGCCGGCAAGGACATCGAAGGCGCGGTGCAGCGTCTGGCGCAGATGGCGCGTGCCGCCGGCATCCATGTCATCATGGCCACCCAGCGTCCGTCCGTCGATGTCATCACCGGCACGATCAAGGCAAACTTCCCAACCCGCATCTCCTTCCAGGTGACGTCGAAGATCGACAGCCGCACCATCCTTGGCGAACAGGGCGCCGAACAGCTGCTCGGCATGGGTGACATGCTCTATATGGCGGGCGGCGGGCGCATCCAGCGCGTACACGGCCCCTTCGTTTCCGACAATGAAGTCGAAGAAATCGTCGCCTATCTGAAGACACAAGGGTCGCCGGAATATCTGGAAGCGATTACCGAGGAAGACGACGAGGAAGGCAATGGCGGCGGCCCGGCCGGCGCAGGCAACTTCTCCGATTCCGAAGACCCCTACGATCAGGCCGTGGCCGTCGTGCTTCGCGATGGCAAAGCCTCCACCTCCTATGTGCAACGGCGTCTCGGCATCGGTTACAACCGCGCCGCCTCGCTGATCGAACGCATGGAGCAGGAAGGCATCATCGGTCCCGCCAATCACGCCGGAAAACGCGAAATCCTCGTGCCAACGGAAGCAGACATCATCGAGCGGTAACGTCCGCAACCAAGCGGGGCGGAGAAGCGTTATTCCACGCTTTCAACGTCATGAAGCCGCCGCCTTTTATGCGGACAATCGCTGCGATGAAGGAGAATAGAATGAACGACCTCACCACCGGCGAAACGGCCACCGCAAACGCAACGCAAAACGGCGTGACGCGACGTGGCGTGCTGACGGCATTTTCCATGGCCGCGGTGATCGCCGGCCTGTCGCCGCTTGACGCCTTTGCCCAGGCGGCCGGCAATAGCGCGACCGCACAGAAAATCGCCAATCACTTCTCGTCGGTCAAAACCATGATGGGGGAATTCGTCCAGTTCGGCCCGCGTGGTGAGCAGACCGGCGGCAAGTTTTACATCGAACGGCCCGGCAAGCTTCGTTTCAATTACGAGGACCCTTCGCCCATGCGCGTCATTGCCGACGGCAGGAACGTCGTCATCGGCAATATGAAGCTGAAGACATGGGATCTTTATCCGCTCTCCAAGACGCCGCTCAGCCTGCTTCTGTCCGACAAGATCGATCTCGGCAACCAGAAGGTCCGGAACGTGAAGGAAGAATCGGACCTGACTACAATCGTGCTGGGCGACAAGAGCGTCTTCGGCGATTCCACCATTACCCTGATGTTCGATCCGAAGACCTTCGACCTGAGGCAATGGACGACGACCGACGCCCAGAACAAGGACACGACCGTCATGATCTTCAACGTCCAGACCGGCGTAAACCTTGATGAACGCGTCTTCAGCATCAATTATGAGGAAGTCCGTAAAGGCGGCTGAGGCATCAGGCCCACGGAAACTTTTCGAAAGGCGGCCCTGCGGTCGCCTTTTTCATTTTAGCGCTAAAATAAATTCCCGTTTTCATCGCGATGTTATAAGCCTGCGCCCCGGAAACATGTCACGGGCCATGCGGTTCGCGGCAATAAAAGCGGAGCACATGCATGTCGTTTTCGATAACCACCTGGAACATCAACTCGGTCAGGCTCAGAATGCCGATCGTTGAGCAGTTTCTGGTGCGTTACAAGCCCGACATTCTCTGCCTGCAGGAAACGAAATGCCCGAATGGCGAGTTTCCGATGAAGCCGCTGAAGGCGCTGGGTTATGAGCACGTCATCATCCATGGCCAGAAGGGCTATCACGGCGTCGCCATCGCCTCGAAGATTCCGCTGACCGAAGATCATCGACAGGACTATTGCGGAATCGGTGACGCGCGGCACATTTCCGCGATTTTCCAGGTTGGATCGCGCCGTGTGCGGCTGCATAATTTTTATGTGCCGGCGGGCGGTGACGAGCCGGATCGCTCAATCAATCCGAAATTCGGCCACAAGCTCGATTTCATCGAGGAAATGAAGGCGCTGCGTGCCGATGGCGTGCCCGGCACCTCGTCCATTCTCGTCGGCGATCTCAACATCGCACCGCTCGAAAATGACGTCTGGTCCCACAAGCAGCTTCTGAAGATCGTCAGCCACACGCCTGTCGAAACCGAGGGGATGCTTGACATCATGAAGCAGGGCAACTGGCTTGATCTGATGCGTCTGAACGTGCCTGAGACTGAAAAGATCTATACTTGGTGGAGCTACCGCGCCAAGGATTGGGAGGCGGCTGATCGCGGCCGCCGTCTTGACCATATCTGGTCTTCGCAGGATCTCGGCCCCTCGCTTGAAAAAATCGACATATTGCGCGAGGCCCGTGGCTGGAACCGGCCATCGGACCACGTTCCGGTCACCGCCCAGTTCCGGTTTTGAGCCGGCGCGTTTGACTTGACGTCAGACGAAGCGGTTCTGCAACCGGGCCGCACCCGCCGCCAAAGACGCGATATTGTCGCGAATACGCGCCGATACGATATCGGCCACTTCCGGAAACTCCTCCACCAGCCGGTGAAAGAGGATGCGCGTTATCCGAATGACTTCGGAATCCTCAGCCGCGACCGCAGTGAACTTTCTTTCGCAAAGCGTGAAAAGCGCCAGCTCCGAAAGCAGCGCCCCTTTGCCGGGCGTCGCCTGCAGCACGGGCTTGCCATCCCGCCCGGCCGTGAAAAGCTCGAAATGGCCCGATGTCACCGCAAAGGCGCATTCGGCCGGTGAGTGCTCCCGGAACAATGTCTGCCCGGCAGATACACGGCGGCGTTCCGCACCGAAGGCGATGAGCCGCAGCTGGTCATCGCTGAACCCTGCAAACAACGGCACTTGCCCCAGCAGCATGATATCGTCCGTCAAGGCCATGTCGATCGTTACTCCGGAAAACGCCTGCATCACTATAGCGGTTTTCCAATATCAGTCCTCAAAATACAAGGTGTTAGAACGCCGCGCGCCTTTTCGGACGCGCGGCGTGAGCTTCAACGACGACATATGAAAGGCGCAACAAGGTCCCTGCTCAGGGAACGATCTTGTATCCGCCGTTCTCGGTGACCAGAATTTCAGCGTTGGACGGGTCGCGTTCAATCTTCTGGCGCAGACGATAGACATGCGTTTCGAGCGTGTGTGTCGTCACCCCGGAATTGTAACCCCAGACCTCTTCGAGCAGGACGTCGCGTGTCACGACGGTGCTGCCGGCGCGGTAGAGATAACGGATGATCGCCGCTTCCTTTTCCGTCAGCCGGATTTTCTTGCCATCCTCCGTCGTCAACAGCTTCTGGCTGGGTTTGAACTGATAGGGGCCGACAGTGAAAACCGCATCTTCACTCTGCTCGTATTGGCGCAGCTGCGCCCGGATACGCGCCAGAAGCACGGCGAAACGGAAAGGTTTCGTCACATAGTCGTTGGCACCAGCTTCCAACCCAAGGATAGTATCGGAATCAGTGTCGTGCCCAGTCAGCATGATGATCGGCGCCTTGAAGCCGCCCTTGCGCAACAGCTTCACCGCCTCACGGCCGTCCATGTCCGGAAGGCCGACATCCATGATCAAAAGATCGACCTGAGCGGTCTTGGCGGTCTGCATCGCCTGTGCGGCGTTTGCGCCGCTCAAAAGCGAGAATTCCTCATAGGGAGACAATTGCTCGGTCAGCGTCTCCCGAAGATCGTCGTCATCGTCCACCAGAAGGATAGTGCGAGCCGTCATTCGGATTCTCAGCCTTTCTTACTTTAGCGCACCAGCCCAAAAATCAGGTTCGATTTTCGAGAAGCACGATGCGTAGTTTAAAAGAGTTAGAGCGTCCCTGGGGCGTCCGAAAAGACGCCTGGCGCTCCAATTATCAGCCAATTCAGCGGTTTGCCGATAAAAGGTCAACCCATTGCCTTGATATAACGAAGTGCTATGACTTCACGTTAAATGACCTGCAAAGCAAAATCTCGTGAAAAACATGAGCATACAGCCCGCAAGACAACGTAAACGCGCATCGACGCTCATGGTTCGGCCAGCCCCTTCGAAAATCAGCCGCGCCATCGTCCAGCTCGGACACCTCACTTTTCCAGCCGCGATCGGTCGTAATGGCCGCACCGCACTGAAACGTGAGGGAGACGGAAAATCCCCCATTTCCACCACGCGCCTCCTGCACGGGTTCTATCGCGGCGACCGCCTTCCCGGCATCGCCACGGCGTTGCCGATGCAGCGAACACGGAAGTCCATGTTATGGTGCGACGAGCCACGCAACGCCAATTATAACAGGCTGGTCAAGGCGCCCTTCGCCCTGAGCCATGAAGAAATGATGCGCAAGGACGGCCTCTACGACGTCTGCCTGGTGCTTGACTGGAACATCACCGCGAGAAGCCGCAACCGCGGCTCGGCTATCTTCATGCATCTGATCCGACCGGGATATGAGCCGACCGCAGGCTGCGTCGCCCTGCACCCCCGAGACATGCGCCGCATTCTACCGTATCTGCGCAAGGACACAAAGATCCGCATCCTGTGACGTTGAGCCTGCAAGCAGCCAACAAAAAACCCGCCATTAAGGCGGGTTTTTTTAGAAGGAAAAAGCCTGATATTAAGCGGCTTCGTCCTGAGAATCGTCCTCTTCAACGGTCTTGCCACGCTTGGGGCCCTTGGCAAGGTTGACTTCCACCAGGCGAACAGCCTCGGTTTCCGACATCTTGTTGACGGCGGCGATTTCGCGCGCCATGCGATCGAGCGCAGCCTCATAAAGCTGACGCTCGGAATAGGACTGCTCCGGCTGGTTTTCCGCACGGTAGAGATCGCGCACAACTTCCGCAATTGCGATGAGATCGCCGGAATTGATCTTCGCATCATATTCCTGCGCGCGGCGCGACCACATGGTACGCTTCACACGCGCCTTGCCCTGCACCACTTTCAGCGCCCGCTCGACAAAATCGCCTTCGGAAAGCTTGCGCATGCCGATGCTGACGGCTTTTGCGACGGGAACTTTAAGACGCATCTTGTCTTTTTCGAAATCGATGACAAAAAGCTCAAGCTTCATGCCGGCAACTTCTTGTTCCTCGATTGCAGAAATGGTACCGACACCATGAGCGGGATACACAATCGCTTCACCGGTCTTGAAACCGTGATGTGCTGGAGATTTCTTCTGCTGGGTCGTCATTCGTTCTAAAAACTCCCTGTTACATACCCGGGGATGCCGGGGTTGGGTCGGTCAGGCCCTGATGAGACGGGGGAACCGTCAGGTGACTCCGCACTGGTCCAGCCGTGCACGCAAAAACACACCTTCCCGTCTTGCGGGGTTCGATAACGTAAACGCTCGATATGTCACGGAAACCGCGTGCAAAAGAGGTGTTGCTTTCGTGGTGTTTTTGGGCACACAAATGCCACGCTGTGGATCAGTGTCGTTGGTGTACCACAAAAATAGGCGCAAATCAATAATTTGCTTCGACCGTGGCCGCAACATCACATGGCGGCCAAAGAACCGCCTAAAAATTAGCCGCAGAAATACTGTCAAAATGCTTCGTGACAGGCCTCATGGCAAAAGGAGCAAAAAAATTTCGTTTCCAAACTGCAGAAACACGAAAGCCTCTTAAACTCTTCGTAATTCCACGCCAATATCCGATTCGACTGAAAAGGCAAAATCCGCAAATTGGCGATGCTTTTTTATATTAAAGTGTGATTTTTGGAGGAATCCACGTCAAATGGGCTATAGAAACAATCCAAAACGCGAAAAACAGATCGAAAAAGCGCGCCAGCAGGCAATTGCCGAAAATGTCCAATTTCTTGATCCAGGTATTCTTTATGGAAGGGCAAGTGCGGACGATATAGAATATTATTCCGCAGAGATGCTGGCGGCGAGCGCGGCCCACAGTTTCCAGGCACTTTCGCACTGGACGGGAGAGGTTCCGTACATCGGCATCTCCCAGGTGGAGGGCGTTTCACCGCGGGAGGTTCCGGTAACGGTTCTGACCATTATCGGCCGCAATATGCCTTTCCTTTACGATTCCGTCATGGGCGAGGTCACCAGCAGCTATCGCGGCCTTTATCTCGCCGTGCACCCGATACTGGTGCGCGACGAAAGCGCGCAGGCAGGCTATCGTCTTGCGGAACCGGAGGATGATCCCGCTGAAAATATCAGCCTCATCCAGCTGCATATCGCGCCGCTCACGCAGCAGGCCGCCGCAGCGCTGGAAGAGAAGCTGCGCTTCGTACTGACGCAGGTCCAGTCAGCCTATCGCGACTGGCGGCCCATGCTGGCGAAACTCGACGAGGCGCTGGACGAATTGTCCAAGCGCGGCTCATCGCGGCGCAAGACGGAGCGAACGGAAGCGGTCGAATTCCTCAACTGGCTTCGCAATGACAATTTCACCTTCCTCGGCATGCGTGACTACACCTATTCCGGCAAGGGAAAGAACGCGAAGATCGAACGCGGCGACGGCGTTGGCCTCGGCAGTCTCAGCGATCCGGATGTGCGCGTGCTGCGTCTCGGCAAGAACGCCGTGACGACGACCCCGGAAATCCTTGCCTTCCTCGACGGCCCGGATTTCCTCATCGTCACCAAGGCCAATGTGAAATCCATCGTGCACCGCCGCGCCTATATGGATTATATCGGCATCAAACGCTTCGACGAGGACGGCAATGTCATCGGCGAATTGCGCATCGTCGGCCTCTTCACCGCCACCGCCTACACGCGCTCGGTCAAACAGATACCCTTGCTGCGCGCCAAGGTCGCGGAAGTCGAACGGCATTTCGGCTTCGATCCGAACAGCCACTCCGGCCGCATCCTGCAGAACACGCTGGAAGCCTACCCGCGCGACGATCTCTTCCAGATCGAAACGGATCTTCTGATCCGCTTCGTCGAGCAGATCATGGAACTGAGCGACCGGCCACGCGTGCGCGTGCTTGCGCGTATCGACCGTTTCGACCGCTTCGTTTCGGCCATCATCTTCGTTCCGCGTGAGGAATATAATTCCTATGTACGTGAGAAGATCGGCGATTATCTGAGCAGGGTCTATGACGGGCATATTTCCGCCTATTATCCCGCCTTCCCCGAAGGCGCCGTCGCCCGCGTGCACTTCATCGTCGGCCGCACGGAAGGTAAAACCCCACGCATTGCCCAGGACAAGCTCGAAGATGCCGTTAGCGATATTGCAGCGCGCTGGATAGACCACTTCATTGCGCTGTCGGAGCCCGGTGCGCCGGTGCTGGAGGTGGATCAGGCGTATCAGGAGGCCTTCACGCCGGAAGAGGCGATCGGCGACATGCCCGATATTCTGGGTGCCGCGAAGGGTGAGCCGGTCCGCATCGAATTTTACCAGCAGGAAGGCCAGTCGGCCGACACGCTGTCCTTGAAAATCTTCCACCGCGACGGTCACCTGCCGCTTTCGCGCCGCGTACCGCTGCTCGAAAATCTCGGCTTCAACGTCATCAGTGAGCGCACCTTCGACATCGGTGTGGTTTCAGATGGCGAGAAGCGCGATATCGTTCTGCACGATATGGAACTCTCTGTCGCAGCCGGCACGACGCTCGATCTGCCGCATTACGGACCGAAGCTCGAAGAAGCCTTCCTTGCCGCCTTCTCCGGCAAGGTCGATAACGACAACTTCAACCGCCTGATCCTCACCAGCGGTTTGACAGTGCGCGAAGTTTCCGTCCTGCGCGCCTATGCCCGTTATCTGCGCCAGACCGGCATCGTTTATTCACAGGAGCATATTTCCGAAACGCTCTATAAATATCCTGACATTTCGCGGAATATTTTCGCGCTGTTCAAGGCCGGCTTCGATCCGTCTGTTGAGGAAAAGAAGCGGGTGAAGAAACTCGCCGAGATACACAAGGCAATCGAAGCGGCATTGAGCGGCGTTCCCAATCTCGATGAGGACCGCACCCTCCGACGTTACGTCAACGCCATCGACGCGACGCTGCGCACCAACTACTTCCAGAAAAACGCCGATGGCACGCCGCGTGACATTCTGGCGTTCAAGTTCGATCCCAAACATCTTGATGGCCTGCCCGACCCGCGCCCCTTCCGCGAAATCTTCGTTTATGGAACCGAGGTCGAAGGTGTGCATCTGCGCTTCGGCAAGGTCGCACGTGGTGGTCTGCGCTGGTCGGATCGCGGCCAGGATTACCGCACGGAAGTGCTCGGTCTCGTCAAGGCGCAGCAGGTCAAGAATGCGGTGATCGTTCCTGTTGGCGCCAAGGGCGGCTTCTTCCCGAAGAGCCTGCCCGCCGGCGGCTCCCGCGATGAGGTCTTTAATGCCGGCCGCGAGGCCTACAAGACCTATATCCGCACCCTGCTGTCCATCACCGACAATATCGTTGATGATGCCATTGTGCCACCGGCCGATACGCTGCGGCTCGATGGCGACGACCCCTATTTCGTTGTCGCCGCCGACAAGGGAACAGCAACCTTCTCCGATACGGCGAACGGTCTTGCCCACGACGCCGGCTTCTGGCTGGACGATGCCTTCGCATCGGGTGGCTCGGCCGGTTACGACCACAAGAAGATGGGCATCACCGCGCGTGGCGCCTGGGAAACCGTAAAACGCCATTTCCGTGAAATGGGCACCGACATACAGACCACGCCCTTCACCGTGGCAGGCGTGGGCGACATGTCCGGCGACGTTTTCGGCAACGGCATGCTGCTGTCGGAAAAGATCAGGCTGATTGCGGCCTTCGATCACCGCGACATCTTCATCGACCCGGATCCGGATACCGACAAGTCCTTTGCCGAGCGCAAGCGGCTTTTCGAACTGCCGCGCTCCAGCTGGCAGGATTATGATCGTTCGGCCCTCTCCGGCGGCGCGATGATCATTTCGCGCTCCGAAAAATCGGTGACGCTGACGCCGGAAGCCGTGGCTGCCATCGGCATCGACAAATCGGTCGCCACGCCTTTCGAGATCATGACCGCCATCCTGAAGGCGCCAACCGATCTTCTCTGGTTCGGCGGCATCGGCACCTACATCAAGGCGGCGGTGGAAACCAATGCCGAGGTGGGCGACAGGGCGAATGACCCCATCCGCGTCAATGCAACAGAGCTGCGCGCGAAAGTCATCGGCGAAGGCGCCAATCTGGGCATCACCCAGAAGGGCCGCATCGCCTATTCGCTCGCGGGCGGGCGTTGCAATTCCGACGCCATCGACAATTCAGCGGGCGTGAATTCCTCCGACGTCGAGGTCAACATCAAGATCGCACTGGCCTCCGCCGTTAATAGTGGTCGCCTGACGATGCCGAAGCGCAACCAGCTTCTCGCCTCCATGACGCCGGAAGTGGCGCAGCTCGTGCTGCGCAACAACTACCTGCAATCCCTGGCGATCTCGTTGACGGAGCGGCTGGGGCTCGCCAACCGGGAAGAGCTCGGCCGCCTGATGAGCGCATTGGAGGCAACCGGACAGCTGAACCGCAAGGTGGAAACCCTGCCGAACAATGCCGAACTCAGCGAAAGATATGCCTCCGGCAAACCGCTGACCCGGCCGGAAATCGGCGTGCTTCTCTCCTATGCCAAGCTGACCCTGTTCGACGCATTGGTGGCAAGCCCGCTTCCGGACGAGCCCTATCTCCAGCATCTGCTGGTCGATTATTTCCCCGCCAAGATGCAGAAGAACTACGCCGACGATATCAAGGCGCATCGTCTGCACCGCGAAATCGTCGCGACCGCACTCGCCAATGCCGTGGTTAATCGCGGTGGCCCGGGCTTCGTACAGAAACTTGCCGATGCGAGCGGTCTTCTGGCCGCTGATGTCGTCAAGGCGGCGGTGATCGTCGAGGATGGTTTCGGTCTCAAACATCTTTGGGGAGAGGTCGACGCGCTGGACGGCAAGGTGGGTGGTGAAGTCCAGAACGGGCTTTATGACACCATCACCCGCATCTTCTCGGATGCGAGCCGGCTCTACCTGCAAACCGGGAGCGCGGGCGCGGCGACGGGCGACATGGCGACCGAGATCGAGCGTCTGAAAACCGCGATCAAGACGCTGTCGCCAGCGGCGGCGAAATATCGCCGAGAGCTTGGCGTCACGGAAATCGACGGCGTTCCCTCAGTTCTTCTGGAGGAACTGGATACGCTTTCGCTGCTGGTCTATGTGCCTGAAATCATGCGCATCGCCGAAAGTGCCGGCACGACGCTCGCCCGCGCCGCCGAAAGCTACGCCACCGTCTCCTCGACTTTCCGTGTCGCGCGTCTGCTGGATGCCAGCCAGCGCATCACACCGGCGGATCATTACGAGAGTCTGGCTCTCCTGCGCAGCCAGGACCAGATTTCCTCGTCGAGACGACGGATCGTCATCTCCGCGCTGACGGAATATGCCAAGGAAAAGGACCCGGTTCAGGCTTGGTATGCGGCAGACCGCGTGCGGGTCAACCGCATCGTCTCTGAACTCGGCGCACTCAGCGACAGCGGCGATACCAACCTTGCCCGTCTGACGGTCGCGGCGGGGCTGCTTGGCGATATCGTTCAGGCACGCTGAGCGGCAACCTTAAAAAGCGCCATCCGGGTCACCGGCCCGGATGGCGCAGGCAAGACGGATGCACCGGCATCGCGCCTTTTATTTCCCGATTTTCCGATAGGACGATGAATGACTGTCCCTTCCCCCAATGCGGAAACAGTGGTTGCCAAACGCGGCATCTGGGGCTGGGTGATGTTCGACTGGGCGGCACAGCCGTTTTTCACTGTTGTCACAACCTTCGTTTTCGGGCCTTATTTCGTCGCCCGGCTCACCGATGATCCGATTTCGGCGCAGGCGACATGGAGCAACATGGCGACGGTGTCGTCGATCATCATCGCTCTCTTCTCACCCATTCTCGGTTCCATCGCCGACCAGTCGGGCGCACGCAAACCCTGGATAGCCTTTTTCGCCGTCATCAAGATTACCAGCCTCTTTTTCCTCTGGTTTGCTGCTCCGGGTTCGCCGCTCATCCTGCCCATCGTCTGCATGATCCTCGCCTCCATCGCGGCGGAATTTTCCATCGTTTTTAACGATTCCATGATGCCGCGGCTGACCAATCCGCAAAATGTCGGGCGCATTTCCAATCTCGCCTGGGGGCTCGGTTATCTCGGCGGCATGGTGGTATTGATTGCCGTGGTGACACTCCTGGCCGCCAACCCACAGACCGGGGTGACCATTGCCGGTATCAAGCCGCTTTTCGGCCTCGATCCTGCAACCGGCGAAGATGCCAGAATAACCGGCCCGCTCGCCGCGCTCTGGTATCTCATCTTCATTCTGCCGATGTTTCTTCTCACTCCTGATGCTGAAAAGGGGCTGCCCTTCGCAGCCGCGATCCGCTCGGGATTAGGGGAACTGAAGATCACGCTCCGTGAGCTTCGCTACCGCCCCACGCTGTTACGGTTTCTGATCGCACGCATGCTCTATCAGGATGGCGTCAATGGTGTTCTCATTCTGGGCGGGGCTTTCGCTGCCGGCATGTTCGGCTGGGCGACGATGGAAATCGGCCTTTTTGGCATTCTGCTCAATGTCGTCGCCATCGCGGGCTGCTTTGCCGCCGGGCGCGTCGACCAGAGACTGGGGTCACGCGTCACCATCCTCATCAGCCTGGTGCTTTTGCTGCTGGCCACGCTGGGCATCGTCTCCACGGAAAAGGGCTCTACCCTGTTCGGCTGGATACAATTATCAACCGCTGACAATGGCGGCATCTTCGCCACCGGTGCGGAAAAGGCCTATCTCCTTTATGGCGTTTTAATCGGCCTTGCCTTTGGCCCGGTCCAGGCCTCGTCGCGCTCTTATCTCGCCCGCAACATCACTGTCGCAGAAGCGGGCCGCTATTTCGGCATCTATGCGCTTTCCGGGCGCGCCACGAGTTTCATGGCGACGCTGTCATTTTCCATAGCCACCTATATAAGCGGCTCCGCCCATATCGGCATGGCCACGCTCATCGTATTTCTGGGGGCAGGCTTCCTGCTGCTGTTGCGCGTTCCGGAAAGAGCGGCGGGCTGAAAGTCCGAAGCAGCAGCCGATGCGGTAGTCAAATCCAGCATCGGCCAGAATGAGGTAGAATCAGAGCTGGTCGAGTTTTTGCTGCAATGCGCGCAACTGCGCCTTCAGCTCATCGATTTCAGATGCATTCGGTTTGCGGGTTTCTTTCGGCGCCTGCGGCATCGCAAAAGGCGTGAAGCCCTGCATCGCCTGGCGGAAGAGTTCGGTGTTACGGCGGATCTGCTCTTCCATCATCTGCAGAGGCGCCTGGAAATTGCGGGCAAGCGAACCGTCGCCGAAGGCCTTGGCCATATGCTCCTGCATCTGGCTTTGCTGGTCGGAGAAGGTCTTCATCGAATGTTCGAGAAATGTCGGCACTACCATCTGCATCTGGTCGCCGTAATAGGAGATCAGCTGCCGCAGAAACGCCGTCGGCAGCAACGTATTGCCGGTTTTGGCCTCCTGCTCGACGATAATCTGCGTCAGGACTGCGTGGGTAATATCCTCTGATGATTTGGCGTCCTGAACCTTGAAGTCTTCGCCGCGCTTGACCATCTGCGCCAGATCATCAAGCGTCACATAGGTGCTCGTGCCAGTATTATAGAGCCGCCTGTTGGCGTATTTTTTAATGATTGTTTCGCCGTCGTGTTTCGCCATGCCCGCCTCCTCGCGATGATGGTATTTTCTTGTTTTTTGGTGTTATTGCTCTTCCCACCGCAAAGTGTATGCGCAAAACAAGCCCTCTGACAAATGTTTTGTGCATCGCAACAGTTTGTTTTTTGCGCAGCAATTTTCCGCAAGATTCCAGCGTGATTTAGCAACATCTTTTAAAGCAACTTTCGCCATTTGACTTGTATTGAAAGCTTTGCCAGTCTCCGCCCGCAAGTGAGGAGAAAACTAATGACCCTGCCTTCAATCGTAATTGCCAGCGCCGCGCGCACCGCAGTCGGCTCTTTCAATGGCCACTTTGCCAATACGCCAGCCCATGAACTGGGGGCGACCGTCATCAGCGCCGTGCTGGAACGCGCCGGCGTCGCGGCTGGCGAAATCGATGAAGTCATTCTCGGTCAGGTCCTGACGGCGGGCGAAGGGCAGAACCCGGCGCGGCAGGCGGCGATGAAGGCCGGAATTCCCCAGGAAGCAACCGCCTTCGGTCTCAATCAGCTCTGTGGTTCCGGCCTGCGCGCCGTGGCCCTTGGCATGCAGCAGATCGTTACCGGCGATGCGGCCATCGTTATTGCCGGCGGCCAGGAATCCATGTCCATGGCGCCCCACTGCGCCCATTTGCGCGGCGGCGTGAAGATGGGCGATTTCAAGATGATCGACACCATGCTGAAAGACGGCCTGACTGACGCCTTTTACGGCTATCACATGGGCATCACTGCTGAAAACATCGCACGCCAATGGCAGCTTTCCCGCGATGAACAGGACCAATTTGCGGTCGCATCGCAAAATAAGGCCGAAGCCGCGCAGAATGCCGGTCGTTTCACTGACGAGATCGTTGCTTTCACGGTCAAAGGCCGCAAGGCCGATATCGTCATCGATGCGGATGAACATATCCGCGCCGGCGCTTCACTGGAAACGATGGCCAAGCTGCGCCCCGCCTTTGACAAGGAAGGCACCGTGACGGCGGGCAACGCCTCCGGTCTGAATGATGGTGCCGCCGCCACGCTTTTGATGTCGGAACAGGAGGCGGGAAAGCGCGGTATCAAGCCGCTGGCCCGTATCGCCTCCTGGGCGACGGCAGGTGTCGATCCGCAGATCATGGGCACCGGCCCCATCCCCGCCTCCCGCAAGGCGCTGGCCAAGGCTGGCTGGTCGATCAGCGATATTGGCCTTGTGGAAGCCAACGAAGCCTTTGCGGCCCAGTCCTGCGCGGTGGTGCGCGAACTTGGTCTTGATCCTGATATCGTCAACGTCAATGGCGGGGCGATTGCCATCGGCCATCCGATCGGCGCCTCCGGTGCACGCGTCCTTAACACCCTGATTTTCGAAATGCGCCGCCGCAACGTGTCGAAGGGCCTCGCAACGCTCTGCATCGGCGGCGGCATGGGTGTCGCCATGTGCATCGAAGCACTCTGAAACCACCGCCTGACTTTTCAAAAAGCAATTCCGGTTCGGCGTGCAATAGGTTAGAAGCGGCCTCCCATTGGCCGCATTTCTGTGGCCGGTGAGCGCGACGAAAAACTTCTGCAAGATATGGAAGCATCCTCGCATATGCAGGCGCTTCAATGACAGGTCATGGAGGCCGATATGAGCCGGGTTGCTTTGATTTCCGGCGGGACGAGCGGCATAGGTGCCGCAATCGCCCGCGCCCTGCAGGCGGCCGGCTACCGCGTGGCCGTCAACTACGCTTTCACAACGGACAGGGCGGAAGCATTCCAGAAAGAAACCGGCATCCCTGCACTCCAGTGGGACGTGCGCGACTATGACGCCTGCGTCAGTGGTATTGCGAAGGTGGAGGAAACTCTCGGGCCCGTCGAAGTCCTCGTCAACAATGCCGGCATCACCCGCGATGCGATGTTCCACAAGATGACACCGCAGCAATGGCGCGAGGTGATCGACACCAACCTCACCGGCGTGTTCAACATGACGCACCCCGTCTGGCCGGGCATGCGCGACCGCGGCTTCGGTCGCATCGTCAATATTTCCTCCATCAATGGCCAGAAGGGACAGGCAGGGCAGGCCAACTACTCCGCCTCGAAGGCAGGCGATATCGGCTTCACCAAGGCGCTCGCCCAGGAGGGCGCCAGCCGCAACATCACTGTCAACGCCATCTGCCCCGGCTATATCGGCACGGAGATGGTAAGAGCGATCCCGGAAAAGGTTCTGGCCGAACGGATCGTGCCGCAAATTCCCGTAGGACGGTTGGGTGAACCAGAAGAAATCGCGCGCTGCGTTCTGTTTCTGGTTTCCGACGAGGCCGGCTTCATCACCGGCTCGACCATGACGGCCAATGGCGGACAATATTTCGCCTGAGGCCATCCATCGCCGCCCTGCCGGCCGCCTGAACTCAGTAAACTTTCCGTGATCTCGGCTTCGATAAATTTGCGGCGCACAAAAACTTGAAGATGAAAGACAGGAAAGACAGGCCGCCTAAACCAATGAAAATACGATAGTTTTTGTATAGTTTAGAATGAGTCTAGAAAACCCTTGGCGACTCATTAATAGGTTTTTCTTGACATTGGCTGTCCTGTTTTGGTTTAAGAATGAAAACAACGTGTTGCGTCATACAGGCAGTCCATCATGCTGGTTTGCAGCTGCAATTACATCACTGATCACGATATCCGGGACGTCATTAACGAGCTCCTCGACGAGGACTGTTGGCAGCTCATCGTTCCTGCAAAAGTGTATCACGCCATGGAAAAACGCGGCCGCTGCTGCGGCTGTTTCCCGACCGTTGTCGACCTGATCATCAAAACGACTGAAGAATATCATGCCCGTCGCCACTCGACTGAGGCCGATGTTTTTGATTTTATGTCCCGCCTGAAGCAATTCCATGAAGAGAACAGGAGAGCGGACATTGAAAGGCGACAAAAAAGTCATCGAGCGGCTTAACGAGGCCCTTTTTCTCGAACTCGGTGCGGTAAACCAGTACTGGCTTCACTATCGTTTGCTGGAAGACTGGGGCTACACGAAGCTCGCCAAAAAGGAACGTGCTGAATCCATCGAGGAAATGCAGCACGCCGACAAGCTGGTCGCACGCATCATCTTCCTTGAAGGCCATCCCAACCTTCAGACGGTTTCGCCCCTGCGCATCGGCCAGAACGTAAAGGAAGTTCTGGAAGCTGACCTTGCCGGCGAATATGACGCCCGCACCTCCTACAAGAAATCGCGCGATATCTGTTATGAGGCCGGAGACTATGTCTCCATGAAGCTTTTTGAAGAACTGCTGATCGACGAGGAAGGCCATATCGACTTTCTCGAAACCCAGCTCGAACTGCTCGGCAAGATCGGCGAAGAGAAATACGGCCAGCTCAATGCCGATTCCGCCAACGAAGCGGAATAAGCACTGGCGACAGGACAGAAAAGGCGGCCCAGGCCGCCTTTTTTATTTGCCGGAAAGGTGCTGGAACTCCGCCACAACCTTTTCGTATACCGCCCGCTTGAAAGGCACGATGAGCTCCGGCAGGATTTCCATCGGCTTCCAGTCCCATGCGTCGAATTCGGCCGTGTGCCCGGTTGGCGGCGGATCGATCTGGATTTCGCTTTCATCGCCCTCGAAGCGGAACGCAAACCAGCGCTGCGCCTGCCCGCGATATTTGCCCCTGAGGCCGATACCGATCAGTTCGGGCGGCAGATCATAGTGAATCCAGTCGCTCGCTTCCGCAAGCAGGCTCACCGTTTTCATGCCCGTCTCTTCGTAGAGTTCGCGAATGGCGGCCGTCAAAGGCCGTTCGCCGTCATCGATGCCGCCCTGCGGCATCTGCCACAATTGCGGTGAACCGTCATATTCGGAATTGCCTTCCTTGATACGCCGACCGGCCCAGACGAGGCCTCGAGCGTTCAGAACCATTATTCCCGCACAGGGACGGTAAGGCAAATCTTCTGCTTTGATTGTCATGGGAAACCCGCACTGTCTCAACGCCGGAAATGGTCGCAGGCAAGGTTTACTGCCCCGCCTGCCCGGAAACAAGCGCGGAAACACCGACGATCTCAATACCGCGCCCGCCGGCCTCACGCGACCATTTCGATATCGCCGCAACGCTTTCATCGAAGGCCGACGCAACGCCGATCGCCTGGCCGTTACGGCGCGCAATCCGCTCCAGCTCGTCCAGCTTGCGCAGAATGGAAGCTTCGGTGACGTCACCGTCGAGCAGAACATCGGCAAAGCCCTGCGGCGCGGAAATAGCCTTCGCGATCCCCCCGCTCAACGACTGCGCCGAGGAGCCATCATCCAGAAACAGCAGGCCACGCTTGCCGATGTCGCGCATGACAGGCTCCAAGGCCGCCTGCTCGGCAAGAAAGCGCCCGCCGAGATAATTCATGATGCCGGTGTAATTGGTGATTTTTGTCATGGAGCGATGCAGCCGGTCGATATTGACCTTGGCAGGGTCACCCGCCAGCAGCGTGTCCGGACCGGGATTAGTACCCGGATAACCGAAGGGCTCCAGCGGTATCTGTAGAAGAATTTCATGTCCTTGCCGGCGCGCTTCCTGCATCCAGCGTTGCAGGCTGTTGCCGCTGGCGGCAAAACCAAGCGTGACCTCCGGCGGCAGGTCTCGGATCGCTTTTTGCGACCCCGTCTGGCTGAGACCCAGCCCGCCGACCACGATCGCCACCCGTGTGCCCCGTGCGCCCGACCAGGGCCGTGCATATTGCTCCATCGGCCGCAAACCGTCCGCGCCAACGACCGGCAATCTGCCGAATGCGGTTTCTTCCAGCAGCTCCTCATTGGGCCGCGTCGCCATGCGCGGATCCTGACCATAGGTCTGGCCGCTCATCAGCACCGGCCCGTCACCCTCGCGCGGGCGGGGGGAGTACACCGATACGACATTGCCATCAGGCATTGTCTCGCGATTGATATTGGCGCCGGAGCGCCCGCTTTGCGGCTGCAGAACGGCAGCATCACCGGGAGCCGTTACCTCGGCCAGTGCGGTTTCAGGTGTCTTGTCGGCAAGCTGAGGCTGTGCATCCGGCCCGCTCGCCGTCTTCTGCAAGTTGCCGGGCGAAAGCGCCGTATAGACGGAGAGGCCGCCAATCGAAAAAACCGCAAGCACCGACAGAGCCATAATGACGGAAAAGCGCCGGTTAATACCGGCGCTTTTTTTCTGACGACCTAGAAGCGGTTTTCGCAGGTCCGAAGGCAATGAACGATCCGTCCAAACGGTTGGGCAATAGAGACAATGCGCCGGCTGACCGGCGCACTATCTTACTGCTTGTTGACCACAGCCTTGTCCGGGTTCGGCGGGAAAGACGGATCCGTCTTGGCGCCGCGCAACAGGTCCAGCGCGTAGTTGAGCTGGATGTCGTCCTTTGCTTCCGGCGGCACGTAGGCGGAGGAACCAGAACCTTCGTCCGTTTCGCTCTGGCCCTTGATATGGCCGGTCAGGCTGGATTCGCCTTCGGTCGTGACGCGACCCTGCAATTCCGGCGGCAAAGGCTGTTCAACCTTGATGTCAGGCGTAATGCCCGTGCCCTGGATCGATTTGCCCGACGGCGTGTAATAAAGCGCCGTGGTCAGACGCAACGCACCGGCCTCGCCGAGCGGAATGATCGTCTGGACCGAGCCCTTGCCGAAGGAGCGCGTGCCGACGACGGTCGCACGACGCAGATCCTGCAGGGCACCGGCAACGATTTCCGAAGCCGAAGCCGAACCGCCGTTGACGAGCACGATGACCGGCTTGCCATCGGTCAGATCACCGGCCGTCGCGTTGAAGCGGCGGGTCTCGTCGGGATTGCGGCCACGGGTCGAAACGACCTCACCGCGCTCGAGGAAGGCGTCGGAAACATTGATCGCCTGATCAAGCAGACCACCCGGGTTGAGGCGCAGATCGAGCACATAGCCCTTCAGCTTGTCGGCAGGCACATCAGCCTTGATCTTCTTGATCGCCTTTTCGAGATCATCATAGGTCTTCTCGGTAAAGGAGATGACGCGCAGATAACCGACATTGTCACCCTCGACGCGGGACTTGACGGCCCGCACGGCAATGACATCGCGCATGACGGTGAATTCAAGCGGCTTGTCAGCGCCCTGGCGGATGATCGTCAGCTTGATCGGCGTCTTGACCGCGCCGCGCATCTTTTCAACCGCCTGTTCCAGCTTCAGGCCGCGAACCGGCGTACCGTCAATTTCTGAAATGAAGTCGCCTGCGAGAATGCCTGCGCGGGAAGCCGGCGTGTCGTCGATCGGCGTGATGACCTTGACCAGCTCGTTCTCCATGGTCACTTCGATGCCGAGACCGCCGAATTCACCCTTGGTCTGGGTGCGCATATCGTTGGCATCCTTGGCATTCATGAAGCTCGAATGCGGATCGAGCGAGCTGAGCATGCCGTTAATGGCATTTTCCACCAGCTTCTCGTCATCCGGCGGCGTCACATATTGTGCGCGCACGCGCTCGAACACGTCACCAAAGATCGACAGTTCCTTATAGGTCGAAGGCCCGGCCGCCTGTGCCGGCATGCTCGCCGAATAAATCACACTCATCGCCGTGGCGCCCATAAGCCCACCGATAAGGAGAAGCGAAACCTTACGAATCATTGTGCGCCCTTCCGGTATTTTTTGCGGTCCACCACGGTTGGGAATCAACCGGTACACCATCTTTCCTGAACTCAATGTAGAGCGTTGGCCTGTCGGTTTCCAGCGCCAATGCTGCTGCACTCGCTACTCTTTTTGCACCCATGGAGGCGATGGGCTCTCCGGAGAACACGAACATGCCCTGCCGCGTCCTCACATTGTCCATGCCCGTCATCACCACATGATATCCGTTACCCGTATTGAGGATGATCATCCGGCCGTAACTGCGAAAATCTCCAGCAAACACCACGAAGCCGTCTGCAGGCGCCGTCACGATGGCTTCCGGTCCGCTCGCGACAACAATTCCCTTGGAAAAGTGGCCCGTTCCGTCCGCATCGCCGAAGCGCCGCAGCACCTCGCCGGCCACCGGCAACTCCAGCTTTCCCTTCAAACTCGCGAAGGGATATGCGGGCGCAATGCGGTTTTTATCGGGCATTCCCGCCTCGGCCGCGGCGCGTTCCTTCTCGCGTTCCGCCTCCGAAAGACGAGCAAGACGCTGCTCTTCCGCCCGCGCCTTTTCCATCGCTTCCCGCACCGAGGTAATCTCGCCTTCGAGCGAACTGACCAGCCCCTCAAGGCTCGTCGCCTTGCTCGCAAGCTCTTCAGATCGCTTGCGTTCCGCCTCCAGTTCGGCCGCCGTCTGGGAATTCTTGCGGTCATTTTCGGCAATCAGGAGGTCGAGGCGTTTTTCCTCTTCCAGACTTGCCGTCATCATACCCGTAAGATCACCCTTTTCGCGAGCGATTGCCTGTCTGACGTCGGTCAATTCTTTGAGAGCGGCGACGAGCTTGTCGGTTTCACCGCGAATGCCGGGCACGACGGCGCCGAGAAGAATGGCACTGCGCACGGAAGCCAGTGCATCTTCAGGTGAAACGAGGAGAGCCGGTGGCGGGTTTCTGCCCATGCGCTGCAATGCGGCCAGAACCTCCGCCAGCACGCCGCGTCTTTCCCGCAATGATGCCTTGACGCCATCCTCACGGACCGAAAGCTTGGCCAGGCGATCCTCGCCGTCGCTGATCTTGGCTTCCAGCGCCTTGCGTCGGGCAGCCGATGCGATCAGTTCCTCGCGAATGCGCGCGCTGTCCTGATTGAGGGAGGCGATGCTTTCTTCGAGCGTCCTTGTCTTGTCTTCCGAAAGGCCGATGCTGTCGACCAGCTCCTCCAGATCCTGCCGGTTCTGGTCGCGGCGCTTCTCCAGCGTCTGCAGCGCATCCGGCGAGGAAGCATCGCTTGCCGCCGGGGCAGCGCCCGCATCGTCACGCGAATGGGTCGGACCGCCCCCCATGACGAAAGCAGCAATAACCGCGCCCGCAAGGGCAGCGTGCCGTTTTCGTTGAGGCGTGGTGTCCATTTGAGCTTTCTTTGATGCCGAAGCAGGAGCGCCGATATTAGGGATTTTGCCGCGATCTTCCAAGAGGCCTGAGAAAGGCCGCCGCCAAAGTCGTCCGCAGTCAGCGGTGTCGCGGAGCTTCATGTTGAAATTGAGACAATTCCCCGAAAGGAAACCCGTTCAGGCGCGGTGATAGGGATGGCCGGAGAGGATCGTGACAGCCCGATAGAGCTGCTCGGCAATCAGGATACGAACGATCTGATGCGGCCATGTCAGCTTGCCGAGATTGAGAACGGCCGCCGCCCTGTCGTAAAGCGCGGGGTCAAGCCCATCTGCCCCGCCAATGGCGATCACAAGGTCACGTTTGCCGCTATCACGCAGATCGCCAAAAAATGAAGCAAAGGCGGGACTATCAAGTGCCTTTCCGCGCTCGTCCAACAGGACGAGGACAGCGCCATCGGCCAGATGTTTCTCCAGCATCGCGGCTTCTTCGCGTTTGCGGGTCTCGGCATTGGAAGCACGGCTTTCACCCACCTCGATCACCCGCGAAAACTCCAGCCCGATCGCCGGGCCGGTCTTTGCCAGACGCTCGATATAACGGGCCGCAAGATCCTTTTCAGGGCCGGATTTCAGCCGTCCCACCGCAAAAATTGAAATCCGCATCGCAAACCTGCATTCGTCGTGACCCAACAGGGTCCCGCTCTTAACAGCATAGCCTGCGGATTCCTATGCGGCCGGTCTGATTTCCGGCCAGAGGCACCGTTTCCGAAGTCAGATTGATCTTCGGCAGAAACGATGCACTCGCTCAAAGGCTCACCGCATCAATGCAGCGTCTCTTCCGGCATATCCGGCGTCGCCCACATTTTTTCAATGTTGTAGAAGGCGCGGATTTCCGGGCGGAACACATGAACGATGATGTCGCCGGTATCGATCAGCACCCAGTCTCCGGTCTCGAGACCTTCGACGCGGGCGTTTCCGAACCCTTCATCCTTCATGTCTTTCAGAAGATGCTCGCAAATCGCCGAGACATGCCTGTTCGATCGCCCGGAGACCACAACCATGTAGTCCGCAAGCGCCGATTTTCCGGCAATGTTGAGAGAGACGATATCTTCAGCCTTGGAGTCCTCGAGGCTCGCGAGGACGGTTTCGAGGGCATGGCCGGCGGCATCGGCGCCACTGTCCTGACCCTTCGGGATAGCAACAAATGCTTTTCCCTTGGCGTGTACTGTTGTCAGAGGTTTTCCTTTCCAAGAATGACAAAACAGGCACTGCGCGACGCGATTCTCTGCGTCACACAATGAAGGTGGCATCAAAGCATTAACTTTTCAAGATATGGGCACTTCAACATCAGCCGCATACATCATTTGTGATCGGAGCTGTCATTTACGGCCGTTGCGCAGCGCCGTGGAACTGAGCGTAGAACGCGGTCCGTGAATGAAAACCCAGGCGGGAGCGCGTTTTTTCCACAGAACCCCGGCATCGTCCTCATCTATCCGCGCCTGGCTGAAGGCCTGCGCCATGGTGGAGGAGAGGTAGGACAGGGTCGAACCCGGTCGATCGATCACCGCGATTGGAAAAGTCTCGGCTATGGTGCGCCATTTCTGCCAATGGTGAAAACTCTTCAGATTGTCGGCACCCATGACCCAGATGAAGCGGACGTGCGGATTTTTTGCCTTCACCTTCGCGAGTGTATTGGCCGTATAGCTCATCCCCAGCGTTTTCTCGAAAGCCGTCACCTTGATGCGTGGATCGTGGACCAGCTTTTCGCAGGCCGCGATGCGATCTTCGAGGGACGCCAACTCCGAACGGCTTTTCAGCGGGTTGCCCGGCGTGACGATCCACCAGAGCTGATCGAGACCCAGCCTGCGCAGCGCAATCTCGGCCACAAGCGCGTGGCCTGCATGGGGGGGATTGAAGGAGCCGCCGAAAAGCCCGACGACCATGCCGCGTTCCACATGCGGCATGGTGAGATAACGTCTGTCGAGGCGCTTATCAGCGGGCAAATATCAGGTCCGTGTCTGGCCGGTGCCATGCACCCGGTATTTGAACGAGGTGAGCTGCTCGACGCCAACGGGACCCCGCGCATGCATCTTGCCGGTGGCGATGCCGATTTCCGCACCCATGCCGAATTCGCCGCCATCGGCAAATTGCGTCGAGGCATTGTGCAGCAGAATGGCCGAATCGAGTTCGTTGAAGAACCGCTCAACCACGTCAGAGTCCTCGGCGATCACCGCCTCGGTATGGTTGGACGAATAGGTGCCGATATGCTCTATCGCACCGGAAATGCCCTCCACCACAGCAACCGAAATGATTGCGTCGAGATATTCGGTGCGCCAGTCCTCTTCCGTTGCCGGCACCAGACCCGCCACCACATCACGAACAGCTTGCGAACCGCGCACTTCGCAGCCAGCTTCGATCAAGGCTTTGACGAGCGGCTCGAGATGCGTGGAAACGGCAGCGGCATCCACCAGCAATGTCTCAGCCGCGCCGCAAATGCCGGTGCGTCTCATCTTGGCGTTAACGACGATACGTTTTGCCATGTCGAGATCGGCGGATTTGTCGACATAGATGTGGCAGATGCCTTCCAGATGCGCAAAGACCGGCACGCGGGCTTCCGACTGCACCCTAGCCACGAGGCTCTTGCCGCCGCGCGGCACGATGACATCAACAGTGCCGTTCAGGCCGCTGAGAAGCGCGCCGACGGCCGCACGGTCGGTCACCGGCACCAGCTGAATGGCATGCTCGGGAAGACCGGCAATCTTCAGCCCCTCCACGAGGCAGGCATGAATAGCACGCGATGAATGTTGCGAATCCGAGCCGCCGCGCAGGATGACGGCATTGCCCGCCTTGAGGCACAAAGCACCGGCGTCCGCCGTCACATTCGGGCGGCTTTCGTAGATCACGCCGATGACGCCAAGCGGCGTACGCACGCGCTCGATCTTAAGCCCGTTGGGGCGATCCCAGGCGGCAATGACTTCGGCGACCGGATCGGACAGCGCCGCAACCGAGCGAATACCTTCAGCAATGCCGGCGATGCGGGCATCGTTGAGCGTGAGCCTGTCAACGAAAGAAGCAGCAAGACCGGCGCTCTCGGCTGCGGTCAGATCCTTCCTGTTGGCGGCAAGGATCGCCTCCTTCGACGCCTCGATGGCGGAGGCCATGGCGAGCAGCGCACGGTTCTTCTGGTCCGTGCCGGCGATGGACAACGGTCGTGAAGCAGCTTTCGCCTGAGCGCCGATGGTGATCATCAGCGCATCGATGTCATGGCTCTGCTTCACGGCCTGTTCAGGCATGGACCTCATCCTTCTTTGCATGTTTAACTTTGACGGCGGCGCCGGTCATCACGAGATCGTCGCGATGGATCATGGCCGCGCGCCCGACATAACCGAGGATCGCCTCGATCTCGTTGGACTTGTGACCGATGATAAGGCGCGCCTCTTCCGCATCGTAGCCCGCAAGACCACGAGCGACTTCCCGGCCTTCCGCACCGATAATGGCGATTGCATCCCCACGGCCGAAATTGCCCTTCACCAGTCGCACACCCGCGGGAAGCAGGCTTTTTCCGGCATAGAGCGCCTTTTCCGCGCCGGCATCCACATGGATTTCGCCCGCCGGCTGCAATTGCCCGGCAATCCAGGTCTTGCGTGCCGTCACCGGCGTGCCTGATGGTGCAAACCACGAGGAGCGCGCGCCGTTTTCGATGGCCTTCAGCGGATTGAGCGTTTTGCCTGACGCAATGATCATGCCGCAGCCGGCAGCGGTTGCAATCTTGCCCGCATCGATCTTGGTGCGCATGCCACCGCGCGACAACTCGGAGGCCGCACCACCTGCCATGGCTTCTATCTCGGGGGTGATATCAGCGATCGTCTCAAGGAATTTCGCGTCCGGATCGAGATGCGGCGGAGCCGTATAAAGTCCGTCAATATCCGAAAGCAGCACCAGAAGATCGGCACCCGTCATGGTCGCCACACGCGCTGCCAGACGGTCATTGTCGCCATAACGGATTTCGGTGGTCGCAACCGTATCGTTTTCATTGATGATCGGGATAGCGCCGATCTTCAGCAACTGGTTGATGGTGGCGCGCGCATTGAGATAACGGCGACGCTCCTCGGTATCGGAGAGCGTCAGCAGAATCTGGCCTGCAACGATTTCATGCCGCGACAGGCTTTCCGACCACGCCCGCGCCAGCGCGATCTGACCAACCGCCGCCGCCGCCTGGCTTTCCTCCAGCTTCAATGCACCAGAAGGCAGGCCAAGCACGGTACGCCCAAGCGCGATGGCGCCCGAAGACACGACCTGGACATCCGCGCCGTTTTTCTTCAGCGCAGCGATATCTTCGCAGATGGCATCCAGCCAGTCTTTCTTCAGACCGGTCTTTCGGTCCACCAGAAGCGCCGACCCGATCTTGATCACGATCCGATGGTGGCTCGCCAGCGGCTTGCGCGTCAGGCTCATAGGCGGTCGTCCTCTTCTTCGGCCTCGCTATCCTCATGCGGCATGGACCTGTCGGGCAGGGCAGTCTCCCCGCCCTCGCTTGCCGAAACGATGATGTCGCGAAGGGCGCGCAGCGCTTCCGTCATGCCGATATGCGCGGCGGCAGACAGAAGAAGCGGCGGACGGCCGCAGGCCTTTTCCAGTTCCTTCGCCTTCTTTTTCAGTTCTTTTTCATCGAGCACGTCGATCTGTGACAGCGCCACGATTTCCGGCTTGTCGGTCAGCCCGCCACCATAGGCGTCCAGCTCGGCCTTGACAGTCTTATAGGCCTTGCCGACCTTTTCTTCCTGTGCGGAAACCAGATGCAGAAGCACGCGGGTGCGCTCCACATGGCCGAGGAAGCGGTCACCAATGCCCACGCCCTCATGAGCGCCTTCGATGAGGCCGGGAATATCGGCCAGCACGAATTCGCGGCCGTCGATGGTCGCCACGCCGAGGTTCGGATGGAGGGTGGTAAAGGGATAATTGGCGATCTTCGGCCGCGCGCGGGTCACGGTCGCGAGGAATGTGGATTTACCCGCATTCGGCAATCCAACAAGACCGGCATCGGCGATCAGCTTCAGGCGAAGCCAGACCGTCTTTTCTTCGCCTGCAAGACCCGGATTGGCATGGGTGGGCGCCTGATTGGTCGAAGACTTGAAATAGGCATTGCCGAAACCGCCATTACCGCCGGCGGCGAGACGAAAGCGCTGGCCTTCCTTGGTGAGGTCGATGATCAGCGTCTCATTGTCTTCCTCAAATATCTGGGTACCAACAGGCACCTTCAGCACCACATCCGCGCCCTTGGCGCCGTTGCGGGTCTTGCCCATGCCGTGCTGCCCGATCGAGGCCTTGAAATGCTGCTGAAAACGGAAGTCGATCAGCGTGTTGAGACCGTTGACGACCTCAATCCAGACATCGCCGCCGCGTCCGCCATCACCACCGTCAGGACCACCAAATTCGATGAATTTTTCGCGCCGGAAAGACACCGCGCCTGCGCCGCCATCACCGGACTTGATATAGACTTTTGCTTCATCGAGAAATTTCATCGGACTGCCGTTCTATCGGTTTGCGGGCACAGCCGCCAATCGCGTTGCGCCAAACAAAAATATCGTCGTTTCGAATACAAGCGCTTCTTCACAAGGTCAAAGACTATCGTGCGGGAAGCCCCTGCGCGAGACAAGGCCGGTTTGGTGCAAACCGGCCTTGTTTTGATTGTCAGCGATGCGGCCGGATAAAATCCTCAGCCGTGATCATCGTGTCGATATGCGCCACCATGGCGGCGCGCGCCGTGGCGTAGATCTGGTGGCAGCCGGTCACCCGGAAGCCGAGTTTTTCCTGCACCCGCAGCGAAGCGGGATTATCCGCAAACACGCCGGAATGAAGGGTCACGCCCGGCATGCGGCGGAAGAACCGCTCGACCACGCCAGCCACCGCCTCGGTCATGTAACCCTTGCCCCAGTAGAAGCGGTTGAGCCAGTAGCCGAGATGCCACTCGCCGTGCCGCAATTCCACCGAGACGACGCCGATGAGGGTATCGTCGCCACTGGTAATGGCGAAATCCCAGTCGGGCAGGGTGCCTGAGGTGCGCAGGACCAACCATTCCAGCGCATCCTGCTTATGATAGGGCGCCGGAACACGAGCGAGCATCCTCGTCACAGCAAAATCGCCAAGCGATTCCGCAATGCTGCCGGCATCGGAAAGCCGCTGCGGCCGCAGCACCAGACGCCGCGTCTCGATGACGGGGCAGGGGCCGGGCGGCGCCACTGACGTAGCAGCCCGGCGGCGGGTCAGTTCGAGCGCACTCATCCCATGTCCCCCCAGCTCTTCAGCGAAACCCAGGTCTTGCGGTCCAGCCGGTACCATTCGACCGGCACCATGCCGCCGAGCGCCAGCGAACCGACCATGCCGGAACCCTGAAACTGGAAACCGCACTTCTGGATGACGCGGCGCGAAGCGATGTTGGTGACCCGGCAACGAGCATCGATCTGGTCGATTTCACGCGTGCGGAAGGCCATGTCGATCAGCGCATGCGCGGCTTCCGTCATGTAGCCCCGGTTCCAGTAGGGTTCCCCCAGCCAGTAACCGATTTCCAGCGTCTTTTCGTCTTCCTGGGGTTCGAGCGCGCAGCAGCCCAGAAACTCGCCATTGTCCATGCGGGTAATCGCATAGACGCACTTGCCAATCTCGCCAGCTTTGGAGCGTCGCACAAAATCCGCGGCGTCTTTGGCCGTGTAAGGGTGCGGCATACGCGACACCATGGTCGCGATATTGGCATTGTTGGCGAGATGGGCAAGGGCGTCGATGTCTTCTTCGTGAGGCTTGCGTAAAACCAGCCTCTGCGACAGTAAAACGGGGCAATCGCTCCTTGACCGATCGGGCCTCGGCCGCTCTTCGGGTGACCGTGATTGGTCAACCCTCAACAATTCAGCTTGCATGGTTCAGTCCCTCCATGAGGTTAAAGAAAAAGGGGAGTTGGGTGGTGCCCCATCTCCCCTGTTTTCTTGACTGAACCTGATACGTCTCAGCCGGGTCGATGGGACACCGGCTGCATATGACGCTTACCGGCTTATTCTGCGGCTTCCGCTTTCGGAGCCACGGATACAAATACGCGGCCGTTGGCCTTCGTACGGAAGTTCACGTTACCTGCGGTCAGTGCGAAAATCGTGTGGTCCTTGCCGATGCCAACATTGGCGCCCGGATGCCACTGCGTGCCGCGCTGACGCAGAATAATGTTGCCTGGAATGACAGCTTCGCCGCCGAACTTCTTTACGCCAAGGCGCTTGGATTCGGAATCGCGACCGTTACGCGAGGAACCGCCAGCTTTTTTGTGTGCCATTGGAGTTCTCCTTTAAACCTTGTTTCCCGTGTCGCGCCGATCAGGCAGCAACGATGTCCGTGATGCGGACGACAGTGTGATGCTGACGATGGCCGCGCGAACGCTTGGAGTTCTGACGACGACGCTTCTTGAAGGCGATGACCTTCTTGCCGCGATTGTGCTCGACAACTTCAGCCTTGACGATGGCGCCCTTGACAAAGGGAGCACCGAACTTGGCGTCGGCGCCTTCGCCAACAACGAGAACTTCGGTGAATTCTACAGTTGCGCCCGCCTCTGCTTCCAGCTTTTCGATGGTCAGCACGGCGTCGGCCGCTACGCGGTACTGCTTACCGCCGGTCTTGATGACTGCGAACATTTTTTATCCTTTCATGTTCGTTCCGGCTCTGCCCGCAAATGCAAGCTGGCCGTCTTTTTATCAGTCGGAATTTGGTAGAAACCCTTGGGAACAGAATGTCCCTTTGAATGTCTGCCGGTGAAGTCGCCTTTTAAGGGGCGGAATAAACGGAAGGCGCATTACGCCATCAATTTGGGTGCCGATTACGCGAGACGCCAGTTTATGTCAAGATGACGACGGCCCGAAAAGTAACTGTAACGCCAAGAATTTCATGCTTTTTCGGCGGGTGAAGCAGTCAGGTCTCGAAATTTGCCCAGCAAGTGTTTATATGGGCCTTCCAACAAGGAGCAGAAATGGCCCGCATAGACCAGACCGACGATTGGCGGGACCGCCATGCGCCGACAATTTCCGCCTTCGAGTCGCTTGCGATCGAGGCATATGGCCACCTGCCGGAAGAATTTCGCGCATTAACGAAGGATCTCATCATCGAGATCGCCGATTTTCCGACCGATGACGTGTTCGAGGACATGGCTCTCGAAACGCCTTTCGACCTTCTCGGATTATTCGAAGGACGCGGCATCTCCGAACGTTTCACCATGGAAACGGGCGAGATGGTGAACCGCATCACGCTTTATCGCCGCCCCATTCTCGACTACTGGGCCGAAAATGAGGAGACGCTGGGCGATATCATCACCCATGTCCTGATCCATGAAATCGGCCATCATTTCGGCCTGTCGGATGACGACATGGAACGGATCGAAGAAAGCGCAGACGAGGCCGCCGCCGAACGTTAAAAGACCGGCACCGAAAAACTATGGTGCCGACCCTCAAGCCACTAGTGGTCGCGTCTCATTGAAAGTGCAACCGTCTCGCTACCCACAAGACGTTTGCGCTTAATCACTTCATTAACCCGCCCCGGGTTTACGCCGTAAGAAGCTGCAATGTGGTGCTGAAACTCACCACCCCAGTACCGTAACCAAATTTCTACCGCGTCTTTTTCGGTCAATTTATAAGACTGTTGATGCATGTGATTGTCCTGTTAGGTTTTCAACCTTGGACAAACTTGACAGAAGAGTCTGTGAGCGTATTTTGCTCCGTGTATATGCTGATCCGCAAGCTTTCCAAGATATTGTGGTTTCGACACGGAGCCGAGGTTGCACCCTCGGCTTTGTCGTGCCAGCTCAGAGACCGCCCCCGAGCTCGTAAATATATGTTGGGACTCGATATTTTGAGTCAAGCTTAGGGCGATAGGCCGTATCTGTTCACTTTATGTACAACGGCAATTTCATCTCAAGACACGATGAGATTTGCAAATTTTATATTTTAAAAACATACACTTAATGTATTTTCGCGCATTTCGAACAAGGGCTGTGAATAATACGCCCTAATATTCGTTTTGTTTCAGTAACAAACAAGAAAATCGAGAGAATCAGATCGACGGACCCGAATCACTCGATTTTCTACTTCAGATCACTGCTCGCCGAGCTTGATGTCCGGGTGGTATTCCTTGCCCTCGACCACCTTGGTCACGGCCTGGCCGCAATGCATGACGCCGCTTGCGGCGTTGAAGGCATAGCTCGGCGAACCCGCGAGTTCCCAGCCCTTGTTCAGCGCCTCGGTCACCCGGTGACAGAATTTCGCGTCGTCGGGACCGGTTATGAAACGATAGACCTTCACGTCCTGTTTGCCTTTCTTTGTGCGATGATATCGGCCATGGCGACCAGCCTTTCGGCCTCAACCACATGCAGCCGCTCGATCATGCGACCGTTCATGTTGATGACGTTCAATTCCACAGATTCCGGTTTTGCGAAAGCGGCAATGATCTCGCGCGCTTCCGCGACCGCCGCCTCGTCCGGCGCGAAGCGCCCGTTGGCCGGCTCGATCTGGGCCGGGTGGATCAACATCTTGCCATCGAACCCCATGGCGCGACCCTGCTCACATTCGGCTTCGAAAGCGGCGATATCGCGAAAGTCGTTCGAGACGCTGTCGATGACGTCGAGCCCGTAGGCGCGGGCGGCAAGCACCACCTGCATCATCCACGGTACGAGATAGGTGCGTCCTGGGAGGGCCGGAACCCGCGTTTCCTTGCGCAGGTCGTTGAGCCCAATGACAAAAGCCGCAAGCCGCGCATCCGGCGTATGGGCCGCGTCAGCAATCGAGGCGGCATTCAGCACACCAAGCGGCGTTTCGATCATCGCCCAGATTTTCAGGCGCTCCGGCGCATCCGCCTCAGCCAGAAGATCGGCCACTTCATTGATATCGGCCGGCTGTTCCACCTTCGGCAAAAGAACCGCATCCGGCCGGCAGGAAAGCACGAGCTGCAAATCCGCCTTTCCATCGGGCGTCGAAAGCGGATTGATGCGGATAACGGTTTCCCGCCCGCTAAAAGGCTGCCCCAAAAACAGCTTTTCCAGATTGTCCCGCGCCTTGCCCTTCATATCGGGCGCGACGGAATCCTCCAGATCGAGGATCACCCCGTCACAATCGAGATCGCGGATTTTTTCCAGCGCCCGGACATTAATGGCCGGAACTGACAGCAGCGAACGGCGCGGTCTCACAAGAATATTTTCGGAAAAATCGACCATGCCGCACTTGTGTCAAGCTTTTGTGACATCTGCAAGCTGACAATCCACTGAATCCTCTTGCAAGCCGGAAGAAGAAGGCCCACATTCGTCTGGATAGAAAGGTTTGGATCATGCAAGGCATACGTTCGTTTTTCATCGCCGCATCCGGCATTGCAGTTCTGGCGATAGTCGCCCTTTTCACCGCGTCGCTTACGGTCGCTTTTGTCGGCGTGCTCGCGGTTCTCAGCGCTGCCCGCCTGCTTTCTGCGCGTTTGAAGCCGGCCCCCATTCCGGTCAAGCCCCGTAACCAGCGTGATATGCGCGTCTGGAACGACGGTAAGGGCACGATTATCGATCTCTGAGATCGTCTCAAATCGGCAAAAATGCCAGCGCGCCACACACGGCGTACCGAAGAACGCGGGTTTGCGCTTCTAAAGCGCTTAATTTTACGGTATTTCCCGGCTGAAAATATCCGGCAGGCCTGTCCGCGCCGGATTATGTTCAAGGGAAACACGGGAAGCGACAGATGGAAAAATTCACCAAGCTGACGGGCGTTGCCGCGCCCATGCCGGTGGTCAATATCGACACCGATATGATCATTCCGAAAGACTATCTGAAGACCATCAAGCGCACCGGCCTTGGCAAGGGCCTCTTTGCCGAGTCGCGTTATCTTGAGGATGGCTCGCCCAATCCGGATTTCGTGCTGAACAAACCCGCTTATCAGAACGCCCAGATCCTTGTCGCCGGCGACAATTTCGGTTGCGGCTCCTCACGCGAACATGCGCCATGGGCGCTTCTCGATTTCGGCATCCGCTGCGTGATCTCCACCAGCTTCGCCGACATCTTCTACAATAACTGTTTCAAGAACGGCATTCTGCCTGTCGTCGTCAGCCCCGAGAACCTCGAAAAGCTGCTGGACGATGCGTCGCGCGGATCGAACGCCGTTCTGTCGATTGATCTGGAACGCCAGGAAATCAGCGGCCCCGATGGCGGCACGATTACCTTCGAGATCGATGAGTTCAAGCGTCACTGCATGCTGAACGGGCTTGATGATATCGGCCTGACGCTCGAACATTCCAGCGCCATCGACACGTTCGAAAAGGCGAACGCCTCGGTCCGCCCCTGGGCCTGACAACATTTCCGCTCGTCAAAAAAGCCGATCCCGTACCAAACCGTACCGGATCGGCTTTTGCTTTGCTTGAAAAGCCGTTGAGGCAGAGATAAGAAGCCCACGATCCCGTCCGGCTGCGATAAGACTTTGCATCTGCAGGACGGAAACGAGTTTGACGCCGCGCTCGCCGCAACCGAAAACCCTTCGTGATGTTTTCCGGCGCGCCGCCCAAGGAGGGTTCTCATGACAGTCCGTTCGCTTTTCCTGCTGCCCGGTGACGGTATCGGCCCCGAAGCCATGGCCGAGGTCCGCAAGCTGATCGATTATATGAACAGCGCGCACAATGCCGGCTTCACTGTCTCGGAAGGCCTCGTCGGCGGCTCTGCCTACGACGCCCATGGCGTGGCTATTTCCGATGCGGATATGGAAAAGGCGCTTGCCGCCGATGCGATCCTGTTCGGCGCCGTTGGCGGCCCGAAATGGGATGGCGTGCCCTACGAGCACCGCCCGGAAGCCGGCTTGCTGCGCCTGCGCAAGGATCTCGAACTTTTCGCCAATCTGCGCCCCGCCATCTGCTACCCGGCGCTCGCTGCCGCTTCCTCGCTGAAGCCGGAGCTGGTCGAGGGTCTCGATATCCTCATCGTCCGTGAACTGACCGGCGGCGTTTATTTCGGCGAACCGAAGCAGATCATCGATCTCGGCAACGGCCAGAAGCGCGGCATCGACACGCAGATCTACGATACGTTCGAAATCGAGCGCATCGCCAGCGTCGCTTTCGAACTGGCCCGCACCCGTGACAACCGCGTCTGCTCGATGGAAAAGCGCAACGTCATGAAATCAGGCGTTTTGTGGAACCAGGTCGTCACCGAAACCCACGCCGCAAAATACAAGGACGTTCAGCTGGAACATATGCTGGCCGATGCCGGCGGCATGCAGCTGGTGCGCAAGCCCAAGCAGTTTGACGTGATCGTCACCGACAACCTCTTCGGCGACATGCTCTCCGACGTCGCCGCCATGCTCACCGGCTCGCTCGGCATGCTGCCCTCGGCCTCTCTCGGCGCACCTGACGCCAAGACCAGCAAGCGCAAGGCCATGTATGAGCCGGTCCATGGTTCGGCCCCTGACATTGCCGGCAAGGGCATCGCCAACCCCATCGCCATGATCGCGTCCTTTGCCATGTGCCTTCGCTACTCGTTCAACATGGTGGATGAGGCGACAAAGCTCGAAACCGCAATCGCAAACGTGCTCGACAAGGGCATCCGCACCGCCGACATCATGGCCGAGGGCAGCCGCCAGGTCGGCACCTCCGAAATGGGCGACGCGGTTCTCGCCGAATTCAAGGCGCTTTCGGCGTAACGCTTGACGAAACCGGCTGGGCAGGCGGCACGTTCGCCTGTCCATCTTCTTTCGGCAGAAGATGCTCATATCTTTTGTCAGTCAGCGTCTTCAGAAATGCGACAATGGCGTCCACACGCTTGTCGTCCAGCGCCGGTGCGGATGTCAGTTCCGTCATGGCGATATTTTCAGGCACTTCCGGCGCATCCCACGTCTTGCCGGTTTCCGGGTTGATCTGGCGGCTGGGTTTCTTGCTTTTGTATTTTACATAAAACAGCACCACCGTGCGCAGGTCTCTGAACACCCCGTTGTGCATGTAGGGAGCGGTAACGGCGACGTTGCGCAATGTCGGCACCTTGAACTTGCCGCGCTCAGCCGGATCGCCGGCCACAACAGGATTTTGCGCGAGCCCGAGATCGACCGCATCCGGCTTCGAGCCGTTGGCGGCTCTCACCGCCGTGTTGGCTGGAACGCCGATGTTGAAATATTTGTGGTTGGTGAAGAGGCCGTCTTCCAGCCCCTTGGCGCCGCGGATTTCGTGGCAGGTATTGCAATTGGTGAATTGCGTCGAGGAGATCAGGACCCGACCCAGCTCTTCCTGCTCGGTCAGCTTCTCCTCACCACGCAGGAAACGATCATATTTGGAATCGAAGGTGGAAAATTCATCGGAGCGCTCGAAGCTCGCCAGCGCCTTCGTCATCGCGGCATAGGCAGTGTCGTCGCTCTCAAAAACATCCTTGCCGAACTGCGTGCCGAAAGCCGCGACATAATCCGGGTTTTCCCGGAGCCGTTTGACGACCGAGGTCTTGTCCGGCATGCCCATTTCGAGGGGATTAAGCGGCGGACCGCCCGCCTGATCTTCGAGCAGAGAGGCGCGGCCATCCCAGAATTGCCCGCCGACATACTCGCCCGCCGCATTCCTGCCGAAAGGCGGCGTGAAGCGGGCATAAGCTGCAGTCGGCGCATTGCGGTCGCCCAGCGAAATCCCATCGTCGCCGAGAGAGACGTCCCGCCCGACCTTTTCGCTCTCCCGCGCATCGGAAAAACCGGCAGCCTGCATATGGCAGGTGGAACAGGCCATGGTGCGGTTCATCGAAAGGTTGGGATCGTCGAACAGCGCCGCACCCAGCTTTTCCAGCGTTGCGTAATCTTCACCGCCGTGGACGGCCGTGCCGTCGGTTCCCAAAGGGGCCAGCAAAATGGTCGCAGCGAGAGCGGCAGAGACAAAAAATCCGGGTTTCATCATCGGTAGGCACGCTCGATATGAATGCGCGAGGGCAGGTTCGGACCGGGAAATATAAAGCGGCTTTCGGTCCGGCTGCGCTTCACCGAACATGGATCACGGCAGACAACTCCGCTCTTCCATGCCCTATAAAATGATCTATAGCACTTTCCCGTTATCCAAGCCTACAAACTTTCGCAGCTTGCTCCACTTTGCCGCAGGTCCCACGGACCAAAGCCGTTAACGGTCAACCGCCTCTGGCGATGGCATGGAAAAAGGTGCCTGAGACAAATCCTCTCCTGCCGCCCGATGGCCCCAGCGGACGACCCTGCCCGTCAGCAATCTGGGCGAAGGGCTCATCGCTGCCGGCATCAGTAACCCGCGCATAATGGAATTCATGGCCGCGCAGAACATCCCCCGCCGTGCCGAGCGGGCCGCTTGCCGCAATTGTTGCCTGCCGGTAGCCTAGATTCATCTTGCGCGTCGCAAAGCTGGTGGCATGCGACAGAAGTCCGGTCATTGCGTGGGTCACCCCATCCGCATCTTCCAATGCCTCGCCGAGCACCATGTAACCACCGCACTCGCCATGCACAGGCTTTGTCGCGGCAAAGCGGGCAATACCTGCCTTGAAACCAGCCGCATCCGCAAGCTTCCCTGCAAAAAGCTCGGGATATCCGCCGGGCAGCCAGCAGATATCACAGCTGTCGTCGGGCGCCTCATCCGCGAGCGGTGAGAACGGCACGATCTCGGCCCCGGCCGCCTGCCAATGCTTCCTAAGATGCGGGTAAAGGAAGGTGAACGCCGCATCCTCCGCCAGCGCGATACGCTGACCGGGCGGTGCGATTGCCGCATCCACCGAGCCTGAAGGCACGTCCACCGGCGCGGCGAGTGAAAGCAAGGCATCGAGATCGATGGATTTTTCCATCGCATCGGCCAGTCGTTCTATATGTGCATCGATCTCCGGATGTTCGCTGGCCTGCACCAGCCCCAGATGCCTTTCGGGCAGGATGAGCGAAGGATCACGCAGCACGCAGCCGGCAACGGGAAGGCCGATTTTTTCGATCGCTTCCGTGCACAGCGTCCGATGTCTTTCGCTGCCCGCCCGGTTCAGCACAACCGCCGCCATGGTAACGGCCGGATCGTAGTGAGCAAAACCATGGGCGACGGCAGCGGCCGTCTGCGACTGACCGGACACATCCAGCACGAGCAGCACGGGAATGCCGAACAGCCGCGCCAGATCCGCCGCCGAACCCGTGCGATTTTCCGCAACCGGAATGCCGTCGAACAGGCCCATGGCGCTTTCGATAAGAACGAGTTCCGCATCTTCCGTCTGTTGCGAAAAAAGATGTCGCAGCAAGTCTGGCCGCATGGCCCAGCTATCCAGATTAAGACCCGGTGTGCCGGTGGCGAAGGTGTGGAAACCGGGATCGATGTAATCCGGCCCCGTCTTGATACCGCGCACCTTGATACCGCGTCGGGCAAAGGCCCGGAGCAGGCCGATGGTCACGCTGGTCTTGCCGGAGCCGGAGCGTGGTGCACCGATGATGATCGCCCGCGCCGTCATGAGCCGGAGACTCCAAGACGCGCCCGCATCGAAACAATCTCGCCGATAACGATCAAAGCCGGCGCTTCGAAATTCTCCCTGATTGCATCGTCAGCTATGCTTTCCAGCGTACCGATGAAAATCCGCTCCTGCGCAGTCGTTGCCGACATGATGACGGCGACGGGCGTTTCGCCGGAACGGCCGCCCTGCATCAGAAGACCGGCGATCGTGCCGATATTCTTCAGCCCCATGTAAACGACGATGGGTTCCCGTGTTTTCGCCAGCGCCAGCCAGTCAAGATCCTCTTCCGTGCCCGCTGCGTGGCCCGTGGCAAGAGTTACGGCACGGCTGATGCCGCGCATGGTGGCGGGAATACGGGCTGAAGCAAGCGCTGTGAACGACGATGTCATGCCAGGCAATATGCGAAACGGAATGCCGGCATGGACAAGCGCCTCCGCCTCTTCACCGCCACGCCCGAAAATAAAGGGATCACCGCCCTTCAGCCGCAGCACCTTTTTGCCTTGGCCGGCGAAATCGATCAGCGAAGCGGTAATGTCATCCTGCGTTGCGGAAGGCTTGCCGCCCCTTTTACCGGCAAAAACAATCTCTGCCTGCGGACCCAAAGCGACGACATCGTCGCTCACCAAAGCATCGCGCACGATGACGTCGGCCTGAGACAGCGCGAGCGCCACTTCCAGCGTCAGATAACGCACATCGCCCGGCCCTGCGCCCGCGAGCCAGACGTGACCGGCCTGGAAGACCGGACCTTTTGCGGCAATGCTGTTCAAAATCTGCGGTATCGACATTCTTCTTGGCTGCTTTTTAACGATGACGGAAAAAGCCGTCCCGGCTATAGAAATTCATATGGAAACAGATGGAAAAACCCTTCGCCGCGGCTGGACCACGGGCACCTGCGCGGCGGCCGCCACGAAGGCGGCCTGCGCTGCCCTTTTGACCGGCGAATTTCCTTACCCTGTCGAGGTCGAACTTCCAAGCGGCGCGAGGCCTGCATTTTCCCTCGCCACCGAGGAAAAGGGTGAAAACTTCGCCCGCGCCGGTGTCGTCAAGGATGCGGGTGACGATCCCGACGTAACCCATGGTGCGCTGATCGAAAGCACGGTGCGACGAGGTCAACCGGGAAGCGGCATCACCTTCAAGGCCGGCAAGGGCGTGGGCACCATCACACGGCCGGGCCTGCCCCTGCCACCGGGAGAACCCGCCATCAACCCCGTACCGCGCAAGATGATCGAAACAGCGATTCGAGAGGTGGCCGGAGAAAGTGCCGATTTCGAAGTCGAGATTTCCGTCCGCGACGGCGAGAAACTGGCGGAGAAAACCCTGAACGGCAGGCTCGGCATTGTTGGCGGCATTTCCATCCTCGGCACAACAGGCATCGTTATTCCCTTTTCCTGCTCCGCCTGGATCCACTCCATCTGGCGTGGCATTGATGTGGCGCGCGCGACCGGCTGCGCCCATGTGCTGGGCGCCACCGGCAACACCTCCGAAAAAGCCGGGCAGGCGCTTTACGATCTGCCGGAAACCGCGCTGATCGACATGGGCGATTTCATCGGCGGCATGCTGAAATACCTGCGCAGTCATCCGGTCGAGCGGGTGACGATTGCCGGCGGCGTCGCCAAGATGACCAAGCTCGCGCAGGGAATGCTCGACGTGCACTCCAAGAAGGGACTGGCCGATCTTGATGCGCTGGCGGCATTGGCGACGGAAGCCGGAGGAGACGAAAGCCTCGCCATTGCCATCCGTCAGGCCAACATGGTGGCGCACGCCTTTGAGCTGGCCGAACGCGCGGGGATAGACCTCGGTGCGGTCGTGGCGGAAAAAGCCTGGGTGACCGCAGCGGCGGCGCTGAAGACGCCCGCCATTGCGCTTGATATTCTGGTGTTCGATCGTCAGGGCACGCTCAAGGGGCGCACCGCCTCCACGCCGTCGCATCAGCCCGTCGCATCTTCTTTCGGAGATCGGAACCGCCGGACATAGTCGGTGCTATAAAGCGCGCTTTCACGAAAATCCGTCGAGGCAAGTCCACGTCCGACGAAGATCAGGGCCGTCCGCTCCACCGGTTCGGCTGCGAGCTTTCCTTCAATGTCGAACAGCGTTCCCCTGATAACCCGCTCATCCGGCCAGGAGGCGCGAACCACGATGGCAACCGGGCAATCGGAGCCGTAAAGTGGCGCCAGTTCTTCCACCACCTTGCCGATGGCATGAATGGCGAGATGAATGGCGAGCGTCGTACCCGTCGCACCGAAAGCCTTCAGTGTCTCACCGTCAGGCATCTTCGATGCACGACCGGAAATGCGGGTCAGTACAAGGCTCTGCGCCACTTCCGGCACCGTCAGTTCCCGCTGCAAAGTGGCGGCTGCAGCGGCAAAGGAGGGCACGCCGGGCGTGACGGTATAATCGAGACCCAGCCGCTCCAGACGGCGAATCTGTTCACCCATGGCGCTCCAGACGGAAAGGTCGCCGGAATGCAGCCGCGCCACATCCTTGCCGGCCTCTGCTGCAGCCACAAACTCCGCCTCGATCTCGTCAAGCGAAAGCGCTGCCGTATCGACAATACGTGCACCCGGTGGGCAGTAATCGATGAGCGCCTTCGGAACCAGTGAACCCGCATAAAGGCACACCGGGCAGGCGGCGATAAAATCGCGCCCGCGCACCGTAATGAGATCGGCGGCACCCGGACCGGCGCCGATGAAATGAACCGTCATTGTTGTTCTCCATGTTCGATGGCGCAGCCGCTATCACGTGGGGCATCGTCAGTCGTTGCGATGGCCACCGTCACATCGCCAACCACAAGACGCGGCGCGACCAGCCTTGCATTCTCTCCGGCGGCGGCAAGCGCCGCCGCTTCGCTGACACTTGGCGAGCCGGCATGATCAAGGCTGGCCTGTGAAAATGTCATTGTTTTCGAAGCGACCGCATCGAGCCGCTCCTGCGATACGATTTCCAGCGACAGCGACAAGCTTTTTGCCGCTGCCGCAAGACCGGCTTCACCGGCTTTGAGCGGCGCAGTCGCCAGGCATTCTGCGGTCATGCCAAAAGCATGCTCCGCAGCGCGCACGGCGGCCATGACAGCGTCCGCACCCGTGCCCTTGCGACAGCCTATGCCAGCCACTGTCACCATGGCTTGACCCAACTCCACTGCGTCACCGGCATTGCCGGACGCCAGCCCGACATGGAGCCGACAGCCACCACCCGCGACACATCCAGACGGATCATCGAACCGCCAAGCCGCGCATGGGCGGCAAGCAGTACCGCCTCCATTTCCAGCGTCACCGCATTGGCGACCAGCCGCCCACCCGGTTTCAGGGCCTCCATGGCCCCCTCCAGCACGCCCGTTTCACTACCGCCGCCGCCAATGAAAATCACATCCGGCTGAGGCAAGCCTTCAAAAGCTGCGGGGGCCGCGCCGATCATGACCTCAAGCCCCGGTACACCGAAAGCTTCGGCATTGCGGGCGATACGCTCCGCCCTTTCCGGATGCTGCTCTATGGCGATCGCACGAAGCGAGGGATGCGACAGCATCCATTCGATACCGATCGAACCCGAACCGGCACCGATATCCCACAACAATTCGCCCCGCCGTGGGGCAAGAGAGGAAAGTGTCACGGCGCGGATTTCGCGTTTGGTGATCTGCCCGTCATGTTCGAACAGGCTGTCATCCAGTCCCTGTGCAAAAGGCAGGATACGGGCGCCCTCAGCCGCGACGACATCAATCGCCACCACATTCAGCGGGTCGATGTCTTCAAAGGCGAAATCAGCCGCCCTGACCTGCCGCTGCTTTTCCCGCTCTCCGCCTAGGGCTTCGAGCAAAACGAATTCCGACTGACCGAAATCCAAATCGGACAACAATTCCGCAATCAAAGCCGGGGCGTGAGCATCCGAGGTAAGCGCAATGATGCGCGCACCGGCATGGAGATACGGCCGCAAGAGATCGATGGAACGGCCGTGTAGCGAAACGCATTCGACCGATTGCAGCCCCCAACCAAGCCGCGCCGCCGCCAGGGAAAAGGCGGAAGGCGAGGGATGACAAACCGTCTCATCCGCCTCGACATGCCGCAGAAGCGTGACGCCGACGCCATAAAAGAACGGATCGCCGGAGGCGAGCACACAAACCCGCTTGCCACGCAGCGCCACGACATCACTCATATCCGTGTCGAACGGCACCGGCCAGCGCCGTGCTTCACCACGAACAGCCGCAGCCGCCAGTTCCAGATGGCGTTTACCGCCGAAAACGATCTCGGCCGCCTCTATCGCCTGGATCGCGTTCCGGCCCAGCCCCGCGAGCCCATCCTCACCAATGCCGACGATGGAAAGCCACGGCTTCTCTTTCTTTTCTGTGGAAGCATCGCCCGTTCCGGAATATTCAGACGTCATGACACGCTCCATACTCATCCTTGGCGGCACGGCGGATGCCCGCATTCTGGCCGGCAGGCTGGCAGAAGACTCCGGCTACCGAATTCTGCTTTCCATGGCCGGTCGCACACTCTCGCCGGTCGAACAGCCGGTGCCGATGCGCAGTGGCGGTTTTGGCGGTGCCGTAGGTCTTGCGGATTTCATTCGCACCGGGGGTTTCGATATTCTGGTGGACGCCACGCATCCCTATGCGGCGAAGATTTCCACCAATGCCGTTGAGGCGGCGCGGCTTGCCAAGGTCCCGCTTGTGGCGCTTTCGCGTTCCGCCTGGCAGTGCCAGCCGGATGACACATGGCATGGTGTCGACAGCGTCGAGCAGGCTGTTATTGCGCTCGGCAGCGAAGGCCGGCGCGTGTTTCTGGCTTTGGGACGGCAGGAGCTGCTTCCTTTCGAAGCCGCGCCCCAGCACAGCTATCTCATCCGCAGCGTTGACCCCGTGGAGCCGCCACTGAAACTGCCGCATGCGCGCTACATCACCGCGCGTGGTCCTTTTGCGCTGGATGATGAAATCCGCATGCTGGAAGAAAACCGCATCGAGACATTGGTCTCGAAAAATTCCGGTGGCAGCGCCAGCTATGGAAAGATCGAGGCCGCAAGACGGCTCCGCCTGCCGGTCATCATGATCGAGCGGCCGCGAAAGCGAAACGACGCGTCCATGAATGATGTGACGGTGCCGGATATTGCAGCTGCGCTCACCGCCATCCAACATCAGCTCTCTCTTCTCGAAAAACGCGGCGAATAAACCAGCGGTTCTTTGCCGGATCGTTCAATCAGACGGGTTTCAACCGAACCGACGATGATGCAGGTGGCCATGTCAGCCATGTCGCTCGAGGCTTCCGAAAGAGGTATCACCCGGATACGCTCATCCGCCCGGCCTGCTGCCCGACCGAAGATCACCGGCACAGAACCGGGCAAATGCGCCCGCAACAGATCAAAAGCGGTACCGAGCTGGTGCGGACGCGCCTTGCTGACGGGATTGTAGAAAGCCATGACAAACCCTGCTTCCGCCGCCGCAATCAGCCGTTTTTCAATGATGCTCCAGGGCTTCAGATTGTCCGACAGCGAAATGGCGCAGAAATCATGGCCGAGCGGCGCGCCGGCCCTCGCAGCGACCGCCAGCATGGCGGTCACGCCGGGCACGACGGAAAAATCGACCTCGCGCCACTCGGAAGGACCGCTTTCGATCGCCTCGCAAACTGCCGCCGCCATGGCGAAAACGCCGGGATCACCACCGGACACCACGCAGACCTTGCCGCCGGAAGCCGCAAGCCGCAAAGCCTGCTCGGCGCGGGAAATCTCCTCGCGATTGTCGGACGCATGGCGACGCTGGTGCGGCCCAAGCGACAGGCGGTCGAGATAGGGAATATAACCGAAGAAATCCTCCGAGGCATCGACAGCGGCAAGCGCCTCCGGCGTCACCTGCGCCGCACTGCCGGGGCCGAGGCCGACAACGACGAGCCTGCCGGTCATGGCTTTTCACCTGCGAAGGGCCTCGTTTTCCAGCCCGGCACCAGAACCAGTGAAAAATAGGGCGCAGGCGATGCATCACGTTCGATGAGCCGCACCGCACGACTGTTGGCCATCGTGCCGCGCTCGACATAAAGCGCTTCTTCAAGCTTACCGGCCTTTTCCAGCGCCCGGCGAATCTTTGGCAGGTTGCGCCCCACCTTCATGATCACCGCACCGTCCGTGCCGGACAGACGTTCCGTCAGAACATCTTCGCCAAGCGTGCCGGGAAGGACGCTCAAAATATCATCGCCCTGCACCAGCGGCAGACCGGCCATGGACCAGCAGCCGGACATTGCCGTGATACCCGCAACGACCTCCGCCGGGTAGGACGGAGCAAGCCGCAAATGAAGGTGCATATAAGAACCGTAAAACAGCGGATCGCCTTCCGACAGCACGGCAACATTGCGTCCGGCCTCGAGATGCACGGCAATATCCTTCGCCGACTGATCGAAAAAGGCGGCGATCGCATCGCGATAATCGCTGCCGTTTTTGTCGCTTTCGACGGTTACCGGATAGACCAGCGGCATTTCCAGCGTACCGGGGCGAATGAAGGCTTCGACAATGCCACGACCGTTACCGCTACCACCCTTTTTGCAGAAGAAGGCGAGCACATCGGCATTTTCGATGGCACGAACGGCTTTCAGCGTCAGAAGTTCGGGATCACCGGGGCCGGTGCCGACGCCAACGAGTTTACCCCTGGGGTTTTCAAAAAGAGCCGCGCTCACAGGCCAGCCCTCGCAACCGCGTTGATGGCGGCAGCCGTCATCGCCGAGCCACCCATGCGTCCCTTGACGATGGCATAGGGAATGCCGAGCGAACTTGCTTCCAGCGCGTCTTTCGATTCCGCCGCACCGACAAAACCAACGGGCATGCCGATGATGGCGGCGGGGCGCGGCGCGCCTTTTTCCAGCATTTCCAGAAGATAAAACAGGGCCGTCGGCGCATTGCCGATGGCGACCAGCGCGCCATCCAGCTTCTCGGCCCAGAGATCGAGTGCGGCGGCGGAACGGGTATTACCGATCTTTTGCGCTATCTCAGGCGTGCGCGGATCGCGAAGGGTGCAGATCACATCATTATCAGCCGGAAGACGGGCACGCGTCACGCCGTGGGCCACCATTTCAGCATCACAGAGAACGGGCTTGCCGGCTCGTAGAGCACCACGTGCAGCGGCAACAAAATCCGGCGAAAATCGGAAATGGCTGGCCGCCTCCACCTGCCCGCAGGCATGGATCATGCGAATGGCGATATCCGCCTGCTCTTCGGTAAAGGCGGACAAATCCGCTTCTTCGCGAATGATGGCGAAGGAGCGCTCATAGATCGCATTGCCGTCGCGAATATAGTCATAGTCGGTCATCGGTCATCCTGTCGAAGCGCCGCACCGATCGCCTGTTTGCCCAGCCGGGCAAACAGGGTAGCGGCGTTTTCCCCGGGCTTATGTTCTTTTTCGTAAAGACGGGCAAGCCGCGAAAGCACCGTCCTCTGATGCGGGAAAGGTAAAATGCCATCCGGCACATCGCCGGGGCGGCCTGCAATAGAAAAGACCAGGCCATCGGCAGTGCCGGAAAAAGTGAGAAGCGACGGCGCGGGATGAGCGCAACCCTTACCACAGCCGGAAATATGCAGCGTGAAGGAGCCATCCAGCAATGACGCGCATTCCTCAGACGCAAAGGCGGCCAGTTCATGGGTGGGAAGAAAAGCCGAAGCGCAGCCCGGCGCGCCGGGACAGACGGCGATGGAAGAGCGCGCGTCACCTGCCGTCGTTATGAAACCGGACTCCCCTGCAATCTCCAGCAAGGCGTTGCAAGCGGATGACGATCCAAAAAATAGCAGGCTATGGTTTGGGGATGGCCGTAGAGCCTTGATGTCGAGCGTACCGGCCCGTTCGCAGAGATGAGACAAATCGCAGGCCCGGATTTGCCCGAAAGCAGGCGCGACAGCAACTGCAAAGCAGTCCTTTCCCGTCGTCATCAGTCCCAGAGGTGCAGAAGCCACCCTGGCTTCGTCCGCAATCACCCGATCGAGCAGGCGATCTCCGCAAACTGTCTTTATGGTCGAATGGTCCAGATCGCGGCCACGGGTAAGCGGTCCCTTGCCGGCCAGAAAGGCGAGCAGCGACACGACGGCGCCCGCCGCCGCGCCCGTCTCGACCAGTCCCGCATTCAGCGCCCTGCTTTCCGGCCCGCCAACGAGCAATCGCCAGAAGGTCCGACCATCAAGTGACAGTGCTTTCAGGCGAATATCGGCCAGCAAATCTCCCATGGAGAGGTGCCCGCCGCCATCAACGACGACAGACATTTTAGCGGCAAGCTTCTCATGGAGAATGAGCCTGTCAGCCCCTTTTCGAATCTCTGCGGCGAGTGGGCGGCCATCAGCGATTTCCGCGTCATCCCGACCGGCGAGAGGCGAGGTCTCAACTGCCAGTCCCTCACGCAGCGGCAAATCCAGCGCCAGAACATCTTTTTCCAGGGCGCGGGCGCTTTCCGGCGTCAGGCCGCGAAATTGCAGGCTGCCGCGCGCGGTAATGTCGATCAATCCGTTGCCATGCAGCTCGGCAAAATGGCAAAGCACCGCCATATCACGCGGGCCAATATCCGCCTCGAAAGCGATCCGCGACAAAAAACCGTCTCCGGTGCGCATTGGAACGGAGAGGGCCGGGCAGAGGCCACGGCGGCCAAAGGGCTGGACGGGATCGGCAGCGGCCATCATCACGCCTCCACCCCTTGGGGCCGCGGCATGATGAGCATTTCAAGTTCCGCATCCACAGCATTGCGGCGGCTATGCCACAACCCACGACGGCGGGCGGATAAAAACCGTTCGGCCATCACTTGCGCCGCTTTCGGATTTTCCCGCAGAATGAAATCGCGCACGTCCTCATTGCCGAAATAGGCGTCGTAAAGCGCCTCGATCAACGAGGAGGACACCGCATGTGTGGTTTCGGCAAAGCCGATCAGCCGGTCCACCGTCTCGGCGAACTCCGCCGCCCCGCGCGGACCATGCCGCATCTGGCCTGCAATGAAGCGTGGATTGACGGCGCGCGCGCGCACCACCCGCGTCAGCGCCTGCGTCATTGACCTTGCACGCGGGCGTGCCGGATCTGTGGTATCCAGCGCCACGATGTCAGCGACCCCGCCAAGCACGGCCTTCGCAGCGGAAAAGCCGCCAATGAAGGCGACATCGGAAGAACCATCGAGAAGGTCACGACCCGGATCATCGCCGGTATGAACCAGAAGCTCAGCCCGCCTGACCAGCTCCACAAAACCGGTATCTTCGAAAATCTCCAGCCCGTCCGCACCACCGAAAGCGTGGCTCGCCGCCTCGAGATAGGCCTGCCCCAGCTCCTCGCGTTCTTCCCATTTCCCGCTCGCAAGCTTTTCTTCGATGCCGGCACCATAGGTGCCGGGCGCGGAGCCGAAAATGCGCGCCGGAATATGCCCGAGCGCAACGGCCTCTTCCGCGAGAGGATTGTCGCCCGGCGCTTCCTCCCGCCGCGCAACGGCCTTGGCGGCGGCGTCGAGAAGCGCGATCAGTGCCGGAAACATATCGCGGAAAAGGCCGGATATGCGAAAGGTGACGTCGACACGCGGCCGCCCCAGGCTCGCCGGCGGCAGAACCTCGATGCCGGTGACCCGGCCGGTGGCGAGATCGTGGATCGGTCTCGCCCCCATCAGATGCAGCGCTTGGGCCACATCCTCACCGCCATTGCGCAGACTGGCGCTGCCCCACAGATCGAAAACCAGATGTTTCGGCCAGTCGCCGTGGGACTGCAGATGATGGCGCAGCACCTCTTCGCCCGCCATTTTGCCGAGCTCGAACGCCGTCGGCGTCGGCATGGTGCGCGGATCGGCGGCATAGAGATTGCGGCCCGTGGGCAGCACATCGAGCCGTCCGCGCGCAGGTGCGCCGGAGGGGCCGGGGGCGATATGCCGGCCATCAAGCGCAGCCAGTAGGGCAGCTTTTTCCGATTTGGCGCTTTCAAGCCTCAGAAGATCGGTCTCGGCTTCGGCACAGCGGCCAAAAACATGCTGGCCGTCCTTGATGGCGAAATCCTTGAGGTCGCACAGAAAGGCGTCGATGCGCGACAGGGCCGCATCGGCATCATCCTTCACACCCACGCCCGCCTCAGCTGCAAGCCCGGTCTCCAGCGCCTTTTCGACAATCAGTTTCGCCAGTCGGTCACGCCGGCGGCGATCCAGCCCATCCGCCTGCGCATATTCATCAACGAGCTGTTCCAGCGCCGACTGTTCCGGGGAAAGCCCGGCATTGACCAGCACCGGTGGAACATGGCCGATGGTCACGGCCGCGATACGCCGCTTGGCGACCGCCGCTTCGCCTGGATTGGAAACAATGAACGGATAGACTACGGGCAGCGAGCCGGTGACAATTTCGGGAAAACAATCACGGGAAAGCGCGACCGTCTTGCCCGGCAGCCATTCCAGCGTGCCGTGCGCACCCACATGCACGATGGCATGCGCATCTGCGACCCGCTGCATCCATGCACCGAAAGCGACTAACGCGTGACGCGGCGGCAGGGCAGGGTCGTGGTAATCCACCCGGCGATCCTCGTTGCGGCCCCGGTCGGGCGCGAGCGCCACGAATACTTCGCCGAAACGGGCGACACGAAACCGGAATGCACCATCAACCAATGCGTCGTCGTCGGTTGCTGCGCCCCATGTCGCATTTACGGATGCGGCAGCTATAGGTGGCAGGGCGGAAAAAAAGCTCTCATAGACGGAAAGACCAATCGTCGCTTCCTGCTTTTCGACGCGGTCGAGCAACGCCCGCGCGGTTTTAGGAATATCCTCGACCGCATAACCTGCGCCAGCGAGATCGCGCAGCATTTCGAGAACGCTTTGCGGCACATCAAGACCGACGGCATAACCGGTTCGCCCGGGCGCCGCACCGGGATAATCCGGCATCAGAATGACGATCCGGCGATCCCGTGGAGCGGCATGCCGCAGCCGCAGGAAAGCGGCGATGCGATTTGCCACCTGCTCGACGCGATCGGCCTCGGGTACATTGAGCAAACTCGCGCCACCATCCATTCGCGCCTGTTTGAACGAGATCGCACCGGCAAGAATCCGGCCATCCAGTTCCGGCAGAACGACATGCATGGCAAGATCGGAGGGATTGAGACCGCGCGCATTTTCCGCCCAGCCGTCCCGTCGCGTCGTCGCCATCACTACCTGAAACACCGGCACGCCGAGCCGGTCGAACAGTGTTTTACCCTCGTCATCCGTCTGGCTGGCGAAGGCGGTGGCGGCAATGATGGCGGCGGGTTTGAGATCTGGCAGCACCGTTTCGAGGAAACGGATCGCCTCGCAATCCTTCAGGCCGCTGACAAAAATCGGCAAGGGTGCAAAACCGCGCTGCGAGAGCGCTTCGAAGAGCGCATCCACAGGTGCAGCATCTGCCGCCAGAAGCATGGAGCGGTAAAAGAGGATCGGCAAAAGGGGCGCACCGGCGGGAAAACCCTCGCAGGCTTCCGCCCGATCCATGACGCCCCTGCCGGGTCGGTAGAAACCGGCTTTCGGCAGCGGTTCAGCCTCGATATCCGGCCATGTCTCACCATTTGCAAGGGAGGTAAGACCACCGGCAAGCCGGCCCATATTCTCCTGCCCACCCTCGCGGAAGAAGGAGAGGGCAGAGGCCAAGATCCGCCGATCGACGGTTGATGCCGCTTCAAGCTTTTCATCTCGGTCGCTGCATTCTCCCGGCAGGAGCAGCAGCCTTATTCCGCGCCTGCGCGCCAGAATGGAAAGCTGATCGACACCGTAGCGCCAGCGTTCTGCACCGCCGAGAATCCGGATAAGAATAACCTTGGCGTGTTCCGCCGTCTTTTCAATCCACAGATCGACCGACATCGGGTGCCGAAGCTCGGACAGGTTGGCGGCGGACAGGGAGGGTAGTGTACTCTCGGTTCGCCGCCAAGCCTGTTCCAGCCCGGCCAGATCGCTTGCCGAAAACGATAGCATCACCACATCCGACCGGGGCTGGTTTAGATCAACCGGCTCTATCAGGTCGTCCAGAGACGAGGATGTGGTGGCGAGAATATGCATCGTCAGGCGGCCAGCATCTGCTCGATCTTCTCGCGATTGAGGCCCTTTTCACCGATGACGACGAGACGGCTGCGGCGTTCTTCACCCGCGGCCCAGGGCCGGTCGTAATAGTGGTTGACGCGGCTGCCGACAGCCTGCACCTGCAGGCGCATCGGCTTTGCGGAAACCTCGATGAAGCCCTTGATCCGCAGGACATTTTCCGCAGCAGCCGTCTCGGCGATACGGATAGCCAGTGCTTCCGGGTCGGTGACGGCCGGCAAATCGATGACGAAGCTGTCGAAATCGTCATGCTCGTGGTCAAGCTCGCCATCATGGTGGGTGCGGCGGTTTTCGATATCCTCTTCCACCGCAAGGCCAAGACCGATCAGCACGGCGGGATCAATAGCGCCATTGGAGGCCACGACGATCTTTGCTGCCTTCGGCAGATGTTCGAGAATATGCGCCTTGGCCTTGTCCAGGCCGGCATCGTCAAGAAGATCGGCCTTGGTCAGCACAATAAGATCAGCGCAGGCGACCTGATCCTCGAAAACCTCTTCGACCGGGTCATCATGATCGAGCGCCTCGTCATTGGCGCGCTGAGCGGCTAGCGCTTCCATGTCATGCGCCACCTGCCCTTCGGCGAGGGCAGCGCCATCCACCACGGCCACGACGGCATCCACCGTCACGCGGCTCTTGATGGCCGGCCACTGGAAAGCCTGCACAAGCGGCTTCGGCAGGGCAAGGCCCGAGGTCTCGATGAGGATATGCTCCACCTTCGGCTGGCGGCTCAGAATCTGTTCGATGGCGGGCTGGAAATCATCCGCCACTGTACAGCAGATGCAGCCATTGGCCAGCTCGATGATGTTTTCTTCCGGGCAGCTTTCAATACCGCAGCCTTTCAGAATTTCGCCATCGATGCCGATATCGCCGAATTCATTGACGATGATCGCCAGCCGCTTGCCGTCAAGCTTTTCGAGAAGACCGCGCAGCAGCGTGGTTTTGCCGGCCCCCAGAAAACCGGTAACGATGGTGCAGGGAACGCGGTCCAGAAGGGTGCTCATGATCTCTCCTCGGTAAAATCGAATGGGGGAATGCGCGCCACCATGCCGCGCTTTAATGGTTCGGGGCGGCCGCGCCAGGGCATCAGGCCATCGGGGGCGGCAGCCAGCAGCCGCGCGCCGGTCAACAAATCTTCCGCGTCACCGGTCGTCAGCCCGCCGAATACATAGGACCAGCCATTGGCGCTGCGCAGCACGGCGCTGAGGCCGCGCTTGCAATTGGCAAGACAGTTGACGGAACGAACGGTGACACCCGTTTCCTCCGCCTTTGCCATGACGGCATCGGCGAGACGCGAACCGGGGCGCGGTTCGGCATTGGCGTCGGCTTCATCGCGACAGCTTCTGCAAATGAAGACGGTCACGCCGGACGCCGTTTCGTCCTGCATGTTTCCACTCGTAGAAGAAGATGTCGCTGAAATATCCAAACCGTATCGTTTCCCGCGCCTTGCAAAAAATCTCGGGGTGCGGATGTCGAAAACGGCATGCGGGAAAGCGCAAACCGGATGTTCGATCTAACCGACTGACCGGAGCACCCCGCCCGGCAGACGTTTTTCCTGAAACGGCAGGTCTCCTGGCTCGCGGCTTTACACCCTGACACCGCCTTCCCGAACCATCTTCAAGGGTCCAGTGGCTTTACGGTGCGGGCTTACCGCTTACAGTTGCGGGGGCAGCCACGGAATGACCCGGTAATCGGGTTGGAACCGTGTTCCCTCTTAGCTTCTCCCGTTGCCGGGAAAAGACCGTCAGTCCGTTACCCTTAGGCTGAACGGACGTGAGGGTCAATGCTGCGGGCCCTGCGGCGGCACATTGCCGGGTGCGGCAAATTGGGTATAGTCGCCGCTCCGAATGGCGGGGGCACCGGATCTCGCACAGCTGGATGAAAAGGAAAATGCAATGACACGCGACATCAGCGACAGCGAAGCCGAACGCCACCGGCAGAAAATGGTCAACCGCAAGACGGTGCAGGATGCCGAAGTTGCGGAAAAGACCATCGAAAAAGGTCTGCTGATGATTAATACCGGCCCGGGCAAGGGCAAATCCACCGCCGCTTTCGGCCTTGCCCTGCGCATGCTCGGCACTGGACGCAGGGTCGGCGTGGTGCAATTCATCAAGGGTGCATGGTCGACAGGAGAACAGCAGGCGCTGACCTTGTTCGGCGACAAGGTTGCCTGGCGCACCATGGGCGAGGGGTTCACCTGGGACACGCAGGATCTGAAACGCGATGTCGCAGCGGCGGCAAAGGCCTGGGAAGAAGCCAAGATCCTGATGGCCGACGAAACCATCGGCCTGCTGATCCTCGATGAGCTGAACATCGCACTCCGTTACGATTACCTGCCGCTGGAGGAGGTGGTGGAAACGCTTTCCAGCCGCAGGCCCGATCTGCATGTCATCGTTACCGGCCGCAACGCCAAGCAACCGCTCATCGACGCCGCCGACATGGTGACGGAAATGACCCTCGTCAAACATCATTTCAAGGCGGGCGTGAAGGCGCAGGCGGGGATAGAATTCTGACATGGCTGCACACGTGCTGATGTTTCAGGGAACCGGCTCGGATGTCGGCAAATCGCTGATGGTGGCCGGTCTTGCCCGGGCCTTCGTCAGGCGCGGCCTGTCCGTCATGCCGTTCAAGCCGCAGAACATGTCGAACAATGCGGCCGTGACCGCCGATGGCGGCGAGATCGGCCGCGCGCAGGCGCTGCAGGCGCGGGCGGCGGGCGTGCCGCTTTCCGTGCACATGAACCCGGTGCTCCTGAAGCCGCAGAGCGAAACCGGCGCACAGGTGGTCGTGCAGGGCAAGATCGCCGGCAATGCCAAAGCGGCCGATTACCAGCACATGAAGGCCGGACTGATGCCACGCGTGCTGGAAAGCTTCGAGCTCCTGAAACAGCAGGCCGATCTGGTGCTGGTGGAAGGGGCGGGCAGCGCGTCCGAAATCAACCTGCGTGCCAATGACATCGCCAATATGGGATTTGCGAGAGCTGCGGACGCGCCTGTGATCCTCATCGGCGATATCGACCGGGGCGGCGTCATCGCCAGCCTCGTCGGTACCAAAGCCGTGCTCGAAGCTGAAGACGCGGCGATGATCGAAGGTTTTATCGTCAACCGCTTTCGTGGTGATCCGGCCCTGTTTTCGGACGGCATGCGGATAATTGCGGAAAAGACCGGCTGGGCCTCCATCGGGCTTCTGCCGCATTTTACCGACGCCGCACAATTGCCGGCGGAGGATGCTCTCGGGCTTTCCGGCCCGGCTGAACGGAAACCTGGCGCGAAGATGCGCATTGCCGTGCCGATCCTGCCGCATATTTCCAATTTCGATGATCTCGATCCCCTGGACATGGAACCCGATGTCGAACTGATCCGCGTGCGGCCGGGCGAGACAATTCCTACCGATTGCCGGCTGGTATTGCTGTGCGGTTCGAAATCCACGATCGCCGACCTTGCCGTGCTGAAGAATGCTGGCCTGGACATTGATATCAAGGCGCATGTAAGACGCGGCGGCTATGTTCTGGGCCTCTGCGGCGGATACCAGATGCTTGGAAAAACAGTTGCCGATCCTGACGGTATCGAAGGATCGCCAGCGACGGTCGAGGGAATGGGCCTGCTGGATGTCGACACGGTTCTGACGGGCGACAAGCGGCTCATTTCCGTTCGCGGCACGAGTTTCGACGGCATAGATTTATCCGGCTACGAAATGCATGTCGGTGAAACCACAGGCATGACGGACCATCTGCCGTTCTCGACGCTTGATGGGCATAATGATGGCGCCATCTCGGCCTCTGGCCGCGTCTTCGGCACCTATATTCACGGTCTTTTCGCGGATGATCGCCAACGCGGCGCATGGCTGGAGCGGCTCGGCGGGCAGGGCGCGGACCTGAACTATGATGCGCAGGTGGAGGCCGTCCTCGATCATCTTGCGGCGCATATGGAGCACCACCTCGATCTCGACCGTCTGCTGGCTATAGCGCGATAAGGATCGCCAGAAGTCCGAACAGGCCGATCAACAGCAGGTCGGCAACCCGCGCCAGCTCCAGCGCCCTGCGAATATCCCCCGCAACCAGCGTCGCCCTCCCGCCTTCGCCCATGAAGCGCGCCTCGATCATCTGCCCGCCATAGGAGCGCGGCCCTGCAAGCGCGAAGCCCAGAGCGCCGGCCAGCGCCGCCTCCGGCCAGCCGGCATTGGGGGAACGGTGATGACGGGCATCGCGACGTATCGCGGCAATGGCCCCGCCGGGTGATGCGCCCTTCACGAAAAACGAAGCGGCCACGAAAAGGCCGCCACTCAGTCTCGACGCCGGCAGATTGACCAGATCGTCCAGCCGGGCCGAGGCCCAGCCGAAGGCCTCATGGCGGGGTGAGCGATGGCCGATCATGCTGTCAGCCGTATTGATCGCCTTGTAAGCCGCGCCGCCCGGCAGGCCCAGGAGACCGAGCCACAGGGCGGGTGCAACGATGCCGTCGGAAAAATTCTCGGCCAGACTTTCGATCGCCGCCCGGCAGATCGCCGCCTCATCAAGCTTTTGCGGATCGCGCCCGACGATCATCGATACCGCCTTGCGGCCACCGCCCACGCCCTCGCGCTCCAGAGCAGTGGCGACAGCCTCCACATGCTGCTCAAGACTTTTCTGCGCCGGAAGCGAAGCGCCCAGCACGGCAACCAGCAAAATGCCGAAGGGCAGAAAAATCAGGGTGGATTGCGCAAACCACGCAAGGAGCAGCGTCAGCCCGACGAAACCGGCCAGAGCCGCCACACCTGCCGCCTTGCGCTGTGAAAATGACTCGTTCTCCCGGTTCCATTTTTTGTCCAGCAGCGCGATAAGCGAACCGACCCAGGTTACGGGATGGCCTATGCGTTTGAACAGCCAGTCCGGATAACCGGTCAGGCGTTCGATCAAGAGCGACAGGAAAGCGAGAGCAAAGAACATGGGTGAAACAGTACCAGAAAAGGCGCGGGCTGCGATCCGTCACGGCGGCAATCTCGGCAGGGCGCGTCTGATGTTTCCTGAAGCGCCGGCACCGTGGATCGACCTTTCGACCGGGATCAATCCGCACTCCTATCCGCATTCGGCCGTTCCCGCCAGCGCATTCACCCGCCTGCCGGAACCGGATGCCGCCGAAGAATTGAAACAGCTGGCTGCAGCCCATTTCGGCGCGCCTTCCGCCCGGCATGTGACGCTTTCCCCCGGCACCCAGATGCTGATGCCATTACTGGCTCAGATTGCACTTGCTCGCGGGGCCAAGAGCGGCGCCGTGCTTTCACCCGCCTATGCGGAACATGCCCGGACCGCACGTATGGCCGGACTTGCCGTAACCGAGTTGGAAAACACCAGGGAGCTGTCGGCTCACGACTATGCCGTGGTGGTTAATCCCAATAATCCCGATGGCCGCATCACGGATCGCGCAGCGTTGCTGTCGCTGGCCGAAGCCATGCGCGACAAGGGCGGGCTGCTCGTCGTGGACGAAGCCTTCATCGAGACGGGAGGAGGTGCAGAAAGCCTCGCAAATGCAGCCAGCCAGGATGCGCTGGTGATCCTGCGCTCTTTCGGCAAATTTTATGGTATGGCCGGCGTTCGGCTGGGTTTCGCCATTGCGAAGCCCGATATCGCCGCTGAACTTGAAGCGCGGCTCGGCCCCTGGGCGGTTTCCGGCCCTGCGCTGCATATCGCAACACAGGCTCTGGCAGATGGAAAATGGCAATCGTCCATGCGTCTGCGCCTTGCCGAAGACACCCGGCGCATGAACGACATGCTGGAAAAAGTGGGACTGGCGATTGCCGGCGGTACGTCCCTTTTTACTCTGGCGCGGAACCCTCGCGCCACCGAACTGTTCAGCCATCTTGGCCAACACGGCATTCTGGTCCGCATTTTTGATGAAAGGCCGAACGACGTGCGTTTCGGCCTTCCCGGGAGCGAAACGGAGTGGCAGCGCCTTGAGGAGGCGCTGTCATCCTTTGGTTATTCCTCGAAGGTGTAGGTCTCGATCGACTCCGGCTTCATTTCGATGGAGAAGCCCGGCAGTTTCGGCGGCATGTAAGCGGCGTTTCTGATATCGCAGGGTTCGATGAAGTGCTCGTGCAGGTGGTCGACATATTCGATCACGCGGCCTTCCTTCGTACCAGATACCACCAGATAGTCGATCATCGACAGATGCTGCACATATTCGCAAAGGCCGACGCCGCCGGCATGCGGCCAAACCGGTAAATTGTATTTGGCGGCGATCAGGAGAACCGCCAGCACCTCGTTCAGGCCACCCATGCGGCAGCTGTCGATCTGCACCACATCGATCGCGCCTTCAGCGATGAACTGCTTGAACATGATCCGGTTCTGGCACATTTCGCCCGTCGCCACCTTCACCGAGCCGATGGCAGCACGAATTTTGCGATGGCCAGCGACATCATCCGGGCTGGTCGGTTCTTCGATGAAGAAGGGCTTGGAAAAGGCGAGCTTATTCACCCACTCGATTGCCTGATCAACTTCCCACACCTGATTGGCATCGATCATCAGGTAACGGTCGGGACCAATCACCTCGCGGGCTATGGTAAGACGGCGAATGTCGTCTTCCAGATCACGGCCGACCTTCATCTTCACATGGTTGAAACCGGCATCGATGGCTTCCTGGCAAAGACGGCGCAGCTTGGCGTCGTCATAGCCAAGCCAGCCGGCCGACGTGGTATAGCAGGCGTAACCTTCGTTCTTCAGCGTCTCGATACGTTGCTTCTTGCCGCTTTCGGCTTTTTTGAGGATCGCGAGCGCATCGTCGCGGGTGAGCACGTCGGTCAGATAGCGATAATCGACGATATCGGCGATTTCTTCCGGGCTCATATCGGCAACAAGCTGCCACACCGGCTTGCCCGCCTTCTTGGCCAGCAGATCCCATACCGCATTCACAACGGCGCCGGTGGCGAGATGCATCGCGCCCTTATCCGGGCCGATCCAGCGCAGCTGGCTGTCGCTCGTCAGATGCCGCCAATATTTGCCCGGATTCTCGGTAACGGTAGCAAGATCGGTGCCGACCACCAGATGACGCATCGCTTCGATGGCCATGCAGCAGATGTCATTGCCGCGGCCGATGGTGAAGGTCAGCCCGTGGCCTTTGAGACCCGCCTCATCGGTATCAAGAATGACGTAAGCCGCCGAATAATCCGGGTCGGGGTTCATAGCATCCGAACCGTCGAGACTTTGGGAGGTCGGAAAACGCAGGTCGAAAACACGCAGATCAGTAATTTTGGTCATGGCCGGTCACTCGCGGTCAGTGTCAAAGGAAATCGTTCAATCGTGGTGGAAGGTCTCTTCCATCATCGCCCACCACTCGCCTTCCTTGCGGCTTTCGAGTGGTTGCTGGCAGGGAATCGTGAAGGACCACCATTCCTGGTTCTTGGGGCTTGCAGCCATCTTCGCCATGTCGGCGCTGATATCGGTGCCGTAATATTCCCAATAGCCGAAGAGCAGATTTTCCGGCTCGCGCAGGAAGATCGTATAATTGCGGATATTGCAATCGCTGATGAGCGCCAGAATTTCAGGCCAGACGGCGGCGTGCAGCCTTTTATATTCCGCGATCATGTCAGGTTTGACGCCTATGACCATGCCCATACGCTGCATGAAAAACTCCGTTATTGCTTGATGGTGGCGAGCGCAGCGCGCAGCTTTGTCTGCGGCAGGCTTAGTCCCAGCCGTTCCGCCGCGGCAATGACCGGAGCGAAGCGGCGACGCTTCTTTTCGTCGTGGTTGCCGGCGATATCAGCCAGCCGATGCGCGAGAAAGGGATTGCGCAAACGTTCCCGCAATTGACCGATATAGGTCTGCGCTTCGTCTCCCATGCCTTCGGCTGCAAAGACCGGCAGAACCTCGTCCCGCCAGAGCGTCTCCAGATCTGCAACGAGAGCATCGTCGGCCATTGCCTGACGCACCGTCTCATCCTTCCCGCGCGCATCCTGCGTCCAGCGTTCCGCCAGATAGGAATGGCCGAGATTGAGCAGAAAAAGCTTCAGCTTTTCATAGTGATCGAGATCGTCGGTCAGCACCACGGCAGGGTGCGTGCAGGGGAGGACAAGACCATCCTGGCTCTCTATCGCCCAGAGCGCATAGGGTTCCGCCACAGCGCCGACCGGGTCGATGGGCTCGGAGACGATGCGGTCCACCAGACTATTGGCGAAACGGCACTTCTCATTCAGATAAAAGGCAAAACCTGCCGGCAATTGCCATTCATCGGCAAGCCGGCGAATAACCTCTTTCAGCCTTTCGCCGTTACGCGGTACAAGCTCACAGGGGAAAATGGACACAGGCGCTTCCGGATTGCTCTGAAAACGCTCCAGCAGCAACATGCAGAGTTTCGCCGGAAAGCTCTTCGGCACGATCGTAAAATCGCCAGCAAGCCCAGCATTGTCGGCCGAATCCAGCTCATAACCGCGGTCGCCCGTATTGGACAGAATGACCTCGGCCTCGCAGGCGAGGCGGCGCACTTCGGCCCAGTCGGTCGCAGCGGTCAGTGCCCGCGCGACAGCCCTGCCTTGAATTTCCTCGTCCACTTCATGCCCATCACGGATACCGCGAATAAGCACGGGATAGGGCGCGCCGCTGTTCAGCGCCGCAACACGCTTCAGGCTCTCCGCATTGCCGGTCGTCTGGACAATCGCGATGCGCCCGAGCGCTTCGCCCTTGTCCAGCGCCTGCGAAACAAAGAGATCCGCATGCGCCAGGAGAAAGCGGCTGGTGCCGAATTGCAGGATGGCCGTATCGGACGTCATGCGACCTCCACCATGCCTTTGATCACTCCGGCCTTCGGATCGGTCAGGCCGGCGAATCTGGAGGGCACATCGGCAAGCGTCATGCGATGGGTGATCAGTGCCTCCGGCACCTTGCCTTCCCGCAGCGCCTGCAGGACGCGCTCGAAATCCTGAGGCGTGGCATTGCGGCTGCCGAGCAGCGTCGTCTCACGCTTGTGGAACTCCGGATCGTTGAAGCTGATATCGCTGGCGACGATGGAGACCAGCACGTAGGAACCGCCATGGCCGACAAAGGAAAAGCCGCGCTCCATGGCTTTCGGATTGCCGGTCGCATCAAAGACCGCATCGAAGAAATCGCCGTCGGTGATTTCGGAAAGACGATCTTTGTCACCTTCCCCGAGTGTCACCGTATGCGCAACGCCAAGATGCTCCTTGCAGAAATCCAATCGGTCGGTACGTCCATCGATCATCGTCACTTCGCCACCATCGAGAACGGCGAAAACCGCAACGGCCATGCCGATCGGGCCGGCACCGACGATCAGAACCTTCTGCCCCCTCTCGACTGTGCCACGGCGCACCGCATGCGCACCAATAGCCAGAAATTCGGTCATCGCCGCCTGGTCGAGGCTCAGCCCCTCCGCCTTCAGTACAAATTGCTGCGGCACGCTCAGATATTCGACCATGCCGCCGTCACGATGAACGCCGAGCACACCGATATTGCGGCAGCAATTGCTCTTGCCCTTAAGGCAGGCGCTGCATTTGCCGCACGAGATATAGGGAATGACGGTGACCACGTCGCCCACGGACAGATGGTTGCCTTGCGGCGCCTCTTCCACCGTGCCGGAAAGCTCATGACCCATGATACGCGGATAGGAAAGATAAGGCTGGTTGCCGGTGAAGATGTGCAGATCCGTGCCGCAAACACCAATGCGGCGGATGCGCACCAGCACTTCACCCTCGCCACGCGCTGGTTTCGGCAGTTCCTTGGGGACGAGTTGACCTGGGGTTTCGCAGAAAATCGCCAGCATGCATCACCTGTGGGAAAGGGAATAAAAACGAATGGCATTACCGCCAAAGACTGCCGCATGGTCCTCTGCCGGCACGATATCGCGGCAGAAATCCAGCCATGCCTGATAATCGCCGGCCAGCCGCAACACCGGCCAGTCACTGCCGAAAATCACGCGGTTGCGACCAAAGAGTTCAAGAATGGTCTCGGCATAAGGCCGCACGGCTTCCGGTCGCTGTTCACCGCGCTCGGTCAGCAGACCGGAGAGTTTGCAATGGACATTGGGAAGAGCCGCCAGAGCGGCCATATCCTTACGCCAGTCGCTGTAGTGACCGATGGCAATCATGGGCTTCGCGCCATGGTCGATGACGATGGGCAACTGCGGATGGCGGCGGGCGAAGGACAGCAGATGCGGCAGATTGGGCGGCAGGACCAGCGCATCGAACGCCAGACCGTGCTTTACCAAAGCCGCCGCGGCTGGATCGAGTGCCGGATCATCGATCCAGGCAACATCCTCCATGCCCTGCAACATCGGACGCACAGCCTTGAAGGCCGGATGTTTTGCCCGGCGAGCAATTTCACTCGCCGCGTCGGGAGACTTCATGTCCACCCAGCCGACCACACCCTTGATGAAATCGGTCTTTTCCGCCAGTTCCAGCATGAAATCCGTGTCGGCCCGCGTCTCCATCGTCTGCACCAGCACGGTGCCGGAAACTCCGGCAGCGGCCAGCAAGGGCGACAGATCGGCGGGGAGAAAATCCCGGTGGATGGCGGCGAGCGACGGCGGCGGCCATTGCCCGGCACGATCCTTCATCAGCCAGAAATGCTGGTGGGCGTCGATAATCATGCCTCAAGCCTTCCCGGCGGGCGTAGGCGCACCTTCGGCAATCAGGCCTCGTCTGTGCAGCTCGGACCAGAATTCATCCGGGATCGACTGCTCGAACCATTCGATATTGGAAGCGAGCTGCTGCGCATTGCGCGCACCGGAGACAACAGTGACCGAAGCCGGATGCGCGAGCGGAAATTGCAATGCGGCGGCCTGCAGCGATACGCCGAGTTCCTCGCAAACACCCTGCAGCGCATCGACACGCGTGAGAATATCGGCAGGCGCATCGGCATAATTGAATTTGCGGTTGCCAGCCAGAATGCCGGAATTGAAAGCACCGGCGACAACGATACCGACGCCGCTTTCAGCGCAACGGTTCATGAAACCAAGGCTCTGCTGTTCCAGCAGCGTATAACGGCCAGCGAGCATGGCGACGTCGATGTCGAAGACATCCATCGCGTCGCTGACAATTTCCCACTCGTTGACGCCAAGGCCGATGGCCCCCGTCGATCCTTCCTCGCGCAGCTTGCCAAGCGCTCGGAAGCCGCCACCCGTGGTCAACTGCTCCCAATAATGCTGGTGCTTTTCGCCATGGGTGTAGGAACCGATATCATGGACATAAAGAATATCCGGCTTCAGGACGCCTAGCCGCTGCTGGCTTGCCTCGAAGGAGCGCAGAATACCGTCATAGGAATAATCATAGACCGGGCGGAAGGGCAGGGGCGCTATATAGGCATCCTCCTCCGGACCGACGGTCTCGTCAGGAACCATCACACGGCCGACCTTGGTGCTGAGCGTATATTCGCTCCGGTCATGCTCCGTAACCATGGTGCCCAGACGACGCTCCGACCGCGTATAGCCATAAAACGGCGCGGTATCGAAATAACGCATGCCGCTTTCCCATGCCTTGTCGAACGCACCCTTGGACTCTTCATAGGGGGTGAGGCGGTAGAGATTGCCCATCTGGGCGCAACCGAGGCCCATGACGGTGACGTCAACGGCGCGGCGCGGCAATTTACGTGTATCGGAGACTTTCATCGCAGGGACTTCCTGAATTTCTAGCTAGAGCGGGATGGTGAAAACCGCATCTCAAACAGGTAAGGCGCGCCGCCCTGTGGCGGCGCGCCATCATGCATCAGTAAAGAACGTTCTTGGCTTCCGGCTTTTCGATATTGTCCTTGGTGACAACAACGACGCCGGTATCGACGAACTTCTCGACCTTTTCCTTGTTGATGAGCTTGGAAATGGTCTCTACGCCCTTTTCACCCATCTGGTAGGAACCCTGAACCACGATACCGCCCAGCGTGCCATCCTTGACGAAGCTCTGAAGGTCCTGATTGCCGTCGAAACCGATGGCGACGACCTTGCCGGCCTTGCCGCTCTGGGCGAGAGCGCGGCCAACGCCGATCGCCGTCGGCTCGTTAGCGCCGAAAATGCCCTTGAGGTCCGAATTGGCGGCCAGAACGTCGGTCGTCTGGTTCAGCGCGGTGGCCATCTGCGACTGCGAGTAGAACGGTCCGACAATCTTCAGATTGGAGTTCATCTGGATATAGTCGGTGAAACCGCCGACACGGCCGATTTCGGAACCGGCACCGGCGACATAGGACATGACGGCGATCTTGCCTTCCTTGCCCACCTTGTCGATCAGCGCCTGCGCTGCCAGTTCGCCGGCTTTCTTGTTATCGGTCGCCAGGAACGACTGGTAATATTGCTCCGAGCCCTTGGCGAGCTGCGAGTCGATCAGGACGACGGGAATACGGGCTTCCCAGGCCTTCTTGACGGCAGGCACCAGCGCGTCCGGATCGGAAGGTGCGAGAACAATACCAGCAACCTTACGGTTGATGGCGTTTTCAACCATGTTGACCTGGTCGGCAATCGCCGATTCAGCAGCCGGACCCTGGAAGGTCATGGTGTTGCCGGAAGAATTCTTCATCGCCGCGTCAGCGCCCTTCTGGACGTTCTGCCAGAAGGTGGAGTTGACGGTCTTGACGATGACGGCGATTTCACCGGCCTGCACGGTGGAAACGCTCCACAGCGCGATTGCGGATGTCAGAAGGGCAGTCGCAATTTTCTTCATTTCTTCCTCCGTGATGTCGGCATACCGGGCCTCCCCTGCCGATCTTTTTTGCGGAAAGGGTCCGCAGCCCTTTGATCAGCGGCGGTTGCGCAGCTGGTCGATCCAGACGGTGACCAGAATGACGAGGCCGATGATGATCTGTTGCGTGAAGGCGGAGACGCCATTCATATTGAGACCGTTGCGCAGGATGCCGATGACGAAGGCACCGATGGCCGTGCCGGAAATCGTGCCGACGCCGCCGATCAGCGATGTGCCGCCGATAACGGCGCTGGCAATCGCATCCAGCTCATACATCACGCCCTCATTCGGCTGGGCCGTGACGAGGCGCGACATCAGCACGCAGCCCGTCAGCCCGGCGAGCGTGCCGGACAGGATGTAGGTGAAATTGGTGACGCGGGCGACGTTGACACCGGAAAGGCGTGCAGCATCCGCATTGGAGCCCACGGCGTAGATGTGGCGGCCGAGGATCGAGCGGTTGAGCATGAAGGAAACCGCAAGCGCAATCACCACCATCAGGATGACGGGGTAAGGAATGCCGGGGAAAACGACATTCGGAAAACCGTCGTCACCGATATTAACAATGCGGAAGAGAGCGCCGTTGCCGAGTTCGCCAAAGGATTCACCAAGGCCCGAAACGGCGCGCGCACCGGTAATCTGCAGCGCCACGCCGCGCGCGATCAGCATCATGCCGAGAGTGGCGATGAAGGGCGGCAGCTTGAAACGCGTGACCAGAAGGCCGTTGATGAAACCACAGAGCGATCCCGTCAGAATGCCGAGCAACATGCCGATCGGCACAGGCATGCCGAGTTCCTTCACCGCAAGGGCGGCAACCACACCGGCGAGCGCCAGCACCGAACCGACAGAAAGATCGATACCGCCGGTGATGATGACGCAGGTGGCACCAATGCCGAGCAGAGCGATGGACGTGACCTGCAACGCAATCGTCATGCCGTTATTGACGGTGAAGAAGGCGCTGCTGGTGGCGGAGAAGACCGCGACGAGGGCGAACAGGCTGCCGAGCGCAGCAAACTTCTGGATGATGTCCTTCTGGCGGTCGCTGACAGCAAAGCTCTTCTTGGGTTCTGCAATATTGGCCATGTCGTTCCTCACTGCGCGGCCCGGCCGTAACCGGACGCATACCGCATGATTTCTTCCTGATTGGTCTTGGCGGTTTCGAGTACGCCCGTGATGCGGCCCTGATGGAAGACCGCGATGCGATCCGTCAGCCCCAGAATTTCCGGCAATTCCGAACTGATGAGAACGACGCCGATGCCCTGTGCGGCCAGTTCGTCCATGATCTTGTAGATCGCGAATTTCGCGCCGACATCGATGCCGCGTGTCGGCTCATCGAAGAACAGCACGCGCGACTGGCGGAACAGCCATTTGCCGATGATGATTTTCTGCTGATTGCCACCCGAAAGCAGCCGCACCGTCTGATCGATCGAAGGGGTGCGGATATTCAGAAGGTCGACGTAGCGCTTGGCGACGTCGTCGTGCTTCTTGAAGTCGATCAGCCCGAAACGGTTGGAAACCTCGCCGAGATTGGCAAGCGTCGTATTGGCCGCCACCGACATCTTGATGGCGAGGCCATCGCTTTTGCGGTCTTCCGAGAGATAGGCAATACCTTCTTCGATCGCGTCCTGTGGCGAGTTGATCGAAAGCTCGCGCCCATTGAAGGTGATTTTGCCGGCATCAAGCGGATCGGCCCCGAAGATCGCCCGCGCGACTTCCGTTCGTCCCGCGCCCATAAGTCCGGCAAAACCGAGGATTTCACCGCGCCGCAGTGAAAAGCTCACATCGCTGAACACGCCATTGCGGGCCAGACCTTCAACGGAGAAGATGACGTCTTCCGTCGGGCGCGATGTGCGCTCGGGGAATTTGTCTTCCAGTGAACGCCCGACCATGCGGGTGACGATGTCATCGACGGTAATCGAGGCGAAATCGTCGGTCGAAATATAACGTCCGTCACGCAGGACCGTCACACGGTCGACGATCTCGGCCATTTCATCGAGACGATGGGAAATGTAAACGATGCCGACGCCGGAGGCTTTGAGGTCCCGGATAACCTTGAAAAGAAGGCGGGTTTCCTGCTCGGTCAGCGAAGAGGTCGGCTCATCCATGATGAGCACTTCCGCATCAAGCGACAGCGCCTTGGCAATCTCCACCATCTGACATTGGGCGACGGAGAGGCCACGGACCATCTGGTCGGGGTTGATATCAACACCCAGCCGGTCGAGACAGCGCTTGGCGTCGAGACGCAGCTTCTTGCGGTCAACGAGGAAACCGCGACGCGGTTCGCGCGCAAGATAGATGTTCTCGGCAACGGAAAGATGCGGAACGAGGTTGAGTTCCTGGTGAATGATGGCGATACCGGCGGCTTCGGATTCCAGCGGTGATGCATATTGCACCTTCACGCCCTTGTGCAGGATCGTGCCGTCGCTCGGCTGATAAACGCCGCTGATGATTTTCATCAGCGTCGATTTTCCCGCACCATTCTCGCCGCAGACGGCATGCACTTCACCGCCGCGCAAATCAAAATGCACGTTGGACAGCGCTTTGACGCCCGGAAATTCCTTGCTGATATTGTCGAGACGCAGAAGGGCCGAACGCTCCGCGCGCGCCATCTCCTCAGGCGAAAAATCGCCCCGAATTGTCGATGCGCCCTGCGACATCTGGAAACCTCCCACCCGTATCCCCGCTCCACCGGGGTTCATGAACAGGTCAAATGGTTAGGCCGGTTTTTCAGAATGGTCAAGCCAATTAGGTCAAAATTTGCTATCCTGCATCCGAAGCGGAAACAGAGTATCGAAATCATATCGGTAATAAGCATGTATTTTCATATGATTAAGTAATTCCTTGCGCATTGATACGCTTGGCGTTACGGTAAGGCCAAATACGGATTGCAGATAGGGCTCGTCGGAAAACACATGAGTGGTCAGGCCAAAATAGCGGAACCGCGCAGGCTTTATCAGCAGATTGCGGACCAGATACGTGAACTCATCGATATGGGTGAATTCCTACCCGGTACGCGGCTTCCCGCCGAACGGGAACTGGCCCAGAAGCTCGGTGTATCAAGGCCTTCGTTGCGCGAGGCGCTGATTGCGCTTGAAATCGACAACACCGTCGAGATTCGCATGGGTTCCGGCGTCTATGTGTCGGCGGAAGCTCTGCAGACGACCCATCATACCAAATCGCTTGGCGACAGCCCCTCCGAACTGATGCAGGCGCGGGCCGCGCTGGAGGGCGCGACCATCGTGCTGGCGGCAAGCCGGATGACCGATGAGACGATCGCGACCCTCCGCCAGATACTCAACACCATGCAAAGGGAAATCGAGGCCGGTCGCAAACCTCTGGATCAGGACCGGCTGTTTCACGTCACCATAGCCGAGCAATCCGGTAACAGCGTTCTGGCCCGAATGGTGGCGAACCTTTTCGATGAGCGCCACAGCCCGATTTCGGCCCAGCTTCGCGTGAAATTTGAAGACCGCGATACCTGGACCCATGCGCTTCAGGAACATGAAGCCATTCTGGCGGCGCTTGAGCTTAAAGACCCGCTGCTGGCGCAGGCAGCCATGCATACCCATCTGGAAGGTTCGAAGAGACGCTGGGTGGAAAGCTAATTTCGAAACATAGCAGACAATATATATCGGGAGGAGGATAACCCGTGAGTGAGAATTCCGAGGCAACCATTTTGCTGAACGCCAACGACAATGTCGCGGTGGCGCGTCGGTCCATTCCGGCCGGCGGCGCAACGGGCAGGGGAGATCTGGCGGCGCTCGAGTTGATCGGGCGCGGGCATAAGGTGGCCCTCAAACTCATCAAATCCGGAGACGAGGTGCTGAAATACGGACAGGTGATCGGTATAGCCACACAGGATATCGAGCCCGGCCGGCATGTTCACCTGCACAATCTCGCCATGGTGCCGTCCGAACACGCCCATCAGTTCAGTGTCGATATTGAAGAAAAGGGCATGCTGCCGGAAGCCGAGCGCCGGACGTTCAAGGGGTATGACCGCGGCCTCGGTGGCGTCGGAACGAGAAACTATATCGGCGTCATCGCTTCGGTGAACTGTTCCGCCACGGTATCGCGTTACATCGCTGATTATTTCAACAAGCAGGGCGGCCTTGATGGTTTCGACAATGTCGATGGCGTCGTGGCGCTGACCCATGGGGGCGGCTGTGCGCTGAACACAAAATCGGAAGGTTACCGCCTGCTGATCCGCACCATTCAGGGTTATGCCCGCCATCCGAATTTCGGCGGCATTCTGCTGATCGGCCTCGGCTGTGAAACCAACCAGATCGCCCCCATCCTCGAACATTACAAGATGGAAGAGGGTGAGCGGCTGCGCACCATGACGATCCAGCAGCATGGCGGCACCCGCAAGACGATCGATGCGGCGATCGCCGAGATCAAGGCCATGCTGCCAATGGTCAACGCCGCCAGCCGCACCGAGCAACCACTCTCCAAGCTGAAGGTGGCGCTGGAATGTGGTGGTTCGGATGGTTACTCTGGCATTTCCGCCAACCCGGCCCTGGGTTATGCCTCCGACCTCATCGTCCGCAACGGCGGCACCACAGTCCTCTCCGAAACGCCGGAGATTTACGGCGCCGAGCATCTGTTGACGAAGCGCGCAGTCACCCCTGCTGTGGCCGAGAAGCTCTTGCAGCGTATCGACTGGTGGCGGGATTATACCGCCAGGAACGGTGACGAACTCAACAACAACCCTTCCCACGGCAACAAGCTTGGCGGCCTGACCACCATTCTGGAAAAATCACTCGGCGCAGTCGCAAAGGGCGGCTCCATGCCGCTGAAGGCAGTTTATGAATTTGCCGAGACCGTGACGGAGCAGGGTTTCGTCTTCATGGATACACCGGGCTATGATCCCGTTGCCGTCACCGGCCAGGTCGCGGGCGGCTGCAACGTCATCTGTTTCACCACCGGCCGCGGCTCGGTCTCGGGCTTCAAGCCGGCTCCATGCATCAAGATCGCCACCAATTCCGAAATGTATGAACACATGAAGGAAGACATGGATATCAATTGCGGCGAGATCGTCACCGGCAACGAAACCATCGAAGAATCCGGCAAACGAATTTTCGAGCATATTCTGGCCGTCGCATCCGGCGACAAGACCGTCAGCGAGATTTACGACTACGGCGACAACGAATTTGTGCCTTGGCAGGTTGGGGCTGTGACCTGAACCTGCGACACCAGACTGTCCCACGTGAAACAAAAGGCCCGGAAATCACTTTCCGGGCCTTTGTCATTTCTGCCTGTTCCGCACTTAGTGGCGGAAGTGACGCATGCCGGTAAAGACCATTGCCACATTGTGCTCGTTCGCAGCGTCGATCACTTCCTGATCGCGCATGGAGCCACCCGGCTGGATAACAGCGGTAGCACCTGCGGCGATCGCGGCGAGCAGACCGTCAGCAAAGGGATAAAATGCTTCCGAAGCGACGGCAGAGCCGCGTGTCAGCGGCTCGGAAAGACCAAGAGCCTTGGCGGCATCTTCAGCCTTCTGGGCGGCAATGCGGGCGGAATCCACACGGCTCATCTGGCCGGCACCGATGCCTGCGGTCTGCCCGTCCTTGGCATAGATAACGGCATTGGACTTAACATGCTTGGCGATCTTGAAAGCGAACTTCATGTCTTCAAGTTCCTGCAGCGTCGGCGCACGCTTGGTGACCACCTGGAGGTCCAGATCTTCGACCATGCCATTGTCGCGGCTCTGCACCAGCAGGCCACCCGAAACGGTCTTCGCCGTAATCCCGGCCGCGCGCGGATCAGGCAGGCCACCGGCGGTCAGCAGGCGCAGGTTCGGCTTGCGGGCGATGATGGACTTGGCTTCTTCCGTCACGTCAGGTGCGATGATGACTTCCGTGAAGAGCTTGACGATCTCTTCCGCCGTTTCCGCATCAAGCGTGCGGTTCAAGGCGATAACGCCGCCAAAGGCGGAAACGGAATCACATGCCAGCGCGCGCCGATAGGCTTCGGCAAGCGTCGGGCCGGTCGCAACGCCACAGGGATTGGCGTGTTTGATGATGGCAACGGCCGGCGCGTTTTCCGGCAGGAATTCCGCCACAAGCTCGTAAGCTGCGTCCGTATCATTGATGTTGTTGTAGGAAAGCTGTTTGCCCTGAAGCAGAGTGGCGGTCGCCACGCCGGGGCGCTTCTCACCCGTCAGATAGAAGCCTGCGCTCTGGTGCGGGTTTTCGCCATAGCGCATCTTTTCCTTCAGCACGCCGCCGATGGCGCGGTAATCCGGTGTCTCGATCGCAAGCGCTTGCGCGAACCAGTTGGAAATCACCGCGTCATAGGCAGCCGTGCGGGCATAGGCCTTGGCGGCAAAACGCTGGCGTAGCGCATAGGAGGTCTGGCCGTCATCAGCCTGCAGGGCTTCAACCAGGTCAGGGTAATCGGACGGATCGGTAACAACAGTGACATAGGCATGGTTCTTGGCGGAAGCGCGGATCATTGCCGGGCCACCAATATCGATGTTTTCGACCGTCGTCGGATAATCGCCGCCCTTGGCGCGAACTTCCTCGAAGGGATAGAGATTGATGACCGAGAGATCGATCGCCTCGATGCCGTGCGCCTTCATCGCCTCGACATGCTCCGCGTCATCCCTGATAGCCAGCAGCCCACCATGGACATTGGGGTGCAGAGTCTTGACGCGGCCGTCCATGATCTCAGGAAAATTCGTCACGTCGGAGACATCCGTCACCGGCAGGCCTGCTTCCGCAATGGCTTTCGCCGTACCACCGGTCGACAGGAGCTTGACGCCAAGCTTCGACAGAACCGTCGCCAGCTCTATAATGTCAGTCTTGTCAGACACGGAAAGAAGCGCCGTGCGGATTTTGACCTTGTCGGGGGCGGGGATTTTCTTGGACACGACGGCCATCAGGCATACTCCGTTAAACGGGGAGGACAGGCTGGAATGGGATTGATCCAGCAATTGCCGCCGCGTTAACACAGCTTACCGGATTAATAAACAGCGGGGATGCTGAACGGCGTAAACTATGGCGGTTTTTGCCCCGCGCCGCCGGAAATTTCCTAGGCCTGGCGTTCAATCAGCCAGCGGATTTCCCGCGTATTCGCAAGATTGAAGGGGAGCTCGATCTGCTGAGAGGGCCGCATGCCGGACGCATCGGCCATAAACACATCCTCGGTGACGAAAAGCTCCAGCCCGGGTGCCGAAAACAGCCAGACGGTTCCATCCGCCGCCTCCAGGTAGACCGACTCTTCGTCCCGCTGGTGCAGCTGAATGTGAGGATGAATGTGGAAACGCGAAACCGCGGAGATCGACTGCAATTGCGTTTTTGCGGCATTCTCATCAGCCCGAAGCAGATCCCGGCCTTTTATCTTGGTGCCGGCCGCATTCAATTCTATTTCCCGCTCATGATAACAGCCGAAATTCTGCAAATAACCGTCATGAGACGCCCACAGGATGTCATTGCCGTTTGCGTCCGTTCCACGTCGGCTGTCAACCTGGCTGACACCTGATACCATGATCGGACCAAGCAGCCTCGAGCGCGACAGTCTGCAGGATGATGTATCCGCAAGCGTGACAGTGGAATGCGCGGCCGTCGAACGGCTGGCCCGCTGATATTCCGGCGCGGCATTGCGCGGAAAACCGGAATTGACGATGAAGCGGTTCTTGCCACAGGACATTTCAAACGAAAGGCAACCCGAATGGGCATTGCGTGAAAGCTCCGCCGAACCGGGATACCCTGTATCGACGATGATGACCGTATCGTCCGTCGCAAGCCGGTGATAGTTCACATCCGGCAGGACTTTGGAGGGCCTGCCAGCCGTTTCGTCGTAGCGCAGCACGGAAACAAGCTCATTGGCCAGTGTGGCCGTGGCGCCATTGAACAGCGCGAGATCGCCGCCCTGATGCCGGAAGAACCGAATCGCCGGAAACATGCGGTCTATCGCCGGCACCAGACCGGAGGGGAGATCATGGCCCAGATTGATATAACTTTGTCGCAGCGGCAGGAGATCGAGCAGCAAATCCAGCATGACCCGTGGGTTACGGGAAACATGCCCGCCATCGGGCAGAATCTGGCGTTCCATTTCCTGAGCCAGCTTCATTCCGTTCCGGTTGATGCGCGACAGGCGGGTAGGCATGGCGATAGAGGCCATGGCAAGCGCGATCCTAACCCTCAGCCGCGCTTCGCCGTCAGGCGCATGTCTGACGATTCTTTCGAGATACCGCACGTGAAAGGTAAGGCTTTTCAGGAAACGGCGGTAAAAACCGGCATCAGCCTCGTATAAAACCACGGGAGAGTGCGAGAGCCAGGCTATCAACCTCTGCGCCGCGATTTCCGGCGACCAGGCGATACCCGCAAGCCGTCTGCCATGGATCACCATCCATTCGGCGACGATGCGGCGAGCCCGCTTGCAGGCCTCGCTCGATTTATCGGATCGAATATGACGCAGCCAAGTGAATGCATGCAGCCGTTCTTCGAAAACCGCCGAGGGGTAGTCCACCTGAAAGGGCGAAGCCCCGCCGGTTTCGACGACACGCCCGGCCAACGCGATGCGGCCCCGCAACAATTCCTCGGCGAAATAGGGATCGATCGCTCTGAGATCGGTCGGCGCCGCCACCAGACCATCGGGCACACGATTGGCAAATCGCGACACATGCAGGCGCAAAGGCGTAAGGCCGACACACAAATGACGATACGCCATCCGCGACAGAAGACCGGCGGCATTCATGCTGCCTGCAAAGGACCCTAACAAGCTGTGTTTCCCGTTTCACATGTTTTGTTTTTATCAGTGAACCGCGACGACCGGAACGTTTTCGATAAATATCTAATGATTCGCGAGAGCTTGGCTTTTTTCTACTTCTTACGCAAGACACTGCTAAAAAACCCATCGACGCCGCCGAACATATCAGGCGTCGTACGAAGATCGCCATCGGCGCTGATAGCCGCTTCCATTCCGGGCCAATCCTCGCGGCGGACGGCAACACGCTCCACGCCGGGATTTTCCGCCAGAACCTCGGCAATCATCTCCTCCCCTTCGGAAGGATCAAGCGAGCAATTGGAGAAGACCACGAGACCGCCGGGACCAACAAGGGTCAGCGCCTGCCGCAGCATCTGGCCCTGAAGAGCGGCCAATTTGGCGATATCGTTCTCATCCTTGGTCCAGCAGACATCAGGATGTTTGCGAAGTGTCCCGGTGGAAGAACATGGCGCATCAAGGAGAACCGCGTCAAAAAGCTGTTCCGGCTGGTACTTCAGCATATTCGCCTCCACCGTCTCGGCATTTAGGCCAAGTCGATCGAGATTTTCCCTGAGGCGACGAAGACGGTTGCCGGACTGATCCAGCGCCGTCACCCTGGCGCCCGCCAGCGCAAGCTGGGCGGTCTTGCCGCCCGGGGCCGCGCAGAGATCGGCGACACGCTTGCCGGAGATATCGCCCAGTAACCTGACAGGCATGCTCGCCGCAAGATCCTGCACCCACCATGCACCCTCGGCAAAACCCTCGAGCGATGGGATTTGTCCCTCGAATTCACCCAGTCGCACGCTGCCGTTCGGCATGAGCGTACCGCCCAGTTTCTCCGCCCAAAGAGCGGGATCCGCCTTGATCGTGAGATCAATGGAGGAGGGTGTCAGCTGCGCCTGCGAAATCCTTTGAGCTGCTTCATTTCCGTAAGCCGAAACAAGCCGCGCATAGAACCAGTCCGGCAGCACGGGAACATCGGCGACAGCCTTTTCGATCTCCGCTTTTTCACGACCGAGCCTTCTGAGAACGGCATTCACCAGCTTGACGAAACGCTTGTTGCGCGGATCACGGTGAGCCTGCTCCACGGCGAGGTCGACAGCGGAATGATCCGGCACATCGAGGTAGAGCATTTGGGCTGCACCGACGACAAGGACGTGGTGCAGCGATCGCGCGCCCTGCGGCAGCGGCCCATCGAGCAGCATCGACAATGCCGTTTCAATCCGGGGCAGGTGGCGAAGCGCGCTGTTGACGATGGCCCTTACCAGCGCCCGGTCGGCAAGCGACAGGGCTCGATAGACGGGATTGCCGTTTTCGTTATCAAGCATCCCGTCCAGCGAGGTCTTCTTTTCCAGAACGGCCGCCAGAATGCGGGTGGCGGCAATGCGCGCGGCAAGGCCTGGCTTATCCTGGAAAGACGAAGGGCCGTCTTCACGGCCCCTCCCATTTGCAGGTCTCGGTTTTCTGGACCGCGCCGGCTTATTCTGAATATCGGATGTCAAGACCACGGCCCCTTGCGCTCGTTTTCATTGCCTCGTCCCCAGCCTGTTTTGGGAACAGAGCCTGATTTGCGCAGAGGTCTATCACCCGAGGACGGCGGCGTCGATCCTCGCGGAGAAAACTCCTGCGCCATGGCGTGCAGCGCCGCCACGCGGTTTTCCGTGTTCGGATGCGTGGAAAAGAGATTGTCCATGCGCTCGCCGGAAAGCGGATTGATGATGAACATATGCGCCGTCGCCGGGTTGCGCTCGGCATCATCATTGTGAATGCGCTGCGCCATGCCCGAAATCTTCTGCAGGGCGGAGGCAAGCCAGAGCGGGTTGCCACAGATTTCCGCGCCGCGGCGGTCGGCGGAATATTCACGCGTGCGGCTGATCGCCATCTGCACCAGCATTGCCGCCAGCGGCGCGACAATCATCGCGACCAGCACACCGATAAAGCCCAACGGGTTGTTGTTGTTCTCCCGGTTGCCGCCGAAGAAGAAGGCAAAATTGCCGAGCATGGAAATGGCACCCGCCAGCGTGGCGGTGATTGTCATGGTCAGCGTATCCCGGTTCTGCACATGTGCGAGTTCATGCGCCATGACACCGGCCACTTCCTCAGGAGTTAGCCGCTCCAGCAATCCGGTGGAAGCCGCAACAGCGGCGTTCTGCGGATTTCGTCCAGTCGCGAAGGCATTGGGCTGCGGGCTGTCGTAAATATAGACCTTTGGCATTGGTAGACCGGCATTCTGCGACAGATCGCGGATCATATGAAAAAACTCAGGCGCATTGGCCTCATCAATCTCCCGCGCATGATAGGCGGCGAGGACCATCTTGTCAGAATTCCAGTAGGAGAAAAGATTCATACCGGCCGCAATAAGCAGCGCAATCATCATGCCGCCCTTGCCGCCAATCAGAAAACCGACACCCATGAACAATGCGGTCATGAAGGCCAGAAGCATTGCCGTGCGCATCATGTTCATCCGTTAAACTCTCCTTCTCACTCACCGGGAATATTCCGGGGTTTATAAAGCCCATCAGATTATATAATCTGGTAAGCGGCAAACGTATTTCAATATCCCGTCATAGGGAGGATTTCATGCAGAATGCGGATAATGACAATGCCACGGACGGCGCAGAAAGGGCCAAGCAGCTTTCGCCGGCGGCGCAACGGGCTTTGAAGGAAGCAGAAGAACGGCGCAGACAACAGGCCGATCTGCAATTGCCGCCGGAAACCGGCGGTCGCGGTGGCGCTGAACCTGTGCGTTTCGGTGATTACGAAATAAAAGGCCGGGCCATCGATTTTTGAGTCCACAAATAAAAATACCCGCCTTTGGCGGGTATTTTATAATTAAAAACAATTAGTTACTACTTCTTCTCCAGAAGGCGGCATACCGCTTCAAGCTGCTCCAACGTCCGGTAACCGATGCGGATTTGCCCGGATCCACCTTTGTGGCTGATCTTCACATCGAGTCCGAGAGCATCGGACAGGCTGCGTTCGAGCGCGATCGTGTCGGAATCCTTTTCCGCAGCAGGTCGCTTCTCCGCGACATCACCCTGCGACTTGATATCGTTCTGCGCCAGGCGCTCGGCATCACGCACCGAAAGTCCCTTGGACACGATTGTTTTTGCAAGCGTCGCCGGATCGGATGTGGAAACAAGCGCACGCGCGTGACCTGCGGAAAGCGAACCATCCGCCAGCATATCACGTACCGGATCTGGAAGCTTGAGAAGCCGAAGGCTATTGGCAACGTGGCTTCGGCTCTTGCCGATGATTTCGCCGAGATCATTTTGCGTATAGCCGTGTTCGGCGATCAGCTGTTCATATCCCATCGCTTCTTCGAGCGGATTGAGGTCTGAACGCTGTACGTTTTCGACAATCGCTAATTCCAGCGCCGTGCGATCATCCACGTCGCGAACGATGACAGGGACATCGGTAAAGCCCGCCAGCTGCGCCGCGCGCCAGCGTCTTTCACCCGCAATAATCTCGTAGCGGTTGACTCCAACTGTTCTCACGACCACAGGCTGAACAATTCCGTGCTGACGAATGGAGGCGGCCAGATCCTGCAGCTCATTCTCATCGAAATGACGACGGGGGTTTCTCTGGCTGCGAGCGATGAATTCGATCGGAATGGTACGGTCAGCATTAACAGCGCGCTGAGGCTCACCCACCGGCACTGGTTGATCCATTTCTCCGATCAATGCAGCAAGACCGCGCCCCAGCCGACGCTTGGAAAGATCATCACTCATAAGATATTACTCCATACATTCCGGCAAACGTCAGGCGGCTTTACGCAGACGCTCTCTCTGGATCACTTCGGACGCCAGCTGCAAATAGGCCTGGCTGCCGGCGCATTTCAGATCGTAAAGAATTGCCGGTTTACCATAAGAAGGCGCTTCGGAAACACGCACGTTGCGTGGAATGAGCGTGTGGTAAACCTTTTCTCCAAGATGCGTGCGCACATCTGACACAACCTGTTGCGCAAGATTGTTCCGCGCATCGAACATCGTCAGAACGATGCCCTGTATATCAAGCTGCGGATTGACCGACCCTCGAATCTGACTGACCGTGTCCAGCAGCTGACTAAGGCCCTCCAGCGCAAAGAACTCGCATTGCAGTGGCACGAGTACAGAATGCGCCGCCGTCATCGCATTCATGGTCAGAAGATTGAAAGAAGGGGGGCAATCAACAAGAATATAGGAATAGCCTCTGGCTTCCTGTGTTTCCATGGCTGCGCGCAACAGAAAAACGCGGTTGGAAACATTCGCGACCTGCATCTCGAAACCGAGCAGATCCATCGTGGAAGGCACGATATCGAGATTGGGAACTGCCGTGGGAACAGCAACTTCCGCGACTCCATGATCTCCCACCAGAAGATCATAAGACGAAAGCTTGCGCTCCTTGCGGTCGATTCCAAGGCCGGTACTCGCATTACCCTGCGGGTCCAGATCCACGATCAGCACCCGCTCACCAATAGCCGCCAGCGCGGTAGCCAGATTAATGGCGGTGGTTGTTTTACCAACGCCGCCTTTCTGGTTAGCAACTGCGATAATCCGGTTTTTTTCAAAAGTCATACCGCACCTGGCCAGTTCGTCAGCGCCTCAAAACGAGGTTGCTGATTTCAAGAACAACAGAATCTGCCTCAATGGCACTCTGATGTTTTACCAGATCAAACTCCCAGCGACCATGTGCTTTCTGCACTTCGGAATCATAATCCCGGCCTTTATTAAAATAGGCCTTCAGATTTGGATTTTTCTGCGCCCAGGGGTGAATATAATCGAAAAGCAGGTCCAGTTCGGCGAGCGCGCGTGCTGAAACGACGTCGCAATTCTTGATGACTTCAGGTGCCGTCTCGATTCTGACAGGATGTACTGCACCTCTTGCACCGGTTTCCTTCAGTGCAATTCGCAGGAATGCCGCTTTTTTATTGTTGCTTTCAACGAGATCGACCCAGCCATCGCCAAGCTCAGCCAGAAAAATTGCAGTGACGACACCAGGGAATCCGCCGCCGCTTCCAAGATCAATCCATTTTTTCGGCCGAGGAGAAAGCTGAAATATCTGCGCGCTGTCGGCGACATGCCGGCTCCAAAGCTCAGTGAGAGTGGAGGGCGCGACCAGATTTGTGGTTCTGTTCCACTTCTTAAAAAGCTCGACAAAATGTTCGAGCCTTTCCTGTGTTTCACGTGAAACACTCTGGCCGTTTATCTTCATAATCCGACTCGCTATTAGTGCATGCGCAATTTTTCATTTCGCGTTGCGGAGTCCTTCCGCAGAAGCGCGAGCAGCAGCGATATCGCAGCCGGTGTCATGCCGTCAACACGGGCGGCCTGCGCAATATTTTCGGGACGGGCCTTTTCCAGCTTTTGTTTAAGCTCATTGGAGAGGCCGGAGAGGTCCTTAAAGTCGAAATCGTCGGGAATTTTCCTGTCTTCATCCCGTTTGATATCAACGATATCAGCGCTCTGCCTCTGCATATAGACCGCATAGCTCGCTTCGATCTGCAAGACTTCGGCGACTTTCCTGCCAAGCGCGCCCAATTCAGGCCAATGTCCGGTGAGGGTCTCCAACGTCATATCAGGATAGGCGAGTAATTCATAAACGGAACGGCGCTGGCCGTCCTGATTGAGTTTCAATCCCTGTTTTGCCGCCTGGGACGGACTGATGGAGATTGCCTTCATCAACTCACGACCACGATCCAGATCGGAAATGAACTTTGCAAAGCGTTCCTGCCGCTCACGACCGACAATGCCCACCATCTGGCCGACTGGTGTAAGTCGCAGATCCGCATTATCCACGCGCAGCGAGAGGCGATACTCCGCTCTTGATGTAAACATCCGGTAGGGTTCACTGACACCCTTTGACGTCAGGTCATCGATCATGACACCGATATAGGACTCGGTGCGGCTGAAATAGACTGGATCAGCATCGCCCGCATAAAGCGAAGCGTTCAGACCAGCCACGAGGCCCTGGGCACCCGCTTCTTCATAACCGGTCGTGCCGTTGATCTGGCCGGCAAGAAACAGCCCCGGAATCTTGCGGCATTCCAGAGACGGCTTCAGCTCGCGCGGATCGACATAATCATATTCGATCGCATAACCAGGCTGGAGAATTGTAACCTGTTCAAGCCCGGGTATCGTCCTGATAAATTGCTCCTGCACGGAAGCGGGCAGGGAAGTCGATATGCCGTTCGGATAGATGGTGTGATCATCAAGGCCTTCCGGCTCAAGAAATATCTGGTGGCCGTCCCGCTCGCCGAAACGGGTTATCTTGTCTTCGATTGAGGGGCAATAACGCGGACCAACCCCTTCGATCTGACCGGAGTACATTGCCGATAGATGAATATTGTCCTTGATAATATTGTGACCAGCCGGCGTGGTGCGAGTGACGCCACATTCGATCTGGGGATTAACAATACGATCCGTCATGAAGGAAAACGGTACAGGATCCTCATCAGCCGCCTGGCGATCCACCGCATTCCAATCAATCGTACGTCCGTCCAGTCGGGCCGGGGTCCCTGTTTTCAGACGACCCATAACAAGACCCAGCCGCGAGAGCGTGTCCGAGAGACCTAGAGACGGCATTTCTCCTACGCGCCCCGCCGGAATCTTTTCGGAACCGATATGAATGAGACCACGCAGGAAGGTGCCGCTCGTCAGCACGACGGCGCCGCAAGGAATCCGGCTACCGTTTTTCATGATGACCGCCGCGACCCGATCATCGGCCATTTCAATATCGAAAGCATCACCCTCAATAATCGTCAGGTTTTCAATCCCATCGATTTCACGCTGCATCGCCTCGCGATAAAGCCGTCGATCGGCCTGTGTGCGCGGCCCGCGAACAGCGGGACCCTTCTTGCGATTGAGCATGCGGAACTGAATACCCGCCGCATCGGCAACGCGGCCCATCAAACCATCCAGCGCATCGATCTCACGAACGAGATGCCCCTTGCCGAGACCGCCGATAGCGGGGTTGCAGGACATGACGCCAATCGTCTCGCGCTTGTGGGTCACAAGGGCGGTCTTTGCACCGTGCCTTGCAGCCGCGGCGGCGGCTTCGCTACCCGCGTGACCACCACCAATAACAATGACATCGAATGACTGGTGCATATCCTTGCGCCCTGTTCCGTCAGCGTCAACATCACGGTCTCAGCCGCCGATGTTTCACGTGAATCATTTTCCTATGCAGAATTCCGAGAAGATCACGCCCAGCAAATCTTCCACATCAACACGGCCGGTGATCCGTCCGAGCGATGTGGCGGCGAGCCTCAAATATTCCGACCTTATAGCAAGGTCTGGGGTCGCGGAATTGAGCGCATCACTAACATAGTTCAGCGTCTCTTCAAGTCGTTTTTTATGACGGGCACGGGCAGGAACCAAAGTCTGGCCCGCGCCGACGCGTTTTTCTATTTCCCGCTTAAGCACCGAACGCAATTCGTTCAGGCCTATCCCTTCTTTGGCTGAGATAGACAAATCAAATTCATCGTCCAATATAGCGGGATGAGGTGCAGTTTTTGTTCTGACCCGTAGATAGCTCTGATTTTTGAATGATTCGAGAGATTGTTTCGGGATCGAATCATTATCTTGCAGCAGCAGAATAAGATCTGCCGTTTCAGCCGTCAGAACTGCACGCCGCACGCCCTCCAGTTCCACGACATCCTGTGTTTCCCGTATTCCTGCCGTATCAAATATCCGGACCAGATATCCTTCCAGATTGATATCGACACTCAAGACATCTCTCGTCGTGCCGGCAATGTCGGTAACGATCGCAACGTCTCGGCCGCTCAGGGCGTTCAAGAGGGTGGATTTACCCGCGTTCGGTTCGCCAACGAGCGCAACCTTGAACCCGTCACGGATGATTTCACCACTTCCGCCTCCCTGGAGATGATCACGGATTTCCTCGCGCAACTGCACCATTGCATCCCAAACCTGTGTCGCCACCGAATCCGGAACATCCTCCTCGTCAGCAAAATCCAGTTCCGCTTCAATGAGGGCACGAGCACGCGTCAGGCGGCTGGCCCAGCCATCATAGAGTGCCGATAATTTGCCGGTGCTCTGTTCCACCGCCAGCCGCCGCTGCATTTCCGTTTCGGCCTGCAACAGGTCTGCCAGACCTTCGACCTCAAGGAGGTCCATCTTCCCGTTCTCGAAGGCTCTACGGGAAAATTCGCCAGCGTCAGCGGGTCGAAATCCACTGAGGTTTTCGAGTTCGGTAAAAATCGAAGCCATAACCGCGCGACTGCCGTGGCTATGAATTTCGACGCAATCCTCACCGGTGAAAGAATTTGGCGCTGGAAAAGCAATTACCAGCGCCTGGTCGATCACCTCATTGTTTCGATTCCGAATCGAGCAGAGTGTGGTCTTTCTTGGTGATGGAAGTTCCCGACCCGTCAGCATCTTCAAGGCATCAAAAGCCCCTGACCCGCTGATCCTGAGAACAGCGACGCCAGCAGGCAAGGCACCGCTGGAAAGCGCATAGATCGTATCGGCGGAAGCTGGCATCATTTACCTCGGTCTAAAACAGTCAAGCCGCATCCGAGTGAACGGATACGGCTTTACAGATCTTATGATGAATCCGGCTAAAAGTTCGGATCAGGTATTCATTGATTCGAAGAAATCCGAATTGTTCTTTGTCTGCTTCAGCTTGTCGATCAGGAATTCGATGGCGTCCATCGTTCCCATCGGCGCGAGAATGCGGCGAAGAACGAAAATCTTCTGCAGATCCTGGCGCGGCACCAGCAGGTCCTCCTTACGCGTACCGGATTTGAGAATATCCAGAGCCGGGAAGATACGCTTGTCGGCAACCTTGCGGTCAAGCACGATTTCCGAGTTGCCGGTACCCTTGAACTCTTCGAAGATGACTTCGTCCATACGGCTGCCGGTATCGATCAGCGCCGTGGCAATAATCGTCAGCGAACCGCCTTCCTCGATGTTACGAGCAGCGCCGAAGAAACGCTTCGGGCGCTGCAGGGCGTTGGCATCCACACCACCAGTCAGGACCTTGCCGGAGGAGGGAACAACCGTGTTGTAGGCGCGGCCAAGACGGGTGATGGAATCGAGCAGGATGACAACATCGCGGCCGTGTTCGACCAGACGCTTCGCCTTTTCGATGACCATTTCAGCGACCTGCACGTGACGGACTGCCGGCTCGTCAAAGGTAGAGGAAACAACCTCGCCCTTCACCGAACGCTGCATGTCGGTCACTTCTTCCGGACGCTCATCGATCAGGAGAACGATCAGGTAGCATTCCGGATGGTTTGCCGTGATGGAATGGGCGATGTTCTGCAGCAGAACCGTCTTACCGGTGCGCGGCGGCGCCACGATCAATCCGCGCTGACCCTTGCCGAGCGGCGCGACGAGATCGATCACACGCGACGACAGGTCCTTCGAGGTCGGAACATCCAGTTCCATCTTGAAGCGCTCATTCGGGTAGAGCGGCGTCAGATTGTCGAAGTGAACCTTGTGGCGGATCTTTTCAGGATCGTCGAAATTGATCGTGTTGACCTTGAGAAGTGCGAAATAACGCTCGCCTTCCTTGGGGCCGCGGATCGGGCCTTCAACGGTATCACCGGTCTTCAGCGAGAACCGGCGGATCTGCGAGGGCGAAATATAGATATCGTCCGGACCGGGCAGATAGTTTGCGTTTGCGGACCGCAGGAATCCGAACCCGTCCTGCAGGACTTCAACGACGCCTTCGCCGATTATTTCGATGTCCTGGCTCGCGAGAACCTTGAGGATTGCGAACATAAGCTCCTGCTTGCGCATGGTGCTCGCATTTTCAACTTCCAGGGATTCAGCAAAAGTCAGCAAGTCGGTAGGCGATTTGCTCTTAAGTTCCTGAAGCTTCATTTCAGCCATGAAGGAAAGACCGTTTGATAATGTAATTTGGGGGAGGGCGTGTTCGCGAATCAGATGCTGAGGGAGACACCGCAGATGACTGAATAATTCACATGCCACGAAGATGAGTGGTCCGAAAATAGCGATTGAACACGGCCGCTGCAAGAGGAAAGCACGAATTCCGCGAAATTTATCGTCGCACCGTCTTAACCGAAGGGTTTCACAACCACAAGTATGACAATCAGGATCATCAGCAGGGTCGGAACTTCATTCATCAACCGCCAGTGACGGGCAGGTCTTGTATTTTCATCCCGCGCAAAACGCTTCGCACTGCGGGTGAAATAAACATGCGTCGCTGTCAAAAGCACCACCAGCCCGATTTTTGCATGCAGCCAGCCGCCGGAAAAACCATAAACCGACCATGCGAGATAAAGCCCCAATATCCAGGAAATCATCATCGCCGGGTTCATGATGACCTTGATCAGCCGCTGCTCCATGACCTTGAAGGTTTCGGATTGCTGCGAACCGACGGGTGCATCGGTGTGGTAGATGAAAAGCCGCGGCAGGTAAAAAATCGCCGCCATCCAGGAAATCACGGCGATGATATGCAGCGCCTTGACCCACAGATAGAGATCGGCCGGATCAGCATAAAATAACAGGGCGACGAAAGCGGCAAAGACACCAAGTGCAATGCCGGCGCGCAGAGCCGCGCGATTGCCGGAACGGGCGGAGGTTTGTTTTTCATCACTCATGCCCCGGCTCCACCGCCGCGCACGCGCTGCACCAGCCGGGTGACGTTTTCCGGGTCAGCCTGCGGGGTAATGCCATGGCCTAGATTGAAGATCAGCGGACCCTGTCCCAGCGCCTGCAAAACAGCGTCGATGCCATCCTGCAAGGCCTTGCCGCCCGCTACCATCAGCATGGGATCCAGATTGCCCTGCACCGGGCCTTCCTTCTGCAAGTCCCTGGCAAAACCGAGCGGCACCGACCAGTCGAGCCCGATGGCGTCAGCGCCCGTCTTGCGACGATAATCTTTGAGAAGATAACCGGCCCCTTTGGCGAAAGCGATGATCTTTGCCGAGGGCCGACGGGCGCGCACCGATGCGATAATGCGGGCAACCGGCTTTATCGCATAATCCTCGAATTCCTTCTCACCGAGCACACCGGCCCAGGAATCGAATATCTGCACCGCATCGGCGCCGGCATCGATCTGCGCCACCAGATAATCAGCGGAAACATCGGCAAGAAAAGCCAGCAGCTTTTCCATGGCGGCCGGCTCCTGATAACCGAACAGCCGCGCCGGAGCCTGATCCGGTGTTCCATGTCCCGCGATCATGTAGGTCGCAACCGTCCAGGGCGCGCCGCAAAAGCCGAGAAGCGTCGTTTCATCCGGCAAGGTCTTACGCAAACGGGAAACGGTTTCGAAAACGGGCGAAAGATGCGCCATGACATTTGCGGCATCCAGCTTCTCGATACCACTGACATCGATCGGGTCCATGGCAGGACCCTTGCCTTCGCTGAAGGAGACGTTGCGGTGAAGCGCGTCGGGTATCACCAGAATATCGGAAAAGAGAATTGCGGCATCCAGCCCGAACCGGCGAATGGGCTGGAGAGTGACCTCCGTTGCCAGCTCGGGGTTATAACAGAGATCGAGGAAACTTCCGGCACTCTTCCGCGTTTCCCGATACTCGGGAAGATAGCGCCCAGCCTGTCGCATCAGCCAAATGGGCGGCGGCGCGACCGTCTGCCCGTTCAACACCGTCATAACCTTGCGTTCGCTCATGGCACCTAGCTTCTAAAAAATAAAATCAAAGAGATTTAAAAGATTTTCTATTTCTTAGAGTCTGTGAGTAGCAAGGATTAAAATCATTCCAGTCGAAATGCCGCAGTTGCAAGGCCCATCAGGTACCTGAGGATATTGTCGATGTGCTTGCTCGTAGATAATTCGGAAAACGACAATTTACTAAATTATTTCATTTAGTTACCGCCGAACCAGAAAACCGCATATCTGTGGATAATCTGGGGAGAATTTTTGAACAACTCCACATTCTTCAAATAATTCACAGGCGCGCCGGCGATGATTGAAGCCACTTGCGGATTGTGGAAAAACACCACTTTATTCACGGCGCGGTTCGACCCGCAGGGCAATTCGGGGATTTGTCCCGGTTTATCAACAGCGGGAGAAAAACAGCGTGGAGAACAAAAAAAGCTTCTTCCATCTGCACCTGATTTCGGACTCAACCGGCGAGACTCTGATGTCGGCCGGTCGTGCCGTCTCGGCCCAGTTTCACGCCTCAATGCCGGTGGAACATGTCTATCCGATGATCCGAAACCAGAAACAGCTCGCGCAGGTGGTCGACCTCATCGACAAGGAGCCGGGTATCGTCCTCTATACCATCGTCGATCAGCAGCTGGCCGAGTTCCTGGATCTGCGGTGCCATGCGATCGGGGTGCCCTGCGTCAACGTCCTCGAACCGATCATTGGTATTTTCCAGACTTATCTCGGTGCGCCGTCCCGACGGCGGGTGGGCGCGCAGCACGCGTTGAATGCGGATTATTTTGCCCGGATCGAGGCGCTCAATTTCGCCATGGATCATGATGATGGGCAAATGCCGGAAACCTATGACGAGGCTGATATTGTTATCATCGGCATCAGCCGCACATCAAAAACACCAACCAGCATCTATCTCGCCAACAGGGGAATAAAGACTGCCAATATTCCGGTTGTTCCCAATGTGCCTTTGCCGGAAAGCCTCTATGCCGCCACCCGGCCGCTGATTGTGGGTCTGGTCGCGACATCGGATCGTATATCGCAGGTGCGTGAAAACCGGGAGTTGGGCGCGACGGGCGGATTTGACAGCGGGCGTTACACGGATCGCGCCACCATCATGGAAGAGCTGAAATATGCGCGCGCGCTCTGCGCCCGCAATAATTGGCCGCTGATTGATGTCACACGCCGCTCCATCGAGGAAACGGCCGCAGCCATCCTTGCCCTCCGCTCGAGGACGCGATAATCCGGATCGCACCATTCGGAGCAGACAGTCGATGAAACAAGAGTTGATCCTCGCCTCGTCCAGCGCATCCCGCCAGATGCTGATGCGCAATGCGGGGCTGACATTTTCGGCAATCCCGGCGGATATTGATGAGCGTGCGCTCGATGAGCAGCTGGAACGAGACGGCGCCAGCCCGGAAGAGGTCGCACTGGAACTTGCCAGGGCCAAGGCTCTTGCGGTCGGCGCGCTCCATCCGGAAGCACTGGTTCTCGGCTGCGACCAGACCATGGCGCTTGGTGCCCGTGTCTATCACAAGCCAAAAACGATGGTGGAGGCCGAAGCGCATCTGCTCTCATTGTCCGGCAAGGTCCATCGTCTGAACAGCGCTGCCGTTCTCGTCCGGCATGGAGAGGTGGTGTGGCAGACCGTTTCCAGCGCCGAGCTAGGCGTTCGAACATTAAGTGCAGAATTTGTCTCCCGTCACCTGAAACGGGTGGGCGAAAAGGCCTTGAGCAGTGTCGGCGCTTACCAGCTTGAGGGAGAGGGAATCCAGCTATTCACCTCAATCAAGGGCGATTATTTCACCATTCTAGGTCTGCCGCTTCTGCCGCTTTTATCGAAACTGCGCGACATGGATGTCATCGATGGCTGATTCACGTGAAACATTAACCATAAATGCCTTCGTTGTCGGTTACCCGATCAAGCATTCGCGGTCGCCTATTATCCATTCTTACTGGTTGAAGAAATTCGGGATTGCCGGTTCGTATAAGGCCGTTGAAGTCTCTCCTGATGATTTCACGAATTTCATTGCAGTGCTGAAGGAAGGCAAGCCGGGCACACCCGTCGGCGGCAATGTCACTATTCCCCATAAGGAAGCGGCCTATCGGCTGGCAGATAAACCCGATGCTCTGGCGGAAGAACTCGGCGCCGCCAACACTGTCTGGATGGAGGAGGGCAGTCTTCGCGCCACCAATACGGATGGTTACGGTTTCGTCGCCAATCTCGATGAACGTCATCCGGGCTGGGACAAGGCCGAGCGGGCCGTGATTTTGGGTGCCGGCGGCGCAAGCCGGGCGGTTATTCAGTCCCTGCGTGATCGTGGTATTGCCGAGATCCATGTCCTGAACCGTACCGTCGAGCGTGCGCGAGAACTGGCTGACCGTTTTGGGCCGCGGGTCTTTTCCCACCCCCAGGCAGCGCTTCATGAGGTCATGCAGGGCGCCGGGCTTTTCGTGAACACGACATCGCTCGGCATGGATGGAACAGAAGCGCCGCATCTCGATTTTTCGCCGCTGGCCGCCCAGGCCGTCGTGACCGATATCGTCTATGTGCCTTTAAAGACCCCGATCCTGAAGATGGCGGAAGAGCAAGGCATTGCGACAGTCGACGGATTAGGCATGCTGCTTCATCAGGCAAAACCCGGTTTCAGGCGATGGTTCGGCAAAATGCCTGAGGTCGATGAAACCCTGCGTTCTCTCATCATCGAGGACATGGAGAAACATTGATGATCGTCATCGGTCTTACCGGCTCGATTGGAATGGGAAAAACGACGACCGCCAAGCTGTTTGCCGGGGAAGGGGTCCCAGTTCTCGATTCGGATGAGGTCGTGCATGGGCTATACCGGACCGAAGCCGTTCCGCTGATTGAGGCAGCCTTTCCCGGTACCACCGTTTCCGGTGTGGTGGACAGGCAGAAACTCGGCGATGTCTTACGGAAGAATCCGGCTAATTTTGGCAGGTTAGAGGAAATCGTGCATCCGCTGGTGCGCAAGAGGCAGGAAGCTTTTCTGGCTGTGGCAAGGAAAGACGATCGGCAATTCGCCCTCCTCGATATTCCTCTGCTGTTCGAAACCGGTGCGGAAAGCCGCGTCGATAAAGTCGTGGTGGTAAGTTGTGCGCCGGAGATTCAGCGGGAGCGGGTTTTGTCCCGACCCGGCATGACGGAAGAGAAATTCGAAATGATCCTCGCGCGACAGACGCCCGATGCGGAGAAGCGCCGGCGTGCCGATTTTATCGTCGATTCCGGAAGTGGTGTCGAAGCAGCACGGGATCAGGTAAGAGAGATATTGCAGAAACTGGCCGCTGAGTCGCGCCGCGGAGAGATGAATGCGTGAGATCATTTTCGATACGGAAACCACGGGCCTTGAGTCGAAGCTGGACCGTGTGATTGAAATCGGCGGTATCGAGCTGATCAACCACTTTCCTACCGGCCGCACGCTGCATCTCTATATCAGCCCGGAAGATCGCAAGGTTCATCCCGACGCGCTTGCCGTTCACGGCATTACCGACGAGTTTCTGAAAGACAAACCGAAATTCGCCGAAGTCGTCGACCAGATTCGCGACTTCTTCGATGGTGCGCGCTGGGTGGCGCACAATGCCACATTCGACATGGGCTTCATCAACGCGGAATTCGCACGCCTCGGCATCGAACCGGTGTCCGCCGAACTGGTGACAGACACGCTTTCGCTTGCCCGCCGCAAGCACCCTATGGGGCCGAACTCGCTGGATGCGCTTTGTCGGCGTTATGGTATCGATAATTCCCACCGTACCAAGCACGGCGCGCTTCTCGACTCCGAACTGCTGGCCGAAGTCTATATTGAGATGATCGGCGGGCGTCAGACGGCGCTCGGTTTCGGTTCCGCCGCCAAGCAGGAAACTATTGTCATCGAGGACGATGTGCCGCTTGAGCCGCTGCAAAGACCGAGCCCCTTGCCCTCAAGACTGGATGCGGAAACGGTCGCGGCCCATGGCAAGCTCGTTCTCGGCATGGGCGACAAGGCAATCTGGAACCGCTACCAGAATTGACGCCTGCTGAGGCGTTGAAATGGAACTCTGGCCAAAGAAAAACCCGGGCAGAACCCGGGTTTTGTTTTATCTGCAATGCAGGGCGTTGGGCGCCGCTTAGTTCGGTACAGCCTGAACCTGGGCCTTGGCCTGTTCTTCGGCAACGCGCTGCGCAAACATCTGCGCGAAATCGATCGGGTCGATCATCAGCGGCGGGAAGCCGCCATTGCGGGTGACGTCGGCGATGATCTGGCGGGCGAAGGGGAACAGCAGGCGCGGGCACTCGATGAAGAGTACCGGCAGCATATGTTCCTGCGGGAAGCCGGCAATGCGGAACACGCCGCCATAAACCAGCTCGGCCGCAAACAGGACCTTGTCGCCATCCTTGGCTTCCGCATTCAGTGTCAGGACAACGTCGAAATCCGAACCGGAGATCGGGTTTGCGTTGACGTTGACATTGATGTTGATCGAAGGCGCATTCTCACGGGCCTGAAGCGAACGGGGAGCACCCGGATTTTCGAAGGAAAGATCCTTGATGTACTGGGCAAGAATGTTGAGGGAAGGACTTACTGCGCCCTGTGCACCATTTTCAGCGGTCATTACGTTTCCTCACGGCGTGAATTCGTGGAAGGCGGTCTATCATTTCGACCCGGGGCTTACAACCCTTCGTGATCGGGTCATCGCGATCCATTCCGCCCGAGATCAGGGTTTGGGCAGGTCGCGATCATCAGGTTTGCGCGACCATGGGGAACCCTTTGGCTCCTCGCGGTGAAACTCCTCCTCGTCGAGATCCACCACCTTCGAATTGCCGGCATGTCCCGGACCGTTGCGAAAGCCGGAAAAATCACCGGGCTGAGGACCGGATTGCTGGCCGGATTGCCGAAACGAACCCGCAACGACGACCCGCGGTCCGAAGGCTTTCCAGAAAAACCGCCGTACGATCGGAGACAGAAGCAGAAGGCCGAGAATGTCGGTAATGAAGCCGGGAATGATAAGCAGGATCCCGGCAACGACGCGCATGGCGCCATTCACCAGTTCATCCGCCGGCTGCGCGCCGGTGCGGCCCGCATCCTGAAGGTTTCTCACCATGCCGATGCCGCCGAGACGTAGGATCAGGAGCCCCAGAAACGACGTGAACAGGACAAGCGCCAATGTCAGCCACAAGCCGATCGCTTTGCCGACGATAATGAAGCCGGCAATTTCGAGAATGGGCATCATCAGGATGACGATGGGGAGAAAGGAAAAACGCATCTTCTAGCCTTGCGTGTGCATCTCTGGCAGATTGCCGGTTCCCGGGACACCGATGATTGAATCTGCACATTTGAATGATGATAAGATGCAGACTATATGATGGTGAGGTTTTCGAATTTAAATGGCGGTTTTGGTAAAACATGGGCTTTAGCGACTTTATCACATTGTTTTTTCTCGTTGCAGCGGTGCTGATCTTCTTTCAGCTGCGCAGTGTCCTTGGCCGCCGCACGGGCAATGAGAAGCCGCCATTCGACCCCTATAGCCCGCGAGATGTGGCAAAGGGCCCCGTTGCAGATGATAACAAGGTCGTGACCTTGCCGAAACGCAGCGAGGCAGAGGATGAGAACCGCTTTGCCGAGGCGGATGCGCTAGCGCCCGTCGATAGCCCACTCAATGCATCGCTGCGTGAGGTGATGACCAGGGACCCGTCCTTCGGTCCCAAGGAATTCCTGAACGGCGCTCGCATGGCTTATGAAATGATCGTCATGGGTTTTGCCGATGGGGATCGCAAGACGCTCAAGAACCTTCTGTCGAAGGAGGTTTTCGATGGTTTCGAAGCGGCGATTTCCGAGCGTGAAGGTCGTGGCGAGGTGGTGAAGTCCACCTTCGTGGGCATCGAGAAAGCAGATATTACCCAGGCCGGTGTGCGCGATTCCGAAGTGCAGATCACCTTGAGGATCATCAGCCAGCTGATTTCGGCGACCTATGACAAGGACGGCAAGCTGGTGGATGGCGATCCGGATACGGTTGCGGAGGTGGATGATATCTGGACCTTCTCGCGCGATATCCGCTCGCGTGATCCGAACTGGAAGCTGATCGCTACTGAATCCGAGCAATGACCGCGCCCTATTCGATCGAGGAAGTTTCTTTCAGCGACCTGCCCGGATGGCGGCAAGACGATCCGGGCAAGCTTTTTCCCGCGATGGCGACAATCCTGTCGCATCTTCGGAACGCAAAACCCTACAGGACCGGCGCGCTCGGGGTCACGGCGGCGGAACTTGTTTCGCTTCTGGAAAATGCTGAGAAAAACCCAGCAAAAAGTCCGGAACAGGCGCGCCGGTTTTTCGAAACCAATTGCGTGCCTTTCAGGATTTCTTCGGCTCCGGGAAAAAGCGGTTTCGTAACCGCTTTTTACGAACCCGAACTGGAAGTGTCATCTGAACCCGACGACATCTGGCGTTATCCGATTTACCGCCGGCCGCCCGAACTGGTGGATATCGACGATACCAATCGGCCCGCTGGCTTCGATCCGTCCTATGCTTTCGGCGGGGCGGACGAGGACGGTATTTCCTATTTTCCCGACCGCCAGGCGATCGATGAAGGGCATCTGGAGGGCAGGGGCCTTGAGATTGCCTGGGCGAAATCGAAGGTCGACCTGTTTTTCGTCCATGTGCAGGGGGCGGCACGTCTGGTTTTTCCTGACGGCGCGGTAAAGCGCATTACCTATGCGGCCAAGGCCGGGCATGCTTTTTCCCCGATTGGCCGTCTGCTTCTCGATCGCGGGGAACTTGATCCGAAAACCGTATCGATGCAGACGATCCGCAAATGGCTCGCTGACCATCCCGACAAGGTGGATGGGGTGCTATGGCATAACCGCTCCTATATTTTTTTCCGGGAGGCGGATGTCGCTGATCAGGATATGGGGCCGATTGCCGCCGCAAAGGTGCCGCTTGTCGCCGCGCGCGCGCTTGCGGTGGACAGGCTCATCCACACGTTCGGGCTTCCCTTCTTCATCCATTCACCGTCGCTAACTCATCTCGATGACGGAAAACCTTTTGCGCGGCTTATGCTGGCGCTCGATACGGGTTCAGCCATTGTCGGCCCGGCCCGTGGCGATATCTTCACCGGCTCCGGTTTCGAAGCAGGAGAGCTTGCCGGTACGGTGCGCAATGAGGCCGACTTTTATATACTGATACCGCGGGTTGCTGCGGAGAGGTATCGGTGATGAAGAGCAGTCGCAAGCTCGGCAAGGAAGAGCGCATTCTGTGGGGAAAGGTCGCAAAAACCACGCGGCCGATCTCCGGCAGACTGGAAGATTTGCTGGCTTTCGAGGACATGGAGGAGCCTCTGGTTGAACCCGAGGTTTCCCAGACCGGCAAAAGCAGCTTTCCGCGCATGCTTGCGGAGCCGGCCGAGCCGCCATCAGCGGCTCCGGACAAAAAGCCGAAAATTCATCAGCCGATGGAAAAACCGGTCAAGCGCAAGCTCACCCGTGGCCGGCTACCGCTGGAAGGGCGGATCGATCTTCACGGTATGTTCCAGAGCGAAGCCCATGCGGTGCTGCTTGATTTTCTGTTGCGCGCGCATGAACGTGGTCTCAGGCATGTGCTCGTCATAACGGGCAAGGGGCGTTCCATTGGTAGCGATGGCGCGTTGAAAAGGGCGGTGCCCATGTGGTTTTCCAAACCGGAATACCGCCACCTGATTTCATCCTATGAGGATGCATCCGCCAATCACGGCGGCGACGGCGCTCTTTATGTGCGGCTGGCGCGTCGGCGGGGTGAAAAGTCATGACGCCCTTTGCGGAGGCAGTGCGGCAGCTTCGTGAACGCAAGGGCGTGACGCAGAAACAAATGGCCGCCGCTATCGGCGTGTCGCCGGCTTATCTTTCGGCGCTCGAGCATGGCAAGCGTGGAAAGCCGAGCTTCGATCTGCTGCAGCGTATCGCCGGATATTTCAACATCATCTGGGACGAGGCGGAGGAATTGTTCTTTCTGGCCGGCTCGTCCGACCCGAAAGTGGTGATCGACACCGTCGGCCTGCCGCCGCAATATACGGCTTTCGCCAACCGTCTCGCACGGGATATTCGCAAGCTGCCGCCGAGTGTGGTAGAGGAACTGTCAGCCTTGCTGCAAAAAAGCCGTTCTTGCGATTGAAACCCCTCTATCCCCTGCTTTATTCAGCATCCTGAAGCATGCGGCCTTTGGGATTGGGTGTAGAATTTCTATAGTCGCATGTCGGATTTGAGTGATTCGCTGGCTTCAGGCCTTCTCACTGGAAACCTGGCCAGGAAAACTTTGGAAAGAGTACTTATGACCGAAACATCGTCAAGCGAAGTCGGCGCGAATGCGGAATATGGAGCCGATTCGATCAAGGTTCTCAAGGGCCTTGATGCCGTGCGCAAACGGCCCGGCATGTATATCGGTGACACCGATGACGGTTCCGGCCTGCATCACATGGTCTATGAAGTCGTCGACAACGCCATCGACGAGGCTCTCGCCGGTCATGCCGATCTGGTGACGGTGACGCTGAACGCCGATGGCTCCGTGACGGTGACGGATAACGGACGCGGCATTCCGACCGACATCCATTCTTCCGAAGGCGTTTCTGCCGCCGAAGTCATCATGACCCAGCTGCATGCGGGCGGTAAATTCGACCAGAATTCCTACAAGGTGTCCGGCGGCCTGCATGGCGTGGGCGTGTCGGTGGTCAATGCGCTCTCGGTCTGGCTGAAGCTCAGAATCCGCCGCAATGGCAAGCTGCATGAAATCGGCTTCACCCATGGCGTTGCTGATGCGCCGCTTTCCGTCATTGGCGAATATGAAGGCCGTTCGGGCACGGAAGTCACATTCCTTGCAAGCCCGCAAACCTTCACCATGACGGACTATGATTATGGAACGCTGGAGCATCGCCTGCGCGAGCTCGCATTCCTGAATTCCGGCGTGCGCATCCTGCTCACCGACAAGCGCCATTCTGATATCAAGCAGGAAGAGCTGCTGTATGATGGCGGCCTCGAAGCCTTCGTCCGTTATCTCGACCGTGCCAAGAAGCCGCTGGTGGACAAGCCTGTCGCCATCAAGGGCGAAAAGGACGGCATTACGGTTGAGGTCGCGCTCTGGTGGAACGACAGCTACCACGAGAACGTGCTCTGCTTTACCAACAACATTCCCCAGCGCGACGGCGGCACCCATATGGCCGGTTTCCGCGCGGCGCTGACCCGTCAGGTGACCTCCTATGCCGAAACTTCCGGCATCCTGAAAAAGGAAAAGGTAAGCCTGCAGGGTGAGGACTGCCGCGAAGGTCTGACGGCCATTCTTTCCGTCAAGGTTCCCGACCCCAAGTTTTCCTCGCAGACGAAGGACAAGCTCGTTTCGTCCGAAGTGCGTCCGGTCGTGGAAAGCCTCGTCAACGAAGCGCTCTCCACCTGGCTGGAAGAACATCCGTCCGACGCGAGAATCCTCGTCGGCAAGGTTGTGGAAGCGGCGGTTGCCCGCGAAGCCGCCCGCAAGGCGCGCGAACTGACGCGCCGCAAGGGTGCGCTCGATATTGCCTCTCTGCCCGGCAAGCTTGCCGACTGCTCCGAGCGCGATCCGGCGAAATCCGAACTTTTCCTCGTTGAGGGTGACTCCGCTGGCGGTTCGGCCAAGCAGGGCCGCTCGCGCGAAACGCAGGCGATCCTGCCGCTGCGTGGCAAGATCCTCAATGTCGAACGCGCCCGTTTCGACAAGATGCTGTCCAGCCAGGAAATCGGTACGCTGATCACGGCACTTGGCACGTCCATCGGCAAGGACGAGTTCAACGCCGACAAGCTGCGTTACCACAAGATCATCATCATGACAGATGCTGACGTCGACGGCGCTCACATCCGTACCCTGCTGTTGACCTTCTTCTTCCGCCAGATGCCGGAACTGATCGAGCGCGGCCATCTCTATATCGCCCAGCCGCCGCTTTATAAGGTCACGCGTGGCAAATCCGTGCAGTACCTCAAGGATGAAAAGGCGCTGGAAGAGTACCTGATCTCCATGGGTATCGAGGAAGCATCGCTGACCCTCGGCTCTGGCGAAGTGCGCGTCGGCGCCGATCTTCGCGAAGTCATTCTGGATGCGTTGCGCATGCGCTCGCTGATCGACGGGCTGCATTCCCGTTACAGCCGCTCGATCGTGGAACAGGCTGCCATTGCCGGCGCGCTGAACCCCGAGCTTTCGGCCGATGCCGCCCGCGCCGAAGAAACCGTTGCCGAAGTGGCGCGGCGTCTTGACATGATTGCGGAAGAAACCGAACGCGGCTGGTCCGGCACCGTGCTGCAGGATGGCGGTTTGCGCTTCGAGCGCATGGTGCGTGGCGTCAAGGAAGTCTCGACGCTGGATATGGGCCTGCTCGGTTCGGCCGATGCCCGCCATATCGATCAGCTCGCGGCCCGCACGCGCGATATCTACGTCACGCCGCCGGTCCTGCAACGCAAGGATGGCACGATGGAACTGGCTGGTCCGCGCGCGCTGCTGGATGCGATTTTCGCGGCCGGGCGCAAGGGTCTTTCCATGCAGCGCTACAAGGGTCTTGGCGAAATGAATGCCGAGCAGCTGTGGGAAACGACGCTTGACGCCAATGTTCGCTCGCTTCTGCAAGTCAAGGTCAACGACGCCACCGATGCTGACGGCCTGTTTGCCCGCCTGATGGGTGACGAAGTGGAGCCGCGCCGCGACTTCATCCAGGAAAATGCGCTGAGCGTTGCAAACCTCGACATTTAATCCTGTGGAGCAGTTCGCGTAACGATTCACGTGAAACGAAACTTTAACAAAAGGCCCGGCGGTCAATTTCCGCCGGGCCTTTTGTTTTGTGCGGACAAGCTGATATCAGTCGGTCTTGCCCGTGAAGCGTCCTTCAAAAGCCACGTCTGAAAGAGGCAGACGCTTGCTCGGTACTTCCCGTTCCGCCAGATCATCAGGAAGAACGGACTTGTCGGTCAACGTGCCGATGGCGACCCCGGCCTCCACCCTGTAGCCTTCCGGAATATTTAGCCTCTCAACGATTTGGTCTTTCAAGATGCCGGCCATGCCGTGGGCGTGGTACCCGAGCAGATGCGCCTGCATGGCAAGCGAAAGCCAGGCAGCACCCGCATCGAAGGAATGGGTCGCGGATGGCTTTTTCTCACCTTCGCGCGAGATGTTATGGTCGCGGGAAATGACGAAGAGCAGCACGGAGGCGTTTTTTGCCCAGCGCTGGTTTCCTTCCATCAGCAGTTCCACGAAGAGCGGCCAGTCTTCACTATCCTTGTGCGCATAGACAAACCGCCATGGCTGATAGTTGGAAGCGGAGGGTGCCCAGTGCGCCGCATCCAGAATGGTCATCAGATGCTGGGGCGGCATGGTGTTGCCGTCGAAGGCGCGGGGAGACCAGCGATCAAGGAAGAGGGGATCAACGGGATATTCGGATTGCCGGGAATTGCTGTTCGTCACGGGCCATGTCCTTTTGATTGACGGGAAGGAAAAGGTATTTTTCGAAACTTGGCGCAGTCAAGGGGTGACAAGTATGAATGCATCGTTCATATATGCATCACCTTGTCTGACAACCGGGAGAGAGTTCCATGAAATTGATGCGTGTTGGCCAGCCCGGCCAGGAAAAACCTGCAATCCTCGACGCGGAAGGAAAAATCCGCGATCTGTCCGCCCATGTGAAAGATATCGGCGGCGACGCCATTTCTCCCGAGGGCCTCAAAAAGATCGCCGCGATCGATCTGAGCACGCTTCCAGTCCTGAACGAAGACCGCATCGGCGCCTGCATTGCGGGAACCGGAAAATTCATCTGCATCGGCCTTAATTTCTCCGACCATGCCGCCGAAACGGGTGCCACCGTACCGCCGGAACCGGTCATTTTCATGAAGGCGACCTCGGCCATCGTCGGTCCGAATGACAACGTCACCATTCCGCGCGGTTCTGAGAAGACCGACTGGGAAGTCGAGCTCGGTGTTGTCATCGGCAAGACCGCCAAATATGTCTCGGAAGCCGATGCTCTTGACTACGTTGCCGGCTATTGCGTTTCGCATGATGTTTCCGAACGCGCCTTCCAGACGGAGCGTGCCGGCCAGTGGACAAAGGGCAAGTCCTGCGACACCTTTGGCCCCATCGGCCCCTGGCTGGTGACGAAAGAGGAAATTACCGACCCGCAGAACCTCGGCATGTGGCTAAAGGTGAACGGCCAGACCATGCAGGACGGCTCCAGCAAGACCATGGTTTACGGCGTCGCCCACGTTGTCTCCTATCTCAGCCAGTTCATGTCGCTGCATCCCGGCGATGTCATTTCCACCGGCACCCCTCCCGGCGTCGGCATGGGCCTGAAGCCGCCGCGTTACCTGAAGGCGGGTGATGTCGTGGAACTCGGTATCGAGGGCCTCGGTTCCCAGAAGCAGACCTTCGTCGCCGACATCTGATCGCAACGGCGTTCAACGGAAAGTGAGGCGCTGGCGGGAAACCGCCGGCGCCTTCGATTTTGTGCACCTGCGAAAAGCTGCTATGGTTGAAAAAAAGAGCGTGATCGCGAGGGAGGCGTCATCAGTGTTCTACCATCTTTATGAAATGAACCATGCGGCCATGGCGCCGCTGCGCGCCGGTGCCGATATGATGCGCCAGGCCTGCAACAATCCTATGAACCCGCTTTCCAGCACGGCCTTCGGAAGAAGCCTCGATGCCGGCTTCGAGGTTTTCGAACGCCTGACGCGCCGTTATGTCAAACCGGAATTCGGCCTTGCCACGACTATTGTCGATGGAGAGACCGTTACCGTTGCTGAAGAGACCGTCTGGTCGCGTCCGTTCTGCAATCTCGTCCATTTCAAAAAAGAGATCGATCCTGCCCGCCAACCTGAGCCGAAGGTGCTGCTGGTGGCGCCGATGTCCGGCCATTATGCGACCCTGCTGCGCGGCACCGTGGAGGCGCTGCTGCCTTCGGCCGATATTTACATTACCGATTGGGTCGATGCCCGCATGGTGGCAACGAGCGATGGGACCTTCGATCTCGACGATTACATCAGTTATGTCATCGAGATGCTGCGCGAGATAGGTCCGGGCGCGCATGTGGTCGCCGTCTGTCAACCGTCCGTGCCTGTTCTGGCCGCCGTTTCGCTTATGGAGGCCGATGGCGATAAATTTGCGCCGGCATCTATGACGCTGATGGGCGGTCCAATCGATACGCGCATCAATCCCACAGCCGTCAATGGTCTCGCCAAGGCGAAGCCGATCGAATGGTTCCGCGATAATGTCGTCATGCAGGTGCCGTGGCCGCAGCCCGCTTTCGGCCGCAATGTCTATCCCGGCTTCCTGCAGCTGTCCGGTTTCATGTCGATGAACCTCGACAAGCACATGACGGCGCATAAGGATTTTTACCTCAACCTCGTCAAGAATGACGGCGATTCCGCCGAAAAGCACCGCGAATTTTACGATGAATATCTGGCCGTCATGGATCTGACGGCGGAGTTTTATCTGCAGACGGTGGAAACCGTCTTCATCGACCATGCGCTTCCGAAGGGAAAGATGCTGCACCGGGGCAGGGCGGTCGATCCCGCCGCCATTCGCAATGTCGCATTGTTCACCGTGGAAGGGGAGAATGACGATATTTCAGGCGTCGGCCAGACAAAGGCGGCCCATGATCTCTGCAGTAACCTGCCTGAAGACAAACGCGCCCATTACATGCAGCCGGATGTCGGCCACTATGGCGTCTTCAACGGCTCACGCTTCCGGAAGGAAATCGTGCCGCGCATGCTGGATTTTATCCACAAACACCAGACTGCCTGACGTAAGATGGTGGGTGGTGTCATGCATTTGCGTGGCCAAGCGACGGACGAATCGGCTATGAAGGGTTCATGTTTTCGCTCCTCAGAAAATCCCTGAAGTCACCGGCGCCAAAGAAGGTTGCGCCGAGCCAGCGCACCGTCGCGGTGGCGGGCCGGCAGGTGCCGATCACGGTCAGGGAAAATCCGCGGGCCACGCGCATCACCTTGCGCATAGAACCAGGCGGCCGGGCGTTGAAGCTGACGATCCCGATGGGCCTGCATCACCGCCAGGTGGATGATTTTCTCGAGAGGCATCAGGGCTGGCTGGAAGGCAAGCTTCTGAAATTCAGCCTCGATGACGGTTTGCGTCCGGGCGCTACCATCGATATCAGAGGCATATCCCACCGCATTGACCATACCGGCAGCCTGCGAGGGCTGACACATATCGCGAAAGACGCCGATGGCGTCGACGTTCTGAAAGTCAGCGGCGCGCCGGAACATCTGAGACGACGGATCGCGACATTCCTGAAAAAGGAAGCGAAGGCCGATCTGGAACGGCTCGTCGCCGTTCATGCCAGCGCTGCCGGCCGGCCGGTGCGGTCCATCAGCATGAAGGATACACGCAGCCGCTGGGGCTCCTGTTCCCATGATGGAAACTTGAGCTTTTCCTGGCGTATCGTCATGGCCCCGGAAAAGGTCATCGATTATCTTGCCGCCCATGAGGTCGCGCATCTGAGCGAAATGAACCACGGTCCGAAATTCTGGGCCTTGTGTGAAAAGCTGTGCCCGCACACCAATGAGGCCAAGGACTGGCTGAAACGCCACGGCTCCAAACTTCACGCCATCGATTTCGATTGAAACCTGCGGCACGGATCGCCATCTGGATTCACGTGAAACATTCCATCGGGAATGGGTTCGATTTGGCTCGACTCTTGTCGCATTTCATGTCAGGTCGCGGGTATGAAACCGGATATCAAGATTTGCGGATTGAAGACACCGGAAGCGCTGGAGCGCGCCGTCAGGCGCGGTGCGTCCCATGTCGGTTTTATTTTCTTTGAAAAAAGCCCGCGCAACATCGAGCCCGATATTGCCGGCAGGCTGGCGGAAGCCGCCCGTGGCGCCGCCAAGGTGGTCGCGGTCACCGTTGATGCCGATAATGATTATCTCGATGAAATCGTTGATCTCGTAAAACCGGATATCCTGCAGCTGCACGGTAGTGAAAGCCCAGAACGGCTGCTGAACATCAAGGCGCTTTATGGCCTGCCCGTCATGAAGGCGATTTCCATTCGCGACGCCGCTGATCTTGCCAAAATCGACCCTTATATTGGAATAGCCGATCGTTTTCTGCTGGATGCCAAGGCGCCGGCGGGCTCCGACCTGCCGGGTGGTAATGGCGTCTCGTTCGACTGGACCATCCTGCGATCACTTGACGAAAGCATCGATTACATGCTTTCCGGAGGGTTGAACAAGGACAATGTCGCTGAGGCTCTGGCGGAAACCAAGGCAAGCGGACTAGATTTGTCGTCCGGTGTCGAAAGCGCGCCGGGCATCAAGAATCTGTCCATGATCGATGCATTTTTTGATGTGGTGAATGATTGGTCGAAAGGCCCAAAGGGAGCTTGAAGTGAACGACGCGCCAACACCCAATTCTTTTCGTGCTGGTCCTGATGAGGACGGCCGTTTCGGTATTTACGGAGGTCGCTTCGTTGCCGAAACGCTGATGCCGCTCATTCTGGATTTGCAGGCGGAATGGGACAAGGCCAAGACCGATCCCGCGTTTCAGGCGGAACTCAAGCATCTCGGCGCGCACTATACCGGTCGCCCGAGCCCGCTTTATTTCGCGGAACGCCTGACGGCGGAACTCGGCGGCGCGAAGATCTATTTCAAGCGCGAGGAGCTGAACCACACCGGCTCGCACAAGATCAACAATTGCCTCGGTCAGATCCTGCTTGCCAAGCGCATGGGCAAGACCCGCATCATCGCGGAAACCGGCGCCGGCCAGCACGGCGTTGCCTCCGCAACGGTGGCAGCACGTTTCGGTCTTCCCTGTGTCGTTTATATGGGCGCGACCGACGTAGCCCGTCAGGCCCCGAACGTCTTCCGCATGAAGCTTCTGGGCGCCGAGGTGAAACCGGTGACAGCAGGTCATGGCACGCTCAAGGACGCCATGAACGAGGCCCTGCGTGACTGGGTTACCAATGTCGAGGATACCTATTATCTGATCGGCACCGCGGCCGGCCCGCATCCCTATCCGGAAATGGTTCGCGATTTCCAGGCGGTCATCGGCGAGGAAGCCAAGGCGCAGATGCTGGAGGCGGAAGGCCGCCTGCCGGATCTGGTCATTGCGGCTGTCGGCGGCGGTTCGAACGCCATCGGCATCTTCCATCCTTTCCTCGATGACAAGAATGTCCGCATCGTCGGCGTCGAGGCGGGCGGCAAGGGCCTTTCCGGTGACGAGCATTGCGCTTCGATCACGGCCGGTTCGCCGGGCGTGCTGCATGGCAACCGCACCTATCTGCTTCAGGACGAGGATGGCCAGATCAAGGAAGGTCATTCCATTTCCGCCGGTCTCGATTATCCCGGCATCGGCCCGGAACATTCCTGGCTGAACGATATCGGCCGCGTGGAATATGTGCCGATCATGGACCATGAGGCGCTGGACGCCTTCCAGATGCTGACCCGCCTCGAAGGCATCATTCCGGCTCTCGAGCCGAGCCACGCTTTGGCAGAGGTCATCAAGCGCGCGCCAAAGATGGGCAAGGATGAAATCATCCTGATGAACCTCTCCGGCCGTGGTGACAAGGATGTCCACACCGTCAGCAAGTTCCTTGGAATGGATGTATAAGATCATGACTGCACGTATGGACAAGCGCTTTGCCGATCTGCGCGCTGAAAATCGCCCGGCCCTGATTACCTATTTCATGGGCGGCGACCCGGATTTCCAGACCTCGCTCGGCATCATGAAAGCGCTGCCGGAAGCCGGTGCTGACGTCATCGAACTCGGCATGCCCTTTTCCGACCCGATGGCGGATGGTCCGGCCATTCAGCTGGCCGGCCAGCGCGCGCTGAAGGGCGGACAGACGCTGAAGACCACGCTCGATCTCGCCCGCGAGTTCCGCAGGCAAGACGATGCAACACCCATCGTGCTGATGGGCTATTATAATCCGATCTATATCTATGGCGTCGAAAAGTTTTTGGACGACGCGCTGGCGGCTGGCATCGATGGCCTGATCGTAGTCGATCTTCCGCCGGAAATGGACGATGAACTCTGCATACCGGCGCTTGCGCGCGGCATCAACTTCATCCGTCTCGCTACCCCGACTACGGATGGCAAGCGCCTGCCGACCGTCCTTAAAAATACCTCAGGTTTCGTTTATTACGTTTCGATGAACGGTATCACCGGTTCGGCGCTTCCCGATCCCTCGTTGATCTCGGGCGCTGTCGGTCGTATCAAGGCGCATACGGAACTGCCGGTCTGTGTCGGTTTTGGTGTCAAGACGGCCGATCATGCAAAAGCGATCGGCGCGGTGGCAGATGGCGTTGTGGTCGGTTCGGCCATCGTCAACCAGATTGCTGGCAGCCTGACCAAGGACGGGCAGGCGACCGCCGATACCGTGCCGGCCGTTACGACGCTGGTAAAAGGACTTTCAACGGGCGTGCGTGCGTCGCGCCTTGCCGCTGCGGAATAAGCGCGCGGCCCAGTCAGGAGTAGACAGTTGAACTGGATCACTAATTACGTTCGGCCGCGGATCAATTCCATGCTTGGCCGCCGCCCGGAGGTTCCGGAGAACCTGTGGATCAAGTGCCCGGAAACGGGCGAAATGGTCTTCCACAAGGACCTGGAAGACAACAAGTGGGTCATCCCGGCTTCTGGTTACCATATGAAGATGCCGGCCAAGGCGCGCCTTGCCGATCTTTTTGATGGTGGCGTCTATGAGGCCCTGGTCCAGCCGAAGGTAGCGCAGGACCCTCTGAAGTTCCGCGATTCCAAGAAATACACCGACCGTCTGCGTGACAGCCGCACGAAAACCGAGCAGGAAGACACGATCCTTGCCGGTGTCGGCCACTTGAAAGGCCTGAAGATCGTTGCCGTCGTGCATGAATTCCAGTTCATGGGCGGTTCGCTCGGCATTGCCGCCGGCGAAGCCATCGTCAAGGCCTTTGAGCGTGCGATTTCCGAGCGTTGCCCGCTCGTCATGTTCCCGGCCTCCGGCGGGGCGCGCATGCAGGAAGGCATTCTTTCGCTGATGCAGCTGCCGCGCACCACGGTTGCGGTAAACATGCTGAAAGAGGCAGGCATGCCCTATATCGTGGTTCTGACGAACCCGACGACGGGTGGCGTCACGGCCTCCTACGCTATGCTGGGTGACGTGCATATCGCCGAGCCGGGCGCCGAAATCTGCTTTGCGGGCAAGCGTGTGATCGAGCAGACCATTCGTGAAAAGCTGCCGGAAGGCTTCCAGACCTCGGAATACCTGCTGGAACACGGCATGGTGGATATGGTCGTCGACCGCCGCGAAATCCCGGACACGCTGGCCAATCTGCTCAAGATCATGACCAAAGCGCCTGCTGACAACGCAAACGCCGTCGTACCGCTGGCGGCTTCGGCCTGAGGAAAAAAATATGTCGCCCGGAGGCATAAACTGCCTTCGGGATGATGCTATACGTTGCATGATTTCATTTTTGGTGCGGCGGACAAATGGCAAGCAAAACGCCTGAAAGGCGAACGGAAGACATGACGAAGCCCGCGATCGGTGAGGCCGAAAAGATCATTGAGGAGCTGATGCAGCTCCACCCCAAGGGGTTCGATCTTTCACTCGACAGAATTTCCCGTCTTCTCGAAAAACTCGGCAATCCCCAGAACAGAATGCCGCCGGTGATCCATGTGGCCGGCACAAATGGCAAGGGTTCGGTCACGGCCTTCTGCCGTGCCCTGCTGGAGGCGGCAGGGCTTTCCGTCCACGTGCATACCTCGCCGCATCTTGTGAACTGGCATGAGCGGTACCGTATCGGCGTGGCCGGCGATAAAGGTCGTTATGTTGAAGACGAGATCTTTGCGGACGCGCTGCGCCGCATTGAAACTGCCAATGCCGGTCAGATGATAACGGTTTTCGAAATTCTGACTGCGGCGATGTTCGTGCTTTTTGCGGAACAGCCCGCCGATGCCGCCGTCGTAGAGGTTGGCCTAGGCGGTCGATTCGATGCAACCAATGTAATCAACCACCCAGCCGTCTCCGTCGTCATGCCGATCTCGCTCGATCATCAAGCCTATCTCGGTGACCGAGTGGAGCTGATCGCCGCCGAAAAGGCCGGCATCATGAAAAAGGGTTCGCCCGTCGTCATCGGTCATCAGGAATATGATGCGGCGCTCGAAACGCTGGTTGCCACGGCGGAGCGGCTCGGTTGCCCGGTATCCGTCTACGGGCAGGATTTTTCCGCCCATGAAGAATTCGGCCGCATGGTCTATCAGGATGAATTCGGTCTGGCCGATGCGCCGCTGCCGCGGCTTCCCGGCCGTCACCAGCTTGCCAATGCCGCCGCCGCGATCCGCGCCGTCAAGGCCGCCGGTTTCGAGGTGACGGAACGGATGATCGAAAAGGCCATGACCACGGTGGAATGGCCCGGCCGTCTGCAGCGTATCCTGTCCGGAAAAATCGCTGAAATGGCCCCTAAGGATGCGGAAATCTGGGTCGATGGCGGTCATAACCCCGGCGCGGGCGAGGTTATCGCCGAGGCGATGGCTGGCTTTGAGGAAAAGATGGCACGCCCGCTCTTCATCATTGCGGGCATGATCAACACCAAGGATCCGGTAGGTTACTTCAAGGCCTTCGCCGATATCGCCGAATATGTCTTCACCGTGCCGATCGGCGGCACGGATGCGGCGATCGACCCCGTGGTACTTGCCCATGCCGCCTTCGATGCTGGCCTCGTGGCAGCGCCAACATCGTCTCTCACGCATGCCTTGGAGGAGCTGTCGCGCCGCTTCGATCCCGAGGGACCAGCGCCGCGCATCCTGATCGGCGGCTCGCTTTACCTTGCGGGCAATGCGCTTGCCCTGAACGGCACGGTTCCTCAATAAAAAAGCCCGGCATCACTGCCGGGCTTTTTTCATTCCATCGATATTGCTTATGCGGCGCCGGAAATCCAGGCGGAAAGCGCTGTCTTGGGAGCAGCGCCAACCTTGATATCAGCCACTTCGCCGCCCTTGAACATGGCAAGGGTCGGGATCGAGCGCACGCCGAACTGCGCTGCCAGTTCCGGGTTTTCGTCGATGTTGAGCTTTGCGACCTTGACCTTGCCGGCCAGCTCGGACGAAATTTCCTCAAGGCTTGGCGCGATCATCTTGCACGGGCCGCACCATTCGGCCCAGAAATCCACCACGACGGGTTCGGCGGATTCGAGGACTTCGGACTGGAAGTTGGCGGCATCGACTTTTACGGTAGCCATATCTGGCTCTCCTTTCAGCTAATCTTTTCCGCTATCGATGTGATGCGGGCGCGTCGGAATTTCAATGCCCCGGTATCTCACTTTGTCTTTATTGCGGCAAGGGCCTCTCTCATCGCATCGTCTTCGACTGCCACAAAAGTGGCATTTTCCGTATAGATCAGCGCACAGACAAATTTCTTGCCGGGATAGAGCGATGCTAGAATTTCGCGATAGATGGCAAGCTGCGCCGTGTGGGAGAAAGGTATTTCACGCGCTTCGCGCGGCGGCACGCGGTTGGTCTTGTAATCGACCAGAATGACGCGATCACCAACCACGGCCAGCCGGTCGACGCGGCCGGAGACGGCATATTGCTGCCTGCCGATCGTCATCGTGCCCATGATCGACACTTCCGCGCGGCTGTTGGCGGAGAAGGCCGGTTGTACCGCCGGTTCGGACATGACGCGCAGAACCGCTCGTATCAAATGTTCGCGCTCGGCAGCAGGCCAAAAACGAGCCGCACGCTCGGCATAACGGCGCGCAGCCGCTTCCCGCTCCTCCTCGGTAAAATCCGGCAGGGCTTGCAGCATGCGATGCACTAGCCTACCGCGCTGCAGCGCCAGCGACGAGACATCGGTTTTCTCGCCGAAAAGCGGCGAACGCACGGCGAGATCGTCCGCGCCGTCATCAATGATGGTGCCGGCACCGGACGGGCTGAGCGGTCTCGGCAGGGAGGGCAGTGCCGGCAAGGGAGCGAGAAGTCCCGCCGGAAGGGCGTATTCTTCCTGCTGCTGCGTTTCTGGTAGCTTTTGCGGGACAGATGTCGTGCGAGCCTCGGATTTACGCCAGACAAGCCCCTGCCATTCCTCGCCATCCGCCATGAAAAGCTGCGGCTTGCAATGGTCTTCATTGTTGGCAAGCGCCGCCTTGACGATGGCATGCCAGCATTCGGGATTTTCCTTCTGGCCGCGATAACCGCAGACGACGAGATGATCAGCAGCGCGCGTCATCGCCACATAAAGCAGCCGTCGATATTCGTCTTCGGCGGCCGTCTTCAGTCGTTCTTCATCCGAGCGGATGAGATGGTTGGAAAAACCGCTGCCGGGTAGCCACACCGGGAAGGCGTCCTCACCCGCTTCGACGAAGCGCAGTTTCGGCACATGGCTGTGGTTGAAGGCTTTCGAACCGCCATCAACGACAAAAACAACCGGCGCTTCCAGGCCCTTGGAGGCGTGCACGGTCATGATGCGCACTTCGCCGCGATCCTTGTCCTGCTCGCGCTTCACTTCAGGAGAATCGGTTTCCAGCACGGACAAAAAGGCCTGCAGGCCGGGCAGGCCGGTTCTTTCGTGATCCAGCGCAAAGGACAGGAACTCATCCAGAACGTCGCTCGCCTCGTTGCCAAGCCGGCCGAGGAATTTTTTGCGCCCGTCATGCAGGGTCAGGACCGCTGCAAAGAAATCATGCACCGTGGCCGTTTTCGAAAGCACGATGAAGCCTTCCAGTTTGGCGGCAACGGTGGAAAGGTGACTATTCTCTTCCTGCGAAAGGATTTGCAGCCGTTTCCAGACGCTTTCCGTTTCCGATCGCGTGGCGGCAATGTCGAAAACGTCATCTTCTGTCAGGTTGAAGAGCGGACTTTTCAAAAGTGCGGCGAGTGAAAGGTCATCTTCGGGCAGGACAACGAAATGGCCGAGCGCCAGAAGGTCCTGCACGGCAATGTGGTCGGTCAGGCGAAGACGGTCGGCACCGGCAACGGGAATGTTCTTGCGCCCTTTCAACTCCCGGGTCAGCGCATTAACGAAGGCATGGCGTTTTCTGACAAGCACCAGAATATCGCCGGGCTCGACGGTACGCTCGACACCTTTTTCGATAATGGTTTCGTTTCCGATCATATCGGCGATGCGCGCGGCGATACGGCGGGCAACGATGGTGGCCGGCGCACTTTCCCGCAGCGCATCGAAGGGGGCAGTCCAATCCTCTTCGTCTTCAGTGGTTTCCGGCGCCACCATGTCCCACACCTCCACAGTGCCCGGATGACCGGCCCGGTTGGATCGGTGTTCCACCGGTTCGTTATCGGCGCTGAGACCGCTGGCGTTATTCGGGTCTGAAAACACCTGGTCGACAGCGGCCAGCACATCCTGCGTGGACCGGAAGGATAGCGGCAGGCGGATGCGGTGAAAGGCCTGCTCCACAGAATCGACGCGCCTTTTGGTCTCTTCGCGCTCCTGCGAAAACCGTTCCGGCCGCGCACCCTGGAATGAATAGATCGACTGTTTTTCATCGCCCACGGCAAACAGCGTGCGCCGTCCCAAGCGGGCGCTCTCGCCCGTGAAGAAATCCGCCGCCAGTGACTGGATGATCGACCATTGCACCGGGCTCGTATCTTGCGCCTCGTCGACCAGAATATGGTCGATGCCCTGATCCAGTTTGTAATGCACCCAGGCGCCCGCCGTATCGCGGTTGAGGAGGTTGGCGGCGCGCTCGATCAGATCTTCGAAATCGAGCTGGCTTCGCTGTTTCTTCAGGTCTTCGAAATCGCCGATCAGCCTTTCGGCCAGAACAAGGGCGCATTTTGTCGCCGCCAGCATCCGCACCAGACGATAACGGTTGCGGCAGGAAACAACATGGTCACGCGCCAGCGTCAGCGCATCGAGAAGTTCGGGGGCAGATTTCTGCATGCCCTTGTTGATGACATAGGCATCCGATTTCTTTTCCCCCTTGGCTGTCAGCAGCGCCGCTTCGATGAATTCCATCCGCTGGACGGGGTCCGGTTGGCGTTTTACTTCCCTGAGCGCATAAGCGACATCGATGACGCGTGTTCCGCCCACCTCGTCGGCAAGGGCCAGATAGGTATCGAGCGCGAGGCCGGAGAGGCCGGGCAGAGGCCAGAAGGCGGCTGCCGCGGTTTCTTCGGTTTCCCCATGGCCGATCTGCATCGCCTGCCGCAACCGGGCATCGATGCCGCCTGACTGTTTGGCGTCCAGAAGAAAGGCGCGAAGGGCGCTGCGGTTGGCGATGATGGCGGAGAGCAGTGATTCCAGCCCGCTTTCGTCGGCGAGATCAAGCACATAGGCAAGTGACTGCGCCAGTTCCGCATCGCTTTCTGTCGAAACCGCCGTCAGAAGCGTACGACGCGCCTCGGCCAGCAGCGTGGTCGCGGCGCGGTCATCGAGAACGGAGAAATGGCCGGCGACATTGGCTTCCAGCGGAAACTGGTGCAGCAACGCCTCGCAGAAGGCGTGGATGGTCTGGATTTTCAGCCCGCCCGGTGTTTCCAGCGCCTTGGCAAACAGCCTGCGCGCTTCGGCAAGCTTGATGCGATCCGGCGCCTTGCCTTCGATGGTGGCGATACGGTCCTTAAGATCGGAATCCGGCAAAGTAGCCCATTCCGCCAGACGGTCGAAAACACGGCTCGACATTTCCGACGCCGCGGCCTTGGTATAAGTGAGGCACAAAATCGCCGAGGGCCGGCAGCCGGCCAGAAGCAGGCGAATGACGCGCTGGGTCAGGACATGGGTCTTGCCTGAGCCGGCATTGGCCGACACCCATGCGGAACTGGCGGGATCGGAGGCAAGCCGCTGCCGGGCGCTGGTCCAGTCGATCCAGCTTTCAGGCGTGTCGGCGGCGGGGCCGGCGTCGAAGGGATCAATCGTCATCGCCGTCTCCCGGTTCTGCCGTCGACCATTCCGAAACGCGGGCGAGGTGGTCATATTCCCCGCCATAGGATTGCTGCTCCTCAGGCACCAGCCGTGAGGCAAAACCATTCTCGCCTTCGCGCAGAGAATGAACGAATTTGGTGAGCTGTTCGATCGATTCCGTGGCGAGCTCAATCGCCGATTTCGGCGGTCTTTTGCTGCTTCGGCTGGAATGTTCGTTATTGACCTGATCGGCAAAGAAGCGCTCGCCCGGCCGCAGGCGAACATAGATGAGATTGTCAGGCGTGGGCGAACCGGCTTCGCGGAAGGCGCCGCGCATCAGCGCTGCGGCTTCCAGCGCAAGCTGTGGATCAAGCAGCGCGCGCGCCTGATTGACGGAAGGCGCAAGCCCCGTCTTGTAATCGATAATATCCGCGTGGCCGTTCGTCTTGATGTCGATGCGGTCGGCGATCCCGGTCAGCCTTATGCCCGCCTCGGCGATTTCCTGCCCGGCGCGTGCCTCGAAAAAGCTGTGGCGGATGGACGGATGCCTTTCCTTCTCCCAGTCGATGAAGGCGCGGGCCACCGCCGCAAAACGCGGCCGCCAGATGACATCCACATGGGGAGGCAGGTTTTCCGCGTCGAAACACTCATCGAGAATGCGTTGCATGGCCGCGAGCGAGGCTGGCGTGCCGGGAATATGCGCCTCGCGGGAATAACGCTCGATGATCGCGTGATAGAGCGTGCCGCGATCGGCGGCGTTCGGATCGCGGTTGAAGGGGGCAAGCGGGTCCAGTTTCAGGATGCGTCGCGCATAGATCGAATAGGGGTCGCGGCGCAGGCGGCCCACTTCGCTGAAGGAATAGCGCGTTGGCTGCAACTCGGCCGGCGGCTTCGGGGCAGGGCGCTTTGCCGCTTCCTGATCGATACTTTCATCCATCAATCCTGCCCAATGGCGATAGGTCTCGCCGCGCTTCTTCAGGCTTTCGGCAAATTTCTCGCCGCCCAGCGCCAGAAGACGCTGCAGCCAGCGTGAGGCGACGGCGGGTGTCGAGCCCTGCCTCAGCGCGCGGGTGTAAAAAATCTGCCGGGTGCCATTTGCCATCTCGAAATCATGCGCCAACTGGCCGATACGCCGTTCCGGCGGCTCCAGCCCGATCGCGGTCTTCATGGTGCGGGACAGAAACGGATTATTCGCTGTCTGGCCGGGCCACAGCCCTTCATTGAGGCCGCCGATGACGACGGTGTCGACACTTTGCAGCCGTGCCTCGAGTGCGCCGAAGATGAAAATGCGCGGGTGACGCATCGATCGTGGCTTGATCGATTCACCGGCCACCAGTGCCGCAAAAATATCGATCCATTGCGGTCCGTCCGCGTCGAGGATCTCGCCGCTTTCCATCAATTCGCCGAACAGCTCGGAAAGCTTGTCTCCCGCTTCACCGGACCAGAGTGCGGCAAGATCGTTGTTTTCATCCGCACAGATGGCTTCGATCACGCGGCCCGTCCGCTCCGCCCAGACGGACAGTGGCAATTTATCGGTGAAGGCGCGGCCGGATCGATCTCTGCGGATAAAGGCGGAGCCGAGCGGCTCGGTCGCAACGGCGATCCGCCGCGCCAGATCGCGCCCGGCCTCCGCGCTTGCCTGCGGCAGGGCCAGCCGCCAGGCGGGCGGGTGCCGGTCATCGCGCTGCACCACAAGCTGTGCATCCAGAACCGCTTCCAGATTGCCGATTTCGGTTTCCACACGGCCGCCGCGCAGCGCAATCAGCTCCAGCGCTTTCGAGGCTTTCGCGAAAGCTTCATCGGAAAGCCCGAAACGGCTGAGCGGATGTTTCAGGAGGGAAATAATTGGCACGGGGTCTCCGGGCCTGAGGATGGCCTCCAGCGCCAGTTGCGTCAGCCCGGCTTGCGGGGTGGCGGAAAGCGGCGTACCGGCCGAGTCGTCGGCTTCGATGCCGAAGCGCTGTAACTCCGTCGCCACGCGTCGCGCCAGTCCGCGGTCCGGTGTAATCAATGCTGCCTGCGATGGACGGCCAGCACCCGGTGCTTCAAGGGCCAGCCGCAAAGCCACTGCGATGGCCGTTGCCTCCTCGCGCTCATTGGCGGCTTCAATAAGCGTGGCGGTTGCGAAAGCATCGTCGAAAAAGCCGGGTTGCCTGTCTTCGCGCCAGCGATTCCAGTCGCTGGTGGATTTGGCCGGTGCGAGTGCGGCCGAAAACACCGCTGCGCGCTTTTCCAGATCGCCGTCAATGGCGCCAATCTGATCCACGTCATCGCGCAGGATGCCGAGCTTCTGCAACAGCATATAAAGCCCGTATTGCGAATGGGTGCGGCTCGAAGGATCGGTGGGGTCCTCGGCAATCGCCTGCCATTGTTCCTCCGGCATGGCGAGATCGAGGCCAGGAAGCACAACGGTGCCTTGCGGCAGGGCGGCAACGGCGGCGATGAGATCGGCTGCCGCAGGAATGGAGCCCGTCGACCCTGCGACGATGATGGGTCCCGTATCCGGCAAATTGGCAAGCCGGTTAGCTTCCGCCCGCAGGATGGCGTTGCGATGCCGGCCGGCGGAGGAACGGTTGAGTTCGGCAAGCCGCGCCGGCCAGAAGACGCTGGCGATCCGCAGGAAGTCCGCAGTCAGCTGCCACCATTGAGCGTGATCGCCAGTATCAAGATGCTGAAGCGCTTCCCAGTCCTTTTCTTCGGTATCCATCGCATCGATCACCTCGCCAAGCGCACGCGCCAGCCATATAGCATCGGCGGGGCTGGCGGGGGCGACAAGCGGCGAATCGGAATGGATGGCCCGGATGGCGTCCGGCAGGCTGTTGCGCCAGGCGAGAATGAGACGCGCCAGTTCGATGAGCCGGCCGGTGCCGGAAATCGGTGGCGCCAGATCCATGATCTCAGGGTTTTCGATCTCGAAGAAGCCGCTATCGTCATCCGTCTCACCCAGAGGCCGGATCAGCGGCAGAATGGCGGATCGGCCGCCTAGAAGATCGACGAATTCGGAGCGCAGCACGCGGGCGGAGCGCCGCGTCGGCACATAGATCGTCACCTTGGCAAGCGATAGCGGATCGGCCGGGTCGTATTTATAGCCTGATGTCAGCGTCCCATCACACAGCGTTTCCGCGAGCGTCCTGAGGAACGGTGTTCCCGCGGCGATCGTCAGGACGCGCTTTGCGTGGTGAGTAAGGGTCATGCAGAGCGTTTTTCCCTGAATTGCCGGATAATGCTTTCGGCGTCTTCTATTGCGTCGGGCGTGCCGACCGTAATCCAGTGGCCATCCAGAGAAAGCCCGAAAAGCCGGTCTTTTCCGATGGCGCGATCGAAATAGATATTGAGGTTGAAGGCATCCACCGGCGCATCGTCCAGCAGTCGCGAATCCATGGCGATGGCGCCCGCATAAACTACCGGGGTTGGGTCGCCATCGCGATACCGCGCCAGTTTTCCGTCATCCGCCAGGTTGAAATCCCTCTTCCCATTGTGTCCGGTGGTGCGATCCATGTCGACGCAGAGCAGCGCCATATCCATGCGGGTGGGATCGAAGAATTGCGCAAGCTTGCGCAGGTTGCTAACCGCATTCAACTGTTCGCCGATCCAGAAAAGATCGGCATTCATGACGAAGACCGGGCCGGGTTCCAGAAGCTTCAGGCCCTTGGCAAGTCCGCCACCGGAATTCATCAGCTGCGACTGCTCGTCGGAAATCAGGATTTCGGCGTCGGTGCGGTTTTCGAGATGAGCAATCATCTGTTCGGCGTGGTGATGCACATTGACGACGATTGTCTCGGCACCGGCTTCGACAAGGGAATCGAGCGCGTAGTCGATCATCGGCTTGCCGGCGATTTTCACGAGCGGCTTCGGGATCGTATCCGTGATCGGGCGCATCCGCGTGCCAAGCCCGGCGGCCAGCACCATCGCGTTTTTGATCGTCATCGTGGTCAACCGTCTTTCAGTCGTTAAATTCGATGCCCATGCGCAGGCACCAGTCTCTGAGCGGTGCGAGTTCCGGATGCGAAAGCGCTGCACTGAGATAGCGGAACGTCCTCGGCATATGTTTCATATAACCGGGTTTTCGATCCCGTTCCAACAGCCTCACCCAGATACCGGCAAGCTTGCAGTTGCGTTGCGCCGACATGATGGCGAAAGCCTTGAGGAAAGCGGCCTCATCGAAAGGCGTGCTTCTTCTGTTCTCGAGATAGTGCGAAAGCAGGCGCGCTTGCAGTTCGGGGGAGATGGTAACGCGGGCATCCTGCACGATGGAAGCGACATCATAGGCGGTCGGGCCGATCATCGCATCTTGAAAATCGATCAGGCCGACTTGCCGTATGCCGCTGTTTTGCGGCTGCCATATAAGGTTGGGTGAATGGAAATCGCGCAGCACAAGTCCCGTCTCACAGTCGGCGAGCTGGTCGATCAGCCTGTCCCATTGAGCGTAATAGTCGCTCTTTTCGCTATCGGTGAGGGGCTTGCCGCGTTTATGCGGCAGATACCATTCCGCCAGCAGCGAAACCTCGATCTTCATCGCCTGCCGGTCGAAGGGGGGAACCTCATAGGCGCTGCCGTCACCCACTGGCAGCAGGTCGGGCCGCGAGGCCTGGTGAAGGGCCGCGAGACAGGCGACGCTTTGCAGATAGCGGTCCTCTATCGGCGTCCCGTCAGGCGCCAGCACGCCCTCTCGCCCGAGGTTTTCCAGCAGGAGAATGCCCTGATCGGTATCCGCCGCCAGAATCTCCGGCGCGCAAAAGCCGCTATTTCTCAGATAATTGCCAATAGCCACGAAGGAGCGCGCATCCTGAGCAAGATGGGCGATTTCCGCATAGGTCTTGCCTTCAGCGACGATCGCCCCTCGCATGGGGCGCCGCCAGTCCATTAGGATAAGATCCGGCCCACCAGTTGAAACGGTCTCATAGGCGCGTGTGGAAGCATCGCCGCTTAGAAAGCGCCGGGCCGCATCGCCCCTGCCATTTTTCGCGAGAAATGCGCGGATGGCGAAAACCCGCTCAAGCGGTGCTTTCAGTTTTGCCGGAGCCTCGATGGAGGCGAGCCGCCCTTCGCCGGAATGTGTCAACGTAAGGGTTACGGTCTGTTCCGGCGGCAGAATATCAGTGGCGATATCCGGCCACTCGATCAGGCAAATGCCGTCCTCCAGCATCTCATCAATGCCGAGCTCGTCCAGCTCGGAAACATCCGAAAGCCGGTAAAGATCAAGATGGGCGACGGGAATGCGGGCGTCATAAGTCTGGATGATCGTGAAGGTGGGGCTCGGCACTTCGAGATCAGGCTCATCCGCCACTGCGCGGATGAAGGCTCGGGCGAGCGTGGATTTGCCGGTGCCGAGATCGCCGATGAGTGCGAGACAATCGCCGGGTTTCAAGGCCAGTGCGAGGTCTTCACCGAGCCTGATGGTGTCCTTTTCTCCCTCAAGGGGAATGGTGATCGGCAAGATGTCTTCGCTCATTCTGCGGCGATGGAATGCGGCCGTGTGCCGGAAGGAATGCGGCACGTGACGATGGTGCCGTTGCCGGGTCGGCTGTCGATGCTGACAGTGCCATGGTGCAGGCTGACGAAGCTTTCCACGATGGAAAGGCCAAGCCCTGCACCGGTTCGCCGCCCGCCATTGCCGCGCGTCGCGAAGCGGTCGAACACGCTCTTCAGCATGTCTTCAGGAATACCCGGACCCTTGTCCGCCACCGAGAACACGAAGTCACCTTCGCTGCGCTGGCAGGAGAGCTGAACCGAAGACCCTTCCTGGGCGAAATTGATCGCGTTGGTCAGCAGCTTGATGAGAATCTGCTTCAGCCGCTGGTGATCGGCCACGAGACTGCCGAGATGGGCCGGTGCAACGATCTCGAGCGAAATGCCGCTTTCCTGCAGCCGGTCGGCGATCTGCACCGAAACGTCTTCAAGCAATTCGTTCAGATCATTATCCGAATAATTGAGCTGCATGATGCCCGCGTCCACCGTCGCGAGATCGAGAATATCGTTGACGATGGTCAGGAGAACCGAGGAGGAGGTGGAAATATGGTCGAGATATTCGGCCTGCCGGTCCGTCAACTGGCCGATGCCGGGCGTCTTCAGGAGGTCGGTGAAGCCGATGATATTGGTCAGCGGCGAGCGCAGCTCGTAGGAAACATGCTGCACGAAATCGTTCTTCAGCTCGTCGGCCTTCAAAAGCGCGTCGTTCTTTTCCTTGAGCGCCCGCTCGGCCCGCACGCTGTCGGTCATGTTGACGAAGGTCAGCATGGTCTGTGAATCGGGCAGCGGAATGATGGCATAGTCGAGCACAAGGCCGGAAAGCAGTTCCAGCGTTCCCTGTCGCGAGGGCCGCTCATCATCGAAGCTGGTAATGAACTGGCTGAAGGCGCGCCAGCCGTCCGGCCTGTCATAAGATTGTGTGCAGGCGGTTTCGATGGCGCGGATATGGGTGCCAGTCTCAGCCTGTTCCGCGGTCACGCCCCAGAGCGCCCGGAATGCCGGGTTGGAGAGGCGAATGCGCCCATCCGCACCGAACACGGCGACACCTTCGGCCAGATGGTCGATGGTTTCGCCCTGCACCTTCACCAGCGTGTTGTAGCGCATCTGCAGGTCGACCTGCTCGGTCAGGTTCTCGAAAACCCAGGTCGCGCCGCCCTGTGGATGGGCGGTTGCAATAACCCGCAGGGTCTGGCCGTTCGGCAGGTGCCAGAGATCGGTCTTGGTATCCAGCGAACGGTAGACGGAAAGCGCCGCCTCTTTCCAGTTCTTCCAGTTCAGCTGCTCCGGCAATTTGCCGGCGGTGCGCAGCCTGTCCAGAAGCTCGGAATTATCAGGGCTGGATTCGAGGAAAACGAGGTCGAAACCCCAGAGAGCCGCGAAAGCCTGATTGTAGAATTGCAGCCGCTGCCGGCCGTCGAAAATGGCGACGGGCGTTGCCAGATGATCGAGCGTTTCAGCGTGACTTTTCAGAACCCGCTTGAGTTCCTCGCTGATGGTTTCGGCTTCCGTTGCGTCGATAGCGATGCCAGCCGAACCGCCGGCTGTCTTGATATCCACGACGTCAAAGAAGGTGCGGTTTCCGGAAACAACCGTCGAAATACGGTCGTGATAGGGTGATTCCGGTGTCGCGGCCGCGCGTATCTTCTGCCGGGTAACCGTGTTCAGCAGCTCGCGTTTTTCATGAACGGCCTGGTCGGCGTCGCGTGCATCCACAGCATGCGCATAAGCGTGGTTGACCCAGGTGAGTTCGCCTTCGCCATTGCGCCGCCAGACGGGTTGTTCGATGGAATCCAGAAGCTCCTGAAATGTGGAGACCGAAGCGATCAGGCGCTCGCGCTCCACCTGCAATTCAGCGAGTTCCGCGCGCAGATTGTTGAGCGCGATGAAACGGGCAAAGGCATTGCCGCCGGAAACCCGGCCTTGAACTTCAATGACTTCGCCGCGCTGTGTTTCAATGGTTAGATCGAAACTCTGCGCATGGCTGCGGAGTTTTTCGATGGATTTTTCAAGCTGGCTTGCGGATGCCGGTTTCAGCCAGCGGCCAAAGGCCAGAAAATCGTGATCCGCCTGCGGCACACCGGTTTCTGCCGGCAGCTGTCCCAGAAATTCGGGGCGCTTATCCGCGCCGTCCCAGATGACGATGCGGCGGCTCTTGTCGGAAATCAGCGCCTCGTATTTCGCGATCTTGTGGTGGGACTGGGCAAGCGCCTGACGGTATTCGCTGCTCTCCGCCTCGATATTGCCGCGCTGCCGCACCAGCCAGACAACGGAAAACAGCGTTGCCGAAAGCATGCCGACGAAAAGCGAATAGGTGATTGTTTCTCCGGATGAAAATAGTCGCGCGCCGGTCTTTGCCACAAGCCCGTCCTGCGCCAGCGCCATGCTTGCCGAGCCGGCCAGAACCGTGCCCGACATCAGGACAGGAAGCCTCGCAACGCCTGTCCGAACCGCACTGAATACCAGCCGGCAACGCGTAAGAGCCGCGCTCAATGCCACGCCAGCATGCGTGTTTTCAACGCGTTGAACTGTCTGCTCGCGCAGATCCGAATTGTGAACCGTCATCCCCGGTCTGTCTCCGTCCTATGTGCCGCATCTTCGACAAGACATCCCATTTCGTCCCCGCCGCCCTTTGGCGTGTCCGAATCAAGTTCGATGACAATACCGTCTTCATAAATCTGCGGAAAGGGAGCGCGCAAAAAAGATGCCGCGCACTTTGTCAAGTGCGCGGCATCTAGATGTTGTGTAATTTCAGTGGATATTAACTATGATATTAATATCTGTAGTGTTCAGCCTTGAACGGACCTTCCTTCGAGATGCCGATATAATCAGCCTGAAGGTCGGAAAGTTCGGTCAGGCGCACGCCAAGCTTCTCGAGATGAAGGCGTGCGACCTTCTCGTCGAGGTGCTTCGGCAGCACGTAAACCTCGTTCTTGTATTCGCCCTGCTTGGTGAAGAGCTCGATCTGGCCCAGCACCTGGTTGGTGAAGGACGCCGACATCACGAAGGACGGGTGACCGGTGGCGTTGCCGAGGTTCAGCAGGCGGCCTTCGGACAGCAGGATGATGCGGTTGCCCTTCGGGAACTCGATCATGTCGACCTGTGGCTTGATGTTTGTCCACTTGAGGTTACGCAGCGAAGCAACCTGAATTTCATTGTCGAAATGGCCGATATTGCCGACGATGGCCATGTCCTTCATCTCGCGCATGTGCTCGATGCGGATAACGTCCTTGTTGCCGGTGGTGGTGATGAAGATGTCAGCGGAAGACACAACGTCTTCCAGGCGAACGACCTCGAAACCGTCCATGGCGGCCTGAAGCGCGCAGATCGGGTCGATTTCCGTGACCTTCACGCGGGCGCCAGCGCCCTGCAGCGAGGCGGCGGAACCCTTGCCGACATCGCCGTAACCGCAGACCACGGCAACCTTGCCAGCCATCATCACGTCGGTTGCGCGGCGAATGCCGTCTACCAGCGATTCCTTGCAGCCGTATTTGTTGTCGAACTTGGACTTGGTGACGCTGTCGTTGACGTTGATGGCCGGGAAGGGCAGCAGGCCCTTCTTGCTGAGATCGTAAAGACGGTGAACGCCGGTCGTCGTTTCTTCCGTTACACCCTTCAGCGCGTCGCGCTGTTTGGTGAACCAGCCAGGCGAAGCCTTGAGGCGCTTGTTGATCTGCGCGAAGAGGATTTCCTCTTCTTCCGAACCGGGATTGGACAGAACGTCCTCGCCGGCTTCAGCGCGTGCGCCGAGCAGGATATACATGGTGGCGTCGCCGCCATCGTCAAGGATCATGTTGGAGAGGCCGCCATCGGCCCACTGGAAGATCCTGTCGGTATATTCCCAATATTCCGTCAGGCTTTCACCCTTGACCGCGAAGACCGGAATGCCGGCCGCCGCAATTGCCGCCGCCGCATGATCCTGCGTCGAGAAAATGTTGCAGGAGGCCCAGCGAACATCCGCGCCCAGTTCCTTCAGCGTCTCGATGAGAACGCCGGTCTGGATCGTCATGTGAAGAGAACCGGTGATACGTGCACCCTTCAGTGGCTTGCTTTCGCCGAATTCCGCGCGGCAGGACATCAGGCCCGGCATTTCGGTTTCGGCAATGTCCAGCTCCTTGCGGCCGAACGCGGCAAGGTTGATATCGGCGACGATGTAGTCCTTCTCAAGGCTCATGAAGTTCTCCAGATCAGAAACGCCGCGCCTTGCGGCCCGGCTTTTAAACGTAGCAGCGGTTTAGCAGGCCACGAACGATCTGGCAATGATGATATAAAGAAGTCTTTATGTCTTTATATGGTGCCGGCTCAGGCTTCTTCACCGAAGCGGTCGGCGACCAGCGCCTCGAGCGCTTCGATCGCTTCTTTCGCCTGATTGCCGCTCGCCTCGACATAGACGCTGCATCCGGGGCTTGCGGCCAGCATCATAAGACCCATGATCGAGGTGCCGCCAACGGTCATGCCGTCTTTGGAAACCGTGATCGTCGCGTCGAAACCTTCGACCATCTGCACGAATTTGGCGGATGCCCGGGCGTGAAGACCGCGTTTATTGATGATCGGTAGTTCCCGGGTAAATGGCGACATGGGCTGACTTCTTATTTACCGCTCAAAACGCGGCTGGCGACGTTGATATATTTGCGGCCGGCATCGGATGCATCCTGAAGGGCCTTGTCCATGTTATCTTCGCTGCGAACGCCGGCAAGCTTGATCAGCATGGGAAGATTAACCCCGGCGATGACTTCGACATTGCCGTTGTTCATGACGGAAATCGCGAGATTGGAGGGCGTGCCGCCGAACATGTCCGTCAGGATGATGACGCCATTGCCATCATTGGCACGCGCAACGGCGTCGATGATGTCCTGCCGGCGCTGATCCATGTCGTCTTCGGGACCGATACAGACCGTCTCGATCAATTTCTGGGGACCGACGACATGCTCCAACGCATGGCGAAACTCCTCAGCCAGCTTGCCATGGGTGACAAGCACTAGTCCGATCATGAAATGCTCCCTTGCACACGCACTCTCATTGCCGACTATCGCAACGCGGCAATCCTGTCCATCGGTGGGATTTCATCTTGATGAGGAAAATGCGAATCGCAAGCCTAAAATCGCCTGAATCACGGTCACTTCACATTCGTTTTAAAAAGATTCTGAGCAAGTGCAGCAAATTTTCCATAGGGCGTAAGACTGGAAAGCGGAATACGTAAGAGCGGAAGATGCCCGCCGCAGGGTAGCAACAACACCTCGTCATCTTCTGGAAGTCTTGGATTTTCAGGTGAAAGAACTGTCGTGACGGCAAAATGTAGTGGCGCGCGCGCAATGCTTTTCAACGAAACAATGCCGCTGCCGCGCAATTCCAGCAGGCCGGCGATTGTTTCCGGCCGCTCGGCGATGATGGTTTCGCCGTCGCGATACACGAAAATCTGATCGTCCGCGATCAGTGCGGCCGGCAATCCGCAGCGTTCAGCCTCCGTCAGGAAGCTGAAGGCAAGCTCGCTTTTGCCGCTGCCCGATGGTCCGGCAAAGAGGATGCCGGTGTTTTGAACGACGATGGCAGTGGCGTGAAGGTTGAAGCGTTCAGCGTTCATGGGTTTCGGCCGCCGGCAGCGACAGGGTGAAGCGCGCGCCGGAAATCACGCCATATTTGTCAACGACATTTTCCGCCCGGAGACTGCCGCCATGGGCTTCGGCGATCTGCCGGCTGATGGAAAGGCCAAGGCCTGAATTCTGGCCGAACCCTTCGCTCGCCGGCCGGTCGGTGTAAAAGCGCTCGAAGATCCGGTCGATATCTTCCGCCTGAATGCCGGGGCCGTTGTCCTCCACTTGCACGATGCAGCGATCCTTGTGACGGGAAAGGCGCACGGTGATGCGCCCGCTTTCCTCGGCAACAAAGGAGCGCGCATTCTCGATGAGGTTGGTAACGATCTGGCCGATACGGAGATCGTGGCCGTTGACCACGAACGAGGTCTTTGCGCCCGCTTTCCGGTCGACAGAATAGTCGATCGTCACGCTTTTCTTTTTGCTGCTTATCTGGCGGGATATTTCCACCAGACCCTTCATCAGAACATCGAGATCGAGCGGCGAGGCGTCGGCGCGCGCCAACTCGGCATCGAGCCGCGACGCATCCGAAATGTCGCTGATCAGGCGGTCTAGACGGCGGACATCGTGGAAGATGATCTCGGTCAGACGCTGCTTGGACTCTTCGGTCTTGGCGCGCGGCAGGGTTTCCACGGCGCTGCGCAGCGAGGTCAGCGGGTTTTTGAGTTCATGGCTGACATCGGCGGCGAAACTTTCGATGGCATCGATACGGTCGTAGAGCGCCGTCGTCATTTCACGCAGCGCAATCGAAAGGTTGCCGATCTCATCCTGGCGCGCCGAGAAATCCGGTATTTCCTCACGCGTCCTTGCGCCGCGGCGCACTCGGATCGCGGCGGCCGAAAGGCGCCGCAGCGGCGTGGCGATGGTGGAGGACAGGAGCAGTGACAGCACGATATTGACCAGGGTGGCGATGCCGAAGACGCGCATGATCGCAAGGCGCTCCGCATGCACGATCTTGTCGATATCGCCCGCCTGCGTCGACAGAAGCAGAACGCCGAGCACGGCCCGGAAGCGCTGTACCGGCACAGCCACAGAAACGATCAGTTCGCCCTTTTCGGTGACGCGCACGACAGCGCCGCGAACACCCGTCAGCGCATTCATCACTTCCGGATAGATCGAGCCGTCGCCACCCGGCGCTTCCTTATATTGCGGCAGGCTGCTGGGCTGCAGCATGCGGTTGAACATGCTGGTGAACCAGTCGCCCCAGGTCTGCGTCTCCGGCGTCACTGGCGGCAGATCGAAGCGCAGAACCTGACCGCGCGAATAAAGATGGCGGGAATCGAGCAGCAGGTTGGCGTCGGCATCGAACAGCCGTGCGCGGGTACGCGTCGGCGAGATCAGCCGCCGCAGCACCGGCGCCACCCGCTCCGGATTGATCGGGAAACTCAGGTCCTCGTCATTGGGGGCGGGGGTAATGCTCTGCCCCGCCTGCAATTCGAGCAGCTTTTCCGGATTGATGGTGATCGAATTGGTATCGACGGAGGCGGAAGCCGAGACCGCACCGGCAATGATTTCGCCCTGCGTCAACAGGCTTTCCACCCGTGCGTCGATCAGCCCTTCGCGGAACTGGTTGAGATAGAGAATGCCGCCGACCAGAACCACCGTCGCCGCAACGTTGAAGAAAAGAATGCGGCGCGTGAGGCTGGAAAACACCGCATTGCCGAAAATGCGCCGGATGATCGTCAGCGGATGGATACGATGGCGGCGTTCGCTGCCGCGTTCTTCGGCATCGTCACTATCCGAGACGGTTTCCGGCGTTTTCTTCAACACGTATTCAAGTCCTCACCACCACTCTTCGGGTGGTCTCTTCCGATTTGCGCGCCGGTTCAGGCCGCTTCGCGGAAGCGATATCCTACGCCATAAAGCGTTTCAATCATATCGAAGTCGCCATCGACGAGTTTGAACTTCTTGCGAAGACGCTTGATGTGGCTGTCGATGGTGCGGTCATCCACATAGACCTGTTCGTCATAGGCCGCATCCATCAGCGCGTCGCGGCTTTTCACCACGCCGGGCCGCTGCGCCAGCGAATGCAGGATGAGGAATTCGGTGACCGTCAGCGTCACCGGCTCACCCTTCCAGGTGCAGGTGTGGCGTTCCTGGTCCATGGCGAGCTGCCCGCGCTCGAGCGTGCGCGCCTGCTGATCGGCGGTCGGCTTCAGCACGCTGCCGGTTGCGGCGGAAGCCTCGCGGCTGCTGGCGCGGCGCAGGATGGCTTTCACGCGTTCCACCAGAAGGCGTTGCGAGAAGGGCTTGGTGATGAAGTCGTCGGCGCCCATCTTCAGGCCGAACAATTCGTCGATCTCTTCATCCTTGGAGGTGAGGAAGATAACCGGCAGATCCGACTTCTGGCGAAGACGCCGCAAAAGCTCCATGCCGTCCATGCGTGGCATCTTTATATCGAAAATGGCGAGCTGCGGCGGACGGGCGATCAACCCGTCAAGCGCGGAAGCGCCGTCCGTATACGTTTCGACCCGGTAGCCTTCGGCTTCGAGCGCGATCGATACCGAAGTCAGAATATTCCGGTCGTCGTCGACAAGCGCGATCGTCTGCATATAGTTGGTCTCCATCGTCATTTTCTCGTAACTCCCGACATTCACCCAGCCAAGGTTGTGCGCCGCGAGCCACTCTCTTGAGTATAAAGGTGGAACAAATTGTGGCAAAGGAAAACTCGCTGCCAAATCGCCGGGCTGGAGCGAGGGGATTTTGTGGAAAGGCCGCAGTTGGATTTTAATGCGTCTTCAACCGATTTAAAAAGAAATAAAATCTTTTAAATCGATTAATATATTGAAATCACTAAGTTTTTTAAAGTCTGGCTCTTGCGTTTCCAAAAGCCGCCACGTATTTTCCGTGGAAATTTCAACGGCCTTATCGTCATTAACAAGGAACGCGTCATGAACGAGCTTGGGGTTCATAATCCTGCCAATGGAGTTGCGGAACTCGGACTGGGTGACGCCTCCCGCGTCTTTTATAACCTCAATGAGAGCGAATTATACGAAGAAGCGATCCGCAACGGCGAGGCCGAACTGACCATCGATGGTGCGCTTCGCGCCGTCACCGGCCAGCATACGGGTCGTTCGCCGAAGGACAAATTCGTCGTCCGCGATGCCTCCACCGAGAACACCATCTGGTGGGACAACAACAAGCCGCTGTCGCCGGAAAATTTCGAGTTGCTGCGTCAGGACATGCTGGCCCATGCCGCCGGAAAGACGCTTTACGTGCAGGATCTGATCGGCGGCGCCGATGAAGAAAATGAACTGCCGACACGCGTCGTCACCGAGCTTGCTTGGCATTCGCTGTTCATTCGCAACCTTCTTATCCGACCGAAGCAGGAAAAACTGGCGGGTTTCAAACAGAAGCTCACCATCATCAACCTGCCGAGCTTCAAGGCCGATCCGGACCGTCACGGCGTTCGTTCGGAAACCGTCATCGCCTGCGATCTCACCAATGGTCTTGTCCTCATCGGCGGCACCTCCTATGCCGGTGAAAACAAGAAGTCGGTCTTCACAGTCCTCAACTATCTCCTGCCGGCCAAGGGCGTCATGCCCATGCATTGCTCGGCCAATGTCGGTCCAGAAGGTGATTCCGCCGTGTTCTTCGGCCTGTCCGGCACCGGCAAGACCACGCTGTCGGCCGATCCGTCGCGCACGCTGATCGGCGATGACGAGCATGGCTGGGGCGAGCACGGCATCTTCAACTTCGAAGGTGGTTGCTATGCCAAGGCGATCAAGCTTTCGGCTGAAGCCGAGCCGGAAATCTACGCCGCGACCCGCCGTTTCGGCACAGTTCTCGAAAACGTGGTGCTGGACGAAAACCGCGTTCCCGACTTCAACGACAACTCGCTGACGGAAAACACCCGCAGCGCCTATCCGCTGCACTTCATTCCGAATGCATCGGAAACGGGCATTGCCGGTCATCCGAAGACCATCATCATGCTGACGGCAGATGCCTTCGGCGTGTTGCCGCCGATCGCCCGGCTGACGCCGGAACAGGCCATGTACCACTTCCTCTCCGGTTACACCGCAAAGGTTGCCGGCACGGAAAAGGGCGTGACGGAGCCGGAAGCGACGTTCTCAACCTGCTTCGGCGCACCCTTCATGCCACGCCACCCGGCGGAATATGGCAACCTGCTGCGCGAGCTGATCGGCAAGCACGGCGTGGATTGCTGGCTGGTCAATACCGGCTGGACCGGCGGTGCCTACGGCATCGGCAAGCGCATGCCCATCAAGGCGACCCGCGCGCTTCTGACGGCAGCGCTGACCGGCGACCTGAAGAATGCGGAATTCCGCACCGACGCGAATTTCGGTTTCGCAGTGCCGCTGTCGCTTGATGGCGTCGACAGTGCGATCCTCGATCCGCGTTCGACCTGGGCCGATGGCGCAGCCTATGACGCGCAGGCGAAGAAACTGGTGTCGATGTTCGTCACGAACTTCACCAAGTTCGAAGATCACGTCGATAGCAAGGTTCGCGATGCTGCACCGGGCCTGCTGCTTGCGGCTGAATAAATAGAGCCTCATTCGTGAGGAGGAGGGGACCCGGCCTTGTGCCGGGTTCTTTCGTTTTCTCCGCTGTTTTCATTTTTTGCGATCTGTGGCATCACCGGCGCGGAGAAAGATCATGGCCAGCGACCCGCTTTACATCAGCAACCGTATCACCATCGCCGGCTGGGAGCTGACGGAGCAATTCGTGCTGGCCGGCGGGCCGGGCGGCCAGAACGTCAACAAGGTCTCGACGGCGGTTCAGCTGTTTTTCGACATTGCCAATTCACCGTCTCTTTCGGACCGGGTGAAGACCAATGCCCTGCGCCTCGGTGGCAGGCGTGTGTCGAAAGAAGGCGTGCTGATGATCGAGGCGAGCCGGTTTCGCAGCCAGGAGCGCAATCGCGAAGATGCGCGCGAACGGCTGAAGGAGCTGATCCTCGAAGCCGCCGCCCCGCCGCCGCCGGTGCGTAAGGCCACCAAGCCGACCAAGGGCTCGGTCGAGCGCCGCCTGAAGGCGAAGTCCGGCCGCTCCGATATCAAGAAAATGCGCGGCAAGCCCTCGGGCGAATAGGGGCCAAATGTTTCGCGCTTGTCATAGAGCTTCAAATATCGTCTGGTAAGCCTCCCTACAACCAAGGAGGGTGCTATGGGTCTGTTCAATTTCATCAAGGAAGCGGGAAAGAAGCTCGGTATCGGCGGCGATGATGCGCCCGATGTCGAAGCGGTCAAGAAGGAACTCGCTTCCCACGATCTCGGCACGGACAAGGTTCAGGTCGAGGTGGTAGACGACAAGGTCGTTCTGAAGGGCGAAGTGGCCGATCAGTCGGTCTTCGAAAAGGCGGTTATCGCGGTCGGCAATACGCTCGGCATTTCCAAGGTCGAGGCGGGTGAGTTGAAAGTGGCCGAAGCGCCCGCGAAGGAGCCGGTGTTCTATACGGTCAAGAAGGGCGACAATCTCTGGAAGATCGCTGAAGCGCAATATGGCAAGGCCAATGGCGCGAAGAACAACATCATCTTCGAAGCGAACAAGCCGATGCTGACCCATCCCGACAAGATTTATCCCGGCCAGGTTCTGCGTATTCCCGACCTTGCGTAGTAGCGGCTCTTAACCGCTGCAATGGAGATGCCGCCTTGTGCGGCATCTTTCACAATTTGCGAAGCGCCACCGTATCGATCAGGTGGTTCTTGCCTTTGCGCAAGATAAGATCGGCGCGCGGGCGCGTCGGCACGATGTTCTGGCGCAGGTTCTTCAGGTTGATGTTCTGCCAGAGGCCTTCGGCAATGCTGAGCGCGGCTTCTTCACTGATCGAGGCATAACGGTTGAAGAACGAATTGGGATCGCGGAAGGCGGTTTTTCTGAGATTCATGAACCGGTTCACATACCAGTTGTGAATGAGGTCCTCGTCCGCGTCGATATAGATCGAGAAATCGAAAAAGTCGGAAACGATCGGCACAATCCGCCCCCCCGCCGGCAGGTCGCGCGATTGCAGTACATTAATGCCTTCGAAGATCAGAATATCCGGCTGGTCGATGACAGTGAACTCATTCGGCAGAACGTCATAGGTCAGGTGCGAATAGCGCGGTGCTTTCACATTGGGCTGGCCCGCCTTGATCGCCGACAGGAAACGCAGGAGCGCGCCGATATCGTAGCTTTCGGGAAAGCCCTTGCGCTCCATCAGGTTTTCGCGCCGCAGAACCTCATTCGGATAAAGAAATCCGTCTGTCGTGATGAGATCGACCTTCGGGCTGGAGGGCCAGCGCGCCAGAAGCTCCTTCAGGATACGCGCCGTCGTCGATTTGCCAACCGCCACAGAGCCGGCAATGCCGATGACAAAGGGCGTCTTGTTGACGTCAGCCATATTGAGAAAGCGGTTGCGCTGCTCGAAAAGCAGCTGTGACGCCTCGACATGCGAGGATAAAAGGCGCGACAGCGACAGGTAAATGCGCCGCACTTCGTCCAGATCGATCGGGTCGTCCAGCGAGCGCAAGCGTTTGACCTCATCGGCGGAAAGCGTCAGTGGCGTGTCAGCGCGAAACTTCGCCCATTCTTCCGAACTGTAGAAGTGGTATGGCGAATATTCATCCGGCCGGAAATGATCGAGTGTGCTCGGCATGCCTCTCTCCCCGCTGCCTGCCTCGACATTCATGATGTCGGCCTCGCCGCCTTTTCCGCAAGGCCGGTTTGACCGGTCCGGCGCTCCAGCTCGGCAAAAACCTCGTCCAACGGAATGTCGGCAATCTTCAGCACCACCAGCAGATGGTAAAGCAGATCGGCGGCTTCGTTCTTCAGCCCGTCGCGATCTTTCGCAATGGCTGCGATGACGGCTTCCACCGCCTCTTCGCCGAGTTTTTTCGCCGCGCGTTCCTGGCCGGCAGCAACCAGCTTGGCCGTCCAGGATTCGTCAGGAGAGGCAGCGGCACGGGTCGCGACGATGCGTTCCAGATCGGAAAGGGAAAATGCGCTCATGAGAAGTTCCTGCAATCAGTCGAGACGCATGGCGATGCCATGCTCGGCCATGTAGCTCTTGGCTTCACCGATCGAATAGGTGCCGAAATGGAAGATGGAGGCGGCAAGTACCGCAGTTGCATGGCCATCGCGAACGCCAGCCACCAGATCATCCAGTGTTCCGACGCCGCCCGAGGCGATGACGGGCACGCGAACCTGATCGGCAATGCTGCGCGTCAGGCCGATATCATATCCGCTTTTGGTGCCGTCGCGGTCCATCGAGGTGACGAGCAATTCACCCGCGCCGCGTTCGACCATTTTGATGGCGAATTCCACGGCGTCGATCCCGGTCGGCTGGCGTCCGCCATGGGTGAAGATTTCCCAGCGGCCGGCTTCCCCATCCTTCGAAACGCGCTTGGCGTCTATGGAAACGACGATGCACTGGTTGCCGAACTTGTCGGCCGCCTGCGCCACGAAGTCAGGATCCTTCACCGCCGCAGAATTGATGGAAACCTTGTCGGCGCCGCAAAGGAGCAGCTTGCGGATGTCAGCAACGGCGCGGACCCCGCCGCCGACGGTCAGCGGCATGAAGCAATGATCGGCGGTGCGCGAGACGACATCGAAGATCGTATCGCGATTGTCCGAGGAGGCGGTGATGTCGAGAAAGCAGAGCTCATCCGCTCCCGCCGCGTCATAGGCTTTCGCCGCTTCGACGGGGTCACCGGCATCGATCAGGTCGACGAAGTTCACGCCCTTGACGACGCGGCCGTCTTTGACATCAAGGCAGGGAATAACACGGGCTTTGAGGGTCATGCGCGTACCTCCTTCGCGGCCTTGATGAGGGCAAGCGCCTCGGCAGGGTCGATGCGCCCATCATAAAGCGCGCGGCCTGAAATCGCACCCTCGAGCTTTGCGGCATCCGGCTGCAACATGCGTTTGATGTCTTCGATGGAGGCAAGGCCGCCGGAGGCGATGACCGGGATGGAGACGGCATCCGCCAGTTCCAGCGTCGAGGCCCAGTTGATGCCGGCCAGAATGCCGTCACGATCGATATCGGTGTAGATGATGGCGGCGACGCCGGCACCTTCAAAGCGTTTGGCCAGTTCGATGACGCCGAGTTCGGACGCTTCCGCCCAGCCTTCCACGGCAACCTTGCCACCCTTGGCATCGATGCCGACGGCGACCTGGCCGGGGAAACGCTTGCAGGCTTCCAGAACGAGAACCGGATCGCGCACCGCCACGGTGCCGAGAATGACACGCGCAAGCCCACGGCTCAGCCACGCTTCAATATGATCGAGCGTGCGGATGCCACCGCCGAGCTGCACCGGATTTTTCGTCGCTTTCAGAATGGCGTCGACCGCCTCGCCATTGACTGTCTGGCCGGCGAACGCGCCATTGAGATCAACCACATGCAGCCATTCGAAGCCTTGGTCCTCGAAGGCCTTCGCCTGTGCGCCGGGGTCCTCGTTGTAGACGGTGGCCTGGTCCATATCGCCGAGTTTCAGGCGAACGCACTGGCCGTCTTTAAGGTCGATTGCGGGAAAAAGAATCATGTCAGGGCTTCCAGCGCAGGAAATTGGAAATCAGGGCAAGGCCGAGCGTCTGGCTTTTTTCCGGGTGGAACTGCGCGCCCGCCATATTGTCGCGACCGACGAAAGCCGTCATCGCGCCACCGTAGTTGGTGGTGGCGATGACATCCGTCGAGTGCTTTGCCGACAGATGATAGGAATGCACGAAATAGGCGTGCAACCCATCCGCTCCGGTCTTGATGCCGTCGAAAAGCGGGTGAGCGTGGCGGATTTCCAGCGTGTTCCAGCCGATCTGCGGGATTTTGAGGCTGGGGTCGGACGGCGTCATTTCCACGACGTCACCCTCAATCCAGCCGAGTCCGGTACTGACAGTCTTTTCGAGTCCGCGCGAGGACATCAGCTGCATGCCGACGCAGATGCCGAGGAAGGGGTGCGCTTTTTTCTCGACGGCTTCGATGAGCGCCTCATGCATGCCGGGAACGGCTTCGAGACCCGCCCGGCAATCCGCATAGGCACCAACGCCCGGCAGGACGATGCGGTCTGCCGAGGCGACGTGATCCGGCTTGTCGGTCAGGTCGATGGTTGCATTGATGCCGGCTTCGCGGGCGGCACGCTCGAAAGCTTTGGTGGCCGAACGCAGATTGCCCGAACCGTAGTCGATGATCGCGACACGCATGTCAGCGCCTTCCATTCAAGTCGAAAAGAAACGATCCTGCGGGATCGTTGACGAAGTTTTTGTCGCCTCTATTTTGCGGCGAAGGAGACCAGACCGGCTGGGACAGCTGTTCCGCCGTTTCGGCGGTTTCGGAGAGACCGGAGAAATATATGTCTTCGGCGCTCGAAAGATCAGGGGCGGAAACGACTGACGTCAGCTTCCAGCCTTTGCGGATCAGGTGCCGGACGAGAAAATCGCGTCCCTCCAGCGCCGTGATGAGCCCGATGGTGAAACCGCAGAGAAGTCCAACCGGTTCGAATCCGGCTAATATCGATACCCGTCCGGCCAGAAGGAGCGCGATGATAACCACCGCCGTTGCCAGCCACAGGCGATTGATGGCGAGCCAAAGCCAGGGCGCAATCAGGGCCAGCCAGACGAAACGGTCGGCAATGAAGCGGGTCGTCTTGTGGTCCCTGTCCGGCCCGTTGGGGGCTTCCAGAACGAGATAGCTTGTCATGGGCTTCCTGACAGCTTTGGCGTCAGGCCAGCATGCCCTTTGTCGAGGGAACGCGGCCTGCCTGCCGGGGGTCGATCTCGGTTGCCGTGCGAAGAACGCGGGCAACGGCCTTAAAGCATGTTTCGGCGATATGATGGTTGTTGGCGCCGTAATGGTTCAGGATATGCAGCGTGATGCCGGCATTCTGGGCGAGCGCCTGAAAGAACTCACGCACCAGCTCGGTATCGAAGGTGCCGATCTTCGGTGCGGAAAAATTGACGTTCCAGACGAGGAAGGGCCGGCCGGAAATATCGACGGCGGCTTTGGTCATCGTCTCGTCCATGGCAAGATCGAGCGAGGCATAACGGGTAATGCCGCGCCGGTCGCCCAGCGCCTTGGCAATCGCCTGGCCGATGGCAATACCGGTATCTTCCACGGTGTGGTGGTCATCGATGTGCAGGTCGCCCTTGACCTCGATCTCCATGTCGATCAGCGAATGGCGGCTGAGCTGGTCCAGCATATGGTCGAAAAATCCCACGCCGGTGGAAATTGTCGACTTGCCGGTGCCGTCGATATCCACGCGCACCGAAACCGCGGTTTCGTTGGTGTTGCGGATAATCTCGCCTTTACGTTCTGCCATTTTGGCCGCTCCGTGAAAATGTTGCCGTTCCTTATCAGCACGGGACACAAATATCCAGTTGTTCCATCGTCTTGCATGACATGCGGAAAACGGTGCGTCGCCGCGAAGATTGCAATCGCGAAAAGCAAACTTACATAGAACCCGAGAAGGGCCGTATCCGGCCCGTTAACCCCAGGCCCGGCAGGGCAGACAGGTGTTTGATGACAACAATTATTACAGTCAGAAAGGGCGGCAAGGTCGTCATGGCTGGCGATGGCCAGGTGAGCCTTGGCCAGACGGTTATGAAGGGCAATGCCCGCAAGGTTCGCCGCATCGGCAAAGGTGAAGTGATTGCCGGTTTTGCCGGCGCGACGGCGGATGCCTTCACACTACTCGACCGTCTTGAGAAGAAACTCGAGCAATATCCGGGGCAGCTCATGCGCGCCGCCGTCGAGCTTGCGAAGGACTGGCGGACGGATAAATATCTGCGCAACCTCGAAGCAATGATGCTGGTGGCCGATAAAACAACCACGCTTGCCATCACCGGTAATGGCGATGTGCTGGAACCGGAACACGGCGCGATCGCCATCGGTTCCGGCGGTAATTATGCCTTTGCCGCCGCCCGCGCCATGATGGACACGGACAAGTCGGCCGAAGAGGTGGCGCGCCAGTCGCTCGATATTGCGGCCGATATCTGCGTTTATACCAACCACAACCTCGTCGTCGAAACCCTCGACGCTGAGTAAGCTCAATTTCTCACCAATGGGTCCTGTGGGCCGGGCCTGGATGGCCGGCCGTAGCAGGAAAGCCGAGAGGATAGAATGACAACTTTTTCTCCCCGGGAAATAGTCTCGGAACTCGACCGCTTCATCATCGGCCAGCATGAGGCCAAACGTGCGGTCGCAATCGCGCTGCGCAATCGCTGGCGCCGCCAGCAGCTCGATGAGAGCCTGCGCGATGAAGTCATGCCCAAGAATATTCTGATGATCGGACCGACCGGTGTCGGCAAGACCGAGATTTCGCGCCGCCTCGCCAAGCTTGCTGGTGCCCCCTTCATCAAGGTCGAAGCCACGAAGTTCACCGAAGTCGGCTATGTCGGACGCGATGTCGAACAGATCATCCGCGATCTGGTTGAAATCGGCATTGGCCTCGTGCGTGAAAAGAAGCGCGCCGAAGTGCAGGCCAAGGCGCATCAGAGCGCCGAAGAACGGGTGCTTGACGCGCTGGTTGGTGCAACCGCATCGCCTGGCACGCGTGAAAGCTTCCGCAAGAAGCTGCGTGACGGCGAGCTGGACGACAAGGAAATCGACATCGAGGTGGCGGATAGCGGCTCGGGCATGCCCGGTTTCGAAATTCCCGGCATGCCGGGCGCCAATATCGGCGTTCTCAACCTGTCGGAAATGTTCGGCAAGGCCATGGGCGGACGCACCAAGAAGGTGCGCACGACAGTGTCCAAATCCTATGCCGATCTCATCCGCGACGAATCCGACAAGCTGCTCGACAATGAAATGATCCAGCGTGAGGCGGTGAAGTCGGTCGAAAATGACGGCATCGTCTTCCTCGATGAGATCGACAAGATCGCCGCCCGCGACGGTGGCATGGGCGCCGGCGTCTCGCGTGAAGGCGTGCAGCGCGACCTGCTGCCGCTTGTCGAAGGCACCACGGTTTCGACGAAGTACGGCCCGGTCAAAACCGACCACGTGCTGTTCATCGCATCGGGCGCGTTCCATGTGGCGAAGCCTTCGGACCTCCTGCCCGAACTTCAGGGCCGCCTGCCGATCCGCGTCGAGCTGAAGCCGCTGACCAAGGAGGATTTCCGCCGTATCCTGACGGAAACGGAAGCAAGCCTTATCCGCCAGTACAAGGCGCTGATGGCGACGGAGGAACTGGATCTCGATTTCACCGATGACGCAATCGATGCTCTGGCCGATGTGGCCGTTCATCTCAATTCGTCGGTCGAGAACATCGGTGCGCGCCGTCTGCAGACGGTGATGGAGCGTGTTCTGGACGAGATTTCCTTCAACGCGCCGGATCGCGGCGGCTCCGCCATCAAGATCGACCAGGAATATGTCAAAAAACATGTGGGCGATCTCGCCGCGGACACGGATTTGTCGCGCTATATTCTCTGAAGACTTCGGGGATCCGAGAAAGAAGAGTGCGGCCATATTTGCCGCACTCTTTTATTTTATCCGCCTTGTCTCGCATTCAACCCGCATTTTGTTTATGGGAAGGGCTGCATTCCGGTTGGAACCGCTTTAGTGGAATGATCCGGTTTTCCCAGCGTATTTCGCTGGCGGAAACCGCAGGCTTGAGAAAAGGCATTCGCTCGTGCGCAAAACTCTTCTGGCATTTGCCGCTGCTTTGGCGGTCACCGTCACCGCGTCTTCTTACGTCGAAGCCGCGACGGTCGTTCCGCCGGGCAATCGCAATGCCGAACAGCCGGGTGTTCCCGGCGCTTCCGCAAAAAGAACCAAGGCGTCCAACACGTCTTTCGAGCGCAAATACCAGAAGGTCATCGAGCTTTTGTCCTCCGACAAGGCCCTGATCGCCAAGATCAAGTCGACGGCCGGGCGCTACGGCATCGATCCGATCCATATGATCGGCGCGATCGTCGGCGAACATACCTATAATGTCGACGCTTATGACCGGCTGCAGTCCTATTACGTCAAGGCCGCCTCCTATGCCGGCGGCAGCTTCCGTTTCGGCTACAAGGACGAAACCATCGCGCAGTTTCTGACGCATTCGCAATTTGCCAAATGCCAGTCGAAAAAGGATTCCTACAGCCTCTGGAATTGCCGTGAAGATGTCTGGGACGACAGTTTCCGTGGTAAGACCGTCGATGGCGTGGCCTATCCGAACAACCGTTTCAGCGCCGTATTCTTCCAGCCCTTTTATGCCGGCCAGACCTTTGGCCTCGGCCAGATCAACCCGCTGACGGCGCTGATGTTGTCCGACATGGTGTCGAGAACCTCCGGTTACGAGAGGCTGGATGAAAACGATGCCACAGCGGTCTATACGGCGATCATGGACCCGGACCGGTCACTCGCCTTCATGGCCGCCTCCATCCGCAAGTCTATCGATGATTACCGGTCGATTGCCGACATGGATATTTCGAAAAATCCGGGTGTGACCTCCACGCTTTATAATGTCGGCGGGTCGCAGCAGCGTGCTGCCGCCCTTGCCCAGAAGAACCGCCAACGCGCCTCGGGCGGGGAACAGCCGCTGTTACCGGAAGAAAACTACTACGGCTGGCTGGTGAACGACCGCCTCAAGGATCTGCAGGCGCTTTTGTAGAAAAAGACGACTATCGGCTCCATTGTTTCCAAAACGGAAATAATATTTGGCTGCCTGCCGCAATTGACGAGCGCCCGTCTCCGCGTCCAATCTGTATCTCCAGAATAGAGGAGGCGCATGTGAGCCGCACGAATAAATTCGGTCTTTCCATCGATGACAGGCTTTATGCCTTTCTGACTGACGACGTCCTGCCGGGCACAGGTCTGGACAGTGAGGCGTTCTTCGAAGGTTTTTCGACCATTGTTCACGAGCTTTCTCCGAAGAACCGTGAATTGCTGGCAAAGCGCGACGCCCTGCAGGAAAAACTGGATGGCTGGTATCGGCAGAATCGCGCTCCGGTAGATTTTGCTGCCTATGAGGGATTTCTGAAGGAAATCGGCTATCTGCTGCCGGAAGGCCCCGGCTTCAAGGTGGAAACCAGCAACGTCGACCCTGAAATTGCTGCCGTTGCCGGTCCGCAGCTCGTCGTTCCGGTTATGAATGCACGTTATGCACTGAATGCCGCGAATGCCCGCTGGGGTTCGCTTTACGACGCGCTTTACGGCACGGACGCCATTTCCGATGCTGACGGTGCGGAAAAGGGCAGGGGCTATAACCCAAGGCGCGGCGAGAAGGTCATCGCCTGGGCTCGCAACTTCCTCGATGAATCCGCGCCGCTGGAGACGGGAAGCTGGTCCGATGTGACCGGTTTCAAGATCGAGGATGGCCTGTTGCAGCTCGCCACCGGCGACGCCAAGACTGGCCTCACGGATGCAGCCCAGTTCAAGGGTTTCAGCGGCGAGGCGGCAAAGCCTGCAACGATCCTGCTTGGCAAGAACGGTTTGCACACCGAAATCGTCATCGATCCCTCGACCGAAATCGGCAAGGGCGACAAGGCGGGCATCTCCGATGTCATTCTTGAATCGGCGCTGACGACCATCATGGATTGTGAGGATTCGGTTGCCGCCGTCGACGCCGAGGATAAGGTGCTGGTTTACGGCAACTGGCTTGGCCTGATGCGCGGCGACCTGACGGAGGAGGTTTCGAAGGGCGGCAAGACCTTCACCCGCAGCCTCAATCCGGATCGCTATTACACGGCTCCCGATGGCGCGGCGCTGACGCTGCCGGGCCGTTCCCTGATGCTGGTGCGCAATGTCGGTCATCTCATGACCAATCCGGCGATCCTCGACAGGGACGGCCGCGAGGTGCCTGAGGGCATCATGGATGCCGTCGTCACGGCGCTGATCGCTCTTTATGATGTCGGTCCGTCCGGGCGTCGTCAGAATTCCCGCGCCGGCTCGATGTATGTGGTCAAGCCGAAGATGCACGGGCCGGAGGAAGTGGCCTTCGCCAACGAAATCTTCAGCCGGGTCGAAAAGCTTGTCGGCATGGCGCCGAACACCATGAAAATGGGCATCATGGATGAGGAGCGTCGTACCACGATCAACCTCAAGGAAAGCATTCGCGCCGCGAAGGATCGTGTCGTTTTCATCAATACGGGCTTCCTCGACCGCACCGGTGACGAAATCCACACCTCGATGGAAGCGGGTCCGATGATCCGCAAGGGCGACATGAAGCAGGCGGCATGGATCGCCGCTTACGAGAACTGGAACGTTGATATCGGCCTCGAATGCGGCCTTTCCGGCCATGCGCAGATCGGCAAGGGCATGTGGGCCATGCCGGATCTGATGGCGGCGATGTTGGAGCAGAAGATCGCGCATCCGAAGGCCGGCGCCAACACGGCCTGGGTGCCGTCACCGACCGCAGCGACGCTGCATGCCACGCATTATCACAAGGTCGATGTCGCCGCCGTCCAGGAAGGACTGAAAAGCCGCGGCCGCGCGAAGCTTTCCGATATCCTGTCCGTGCCGGTCGCGCCGCGTCCCAACTGGGCGCCGGAAGAAATCCAGCGTGAACTCGACAACAATGCGCAGGGTATTCTCGGCTATGTCGTGCGCTGGGTCGATCAGGGCGTCGGCTGCTCCAAGGTGCCTGATATCAACAATATCGGGCTGATGGAGGACCGCGCCACGCTGCGCATCTCCGCGCAGCATATGGCGAACTGGCTGCGCCATGGCGTGGTGACAGAGGAACAGATCGTCGAGACCATGAAGCGCATGGCCGCCGTGGTCGATACGCAGAATGCCGACGATCCGGCCTATCTGCCGATGGCATCCGATTTCGACGGATCGGTGGCATTTCAGGCGGCTGTCGAACTGGTGCTGAAGGGCCGCGAACAGCCGAATGGTTACACCGAACCGGTTCTGCACCGTCGTCGTCTGGAACTGAAGGCCAAACAGGCGGCCTGACACCGTCAGCAGTCCTGAGAAACAAAAAAGCCGCCGGGGGAAATCCACGGCGGCTTTTTCTTGTCCGGTATCTGATCTTTATTGGATCACGACGACTTTCGTGCTGCGGCCGGGGCGGACGCGGCTGTATAGGTCGATGACGTCCTGGTTGATCATGCGGATGCAGCCGGAAGAGGCGGCGGTGCCGATCGAGGCCCATTCGGGCGAACCATGGATGCGGAACAGCGTGTCCTGTCCCTTTTCGTTGAAGAGATACATGGCGCGCGCGCCGAGCGGGTTGGAAAGGCCCGGGCCCATGCCGGCCTCAACATATTTGGCCACTTCCGGCTTACGGTCCGCCATTTCCTTCGGCGGATGCCACATCGGCCATTCCTGCTTCCAGGCGACATAGGCTTCACCGGCCCAGGCGAAACCCGCCTTGCCGACGCCGATGCCATAACGAACCGCACGGTTGCCGGAGAGGATGTAATAGAGGTAACGCTCGCGCGTGTTGACGATGATGGTGCCGGCGCGTTCGGATGTCTGGAATTCGACAATCTGACGGCGATACTTCTCGTTGACACGGTTGATCGGAATGGCCGGCAGCGCATAGCCCGCATCGGTCACGGCACCGTAAACATCGTTGAAGATCTGGACCGTTTCGACCTTCGCCGGAACGGGGTCAGCAACCGGAACAGACGCTGCGATCTTGCCGGAGGTCGGAGCGGAGGATTGGGAGGTAGTTTCGGCGCAGCCGGCCAGAGCCAGTGCTGCCGTCAGACCGAGTAAGGTCAATGGGGTGCGGATGCGCATGTCGTTCTCGCGGAAAATTCGCCAAATTGTGCGAAGGAGTAGGCTTAATTGGATAAATCGGTTATTTTCCATTCAGCCGCTCTTGGCAAGCCGTTGCGCCGCCGCGAGACGGTTGTGCCTTTAAAATTGCCGGTTGATTGCCTTTTTGCAACAATAGGCCAAACGCTTCAGCAGCCTTTATCCATGACTATTCTTTCCGTTACCAACAATAATCCGTTAATCGACGGCCGCCAGTCGGACAAGGCGATGCTGGTGCGTCGCGGCGTTCAGGTGCTTCTGCACGAAATGCGCCATTCGGTGCTGCCGGAGCTGCCGCTTGCAAGCGGGCGACGGGCCGATCTCATCAGTCTGTCGGTCAAGGGTGAAATCTGGATCATCGAAATCAAATCCTCCATCGAGGATTTCCGTGTCGATCGCAAATGGCCGGAATATCGCCTGCATTGCGATCGGCTGTTCTTCGCCACCCACCCGGAGGTTCCGACCGACATATTCCCGGAGGAATGCGGGCTGATCCTCTCGGATGGATATGGTGCCCATATGCTGCGCGATGCGCCGGAACATAAATTGCCGCCGGCGACCCGCAAATCGGTGATGCTGGATTTCTCGAGAACCGCCGCGACCCGGTTGATGCTGGCAGAATGGACAACCGGGCGCAGCTTTGGCGAATAAGTATCGTTACTTTGGGGCGCGTTTCGCGAGAATGCGCTGCAAGGTGCGCCGATGCATATTGAGCCGGCGTGCCGTTTCCGAAACGTTGCGCTCGCACATTTCATAGACACGCTGAATATGCTCCCACCGAACCCGGTCTGCCGACATGGGGTTTTCGGGAACTTCGGTCTTTTCACCCTTGCGCTGCGTCAGCGCATTGAAGACATCGTCCGCATCGGCGGGTTTGGCCAGATAGTCCAGCGCTCCGAGTTTTACGGCGGTAACGGCGGTTGCAATATTGCCATAGCCGGTCAGAACGACGATCTGCGTATCGTCCCGGTTCTGCCTGATCGCCTCGATGACTTCCAGACCATTGCCATCCGCAAGCCTCAGATCGACCACCGCATACTTCGGCGGCGCAGCCCTGGAACGGGCTATACCGTCACTCACCGTCTCGGCCGTATCGACGGCAAAGCCGCGTGTTTCCATTGCCCGGGCAAGCCGGCGCAAAAACGGGCCGTCATCATCGACGATCAGCAGCGATCTGTCGGGCCCGATCGGATCGCCGTCGTCCGTTGGCGCGCCGGTGGAGTTGTTCTGGTCTTCTGTCTTCATGTTTGCGGCCTTCCGGCAACTTCGTCGGCTTTGTTTTCTTCTTCTTATCGCCGCTTCAACGTGGATGGTAAAGTCAACGGTTTCTTTTATCGTCCATAAGCGCTCGAGGCCAGACGATTGTGACCCTTGCTCCCTTTTCGCTAGTGCCGCGATTTTCAAAGGTGACACTGGCGCCGGAGCGCTCCAGCAGAGTCTTGGCGATGAAAAGCCCGAGCCCGAGCCCACCCGCCCTTGTGTCGTTGTGACGTTCGGTCACATAGGGCTCGCCGATACGGGCAAGCACGTCATGGGCATAACCCGGCCCGTCGTCTTCAATGATGACGGCGACGTTCTGCTGATCGTAATCCACCGTTACGGTGACCTTTTCCCGCGCATAATCCACGCCGTTTTCAATGAGGTTGCCGAGACCGTAGATGATACCGGCATTGCGGATACCGACCGGCTCGTCGGCGCGATTGCTCTTTTCAACGAGTTCGAGGCGGATGCCGAATTCCCGGTGCGGGGCCATCACCTCCTCGATCAGCGAAGAGAGCGGCAGGCGGCGCATATGTTCTTCATTGTCGGTGGAAAGCGATGTGAGCCGGCGCAGAATGTCACGGCATCTTTCGCTCTGGCTGCGCAGCAGCGCTATATCTTCGCCAAATTTTTCGTCATGCCCAAGTTCCCGCTCCATCTCCTTCGCGACGACGCTGATTGTTGCGAGCGGCGTGCCCAGCTCATGCGCTGCTGCTGCTGCCAACCCATCCAGCTGTGAAAGATGTTTTTCCCGCTCCAGCACCAGTTCGGTTGCAGCCAGCGCATCCGCCAGCTGATTTGCCTCATGCGAAACGCGATAGGCATAAAAGGCCGCAAACGAGGTCGTGGCGATGATCGCGACCCAGGTGCCGACATGCAGCAGAAGCTGGATCGGCAAAACCTCGCCGGGATACCAGGGAACCGGAAAGGGGGAAAAAGCGATCGCCGTCGAGCAGATGACGGCAAAGGCGAGAAGAATAAGCGAGTGCCGAAGCGGCTGGGAGGCAAACGCGATGATGACCTGCACGCAGATCAGCGGCGCGAACGGATTGGAAAGTCCACCGGTGATGTAAATGAGCGCCGTCAATTGCAGCAGGTCGAAGGCCAGCAGCAACGTCGCTTCCCAGGGCTCCAGACGATAGGTGGAGGGAAAACGGGCAGTGAGAAACAGGTTGGCGAGCGCCAGTGCCGCGATCAAGAGGCCGCAGGCCAGAAGCGGCAGGGGGAAATTGAGCCCGAAGGCGACAAGCAGGATTGTCGCCGTCTGCCCGGCAACCGCCAGCCAGCGCAGCCAGACAATGGTCTGCAGCCTTATCCTGCGGCTGGCGCGGCCAAGTCTCGTGGTTTCGATCGAATGGCCAGCCATTTTCGTCTCCTTTACCCTCTTTATCGTCATCACGTCCCGCGCGGTTTTGCGCGGCTGGTCGGCAGCGCCGATGCCGGGTCTTCCGGCCATGGATGGCGTGGATAACGTCCGCGCATATCCGCCCGCACGTCCTTCCAGGATCCCGCCCAGAAACCGGGAAGATCGCGTGTCGTCTGTATCGGCCTGTGTGCCGGCGAGGTCAATTCCAGGAGCAGCGGCAACCGCCCCTGCGCAATCGATGGGTGAGCCCTCAGTCCGAAAAGCTCCTGCACACGAATGGAAAGCGTCGGTTCGCTGGCATCGTAACGGATGGGGTGGCGCTGGCCCGTCGGCGCTTCGAAATGCGTGGGCGCCAGCCTGCCGAGGTCGCGCCCTACCTCATGCGGCACCAGGGACAGAATCCCGTCGGAAAGGCTGCCGGGCCGGATGTCCTGCAGGCTGCGCGCGCCGTTCTGAAAAGGGACGAACCATTTGTCCAGCCGCGAAAGCAAAGCCTCGTCGCTGACATCAGGCCAGGGGTCGCCGATACTGGCGTTCAGAAAGCCGATTCTGTCGCGCAGCTGCAGCGTCTCTTTCGAAAACGGAAGAATGTCGATGCCGAATTCCCTGATACCATTGGCGAGCGCCTGGGCCGCCTGTTCACCCTCGGGGCGGGGCAGGGGTGTTTCGTCGAGGATGATGGCGCCAAGCCGCGTCACCCTTCGCGCACGCGCCTGGCCGCTCGCCTTGTCGAAAAGCAGCTGGTCCTGCTGAACGATGAGGTGCGGCATCCGCTCTTCTATATCGGTCCTTTCTATGCCCGCCGCCGCAAGGATGCGCGGTTGCGCCGCCCGTCCGGTAATATCGGCCACGACAAGCATTTTGCTCGCCGCCAGACGCTCGGTCTCGGCAAGCTCCGCACCCCGCCCATTGGCCATTACATAACGTCCGCGCGCGACACGCTGGAGTGCGATCCTGTCCGGATAGGCGTGCAGCAGCAGTGGACCGGCCTCACTCGGCAATTCGGCTGTCGCCGTTTTGTCGCCGATCGCATCGAACAGCCTCGATGCCAGCTTCCGCGCCGCCAGCGCCCTTTCGCTCCTGTCGGAAAGAAAGTGTCGCAGCCGTTCATCGAGATCGATGTCGTTTCCGCCGAGCCCCTGTTCCGTCAACATGACGGCGAGCATCGCCGCCTTTTTCCCCGCACCCTCGCTTGCCGCCGCAATCACCATGGCTGCCAGTCGCGGTGGCAGCGAAAGGCCGCGCATCAGACGACCGCGCTGCGTCAGTGCGCCGCCTTTGTCGAGCGCGCCCAGATTTTTGAGAAGCGCCACCGATTCTTTAAGTGCGGCTTCGGGGGGCATATCAAGAAAAGCAAGAGAAGACGGGTCCTGAACCCCCCAATGGGCGAGATCAAGCGCAAGGCCGGCGAGATCGCTCGCCAGAATTTGCGGTGGCGTAAAGGCATTGAGCGCCGCCGTCTGTCCTTGATGCCACAGGCGGATCGCAACACCGGGTTCCGTTCGCCCGGCGCGCCCCGCCCGCTGGTCGGCGGAAGCGCGCGACACCCGCACCGTTTCGAGCCTCGTGATTCCCGTTGCCGGCTCGAAGACGGGCAGTCGCTGTAATCCGCTGTCGATCACCACACGCACGCCATCGATCGTAATGGATGTTTCGGCAATCGAGGTGGCCAGCACGATCTTGCGCCGTCCGGCTGGCGCCGGCTTTATCGCTGCATCCTGCTCCTTCTGCGAAAGGTTTCCGTAAAGGGGGATGATATCCGTATCACTGGGAAAACGCCCCTCCAGCCGCGCGGCCGTTCGGGTAATTTCCGCCTGTCCCGGCAGAAAAGCGAGGATGGAGCCGGTTTCCGACCCATGGGCTTCGGTAATCGCCTTGGTGACTTTTTCTTCAACCGGTACGCCCTGCCAACGATCCTCATAGCGGACGTCGATCGGAAACGTCCGCCCAAGGCTCTGAATGACCGGGGCATCTGCCATGAGCGCGCTGATGCGTTCGACATCGAGAGTGGCAGACATGACGAGGATGCGCAGATCGTCTCGCAACCCACTCTGTACGTCCAGTGCAAGCGCCAGTCCGAAATCGCCGTCGAGCGAACGTTCATGAAACTCGTCGAAAATCACAGTCGAAACGCCGGCAAGTTCGGGATCGTCCAGAACCATCCGGGCAAACACGCCTTCGGTCACCACCTCTATCCGGGTTTTCGAGGAGATGCGATTGTCGAGCCGCATGCGGTAGCCGACAGTTTGCCCGACTTCCTCGTGAAGCAGCTCGGCCATGCGCCCGGCCGCGGCCCGGGCGGCAAGCCGGCGCGGTTCGAGAAGAATGATCTTGCCGTCACCCCGCCAGTCCTGCTGCAAAAGATGAAGCGGCACCAGCGTCGTTTTACCCGCGCCCGGAGGGGCTGAAAGAACTGCGCGCTTCGCCCCGGCCAGGGCCTCGGCGATATCGCCCAGAACGGCACTGACGGGAAGTTCGGGCGATTCAGTCTTCATAGGGACGGACGTTCTGGTCATGCAAACAGGCCTGCGGCGATTGGGGGTGGGTTTAAGCGTCTTATATGCCGTTTCTAATGCACGACCCTGCGCTTTGACAGCCGTATGTAAGGATAAGGCAAATGCTCCGCCGGCAAAATTGCGGTTCCTGGCGCGCTATTTGCAATGACGCATGGAGGGGAGACATCCGGCCTGTGGTGAAACGTCTGAAGATTCCGCCCCTTTTTGCCCATTTCCGTTGCGCACCACGAAACTATGTATTGATATCAATGTCTTGATAAAAATGTCAGTTTTTTGACGGTGTGTGTGTTGACTTGTTTGGTGGGGTGGATTTATAA